>CAVRKB010000007.1:0-663012 GCA_963721545.1 uncultured Chloroflexia bacterium
GTCTTCGTGCCGACAATGACCCAGCTCGTGCGTCACGGCCGGAAGCGATCTGAAGATCAAGGCGCCCGCGATGCGCAAGAACTGGAACAGCCTGCGTCAGCGCCAGGAGCCATCCCGGGCGCCCCCCAGAAGCGCGGCGTCTGCCTCCAGGTGCGCACGATGACGCCGAAGAAGCCGAACTCGGCACTGCGCAAGATCGCCCGTGTCCGTCTGACCAACAGCAGGAGGTCACCGCCTACATCCCGGGCATCGGTCACAACCTGCAGGAGCACTCGGTCGTGCTCGTCCGCGGCGGCAAGGTCAAGGACCTCCCGTCGGTCAAGTACCACATCATCCGGGGCACCCTCGACGCCGCCGGCGTCCGCGACCGCAAGCAGGGTCGCAGCAAGTACGGCGCCAAGGCGAGCCCAAGTCGGGGCCCGCTAGATGCCGCGTCGAACCAGCATCCCGCGCAAGACCAAGTACGACGTCGTCCCGGCAACCGGACCACGGCCCGCTTCTCGGCCAAGCTGATGATGGGCGGCAAGAAGAGCCTCGCCGAGCGCATCCTCCGCCAGGCGCTCGCCCGGGCCGAGGCCAGCCCGCGCGCCCCGGCCTCGAGATCCTCGAGGCGGCGATGCGCAACGCCACGCCGATCATCGAGGTCAAGCCCCGCCGCGTCGGTGGCGCGACGTATCAGGTCCCGGTCGAGATCCGGGCGACCGCCGCATGTCGCTCGGTGTCCGCTGGCTCGTCCAGGCCGCCCGCAAGCGCACGGGCAAGTGGATGGCGAGAGCTCGCCGCCGAGCTCGTCGACGCGATGAATGGCCTCGGCGCCGCGGTCAAGCGACGCGAAGAGACGCACAAGATGGCCGAGGCCAACCGGGCCTTCAGCCATTACAAGTGGTAGACCCGGGAGCTAGGAACGACCGTGGCACGACAGGTTCCGCTCGCACGCACGCGGAACATCGGGATCATCGCGCACATCGACGCCGGCAAGACCACCGTCACCGAGCGCATCCTCTTCTACACGAAGAAGATCTACAAGATCGGCGAGGTCCATGAGGGCGCGGCCACGATGGACTGGATGCCCCAGGAGCAGGAGCGCGGCATCACCATCACGGCCGCCGCGACGACGGCGTTCTGGGGCGACCATCGCATCAACATCATCGACACGCCCGGGCACGTGGACTTCACGGTCGAGGTCGAGCGCAGCCTGCGCGTGCTCGACGGCGCGGTCGTCGTCTTCGACGGCGTGGCCGGCGTCGAGCCGCAGTCCGAGACGGTCTGGCGCCAGGCCGACCGCTACGGCGTGCCGCGCTTCTGCTTCATCAACAAGATGGACCGCACCGGCGCCGACTTCTGGCGCTGCGTCGACTCGATCAAGGACCGCCTCGGGCGCGAACGCGCGTGCCGATCCAGATCCCGATCGGCCGCGAGGACACAGTTCCAGGGCGTCATCGACCTGGTCGAGATGAAGGCGATCTACTACCGCGACGACCTGGGCGACAGCATCGAGGTGGGCGACATCCCGGCCGAGCTGGCGGCCGAGGCCGAGAAGCACCGCGCACACGATGATCGAGGCCGTCGCCGAGATGGACGACGAGCTGACCCACAAGTACCTCGAGGGCGAGGAGCTGACCGTCGCGGAGATCAAGCGCGGCCTGCGCCTGGGCACGCTGACCACCGGATCATCCCGGTCCTGACCGGCTCGGCGCTCAAGAACAAGGGCGTCCAGCACATGCTCGACGCGGTCGTCGACTACCTGCCGTCGCCGCTCGACGTCCCGCCGATGATCGGCCTCGACCCGAAGACCGGCGAGGAGATCATCCGCACGCCGTCGACGACACGGAGCCGTTCAGCGCGCTCGCGTTCAAGATCGCCGCCGACCCGTTCGTCGGCAAGCTCGCCTTCTTCCGGGTCTACTCGGGCACGCTCAAGGCCGGCTCGTACGTCTACAACCCGGTCAAGGGCAAGAGCGAGCGGATCGGCCGCATCCTCCAGATGCACGCCAACCACCGCGAGGAGATCGACGAGGTCTACGCGGGCGACATCGCCGCAGCCGTCGGTCTCAAGGACACCTTCACCGGCGACACGCTGGCCGATCCGGACCACCCGATCGTGCTCGAGTCGATGACCTTCCCCGAGCCGGTCATCGAGGTCAAGATCGAGCCCAAGACGAAGGCCGACCAGGACAAGCTCGCCATCGCGCTGCAGCGCCTGGCCGAGGAGGATCCGACCTTCCGGGTCAAGACCGACCCGGAGACGTCCGAGACGCTCATCGCCGGGCATGGGCGAGCTGCACCTCGACGTGCTCGTCGACCGCATGGTCCGCGAGTTCAAGGTCGCCGCCAACATCGGCAAGCCGCAGGTCTCCTATCGCGAGACGATCCGCCGCGCCGCCGAGGGCAACGGCCGCTTCGTCCGCCAGACCGGCGGCAAGGGCCAGTACGGCCACGCGATCATCAAGCTCGAGCCCGCCGAGAAGGGCGCCGGCTACGAGTTCGTCGACAAGATCGTCGGCGGCACGATCCCGCGCGAGTACATCAAGCCGGTCGACCAGGGCATCCGCGAGACGCTCTCCACGGGCATCTACGCCGGCTTCCCGGTCGTGGACGTCAAGGTCACCCTGTTCGACGGGTCGTACCACGACGTCGACTCGTCCGAGATGGCGTTCAAGATCGCCGGCTCGATGGCCGTCAAGGACGCCTTCTCGAAGGCGGATCCGGCCATCCTCGAGCCGATCATGAAGGTCGAGGTGCCTCATGCCCGAGGAGTTCATGGGCGACGTCATCGGCGACCTCAACAGTCGCCGCGGGCAGATCGAGGGCATGGAGTCGCGCGGGTCGACGCAGGTCGTCCGGGCGTTCATCCCGCTCGCCCAGATGTTCGGGTACGTCACGGACCTGCGGTCGATGACCCAGGGCCGGGCGACGTCCTCGATGGAGTTCAGCCACTACGCCGAGGTGCCGGGCAACCTGGCCTCGGAACTCGTCCAGAAGTCCAGGGTCTAGCGGGAGCAGCCACGATGGCCAAGAAGAAGTTCGAGCGCACCAAGCCGCACGTCAACATCGGCACGATCGGCCACATCGACCACGGCAAGACGAGCCTGACCGCGGCGATCACCAAGTACCTCGCGCTGAAGGGCGACGCCGAGTACCGCGCCTTCGATTCGATCGACAACGCGCCCGAGGAGCGCGAGCGCGGGATCACCATCGCGATCGCCCACGTCGAGTACGAGACCGACGCGCGCCACTACGCCCACGTCGACTGCCCCGGGCACGCCGACTACATCAAGAACATGATCACCGGCGCCGCGCAGATGGACGGCGCGATCCTGGTCGTCGCCGCGACCGACGGGCCGATGCCCCAGACGCGCGAGCACATCCTGCTCGCCCGCCAGGTCGAGGTCCCGTACATCGTGGTCTTCCTCAACAAGGTCGACATGGTCGACGACGAGGAGCTGCTCGACCTCGTCGAGCTCGAGGTCCGCGAGCTGCTGACCAAGTACAACTTCCCGGGCGACGACATCCCGGTCATCCGCGGCTAGCGCGTTGAAGGCGCTCGAGGCCGGCGACGACCCGTCCGACCCCGCCTACGCCCCGATCCAGGCCCTGATGGACGCGGTCGACTCGTACATCCCGACCCCCGAGCGCGCGTCGACAAGCCGTTCCTGATGCCGGTCGAGGACGTCTTCGGGATCAAGGGCCGGGGCACCGTCGCCACCGGGCGGATCGAGCGCGGCATCGTCAAGGTCGGCGACGAGGTCGAGCTGATCGGGGTCAAGCCCACCCGCAAGATCGTGGTCACCGGCGTCGAGATGTTCAAGAAGCTGCTCGACGAGGGCCGCGCCGGCGACAACGTCGGCTGCCTCATCCGGGGCATCGAGCGCGAGGAGATCGAGCGCGGCCAGGTGCTGGCCAAGACCGGCTCGGTCAAGCCCCACACCAAGTTCACCGCCCAGGTCTACGTCCTGACCAAGGAGGAGGGCGGCCGCCATACCCCCTTCTACAACGGCTACCGCCCGCAGTTCTACCTGCGCACGACCGACGTGACCGGCGCGATCGGGCTGCCCGACGGGGCCGAGATGATCATGCCCGGCGACAACGTCGAGATGAGCGTCGAGCTGATCACCCCGATCGCCATCGAGATCGGCCAGCGCTTCGCCATCCGCGAAGGTGGCCGGACCGTCGGTGCCGGCGCCATCGTCAGCATCGTCGAGTAGGGCGACATGGCAAAGCAACGGATCCGGATCCGCCTCAAGGCCTACGACCACCGGCTGCTCGATCAGTCGGCGGCGCAGATCGTCGAGACCGCGCAGCGCACGGGCGCCGACGTCGTCGGTCCCGTGCCGCTTCCGACCCGGATCGAGAAGTTCACCGTCCTGCGCTCCCCGTTCATCGACAAGGACAGCCGCGAGCAGTTCGAGATCCGCACCCACAAGCGGCTCGTCGACATCCTCGACCCCTCGTCCAAGACGGTGGACGCCCTGATGCGACTCAGCCTGGCGGCTGGCGTCGACATCGAGATCAAGATGTGATGAGCGGCTCAACGATCGGCCTGATCGGCCGCAAGGTCGGCATGACCCAGGTCTTCCAGGACGACGGCACGATGGTCGCCGTGTCCGTGCTCGCCATCGAGCCGAACACGGTCACCCGGCTGCGCACGACCGAGCGCGACGGCTACACCGCCGTGCAGCTCGGCACCGACGTGGTCAAGAAGCTGTCGAAGCCGGAAGCCGGCCAGCTCGACGGGCTGCCGATGCTCGCCACGCTCCGCGAGTTCCGCGTCGACACCGTCGACGACGTGACCGTCGGCCAGACGATCTCGATCGACGACGTGTTCGCCGCGGGCGACCTGGTCGACGTGACCGGCGTGTCGAAGGGCAAGGGCTTCGCCGGGCACATCAAGCGCCACAACTTCCACCGCGGGCCGAAGACCCACGGCTCGGACCATCACCGCGCCCCGGGCTCGATCGGCCCGGGCACGACGCCGGGACGCGTCTACCGCGGGCTCAAGATGGCCGGCCACATGGGCGACGAGCGCGTGACCATCAAGAAGGTCCGCGTCGTGCGGACCGATCCCGATCGCAACCTGCTGCTGGTCAAGGGCACGCTCCCGGGCGCCCGCGGCGGGCTGATCATCGTGAAGAAGGCCTGACGATGCCGCAGACCACCGTCTACGACCGGACCGGCGCGAGCGTCGGCAGCGTGGAGCTCAGCGACGAGCTGTTCGCGGCGCCGGTCAACGCCGCCGTGCTCCACCAGGTCGTCACCGCCCAGCTCGCCGGCCGGCGGACGGGCACGAGCGACACCAAGACCCGCGGCGAGGTCCGCGGCGGCGGCAAGAAGCCGTACCGCCAGAAGGGCACCGGCCGCGCCCGCCAGGGCACGACCAGCGCGCCGCACTACCGCGGCGGCGGGACGGTGTTCGGGCCGCATCCGCGCTCGTACGAGCAGCGCCTGCCGCGCAAGATGAAGCGCCTCGCGCTCCGTGGCGCGCTGACCGCCAAGTTCGGTGACGAGGCGATCAAGGTGATCGACACCTTCGGGCTCGAGGCGATCCGGACCAAGGACCTGCTCGGCGTGCTGACCTCGCTCGAGGCGACCGGCCGCGTGCTGGTCGTGGCCCCCGGGCGCGACGAGAAGCTCCTGCTCTCGGCGCGCAACCTGCCGACCGTCGAGATCATCCTGGCCGACTCGCTCAACGTCGTCGACCTGCTCAACGCGGACACGATCCTGATCGAGCAGCCGTCGCTGGCGCGCATGCAGGAGGTGTACGCATGAGCGCCCTGACCGCGCCCGAGATCATCCTGCGCCCGGTCATCAGCGAGAAGTCGATCGACGAGTCGGGCCGCGGCAAGTACACCTTCGCCGTCCACGACGACGCCAACAAGATCCAGATCAAGGCGGCGATCGAGGAGCTGTACAAGAAGGAGAACGTGACCGTCGTGTCGGTCAACGTGCTGACCACGAAGGCCAAGGAGAAGCGTCGCGGCAACCGCCGCGGGCAGACCGTCGGCCACACCACGCCGTGGCGCAAGGCCATCGTGACCCTGGCCCCCGGCCAGAAGATCGAGTTCTTCGAGGGGGTCTGACGATGCCGCTGCGTAGCTACAAGGCCACCTCGCCGGGGCTCCGGCAGATGACTCGCTCGACGTTCGAGGAGATCACCACCAAGGAGCCGCACAAGCCGCTGCTCGAGGCCCAGATCCGTGGCTCCGGCCGCAACAACCAGGGCCGGCTGACCGTTCGCCATCGCGGTGGCGGCGAGAAGCAGCACTACCGCCGGATCGACTTCAAGCGCGACAAGCTGGGCGTGCCCGCCCGCCTCGCGACGATCGAGTACGACCCCAACCGCTCGGCGCGGATCGGCCTGCTCCACTACCGCGACGGGGAGAAGCGCTACATGCTGCTGCCCCACGGCCTGAAGGTCGGTGACGTCGTCGTCGCCGGGCCGGACGCCGAGGCGCGCGTGGGCAATGCCCTGCCGCTGGCCAACATCCCGCTCGGCACCACGATCCACAACATCGAGCTGGTGCCCGGCAAGGGCGGCCAGATCGTGCGGTCCGCCGGCGTCGTCGGCCCAGCTGCTGGCCAAGGAGGGCGCGTTCGCGACCGTCCGGCTGCCATCGGGCGAGATGCGCCGCGTGCCGATGGGCTGCATGGCCACCGTCGGCCAGGTCAGCAACCTCGATCACGAGAACCAGAACCTCGGCAAGGCCGGGCGTGCCCGGCACCTGGGCCAGCGGCCCGAGGTCCGAGGCGTCGTCATGAACCCGCGCGACCATCCGCATGGTGGTGGCGAAGGCAAATCCCCGACCGGGATGCCGCCCAAGACGCCGTGGGGCAAGCCCGCCATGGGCTACCGCACCCGGCGCTCGAAGACGACCGGACGGCTCATCGTCCGCTCGCGGCATCGCAAGTAGCAGGGGAGGAGGAAACCGATGTCCCGCTCAGTCAAGAAGGGCCCGTTCGTCGAGGCCCGCCTCCTCGGCCGGATCGAGGAGATGAACAAGCGCAACGAGAAGAAGGTCGTGAAGTCGTGGTCGCGCGCGTCGGTCATCTTCCCGACGTTCATCGGCCACACCATCGCGGTCTACAACGGCAAGAAGCACATCCCGGTCTACGTGACCGAGAACATGGTCGGCCATCGGCTCGGTGAGTTCAGCCCGACCCGCAACTACCGCGGGCACGGCAAGCACACCGACCGATCGACGGCGCTGAAGTAGATGCCGACGATGCGTGTGTCCGCCACCGCCAAGTACCTTCGCGCCTCGACCCGCAAGACCCGCCTCGTGACCGAGGCGATCAAGGGCAAGCCGGTCGAGGAAGCCGCCGCGCTGCTGCGGTTCATGCCGCAGAAGGCCGCCGCCGACGTGGCGCGCGTGCTCAAGAGCGCGACCGCCAATGCCGAGAACAACCACAACCTGTCCGCCGAGGACCTGATCATCGTCGACGCCATCGCCAACGAGGGCCCGACGATCAAGCGCTTCCAGCCGCGCGCGCAGGGCCGGGCGTTCCCGATCCACAAGCCCATGACCCACATCACCATCGTCGTCGCGGACCAGGAGGCCTGACATGGGACACAAGGTCCACCCGTACGGCTTCCGCCTCGGTGTCTCGCGCACCTGGACCGCGAAGTGGTACGCGGATCGCAAGGAATACACCGCCTCCCTCCAGGAGGACATCAAGATCCGCCAGCTGATCGACCGCCGGCTGGCCAACGCCAGCGTGTCCGGCGTCGAGATCGAGCGCGGCATCAACCACGTGACGGTCACGATCCACACGGCCAAGCCGGGGATCGTCATCGGCAAGGGCGGCGCCAACGTCGAGATCCTGCGCCAGCAGATCGGCGCGTTGACGACGCGCAAGGTCAAGCTCGAGATCAAGGAGATCCGCCAGCCGGAGCTCGACGCGTATCTCGTGGCGATGAACATCGCCGGCCAGCTGACCCGCCGGATCGCCTTCAAGAAGGCGATGAAGCAGGCCATCCAGCGCTCGATGAAGGCCGGCGCCAAGGGCGTCAAGATCGCCGTCGCCGGCCGCCTCGGCGGCTCGGAGATGGGTCGCCGCGAGTGGGACAAGGAAGGCCGCATCCCGCTCGGGACGCTGCGCGCCGACATCAGCTACGGCCAGGTCCACGCCCACACGACGTATGGCCGGATCGGGGTCAAGGTCTGGATCTATCGCGGCGACATCACGCCCGAGCGCGCAGCGCGCGACGCCGGCGTGCCGCAGCCGATCGGGACGGGGGTCTAGCACCATGCTGATGCCCCGTCGAGTCAAGCATCGCAAGGTCATGCGCGGGCGGATGTCCGGCCTGGCCAAGGGCGGCTACAACGTCGCCTTCGGCGAGTACGGCCTGGCCACCCAGGAGCCTGCCTGGATCACCAGCCGGCAGATCGAGGCCGCCCGGCGCGCGATGACCCGCTCGGTCAAGCGCGGCGGCAAGATCTGGATCCGCGTCTTCCCGGACAAGCCGGCCACCAAGAAGCCGGCCGAGACCCGGATGGGCTCGGGCAAGGGCGCCCCCGACCATTGGGTCGCGGTGGTCAAGCCCGGCCGGATCCTGTTCGAGATGGCCGGCGTCGACCACGAGTCCGGCGGTCGAGGCGATGCGCCTCGCCAGCCACAAGCTGCCCGTCGCCACCCGCGTCGTCGTGCGCGAGTCGGCGAAGGAGGCGAACTGATGGATATCGAGAAGGTTCGCCAGCTGTCCGACGTCGAGCTCGAAGCCGCCCTGCGTGAGGCCAAGCAGGACCTCTGGGGTGCGCGCTTTGCGCTGTCGACCCGCCAGCTCAAGGACTACAGCACGATCCCGCTCACGCGGCGAACGATCGCGCGGATCCTGACCGTCCAGCGCGAGCGCGGTGCTCGCCCGGCCGGTGCCCGGGAGATCACGCGATGACAGGAGCAGACACCCAGGTGCAAGGCAAGCGGAAGACCAAGGTCGGTCGCGTCGTGAGCGACCGGATGGACAAGACGATCGTCGTGTCCGTCGAGCGCCTCGCGCGCCACCGGCTGTACAAGCGGGTCATCCGCTTGAGCACGAAGTTCAAGGCCCACGACGAGACCAACGACGCGCGCATCGGCGACACCGTCCTGATCGAGGAATCGCGCCCGCTGTCGGCCACCAAGCGGTGGCGGCTGGTGTCCGTCGTCCAGCGCGGCGGCGATCATGCGCTGCCCGGCGAGGTCGTGGCCGACGAAGAGGCCACGTCCGAGGCGATCCACTGCGGCCGCCCATCCGGGCCGGACAAGTGACGCCGACGCCGAGGCCGGGACCGACGCGGCGCCGATACCTCCGACGACGACCTCGGCGACGGGGAGACCGCCCCGTGATCCAGTCGCAGACCCGGCTCAAGGTCGCCGACAACACGGGTGCCCGGACGATCCAGTGCATCCGGGTGATGGGCCGCTCGCTCAAGACCGAGGCCGGCGTCGGCGACGTGATCGTCGCCAGCGTCAAGCAGGCGATCCCCAACGCCGCGGTCAAGAAGGGTGACGTCGTTCGCGCCGTCATCGTCCGCACGGCCAAGGAGTACGGCCGTCCGGACGGCAGCTACATCCGCTTTGACGAGAACGCCGCCGTGCTGATCAACAACCAGGGCAATCCGCGCGGGACGCGGATCTTCGGCCCGGTCGCCCGCGAGCTGCGCGACCGCAACTACATGAAGATCGTGTCGCTCGCGCCGGAGGTGCTGTGATGGCCGTCCGCAGCGCGCAGCCGCGCAGCCCCATCGTGCCCGAGATCCGCAAGGGCGACACCGTCGTCGTCCTCGCCGGCAAGGACGCCGGCAAGCGCGGCACGGTCGAGCGGGTCATCCGCCGGACCGCCTCGCCGAGCTCGGCCCGCAGCGTCTTCCGTCGCGGCTCGTCGGCCGGTGGCGTGAGCGTCGTCGTCGAGGGCCTCAACATCGCCAAGCGGCACACCAAGCCGCGCCAGACGGCCGGTACCAGCGACCGCGTCCCGAAGATGCAGCAGGGCGGGATCATCGACATCGCCCAGCCCCTGCCGATCAGCCGGGTCATGCTCGTCTGCCCCAACTGCGGCAAGCCGACGCGGATCGCCCACGCGACCCTCGAGACGGGTCGCCGGGTCCGCGTCTGTCGCCACTGCGGCGAGCAGCTGGAGGTGAAGGCATGACCAGCCGGCTCCACGAGCGCTACGTGGCCGAGGTCGTGCCCGCGCTCCAGAAGCAGTTCGAGTACGGGAACCCGATGGAGGTTCCGCGGCTGTCGAAGATCGTCGTCAACATCGGGCTGGGCGAGGCCCTGACCAATGCCAAGGCGCTCGACGCCGCGCTCGGCGACATGAGCGCGATCACCGGCCAGAAGCCGATCGTGACCAAGGCCAAGCGCTCGATCGCCCAGTTCCGCGTGCGGACGGGCAACTCGATCGGGGCCAAGGTGACCCTCCGCGGCGAGCGGATGTGGGACTTCATGGACCGCCTGACGATGCTCGCCCTGCCGCGCATCCGCGACTTCCGCGGGACGCCGGGCCGCTCGTTCGACGGTCGCGGCAACTATTCACTTGGCCTCCGGGAGCAGCTCGCCTTCCCGGAGATCGACTACGACAAGGTGGACCGTCTCCGCGGGCTGGAGATCAGCATCGTGACGACGGCGAAGACCGACGAGGAATCGAGACGACTGCTCGAACTCCTCGGCATGCCCTTCGCCTCGTAGGCGCGGGGAGGAGCTCAGATGGCCAAGAAATCGATGATCGCCAAGGCGAAGCGGACGCCCAAGCACAAGGTCCGCGGCTACCACCGCTGCACCGTGTGCGGACGGCCGCGCGCCTTCATCCGGCGGTTCGCGCTGTGCCGCATCTGCTTCCGGGAGCGCGCCCTGCTGGGCGAGCTGCCGGGCGTCACGAAGTCGAGCTGGTAGGGAACCGATGAACATCTCCGACCCGATCGCGGACATGCTCACGCGCGTCCGGAACGCGTCTCGCGCCCGACACACCGAGGTGGTCGTGCCCGCGTCGCGGACCAAGCGCGAGATCGCCCGCATCCTCAAGGACGAGGGCTTCATCGCCGACGTCAGCGAGGAGCAGGACGGCCCCACCGCGGTCCTGCGGATCACCCTCAAGTACGTCGACGGCAAGGTGCCCGTCGTGTCCGGCCTCAAGCGGATCAGCAAGCCCGGCCTGCGCGTCTATGCGCGCAAGACGGACATCCCGCGCGTCCTCGGCGGCCTGGGCATCGTCATCGTCAGCACGAGCCAGGGGATCATGACCGGCCAGCAGGCGCGTCAGGCGCAGCTGGGCGGCGAAGTCCTCGCGTTCGTCTGGTAGGCGGACGACATGTCGCGCATCGGACGCCTCCCCATCACCGTCCCGTCGGGCGTCGACGTGACGATCGACGGGCGGACCGTCACGGTCAAGGGACCGAAGGGCACGCTCAGCCGCTCCCTCCACCCGGACATGACGGTCAGCCGCGAGGACGGCACCATCGTCGTCACCCGCCCGACCGAGCAGAAGACCCACAAGCAGCTCCACGGGCTGACCCGGACGCTGGTCAACAACATGGTCGTCGGCGTGACCGACGGCTACCGCAAGGGCCTCGAGATCACCGGCGTCGGCTATCGTGCCGCGCTCAACGGCCGGAAGCTGACGCTCAACCTGGGCTACAGCCACCCGATCGAGATCGAGCCGCCCGAGGGGATCACCTTCGAGGTCGAGAACCCGACCCGCCTCGCGGTCGTCGGCATCGACAAGGAGCTCGTCGGCCAGATCGCCGCCAAGGTCCGCTCGACGCGCAAGCCCGAGCCGTACAAGGGCAAGGGCGTGCGCTACTCCGGCGAGTACATCCGCCGCAAGGCCGGCAAGGCCGGCAAGATCGGCGGCAAGAAGTAACCCGATGACGGACGAGGAACGAACACGATGACGCAGGTCGCCACCCGCGGCGCCGCCCGACGCAAGCGCCACGAACGGATCCGCCTCCACCTGGCGGGGACGGATGTGCGGCCGCGTCTCGCGGTCTTCCGCAGCCTCAACCACATCTACGCGCAGGTCATCGACGACGCGTCCGGACGGACGCTCGCCGCCGCCTCGACGGTCGAGAAGGAGCTCAAGGGCTCCAAGGCGACCAAGTCGGAGGAAGCGGCAACCGTCGGGAAGCTGGTCGCCGAGCGGGCCAAGGCCGCCGGCGTCGAGCGCGTGGTCTTCGATCGAGCCGGGTTCCGGTACCACGGGCGGATCAAGTCGCTCGCCGATGCCGCCCGCGAAGCCGGCCTCGAGTTCTGATCGGAAGGAGCCACCGTGGCACGCATTGACCCCAACAAGCTCGCGCTCGAGGAGCGCGTCGTCCAGATCAACCGGGTCGCCAAGGTCGTCAAGGGCGGCCGGCGGTTCAGCTTCAGCGCGGTCGTCGTCGTCGGTGACGGCGCGGGCCACGTCGGGGTCGGGATCGGCAAGGCGGGCGAGGTCCCCGAGTCCATCCGCAAGGGCGTCGAGGACGCCAAGAAGAACCTGATCAAGATCCCGATGGTCGGGACGACGATCCCGCACCAGGTCCAGGTCGTGTACGGCGCGAGCAGCGTGCTGCTCAAGCCCGCCTCGCAGGGCACCGGCGTCATCGCCGGCGGCTCGGTCCGGGCCGTCCTCGAGGCCGCCGGCGTGCGCGACATCCTGTCGAAGATCCACGGCTCGACCAACCCGGTCAACGTGACCCGGGCGACGATCGAGGGGCTGCGCAGCCTGCACTCGGCCGAGGAGCTCGGCGCCCGCCGCGGGATCAAGCTCGTCAGCCGGATCGCCGGGCAGCCGGCACCGGCCGCCGCGGAGGTGCCCGGTGGCCGCTAAGCTCAAGGTGACCCAGGTCAAGAGCACGATCAGCCACATCGCGCGCAACCGCGCGACGGTCCGTGCCCTCGGCCTCCACGGGATCGGCAGCACCAGCATCATCACCGACAACCCCGCGACCCGCGGCATGGTCCGCCAGGTGCGCTTCCTCGTCACGGTCGAGGAGATCACCGAGACCGACGCCGGAGAGAAGGCATGAAGCTTCACGACCTGCAGCCCGCCGAGGGCTCGCGCACGCCACGCACCCGCGTCGGCCGCGGCATCGCCGCCGGCAAGGGCAAGACCGCCGGCCGCGGCACGAAGGGCCAGAAGGCCCGTGCCGGCGGCTCGATCCCGCCCTGGTTCGAGGGCGGCCAGACGCCGCTCCACATGCGCATCCCGAAGCTGCGCGGCTTCAAGAACCGGTTCAAGATCGTCTACGAGGTCGTCAACGTCGGCGCCATCGGCGCGCTCGCCGAGCAGGGCGCGTTCGAGGTCGAGGCGCCGTCCGGCAAGGCGACCAAGTCGGCGCCGGTCACGGTGAACCAGGACATCCTGCGCGCCGTCGGGCTGGTCCGGACGCTCAACAAGCCGCTCAAGATCCTGGGCGCCGGCGACCTGTCGGTGCCGCTCTTCGTGGTGGCCGATGCGTTCACTGGCTCGGCGCGGGCCAAGATCGAGGCCGCCGGCGGGAGCGTCAACGTCCTCGAGGTTCCGACCACGCCACTCGCCGCGCTCGGGGTCGTCCCCGAGGCCGCAACCGCGGACGCCGCGAGCGCGGCGGCGACGGACACAACCGAGGCCAAGACGGACGCCAAGCCCGCGCGCAAGCCCCGCAAGTCGGCCGCCGCCGACGCGGACGAGGCGCCCGAGCCGACGAAGGCAACGAAGGCAACCAAGGCGACCAAGGCCACGTCCGACGCGGTCGCCGAGTCCGCTGAGGCGACGGAGACCGCCGCCGACGACGCCGCGGTCGCCGACGAGCCGGAGACGCCCGACGAGCCGGCGGCAGCCGACGAGCCGGAGACGCCCGACGAGGCGGCCTCGCCCGACGCAGACGATGAGCCGACCGCGGTCGACGCGGCGGAGACGCCCTCCGGCGACGACGCCTGACCGTGTTCGAATCCCTCTTCAACGCCTTCCGCGCGCCCGATATCCGGCGCCGGATCTTCTATGTCCTCGGCCTGCTGATCGTCTTCCGGCTGCTGGCATCGGTGCCGATCCCCGGCGTCGACAGGGAGCAGTTGAAGGTGTTCGTCGAGGGCAACGCGCTGGTCGGGCTGCTCGACCTCTTCTCGGGTGGCGGCCTGTCCAACTTCTCGGTCGTGGCCCTCGGGATGAACCCGTACATCAACGCGTCGATCATCATGCAGCTGATGACGGGCGTCGTGCCGTCGCTCCAGGCGCTCAGCCGCGAGGGTGAGTTCGGGCGCAACAAGATCAACCAGTACACCCGCTACCTGACCGTCCCGATGGCCATCCTGCAGGCCTACGGCGTGCTCGCGCTGCTCTCGCAGGGGAGCGTCCTGTCGGGCACGTTCGACCTGTCGAGCTTCGAGACGCTGACCCAGATCGCCACCCTGACCGCGGGCGCGATCGTGCTGATGTGGATCGGCGAGCTGATCACCGAGCGCGGCATCGGCAACGGCATCAGCTTCATCATCTTCGCCGGCATCGTCAGCCGCGCCCCGGGCGCGCTCAACGCCTTCCGGCTCAACCCGAACTTCACGCTGGCGATCGCCTTCGCCCTGGTCGCCGTCGCGGCCGTCGCGGTCATCATCTACATCCAGGAAGGCCAGCGCCGGATCCCGATCCAGTACGCCAGCCGCGTCCGAGGCCGGCGGATGTACTCGGGCGGCCAGACGTTCCTGCCGCTGCGGGTCAACCAGGCCGGCGTCATCCCGATCATCTTCGCGGTCAGCATCCTGCTGTTCCCGCACCAGATCGCGACGTACTTCTCGACCTCGAGCATCCCGATCGTCAAGCAGATCGCCGAGTTCATCGTCACGATCTTCAGCTCGACGTCGATCTTCTACATCCCGCTCTACTTCTTCCTGACCATGGGCTTCACCTACTTCTACACGGCGTTCACGTTCAAGCCGGACGAGACGGCCGAGCAGCTGCGCAAGAACGGCGGCTTCATCCCGGGCATCCGGCCGGGCCGCCCGACGCAGGACTACCTGGCTCGCGTGGTCACCCGGATCACCTTCGCCGGCGCGCTGTTCCTGGCCATCGTGGCGGTCTCGCCGCAGGTCGTTGCCCTGGCCGTCCCCGACCTCGCGGCGCTCGGTCTGGGCGGCACGAGCCTGCTGATCGTCGTCTCGGTCGTGGTCGAGACGATGAAGCAGATCGAAGCTCAGCTGATGATGCGCAACTACGAAGGCTTCATTCGGTGAAGGCTGATCCGCGCGTCGTTCGTCTCGGCAGGGACGGCATCCCGGCCCGGTCGTGACGGTCGTCATCCTGCTCGGCGCCCCCGGCGCCGGCAAGGGGACCCAGGCCCCGGCCCTCGCACGGCGCCTCGGTGTCCCGGTCCTCGCCTCCGGTGAGCTGCTCCGCGCTGCCGTCAACGCCGCGACCCCGCTCGGCCGCGAGGCCGACCGGTTCATGAGCCGCGGCCAGCTCGTCCCCGACGACACGATCGTGCGCGTCTTCCTCGACCGGCTCGGCGCGCCCGACGCCGCCGAGGGCGCGATCCTCGACGGCTTCCCGCGGACGCGCGTCCAGGCCGCAGGCGCTCGACGACGCCTTGGCCGAGGCCGGCCGCCGGGTGGACCGCGCCGGCTACATCGAGGTCCCGCTCGAGGAGCTCGTGACCCGGATGGCCAACCGCCGGATCTGCACCGCCAACGGCCACGTCTACAACCTCGTCTCGAACCCGCCCAAGGTCGAGGGCGTGTGCGACCTCGACGGCTCGGAGCTGGTCCAGCGCGCCGACGACGCCGAGGTCACCGTCCGGGCGCGGATGGCCCAGCAGGTGCCGCCGCTGCTCGAGGTCGTCGAGCACTACCGCGACCACGGCATCCTGACCTCGGTCGACGGCCGCCAGCCGATCGACGCGGTGACCGAGTCGCTGCTCGCGGCGCTGGCCGACGGGGCGGAGGCGTGACGTGGTGACCCGCAAGTCGCGCGCCGAGATCGAGCGCATGCGCCGCGCCGGTCGCGTCGTCGCCGAGGTCCTCGACAAGATCGAGGCCGAGCTCAAGCCGGGCGTCTCGACCGCCCACCTCGACGCCATCGCCGAGGCGCACATCCGCGCCGCGGGGGCGACCCCGTCGTTCAAGGGCTATCCCGGGATCAACCCGCGCCGCCCGTTCCCGGCCAGCGTGTGCATCTCGATCGACGACGAGATCGTCCACGGCATCCCGGGCCAGCGGACGATCCGGGCCGGCCAGATCGTGTCGGTCGACGCCGGCGCGATCGTCGACGGCTGGCATGGCGACGGCGCCCGGACGTTCTACGTCGGGGAGCCGCCGCCGCCGGTGGCCGAGCTGATCGACCTGACCCGCGAGGCGATGATGGCGGGCATCGCCGCGGCGGTCCCCGGCAACCACATCGAGGACATCTCGGCCGCGGTCGAGGCCGTCGCCGCGCGGGCCGGGCTGGGCGTCATCCGCCAGTTCGTCGGCCATGGCATCGGCACCGCGATGCACGAGGAGCCGCAGGTCCCCAACTACCGGACGGGCCGTCCCGGACGCAAGCTGGAGCCCGGCCTGTGCCTCGCCATCGAGCCGATGTTCACGCTGGGTGCCCACGACACCCGGATCGAGGCCGACGACTGGACCGTCGTCACCGCCGACGGCTCGCTGGCCGCCCACTTCGAGCACTCGATCGCGGTGACCGACGACGGCCCGCAGATCCTCACGGTCGCATGAGCCGGCGGTTGCCGGGATCGGCCATCTTTGATACGCTACGCGTTCGTGTGTCGGTCCGTCCGGGCCGACACTGCGCGTGAGAAAGGGAAGCACGTAGACCAGTGGCCAAGCGCGACGCGATCGAAGTCGAGGGAACGGTCATCGAGCCGCTCCCCAACACCATGTTCGCGGTCGAGCTGGAGAACGGCCACCGGGTGCTCGCCCACATCAGCGGCAAGCTGCGCATGAACTTCATCCGCATCCTGCCCGGTGACCGCGTCCGCGTCGAGTTGTCGCCGTACGACCTGACTCGCGGCCGGATCACGTACCGGCTCAAGTAACCGCCCCAGCGCACAGAGAACAATCGAGGATCCGTTGAAAGTCAGAGCTTCCGTCAAGGCGCGCTGCGACAACTGCAAGGTCATCCGTCGCCACGGCACCGTGATGGTCATCTGCACCAATCCCAAGCACAAGCAGCGGCAGGGGTAACCGATGGCACGTATCGCCGGCGTCGACATCCCGCGCGAGAAGCGGGTCGAGGTCGCCCTCACCTACGTCTTCGGGATCGGCCTGCCGACCAGCCAGAAGATCCTCGCCCAGACGAACATCAACCCGGACACCCGGGTGCGCGACCTGACCGAAGAGCAGGTCAACCGCCTGCGCGAGCTGATCGACCGGCGCTACAAGGTCGAGGGCGACCTGCGTCGCGAGGTCGCGCTCAACATCAAGCGCCTGATCGAGATCGGCTCGTATCGCGGCCTGCGCCATCGGCGCAACCTGCCGGTGCGCGGCCAGCGGACCAAGACCAACGCTCGCCAGCGTCGCGGACCGAAGAAGACGGTCGGCGTCCGGCGCAAGAAGTGACGAGGGACTGACCAGGCATGGCGGAACGCAAGCGAGCGGTCAAGACGCGTCGACGCGAGAAGAAGAACGTGCCCCAGGGCCACGTCCACATCCAGGCGACGTTCAACAACACGATCATCACGATCACCGACCTCAACGGCGCGGTCATCAGCTGGGGCTCGGCCGGCACGGCCGGCTTCAAGGGCTCGCGCAAGAGCACGCCGTACGCGGCGGCGCTCTCGGCTGACGGCGCTGCGAAGCGTGCGATGGAGCACGGCATGCGCCAGGTCGAGGTCTACGTGAAGGGTCCGGGCGCCGGCCGCGAGCAGGCGATCCGATCGCTCCAGGCGGCCGGCCTCGAGGTCAGCGCCATCACCGACGTCACCCCCATCCCGCACAACGGCTGCCGCCCGCCCAAGCGGCGCCGCGTCTAGCGCACAGAGGACTCATGGCCCGCTACACCGAATCCGTCTGCCGCCTCTGCCGCCGGGAAGGCGCCAAGCTCTTCCTGAAGGGCAGCCGCTGCTATTCCAAGAAGTGCTCGTTCGAGCGGCGACCGACGCCCCCCGGCCAGCACGGCGTCCGCCGCCGCAAGGTCGGCGAGTACGGCCTCCAGCTGCGCGAGAAGCAGAAGGTCCGCCGCACCTACGGCGTCCTCGAGCGCCAGTTCCGCAACTACTTCATCGACGCCGAGAACCGGCCCGGCGTGACCGGCGAGAACCTGCTCCGCTCGCTGGAGCTGCGCCTCGACAACGTCGTGTACCGGATGGGCATCGCCTCGTCGCGTGCCCAGGCCCGGCACTTCGTGGCCCACGGCCACGTGGCCGTCAACGGCCGGCCGACCAACGTTGCCTCCTATCAGCTCAAGCCGGGCGACCGGGTCGAGGTGCGCGAGACGCATCGCGCCCGCGAGCCGTTCAAGCTGGCCAAGGAGACGCTCCGCTCGCACCAGGCGCCGGAGTGGCTGACGATCGACCCCGCAAGCCTGACCGGGGCCATCGTGGCACCGCCATCCCGCGACCAGATGCCGCTCGATCTCAACGAGCAGCTCGTGGTCGAGTACTACTCGAGGTAAGCCGCACTCATGATCGAACTCGAGAGCCCGCAGATCGAGCCTGTCGAGGAAGCCGGCACGTACGCCAAGTACGAGGCGGGCCCGCTCCAGGCCGGCTACGGCGTCACCCTCGGCAACGCCCTTCGACGCGTCCTCCTGTCGTCCCTGGAGGGGGCGGCCGTCACGAGCATCCAGATCCGTGACATCTACCAGGAGTTCTCGACGATCCCGGGCGTCAAGGAAGACGTCACCCAGATCGTCCTCAACGTCAAGAAGCTGCGGCTCAAGAGCTACGCGGCCCACCCGGTCCAGCTGCGCCTGATCAAGAGCGGCGCCGGATCGGTCACCGCGGCCGACGTCGCCGAGTCGGCCGACGTCGAGATCGTCAACCCCGAGCTGGTCCTGATGACCCTCGACACGGACGACGTGACGATCGAGATGGACCTGACGGTCGAGCGCGGCGTCGGCTACCTGGGCGCCGAGCGCGCCGAGGCGCTGCCGATCGGGGTCATCGCGGTGGACGCGATCTTCACCCCGGTGCGCAAGATCAACTACTGGGTCGAGAGCATGCGCGTCGGTCAGATGACCAACTACGACAAGCTCACGATCGAGATCGAGACCGACGGCACGATCACCCCGGAAGAGGCGCTCAGCCGCTCCGCGGAGATCCTGGTCAACCAGTTCCGCCCGTTCGTCACCGTCGGCATGGCGGCCATCCCGGCGACCGCCGCGACCGGCACCGCCGCGCTGCCGGCGAACATGCTGGACATGCCGATCGAGGAGCTCGACCTCCCGATGCGGGCCTACAACTCGCTCAAGCGCAACAACATCGTCAAGGTCGGCCAGCTGCTCCAGCTCAAGGACGACGACCTGCTCCGGATGCGCAACTTCGGCAAGAAGTCGCTCGACGAGATGAAGGAGCGGCTGCGCATGCGCGGCTTCATCGTCCCGGAGACCGAGGGCGAACGGCGTCGAGGACGTCGAGGGCGACGAGCCGTTCGACGACGAGGCGGAGAGCTGACCGATGGCGTCGCATCGCGTCGGCGGCCGCAAGCTGAGCCGCAAGCAGGGGCCGCGGCTGAGCCTGTTCAAGAACCTGACCGTGAGCGTCATCCGCTACGAGCGGGTCAAGACGACCGAGGCCAAGGCCAAGGAGATCAGCGGCCGGGTCGAGAAGATGATCACGCTCGCCAAGCGGGGCGACCTGGCGGCTCGCAAGGCCGTCGTGTCGCAGTTCCCCAACGAGCCGCTGGTCGTGGCCAAGCTGTTCGATGAGATCGCGCCCAAGTACGCGGACCGGACCTCCGGGTTCACGCGCATCGTCCGCCTCGGCCAGCGCCGTGGCGACGCGGCCGAGATCGTCCAGATCGAACTCGTCTGAAGCAGGCGCTCGAGAGGGCGTCCCGGTGCGGTATCGCGCAACGGTGGAATATGACGGAACGGACTTCGCCGGGTTCCAGGTCAATCCTGGGAAACGGACGGTCCAGGGGGTCCTCGAGGCCGCCCTGGCCGATCTCGGTGACGGGATCGACCAGCGGGTCGACGGGGCCGGCCGGACGGATGCCGGCGTCCACGCCAGCGGGCAGGTGATCGCATTCACCTACGCCGGGCGGCTCGCCACGGCGGACCTCGGACGGGCGCTCGATGCGCTCCTTCCACGGGACGTCGCGGTGCGCGACGTGCGACCGGTGCCGGACGACTTCAACCCCCGCTACGCGGCGCGGTACCGGGAGTACCGCTACACCGTCTGGAACGGGCCGCGAAGCCCGTTGCGCGAGCGCACGGCGCTCGGGCTGCGGGACCCGCTCGATACCGCCGCGATGGAGCGGGTCGGGTCGGTCTTCATCGGCCGGCACGACTTCCGAACCTTCGGGGTGGCGGGCCGAACGTCGGTCCGGACCGTCCATGCGGTCCGGGTCAGGCGGGAGGGCCGGCTGGTGACGATCGACGTCCGGGCCGACGCCTTCCTGCGCGGGATGGTCCGACGGATGGTGGCCGTCCTCCTGGAGGTCGGCCTCGGAACGATCGACGAGACAGCGGTCCGGGCGGCGCTTGCCGGCCCCGGTCCGGCCCTCGGCGGGACATCGGTCCCGGCCAAGGGACTGTGCCTCAGGCACGTCGCCTTCGGGCGGCGGCCGGGCGAACCGAACGGAGAACACGAGGAACGATGAACGCCAAGACCTATTCGGTCCGGGAAAGCGAGATCGATCGACGCTGGTACGTCGTCGACGCGACGGACGAGACGCTCGGTCGCCTCGCGTCGCGGATCGCGCACGTCCTCGAGGGCAAGCACAAGCCGACCTACCAGCCCAGCCTCGACTCGGGCGACCACGTCATCGTCCTCAACGCCGGCCGCATCGCGGTCACCAGCAACAAGCTCGAGAGCAAGCTCTACAGCCGTCACAGCGGCTATCCCCAGGGCTTCAAGCAGGAGACCCTCGGTCACCTGCTGGCCCGCCGTCCCGAGGAGGTCATCCGTCGGGCCGTCAAGGGGATGCTGCCGCACAACCGGCTCGGGGCCCAGCAGCTGCGCAAGCTGAAGGTCTATCCCGGGTCCGATCATCCGCATCAGGCCCAGCGGCCTGAGCCGCTCGCCTGATCAGGAGCACACCGCCCATGACGATCCCTGCGTTCTACTCCGGCACCGGCCGCCGCAAGACGGCCATCGCTCGCGTCCGGCTGCTGCCGGGTGAAGGCGAGTTCGTGATCAACGGCCGCTCGCTCGACGAGCACTTCGGCAACGCCGTCAACGAGTCCGACGTGCGCATGCCGTTCCGCGTGACCGGCACCGAGGGCCGCTTCAACGTCATGATCAAGGTCGAGGGCGGCGGCGTGACCGGCCAGGCCGGCGCGATCCGCCACGGCATCGCCCGGGCGCTCCTCGAGCTCGACGAGGCGAACCGCGTTCCGCTCCGCCAGGCCGGGCTCCTGACCCGCGACCCCCGCATGAAGGAACGGAAGAAGTACGGTTTGAAGCGCGCGCGCAAGGCGCCGCAGTACACCAAGCGTTAGTCAACGGCGCCGCGCTGGAACGCCCATGCGTGCGTTGGTCGCTCCGCGCGGTCGCTCACGCACCTTGGGTGCGCTCGCTCCCGTGCTCACTCCCGCCTTCGCCTGAGCGCCCCAGCGCGGCGCAAGGCATGACCACGACGATGCGCGGCAGGTACGGCGATGACGACACGCTCCTTCGCTGCGGGGGCGGGATCTGCTGAGCGTGGCGGACTTGTCGGCCGATGAGGTTGGGCGGGTGTTCGAGACCGCGGCGGGGCTGAAGGCCGAGTTCCGGGCGTCGCGGCGGCATGCGCGGCCGGCGCTGGTGGGCCGGACGCTGGCGATGCTGTTCCAGAAGCCGAGCCTGCGGACGCGGGTGACGTTCGAGGCCGGGATGGTCCAGCTCGGCGGGCACGCGATCTATCTGACCCACGACGTGGTCCTCGGCGCGCGCGAGAGCGTCCGAGACGTGGCCCGCAACCTCGAGCGGTTCGTCGACGGGATCGTCGTGCGGACCGGTCCGCACGAGGTCGCGCTCGAGCTGGCCGCGCAGGCCGGCATCCCGGTGATCAACGGCCTCACGCTGCGCGAGCATCCGTGTCAGGCTCTGGCCGACGTGTTCACCATGCGCGAGCGGTTCGGTCGCCTCGACGGGCTGGTCGTCGCCTTCGTCGGGGACGGCAACAACGTGTACCACTCGCTGGCGCTGCTCGGGGCGGCGCTCGGCATGGAGATCCGCCTCGCCCACCCGGCCGGCTACGAGCCCAACGAGCGGATCGTGGCCCGCGCGACGGAGCTCGCGGCAGCATCCGGCGGGCGGCTGACGTTCGGGCACGACCCGCGGGCCGCGGTGCGCGGCGCGGCCGTCGTCTACACCGACGCGTGGACGTCGATGGGCCAGGAGGCCGAGACCGAGGAGCGGCGCGACGCATTCGCCGGCTTCGCGCGTCGACGACGCGCTGCTCGACGCCGCGGGCCGCGACGACGTCGTCGCCATGCACTGCCTGCCGGCGCACCGCGGCGAGGAGATCACCTCGGCGGTCATGGACGGGCCGCGCAGCCTGATCTGGGAGCAGTCGGAGAACCGGCTGCACGTCCAGAAGGCGCTGCTCGTCGAGCTCATCGGCGGGGCGGAGGCGGCATGAGCGACGCGCGCTACGACCAGTACCGCGAGGCGCTGCGGCTCGGTCACGTGGCCACCCAGCACGACCACCACGACGCCGCAGCGGCGGCCTATCGCGATGCCGACGCGGCTCGCGCCCGATCGCGCGCTGCCGTTCATCGGGCTGGCCGGTGCGCTGGCCAGCCTCGGCCGCCGCGACGAGGCCATCGCCGCGTACACCGCTGCGCTCGATCGCGCCCCGGATGACACGACGGCGCTGCGCGGCGGTGCGGATGCGCTGGCGGCGGCGGGCCGGCGCGCTGCCGCGGCCGAGCTCCTCGACCGGCTGACGGTCGTGCTCGAACGCGATGGCCGGGTGGCCGACGCGTGCGATGCGGCCCGTGAGGCCCTCGAGCTGGCCGAGGCGCGTGGCCGGCGGCGCACGGTCGAGCGCCTCGTCCGCCGCCTCGAGGGGGCCGCGCCCGACGATGCCGCAGCGGTCGAATCGACCGAGCGTGCGCGGCAGGCGCTGGACAGCGTCCCGACCGTCGTCGCGCCGGTCGAGGTTCCACCCGATCCCGTCACGCTGACGCTCGCCGTCGAGGAAGCGCTCGAAGCAGGCGATCTCGACGAGGCGCGCCGTCGGGCGCTGATCGCCGCGCTCGGGCACCGCGCGGTCGGCCAGCTCAACGCGGCGATGGATGCGTGCTACCAGGCGCTCGCGATCCTGCCGTCCGATCCGGACATCCACCTGCTGCTGGCCGAGCTGTACCTCGATCGCGGCTGGCGCGGGCCCGCAGCCGAGAAGCTCGTGCTGCTCGGCCGGCTGACCCAGCTGACCGATGACGCCGAGACACGCACGCGGCTGTGCGAGCTGGCCGGCGCCCGGTTCCCGGATGACGCGCGGTTCAGCGCCGTGTGCGGCTGACACTCCGCCCGACGATCGGCTGATCGCCCCCCGGACCGGCGTCCGGGTCCGGCCGCACGAGGCGGCGATGTACACTCGGGGACGATGTTCCCTCTCCCGCCGGTCTTCGATCAGATCGACCTGACGACGATCGTCGACATCGGGATCACCGCGCTCCTCATCTACTGGCTGTTCAAGCTCATCCGCGGGACGCGCGCGGTTCGCCTGGTGATCGGCGTGAGCGTGCTGGTCCTGTTCTACGGCCTGGCGGTCGCGTTCGACCTGCGGCTGCTGACCCAGATCCTCCAGGCCGGCGCGGTCGTCGGCGTGTTCGCCCTCGTCGTCATCTTCCAGCCGGAGCTCCGCCGCGCGCTCGAGCGGATCGGGCGCGTCGGGTCGTTCGGCTGGCTCCTGTCGCCGGCGGAGACGCGCACCGTCAGCCACGTCTCGACCGAGGTCGCACGGGCCGCCGCCGAGCTGTCGGCCACGGGCATCGGCGCCCTGATCGTGCTCGAGCGCGAGACGGGTCTCGAGGAGGTGGCCGAGACCGGGATCATGATCCACGGCGACACGTCGGCCGACCTGCTGGCGACCATCTTCACCCCGAAGTCGCCGCTCCATGACGGCGCGGTGATCATCCGCGACGGGCGGATCGTCGCGGCCGGCGCGCTGTTGCCACTGGCCGAGATGTCGATCCACACCGAGCGCTTCGGGACGCGCCACCGGGCGGCGCTCGGGATCACCGAGCAGACCGACGCGGTGGTCATCGTGGTGTCCGAGGAGAACGGCCAGATCAGCCTGGTCGAGCGCGCGCGGATCGTGCGCAACCTGACCGAGGCCGGGCTCGCCCGCGCGATCCAGGCCCTGCTCGACCCGTCCGGCGGGCGGCGCGGCGCGTTCGGCTGGCGAACGGCCAGCCAGCGTGGCGCTCTGGCCGGGCGCTCGCCGCGGCTGCGCGAGCTCGGCCGGTTCGTGGGCCGGGCCCCGGCCCCGCGCGAGCCGTCGGCGCCCGGCAGCACGCCAACCGCCGCGACCGCCGTCCCGCCGAGCCAGCCCGTGACCAAGGATCCGACGCCGCCTCCGGCCGACGACGACGGTATCGCGCCGGCGGCTGTCCGGGCCCCGCGGTGAGGCGGACCCTCGAGCGGATCGTCGGCCGGCTCGTCCACAACTGGCCGCTCAAGGTCGCCGCCGTCGCCCTGGCGACGCTGATGTACGGCGGGCTGGCCCTGTCGCAGAACACGACCGAATTCCGGGGCGTGATCCCGGTTGGTTACGTCAACGAGCCACCCAACACCGTGGTCTTCCCGCTCACGCCGGACCCGGTGCTGCTCGTCCGCTACTTCGCTCCGAACGGCGTGGGCGTCGCCACGAGCACGTTCCTGGCCACGATCGACCTGTCCGGGCTCGAGGGCGCTGACAGGGCCGGTCAAGGTCCCGATCGACGTGACCGCCCCAGCCGACACCCGGATCCGCGTCCTCAGCTACGAGCCGAACTTCGCGACGGTCCAGCTCGACCAGCTCGTGTCGCGCGCCGGCGTCCCGGTCAAGGTCGTCCATCCGCCGGCGCCCGACGGGCTGACTCTCGGCCCGGTCACGGTCGACCCGGCGACGGTCACCGTGTCGGGCGCGGCATCCGTCGTGGCCAAGGTCGACGCGGTCCGCGCCGACGTGGCGATCCAGGCCAGCGGGCTCGACATCGACGAGGACGTCCAGCTCGTCGCCATCGACAAGCTCGGCAACGCCCTCGCCCCGCTCGACGTCACGCCGCCCACCGCACGGGTCACCATCCCGGTCTTCTCCGACCGGCAGACCCGGACGCTGCCGATCAACGCGGTCATCACCGGGACGCCGGCCGCGGGCTTCGAGATCGAATCCGTCGTGGTCGATCCCCAGGTCGCGCTGGTTGCCGGCGACGCCGACGAGCTGGAGCAGCTGATCCGGATCGACACCGACGCGATCCCGCTGACCGGCGTGTCGGGCGACGAGACCGTGCAAATCGGGCTGGCGCTGCCGACCGGGGTCGTGGCCGTCGGCGACGACCAGGTCACGGTCACGATCGCGATCCGGCCGGTGACCGCCACGCGGACGTTCAACGCCGGGCTGCGGCTCGTCGGCGCCGCGAACAACCTGCGATACGCGCTGTCGACCGATCGCGTCCTGGTGACGATCGGCGGCTCGACCGCCGACCTCGACCGGCTGTCGGCGACGACGCTCGTGGTCGATCTCGACGTGGCCGGGTTGACGTCGGGCGCCCACGACGTCCCGGTCACGGCCAACCTGCCCACGGGCACCGCGCTCGTGGCGGCCAGTCCGCCCGAGGTCCGGGTGACGATCACGTCCCGCGCCGCCACCCTCGCCGGTGTCCGGCGCGGCCTCGCCCGCCCCTCGGGCGGCTGACCGATGCCCCGCCTGTTCGGCACGGACGGCATCCGTGGCGTGGCCAACGTCGACCTGAAGCCGACCATCGCCTACGCGCTCGGGCGTGCCGTCGGCGTCGCGGCTGGTCGGTCGTGGTGGTGCGATCGTCGTCGGCCAGGACACGCGCCGCTCGGGCGACATGTTCGTGGCCGCCCTGGCGGCCGGGGCGACCAGCCTCGGCGCCGACGTCCACGTCGTCGGCGTCGTGCCCACGCCGGCCCTCGCGTTCATCGCGGGGAGCGGCACGTTCTCGGCCGGGATCATGGTCTCGGCCTCGCACAACCCGGCGGCCGACAACGGGCTCAAGGTCCTCGACAGCGACGGGCTCAAGCTCGACGACGCGGTCGAGGACGAGCTCGAGCAGCTGATCTGGCGGACCGAGGAGCTGCCCGGGGCGCCGAACGGCGAGCTCGGCCGGATGGTCGACGGGACGGCGCTGCTGGACGGCTACGTCGAGCACCGGCTCGGGCTGGCCGGCGCCGTCCGGGCGGACGGGCTGCGGCTCGTGCTCGATGCCGCGAACGGGTCGGGCTCGGCCGTCGCGCCGCGGATCCTGGCGGCGACCGGGGCGACCGTCGAGGTCATCCACGCCGAGCCGGACGGCATCAACATCAACGTCCAATCCGGCGCGACCGCACCGGCCAGCCTGGCCGCCGCGGTCCTCGCAGCCGGCGCCGACGCCGGGTTCGCCCTCGATGGCGACGCCGACCGCCTGATCGCGGTGGACGCGGCGGGCCGGGTCGTGGACGGCGACCAGGTGCTCGGCGATCCTCGCTCTCGACCGGCTCGGCCGCGACGCGCTGCCGGGCGGCGGCCTGGTCGTGTCGGTGCTGTCGAACGGCGGGCTGCAGGCGGTGGTCGAGGCCGCCGGCGGGCAGGTCGTGCGGACGCCGGTCGGGGACAAGTACATCCTCGAGGGGATGCAGGTGTCGCGCGCCGTCCTCGGTGGCGAGAAGAGCGGCCACGTGATCATCCTCGAGCACACGACGTCGGGCGACGGGATCGTCACCGCGCTCGAGGTGCTCGCGGTCATGGCCCGTCGCTCGGCCGGCCTGGCCGAGCTCGCCACCGCGATCCCGTTGCTCCCGCAGCAACAGCGGGCGGTGAAGGCGCGCCACAAGGACCAGTGGGAGGGCGATCGGGTCCTCCAGCGGGCGATCGCCACTGCGAGCGAACGACTGGGGCCGACCGGTCGGGTCCTCGTCCGGCCGTCCGGCACCGAGCCCGCGCTGCGGGTCATGGTCGAGGGGCCGGACGAAGCCCTCGTGGCCGAGCTGGCCGACTCGCTCGCGGCCCTCGCGGGTGAGCGACTAGACTAGCCCGGTGCCCATCGCAGGAGCGTCGCCTCCGCCCTCCGAGCCGGGCGACGCGATTCCGGCAAGAGACCGATGTGCGGCATCGTCGGCTACACGGGACCGCGGGAGGCGGGCCCGATCCTGATCGAAGGGCTCAAGCGGCTCGAGTACCGCGGCTACGACTCGGCCGGGATCGCCCTGGTCGACGATTCGGGCGAGCTGTTCGTGGAGAAGCGGGCCGGCAAGCTGGCCAATCTCCAGACCGCGATCGCCGACCGGACGCCGCACGCCGCGATCGGGCTGGCCCACACCCGCTGGGCCACCCACGGCCGGCCGAACGACCTCAACGCCCACCCGCACCGCGACTGCACGGGCGAGATCACGGTCATCCACAACGGGATCATCGAGAACTTCCGCGAGCTGCGCGACGGGCTCGAGGCGCGCGGCCACACGCTCACGTCCGAGACCGACACCGAGGCGATCGCCCATCTCGTCGAGGAGGCCTACGAGGGCGACCTGGGCGACGCCGTGCGCGCCGCGCTGCGCCGGCTCGAGGGCGCCTACGCGCTGGTCGCGATGCACATCGGCGAGGGCGACCGGCTGGTCGGGGCGCGCAAGGACGTGCCGCTCGTGGTCGGGCTCGGCGACGGCGAGAGCTTCCTCGCCTCGGACGTCGCGGCGATCCTCGCCCACACCGACCGGATCGTGTTCCTCGAGGACGGCGACGTGGCCGACATCCGGCCGTGGGGGGTCACGATCACGGACGTCGCGGGCGCGCCGATCGAGCGCGCGGTGACGACCATCGACTGGTCGCCCGAGGCCGCCGAGAAGGGCGGCTACGAGCACTTCATGCTCAAGGAGATCCACGAGCAGCCCGAATCGCTGAGCCAGGCGATCGCCGGGCGGGTCGACCGCTCCGACCGGATCCACGCGGAGGAGCTGGCCGGGCTCGAGGCGGTGCTCGGCACGATCGAGCGCGTCGAGCTGATCGCCTGCGGCAGCGCGTACTACGCCTCGCTCGTCGGCGCCTCGGCCATCCAGGCCTGGACCGGGCTGCCGGCACGGGCCACCGTCGGCTCCGAGTTCCGCTACGCCCCGCCGCCGCTCGACGAGCGGACGCTGGTCATCGCGGTGACCCAGTCGGGCGAGACGGCCGACACGATCGCGCCGACCCGCCTCGCCCGCGAGCGCGGCTGCACGGTCGTCGCCGTCACCAACACGGTCGGGTCCGCGATCACCCGCGAATCCGACGCGGTCATGTTCCTGCAGGCCGGCCCGGAGATCGCCGTCGCCGCGTCCAAGACGTTCGTCACCCAGGTCACCACGCTGGTCATCCTCGCTGCCGCGATCGCCAAGGCGCGTGGCGCGCTCGCCGAGGCCGACGAGCTCGCGCTCGGCGCGGCGTTGCGTGCGCTCCCGGCGGCTGCCGCGCGGGCGCTCGAATCGGCCGCCAGGACGACGCCCGACCTCGCCCGCCGCTACGTCAACTCGCGCGGCTTCATGTTCGTCGGGCGCGGGGCGACCTATCCCGCCGCGCTCGAGGGGGCGCTCAAGCTCAAGGAGATCAGCTACGTCCATGCCGAGGGGTACGCCGCCGGCGAGCTCAAGCACGGTCCGATCTCGCTGCTCGACGCCGAATGTCCGCTGGTCGCGGTCGCGACGCGCTCGGCGGTGTACGACAAGCTGATCAGCAACGTGATGGAGGGTCGCGCCCGCGATGCCCGCGTGATCGCCGTCGCGACCGAGGGCGACGAGGCGATCGAGGCGTACGCCGACGACGTGTGCTGGGTGCCCGACACGCACGAGACCCTCAGCCCGGTGCTGGCGGTCATCCCGCTCCAGCTGTTCGCCTACCACATCGCCGTCGCCCGGGGCACGGACGTCGACCAGCCGCGCAACCTGGCCAAGTCGGTCACGGTGGAGTAGGGGACCAGCGATGGACGCCGACCCGCCGCGCGACCGGTGCGTTCGCCCACGGCGCGGTGCCGGCCGGCACGACCGAGCTCGGCATCGACATCATCAAGATCGACCGGATCCGGGCGACGCTGGCCCGCTTCGGCCCGCGCTTCACGGCGCGCGTCCTGACCGACCACGAGCGGCGCTACGTGCGCGACCGGCCCGAGACGATGGCCGGCCGCTGGGCGGCCAAGGAGGCGGTCTCGAAGGTCCTCGGGCTGGGCGTCCGGGGGATCGGCTGGCGCGACATCGAGATCGAGCGATTGCCGACCGGCCAGCCGTCGGTCCGGCTCCATGGCCGGGCGGCCGCCCGCGCCGAGCAGCTGGCGATGGAGCGGATCGCGGTCTCGATCTCGCACGAGGCGGAGTACGCGGTCGCGATCGCCTTCGGGATCCGGATGGCCGGTGGCCGGTTCGTCTTCCCGCCCGACATCGAGGACCGGCTCGACGAGCGCGAGCGGCGGATCCTGGAACGGATCGAGCGCCTGCGGGCGACCGCCGAGGCCGGTGGCGCGGCCGCGCTCGCGTCGGACGCGCCGGATGCGGCGGATGCGACGCCGGACTCGCCGGTCCTGCCGGCACCCGGTGGCCCGCGTGCCTGAGCGCGAGCCCGGTCGGGTTCGGCCGGCGGACGGCCGCGCCCGAGACCCCCGGTCCGACCGCGACCGTGCCGTTCCCGGCCGGGGCGGTGAAGCTCGACGACGACCTCGTCGCGGCGCTGATCCCCGAGCGACCGGCGCGCGGCCACAAGGGCTCGTTCGGCAAGCTGCTGGTGATCGCCGGCTCGCTCGACTACGCCGGGGCGGCGCTCCTCGTCTGCCGCGCCGCGGGCCGGACCGGCGCCGGGCTGGTCACCCTGGCGGTGCCCGAATCGCTCCAGCCGCTGTTCGCCGCGAAGGTCGTCGAGGCGACGACCATGGCGCTCCCCGAGGACGACGTCGAGGAGGTCGACCCGGAGCCGGCGCTGGCGCGGATCCTCGACCACGAGCACGACGCGATCGTCGTCGGGCCCGGGTTGCGGCCGGGGCTCGCCACCGCCGAGCTCGTCCGCTCGCTGCTGGCCGTCGCCGGCGAGACGGACGCGGCCCCGATCGTGCTCGACGCGGAGGCGCTCCGCTCGATGGCGACGATGGACCGCTGGTGGGAGGGCGAGCGGCGGCCGGCGGTCCTGACCCCGCATGCCGGGGAGTTCGCGCGGCTCCGCGCGGGCAGCGGCGACGTCGCGCCCGACGATGGCGACCTGTCGGGCGACGACGAGGCGCGCCTGGCGGCGGCGACCGATGCCGCCTCGACCTGGAGCTCGGTGGTCGTCCTCAAGGGTGCCCGCACGATCGTCGCGGCGCCGGATGGCAGCGCGGCCATCGCACCGTTCGAGAACCCGGCCCTTGCCACGGGCGGGACCGGCGACGTGCTGGCCGGGGCGATCGGCTCGCTGCTCGCCCAGGGGCTCGCCCCGTTCGACGCGGCCCGCCTCGGTGTCTACCTCCACGGCCTGGCCGGCGACGCCGGCCGCGAACGGTTCGGCGACGCCGGGCTGCTCGCCGCGGACCTGCCCGACGGCCTCGCGGTGGCGCGCAAGCGACTGGCCGCGATCGCGGAGCGGAAGAACGCCGGCAAGCGGCTGGGGTTCACGCTCGGCACGTCGTCGGCGCCGCCGGCCGGCGCGGCGGCTCCGCCGTCGAACGAATCGCCCGGCGAGCCGCGCTGAGCCGGGCCGCGGCGTGACGCCGTCCGGACGGTCGCGCGCGCCGATCGAGGACCGCCTGGCCGAGGCCGGGCTGCCGCCGCTGCCCCGGACCGCGTGGCTCGAGATCGACCTCGATGCGATCGCGGCGAACCTGGCGCTGCTGCGCGATGCCGCCGGCCCGGGCGTGCCGGTCATGCCGGTCGTCAAGGCCGATGCCTACGGTCACGGGGCGGTGCCCGTCGCGCTCGCCCTCGAGGCGGCCGGTGCGGACGGCTTCTGCGTGGCCGCGATCGACGAGGCGCTCGCGCTGCGCGCGGGCGGCGTCCGCGTCCCGATCCTCGTGCTCTACCCGGTACCGGCCGGCTTCGCGGCCGAGGCCGCCCGGCTCGACATCGCGCTCGCCGTCGGCGACGCGGCGGGCCTGGCGGCGACGCTGGCGGCCGCGGCGCAGCCTCGACGCGTTGGGGCCGCTGCGGCTCGAGCTGGAGGTCGAGACGGGGCTCGGGCGCGGCGGCTTCCTGCCGGCCGAGGTTGCGTCCGCGGCCGGTCGCGTGGCCGCGGCACCCGGCGTCGAGCTGCGCGGCGTGTGGACGCACTTCCAGGCGGTCGAGGACGGGCCGGCCACGGTCGCGCAGGTCGAGCGCTTCGAGGCGGCGCTGGCCAGCATCGCCGCGGCCGGGATCCGGCTGCCGGCGCGGCACCTGGCCGCGAGCGCGGCGCTGCTGACCGACGGGCAGCTGGCCTACGACGGCGTGCGTCCCGGGCTGGCGATCTACGGCCTCGTGCCCGACGAGCTCGACCGCGCGATCGACGGGCAGCGGCCCGCCGGCCTGCGCCCGGCGATGGCGCTCTACGCCCGTCCCGTGCGGGTCGCCGACCTGCCGTCGGGGACCGGGATCAGCTACGGGCCGACGTTCCGGACCGACCCGCCCGAGCCGGATCGCGACGCTCCCGCTCGGCTACGGGGACGGCTGGCCGCGAGCGCTGTCGAACCGGGCCTGGGCGCTCGTGCGCGGCGTCCGCGTGCCGCTCGTCGGGAACGTGGCCATGGACGCCGTGATGGCCGACGTGACCGACGTCCCGGGACCGCCGGTCGACGGCACGGACGAATTCGTCCTGCTCGGGGCGTCCGGATCGGAGCGGATCACCGTCGGCGACCTGGCGCAGGAGCGCACCACGAACTCGTGGGAGGTGGTCACGGGCATGTCCCGGCGGCTTCCTCGGGTGTACCATGCCGCGGCGGGGGCGGTCGGTCTGCGAACGCTCACCGAGCCGAGAGGATAGTTTTGCACCGAATCGAGCTCTGGAACGGCGATATCTGCGACCTGGAGGTCGACGCCATCGTGAACGCGGCCAACCTGTCGCTGTGGATGTCGACCGGGGTCGGTGGCGCCCTCAAGCGGGCGGGCGGCGACGCGATCGAGTTCGCGGCCGTGCGCCAGGCACCGGTGCCCCTCGGCGGCGCGATCGTGACCCCGGCCGGGAAGCTGGCCGCCAAGGCCGTCATCCACGCCGTCTCGCTCGACCGCGACCGGCGAACCAGCGCGCCCGTCATCGAGGCCGCCGTGCGCAGCGCGATGGCCCGTGCCCGCGAGATCGAGGCCACCAGCATCGCCTTCCCGGCGCTCGGCACGGGCGTCGGCGGCTTTCCGCTCGAGGAGGCGGCGCGGATCATGGTCGAGACCGTTCGCGACGAGCTGACCCGCAGCCCGTCGATCGACCACGTCATCTTCGCCCTCCGCGGCGCGGCGGCCTACCAGGTCTTCAGCGCAACGCTCAACCCGGCCGCCGAGACGATCGGCGGCGCCTCGTGAGCACGCCGTACGAGGTCAGCGAGGAGCAGCGCGACGAGCTCGTCGAGCAGGTCGCCCGCGAGATCCAGCTGCTCGGCCTGACCGGCCCGGCGGTCCACTTCCTGGAGGCCAGCCGGCCGTACCGGGCGCTCGGTGCGAACGCGATGCTGTTCTTCGATCCGGTCCTCCGTGGCGTGTTCGGCGGCGACCTGGCCTCGGCCAGCGAGATCCTCGCCGACGACACCGGGATCGAGCTGCTGATCGCCCGTCTCGAGGAGACGGACGACGAGACGACCTGGGACGCCTGACCGGCCGAGCGCGGACGTCGCGGACCACGCCGGGCGGTGATCCGACCCGGTCCGAGGCGCGGCCGGGTAGCATGACCGGGTGACGAGCGAGCCGCGCGCCTTCCTCGCCCTCGACACGGGCGCCGCCACGACCGTCGCCGCGCTGATCGGCCGGGTCGGCGGCCGATGGCGCCTCGTCGGATCCCTGGCGATGCCGGCCGGCGCCGACCTGGAGGCCGTGGTCACGGTCCTCGGCGACCGCGTCGTGCGGGCCGACCCGATGCTCGCCGCGGCGCTCGACGTCCGGCTCGGCCGGGCGGTCGACCTGCCACGGCTCGAGGTGACGAGCCACGCGCCGCGCAAGCTGGCGGTGATCGCCGCGTCGGAGCGCGCCCTGGCCCCGCTCGTGGCGACCGCCGCCCGGAGCGGCTGGCGGACGGTCGGTGCCAGCGCCGAGTCGACCGATCCGCTGGCGATGTCGACGATGCTCCTCGAGGCCGACGTCAGCGGGATCCTCGTCGGTGCCGGCGATCCGCCGTCGGCCGACGAGCGGCGGGCGCTCGGCGAGCTGACCGCGCTCGTCGCGGCCGCCGCCGGCCGCCGTGCCGACAGCACGATCATCCTCGCCGGCGGGATGGCCGAGCACCTCTCGGCCTTCGGCGACGTCGGCGTCCGGCGCGGCGAGGTGATGCTCGGCCCGGCCGCCCAGCGCGGGGTCCCGGGCGGGCCGCTGGCCGACCTGCTCGTCGAGCTGGCTCTCCCGTCGCACGACTCGCGGCGGGCGCTCGGCGCCGGTGCGCAGGCACTGGCCGAGGTCCTCGACCGGCGGGTCGACGTCGTCGAGATCGGTCACAACGGTGGCGCCCGTGGGTCGGCCGTGCCCGGCGTCGGTGGCGGCCCGTCCTCGCTCGACCTGGCCGTGGTGCCCGAGGCCGCCCTCGCTCCGGCCGATCCCGACGACGCGGTCATCGACCGGGTCAGCCAGTGGTCGACCTGGGGCGCGGACCGGCACCGGCTGCGCGACCGGATGCGCGAGCTGCGGATCGCGCCATGGGCCGATGCGACCGGCGAGGGCGCGACGCTCCGCATGGCCGCCGCCCGGGCCGCGCTCGGCCGGCTCGGCGAGGCGACCCCCGAGTGGGCCGACCGGCCGGCGGCCGATCTCGTCGTCGCGTCGGGCGGCGCCTGGGCCGTCGCCCCGGCCCCGAGCGTCGCGCTGGCCCTGTCCGACGTCCTGCGCCGGCCGGGAGCGGGCCAGTTCGCGCTCGACCATGCCCGGATCCTCGCGCCGCTGGGGTCGATCCCGGACCCGGACGAACGCCGCGCGATGGTGCTCGACCTGGTCGACGACCTGCTGGCGCCGCTCGGGACGTTCGTGACGCCCGCCGGGATGCGACCCGGCCGGAGCGCCGGCTCGGTCGTCGTCTACGCCGGCGGTGGCTCGACCCAGCTCGACCTGATGCCGGGCGGGCTGGCGCTGGTCGACCTGCCGCCGGGCACGTCCGGGGTGGCCGAGTTCCGCTTCCGCGATCGCGTCCGGCTGGGTGGCCAGGGACGGCACTTCGCGATCGACGTGACCGGCGGGCTTGGCGGCCTCGTGGTCGACCTGCGCGACGTGCCGCTCAAGCTGCCCGACCGCGCCGACCTGCGCGGCGAGCTGCTCGAGTCGTGGCAGACCGTCGGTCGTGACGGGCCGCGACGCGTGAGCGCGACGACGCGCGCCTCGTGCCGGCGCGGCAGCTCGTGACCTCGCCGGTCGACGCGCTGTTCGCGCTCGCCCCGGGCGACCGGCCGCTCGTCGCCGCCGGCGATTCGGTCGTCCTCGGCGCGCCGATCGCCGAGCGGCTGCGCGACCCACGGCTCGACGAGCTCGTGGCACCCGACGACGAGGAGCCGCAGCCCGGCGCCCGCTGGGTCGACCCGCCGCGACGCGGCGACGAGCGCGGCCGCGGCGGCGAGACGCTGTTCTTCTGGCACGATCGCTGGCGGGTGGCGCTGGGCGACATCTCCGACCCGATCGAGGCCCCGTTCGCCGGCATCGTGCGCGACGTGCGACCCGGGATCGGGATCACGATCCGCGCGGCCGGTCGCGGGATCCGCGGGATCGTCGCCCTCGGCGGACCGACCCGCGGCCGGCTCCAGGCCGGGATGGAGGGCGAGCTGCGTTCGGGCGGGCTCGACGTCGGCGCCGCGGGGACGATCCTGGTCGTCGGCTCGCGGGTCGATGCCGAGACGCTGACGCGGGCTCGCGCCATGGGCGTCGGCGGGATCGTCGTCGCCGGGCTGTCGAGCAAGGAGCGGCGCGACTACCTGGCCTCCGAGGCTCGCCAGCGGGCTGCCCTCCATCGCCTGCCGTCGTTCGCGGTGCTCGTCCTCGACGGCGCCGTGCGGCGGCCGCTTGCCGGGGCGGTCCAGGCCGTGCTCGGGGCGCTGGCCGGCCACGAGGTGGCGATCGTGACCAACCCGCCGATGCTCGTGTTCGACCGGCCCAACCTGGTGATCCCGGACCCGCCACACGACCTCGTGCGCATCCGATCCGGGTCCCTCGCCGGCCGTGAGGGGCGCTTCGTCGAGGCGATCGGGCCGCGCCGCTTTGCCGGCGGCGTCCAGCTCGAGGCGGGCCTCGTGCACCTTCCGGACGGCACCGCCGCGGCCGTCCCGCTGGGCGACCTCGAGCGGTACGTCTAGGGCTGGTCGCGACCGGCGGACGGCGCGTCCTTCGGCTACGCTCGGCCCACGATGACCGCCCCGACCCAGCTCGAACGACGCCTCGTCTGCCCCGATCCCGACGCCACGACCGCGCTCGGACGGGCGCTCGCCGGCGCGGCCCGGGCGGGTGACGTGATCTGCCTGTGGGGCGACCTCGGTGCCGGCAAGACGCACCTGGCCAAGGCGATCGGGGCCGGGCTGGGCGTGACCGACACGATCACCTCGCCGTCGTTCATCCTGATGGCCGAGTACGCCGGCCGGCTGCCCCTCTTCCACATCGACCTGTACCGGCTCGCCGATGCCAGCGACGCGCTCGGCGGCGGCCTGATCGACGACCGCCAGGCCGCCGGCCTGACCCTGGTCGAGTGGCCCGACCGGCTCGGCGCCGGCCCTCCCGGCGCGCCGGCTCGACGTGCGGATCGACGGGTCCGGCGAGGAGCCGCGCTCGATCACCCTGCAGGCCGTCCGACCCGGACCTGCGCCGCTACCTGGACGCCGTCCCGTGAGCGGCTCGACGCACGACGGGCGGCGGTCCGCGATCCTCGCGATCGACTGCGCGACGACGCAGGTGGTGGTCGCCACCGGTTCGCCGGCGGGCCGGATCGACGGGCTGACGACATGGCAGGCCGGCTACCGTCACGGCGAGACGCTGCTGCCGACGATCGGCCGGGTCCTCGGCGAGGGGAACATCCGGCGCTCGAGGCTGGTCGCCATCGTCGTCGGGACCGGCCCCGGCGCGTTCACCGGGCTGCGCGTCGGGCTGGCGACGGCCAAGGGCCTGGCGCACGGCCTGGGCATCCCGATCGTCGGCGTGTCGACGGGGAGTGCCCTGCTCGCCGCCGCGTCGGCGACGGACGGGATCGCCGGCCGCCCGGTCGTCCTCCTGCCGGCCGGACCGTCCGACCGGCTCGTCATCCGGGCCGACCGGCCGCCGGAGCTGCTGGTGGCGGGCACGGAGCCGAAGCTGGCCGCGGGCGAGACGCTGGTCGCGATCGACCTCGAGGGCCGCGCCGACGCCGCGGCCGTCGAACGGGGAGAGGCGGCACGGGCGGGGCTGGGCGCCGCGCTGATCGAGCTCGGTGCGGCCCGGCTCGCGGCCGACCGTGCCGGCGACGACCTGGCCCGTCTCGTCCCCGAGTACGTGACCCTGCCACGCGGGGTCCGCGCAGAGGTGGGGGAGGTGACATGGTCGCGCGACCCCCGATGATCGTGCGGATCGAGCCGATGGCGCTCGCCGACCTGCCGGCCGTCCACGAGATCGAGCGCGCCAGCTTCGACGCGCCGTGGCCGCCCGAGGCCTACCGCAACGACCTCGAGACGAACCGCCTGGCGCAGTACCTGGTGGCCCGCGTCGGCGACGAGGTCGCGGCCTACGGCGGGATGTGGCTGATGGTCGACGAGGGCCACATCATCACCTTCGCGGTCCATCCCGACTGGCGTCGCCAGCACATCGGCGAGCGGCTGCTGCTCGTCGTTCGTCGACCTGGCCGTCGACCGCGGGGCGCACGAGGCCACGCTCGAGGTCCGCCTGTCGAACCTGCCCGCCCGGCGGCTGTACGAGAAGTTCGGGTTCCGGCCGGTCGGGCTCCGGCCGCGCTACTACAGCGACAACGGCGAGGACGCCCTGATCATGACCACGCGAGCCGCTCGCCGACGCCTCGATGCGCGAGCGGATCGCGCGGCTGCGGCGCGGCCATCGACGCGGCGCCGGCGCCGTCGCGCACGAAGGCCGGCCCCGTGAGCGGCGGCCTGATCCTCGCCGATCGAGTCGTCGTGCGACGAGACCGGCATCGCCCTGATCGAGGACGGTCGGCTGATCCGCTCGAACGTCGTCGCGTCGCAGGTGGCGCTCCACGCGCCGACCGGCGGGATCGTGCCCGAGGTCGCGGCGCGGGCCCACCTGCGCTGGATCGTGCCCGTGCTCGACGAGGCGTGGGCGGACGGCGGCGGCAGCTGGGACGACATCGAGGCGATCGCGGTGACCTACGGCCCGGGGCTGGCCGGCTCGCTGCTCGTCGGGATCAACTTCGCCAAGGCGCTGGCCTGGGTCCACGACAAGCCGCTGGTCGGGGTCAACCACCTCGAGGGTCACGTCTACGCCGCGTGGCTGCGCGATCCGGGCGCGCCCGAGCCCATCGAACCGGTCTTCCCGCTCGTCGCGCTGGTCGTGTCGGGCGGGCACACCTTCCTCGCCGAGATGCGCGACCACCTGACGTACCGGCTGCTCGGCACGACCGCTCGACGACGCGGCCGGCGAGGCGTTCGACAAGGTCGGCCGGCTGCTCGGGCTCGGCTACCCGGGCGGCCCGGCCATCGGGCGGGCCGCCGAGGCGGCGACGCACCGCGATCGCGCGCTTCCCGCGGGCGTGGCTCGGCGATTCGTACGACCTGAGCTTCTCCGGGCTCAAGACGGCCGCGCGGCGGATCGTGGCCGAGGCCCGCGACGACGCCGGCCTGGCGGCGACGCCCGACGCGCCGTTGCCCGACGACGTCGTGGCCGAGCTGGCGTGGGGCTTCCAGGACGCGGTCGTCGACGTGCTGGCGACCAAGGCGATCCGGGCCGCCCGCGAGATCGGCGCATGCTCGATCGTCGTCGGTGGCGGGGTCGCGGCCAATGCGCGCCCTGCGCGCCCGGCTGGCCGGCGAGGCCGAGGCACTCGGCGATCCCGTTGATCGTGCCGCGCCCGGCGCTGTGCACCGACAACGGGGCGATGATCGGGGCGGCGGGTGCCCGCCGCTTCGCCGCCGGCGACCGGTCGGGGCTCGACCTCGACGCCCGGCCGTCGCTGCCGCTGGCCGCCCGGTGAGCGGCTCGGCGCGGCCCGGCTCGGCAGCACCGTCGGCGCGCGCGGCTCGTCCCGGGCAGCGCGCCACGGGTCGACCCGGACGCCGTCCGTGCCACCCTCCGCGCCGCCGGACTGCGCGCGCGCCACGCCCTGTCGCAGAACTTCCTGGCCGACCCCGACGTGCTCGACGCGATCCTCGCCGAGGCCGACCCGCCGCCGGGCCGGCACGTCCTCGAGATCGGGCCGGGGCTCGGCCTCCTGACCGGGGCGCTGCTGGACGCCGGCGCCGAGGTCACCGCGGTCGAGCTCGATTCGGGCCTCGCGGCATTCCTCCGACGGCGCTTCGAGGGCGTCGAGTCGCTGCGCCTGATCGAGGGCGACGCGCTCGACCAGGACCTCGTGCGCTGGTCGAGCCGCCGTACGACGTCGTCGCCAACCTGCCGTACCACATCACCAGCCCGATCCTCCACGCCCTGCTCGGCACGCCGCCCCGGCCCGAGCGGCTCGTGCTGATGGTCCAGCGCGAGGTCGCCGAGCGGATCGCGGCCCCGCCCGGGGAAGATGAGCTACCTGTCGGTCTTCGTGCAGTACCACGCCCGAGTCCGGATCGCCGTCCGCGTCCCGGCCGCGGCGTTCGAGCCCGAGCCCGCCGTCGAGTCGGCGGTCATCGTCGTCGAGCCGTATGCCGCCGACGACCGGCTCGATCCCGCGACCGAGGACGACCTGTGGCGGCTGGTGCAGGCGGGCTTCCGCGAGCGGCGCAAGATGATCCACAACGTCCTTGCCCGCCAGCTCCCGGTCGACGCCGGTCAGGTGACGGCGGCGCTCGCGACCGCCGGGATCGACCCCGACCGGCGCCCCCAGACGCTGGCGGTGGGGGAGTGGCTGGCGCTCCAGGCCGCGCTCGGGCCGGTCGGCACGGACCGTCGCGGTCGCCGGGCGGGGGACGCGTGAGCGATCCGCTCGGGCGGCTCTCCCCGGTCGTCCGGCACGCTCCGGCCAAGCTCAACCTGACGCTCGCGGTGACCGGCCGGCGCGACGACGGCTACCACGCGCTCCACTCGGTGTTCGTGCCGCTGGCGCTGGGCGACCGGCTCAGCCTGGCGCCGATCGGCGGGCCATGCCGACTCGCTCCACGTGACCGGTCTCGATGCCGGCCCACCCGAGGACAACCTCGTGTTCCGGGCGCTGGCCGCAGCGCGCGCGGCGGTCGGCGGGGGCTGGGCCGGAGGGCCTGGGCCGGCACCGGCGCTCGCCGTCCGCCTCGACAAGCGGATCCCGGTCGCGGCCGGGCTGGCCGGCGGCTCATCCGATGCCGCGGCGACCGTGGACGGTGCGCTCGAGGCGTGGGGCGCCCAGCTCGACGACGACGCTCGTCGCGCGCTGGCCGCCCGGCTCGGCTCGGACGTTCCGTTCTTCCTCGCCGGCGGGCCGGCGCTGGTCGAGGGCCGCGGCGAGCGGGTTGCGCCGCTGCTGGGCCTCCACGGCGCGCCCGGGGTCGTGCTCGTGACGCCGGTCGTGGCCGTCCCGACGCCCGACGTGTTCGCCGCGTTCGATGCCATCCGCGGCCAGGGCGACGGCGCCGTCCGGCAGTCGTCGGTCCATCTCGCCGAGGAGCTACGGGCGAAGCTGTCGGCCGCGGATCTCGTCGCGCGGGCCGGCGTGCTCGCCTCGGCCAACGACCTGCTGCCGGCGACCTCGCTGGTCGTCCCCGAGCTCGTCCCGTTCAAGCGTGCGCTGAGCCGGCTGCTCCACCGTCCGGTCGGGCTGTCGGGCTCGGGTCCGACGCTGTGGGCGCTCTATGCTTCCGAGCCGGAGGCCCGCGCTGCAGCCGAGGCCGTCGAGGCTGCCGTCCGGGACGGCACGCTGGTGGCGCCCGGCCCGTCCGCCCCGTTCATCTGCGCCACCACGATCGTCGGCCATCGCCAGGAGGAAGCAGCGCCATGACCCGCCGTGCCATCTCCACCGCGGGCGCGCCCGCCGCCATCGGGCCGTACAGCCAGGGCATCGTCAGCGACGGGCTGCTGTTCTGTGCCGGGCAGGCGGCACTCGACCCGGCCAGCGGCGCGCTGGTCGAAGGCGGGATCGAGCCCGAGACCGAGCGGGTGATGGCCAACCTGACGGCCGTCCTCGATGCGGCCGGCGCATCGTGGGCCGACGTGGTCAAGGCGACCATCTTCCTCATCGACATGGCCGATTTCGCGACCGTCAACGGGATCTACGGGCGGTTCGTCGGCGATCCGCCGCCGGCTCGCTCGACGGTCGGCGTCGCGGCGCTGCCGAAGGGCGCCCGGGTCGAGATCGAGCTCGTCGCGCGCGTCGGCTGACGCCCCAGGCGAGACGCCGCGCAGACAGCCGTCTGGTATCTCCCTCGATCACGGGCCGATGCGGGGGCGGAGGGTCAGCGGCTCCGACGGGAGGCGGGTCATGGCTGTCGAGAAACACCTGGACCGGGCGATCCGCCTGGCCCGGGAGAATTGCGGGCTGCAGCAATTCGGGCAGCTCAAGGATGGCAAGGTCCACAACGGCTCGACGGCCTGCACCCACACCGTCTGCCAGTTCCTGTACCTGTACTGGCACGACGAGATCATCACGCTCAATCGGGTCAATCGGCTGGCCGGTATGAAGCCCAACGTGATGACCGGCAAGATGGCGCGCGGGATGCGCCCCGACGAGGTCAGGACCTTCTTCAGGAACGCGGACATCCCGATGGTCCTCAGGTCCAACCGGCCGTTCAAGGACCTCCTGGCCGCGTCGAAACGAGGACCGCTCTTCTACGCGATCCGCTACGGCACGGCGCCGCGGCGGCCCGGCCTGATGGATCTCGGCAACGGCTTTGCTCGCCCGATGAAGCGCGGCGCCACCCAGAAGGGCGACGGCGACATGCGCCATGCCGTCGTGATGCTCGGGTTCCGCGAAGTCGTCCGGGCCGACGGATCCATTCGCCGCGATGTGTTCCGAAAAGACCCCAATCACGGCTCGAGCGTCCGACCCGAGCGACCGCCCTACGACGTCATCACCGGCCGTCAGGCACGCGCCGAGTACGAGGCCTACCGCGACGTGCTCGGGAACGCGCTGAGCGCCGCGTGGACCAGGAAAGACGCGAAGGAACCGCCGTTCAAGGCGAAGCTCATGGTCCCCAAGCCCGGGCAGCTCAAGGGCTTTGCCGGCGCTGCGGCCGCCGCCCCGCTCGACCCCGATGACGACTTCGACCCGAACGACGCGTTCGTCTCGCTGCCCGGCGACAACGATCCCGACGAGGACGGCGATCTCGACGACGAGCAGGACGACGACCCGATCGACCTGGGGGACTTCGTGGACGACGATCTCACGCGACGACCCGGTCCCGGGTGGGAAGAACAACAACCAGGCGACTGGCGTCGCATCGCCGTAGCGGACGCGCCGAGCGGCGCCGGGCCGGACCCGGCGTCGGTTGACACTCCAGATGGACCGCCCCTACGATGCCGGTCCCACAGATGACTGCCCTCCCCATCGCGCCGGGCCCGGATCGGACCAGGAGCGATTCCCGCTCCGCGACCACCGACCGGCGGCGCGGCCCCGCATGAACCCCCCAAGTCCCGGGCCCAACGCCGGCAAGACCGGCACGGTCGCGGTCGTGCTGGCGGCCGGGCTCGGCACCCGGATGAAGTCCGCGGTCCCCAAGGTCCTCCACCCGTTGTGCGGGCGGCCGATGCTGGCCTACGTCATCGACGCCTGGTCGAGCACCGCCGCGGGCTCGAGCGGCCACCACCCGATCGTCGTCTTCTCGCCGGCGGTCGCGGCGATCATCGACGTCTTCGCCGAACGGGCCGTGTTCGCGCTCCAGGACGAGCCGCGCGGCACGGGCGACGCGGTCGGCGCCGCGCTGGCGGTCGTGCCCGCCGACGCGACCGAGATCCTCGTCCTGTCGGGTGACGTGCCGCTGGTCACGGGCGCCGACCTCGATGCCGTCCTCGAGGCGCGCCGCGAGGACGACGCCGCGATCGCGCTGGCCAGCGTGTTCGCCGCCGACCCGGCCCAGCTCGGGCGGGTCGTGCGCAGCGAGTTCGGCACGGTCGAGCGGATCGTCGAGGCGCGGGACGCCACGCCCGAGGAGCTGGCCAACAACGAGGCGAACGCCGGGATCTACGCCTTCGATGCCGGCTGGCTTCGGCGCCGGATCGAGGCGCTGGCGCCGTCGGGCGCGACCGGCGAGCTGTACCTGACCGACCTCGTCCGGCTCGCCCGCGAGGACGGCCGGATCGTCAGCGCCGTGCCGTTCGAGGACGACGGGCGGTTCGACGGGATCAACGACCGATCGCAGCTCGGCGGCCGCCGAGTGGACGATGCGCGTCCGGCTCAACGAGAGCCACATGCGCAACGGCGTGACGATGCGCGACCCGTCGACGGTCTACCTCGACTGGACGGTCGACCTCGGCGCGGACGTCGTGCTCGAGCCGAACGTCATCCTGCGCGGCGCCACGACGGTCGGCGACGGCAGCGTGATCGGGGCGGGGAGCCAGCTGATCGACGCCACGATCGGCTCGCGTGCGCGCGTCTGGGCGAGCGTGGTCGAGGCCTCGGTCGTCGAGGACGAGGCGACGGTCGGCCCGTACAGCCACCTCCGCCCGGGCAGCGTCGTCGGTCGCGGCGCGGAGGTCGGCAACTTCGCCGAGCTCAAGAACGCCAGCCTCGGCGCGGGCTCGAAGCAGCACCACATGAGCTATCTCGGCGACGCCACGGTCGGCGAGGGCGTCAACATCGGGGCCGGCGCGATCACCGCCAACTACGACGGCTCGGCCAAGCACCGGACGACGATCGGCGACGGCGCGTTCATCGGGGTCGACACCATGATCGTCGCCCCGCGGGAGATCGGCGAGGGCGCGCGAACGGGCGCCGGCGCGGTCGTCACCCGGGACGTGCCACCCGGCAAGCTGGCGGTCGGCGTGCCGGCCCGGATCCGCGAGCCGCGACCCGAAGCCGCCGGCTGCCGACGAGGGCGAGGGCGGCCCGGCTTGAGCGGCACCTTCATCGAGCTCGGGATCATCATCGTCCTGGTCCTGCTCAACGGCATCTTCTCGGCGACCGAGATCGCGCTGGTCACGATCCGCCGGAGCCGGCTCCAGCAGCTGGTCGACGAGGGCAACCGCGGGGCGGCGCGGGTCCTGCGTCTCAAGCAGCAGCCGGGCCGCTTCCTCGCGGTCATCCAGATCGGGATCAACTTCCTCGGGCTTCCTCGCCTCGGCGTTCGCCGCGGTCAGCCTGGTCGACGGGCTCGAGACGTGGCTGCAGGGCTTCGGGGCACTGCAGGGCCTCGCCGGCGGGATCGCGCTGATCGTCGTGACCGGCGTCCTGACCATCTTCACGATCATCTTCGGCGAGCTCGTGCCCAAGCAGATCGGGCTGGCCCACGCCGAGTCGGTGGCGATGTCGACCAGCCGGCTGATCGACGCGCTCGGGGTGCTGTTCGGTCCGCTGGTCGGCTTCCTGACGTGGACGACGCGGCGGATCAGCCGGCTGTTCGGCGCGGACGTGGCGGCGGACGAGCGGATCAGCGCCGAGGAGCTCCGCCTGATCATCGAGCAGGGTGGCGAGCAGGGCATCCTCGAGGCCGAGGAAGAGCAGATGATCCACGCCGTCATCGAGCTCGGCGACCAGCGCATCCACGAGGTCATGGTCCCGCGCATCGCGATGATCTCGCTGGCCTCCGGGGCGACCACGGAGGAGGCGATCGACACCGTCATCGAGCAGGGCCACAGCCGGATCCCGGTGTACGAGGAGACGATCGACGAGATCATCGGGATCCTCTATGCCAAGGACCTCCTGCCGTTCCTCAAGGGCTCGGTCGACGAGCGGCCGGCGCTCCGCTCGATCCTGCGCACGCCGGTGTTCGTGCCCGAGTCGATGAGCGTGGACGACCTGCTCCACGAGTTCCAGCGGCGCAAGGTCCACATCGCGATCGTGCTCGACGAGTACGGCGGGACCGCCGGGCTGGTCACGATCGAGGACCTCCTCGAGGAGATCGTCGGCGAGATCCAGGACGAGTACGACGAGGAGGAGCCGCTCATCGTCAAGCTGTCCGACGACGAGGCCCGGATCGACGGGCGGGCCGACGTGGACGACCTGGGCGAGCTGTTCGACACCGATCTCGGGCTCGAGGACGGCGACGAGTACGACACCGTCGGCGGGCTGATCTACCACCGGATCGGCGGCGTGCCCAAGCCCGGCGACCAGGTCGTCGTCGACGGGCTGACGCTGACGGTCGAGACGACCGACGGGCGGCGTGTCGGCAAGGTCCTGGCCGTCAGGGAGCGGAGCGAGAACGGCCCCGAGGACGACGAGGCGGATCGCTAGCCAGGGGTCAGGCGCTGATCACCGAGACGATGATCTCCTCGAGGCGGGCGCGGACCTCGGGTCGCACGACGCCGGCCGCGTCGAGCTCGGCGAGCGCCTCGTCGCGATAGCGCCGTGCCTCGTTCCGGGTGAACTCGCGGGCGCCCGTCCGCTCGAGGATCGCGATGATCTCGCCGACCTCGTCCGCGGTCGGGGTGGCGACCGCCGTCAGCTCGCCGAGCCGGGCTCGATCCTCTGGGCCGGCGTGCTCCCAGGCGTAGATCACCGGCAGGGTCTTCTTGCGGTGGGCGACGTCGGACGGCTCCTTGCCGGTCGCCTGTTCCGGGCCCCAGATTCCGAGCAGGTCGTCGTTGACCTGGAACGCCAGCCCCAGCGCCCAGCCGAAGCCGCGGTAGCGGGCGATGACCTCGTCGTCCTCGGTGGCGAGCACCGCGCCGGCCTCGATCGACGCGGCGATCAGGGCCGCGGTCTTCCGCCCGATCATGTCGAAGTAGCGGTCGACACTCATCAGGTCGTCCGACGCGCTCATCGCGATGTCGAGGTACTGGCCCTCGCACAGCGCCAGGCACGTCTCGTCGTACAGGCGCATCAGGCGCAGGACCGTCCGGTCGGAGAAGCCGAGGTCGGTCAGCCGATGGAGCGCGATCCGCGACAGGCTGAACAGGGTGTCGCCGGCGTTGATCGCCTGGGGCACGCCGTGGATGGTCCACAGCGTCGGCCGGTGGCGGCGCTCGACGTCGCCGTCCTCGATGTCGTCGTGGACCAGCGAGAAGTTGTGGCCGAGCTCGACGGCGGCGGCGCCCGGCAGCGCGCGCCGGTGCTCGCCGGTGATGCTGGCGTAGGCGAGCAGTCCGAGGAGCGGCCGCATCCGCTTGCCGGCCGACGCGCCCGAGCCGTCGAGCGCGAGGTGATAGCGCACCATCTCGTACAGCCCGTGGGTGGACGGATCGCGATCCTGGACGAGCCGCAGGATCTCGCGCTCGGTGTCGGCGATGAGCTCGGTGAGGTCGATCTCGGGGGACGTGGTCGTCATCGTGGGGCCGAGTGTACACGAAACGTGTACGGCGCAGGTAGCCTGATTGCCTGGGGTGGGCCGGCGCGCCCGGCACGCCTTGTGGGACGCCGGCAACGACGAATGGACGCCGGCACGGGGGACGCGTCCGTGCCAGCGTCTGACAACGGATACGCAGATGGATGGGCCTTGGATCACCGCGAATGTCACGAGCCTCGGCGTCGCCTGCGCCGGTGCGTGCTACCGTCGCGTGGATGCCCATTCCGCGCCGTTACACGACCGATGCGATCGTGCTCTCCCGGTTCGATCTCGGCGAGGCCGACCGCGTGCTGACGCTGATCACGCCGACCGGCGGGAAGCTCAAGGCGATCGCCAAGGGCGTCCGTCGTCCGACGTCGCGACTGGGTGGCAGCCTCGAGCCGTTCGCCGAGCTGACGGTCGCCCTCGCCCGCGGCCGGACGTTCGACGTCGTCACCCAGGTGAGCGTCGGGCACGCCTGGCTGAACCTGCGCGATTCGCTCGAATCGGCGGCGACGGCCTGGTATCTCGCCGAGCTGGCCGACCGCTCGCTCGAGGAGCGCCACGCGGCCGAGCCGCTGTACACGCTGCTCCGCCGGGCATACGAGCTGCTCGACGCGGACATGGCACCGGGCCGGGTCGCGCGCTGGTACGAGATGCACCTGCTCGACGAGCTCGGCCAGCGGCCCGAGGTCGATCGCTGCGTCGAATGCGACCGGGTCCTCGACGCCGATGAGCGCTATCGCTGGGTGCCGCCGCTCGGCGGGATCCTCTGCCAGCGCTGTCCTGGCCCTGCCCACGATCGAGCCGGGATCTCGCTCGAGGCGGTCAAGCTGCTGAAGGCCTACCAGCGCCTCGACATCGAGGCGATCGCGACGCTCCGACTTGCGGCCGCGGTCGAACGCGAGACCGAGGCGGCGCTGCGCGAGTTCGTCCGCGTCGCCCTCGAGCGCGATGCCCGGTCGCTGGCCTTCCTCGACGAGGTCCGCCGCGCGCCAGTGATCAGCTGATGGCGGTCGTCGAGCTGCGCGACATCGTGTCCGAGGCCGATCGCGCCGCTGTCCTGGCGATGCGGGTCGCGCCGGACCAGGAGCAATTCGTCGCCGGCGTCGGGCAGTCGTTCCGCGATGCCGTGAAGGACGCCCGAGCGTATCCCCGAATGTGGTCCATCGTGGCCGATGGGCAGGTGGTCGGGTTCGTGATGATCAGCGACGGGATCCCGGCCGAGCGACTCGCCGCCGACGACGACCTGATCGGCCCGTACTACCTGTGGCGGCTGCTCATCGATCGGGACGAACAGCGGCACGGCTACGGGACGGCCGCCCTCGATGCGCTGGTCGCGTACCTTCGCGACCGGCCCGGCGCGGACCGGCTGTGGGTGACATGCGGGGAGGGCGAGGGGAGCCCGCGAGCGTTCTACGAGCGCTATGGCTTCCGCACCACCGGCGAGCACAAGTGGGGTGAGCTCGTGCTGGTCCTCGACCTCGGGCCCACGTGAGCCGCGTCGGGCGAGCCGCGGCGATCGGTGCTGCCGCATCGCTGCTGGCGTCGTCACGACCGCGGCGGCGCGCGTCGGCGGCCGGGCGATGGTCGGCCGCACCGAGGCGCGCCTGTGCACGACCCGCGACCGGCCGCCGTACCGCGCGTCCGACCGGGCCCGCGCGCTGCACGCCGAGCTGTGGGTGGCCGATCTCCACGCCAATTCGCTGCTGTGGGGCCGCGACCTGCTGCAGCGCTCGACGCGCGGCCACGTCGACGTTCCCCGGCTGATCGAGGGCAACGTGGCGCTCCAGGTCCTGGCCGCGACGACCCAGTCGCCGCGCCACCTCGACCTCGACCGCAACGACGATCGCAGCGACGACGTGATCCTGCTCGCGCTCGCGCTCGGCTGGCCGCCGGCGACGTGGCGGCGGCTCCTGCCGCGCGCCCTCCATCTGGCGGCCCGTGCCGACGCGATGGCCGCGCGCTCGGACGGCCGGCTCACGATCATCCGCTCGAGGGAGGACCTGGCCACGTACGAGGCGGCGCGGCGCGATCGGCCGGGCATCACGGCCGCGCTGCTGGCGATCGAGGGCGCCCACGCGCTCGACCGCGACCCGGCCAACGTCGAGGTCGTCGCGGACGCGGGCTACCGGATGATGGGACCGGTCCATTTCTTCGACAACGCGTTCGGCGGCTCGGCGCACGGCGTGGCCAAGGGCGGCCTGACCGACGCCGGACGCGAGATGGTCCGGCGCATGGAGGCGCGCGGGATGCTGGTCGACGTGGCCCACGCCTCGCCGGCCACGATCGACGACGTGCTGGTCATGGCCGCCCGACCGGTCGTCGCCTCGCACACCGGGCTGCGCGGCGTCGCCGACAACGTGCGCAACCTGACCGACGGCCAGCTCCGCGGGATCGCCGCCGGCGGCGGGGTCGTCGGCATCGGGTTCTGGCCGACGGCATGCGGCGGCGAGGACGTGGCGGCGATCGCCCGCTCGATCAGCTACGCGATCGACGTCGCCGGGACCGACCACGTCGCGCTCGGCTCGGACTTCGACGGCGCGGTGCCCGAGCCGTTCGATGCGACGGGCCTGGTCCTGCTCACCGAAGCGCTGCTCGGGGCCGGCCTCGACGACGCGACGATCGGCAAGGTCATGGGCGGCAACGTCCGGCGGCTGCTGGCCGACACGCTGCCCTGACTCAGATCAAGGGCGCGATGAGGGCGGCCGCCCGAGCCGCCCCGTCGGTCTCGACCGGTCGATAGTCGACCGGGCGATCGATCTCCGCGGCGATCGCCTCGGCGATGACCTCCGGCGGCGACGCGTCGTAGTCCATGTACCGGCCGGCACCGTAGCGCTCGAGCCGGTGGCGGACGTGGCGGTTCTGCTCGAAATGGTCGCGCAGCGGGAAGTACAGGAACGGCCGGCGCGCGGCGGCCAGCTCCATCGTCGTGGTCAGCCCGCCCTGGACGACCGCGAGATCGCACGCCGCGAGATGGCGATACAGGTCGGGTACGAAGGCGCGGACCTCGACGCCGGCCGGTGCATCCAGCACGGCCGGGTCGATCCGGGGGCCGGCGATCGCGATCATCCGCAGCCCGGCGACGCGACGCGCCGCCTCGGGATAGGCGGCGATCACGCGCCGGAGGAGGGCCTCGCCAACGCCCGAGCCGCCGACCGTGACGATCACGACCCGCTCGTCCGGGTGGTAGCCGAGCTCGCGGCGGAGCTCCTCGCGGCGCTCGAGCAGCGGCGCCGGGTCGAACCCGGTGACGTAGCCGCTGAACGCGTAGTGCCGCTCGGTCCAGTCGCGGATCGACGGCAGCCCAGGGCCCGAAGTCGTCGGCCACGATGTCGTCCGGCTCGCCGACGAAGATCGCCCGGTCGCGGATGCGCGGGAAGCGCTCCACGTGCTCGATCATCTCGGCGTTGTAATCGGCGGTCAGGAACGCCTCGCGTTCGCCGCCCGACGGCATCGGCAGCCAGCCGACGAAGTCGGTCATCCAGGCGAAGGCGGTCCGCTTGAGCTCGGGGTTCTCGTGCAGGTAGTGGTCGACGTCCCACGCCTCGTCGCCGATGACCAGGTCGTACTCGCCGGCCTCGACGGCGTCGTGGAAGACCATGAAGTTGTTGACCAGGATCTCGTCCATGCGCCGGATCGCCTGGAACGCGTTGAGGTCGTGCTCGAACGATTCGGCCGTGATGTGGCCCGATTCGGAGGCGAGCTCCGCGCTCAGCGGGTGGATCCGCTCGCCGCGCTCCTCGAGCACGGCGGTGACCGGATGCTGGGCCAGCCAGTCGATCTCGAGGTCCGGGTGGAGCTTGCGCAGCTCGTCGGCGATCGCCGCGTCGCGCATGGCGTGCCCGAGCCCGATCGGGGAGGAGATGTAGAGCGCGCGCCGGCGGCGGGCCAGCGAACGCGTCCAGGTGATCGAGCCGGATCGGGTCATGACACGCCCTCCTCGAGCGAGCGAACGAAGTCACGGATCAACAGGTTGGCGAGGACCGGGTGGCGGCCGGGGATCATGTGGTCGGCGCCCTCGACCTCGACGAGTGGCGCGCCCGTCAGCTCGGACAACCGCCGCGAGCGCTCGATGGGCTGGCAGGTGTCCTCCGTGCCATGGACGATCAGCATCGGACAGCGGACGGCGCGACAGGTCGCCTCGACCGACTCGATCGTCGAGCTGCTCTCGACGTCCATGTCGGCGATCATCGCGTCGACCGATCCCTCGAGCGCCCACTCGACCGCATCGTCGATCACCTTCGTCGAGTGCGGCTCCGAGGTGATCTCCTCGAAGAAGAAGCGCACGAACCCGGCGTAGTCGCGCCGCCAGTAGTGGCGGTTCTGCTTCGCCCAGCCCTCGTCGGTCGCGAGCTCGTCGTCGAACGACCAGGCGACCTTCCAGGGATGGGGCGGCGAGAGCAGCGGGACGCCGGCGGCGAAGGCGACGATCCCCTGGACCCGTTCGGGCCGGGTCGCCGCGAGCTCGATCGCCCGCCAGACGCCGTCTCCGCACAGTCCGATCACGACGGCGGCGTCGGTGCCGGTGGCGTCCATCACGGCCTCGATGTCGCCGAGCATCCGCGGCTCGCGGTACGCGTCGGGATCGGCCGGTCGGTCCGACAGGCCGTTGCCGCGCCCGTCGAACGCGACGACCCGGTGCGTCCGGCTCAGGTACGGGATCTGGCCCTTCCACTGGCGCGAATGGACGATCGGGGTCGAGGGCAGCAGGAGCAACGTCCGCGCACCGGATCCGTAGACCTCGTACGCGATGCGGACGCCGTCGGGTGATCGCGCGAAGCCGCGTTCGGAGGGCAGGACGGCACGGCCGGCGTCGGCCACGACGGACCGGCGCCGGTGTCGGAGCATGCCTGGTCGCGGTCATCGCGACCTGCCCAGGGCCGATGAAGTCACGGAGCAGGAGGTTGACCTTGACCGGGTCGCGGGCATGGGGGAGGTGGCCCGACCCTTCGAGGACGGCCAGCGACCCGTTCGCCAGCTCCGCGAGGCGCGCACCCGATTCCCACGGGCGCACCGCGTCGTCGCTGCCGTGGATCACGAGGATCGGACAGTCGATCCGGGACAGGAGCGCCCGCACGTCCGCCTCGTCCTTGAGCCGGGGAGCCAGCTGGGTGGCGACGAGCGTCGGGGCGTCCGTGTCGAGCCCCCACCCGACGGTGTCCTCGTTCGGCTTCGTCGAATGTGGCTCGGTCAGGCACTGCGAGAAGAAGAACTCGAGGAAGTCCGCATAGTGCTCGACCCAGTAGTGGCGGTTGAACTTGCCCCAACCGTCGTACGTCTCGCGTGATTCCTGGAACGCCCGGCTCGCGCCCGCACGAGGTTCGGCAGGGGCCAGCGGCACGCCCGGTGCGATGAAGGCCATCCGCTCGACGCGCTCGGCGTGATCCGCGGCGAGGAGCAACGACCGTTCGGCGCCCCTCGACAGCGAGACCAGCACCGCGCGCTCGGTGGCAGTCGCGTCCATCACCGCGAGCGCATCGGCCGCGTATTCCTCCTCCCGGTACGCCTCGGGGTCGGTCGGCCGGTCCGAGCGGCCGTTGCCGCGTCCGTCGAACGTGATCACCCGCACATACCGGGCGAGGTAGGGGATCTGCATCTTCCACTGGCGCGAATGGATGATCGACCAGGTGGGCATGAGCAGGACGGTCGGCTCGCCCTCGCCGTAGACCTCGTAGAACGTCCGAACCCCGCCACGCTCGACGAAGCCCGTGCGGTCCGGATACCGCGCCCTCGACTGATCGCGCGACGCCGAGCTCCGTCGCGGGCCTCGCTCGGCCGCCGGGTGGTCAGGCGCTCGGATCATGGTGGATGGCCTCATCCGCCGCCGAGGGCGGGGTCGGCTTCCGCGATCCGCCGCAGGATCACGCCGACCTTGCGCAGCGCCGAGCGCATCGGCAGCTCTTCCTCCGTGACGCCGAGCAGGATGAGCTCCTCGGCGCCGAGGAACGGCGTGCCCATCAGGGCCGCGACCTCGCCGGGCGTGAACCCGCCAAGGTCGGCACCGGCCGCTTCCTCGCGGCGCGCGACCTCGGCCAGCAGCCGGTACCAGCCGCCGGTCATCTCGCGGACCGAGGCGGCAACCTCGGCGTCGGTCCAGCCCGCCGCGATCATCTCCTGGAGGATCCGGACGTAGCCCGACGCCACGTCGCTGTCCAGGTAGTCGCAGGCGAGCTCCCAGCGGACCCACAACGGCTCGGGCGCGTCGAACATGGCGCGCTGCCGTTCGAGCAGGCGCTCGTTCTCGGCGGCCAGCACCGCCAGGATGAGCTGGAGCTTCGATCCGAAGTGGTAGTGGATCTGGCTCAGCGGGACCCCGGCGCTGTCGGCCACCCGGCGGGTCGACAGGTTGGCGTAGCCGTCCGCGAGCAGGCAGGCCCGTGCCGCGGCGAGGATCCGGCCGCGGGTGTCCGCGGTCGCGCGGTCGCGGCGCTCGCCGCGGGTCACGGCGTCGGCCGCCGTTCCATCCACCATGCGCCGAGGATACGACGCGCTGGTCACGCCGCGACCACGTAGACCGCGGCGAGGATCAGGAGCACGCCGAGGGGTCGGGTGAGACGCCGTCCCGACGGCAGGTTCTTCTCGATGGCGGTGAGCCCGCCCAGGACGAGCATGGCGCTGATGCTGGCCAGGCCAACCCCGAACATGACCAGCATCAGCGACCAGCAGCAGCCCACGCAGAACGCGCCGTGGGCGATGCCCATGCGCAGGGCTTCGGACCGGACGGACGTGCCACGCCATCGATTGATGACGAAGCCGAGGGGGCTCCGGCATTCCTCGAGGCAACGGTCCCGCAACGGGCTGAACTGCCACAGCCCGGCCGCGGCGAGGGTCGTCGCCACGATCAGCTGCGGGTGTTCGGCGAGCCATGGCAGCGCATCGACGGCGGCATGGACGCCGCGGTCCGCCAGCCACGCCCCGAGCCCGAACGCCCCCCACACCAGCAGGTAGCCGGCCAGCAGGAGCAGCACCAGCTGTCCCGGCCGCTGGCGACGCCGGACGAGCGCCCCGAAGGTCAGGACCAGGGGGATGCTCGACGGCAGCATCATGGCCACGATCATCAGCACCCAGCCGAGCGCGAACAGCGTGGCCTCGAGGGCGATCGGGCCCGCCGCGCCGGCGTGGTGGAGGTACGAGCCGTAGGGCGATGCCTCCCACATCCATAGCGTGAGCCAGGCGGTGAGTGCGAGCGCCACGAGCAGCCCACCGAGGATCGCCCGGTCTCGTCGCGGGAGGCGCAGGTGCGCCGGCGTGAACACTGTCGTGTCGTCCGCCCGGGTCAGGCCGCGAAGCGGAAGTGGCCCTGCAGGGCGTTGTGGTCCTGGAGGTCCACGCTCGGGATCCCGTGGGCGCTGCCGTCGCGCGTGTACTGGCTGGCCTTGCTCGCGTAGACCGGCGAGCCGGGGATCGTGCTGAACACGGTCTCGGCGAGCGTCGTGGGCTTGCCGGTCGCGCCGACGAACGGCGCCATCTCGGCCTCGACGATCGAGCCGATGGAGATCCGGCCCTTGCCGTCTTCGACCGTGAACGCGATGGGGACCCGCTCGACGGCCACGACCTCGCCGATGAGGCCGGCCAGGTCGGCGACGGCGCCGCCGAGCTGTCCCGTGAACAGCTGCAGGAGGACACCCTCCTGCTCGGGCGTCGCCCGGTCGTCGACGAAGACGACGGCCTTCCACGACTTCGGGATCAGGATGTTCTTCGGAATGTGCGCCGACACGGCCATCGTCAGCCCGCTTACGTCGACGCCCTCGATCGAACCCGTCTCGATGCCCCAGGCGATGGTCGTGTCGCACGTCTTGTAGTCGGGGTCCTCGCCGACCCAGCACGGGCACAGGACGTTGCACGTGCAGACTTCCAGGAGCCGTCCCTCGATCTCGTAGGCCATGGTGCGCGCCCTCCCCGGTGATGCTCGGTCGGTCGTATGACCGATCTCGGTCGATCGACCGACTCTACACCCTGATCGGGACGTGTCAAGCCGGAATCGAGCCTAACGCTCGAGGTGGTTTGCGCCTGGAGCCAACGCCGCATCCGCAGCGGCCAGGCGATCCGTGCGCCTTCCGGCGTCAACGGCGCCAGCAACAACTGGCGGATCGCGCGTTTCATCCGTTTCGTGCGCGCCGCTGGTCGCCGCGGGTCTGGTGCATCAGCGTCATCCTCGAAGGAACGCCTGGCCGGGAGAGACGTTACACCGGCGTCGCTCACGTGCTCTGCTAGCATCGCGGGCACCGAGCCCCCACGCGGCCGTCCATGCCACGGCCGGCCGCCCCAGCTGGAGCCGCACGTGACCGACACCCGTACGACCGACCCGAATGCGGTCGCGCCCGCCGTCGCCGACCTCGACACGATCGTGTCGCTCTCGAAGCGGCGCGGGTTCATCTTCCCGTCGAGCGAGATCTACGGCGGGATCAACGCGGTGTGGGACTACGGCCCGCTCGGCGTCGAGCTCAAGAACAACGTCAAGCGCGCCTGGTGGCGGTCGATGGTCCAGGAGCGCGACGACATCGTCGGGCTCGATTCCGGGATCCTCATGCACCCCCAGGTGTGGGTCACGTCCGGCCATGTCGGGAGCTTCAGCGATCCACTGGTCGAGTGCGCCACCGACCACAAGCGCTTCCGGCTCGACGAGCTGCCCGGCGCCGAGAACCTGTCGGCAACGGACCTGCAGGACCCGACGATCGTCGAGCGGCTCGGCCTGCGCTGTCCCGACGACGGCGGTCCGCTGTCCGCCCCGCGCCGCTTCAACCTCATGTTCAAGACGTTCATGGGCCCGGTCGAGGAGGACGCCTCGGTCATCTACCTGCGGCCCGAGACGGCGCAGGGCTCATACGTGAACTTCAAGAACGTCCAGCAGGCCTCGCGCAAGAAGCTGCCGTTCGGGATCGCCCAGATCGGCAAGTCGTTCCGGAACGAGATCAGCCCGGGCAACTTCGTGTTCCGGATGCGCGAGTTCGAGCAGATGGAGATGCAGTACTTCGTGCGTCCCGAGGCCGAGGCGGCCGAAGCGTTCGAGACGTGGCTGCCGGCCCGGCGCGCCTGGTACGAGCGCTACGGCGTCACGCCCGAGCGCCTGCGGCTGCGCGAGCACGCCCCGGACGAGCTGGCCCACTACGCCAAGAAGGCGGTCGACGTCGAGTACCGGTTCCCGTTCGGTTGGAAGGAGCTCGAGGGGGTCCACAACCGGGGTGACTTCGACCTGTCGCGCCACTCGGAGGCGTCGGGCGAGAGCCTTGAGTACTTCGACCAGGCGACCAACGAGCACGTCATCCCGTGGGTCGTGGAGACGGCCGCCGGTGCCGACCGGGCGGCGTTCACCTTCCTGATCGATGCCTACCGCGAAGAGGAGGTCCGCGGCGAGACGCGCGTGTCGTTGGCGCTCCACCCGGACCTTGCGCCGTACAAGGTTGCGGTCCTGCCGCTGCTCAAGAAGCGGCCCGAGATCGTCGAGCTGTGCCATCGCATCAAGGCCGACCTCAAGCGCCACACGATGGCGGTCTACGACGACACGGCAGCGATCGGCAAGCTGTACCGGCGGCAGGACGAGATCGGGACGCCGTGGTGCATCACGGTCGACGTCGACACGCTCGAGGACGGCGCCGTCACCGTGCGCGATCGCGACACGATGACCCAGGAGCGCGTGCCGGTCGAGGGCGTCACCCGGCTCATCCTCGATCGGCTCCAGGCGGCGCGGGCCGGGTGACTCGGGTGACGATCCGAGGCGCGGGACGTGGGGATCGAACGGCTGCGCAGGAGATCACCGCCGCCGTCTCGGTCTGGCTCGACGGACTCGATCCCGGGCAGCGGTCCCGGGCGACCTTCCCATTCGACAGCCAGGAGCGGTTCGCCTGGCAGTACACGCCCGGCCCACGGGCGGGCCTGGCCATTCGGGACATGGACCTCCCGCAGCGCGCGGCTGCCGCCTCGATCGTCCGGGCGTCGCTGAGTCCTCGCGGCGCCGCCGAGGTCGAAGCGGTCATCGCCCTCGAGTCGGTGCTCGGCGAGCTCGAACGAGCATCGGGCCGGCCAGGCTGGCTGCGCCGCGATCCCGAGCTGTACTGGTTCGCGGTCTTCGGGGCGCCGGACGACAGGGCACCCTGGTCGTGGCGGATCGGCGGTCATCACGTCGCGATCCACCTGACGCTGGCGAGCGGTCGTGTCGTCGGCAGCGCGCCGTCGTTCCTCGGCGCCAACCCGGCGGTGGTTCCGCTCGGACCATCCGCGGGATCCCGGGCGTTGACTGATGAGGAGGAGATCGCACGCGGGCTGTTGGCCGGTCTGACCGAGCGGCAGCGACGAAGCGCGATCGTCGATGACACCGCGCCGGCCGACATCATGAGCGGGAACGGCCCGCGCGCGGTGATGGCGTCCATCCCGATCGGGATCCGGTATTCGGAGCTCGACCGGTCCGGCCGCGACGCGCTCGAACGCCTGGTGCGCCACTACCTGGGTCGAGCGCGTTCGGCGATCGAGGCCGCGGAATGGGACCGCATCCGAGCGACCGGTCTCGACGGCGTGACGTTCGCCTGGGCCGGGCCGGTTGTCGTGGGCCACGGCCACTATTACGCGGTTCGCGGCCCGGGGTTCCTCTTGGAGTACGACAACACGCAGAACGGCGCCAATCACATCCATGCGGTCTGGCGCGACTTGGCAAACGATTGGGGCGAGGACCTGCTGGCGACCCACTACTCGCTGGCGCACCTCGACAAGGAGTCGTCCACGCCTGGCTGATCGCCCCTGGCCGCGCCTCCCGCCCTGACGCGCAATGAGGGACGGCCGGCTACTGGTCTGCGTTGGCCTCGGCGGCCTCGATTGCGGAGGCCAGGTCGGCGCCCGCCACGCCGCGCGGTTCTTTGCCCTTCGGCCAGTACAGCTCCTTGTGGACCTGCTCCTCCGGATAGCCGCGCTCGAGGAGGGTGGCCTCCGCGCTCAGGATCATGTCCGGGTTGCCGCAGATGTAGGCGATCGAATTGTCCGGACCGAGCTCGAGCTCGTCGAGGACCGGGCCGAGGATCGACTCGACGCGCCCGGTGCGGCCGGTCCAGGCGGCGTTCCGCTCGTCGTCCGGCCGCGAAATGGTCGGCATGAAGGTGACCGGGTAGGCGCCCGTCGCGGCCCAGTCCTCGAGCACCGGCAGATAGCCGAGGTCGCGCTCGTACGAGCAGCCGTTGAGGAACACGACGGGGCGCGGCCGGCCCTCCGCAAGCAGCTCGCGCATCATCGCCACGAACGGGGCGTTGCCGGTTCCCGATGAGATGAACAGGTGGATTCGGTCGTCATCGGGCGCGAGCGTGAACTTGCCCTTCGGCCCGATGATCCGCATTCGGTGCCCGACCGGCAGCCGCCAGAGCAGCGGCGTGAACGTGCCGCCGTCCACCAGGCGGACATACATCTCGTAGCCGTTCGCGGCGTCGCGGGGAGCCGAGGCGACGGAGTACGGCCGCTGCACGATCCGGCCGTCGACCATGACCCCGATGGTCATGTACTGGCCGGCCTCGAACGGGGTGGCCTCGCCGTCCATCCGGACCCAGAAATACGCCAGGCTCTCGTGCTGGTCCTCGCGGCGCACGAGCGTGGCGTTGTACTGGGGTGCGTCGGGGTCGATGACCCGGGGGTCTTCGATGGTGTCGGTCATGACGCGATGGTACCCGCCGGCTCGGTGCGCCCGCCCGATGGCACGAGAAGAACGCGGGGGCCGGGAGGCCCCCGCGTCCGCGTACGGTTCGGCTGAACGCTAGGGGCAGGTCACCCGTGGGTTCCACGGGGAGAACATGTCGGTCGGGTTCGGTGCCCAGATCCATGCATGGAGGCTGTAGAACGCAGGGCAGGCCGAACCGATTGCCTGCGGGCGTCTCGTTGAACGGCTGCCCGAAGAGCGACGGCTTCCCGTCGTGCTGCGCGTCCCAGCGGGCCTTGATGGTCAGGTACTCGAGCGCGACGAGTCGCTCGTGGCCGTCCGCGCCTGGCGCAAAGACCAGCAGCTCCGGCGTCGAGGCGTCGACCGACGCGGCTGCGTCGTCGTTGAACAGCTCGGGGACGAGTCCCGGGTCGAGGTAGTGGACGCCCATGCCGCCGGCCGGGTCGTCGATACAGGTGATGCCGTTGACATCGGCCACCCGCACCGTGTAACCGGCCGCGTCCGCCGTGTTCAGGTCGTGGAAGCTGGCTGTCGCGATCCTGGCCCCCGCCACGTCCGACTGGCCGTCGGACTTCGCCGCGACGGGGATGACGAACACCGTGAGCGCCAGGATGGCCAGGCCGGCGAACAGCGGCCAGCGTCGAGCCGGCCTTCGTGCGATGCCTTCGTTCATGTCACACCTCCACAGATAGTTCGTAGACCTCGCCGGTCGGGTGCCCGGCACGCTCGTGGATCCGCATGATCGATTCCTTCGAGGGCCCGATGGACAGGCAGAAAACCTTGCCCAGCTCCGGGTCGAGCCACGCGCGCTCGAAGTGGACGCCCTCCTCGGCCTCGATGGCCAGGTCGCGCCCATGCGCCTCGTCGAGCTGGTCGGCCGTCACCCCGTAGAACCCGGAGTGGACGTCCATGAACTTCGCCATCGGCTGCCTCCTTCGCTTCGACTCCCGGCTGGGGTCGTTGCTGGTGCAGCCTCGCCCCGGGAGAATTGGCCGTCATCCGTCGAATGACCGATGACCCGCCCCGCCATCCCCCTAAACTGCGAGTCATGGACATGCGATCCGAACCGGTCCGTTGCCCGCTTCTCATCGGACGCGACGATCTGCTCGAGCTCGCCGACCGTCGGCTCGAGGACGTCGAGTCGGGTCACGGCCAGTTCCTGCTGATCGCCGGCGAGGCCGGGATCGGCAAGACGCGGTTCCTCGACGCGATATGCCAAAAGGCCGAGGATCGGGGCTTCGTCGCGATCGGCGGGTTCGTGGCGCCACAGGACCACGACGTCCCGGCGGCGTCGATCCTCGATATGGCGCGCAGCATGCTGCGCATGCCGCGCTTCGCCGAGGTGGGTCGCGAGCTGCTGACGCTTGGTGACCACGTGATCGACGCCGACTACGTGCGCCGACGTCGCCAGCTGGTGATGGACGTCGTCGACCAGATCCTCGCGGCGCTGCCGGAGAAGGTGCTTCTCCTGTTCGAGGACCTGCAGTGGGCGGACGACCTGAGCCTCGAGATCATCGCCGAGCTGGCCCGCCGGTCCCGCGACCGGACGGTCATGCTCTGCGGCGGCTACCGCACCGACGAGGCGCTCAACATCAACCTGCGCGACTGGCGCGCCCGCCTCCTGACCCAGCGGATCGCCGAGGAGGTGCGCCTGACGCCGCTGTCCAGGACCGAGACGGCGCTCGTCACGACGCTGATCCTCGATACCGGGCTGCCGGCTCCACGCGAGGTCGTCGAGGCCGTCTACGAGCGTACCGATGGCATCCCGCTCCACATCGAGGAGCTGCTCGGCGCGTTGAGTGCCGATGCCCGGGCCAACGGCCTCGCGATCCGCGAGGCGACGGTGCCGGACACCATCGAGGACGCCGTGCTGTCGCGCCTCCGCCATCGGTCTCCCGAGGCCCAACAGGTCGCGCAGGCAGGCGCCATCATCGGCCGCTGCTTCGTGCCCGAGGTGCTGGCCGGGATCATGGACGTACCCCCCGAGGCGCTCGACGCGCCGCTCCAGGAGCTGATCGACAACTATGTCCTCGAGCCGCCGGGCTCCCGGGGCCTGTACGACTTCCGACACCAGCTCCTTCGCGACGCGATCTACCGCAGCGTGCCGGTCGGCCAGCGTCGCCGGTACCACGCACGGGCCGGGGAGTTCGGCGCGCAGCTCGAGGGCCATTCGGAGATCCATTCCTCGCTCCATTTCGAGCGGGCTGGACTTCGACGCCGCGCCTTCGAGACCGCCCTGTCCGGTGCACGCGACGCATCACGTCTGGCAGCCCACCGGGAATCGACCGAGCTCTACCGCCGCGCGGTCGACAACCTGCCGGCCGACCTCGATCCCGCCGAGCGAGCCGCCATCCTGGACGAGGCGGCCAACGAGGCGGGCAACGTCGAGGACCACGAGATGGCGATCAGGCTGGCAACTGCGGCCGCGGAGGCGCACCGAGCGGCCGGCGATCCCGTCGCGGCCATCAACTCCACCATGCTCGTGATCAACATCGACCGACGCAACTGTGGGTCGACGTCCGAGCGCCTTGCCGCGTTGCGCGCCCTCGAGCGTGAGCTCGAGGACCTGCCAGATTCCGACGCAGTGAAGACGGCACGAGCCGATGTCGCGCTGTATGTCGGCATCTCGGAGACCGACCGACACGACTTCGCCGCGGCGCGGGCGGCCTTCGCCCTCAGCCGGCGGCTCGGTGAGGAGGTCGGGGAGCCCGAGTTCACGATGATGGCCGACTGGAAGGAAGGCGTTCTGGACGTCATCGCCGGCGACGTCGCCGGCGGGGTCCGGCGGATCAGCGAGATCGCCGTCGAGGCCGAGCGCGACGGCTTCGAGTCCACCGGCGTGTCCAGCTATCGCGACGCGGCGCTGATGGCGTCGATCGGGATGGACTATTCGGAAGCGAGGCATTGGTTGTCGCGTGGCGTCCGCTATGCGGACTCCATCGAGCAGTCCCACTGCGCGCACGTGATGCGCGCAACATCGGCACTGACGTATTGGGCGTCTGGTGACTGGGATGCCGCCGCCGCCGAGGCGGGCCAGGCGATGGCCGACCGCGGCTGTCGGCGGGCCAGCGAGTTCTCCCGCCACGCGCTCGGGTTCGAGGCGATGGGTCGCGGCGACCTGGCGAAGGCCAGCGCGATCCTCGAGCCGGCACTCGAGCTCGGTGAGCGATCCGAGACGCTCGAGATGATCCTGCCGCCGCTCTGGGGGATGGCCGAGGTGGCGCTCCTGGCGGGCGATCCCGCGGGGGCGTTCGCGATCGCGCAGGACGCGCTAGGTCGCGCAACTGCCGCGACCGAGCGGCTCCGGTTCGTGCCCTTCGTCGTCACCGGCGTCCGCGCCGCTCAGGCGGCCGGCCGGCCGCTTCAGGCCGCGGAGTACCTGACGGCTGTCGAGGCGTTGCTGGCGCCGATCGCGGACGTTGCCGGCCCGGCCCTGGACCACGCTCGGGGCATGGTCGCGCTCTCGGAGGGTTCGACCGGGATCGCGCGCGAGGCGCTGGAACGGGCCGTCGCCGGCTGGGACGCGAAGGGGAGGATCTGGGAAGCGACCTGGGCGCGCCTGGACCTCGCGACCTGCTTCACCCGCACGAACCGGTTCGCCGACGCGCTGGCGCTCGCGGTGGAGGCGCGGACTGTCGCCTCGCGGCTCAACGTCTCGCCCGATCGCCGATCGAGCCGACGCACTGCAGCGCCTGGCGCGCGGTCGAGTCTCGGTCGAGGAGCCGTGGCGCCCGCTGACCGCTCGCGAGTTCGCCGTCGCTCGGCTCGTGTCCGAGGGCTACACCAATGCCGAGATCGCCGACTCGCTCGGCATCGCGCCGAAGACCGCGAGCAGCCACGTCGAGCACATCCTGGCCAAGCTCGGGGCATCCCGGCGCGCCGAGATCGCGACCTGGGCAAGCACGGTCGAGCGGAGCCCGCTGCCGAACTGACACGGCCCACCGTCGATTGCCGAGGTGCACCCCATGCCATCGACCACCGACACCTTCACCGGCTTCAAGCCCGAGGCGATCCAGTTCCTGGCCGACCTCGCCGAGAACAACAGCCGCGACTGGTTCACGCCCGCGCAAGGGCGAGTACGAGCGGCTGCTGAAGGAGCCGCTCGCGGCGCTGTGCGTGGCCGTTGACGAAGCGTTCAAGGCGCGCGGCATCCCGCTCTCGGGCGACCCTTCACGGTCACCCTTCCGGATCTACCGAGACGTCCGGTTCTCGAAGGACAAGTCGCCGTACAAGACGAACGTCGCGGCATCGTTCCCGTGGACCGAGGGCGGAGGTCCGGACGGTCCGCACGGGTTCGGCGAGAGCGGCAACTCAGGCGGCTACTTCCACCTGGCCCCCGGCGAGGTCTACATCGGCGGCGGGATGTGGCATCCGCCGACGGCCAAGCTCGCGGCCTTCCGGACCGCCGTCGCCGACGACCCGAAGCGCGTTCGCGGCCTGCTGGACGATCCGAAGTTCAAGGAGACGTTCGGGGAGATCTCGGGCGACAAGCTGACACGCGTGCCGGCGGGGTTCCCGAAGGACCATCCCGAGGCCGAGCTGCTCAAGCAGAAGGACCTCACGTTCGGCCGGCGGCTGGCGGACGACGACGTGTTCTCGCCCAGCCTCCCGGACCTGATCGCCGACTCGTTCGAGGCCGCCGTCCCGGTCATGCGCTGGCTGGCGCGGCTGTAGGCCGCCTCGTGGCTACCCTCCGAGTCGCCCTCCACCGTTGGACCCTGGCCGGCATCGTCGCCTGGTCCGCTGTTCGTGCTCGCGAATCGAGACGTTCAAGGGAACCAGCGTTGGCGGCCCGGCCTGCTACACGGACCCAACCTGTGGCGAATCGGTTGGATACCGACTGCGGCGTGGATCGGCGGCATCCTGCTCATCCTCGTTCTGGGTTACGCGCTTGCGCCCAGCCAGCGAACGTGGAACCACGACGAAGGACAAGGTCGTCGGCATCGCGCTCGCGGTGGGAATCCTCGTGGTGGCCGGAGTGGCCTTCACGCTCTATCAGGACAACCGACCAATCGCCTGACGCTGCCGCACTACCTCGACGCCCTACCGCAGCAACGCCTCGATCTGCTCGCAGTGCGCGGTTTCGTGCTCGGTCAGGTAGCGGACGTAGCTGGCGACGGTCTCGGGCCGGTCGCGGATGAGCGATCCGCGAGCCCACTCCTCCATGGCTGACGACTCGAGCCGATCGACGAGGCTCGCGCGCTTCGCCCGAAAAGCCTCGAGGTTCTCCGCAAACGACAGGTCGACGTAGTTCGTCTTGCGCAGCTCCGACCGCGGAGACTGGTAGGTCAGCGTCGCGTGCTTGCCGGTCGCCATCCTGGCGATGAACCGCTCGCGGGTGTCGGCCGCCGCCCGGACGTGGGCGAGGATGTCGTTGACCGACCACGGCTCGTCGGCCGTTCGCTCGTGCAGCCGGGCCGCGTCGACGCCGTCGGTCGCGACCGTGATCCGGATCGGCGCCTCGCGCAGCAGCCGGAGGAAGCGCTCGACGTCGTCCCTGCCGAAACCGCCGTCACGGTGCCCTCGCCCATGGGCCGCAGCATCGACGTCCGGCCCGACGGTGGTCAAGACCTCGCAACCGGGCCGCGACCGGAGCCGGGGCAGGTCCGACGGTACAATCCACTCGACACCGACCGCGACCCGACCGCGGCCGCCGACGCGTGGCCGCCGCCCTGGAAGGACCCGCCCGATGACGCAGACCGCCCCGACGCCGATCGACCGTCCCCATCGCGCCGCCGAAGCGCTACATCTACGCCTGGGGCGGCGGCCGGGCCGAAGGCGACGCGACGATGCGCGACCTGCTCGGCGGCAAGGGCGCGGGTCTGGCGGAGATGACCAACGCGGGTCTGCCGGTCCCGCCCGGCTTCACGATCACGACCGAGGCCTGCAACGACTACTTCACCGCCGGCGAGCAGCTGCCCGACGGGCTGTGGGACGACGTCCTCGAGGCGGTCCGCGAGGTCGAGCGCCTGACCGGCAAGGGCTTCGGCAACGCCGCCGACCCGCTGCTCGTCTCGGTCCGCTCGGGCGCCAAGTTCTCGATGCCCGGGATGATGGACACCGTCCTCAACCTCGGGCTCAACGAGGAGACGCTCCACGGCCTGGTCGCGCTGACCGGCAACGAGCGCTTCGGCTGGGACGCCTACCGCCGCTTCATCCAGATGTTCGGGCGGATCGTCATGGACGTGAAGGGCGAGCGCTTCGACCACGCGCTCGAGGCGGCCAAGGCAGCCCGCGGCGCGGAGCAGGACACCGACCTCGACCGCCGACGACCTCAAGACGCTGACCGAGGAGTTCAAGGCGATCGTCCGCGAGGACACCGGTCGCGACTTCCCGAGCGACCCGAACGAGCAGCTCGACCTCGCGATCAAGGCCGTGTTCGCCAGCTGGTTCGGCAAGCGGGCGATGGACTACCGCAACAACCAGAAGATCGCCCACGACCTCGGCACCGCGGTCAACGTCGTGACGATGGTCTTCGGCAACATGGGCGACGACTCGGGGACCGGCGTCGCCTTCACCCGCGACCCGAACACCGGCGAGAAGGTGCTGTTCGGCGAGTACCTCACCAACGCCCAGGGCGAGGACGTCGTCGCCGGCATCCGCACCGCGCCGAAGATCTCGCAGATGCAGACCGACATGCCCGAGGTCTACGCCGAGTTCCAGCGCATCGGCCAGCAGCTCGAGAAGCACTACCGCGACGTCCAGGACCTCGAGTTCACCATCGAGCGCGGCAAGCTGTACATGCTCCAGACGCGGAGTGCGAAGCGGACCGCCGCGGCGGCGGTGAAGATCGCCGTCGACATGGTCGAAGAGGGCCTCATCACGCCGAAGGACGCGGTCGGCCGGGTCGAGCCCGCACACGTGGACCAGCTCCTCCGGGCCACGTTCGACCCGGCCGCGCTCGCCAAGGCGACCAAGATCGTCAACGGCCTGAACGCCTCACCGGGCGCCGCCGTCGGGCGCGCGGTCTTCGACGCCGACACCGCCGTCGAGTGGGTCAACCGCGGCGAGAAGGTGATCCTCGTCCGGATCGAGACCTCGCCGGATGACTTCCACGGCATGGCCGTGGCCGAGGGGATCATCACCGCCCGAGGCGGCGCCACCTCCCACGCGGCCGTCGTCGCGCGCCAGATCGGCAAGCCATGCGTGGCGGGTTCGGCGGACCTGATGATCGACTACGCCGGCGCCCAGGCGCACTGCAACGTCACCGGGACGGAGTTCAAGGAGGGCGACTGGGTCAGTCTCGATGGATCGAGCGGTGCGCTGTACGTCGGCGCGCTGCCGACCGTCGAAGCGCGGTTCGAGGACCAGCCGGAGCTCCAGAGGATCCTGGGCTGGGCCGACGAGATCCGCCGGATGCAGGTCTGGACGAACGCCGACAAGCCCGAGGAAGCCGCCCAGGCTCGCCGGTATGGCGCGCAGGGCATCGGCCTGTGCCGGACCGAGCACATGTTCCGCGAGGGCGAGCGGCTGGAGATCGTGCGTGGCGCGATCCTCGTCGCGATGGCGGCCACCCGGGCCAAGGCGAAGGCGGCCACCGGGGCCAAGCTCGGCGTCGAGGAGGCCGAGGCGGTCAACACGTTCGATGCCGCGATGGCCAAGCTGGAGGTCCTCCAGCAGGGCGACTTCGAGGGCATCTTCCGGGCGATGGACGAGCTGCCGGTCGTGATCCGGCTGATCGACCCGCCGCTCCACGAGTTCCTGCCCAACCTCGAGGAGCAGCTGGTCAAGGTGACCAAGGCCGGCGACGCGGCGCAGCCAGGAGGACCGCGAGCTGCTGGCGACGATCAAGTCGCTCCACGAGCAGAACCCGATGCTCGGCCTGCGCGGCTGCCGGCTCGGGCTGATGATCCCGGACTTCGTCAAGGTCCAGACCCGGGCGATCCTCAACGCCCTGATCGCGGTCACGGCCGCCGGCGGCCACCCGAAGGCCAAGATCATGATCCCGCTCGTCGGCCACGTGAACGAGCTCAAGGCGACGAGGGACCTCCTCGAGGCCGAGGCGAAGGCGGTCGAGGCGGCCGCCGGCGTCGAGGTCGAGTACGTGTTCGGGACGATGATCGAGGTCCCGCGCGGCGCCCTGACCGCGGACGAGATCGCCCAGCACGCGGCGTTCTTCAGCTTCGGCACCAACGACCTGACCCAGATGACGTTCGGCTACAGCCGCGACGACGCGGAGGGCGGGTTCCTGCTCAAGTACGTCGAGGACGGGATCCTGCCGTTCAACCCGTTCCAGACGCTCGACGACGCGGTCGTCGGGCTGATGCGGACGGCCGTCGAGAAGGGCCGCGCGACCCGCCCGGACATCGAGCTCGGGATCTGCGGCGAGCACGGCGGCGACCCGGAGTCGATCCACAAGTGCGAGCGGATCGGGCTCGACTACGTGTCGTGCTCGCCGTTCCGCGTGCCGGTCGCGCGGCTGGCCGCGGCGCAGGCCGTGCTGGCCGGCCCCGAGCGCGACAAGTAATCCCGTCCAGCCGGCCTGACCGTCCCGCCCGTCCCCACCGTCCCGATGCTGACCGGCGGCTCGAGCGTGAACGGTCGCGTTCGCGGCATCTTCCTCGACACCACGCCACTCCGGCGGGACCGCGACTACCGCTGGCTGTGGTCGGGCCAGGTCGTCAACGGCATCGGCAACCAGGTCACCCGGATCGCGCTGCCATACCAGGTCTACGTCCTGACCGGCTCGACCCTGGCCATCGCCGCGCTGACCTTGTTCCAGCTGGTCCCGATCCTGCTGTTCGCGCTCGGGGCCGGCTCGCTGGCCGATGCGGTGGACCGGCGCAAGCTGCTGATGGCGACGCAGGTCGGGCTGGCCGCCTGCAGCCTGGCCCTGGTCCTCCTCGCGCTGTCCGGCGAGCCGCCGGTCTGGACGCTGTTCTTCGTCGCGTTCTTTGCCGCGGGGTTCTCGGCGGTCGACCAGCCGGCCCGCTCGTCATCGATCCCGCGGCTGGTCCCGCCCGAGCGATTGCCCTCGGCGATCGCGCTCAACCAGCTCAACTTCCAGATGGCCTCGATCGTCGGGCCGGCCATCGGCGGCCTGCTCATCGCCACGGTCGGGCTGGCCGGCGCCTACGCCGTCGACCTCGTGTCGTTCATCGCGTCGGGCGCGGCGCTGCTCGCGATCGCGCCGATCCCGCCGCTGGGCGTGGTCGTGCGGCCCGGGCCTCGACGCCATCCGCGAAGGGCTGGCCTTCACCCGTCGCCGGCGAGCGATCCTCGGCTCGTTCGTGATCGACCTCAACGCGATGATCTTCGGGATGCCGACCTCGCTGTTCCCGGTGCTCGCCCTCGACGTCTTCCAGACCGGCGCGGCCGGCTTCGGGCTGATGGCCGCCGCACCGGCCGCCGGCGCGTTCGTCGGGGCGCTGTTCTCCGGCTGGGTCAAGAACGTCCAGCGGATCGGGCTGGCGATCCTCGCCGCCGTGGCCGCGTGGGGCCTGGCGATCACCGCCTTCGGGCTGGTCACCGTCGCGTTCCCGCTGGCGCTCCTGTTCCTCGCCCTGGCCGGCGCCGCCGACGTGTTCTCGGCGGTCTTCCGGTCGACGCTGTCGTCCAGCTCGAGACGCCGGACCAGCTCCGCGGCCGGGTGATGTCGATCCACATCCTGGTCGTCACCAGCGGCCCGCGGCTCGGCGACATCGAGGCGGCCGTCGTCGCGTCACTCACCACGCCCCAGTTCGCGGTCGTGTCGGGCGGGATCCTGTGCGTGCTCGGCGTCGGGGTCGTGGCGCGCTGGTTCCCGGAGCTCGCCCGTCACGTGATCGGCCGGCCGATGACGGCGCCCGCCCCGGAGGCCCTTGGCTAGAATCGGGGCATGGCCACGTCGCCCGAGCCAGCCCGCGCGCCCCACCGCGTCACCGTCGTCGGCGGGGGGTTCGCCGGGCTGTACGCCGCGCGCAGCCTGGGCATCGACCCCGAGGTCCGGCTGACCCTCGTCGACCGGCGCAACTTCCACCTGTTCCAGCCGCTGCTCTACCAGGTCGCGACGGGGGCGCTGTCACCGGGCGACATCGCCCAGCCCCTGCGCTCGCTGTTGCGCAAGCAGCGCAACACGACCGTCCTCCTCGGCGAGGCGGTGGGCATCGACCCGGAGCGGCACGAGGTCATCCTCGCCGACGGCGGACCGATCGCCTACGACACGCTGGTCGTCGCGACCGGCGCGCATCACACGTACTTCAACCATCCCGAGTGGGCGGCGATCGCGCCGGGGCTCAAGACGCTGGAGGACGCGACCGAGATCCGGCGGCGGATCCTGATCGCCTTCGAGGCCGCCGAGCGCGAGGCCGACCCGGCGCTGCGCCGGGCGTGGATGACCTTCGTGCTGGTCGGCGGCGGGCCGACCGGGGTCGAGCTGGCCGGCGCGCTCGGCGAGATCGCGCACGACACGCTCCGCCGGGACTTCCGATCGATCCGTTCGGGCGAGGCGAAGATCATCCTGGTCGAAGCGATGGACCGCGTCCTGCCGCCGTACCCGCCCGATCGCTCGGCGTCGGCCCAGCGCCAGCTCGAGCGGCTGGGCGTCGAGGTCCGGACGGGGACGCGGGTCATTGACCTGGACGAGACCGGCGTGCGGGTCACCGACCCCGACGGCGCGGAGGAATGGATCCCGGCCCGGACGGTCCTCTGGGCGGCCGGCATCCTGACCGCCCGCTTCGCGCGGACGGTGGCCGAGGCGACGGGCGCCCAGACCGATCGATCCGGCCGCGTCATCGTCGAGCCCGACCTGACGATCCCGGGCCACCCCGAGATCTTCGTCGTCGGCGACGCCGCGGTGGAGCCGTGGAAGCCGGACAAGCCGGCGCCGGGCGTCGCGCAGGGCGCGATGCAGGGCGGGAAGTACGCCGCGAAAGTCATCCGCCGGCGGGTGCTCGGCCGGCCGTACGAGCCGTTCCGCTACAGCGACCACGGCGACGTGGCGGTCATCGGCCGGCTGTCGGGCGTCACCAACATCCCGTGGATGGGGCCGTTCGGGCGGCAGGGCGGGTTCACCGCCTGGCTGCTCTGGCTGGGCATCCACATCTTCTACCTGATCGGTTTCTCGAACCGGATCGTCGTCCTCGTCCGCTGGGCCTGGACGTTCGTGACCCACGGTCGCGGGACGCGGCTGATCACGGGCAAGGAGCTGCTGCCGCCGATCGAGGAGCCCGAGCCGCCGGTCCTCGCGCCGATGGAGCCCGATGAGGGGACGCCCGGGGCTGAGCCGCGCCCGGCTGTCAGTCGAAGACGACGACCTGGCGGAGCCCGTCGCCGGCACGCAGCCGGTCGAACGACGATTCGACGTCGTCGAGCCCGATCCGGCGGTCGATCAGGCGCTCGACCGGCAGCCGGCCCGCGAGATGGAGCGCGGCGTAGCGCGGGAAGTCGACCGCGGGCTCGGCGAACCCGTAGTTGGAGCCGAGGATCCGCCGGCTGCCGTCGACCAGGCCGTAGACGTCGAACGAGGCCCGCTCGCCGGCCGGCGTCATCCCGACCAGGACGGCCGTGCCCGCGAGCGGCAGGCTGGCGATGGCCAGCTCGACGGTCGCGACCCGGCCGATCGCCTCGAACACGAAGTCGGGGCCGCCGTCGGTCAGCTCGCGGAGCGCCTCGATCGTCGCTGTGCGGTCGTCGCCGGCCACGAGGCCGTCCGTCGCGCCGACCGTTCGGGCGACGTCGAGCTTGGCCGCCACCCGGTCGATCGCAACGATCTGCCCGGCCCGGGCCAGCGCAGCACCCATCACGCACGACAGCCCGACGCCACCGAGCCCGATCACGGCGACGCTCGCGCCGGCGGGGACCTCGGCCGTCTTGAGCACCGCCCCGACGCCGGTCGACACGCAGCAGCCGATCAGCGCGGCGACGGCCGGGTCCACGCCGTCGGGCAGCGCGATCGCGGCCGCCTCGGGAACCACGGTCGCCTCGGCCATCGTGCCGATGCCGCAGTAGGCCATGACCGGCTCGCCGGCCGCGTCCGCCGCCGCGATCGTCCCGTCCGGGAGGCCGATGGCGGAACGACGGCGAATCGGGGCAGGCCCACGGCCGGCCGGCGCGGCAGGCGCGGCATCGACCGCAGGGCACCAGCCACGACAGCGCCACGGGCTGCCCGACGCTCGACGGTGCGCACGCCGTCGCCGACGGCCTCCACGACGCCCGCGCCCTCGTGGCCCATGACCACCGGCGTGGGGCGCGGCCACTCGCCGTCGCGGACGTGCAGGTCCGAGTGACAGACGCCCGACGCGAGCAGCCGGACGCGGACCTCGCCGGGCCGCGGGTCGGCGAGGGTGAGGCGGCTCGATCGAGACCGGCTCGCCGAGGTGCGCGGAGCACCGCCGCGCGCATCGCGGTCACGTCTCGCCCGCCCGCCGCCGCTCCGCCTGCCGTGCCGGACGGTAGGGGACGTAGGCCGGCCACCACATCGCGGCGTCGACGAGCGCCCCGACGTCCGTGGCGGGATCGATCGCGGCCAGCCCGGCGTCGATCGCCTCGCGCGCGACGACCATCGCGATCGTGCGGCTGACCGCCCGCAGGTCGCCGACCGGCGGGTAGATGGCCCCGCCGGCCAGCCGGGTATCGGTCACGGCGTCGGCCAGCGCTCGGGCCGCCAGCAGGAACATCCGGTCGCTGATGACCCGTGATTCGGCGGCGATGGCCCCGAGGCCCAGCCCGGGGAACACGAACACGTTGTTGGCCTGGCCGACCTCGCGGCGCACGCCGTCGACCTCGACCGCCTCGAACGGCGATCCGGTCGCGACGATCGCCCGGCCGTCGGTCCAGCGCAGGACGTCGGCCGGGGTCGCCTCGCAAGCGGATGTCGGGTTCGACAGGGGCATCACGATCGGCCGGTCGGTGCCCGCCGCCATCGCCCGGAGCACGGGCTTGTTGAACATCCCGCCGACCGCAGTCGTGCCGACCAGCACGGTCGGCTGGACGCGCTCGATCGTCTCGACCAGCCCGGGGAGGGCGGTCTCGAAGCCGTAGCCCGCGAACGCCTCGGCCGGCAGCGCGAGCTCGCGCTTCGTGGCGTCGAGATCGTCGCGTCCGGCGTGGACCTGGCCGCGAGAATCGACCAGGACGAGCGCCCGCCGCGCCGCGGCCTCGGTCATCCCCGCGTCGAGCATCGCCAGCCGGAGCAGCCGGGCGATCCCGATCCCCGCTGCGCCCGCGCCGGCCAGCACGACCCGCGTCGCGGCGAGATCCGTGCCGAGCCCACGCAGGCCGGCCAGCACGCCCCCGACGACCACCGCGGCGGTGCCCTGGATGTCGTCGTTGAACGACGGGACGCGGTCGCGGTAGCGGTCGAGGATGCGCAGCGCGTTGACCTGCTTGAAGTCCTCCCACTGGATCACGCAGCCGGGCCACACCTCGGCCACGCCCTCGACGAACGCCTCGACCAGCGCGTCGTAGTCCGGCCCGCGCAGCCGCGGGGCGCGGTGGCCGAGGTACAGCGGATCGGCCAGCAGCGCCGGGTTGTCGGTGCCGACGTCGAGCGAGACCGGCAGTGTCAGGGCCGGATGGATGCCGCTCCCCGCGGTGTACAGCGCGAGCTTGCCGATCGGGATGGCCATCCCGCCGGCGCCCTGGTCGCCGAGCCCGAGGATCCGCTCGTTGTCGGTGACCACGATGAGCCGGACGTCGTCGTACGGACCCTGCCGCAGCAGCTCGGGGATCCGGTCGCGATCGGCCGGCGTGATCCAGGTGCCGCGCGTGCGCCGGATGATGTGGCTGAACTCCTGGCAGGCGCGCCCGACGGTCGGGGTGTAGACGATCGGCAGGAACTCCTCGAGGTGCTCGGCGAGCAGCCGGTAGAACAGCGTCGCGTTGCGGTCCTGCAGCGCCGCCAGCCCGATGTATTGCTCGAGCGCGTCGTCCTTGTGGTGCAGGTGCTCGAGCTCGAGGACGATCTGCTCCTCGATCGTGAGGATCCGGTCGGGGAGCAGGCCGCGCAGCCGGAACGCCTCGCGTTCGGTCGCGTCGAAGGCGAGATCCTTGGTCAGCAGCCGGCTGCCGAGGAGCGCAGGGCCGGCGACCGCGATCGACGCCGGCCGGCCGGCCGCGATGTCGTCGTATGGGGCCGGTAGCGGTCGCATCCAGCCGAGGATACCGCCGGGTCGGGCCGGTTAGCGGCTAGTCGCCGGTGACGACCACGGTGCCGACCATGCCGTACGCCTCGTGGCCGGGCAGGTGGCAGATGAACCGGTAGGTGCCGGGCGTGGCGAAGGTGACGGTCGTCGTCCGGCTCGCTCCGGCCGGGATGGACACCTCGGTCGGGCGGGTGCCGTGCGCCGGTTCCGTGCCGGTTCGGTGACGCTCGTGCGTCGCCTCGTCGCCGACGATCCATTCATGGTCGATCGGGTCGCCGTTCTGCAGGACGACCGTGAGCGGCTGGCCGGCCGCCACGACCAGCCGGTCAGGCCCGTAGTGCGAGTAGTGGATCCCGACCTCGGCGGTCAGCGGCCCATGTCCGGGGAGTCCGGGCAGCCCGACCCAGGCCGCGGCGATCCCGGCAAGGCCGAGCGACAGGACGAGCCCGCCGACCAGGGCAGCGCGCCCCGGCCGGCGAACGCTGGTCATCGGACCACCCTCACGCCATCGACAGCGGCGGGCGTCGGCGCGACAGCAGGACGATCCCGCCGATGCCGCCGACGGTCAGGACGATCCCGATGATCAGGCGGATCGTGTCGAGCGTCCGGTCCGGCGCGACCGGGGCACCGGGCAGCTCCAGCCCGGCCATCACCCGCGACGGCGCGCCGGCCCCGGATGCGTCGATCGCGAGGTCGAAGGCGAGCTGCCGCGCGCCCGCGTCGATGGTCACCTTCGACAGCCAGCCCTTGGTCGGGATCCACGTCATGCCGCGGTCGGAGCGGAGGTCGTCGAGCAGCGACACGGTCGCCGGGGCGCTGTGGTCGAGGATCAGGCCGTTGGCCAGGGTCGGGGCCGGCAGCAGCGCCGGGCGCCGGTCGGTCAGCAGGTAGACGTCCGCGTCGACCCGCTCGGCGGCGGTCTTGCCGAGGGCCAGGATCCGGAGCGGGACCCACGGGTTGTCGGTCGGGATGGTGATGTGGACCGGCGTCCCGTCGCCGACCGCCTGGCCGCGCGTCGCGGCTTCGTCGGCATCGAACACGGCGGCCAGGAAGATCGGCGAGCGCGCGGCGTAGAAGTCGAGCACCTCGGGCGCGTCGGGCGGCAGGCGGAAGCCGTGCTCGGTCGCCCATTGGCCGACGGCCGCCGACCCGCCGCGCAGGACGGTCACGTCGAGGGCATCGATCCGGACCTTCATCAGCTCCTCGGCCGAATCACGGACCGCGGCGCCGGCCGCCGACAGGAAGACCCCTTCGGGTACCGGATTCGTCTCGCGGATCAGGCGCTGCAGGGTCCAGTCGCCGCCCTTCTCGACGCTCGACGGGATCCCGGGGAGTGGCGTCAGCGAGCCGAACGCGCCGCCGCCGCCGGCGAACTCGAAGGAGGTGATGTAGTGCTCCGCCCCGTCGTGGTAGGCGGCCAGCGTCGTCGTGCGCAGCAGGTTGACGGCGCCGTTCGGGCCGATCAGGCCACCGCAGGCGAAGGCCGGCGCGGCCGACAGGGCAATGACGAGGGCTGCCGCGCCGAGTGCGGCGCCGACTCGACCGATCGAACGGATCATCGTCGATCTCCCGTGGGTGCCGGCCCGGGCGGACCGGTCGCGTGTCTGTGGGCCCCAAGACTCCGCAGCGGCACGGGCGGTTCCCCGCACGCAGGCGAGGCCGCCAGAACCACCCGCGGCCGGTCCCGGTTGCGACTAGCCCCATCGCGGGATGCCCGCCGGCCTCGCCGTGGGCGATGATGCGTCCATGCACCACCCCATTCGGCGGCTGCCCGCCGCAGCTCCCAGGGCCGGTCGCTCCCGTGTCGCGGCACCCGCGATGCTCGCCCTGGCCCTCGTCCTCGCGGCCGGGGCCGGCTTGGTGACGACCCAGCCCGTCGCCGCCGTCGACTTCCCGTCGTACGACGCCGACTACCACACCTACCCCGAGATGGTCGACGAGATCAAGGCGACCGAGACGGCGTTCCCGGACATCGTCGCGCTCCGCTCGATCGGCACGAGCTATGCCGGCCGCACGCTCTGGGCCGCCAAGGTGTCCGACAACGTCGCGACCGACGAGCCGGAGCCCGAGGTCCTGTTCGACTCGCTCCACCACGCGCGGGAGCACCTGTCACTCGAGCAGAGCCTGGCCGTGCTTCGCTGGCTGACCGTCGGCTATGGCAGCGACGAGCGGATCACGAAGATCGTCGACACCCGCGAGGTCTGGATCGTGTTCGCGGTCAACCCCGACGGCGCGCAGTACGACCTCGGCGGCTCGCCGTACCGCGCCTGGCGCAAGAACCGCCAGCCCAACCCCGGCTCGAGCGCGATCGGCACCGACCTCAACCGCAACTACGGCTACCACTGGGCGTGCTGCGGCGGCTCATCGGGCAAGAAGTCGGCCTCGACCTATCACGGCCCGAGCGCCTTCTCCGCACCGGAGACGCGGGCGATGCGCGACTTCATGGCCAGCCGCCGCGTCGGCGGCCGCCAGCAGATCAAGCACGGCGATCACGTTCCACACCGCCGGCCAGCAGATCCTGTGGCCGTACGGCTACACCAAGGCCAACGTGCCCTACGACATGACCCAGGACGACCGGGATGCGCTGGCGGCGCTCGGCCGCAAGATGGCCGCCACCAACGGCTACACGCCGATGCAGTCGAGCGACCTGTACGTCACCGACGGCGACGAGATCGACTGGGCGTACGGCGTCCAGCACATCTTCATGTACACGTTCGAGCTCTACCCGAGCCACGCCAAGGTCAGCACGACCGCCCGGTTCTACCCGCCCGATGAGGTCATCGGGCCGCAGACCGAGCGCAACCGCGAGGCGATCCTGCTGCTGATCGAGGCGGCCGGCTGCCCGTACACCGTGATCGGCAAGGCGAAGCAGAACTGCGGCGCGCTGTTCGACGACTTCGAGACGTACGGCGGCTGGACGACGAACCCGCTCGGCACCGACACCGCGAAGGCCGGCGCGCTGGCAGCGGGCGGATCCGGTCGCGACGAGCCGGCAGGCCGGATCCGTTCCGTCAGGCTCGCGGGCCCTGGTCACCGGCCGCGCCGGCGGCAGCGCGGCCGCGCATGACGTGGACGGCGGCGTGACGACCGTTCGCTCGGCACCGGTCGTGCTCCCGGACGAGGTCGGCTCGCTGACCTTCCGCTTCTATCTCGCCCACAGCGGCAACGCGTCGTCGAACGACTTCTTCCGCGCCTTCGTCGAGGACGAGGCCGGGGTCCGGACGCTCGTCCGCCAGGAGCTCGGGGCGGCCAACATCGACCTGCCGTCCTGGGCCACGGCCTCGATCCCGATGACGCCGTGGGCCGGACAGACGGTGCGGATCGTGTTCCAGGCCGCCGACCGCGGTGGCGCCAGCACGATCGAGGCCGCCGTCGACGACGTCCGGATCACCCGCCCGTAAGCGGCAGCCGGACGCGGATCGTCGTCCCGCCGCCCGGGGGCGATTCGGCATCGATCTCGCCGCCGTGGGCGAGCACCAGCTGGCGCGCGATCGCCAGCCCGAGCCCGGTTCCGCGCGAGTCGTCGCCGGTCACGAATCGATCGAAGATCCTGGGGAGCAGGGCCGGGTCGATGCCCGCGCCCGTATCGCGGACCTCGAGGCGGACCCAGCGCCCGCCCTCGATCGCGCCGGCCAGCGTCACCCGGCCACCCGCCGGCGTGTGGCGGATGGCGTTGGCGACGAGATTGGCCAGGACCTCGCGGATCCGCACCGGGTCGACGTCGATGATCGGCAGGTCGCCGTCGATCGCCGCGCCGAGCTCGACCCCGGCGGTCGTGGCCGCCGGCTCGAACGAGCGAACGACATCGGCCACGAGGAGGTCGGGATCGGTCGGCTCCCGGTGGAGCGCGAGGGTGCCCGCCTCGGACAGCGCCAGCGTGCGCAGGTCGTCGATCAGCCGGCTGAGCACGCGCGTCTCGTCGAGGATGAGCTCGAGATGGGCCGGATCCGGCGGGTAGACGCCGTCGATGATCGCCTCGAGGTTGCCCTGGACGACGGTCAGCGGCGTGCGCAGCTCGTGGCTGACCTCGGCCAGCAGCGTCCGCCGCTGGCGCTCGTCGGCCTCCAGCCGGGCGGTCATCGTGTCGAAGCCGCGGATCAGCTCGCGCATCGACCGCCCGCCCTCGCTCGGCGGGCCGACGCGCACCGAATAGTCGCCGGCCTCGATCCGGCGGGTGGCCTCGACCAGCTCGTCGAGCGCGCGACCGGTGGTCCGGAACGTCCGGCCGACGCCGACCAGTGCGGCGATGACCAGCAGGAGCACGAGGAACCCGGGGAACGGCCCGAAATGCGACAGGACGAAGCCGCTGGCCGCGACGAGCGACCCGGCCACGACCAGGAAGAGCAGGCCGAACAGGCAACCGAACCCGCGCCACCGGCCGCCCCACGGTCCGCCGGCCCACGGCGGTCCACCGGCCGAGGCGGCGGCGCGCCGTCGTCGCCACTCGTCTCGGCCGGCCGCCCAGTCGGGGGTGGCGCGGTCGGCCGGGTCCGGGGCGTCGTCGGGCTCGGGCATCAGTCGGGGTCGCGATCGTCGGCGAAGCGGTAGCCGACGCCGTAGACGGTCAGCACGTATCTCGGCCGGCGCGGATCGGGCTCGAGCTTGCGGCGCAGGTTCTTGACGTGCGAGTCGATCGCCCGCTCGTACGTCTCGAACGCCACGCCGCGGATCGCGTCGAGGAGCTGCGCGCGGGTGAAGATCCGGCCCGGACGTGCCGCGAGGGTGGCGAGCAGCTGGAACTCGGTCGGCGTCAGGTCGATCGGCCGGCCGGCGACCTCGGCGCGCATGCGCGGCACGTCGAGCGCGACGTCACCGGCCCGGATCGTCTCGCCGGCCTCGGGCGCCCGGTCCGCGCGGCGGAGCACCGCACGCACCCGCGCGACGAGCTCGCGCGGGCTGAACGGCTTGGTGACGTAGTCGTCGGCGCCGAGCTCGAGGCCGAGCAGCTTGTCGAGCTCGTCGTCGCGCGCGGTGAGCATCACGATCGGGATCGTCGAGTCGCGTCGCAGCTCGCGGGTGACGTCCAGTCCGTCGAGCCCCGGCAGGCCCAGGTCGAGGACGACCAGGTCGGGGCGGCGCTGGCGGATCGTCGTCAGCGCCGCGGGGCCGTCGGTCGCTGTGAGCACGGCGAAGCCCGCGTGCTCGAGGTAGTCGCGGGCGAGCGTGGCGATCTTCGGTTCGTCGTCGACGACGAGGATGGTCTTCATGGCCAGGTTCATCGTAGAGCCGGATGCGCCCCCGGACGGCTCGTCCGGGGGCGCACTGGAGCGGTGGCTGGAGCCGTCAGGCCACGCCGGTCGACGACGGCGGCTCACCCGGTCCGCCCGCTTCACCCTTGGGCGCGTCGGCGTGGGCGCGCTTGTGCCAGTCGTCGAACGTGTCGTGGGCGCGGTACGCCCACGGCGAGCCGCCGGACCCGTCCGGCCCGCCGCCCCAGCCGCGCCGGCCAGGGCCGCCGCGCCAGAAGATGGCGCGGATCAGGGCGAACACGATGAACACGAAGAACAGCGTGGCGAACAGGCCGAAGAACCCGAAGCCCCAGCCGAATGGATGCCAGCCGTAGCCATAACCGGGGACGACGACCGGGGCAACGACCGTGCCGCCCGTCGTGGTCGTCGTGACGGCGGTGTTGACCCCCGCCTGGTAGGCCGTGGTGGCGATGATCCCGCCGCCGACGGCCAGGACGGCGACGAGCAGGATGGCGGCGATGACACGAGACATGTGGTTGGACTCCTTGTCCGTACGTGGGGGATCCACCTGGATCCCGTCTGCCCTGAAGACTGGCGATCGGATATGGAGGGGATGTGGAGGCGCCATGGCGACATCGGAGAGGGGTCTTGACAGTGCAACGTGACACTGGCAAGATACGCCCATGCCCGATGACGAACGCTATTCGCTGACCGAGCTCGCCGACCTGGGTGGGGTCACGCCCCGGACCGTCCGCTACTACCTCGCCCAGGGGCTCCTGCCGTCCGTCGGGTCGTCGGGGCCGGGCAGCAAGTACGACCCGGGCCACCTCGCGCGGCTCCGCCTCATCCGTCGGCTCCAGGCCGAGCACCTGCCGCTCGCCGAGATCCGGCGCCGCCTCGAGGCACTCACCGACGACGAGATCGCGGGGCTCGCGGGTCAGGCGGACCCGCCGCCGCCCTCGGACTCGGCGCTCGACTACCTGCGCTCGGTGCTCGACGGGTCGAGCGCGCTGCGGCGCCCCGCGGAGGCGCCCCCCGCGCCGGTGCGGGTTCCGCCGCCTCGGCTGTCCCCGGCCAGCCTGTCGCGTGGGCGCCGGACCACCGAGGTGGGCGGGATGGCGCTCCGCGAGGCCGCCGTCGAGGGCGCCGGACCGCTCCCGACGCCGTCGGCGCCGTCTGCGTCGGCGGCCGCCCCCGCCGTCCCCGCCGCGCCCGAGCGCGCCACCGAACGATCCCAGTGGGAGCGCGTCGTCATCACGCCCGACGTCGAGCTCCACATCCGTCGCCCGCTCGTGCGGGCCCAGAACAAGCAGGTCGATCGGCTCATCGCGATCGCCCGTGAGCTCCTCGAGGAGGACCGGCCATGACCGTGTCCAGCGAACCAACCCTCACCGTCCGCCAGGATCGGCGGCTCATCCGTCCGACATGGCACAGCAAGCGCTTCCTCCTCGCCCGGATCGTCGCGCCGCGAGCGACGACCGAGCGGCCGCGTCCGCCGGTCAACCTCGCGTTCGTGCTCGACCGTTCGGGCTCCATGGCGGGCGACAAGCTGCGCGTGGCCAAGCTGGCGGTCGAGGAGGCCATCGGCCGGCTCCAGCCGGAGGACCGCTTCAGCGTCGTGGTCTACGACGACGTCGTGGACGTGGTCATCGAATCGACGACGGCGTCCGCGGAATCGCGGCGCGGGGCGATCGATCGGCTCGCCACGATCCAGGCCCGCGGCAGCACCAACCTCGGCGAGGGCTGGCTGCGCGGCTGCGAGCAGGTCGCGGGGCACCTGGCCGACCGCGGCGTCAACCGCTGCCTGCTCCTCACCGACGGCCTCGCGAACGTCGGCATCACCGACCTCGAGCAGCTGTCGCACCATGCCGCCGAGCTGCGGGCCCGTGGCGTCTCGACCTCGACCTTCGGGGTCGGCAACGACTTCGACGAGCGGCTCCTCCAGGAGCTGGCCGACGCCGGCGGCGGCCACTTCTACTACATCGCCGACGCGCCGCAGATCCGCGACGCGATCACGTCCGAGGTGGGCGAGACGCTCGAGATCGTGGCCCGCGACGTCAACCTCGAGCTCACCGCCCGCGACGACATCCGGGTCGAGTCGATCAGTCCGTACCGCGTCACGAGCACGGGCAACCGGACGCTCGTGGCATTGGGCGACCTCGCCTCGGAGCAGGTCGTCGAGGTCGTCCTGCGGCTGTCGTTCCCGTACGGCCTCCTCGGCCGGGAGACGGGCACGATCGTGGCCCTGACCGACCGCGACGGCACGTTCGCGGCCGGCCCGGGCGTCACGGAGTCCCGGCTGGCCTGGGCCTATGCCGACGACCGGGCCAACGACGACCAGCCGCGCGACCGTGACGTGGACCGCGCGGTCGCCCGGCTGTTCGCGGCGCGGGCGCGACAGGAGGCGGTTGGCCGCAACCGGCAGGGGGACTACGCCGGGGCCCGGCGGATCCTCGATGCCACCGCGTCGCGGATCCGGGGCTACGCCGGCGACGACCCGGCCCTGCGCGAGCTGCTCGACACGATGGTTCGCGAGGAGATGGTCTACGCCGCCCCGATGGCCGAGCCGGCCCGCAAGCAGGCGCATTTCGCGAGCGCCAACGCGCTCCGGAGCCGCGACGCGGCCGGTCGTTCGGTGCGACGGGGCTGACCGCTGCCGGCCACGCGCATCCGATTGCCGCGCACGGCTGGTCCGATCGGATCGGCACCGGGTTCCGGCCGACCGGCTACGCTACGTGGACCCCACGCCAGGGGCCCAGTCACCGGAGGCAGTGTCCCTGATGCGTCGTTCCCGTGCCGCCCTGCTCAGCGCGATGCTGGTCAGCATCGCGCTCCCGATGGCCGTCGCTGCCCGTCCTCGCGCGCGACCCTGCCGCGGCCCAGCACGACCGGACGGTCGCGTACTGGACGAAGGAGCGGATCGCCAACGCCACGCCTCGTGACTTCGTCAAGACGCCGGGTGGCCAGTTCGTGCCGGCGGCGGGCAAGCCGCCGAGTGGCGGCACGGGGAGCGTCATCGGCGCCAGCTGGACGAAGGGTGGCCAGGTCCTGCGCACGACCGGCAAGGTCCTGTTCACGCTCAACAGCGGCAACTACATCTGCACGGGCTCCGTCGTCAACGACGGCGGCCTGGCACGCTCGATCGTCGTGTCCGCGGCCCATTGCGCGTGGGACGGGGCCGACGGCGGGTTCGCCCGGAACTGGATGTTCATCCCGGAGTTCGACGCGACCCCGACGTACACCTGCTCGCAGGCGAAATGGGGCTGCTGGACGGCGTCCGCGCTCGTCGTCAACCGGGGCTTCACCACGGCCGGCGGCTTCAACGACCAGGCCGTCCAGTACGACTGGTCGTTCGCCGTCGTCACCGCAGCCGGCACGAAGGGGACAACGCTGGACGTCGCGGCCGGGAGCTTCGACCTCGACACCACGACGATGGCCACCGGCAGCAAGGTGTTCGACTTCGGCTATCCCGCGGCCGGCAAGTACCACGGCAGCGACCTGACGTACTGCGCCGACCAGGTCTTCACCGACCCGCTCGTGGCCAACCTGACGTTCGGGATCGACTGCGACATGACCGGCGGGTCGTCGGGCGGGCCATGGCTGTTCCCGTTCAACGAGGGAACCGGAGTCGGGATCGTCCGAGGCGTCAATTCGTACGGCTACAACCGCATCAAGAAGGAATACGCCTCGAAGTTCAACGAGAACACGGCGAACACCTTCGGCGCCGCGAAGACCGCCTCGTCGAACACGATCGTCAACTGATCCGAGCGGCTTCCATGGGGCCCGTTGTCCGGCTGCAACGCGAAATGGGCTTGCAGCCGCCTGTATAGTCCCCACCGAGAGGCGTCCGACCGCGTCTGCCAGTGCCCAGGCAGCGGACGCCGTGAGGGTTGGAGGCGTACATGACAATCGAGGCTATCGTCATCGGGCTGCTGGCGATCGGCATCGGCCTCGCCTGGGCGTTCTACGGGTTGAAGCTGTTCACGATCCTGCTGCCCATCTGGGCGTTCTTCTTCGGCCTCATCGCCGGCGCACAGTGGAGCCAGGACGTCTTTGGCCAGAGCGGCGTGTTCACGACCGTCCTGTCGTGGGGCATCGGCCTGGTCTTCGGGATCGTGCTCGCCGCGATCGCGTTCTTCTGGTACTACGCCGCGATCGTGATCGCCGGCGGTGCCGTGGGCTACTTCCTCGGCGTCGGCGTGCTCGAATGGATCGGCTTCTCGGACAACGGCCTCATCGCCGTGCTCGGCGGCCTGATCCTCGGCGCCATCTTCGCGATCGGGACGTTCCTGCTCGGCGTGCCGATCGTGCTGGTCATGGTCTTCTCGGCCTTCAGCGGCGCGGCCGCCGTGGTCAACGGCGTGCTGATCCTGCTCGGCCAGATCAAGCTCGACACCATCAGCGACGGGATCTTCGGCTCGCTGTTTACGCAGGGCATCGTCGGGACGGTCGCGTGGCTCGTCCTCGGCGCCGCCGCGCTGTATTGGCAGATCCGCGATGTGGGCAGCTCGATCCAGTCGATCGATCGGAGCAGCTACCGCTACTAGCTCGACCATGGACGCGCGGTCGCTCGTCGTCGCCATCGACCAGGGGACGACGAGCAGCCGTTGCATCCTGTTCGACCGCTCGGGCGGCCGGTCGCCGGCCACCAGCTCGAGCACGCTCAGCACACGCCCCGACCGGGCTGGGTCGAGCACGACGCCGAGGAGATCCTCGAGCGCGTCCTGGCCTGCGTTCGTGGCGCCCTCGCCGAGGCCGGTGCGGACGCCCGGGCGCTGGCCGCGGTCGGCATCAGCAACCAGCGCGAGACGACCGTCGTCTGGGAACGTGCCACCGGCCGGCCGGTCGCGCCCGCGATCGTCTGGCAGGACACCCGGACCGCGGAAGCCGGGCGGCAGCTGGCCGCGGCCGATCCGCTCGGCGCGGACCGGTTCCGGGCCCTGACCGGGCTGCCGATCTCGACCTACTCATCGGCGCTCAAGCTCGCCTGGCTGCTCGAGGCCGGCGGACCGGAGCGACGGGCGCGCGCCGAGGCCGGCGAGCTGCTGTTCGGGACGATCGACAGCTGGCTGATCTGGCACCTGACGGGCGGCCCTGCCGGCGGCACCCATGTCACCGACGTGACCAACGCGTCGCGGACGATGCTGATGGGCCTCGAGTCGCTGGCCTGGGAGCCGGTCGTGCTCGACGCCGTCGGCGTCCCGCTCGCGATGCTGCCCGCGATCCGCTCGTCGTCCGAGGTCTACGGGCACGGGACCGGCGACCTCGCGGGCGTGCCGATCTCGGGCGATCTCGGCGACCAGCACGCCGCGCTGTTCGGCCAGGCCTGCTTCGACCCCGGCCGGGCGAAGTGCACCTACGGGACCGGCTGCTTCCTGCTGGTCAACACGGGTGACCGGCCCGTCGCCTCGCGGCACGGGCTGATCAGCACGGTCGCGGCCCGGCTTGGCGACGCGCCGGCGACGTACGCGCTGGAGGGTTCGGTGGCCGTCGCCGGCGCGCTCGTCGGCTGGCTGCGCGACAACCTCGGGATCGTCGAGGACGCCGCCGAGCTCGAGGCGCTCGCCCGGTCCGTGCCCGACAGCGGTGACGTGGTGGTCGTGCCGGCATTCTCCGGGTTGTTCGCCCCGCACTGGCGGGCCGACGCGCGCGGGATCATCGCCGGGCTGACGGCGTACGCGACCCGCGCACACATCGCCCGGGCGGCGCTCGAGGCCACGGCCTACCAGGTCGCCGACCTGGTCCAGGCGATGGCCGACGACCTCGGTGGGCCACTCCCCGGGGAGCTGCGGGTGGACGGCGGGATGACCCGCAACGAGCTGCTGATGCAGCTGCAGGCCGACATCCTCGGCCGGCCCGTGGCGGCGCCACCGAACCCCGAGACGAGCGCGCTCGGAGCGGCCTGGGCGGCGGGCCTGGCGGTCGGCTTCTGGTCCGGGCTGGACGAGCTCCGGGCGCTGGATCGCGTCGCCCGCCGTTGGGAGCCGAGCCTCGACGAGGCGGACCGGGCAGCCGGCCTTGCACGCTGGCACAAGGGCGTCGAGCGATCGCTCGGCTGGGTCGAGCCGGGCGGGTAGGGCGTCGCGCCGAGGGCCTGCCCGCTTGACGGTCCGCGTCAGTCCGGGGCGAGCGCCTCCGCGAGCTCATCCAGCCTGCCGATGACGGCCGCCGCGCCCGCACCACGGAGCGCCGCGTCGTCGACTGCCGCGCCGGCCGTCACCCCGATCGCGATCATCCCCGCGGCCACGGCCGCGACCATGTCCCACGTCGAGTCGCCGACGTACCAGCAGCGGCCGGGATCGACGCCGAGCTGCCGGGCGGCGAGCAGCAGCAGGTCGGGCTCCGGCTTGGCGTGCTCGACGTTGCTGGCGTCAACGATCGTGGGCTCGGCCCCCAGGCCGAGCGCCGCCACGGACGTCGCGACCTGTGCCTTGCGGCTGGACGTGGCGATCGCCCAGCGGCGGCCGCCGGCCTCGATGGCGGCGACCAGCTCGCGGACGCCCGGCAGCGGGCGCGGCGCCCGGTTGCGCCGTTCGTAGAGCTCGCCGGAGCGGTGATCGATCTCTTCCGCCCGGGCGTCATCGATGGGCGATCCGGCGAGCGCCGCGATCTCGCGCGCCAGCCGCCGTCCGTCGAGCCCGATCAACGGCGCGAGCCGCTCGCGGGTGGTCGGCGTCCCGGCCTCGGCCAGCGCCTCGAGCCACGCAACGATGCGCGTCTCGACCGTGTCGATCAACGTCCCGTCGAGGTCGAACAGGACGGCGTCGGGCAGGGGCAGTGCGGCGAGCTCGGGGCGCATCGCGCCTACCGTAGCGCGACGCGCCCCGCCCGGTCCCGCCGGGCCCGGCCGGCCGGCCTCAGTGGTTGATCAGACGCCCCGTATAGACGTCGTCGATCCCCGTCTCGGTGCCGGTGCCGACGAGCGACCCCGCACCGTGCAGCCCGGTGTAGGCACCGGTCCCGCCGATGACGGCGAATCCGCCGAGCGTGCCGGGCGACGACGGGGCGGTGGCGGCGTTGATGAGGATCTGGAACGTCCCGGATCCATCTGCGCAGATCAGGGTCTTGACCAGGTGGAACGTCCCCACGCCGAGACCCTTCGCCCCGAACCCTCGCGCGACGATCGGGTCGGTGACGGCCGTTCCGGAATCGCACACGACCCCGCCGCTGGCGGTGAACTCCTCCGACACGTCGAATACCACGGCGATCCGGATGACGGTCGTCGCCGGGGCGGCGCTGGCGATCGGCGCCACGAGCAGCGCTCCAAGCAAGCCGACGATGGTTCCGAGCTGCAGGACGCGCATCACGCGGCCTCCTCTGACGGTGTCGGAGCCAGATCGCTCCGCCTACCTGGACAGGGGCGTCCCGGCCTCCGGATGGTTGGCTTCCTCGACGAACGGCGACAAACGTCCCACGCCGCGAGACGCGGCCCGTCGTCGTTCTGCCCACCAGGCCGGCAGGTAAAGGGGCGCAGCCAGCGCGCAGATGATGCCGCCGACGACCATCGCGGTCGAGATCGACGTGGCGTCCGCGAGCGACGCGAGGACGATCGCCCCGAGCGCGCCGGCGGGCTGGCTGACCATCGAGTTCATCGAGATGACGGTCGTCCGGTGCGGTCCGTCCACCTCGCGATGGAGCAGGGTCATGTGCATCGGGTTCGACGCGCCGTGGGCGACGTAGCAGGCGAGGTACGCCACGACCACGCCCGCCGGGCCGGCGAGCAGGCCCATCGTCACGATCGTCGCGCCCTGCACGATCCGCAGCGCGGCCGCCGAGCGCGCGACCCCGATCCGCTGGCTGATGAGGACGACGCCCGCCGCACCGAGCGCCGACGCGAACCACGCGACCGAGCTGACGGGGCCCATCAGGGCCGCGGCCTGGTCGGTGTCGCCGAGCGTCTCCGACAGGCGGATCGGGAACAGGCTCTCGAAGGTGACCATCGCGAAGCCCCAGAACAGCTCGACCGAGACGAGCGCCAGGAGCACGCGCGAGGCACGCAGCAGGCCGATCCCGTCCCCGATGACCCGGGGCACCCTGCGGACGCTGTCGGCCACCGCCGCGACGCCACGGGCCATCCGGACCTCGCTCATCAGCAGCAGGATCGCGACGAGGTTGACGACGCCCAGCCCGAGCGCGACCAGGATCGGCAGGGCGAGCGTCGGGATGGCCTCGAATGGATCGAGCGCGACGAGCGCGCCCGGAGGCGAGGGCGCCGAACGCGATGGCCAGGCTGAGCACGGTGCTCCCGGCGCTGAGGCCGCGCTCGATCCCGGCCTCGGGATCCGCTGCCAGCGTCGCGTCGACGTACCAGGCTTCCAGGGGCCCGCTGTCGAGCGCCCGGTAGACGCCCTGCAGGAAGAACGCCGCGGCGAACAGCGCGACGCTGTCCGCGACGTACAGCAGCGCGAGCGACGACAGCCCGACGAGGCTCGCCGCGATCAGCACCGGCCGCCGCCCGAGCGCGTCGGACAGGCCGCCGGTCGGCAGCTCGAGCGCCAGGACGACAAGGCCCTGGATCGCGAACACCAGACCGATCTCGGTCAGCGTCAGCCCGCGCGACAGGGCGAGCAGGACCCCGATCGGGATGAGCAGCCCGGTCGGCAGCCAGCGCAGCCCGATGAGCACCAGGTAGCGCCGCCGCGCGGCGCGGACGTCGAGGGCGGTCATCGCGCTGTCGCCTCGAGCGGGAAGGCGTGCACGTGGACCTCGACCGTCTGCACGTCGATCGGGTCGCCCGTCGGGGGCATGGCGCGGTAGCGCTCATGCAGCGCCTGGATGTCGGCGTTGAACGCGGTCAGCCCCGCCGGCGTCAGCCGAAGCGCGAAGTCGCTGGCGCCCGCCGCGTCCTGCCAGTCGAGCGGCCATCCGGCCTGGGTGTCGAGCCAGGCTTCGTACCGCTCGACGAAGCCGTGCAGGTAATAGCGCCGCAGCCAGTCGGTCGCCGTCCGTGCGTCAGGATCGCCGGCGACGTCGCGCTCGGTCCAGCCGTGCATGTCCGTCGCTGCACGCCACGGCCGCTCCCGGCCGCGGCCGTCCTCGGTCTCCTCGACGAGGCCGACCGAGGCGAGCTTGCGGAGGTGGTAGCTCGTCGCCCCCGTGTTCGTCGCGAGGTCGTGGGCCAGGGCCGTCGCGGTCGCCGGGCCGTGGGTCCGGAGGGCCGTGAGCAGGCGCGAGCGGAGCGGGTGGGCGAGCACCTTGAGCGCGCGTGGATCGAGCCTGAGGATGGAGGGCGGCTGCGTCGTCATGCCCGCAGCGTAGCATCCACAATAGTTTTGCACAAGTATTGTGCATGGCGGGCTCAGCCTGGCGTCACGGGCTCCAGAAGGCCGCCAGGCCGTCGGCGATCGGTCGCGGCGCTGATCCGTCGGTCCGGATCTCGACCACCCGCGTCGTCCCGTCGGCGCCGACGACGGGGAGCGCCAGCGCGCTGCCATCCGGCGCCCACAGCCGATGGCTGAGCGCGTACTGGTCGAAGTAGGGGAGGACCTGGGCGGCGAACGCATCGGCCAGCTGGACGACCTGCTGCGTGCGGATGGCGCCGTCGTCGACGCGGACGACGCTCAGCCGCAGCCGCAGGCCCGGGGCCTCCGCCAGCTGGATCGGGGTCGCAGCGATGCTGGCGACCCGATCGTCGCCCGTCGGGACCTGGAGCGCGGCGATCGTCCGGCCGTCGGGCCCCCAGAAGAAGGCCACGACCGAGCCGGCCAGCAGCGTCCGGACGACTCCCGAGCCGGCGTCGAGCAGGCGCAGCGGCCCGACCGGCAGCCCGACCGCTTGCCCGGACGCGGCCGGCGCGATGAAGGCCACCTCGTCGCCGGTCGGCCCGAAGCTGAGCGCCGCGGCCCCGAACACGCCCACCTCGCGACGGCCCATCCCGTCCGACCCCTCGGCCACGACCCGGACCATCGCGCCATCGCGCGTCGGCCACGGCAAATGCCCGGTACCGGCCATCGGTCGACAGACCCGGCGCCCGGAACCCGCCCGGCGTCGACTCGATCGCGTCGCCGGCGGCCCCGTCATCGGCGACCTCGCCGAGGAATGCGGCCGGCCCGTCGCCGCCGCTGTGGACCAGCAGCCGATCGGCGGCGGTCCAGGCCCAGTACAGCGGCGCCCCTTCGCGGGCGATGGTCGCCGGTGTCGCGCCATCGGCCGCGGCCAGCCGAAGGGCGAGCCCGGCGGGCTCGGTGGTCAGGAACCCGAGCCGCCGCCCGTCGGGCGACCAGTACAGGTAGAACGGCGGATGGTCCGCCCCGTCGAACACGACCCGGGGCGCCGCGGCCGGTCCACCGCCGCTCGTCGATCCGCCGATCGTGAAGACGTGGACCTCGGTCGTCGTGTCGCTGGTGCCGATGGCGGCCACCTGCGAGCCGTCCGGTGACCAGGCCGGGAAGGCGTAGCGGAAGCCGTCCGCCCCGAGCGACAGCGGCGCGCCGCCGAGGGCGTCCATCGTCGCCAGGCCGCCGTCCGGCTCGACGACGGCCACCCGCGCGGCCCCCGCGATGAGCGTCGGCGTCAACGGCCCCGGCGTCGGCTGGGTCGGGACGATGACCTCGCCGCGGCCCGACACCCAGGCGAGGAACACCATGGAGACGACCAGCAGGACGACGATCGCCACCGACAGCCCGCGCCGCAGGCGTCCTGGCTGGGCCGGCGGCAGCGGACCCGGGTCGTCGAATTCCGCGAGATCGGCCATGGCGACCATCACGATACGGGACATCGCCGAACCGCGACGTTTGACGTTCGATGTAGCATCGCCTCGCGCCGCGCGTTCGAGACGCGGTCCGTTGGAGGGTTGATGCCACTGTGGCGACACGCAAGCGCAAGACCGTCTACCCGCCGGCCCGAACCGACACGAAGCCGGCCCCGCGGCCGGGAGCCGGGCCAGAGCCGTACGTTCGCCCGACCGTGGCGACGATCGACCTGACCGCCGGCAGCGGCCGGGCCGGACTCGCGGTCGGGGACCGGGTCCGGATCAGCGGCGGCGGCCTGTACGCCGGCGAGGCGGCGGTGATCGAGAAGCTGACGGCCGGTGTCATCCCGGCCGCGCTCGTGCGCACCGAGGCCGGCCGCACGCGCCAGGTCCGCACCATCGACCTGGAGCCGATCGCCCGCGACGCGTGACGCCAGGCGGCTGCGACCGCCAACGAGCTCGCCAAGCCAGCGCCGGTGGCGGCATCCGCGATCCGCGCCCAGCGGCTACGATCGACCCTCGTGCAGCACGAGGGTCGGCCGATGCGAACCCACCAGATCCCCGTCCCGGGCGCCAGCCTCCACGTCGTTGACGAGGGGGCGGGGCCGCCGGTCGTCCTGCTCCACGCCGGGATCGCCGATCTCCGGTCGTGGGACGCGCTCGCACCGCGACTGGTGGCCGCCGGGTTCCGGGTCGTGCGCTACGACAGCCGGGGCTTCGGCCAGTCTCCGACCGAGGACGTCGAGTTCTCGAACCGGGCCGACCTCGTCGCGGTTCTCGACGGGCTCGGGATCGGGCGTGCGGCGCTGGTCGGCAACTCGCGTGGCGGAGTCGCTGGCGTTCGACACCGCGATCGAGTCGCCCGAACGGGTCGTGGCCGTCGTCGGCGTCGGCGCCGGCCTGAGTGGGTTCGATGGCGGCGAGACCGCGGACGAGCTTCCGATCGTCGAGGAGTACGAGCGCGTCGACGCGGCCGAGCCGTTCGACGCCGCGGCGCTGACGTGGTTCGAGGTCGGACTGTGGGTGGATGGCCCCGGCCAGCCGGCGGACCGCGTGGACCCGGCGATCCGCGACCTGGTCTACGCGATGAACCTGCCGCTCAACGAGCCTGACCACGTCGCCGGCACGCAGATCCGGCTCGAACCGCCGGCCGTCGAGCGCCTGGCCGACCTGCGCTGCCCGGTCCTCGCGGTGGCCGGCGAGCTGGACATGAGCAGCGTCGCGGTCACGGCGCGCCATCTCGAGGCGAATGCCCCCGACGCCCGGGCGCGTCGTGTGGCCCGACGTGGCGCACATGATCGGGATGGAGCAGCCGGAGCGCCTGGCGACGACGATCGCCGACTTCCTCGAGCCGCTCAGCCCCTGGGGCTGAGCCGGTCGGCTCAGCGGGCGACCTCCACGATCGTCGCGTCGACCTCGGCGGCCGGCACCGGCCCGGAGAAGGTCAGGATGAGCTGGCGATCGACCGGCAGCAGGTCGCCCTGACCGGGCGCGACCTCGATGGTCATCGTCCGGCCGTCCGGCGCGATCGTCAGCTTGCGAGTCGTCGGAGTCGAACAGCCCGGTCCAGGTCAGGATCACCTCGGTCGGGTCGGCCGGGTTGTTGGCGACGTCCGCCTTGTCCGGGGTCGATTGCGACCCGCCATCGGTGGGCTGCGCCGGTGCGGGCACCGACCAGCGTGCCCGACTGGTCGACGATCTCGATCGTCGAGAGCGTGCGGCCGTCGAACGCGACGAGGTCGACGCGCCGACGACGGGCGACGGGCTGGCCGTCGGCGCCGGCGAGGGCGTCGCGGGCGCGGGCGAGGGCGACGCGGACGGGCTCTCGATCGGCGGCACGATCACCGGCTGGCGGTTGAACACGCCCGCCGACCGTGGCGACGGCCAGCGCCGCGACGAGCAGCAGGCCGAGGGCGGCCACCAGCGGCAGGGCCTGCATCCCGGACCCGAAGCCGCGCGGAGCCCATCGGGTCGCGGCGCAGGGCGGCGAGCGGATCGCGGCGGCGCGGGTTGGCCCGGGCGTGATCGAGGGCGGCGGCGATCGAGCGCTCCGGGGCGCTCGACGGGCCGTCGTCCAGCCAGTCGCTCAGGCGGCGGTCGAAGTCGGGGGTCGGAGTCATGCCGTCCGCTCCTTGGGGTCGTTGGTACGGTCGTCGGCGTCGAGCGCGGCGCGCATGGCCCGCGTCGCGTGGTGGAGGCGGGAGCCGGCCGTCCCGATCGGGATCCCGAGCACGTCGGCGATCTCGGCGAGCGACAGGCCGTTGTAGTGCTGCAGGACGAGGATCGCCCGCTGGTCCGGGGTCAACCGGCGGAAGCCGCGCTCGAGCTGGTCGCGGTCGGCGACGCGGCCGTACTCGTCGGGTCCGCGCGCGCCGATCGGGTCGGCGTCGGCGTCGTCGGGGAGCAGCCGGATGACCGCGCCGCCACGCCGTTCGCGACGTGCCTGGGCGACGCTCGCGCGCACGATCAGCCGGTAGCTCCACGCCTCGAACCGGTCGGCGTCGCGCAGCCGCGGCAGCTCGTCCCAGATCGTCACCAGCGTCTGCTGGAGCGCATCCTCGGCGAGGTGGTGGTCGCGGGTCACCCGGTAGGCGATCGCGAACAGCCGCCCGGCCGACAGCCGGACGAGCGCTTCGAAGGCGACCTGGTCGCCGCCTGGCCGCTCGCTCCACGAGGTCTCGCACGCCGTCGTCACCCGTCCTGGCTGCGGCCCGACATGGGCCGCTCTGCCAAGTATGAGGAGGGTCCAGGCGGATCTCTTCAATCTTCGTTGCCGCGGGGCGCGTCGATCTCAGCGTCATCTCAGGGACGGCCGCGATGATCGTTCCCATACCTCCTCCAGCACGAACGCCGGAGGGCCGACGATCGCAGCGACGATCTCCTCCCCGTCGCCTGCGGCCGGGCCCCCGGCGTTCGTCGCGTCCTCGCGCGGTTGACGCGATCCGCGCGCCGGACCCACGCTACGGCGATGACCCGACGGCCCCTCATCGGCGTCGGTGCCGTCGTCGGTCGCCGTCACCATCGTCCTCGCCACCCAGCTCGGCCCGGGCACCGGCCGGCAGGCCGCCGACGCCTCGGCCGACCCGTCCGAGCCGGCACGCCGACGGTCCCGATCGGGAGCACCGCCCGACCGACCATCCGGCCCCTCCCCGGCCACGAGGTCGTCGGCTTCGTGCCGTACTGGGAGATGGACGACGGGATCGCCGAGCACCTCGCGCGGGACGACGGCTGACGACCCTCGCCCTGTTCTCCGTGACGCACACCAAGGACCGGCGCGCTCGACACGGAGCAGACCGGCTACCAGCGGATCACGGGCCAGATCGGGCGGCAGCTCATCCGCGAGGCGCACGACCGCGGGGTGGCCGTGGAGCTGACCTACACGAGCTTCGGGCCGGCGCGAAACCAGCGGCTGCTCGGCTCGGCCGAGCTCCAGGACAAGACGATCGACTCGCTGGTGGCCCTCGTCGACGAGCTCCGCCTCGACGGCATCGACGTCGACATCGAGCGCATCGACCTCGACCTCGTGCCGGCCTACGGCGCGTTCGTCGGCGCGGTTGCGCGATCGCGCTCCGGGCGGAGATCCCGAAGGCACAGGTCTCGGTCTCGACCGGCGCCGGGCGGACCGGCGCGGCGATGGCGGCTGCGGCCGGCGGCGGCCGGCGCCGACCGGATCATCCTGATGGGCTACGACTACCACTACGGCACGTCGGACGTCGGCGCCTCGGCGCCGCTGGACCGCCGCGACGGCCAGGACGCCGACCTGGTCTGGTCGCTCGACCTGTACGAGTCGCTCGGCGTGCCGGTCGACCGGACCATCCTCGCGCTGCCGCTGTTCGGGATGCGCTGGCGAGTGGCCGGTCCCGAGATCGGCGCGCCGCGGCTCGGTGACGGGGCGATCTGGGTGCCCGGCGGACAACCCGCGCTTCCTGGCCGACCCGCCCGGCCGCGCCGGAGCTCGACCCGATCGAGATCGTCGAGTTCTACGCGGTGGCGCCGACGGTCAGCCCCGTTCCCGGCGATTCGCGCGCGACCGCCGGCTGGCAGGCGATCTACGTCGACTCGCCCCGGACGCTCGAGCCGAAGCTGGTGCTCGCCGACGAGCGCGGCCTGGCGGGCGCCGGGTTCTGGGCGATCGGCTACGAGCGCGGCCTCGACGGGTACTCGGAGCTGATCAAGCGCTTCGCGAACGGCAAGCTCGAGTAGGCGCGCTCCGCGCGCACGCTCAGGCCAGCGCGATGGCCTGGCCGGCCAGCGCGCTGAGGGCGACGACCGCGATCGGGCGGCACCCGCCCGGTCAGCAGCAGCCCCAGTCCGATGGCGGCGACCACGGCATCGATCGGCGCGCGTGACGGCGCCGGTCCAGATCGGCGTGTACAGCGCGGCCAGCAGGATGCCGACGACGGCGGCGTTGATCCCCGCCAGCGCCCGGCGGAACCCGACCGACCCGCGCAGCCAGTCCCAGAACGGAAGCGCCCCGAAGATCAGCAGGAACGACGGCAGGAAGATGCCGGCGAGGGCGATCGTCGCGCCCGGGATGCCGTTCGGGGCCGGAGCCGCGACGGCGCCGAGATACCCCGCGAACGTGAACAGCGGGCCGGGCACCGCCTGTGCCGCCCCGTACCCCGCCAGGAACTGGCTCTCGGTCACCCAGCCGGGCTCGACGACCGTGGCATGCAGCAGCGGCAGGACGACGTGGCCGCCCCCGAACACGAGCGCCCCCGATCGGAAGAAGGCGTCGAACAGGGCGACCGGCTGGCCGTCGGCCGCGCGCAGGAGCGGCAGTCCGAGCAGCAGGCCCGGCGAGCAGCGCGAGGCAGGCGATCCCGACGCGACGCGAGACCGGGCTCGGCTCCGCGCCGGTCGGGGTAGCGAGCGGCGGTGCCAGCAGCAAGCGGCCGACGAGCGCCCCGGCGGCGATGATCGCGACCTGGGCGAACGGCGTCGTCCAGGCGAGCGCCACGGCGGCCGCGGCCAGCGCGAGCGCCCGGCGCGGCCAGTCGGGCGTCAGGCGTCCCGGCCATCAGCCAGACGGCCTGCGCCACGACCGCGACCGCGGCCAGCTTGAGGCCGTGGACCCAGCCGGCGTTGGCGAGGTCGGCCGAGGCGGCCACGAGCCCGAGGGCCGTCAGTGCGACCGCGGACGGGAGCGTGAACCCGAGCCACGCGACGAACCCGCCGAGCGGACCAGCGCGGCGCGTCCCGATCGCGATGCCGAGCTGGCTGCTCGCCGGTCCGGGCAGGAACTGGCAGAGCGCCACGAGGTCGCCGAACGACGCCGGCGTCGAGCCAGCCGCGGCGCTCGACGTACTCGCGCCGGAAGTAGCCGATGTGCGCGATCGGTCCGCCGAACGACGTCAGGCCGAGGCCGAGGGCCGCGCGGAACACCTCGCCGAGCGGGCCACGGGTCACCCTCGTGCGCGGTCGGGCTACGCCGGCGCGCCGGCGCTGTCCGGGTTGGCCGGCTCGTCGGGGTCGCCCTCGATCGTCACCCGCGGGATCCAGTCGAGGAAGCGCGGCATCCACCAGTTCCAGTCGCCGAGCAGCGTCATCGACGCCGGCAGGAGGACGCTCCGGATCAGCGTCGCGTCGATGAACACGGCGACCGCCAGCCCGAGCCCGAGCTGCTGGATGAACACGAACTTGAGGCCGACGAACACCGCGAAGACGACGACCATGATCGACGCCGCGCTGGTGATCACGCCGGCCGTCACCGAGATCCCTCGCGCCACCGCAGCCCGCGAATCGAGCCCGCGGTCGCGGGCCTCCTTGATCCTGGTCAGGATGAACAGGTGGTAGTCCATCGACAGGCCGAACAGGATCGTGAAGATGAACAGCGGGACCCAGCTCTCGATGACCCCGCTCGGCGTGATGCCCGAGCGGCCCGGCGAACCAGCCGTTCTGGAAGACGGCCACCAGCACGCCGTAGCGCCGCGGCGGTCGACAGCAGGTTGAGGATGATCGCCTTGATCGGGATGACGATCGAGTGGAAGGCGACGAGCATCAGCAGGAACGACAGCCCGAGGACGAACCCGAAGATCAGCGGGATGCCGTCGGCATAGACCTGCGTGACGTCGACCGAGAAGGCCGCGTCACCGGTGACCAGCGCCCGGACGTCGGGTAGCCCGCCGAAGACCGCCGGCAGGAGCTCGGCGCGGAACTGCCGCACGATCGCCCGGTTGGCCTCGTCGTTCTGGCCGCCGGCCATGGTGAACGACACGAGCGCGACCTTGCCGTCGTGTGACGGCGTGACCTCGACCGGCTCGCCGAGCCCGGCGATCCCGAGGCCGTCGCCCTTGAGCCGCTCGATCGCCGCCTGCGTGTCGGGCCGGTCGGCGCCGGTGACCACGACCTGCGAGCGTCAGGTCGGTGCCCTGCGGCCACTTCTCGTTGAGGAGCTTGATCCCGGCCACGCCGTCGATCGACTCGGGGAAGGCCGTGATGTCCGTGTTGCCCGTGCGCAGCTGGAGCGCCGGCGACGCGAGGAGCAGCAGCACGACCACCGACACGATCGTCATCGACACCGGCCGGGCCATCACCCACGTCACTGCACGGCCCCAGAAGCCGCTGCCCTCCTGGACCGCGGCGCGGCGGTCGAGCCAGGCCAATCGCTGACCGGCCCCAGTTGCGGATCGGCGCGATCGGCACGGCCGCGGCGATGCGCGGCAGCCACGCCGCGGGGCGCCCGAGGTTGACCCGGTCGCCGAGGATCGCCAGCGTCGCCGGCAGGAACGTCAGGCTGCCGATGACCGACACGAACACGACCGAGATCGTGCCGATCGCCATCGACGTGAACAGCGACACGCCGAGCGTGATCAGGCCGGCCAGCGAGATCATCACCGCCAGCCCCGAGAAGAACACGGCCCGGCCGGCCGTGCTGCTGGCGACCTCGATCGCGCGCGAACGCTCGCGCCCGGCGCGTCGCTCGACCCGGAAGCGGGTGATCATGAACAGCGAGTAGTCGACGGCAACGGCCAGACCGATCAGCACGATCAACTGCGTCGCGTTGGGGCTGACGGGACCGACCAGCTGGCTGTAGATGCCGAGGATCCCGAACGCCGCGACGAGCGACGTGATCGCCAGCACCAGCGGCACGACCGCGGCGACGATCGCCCCGAAGGCGAACAGCAGGATCAGGAACGTCAGCGGGATCGTCAGTCGCAGCGAGTCGTCGAGGCCCTCGGAGATCAGGGCGTTGATGTCGTCGTTGATGAACGTGCTGCTGATCGCGTGGATCGCGAGCGCCGGGGCTCGCCGTCCGGGCCGTCGGCGAGGATCGGCAGGACCGGCGCGATGAGCGGCGTGACCCGGGTGTCGTCGCCATCGATCCGGCCGATGATCCGGACCGTCGACCCGTCGGCCGAGACGAGGCCGGCCGCCGGCGGCGCCGTGAACGGGTCGCTCGAGCTCGTCGAAGGTCGGCGTCTGGACGCCATCGAGCGGCGCGCCGGACGCCTTGAGCGCGGCCATGAGATCGCCGACGGCCGTCCTGGAACGCCGGGTCCGAGGTGGCGCCCGGTGCCCCGCCGACGACCACGATGACCTGCTCGTACGGATCGCTCGGCCCGCCCGCGTTGAACAGGTCGTACGCCTCGCTCGCCTCGAGCTGGCGCTCGTTCGGGTTCGCATTGGCGTCCGCGGCGTCGATCCCGCCCATCGCCAGGCTGACCGCGAGCAGCCCGATGGTGCGCGACGAACCACAGCGCGGCGACCGGCCAGCGGTGGCGCGCGCTCCACATCGCGACCCGCACCGTGGCGGGTTCGCGGCCCATCGGCTCGGGCGCGGGCGTGACGGACATCGGGACCCCTCGGCTTGCCAGGACGTCCCGGGCAGGTCGCGCCGGTCGCCCGTCGGCAGCCTACGGGCAGTCTACGGACTTGCTATGGGCTTGGCGTCTGGACGACGATCTCGGGCTCGGCGCCGGCGGCCGCGAACGCGAGCAGCGCGACGCCCTCGTCCTCGAGCTCGCGCTGGTCCGCGACGGACACGGTCTCGAATGGCGTCGATCGTGAGCCGGGCGGTCGCTCCGTCGCGGGTGATCCGCCACGTCCCGGCGAACATCCCGTCGAGCAGGAAGGTGCCCCGCGCTGGCGCCGTTGCCCGGCGGGAGGGGGATCCGCCGGCCGGCGGGGATGATCCGCGACCGATCGGCGTGGCCGATCAGCACGTTGTCGTACTCGGGCAGGAAGCGCGCCGGCGCGGGCACGTCCGGATCCGGCCGCGGCGCGTCGGGCAGGTCGAACAGCTCGCGCCCCGCGTCGTCGCGGAACGTGACCAGGCTGCGGGCGAAGCGATTCGAGCGACCGGGCTGCAGCCGGGTCACGCCCGACCAGGCCCGCACGTCGGCAGCGGTCGCGGGGCCGAAGGCGGCGAGGTAGCGAAGGACGATCGCGTCGCGCGTCGGCCGGCTCGTCGAGCGGCCGGCCCAGCCACGTCTCGATCGTCGTCCAGGCCGCGGGGCCGCTCGTGCCCCACACGCCGCGCGGCGGCACGTGGACGAGCGGCACGATGAACGTGTTGGCATAGACGAGCGCGTCCGGTGGGTAGCCCGGGAAGCGAGCCACGAGGATGCGGCCCGAGCGCGGCACGCGTTCGCGGCTCGGCGGCGAGGAGGTTGCGCCCGGCCGCGAGCACCTCCGCCAGGTCGAGGCCGGCGAGGTCGCGGGCGAAGGAGCTGCCCCGGAACACCCGCTCGAGGACCGGCTGGACGAACGGGCGCAGCCGCAGCGCGTCGTCGGCCGTGACGAGGTGGATCGTCGAGCGCATGAGCGACGACGCGCACCGCGCGACGGTCGACGATCGCATCGGCCAGCTCCGCCGCATCGAAGCCCGCCAGGCGCGACCACAGGCCGACGTACGGCGCCAGCGGGGCCTGTGCCTGCAGGCCGACGAGGTGCTCGAGCGCCGCCTCGACCGGCATCGACCGCCGCTCGAGCAGCAGCTGGCGGGCGAGCAGGGCACGACCGAGGGCGCGCGGCGTCAGCACGCCGCCAACCCTAGCGCAGGGGCAGCACCAGGACGAACTTCCCGTACCACTCTCTCTTGGACTTGATCCAGCCCGGCGTGTACGGGTCGTCGTACTTGCTGTCGGTCTCGTAGTAGCGCTGGAAGCGGAGCTTGTAGTTGTTCGTCGTGCGCAGCTTCTCCCAGCCGACCGCCCTGTTGACGATGTTCGACTTGCGCAATGGATCGGTCACGTAGAAGCCGCCGACGGAGAAGGTGTTGGTGAACCGGCCGGTCGCGTCGCGCGCGAACGGGTCGCCGACGAGCCCGTAGTAGCCGGTGATCATCTGCGCGTGGGCGCCCCGCCAGCCGAGGACGCCGACCGGCTTGCCGGTCTTGATCAGGGCCCGGACCGTGGCGCGCATGGCGCCGCGCGTAGGTCCCGTACGACGCGTCGTCGTAGACACGAGCACCGGCCCACAGCGCGGCCTCGCCCCAGCCGTAGTAGTTCAGCGCGTTCCGCCAGCCATGCGGATCCGACCCGGTCCCGCCGGCCAGCGTGTCGTGGCTGCGCTCCCAGGCCAGGATCTGATCGCGAACGGTGGCCGACAGCGTCGGTAGCCACCCGAAGCCCTCGCCACCGCTGCCGCGCAGACGAGATGAAGTTGAGCATCGTCCGGACCGCGGTCGAGGTGCAGGCCGACATGTTCGGATCCTGGAAGGTGAAGGCGCTGGCGACGAACAGGTTCATCGACGGCGGCGCGTTCGCCGGCGGCGGGGGAGGCGGCGGAGGTGGTGTCGGCTCGGGGGTGGGCGTCGGTTCCGGGCCGCCCTCCGGGTCGGCGGCCGCGGGCGGCGCGGTCGGAGTGGGTTCCGGCGTCGGCGTGGCGGCCGGCGGCGCGGTCGCGGTCACGGGGTCGGACGTCGGCGCCGGCGTGCCCGGGGGGCTGGGCTCCGGCGTGCTGGACGCATCGGGCGCGGCGGATGCCTCGACCTGGGCAGTCGGCTCGGGTTCGGCGGCGGCGGCGAGCCGTGGCAGCGCTACGAGCGCGACGCCAAAACCCAAGACGACCGCTACGGCGAGCCGAGCCGGTAGCGGGAGCCCGATTGCTGGCGACAGGGCAGTCGTTCGCATGGTCGGAGCACCGTAGGAGCCGCGTGGGTCTGGGTCCCTGGCTCGATGGTCCGGGCGGTTGCGACCCGAGGTCGATGGCGTCCACGCACCGGCTGCGTGGGCGCCGGACCCGGGCTCGGTCCCGTCCGGCTGGACGCGTGGTCCAGACTACCAGCAGGAGGCAAACCCGACGATGTGGTTCACGGAGTTCGGCCAGATCGCCCACGAGGCAGCACACATCGGCGGCGCCGGCCACCTCGCCGCAGCCGAGGCAGCCCTGCTCAGCGGCGATCCCGTGCGGCTGCTGGAGGCGTTCCCCGGCGGCGTCAGGATCGACGACCCGCGGATGGGTCGCGTGGCCGGCGAGACCGAGCTCCGCGAGTTCTGCCGGGCAAGCAGTGCGTGGCTCGGCGAGCGCGACGGGCACAGCGCGCCGCTGGCGGTGACCGTCGGTGACGACCGGATCGTCGGCGAGTTCGACCTCACGCTGACCCAGGACGGGCGCACGTTCGTCCTGCCGATCGCGGTGGTCGTCGAGCCCGATCCGCCCGCGCGGAGCGTCTGGATCCGGACCTACCACAGCCAGTGGCCGATCCTCGGTCGGCACCAGGTCAGGCCGCCGCTCCTCCCGCGTGACCCGGCGGCCCGCGAATCCGATGTCGTCGGTGAATACCAGGCCGCCCTCGCGGCCGGCGACGCGGACCGGATCACGGCCACATTCGAGCCGGACGGCTGCTTCCGCGAGCCGGCCGGCCCGCAGTTCCGCCGGTGCGGCACCGACGTCCTCCACGAGTTCTTCACGCTGTTCTTCAGCAAGGGCGGCGGGATCGTCCTCGAGCACTGCACGGTCACCGAGGACAAGGTCAGGACGGCGCTCGAGTTCAACGCCGTGCGCTGGGGTGCCGTCGACCTGCCGCCGCAGGCCGGCGTGGCCGTCTACGAGCGCGGACCGAGCGGCAAGCTCCACGAGGCGCGGATCTACGACGACGTGGAGGGGCCGGTCGAGTGACGTGGAGCCGCCCGTCGCGGCGGCGGTGCGGCGCCTCGCGTCAGGTCGCGGCGCGGAAGGTGAGTCCGTTCGGACCGTCCGTGATCGTCAGCACGTCGGCCTCGATCGCGTAGGCGACGTCGCCCGACAGGACCGACGTCATCGCCCCCTCGACCGCCATGGCGTCGGCCGGGCAGGCCATCTTGGTCAGCGCCATCGGCCCGATCGACAGCGTCGAGGCGTTCGAGCTGACCGCGGCGCCACCCCTGTTGCAGCCGGCCTCGACGTCCATCCGGCCGTTCGCGATCGTCAGCGCCGCGGTGACGCCGGCCGGAACGCTGGAGACGGCGTCACCGGTGGTGATGCCCGTCGAGCACCCAGCGGGTCCCTTCGAGCGGCCGATCCGGATCGGCGACCTCGCGGTCGGTCAGGGTCATCGTGGTGTCTCCATTCGTGAGGGTCAGCGTATCGCCGGCGAGCGCGACGGTGGCATCGCCGAGGAAGGAGCCGACCCAGGCGTCCTGCGCCATCAGCGGCGCGGCACAGCCCATGTCGGTGGTCATCATCGATCCGACCCGCAGGCGGCCGTCGACGACCTGGTAGGCGCCGCCCATCTGGTTGCAGCCGGCGTTGGCGCTGAGCTGTCCGGCGTCGAACGAGAGGCGGACGCGTCGAGCCGGGCACCAGATCGTGGCCGGTGACCGTCGTGGACAGGAAGGTCCGGCCGTCGAGGGCGGCGGGGGAGGGGGAGGGGCTGGCGGGGCCGCCGCCCGTCCCGGTGCACGCGGCAAGCAGCAGCCCGGCCGCAACGAGCATCGAGATGAGTCTCACCGGCCCCGGACGGCGGGGCGCCTTCGTGGGTTCCCTGGTCACGCCCGTCGCGACACGGTCAGCACGAGCGACGAGCTGCCGATCAGGTAGAGCCCCGCCACGATCCCGGCGAGCGGAACGAGCGGCAACGCCCAACCACCGGTCCCGATCAACCCACATCCACTCGCCGGCGAACGCCATCGGGAGCACCACGACCGCCGGCAGCACGAGCAACGTCACGACGATCAGCGCCGCCGTCCGCTTCTGGGTGAGCGTCCAGCGAGCGGATCCTGCCATCATCCAGAGCCCGAGGATCGGACCGACGAAGGGCAGGACGATCGAGCCCAGCAGCAGCATCAGCAGCGTGCGCTGCTCGGGGGTCAGCGCAAGGCGTGGCCGGTCGATCGCGCTCGGCGGTCGTGGTCGAGCCGGCGGGCGGCTCGGTGGCGCCGGTCTCGGCGGCGACGATCTCGGCCGGTGCGCCGAGCCGTTCGAGGATCCCGCGAACCGTCGCCTCATCGGTGCTGCCGGCCTCGATCATGGCCAGGTCGATGTGCTCGCGGACCTCGGCGACGAGGTCGGCGCGGCGGTCGGGTTCGAGGCCGGCCGCCGCGCCGTCGAGCGCCTCGAGGTAGTCGCGGACGGCCGGTTCCATGTCCATCTCGTCAGGCCTCCTGCTTCATCGCGCCCGGCAGCAGCGCGTCGACCGCCTCGCGAAACCTCGACCAGTCGGCGACGAAGGTCGTGAGGGCCTGCCGTCCCTCGGCCGTGATCTCGTAGTAGCGGCGCGGCGGCCCGGCCTCCGATTCGCGCCACGCCGTCGACACGAGCCCGTCGCGGCGAAGCCGCGCGAGGAGCGGGTAGATCGTCCCCTCGCTCGTGACGAGGCCGCGGGCGCCGAGCGCCCGGACGATCTCGAAGGCATAGGTCGGCCGGTCGAGCACGAGCGCCAGCACGCAGTGCTCGACGACGCCCCGGCTGAGCTCGGGCGACAACCGTGCCGTACCAAGTACCATGCGACGCATGGTACCCGGCTGCGTCTGTGTCAATCCAGAGAGTGCAAGGACACCTACCATGAGCCGATCCGAGGCCCTCATGGCCACACTGAGGTAGATATGGGGTTCGAACTGGTCGTCGGCCTCGTGGTCGGGCTGATCGTCCTGTGGCTCGCGATCCTCGTCCTGCTGCTTCGTCCTGCGGCCCAAGGACGTCTCCGTCCGCGAGCTGCTGGCGGTCGTGCCGGACGTGGTGCGGCTCCTCCGATCGCTCATCCGCGACGGGACGGTCCCCGGCGACGTGCGCCTCGTGGTCATCGGACTGATCTGCTGGATCCTCAGCCCGATCGACCTGATCCCCGAGTTCATCCCGGTCCTCGGGCCGCTCGATGACGTGGTCGTCGCGGTCGTGGCGATGCGCTACGTTCGGCGTCGGATCGGGATCACGGACCTCGAGCGGCGGTGGCAGGGGACGCCGGATGGATTTGCCCTGCTCACGCGAGTGATCGGAACGGCCTGACCGCGAAAGGAAAGCGACGATGGACCCGTCGACTGGCAACGTCATCATCCGCGACGCGGAGACGATCTGGCACGAGCAGGGCGGCTGGTTCGACGCCCGGTGGCACTTCAGCTTCGACCGCTACCGAGATCCCAGAGCAGGTGGGCGTCGGAGCGCTCCGCGTCTTCAACGACGATCGGATCGTCGCTGGCGCTGAGTGGCCGCTCCATCCCACCAGGACATCGAGTCGCTCACCTACGTCGTGGAGGGCACGTTCCTTCATGACGACTCGCTTGGGAACAACGGCCGCCTCGAGCCCGGTGCAGCCCAGGCGATGACCTTCTCGCATCGTGGCGACCTGCACTCGGAGAAGAACGGCTCGCAGGATCGTCCGATGCGCTTCATCCAGTTCTGGATCCTGCCGAGCACTCGAGGCCTCGACACGCGGGTGCAGCAGCGCCAATACGGCATCGAGGATCGAACGGACCGATGGCTGCAGATCATGGGCCCTGCCGGAACGGACGGCCTCGACCTCGCGCAGGACGCGCGGGCGTTCGTCTCGCATCTGACGGAGCACGGGCGGCTCGAGCACACGTTCGGGCCCGGGCGCGGCGGCTACCTGTACGTCATCGATGGCCGGCTGTCGCTCGACGGCGACCCGCTGAGGACCGGTGACGCGGCCAAGGTCACCGGGGAGGCCACCCTGCAGCTCACGACCGAGGTCGCGGCGGAGCTGATCCTGATCGACGTGCCGCTCGAGTTCGAGCCGGTCGGGGTCTGGGCCGGCGAACGCTGATCCGGGCGCTATGAAACCGTCGCGGCCGTTGACTCCACGCGCGATTCGCTCGGCTGCCGGATGATCGCGAGGATGGCCCCGAGGACGATCACCGCGCCGACCCACTGACGCGCATCGAGGCGCTCGCCGAGGAGGAGCGCACCGGCCGCGACCCCGACGATCGGGATGAGGTAGAACGACAACGCCGCGTACGACGCCGGGACGTGTCGCAGGGCGCCGAGGTAGAACCAGTAGGCGCCGGCGTAGTAGAGCGCGCCGGACCCGATCGGCGCTGGCGAGCCCGAGCGGCGTCAGCGCGGTCGGGACGACCTGGCCACCGGCGACGCCGACGACCACGACCAGCCCGAGCGCGAGGGCGAGGGCGTGCCCCTGCTGGGCCAGGATCACCTGGCTCGTCTCCTTGGCGTCCGGGATCCAGCGCCTCGTGACGACCGAATAGACGGCGCAGCAGGCGATGCCCGCGATGGTCAAGGCCACGCCGATCAGCTGGCCGCTCGCTCGACGACGGGTCGTAGATGATCAGGACCATGCCGGCGACCGCGATCATCGACAGGACGATGAAGGCCGGCGTGATCCGCTCGCGCAGGAACCAGGCCGCGAGGAACAGGATCATCAAGGGCTCGAGGGCCCACAGCAGGACCGACAGGCTGGCGGTGATGGTGGTCAGCCCGAGCAGGCTCAGGGCGTAGGCCAGCCCCGGGTTCAGGAGCCCGAGCCGGCCGAGGAGCGGTGAGCCCTCGGTCCGGAACGAGATCCCCTGACGACGCATCAGGAGCGCCAGGATCGCGAGGCTGGCGGCGAGCTGGATCGGCAGGAGCGTGAGCGGCGGGACTTCGGCGAGCGCGGCCTTGCTGATGACCGTCCCGACGCCCCAGCAGGTGGCGGCGAGGATCAGCGCTGCGAGGTCACGCCGGCGATGGCGAACGCGACACGTCCATGGTCTGCATCAGCAGCAGCCGGTGCCGCCGCAGCAACCGCCGCCTCGGCGACCGGCAGGTCTCGCGGCGCCGAGAGGTCGATGAGCGGTCGCGCATCGGCCGGCTTCGGTGGCCTTGATGATCGCGCTGATCATCCCGTCGGTGACCGTGTGCGACGGCGTGATCGGTGACGTCCGTCAGCCCGACCGCCTGCAGACCCTTCGCGGAACTCCGAGATCGACAGGGCGCCGGCGATGCAGCCGGCGAAGGAGCCACGCTCCGCGCGCTGCTCGGGGCTCAGCGAGTCCTCGGCGACGATGTCGCTGATCCCGATCCGGCCGCCCGGGCGCAGGACGCGGGCGATCTCGGCGAACACCGCGCGCTTGTCCGCGGCGAGGTTCACGACGCAGTTGCTGATGACGACGTCGATCGACTCGGCCGGCAGCGGCAGGGCCTCGATGTGGCCCTTGAGGAACTCGACGTTGGTCGCGCCGGCCTGGGCGGCGTTCGCCTGGGCGAGGGCGAGCATCTCGTCGGTCATGTCGACGCCGAACGCCCGACCGGTCGGCCCGACCCGCTTGGCCGAGAGCAGGACGTCGATGCCGCCGCCCGAGCCGAGGTCGAGGACGCGCTCGCCGGGGTGGAGGTCGGCGACGGCCGTCGGATTGCCGCAGCCGAGCGACGCCAGGACGGCGGCGTCGGGCAGCTCGTCGCGCTCGAGCGCCGAGTAGAGGTTCGCCCCGATGGTCTCGGGATCGCTGCAACACGAGGAGCCTTGCGAGGCGCGGACCGCGGCATCGGCGTAGTGCTGCCGGACGGTCTCGTGGATGGTCTCGGTGGTCATCGCTGGGGGCTCCTCGGTGCCGGTCGGGACGTGATGCGTGTATTGATACTTGACGATATAGACATCTGTCAATACATGTGGACGGGATGAAGCGCCAGACCGATCCCGACGTCCTGCTCCTCCAGGCCGCGGCCGACCCGACCCGACTCGCGATCCTGCGCCAGTTGAGCGATTGCGCCGAGGTCTGCGCCTGCGACTTCACCGCCTGCTGCGACGTGAGCCAGCCGACCGTGTCGCACCACCTCAAGGTGCTGCGCGACGCCGGCTGGATCGAAGGCGAGCGTCGCGGCACGTGGATCTGGTACTCGCTTCGACCCCAGGCCGTCGCTCGATTCCGCGAGCTCGCCGGCGGCTTTGGCCCGACCATCGCCCTGCCGTCCACCTCGCGCAGGCTGCCGGTCGTCGAGGCCCGCGCCTAGGTTCAACTGCGGCCGGTGCGTGTCGCCAGCGATGTCTGGGCTCGGGACGTCTGTGCGCCAGCGGCTCGATCAGCGCACGTGGATCCTCGCCTCGCCCGACAACCACGGCGTCGACATCGCCGGCTGGGCCGACCTGGAGGCTTGACGACGCCTTCGGGTGCACGGAAATACCCCACTGGAGTATTGACAAAGGGGTTGACAAACGAGCCCTCGAAGGCACAATACTGACATCCGGGCTTGTCAAGACTTGACAGGCCCACAGCCATGTTCAGGTCCAGGAGGCGCCATTTGGCGGTCGGTGTTGCAGCCGAAGTAAAGAACAAGCTGTCGGTCGTCGAGGTCGTCGGCGAGTCGGTCAGCTTGAAGAAGGCGGGGACGACGTACAAGGGTCTCTGCCCGTTCCACGGCGAGAAGACACCGTCGTTCGTGGTCACGCCCGCGCGGGAGACCTGGCACTGCTTCGGCTGCGGGCTGGGCGGCGACATCTTCAGCTTCGTGATGCAGCGCGACGGCGCGACCTTCCCGGAGGCCCTGCGCACCCTGGCCCAGCGCGCCGGGGTCGAGATCGACGAGCGGACGAAGCACGAGGACGCCCACCGCGCCCGGCTCCGCCAGGTGCTCGACAGCGCGATCGCCTTCTACCACGCCGTGCTGACCGCTTCGACCGCCGGGCGCACCGCCCTCGACTACCTCCATGGGCGCGGCTTCACCGACGAGACGATCACCGCCCACCAGCTCGGCTGGGCGCCGGGTGGCTGGGACCAGATGACCCGGACGCTGGGCACCAAGCGCGACGTCCGCCCCGAGGAGCTCGTCGAGGTCGGGCTCGCCTCGCCGCGGCAGAGCGGCCGCGGCGGCGTCTACGACAAGTTCCGTGCCCGCGTCCTGTTCCCGATCCGCGACCAGAACGGCCACGCGGTCGGGCTCGGCGGCCGGCTGCTCGAGGGCGACGGGCCGAAATACCTCAACTCCCCGGCGACGCCGCTGTTCGACAAGAGCCGGACGCTGTACCTCATCGACAAGGCCAAGGGCCCGATCCGCAAGTCGGGCCAGGCCGTCATCGTCGAGGGCTACACGGACGCGCTCATGGCGCACCAGGCGGGCTTCGACAACGTCGTCGCCAGCCTCGGCACGGCGCTGACCCCCGGCCACATCGCGCTGCTGACGCGCTACGCCTCGCGGATCGTGCTGGCGTACGACGTCGACGCGGCCGGCGAGAAGGCCGGCACGCTCGGCGTCACGGCGCTGGCCGACCTGATCCGCCAGCTCCAGGCCGACACCTCGGGCGTCAACCTCGAGGACGTCCGGGTCGCCCGGCTGCCCGACGGGCAGGACCCCGACGAGGTGGTCCGCTCGGCGCCGGCGGCCTGGGAGACGGCGATCGCCAAGGCCAAGCCGCTGGTCGAGTACCTGATCGACCACCACGCCTCGCGCTTCGACCTCAAGACCTCGTCCGGCCGGATCGGCTTCGTCGAGGCGGTCATGCCGGCGATCCGCGACATCGCCGACCCGTTGCGCCGCGACGAGGCGCTCGGTCAGGTCCGCCGTGTCTCGGGGATCGAGGATCGCGTCCTGCGCCAGGTCCTCGAGCGCCCGGCCCGCAACCCGATCGCGACCGGGCGTCCGGGCGGCAACCACGACGCCGAATCGCGGATCACCGCCGACGCCGTGCTCGCGTCGCCCGACGCGCTGCCGATCCACATCATCCTGCGCGCGATCACGGCGGTCGAGGCCGAGCTTCTCCGGTTGCTGCTGCTCGTGCCCGACCAGCAGCTCCGCGTCGTCAACGAGCTCGGCCCGGACCAGCTGCCGAGCACCGTCGCGCGCGAGCTGTTCCGGGCGATCGTGCTCCAGCGCGCGCCGAACGACGAGGGCGTCCACCCGCCGTTCGACGGCGCCGCGCTGCTGCTCGCGCTCGACGACGAAACGGCGGCGCTCGCCCGGGCGTTGTATGCGAAGCCGGGGCCCGATGCCCGGAGCCTCGACCCGGCCCAGCTCGACTACGAGATCACGCGCCTCCTGCTCGAGCTCGAGGACGACACGCTGCGAGAGCGCAGCGACTACAACGAGGCCGCCCAGTCGGAGGCCGAGCGGGCCGGCGATCGCGAGGCGATCGGCCGGTTGTTGCTCGAACGACGTCAGATCAACGAAATGCGCCTGTCACTGGACCGGCGCCGAGACCAGACCCGGCTGCTCGCCAGCCACCGGAGGTAACCCATGTCCGCCGATCCCCTCGACAAGCAACTCGTCGAAGCCGTCCTGTCGCGGCCCCGCCGCGCCAAGGCCGACCTCGAGGAAGCCAAGCTGGCCGGTCTCCGGCCCACCCGCCCGAAGGCGGGCACGCCCGTCGCCGGTGGCGACGACGACGAAGACGACGACGAGGACCTCGACCTCGGTCCCGAGGCGGCCGGCGAAGACGGCGCCGACGTCGGGATCATCGTGGTCGCCGATGACGGCGCCGCGGACCCCGCCGCCAAGCTGCCGGCCGACGCCCCGGCCAAGCTCGACCCCAAGGAGGTCGAGGAGCCCTCGGCCGAGGAGCTCGAGGCGATCTCCGCCGACATGATCGGGATCGACGACCCGGTCCGGATGTACCTCAAGGAGATCGGCAAGGTCGCCCTGCTGACCGCCGAGGAAGAGGTCGTCCTGGCCAAGGCCATCGAGCTCGGCGAGCAGATGGTCGAGGCGCCCTGGAAGGGGATCGTCTCGCTCCACGAGTGGACCCTCCACGACACGGAGCGCAAGACGCGGACCACCAAGCCGCAGCACCGGCTGCCCTTCGGCGAGGAGGCCCACGACCTCGTCAGCCGGGCGATGTCGGACAAGACCACCAAGGACCTGCTGCATGCCGTCGCCCGACTTCCACCTCGTCAAGGCCGGCCGCGACGCGCAGTCGGACGGGACGAAGGAGCGCCTCAAGGAGGCCAAGAAGCTCGTCCACGCCTACAACGAGACGCCGTCGCCGGGCACCTTCCTGCCGCTGCTCGACTGGGCGTTCCTGGCCGTCCACAACGGCGACCTCGACTCGCGCGACAACGTCGGGCTGCGCGCGATCTGGGACTGGACCCGGGAGGACGTCGCGTTCCCCGCGCTCGAGCGCTGGATCCTGGCCGGCAACGACGCCGACCTGCTCAAGCGGATGGGCTACGACCCGGAGGTGCCGCTCAACACCAAGCTGCGTGACCGGAAGGGCACGATCGTGGTCATCGGCCGCGACGCGCGCGAGCAGCTGACCTCGGCGAACCTGCGCCTCGTCGTGTCGATCGCCAAGAAGTACATCGGTCGCGGGATGTCGTTCCTCGACCTGATCCAGGAAGGCAACATCGGCCTGATCCGTGCGGTCGAGAAGTTCGACTACGAGAAGGGCTTCAAGTTCTCGACGTACGCCACGTGGTGGATCCGCCAGGCCATCACCCGGGCCATCGCGGACCAGGCGCGGACGATCCGCATCCCGGTCCACATGGTGGAGACGATCAACCGGCTGATCCGCGTCTCGCGTGGGCTCCTCCAGGAGCTCGGCCGCGAGCCGACGGTCGAGGAGATCGCCGAGGCGATGTCCAAGGGCCAGGAGGTCCAGGTCACGCCCGAGAAGGTCCGCGAGATCATCAAGGTCTCGCAGGAGCCGGTCTCGCTCGAGACCCCGATCGGCGAGGAGGAGGACTCCCACCTCGGCGACTTCATCGAGGACCGCGGGGCGCTGGCGCCGGCCGAGGCCGCCTCGCACCAGCTCCTCAAGGAGCAGGTCGAGGCCGTCCTCGACTCGCTGACCGGTCGCGAGCGGCGCGTGCTCCAGCTCCGCTTCGGCCTCGAGGACGGGCGTGCCCGGACCCTCGAGGAGGTCGGCAAGGAGTTCAACGTCACCCGCGAGCGGATCCGCCAGATCGAGGCCAAGGCGCTGCGCAAGCTGCGCCACCCGTCCCGCAGCCGCAAGCTCAAGGACTACCTCGAGTAGGGGAGCTGGCCGCTCAGGTTCACGCCCCGGCCGCTCAGGCCACCACCCGCGCACCGCGAATGGGCGCGTCCCGGCTCAGGTCGGGCCGCCCATGGTGTTGTGGAGCGCCCACCAGCCCGCAGCGACGCCGGCGGCGCTCGCGATCACGGGATGACGACCGCGGTGACGGGCCATCGGTCGAGCACGGCGCGGAGGATCGTGTCGACGGCCATCGTGACCACGGCGATGATGATGCCCAGGTAGATGGGCGTTCCGGTGTCGAGGCCGAGGCCGAGGCCCACCGGTTGGACCGTCTGGGCGAGGAGGATCGCCCGCGACGGCGCCGACGACCACGGCGTAGAGCACCGTCCCGATCCGGCGACGGCGCCCCGATTTGTGCTCGCGTCGGTGCGTCCACGCCTACACCATCCGTACGGTGTCAACTGGGACTCGGCCGATTCGCCGGCGCCGACGTCGCGTTGGTGCGTGCTCGCACATAGGCCGCGGGGTGACGAAGGGATCGATGTCCGTAGTACCCCGACGCCAACGTACAACTCTGGTCGTCTCGGGATCGCGCCGCCGGGGCACGGCAAACCGGGATCGACCGCGGGGGTTCGTTGTCGCATGATGGCCGCGACACGTCTGCAGGGTCGCCGGCGTCGACAGCAGTCGATCGCCGCGGTATGGCTGACCGTGCTGCTGTGCGCCATCGTGGCGGCCCCGTTCTGGGCCGGCCGTCCCGCACGTCCTCGCGGCGGGGCTGCGACCTCGAGGTCACGTCCGAGACGGCATCGGCGCGGACCGGCACGTCAGCCACCCTGACCGCCGTCGGTCACCGACCTGTCGGGTGATGGAGCGAACGGCGTCCAGGTCGACTTCGAGCTCACCGGCGGCCCCGGCGACAACGACATCGGGTCGGCCGGTGACACGCCGACCTCGCCCGACCTGACCTGCACCACGTCGCGGCGGCGGCATCGGCGTCGCGTCCACCTGCACCGTCGACGTACTGCCGAGCTCGACAACGCCGGCGGGACCGACGCCATCCGCGCCTGGATCGACGCCGACGGCTCGAATGCGACAGTCGAGGCCGACCTCGGCGAGGGTCGCGATGAGATCGAGCGGGTCGGTCTACCGACTGCGATGCCGGGCACGACCGGCGCGGGGGACGTGGCCGAACCGGACGAGACAGATTGCGTCTCGCGCACGTGGACCGAGCGGACGGCGGAGACGATCGACCTGTCGCCCGAGACCGCGACGTATGGCCCGGGCGCCACGGTCACCGTCCAGGCGACCGTCTACGACCAGGACGGGAACGTGTTGAGTGGCGGCGGGCACCGACACGCACGTCCGTTTCTTCTTCTCGGCCGGCGAGCCCGAACAACCCGGGCAGCCCGGGAGCGAGCTCGGACATGGACTGCTTCACCGGCATCGACCGGCGAGTGCGACGTCACGTACGTCGGCGTCGGCGACCGGGACGGACACGATCTGCGGCCGGTTCTCCGGGTCCGCCGTCGCTGTGCGACGAGCCGGTCGGGCGATCCCGAGCTCGACGACAACGTCGACGTCGTCGAGCGGGTCATCACGATCGGAGGGCCGACCCCGACACCCACGCCCACGCCGACCCCACGCCCACGCCGACCCCGACCCCGACGCCCACCCCGACCCCGACCCCGACGCCCACGCCGACCCCGACGCCCACGCCGACCCCACCCCGACGCCGACGCCCACGCCGACCCCGACGCCAACCCCGACGCCCACGCCCACCCCGACCCCGACGCCCACGCCAACCCCGACCCCGACGCCCACGCCGACGCCCACGCCCACGCCGACCCCCACGCCCACGCCGACCCCCACCCCGACCCCGACGCCGACGCCCACGCCGACGCCCACGCCGACGCCGACGCCCACCCCGACGCCGACGCCCGACCCGGAGCCCCGAACGCCGACGCCCGAGCCGACTCCCGTCCCGTGACGCCGAGCCCGACGCCCGGATCCCGGCTACGGTCTGCTGCCCGGGCCGCTCGAGCCGCCGCCGCCAACACCGAACCCGGGTCGGTCGGCGATCCGACGGTCCCGCAGCCGACGCCCGGCCTCATCGCGCAGGGCGGCACGGGCGGCGGTGGATCCTCGGGCGGCGGTGGCGACTCGCAGGCGCCAGCGCCCGGCCCCTGCCCCTGCGGCCTCGATCCAGGCCGTCATCGCCGGCGCGGTCTTCAACGAGGCCGCCGTCCGGGTGGCCGTGGTCGTCAAGCCCGCAGCCGCGGCCGCCGTGGCCACCACGTTCAGCTTCCCGCTGATCCTGATGATCGCGGTCCTGCTGTTCCTGCTGGTCCAGCGACAGCTGGACGCCCGCGATCCCAAGCTCCGCGCCGCGCCGCGCTCGGCCGTCGGACAGCCATGCTCGAATTCAAGGACGAAGACGGACTATGAGCACCCACCGGGCGGTCGCCAACGGACCGCGTCGAGTACACCGCGCTGAGCGACCGCATGAGCAACCTGCTCGCTGCTTCGCGCTTCGCGATGGGCGCTGATCGTCGTCGCGTGGGCGTGCGATGCGCCCCGAGGCGGTCGGCATCGAGTTCGTCGCCCTGTGGCGTCGGGCACCGTCGGCGTATCTCGGTCGTTTCGACGCTCGCCGAGATCCTGCGCCGGCGGATCGGATCGGTACGGGTCCGCGTTGCTCAACAGCCTCCTGCTGCTCGACGGCCTGTACCTCGCCTTCGCGATGTACGGCACCGGCGGGACCCAGAGCCCGATCCGCTTCCTCGTCTACCTCGACCTGGTCGCCGTGTCCCTGCTGGCGTCGTACCGGACCGGTCTCAAGATCGCCCTGTGGGACTCGCTCCTGCTGTTCGTCGATGCTCTACGCCCAGGCCGCCAACCTCGTCGCCGCCGGTCGAGCTGACGCCCGGGCGTGGCCATCGAATTCGACCGGATGCCGGTCCTCAACGTCACCTCGTTCTGGCTGTTCGCGATCGCGACCTCGGCCTTCTCGGCGCTCAACGAGCGCGAGCTGCGCCAGCGCCGCTCCGACCTGCAGGCGATGGTCGAGGTCGGCGGCCGGCTCGATGACGCGCAGCGATCCGCTCGAGCAATCGCGGATCGTGCTGGCCGGCCTGGTCGAACGCTTCGAATTCAAGCGCGGCATCGTCCTCGGCGCATCGGACGGCAGGATGCTTGCCCTCGCGACGCACGAGACCGAGGCCGTCCCGACGACCGCCGCCGAGCCCGACTGGATCGTCGCTCGTGCCTGGGAGCGCCACGACATCCTGCCGGTCAAGCGCCTCGGCGGCCGATCGCGACCCGTTCCTCGATGCGGCGATGCCGAACGCGCGGAACCTGCTCGTGGCGCCGATGATCGCCGACGGGCGCCCGATCGGGGCGATCGTCGTCGAGTCGGCACACGGCCGGCGGCTGCCCGGCGTCGAGCGTCGGGTCGCCTCGATGGTCGCCCGCTTCGCCTCGATGGCGGCCCTCAACCTGCGCAACGCGGTGCTGCTCCGCCACGTCCAGGACCTGGCCGAGCGCGACGCACTGACCGGCGCGGCGAACCGCCGCATGTTCCAGGTGAGCCTGGAACGGACGCTCGAGGCCGCCGAGCCCAAGGGCCGGAAGGACATGATCACGACGATCCTGTTCATCGACCTCGACGACTTCAAGGTCGTCAACGACACGCTCGGCCACGCGGCCGGCGATGCCCTGCTGGTCGCCGTGACCGAGCGAATCTCCAACCTGGTCCGATCGACCGACCTGGTCGCGCGGCTTGGTGGCGACGAGTTCGCGATCCTGACCGAGGACGAGCCGGACCTCGCGCGCTCGCGGGCGATGGCCGAGCGCCTCGTCCAGGAGCTGCGGGCGCCGTACGTCATCGCCGACTCGCCCGGTGGTCGTCACCTCGAGCATCGGCATCGCGAGCGCCCGCGACGCGGTGGCCGGCGCGACCGACCTCGTGCGCAACGCCGACGTCGCGATGTACATGGCCAAGGCCAACGGCAAGAGCGGCTTCGCCATCTTCGATCCCGGGCATGCACGTCGCGATCCGCGAGCGGAACGAGCTGAGCGTCGAGCTCAAGCGCGCGGTCGAGCTCAACCAGCTGCGCCTCGTCTACCAGCCGATCATCGACATGGCGACGGGGCGCTACGCGGGCGTCGAGGCGCTCGTGCGCTGGCTCCATCCAGAGCGCGGGCTCGATCGCCCCGGGACGGTTCATCGAGATCGCCGAGGAGAACGGCTGCGATCCTGTCGATCGGCCATTGGGTCCTGCGCGAGACCTGCTCACAGGCCGGGCGCTGGGTCGCGCGAGGGCCTCGCCCCGGCGTCCATGTTCTTCGGCGTCAACGTCTCGGCCCGCGAGGTCCAGCAGCCGGGCTTCGTCGCGGGCGTCCGCGACACGCTCACGCGAGACGGGGCTCGAGCCGACCAACCTGGTCCTCGAGATCACCGAGACGGCCCTGCTCAAGGCCACCCCCGCGACCATCGCCACGCTGGCCGAGCTCCGAGCGCTCGGGGTCCGGACGGTCATCGACGACTTCGGGACGGGCTACTTCTCGCTCAGCCACCTGCGCCAGTTCCCGATCGACATCCTCAAGATCGCCGGCGAGTTCGTCCAGGACGCCGATGCCGACCCGAAGTCACCGGCATTGGCCCGCGCGATCGTCGCGATGGGCCGCTCGATGAACATGGCCACGGTCGCGGAGGGCATCGAGACCGCCGAGCAGGCGGCCAGCATGCGAGCGCTCGGCTGTACCTACGGTCAGGGCTACTTCTTCAGCTTCCCGCTGTCGGACGTCGATGTCGTCGCCGCCTTCGCACGGGAGCAGGAGCGGGCGGCAGCGGCGCCGCCCGGACGACCGATCCGCAAGACGCGGCGCGCCCATCCGCGGCTGCGCGTCACGCCGCCAGCTCCCGCGACCTGAGCGGTCCGCCGGCGGGCGAGCACGCGGTCAGCCGGCGGGCCGGCCGCCGACGAACACGACACGACCCCACGGGTCGTCGAACGCGAGCGGCTCGAAGCCGACCTCGGTGAGCAGCTCGAGCCAGCGCTCGCGACCGAACAGGCCTTCGATGTGCACGTCATGGCGAACCTCGACCGAGCCGTCCTCGTCGCGCGTCGCGATCGCGTAGTCGACCCGGTAGGTCGAATCGGTCGGGTCGGGATCGGTCGTCCAATCGAGGTAGCGCAGGGCGCGGCCCGGCCGGCCGTCGGCCAGTGGGGGTCCGTCCTCGCCGCCGTGGTCGGTCGCGGCAGCGAAGGTCTCGCGGACGTAGTCGGGCTGGAAGAGGCCCGCGCCGCCGGGCCGGAGATGCTCGAACGCGGTCGCAAGGGCCGCGCGAAGGTCGGCCTCGGTCGTCATGTAGCAGATCGCGTCGTGGATCAGGACCGCGTCGAACGTCCGGCCGAGGCGGAGGGTCCGCATGTCGCCGACGAGGTGCTCGGCCCGCGGGATGAGCGCGCGGCTGACCTCGAGCATCGCCGGCGACAGGTCGGTCAGCGTGAGCGCGATCGAGTCCGGCAGGTGCGACACGAGGTGGCCGCCCCCCGCGCCGAGCTCGAGCAGCGTCTCGAGCGGCCCGGCGATGTGGTCGCGCAGGAGGTCGAGGCTGTAGGCGGCCTCTTCCGCGTAGTGCTCGGGCGGCGTCAGCAGGGGGAACCATGGGGCGAGGTCGCCGTACAGGTCGCCCGTGGTGGTGCCCGGTTCATCCGGTGCCGGCTGGCGGGTCGCCGGGCTCGGGCCCGACGGCGACCGGCATCCCGGACCGGCTCCAGTCGCTGTACGACCCGGGGTAGAGGATCGGATCGGGCAGGCCGGCGACGCGCATCGCCAGGCTGTTGAAGCAGGCGGTCACGCCGCTGCCGCACGACGTCACGACCGGGCCGTCGTCGCCGCCCGCCCCGAGCGAGCCGAAGCGCTCCGCCAGCTCGGCCGCCGGGAGCAGCCGCCCGTCGGGGCCGAGGTTGCCGTCGGCCTGCGCGTGCCGGGCGGTCGGGATGTGGCCGGCGACCGGGTCGATCGGCTCGGTCTCGCCCCGGTAGCGCGGCCCGCCGCGGGCGTCGAGGAGCACGACCTCGCCGAGCCGCCCGGCGAGCTCGTGGCGGTCGATCACGTTGGTCCAGGCGTCGCGGAGCGCGAGCCGGCCGCGCGGGCGCGGGTCGGGCGGATCGGTCGTGACCGGGAAGCCGGCGGCCAGCCAGGCCGGGAGCCCACCGTCGAGGACGCGGACCCGTTCGTGACCGAGGTCGTCGAGCATCCACCACAGGCGGGCCGCGATCGACCCGCCCGCGTCGTCGTAGGCGACGACCTCGTCGCCCGCGCCGATCCCGGCCGCCTCGAGGCGCTCCCGGAAGTCGGCGGGCGCCGGGAGCGGGTGGCGCCCCGGGCCGACGGCGGCCACGAGATCGCTGTCGAGGTCGAGGAAGATCGCACCCGGGAGGTGGCCGGCGTCGTAGGCGGCGCGACCCGCCCCGGGCGAGCCGAGCACCCAGCGGACGTCGACGAGGCGCAGGTCGGGCGCACCGAGCCGGGCATGGAGCGCCTCGGGCGAGATGAGCGGAGAGCGATCGGCCATGGAATCGGGAGTATGCCCCGACTGGTGCGCGAGCGGGCCGCTCGCTATCCTCGTCGCGGCCCCACATTCGGACTGGAGGGATCGGATGACCAGCTCAGCGGACGCCGCCGCGGACCAGGCCCACTCGATGATGCAGGACCTCGCCGACCACTGGGGTCTGGTGGTCGTGATGGGTGTCGCCGGCATCGTGCTCGGCTTCCTGGCGATGTTCTATCCGGGCGCGACGATCGTGACCGTCGCCATCTTCTTCGCCGCCTGGCTGTTCGTGAGCGGCATCTTCGAGGTGATCACCTCGTTCACGCGTGACGGCGACACCGGGGCGCGCGTCCTCCACGCGATCATCGGCGTCCTGTCGGTGATCGTCGGGTTTGCCCTGCTGCGCACGCCGTTCCAGTCGGTCGAGGTGTTCATCTTCGTGCTCGGCATCTTCTGGCTGGTCCAGGGCGTGATGACCTTCATCGCCGCGTTCTCGGTCAAGCAGGGCCGCAACTGGCGCATCGCCATGGGCCTGCTCGGCGTGGTCGCCGGGATCATCATCCTGACCTACCCGATCTCGTCGGCCCTCACGCTGGCGTTCATCGGCGGGATCTGGCTGGTGGTCCTCGGGATCTTCCAGGTCGTGGCCGGCTTCCAGCTGCGGCGGGCCCGGACGGCCTGATCGTTCGGGGGCCGTGCTATCCTGTCGCGCGGCGCCGACCCCGGCGCCCACGACGCGCCGGCACCGGCCTCGCCCGGTCGCTCGCGTCCTCGCTCCGGCGTAGCTCAGTGGTAGAGCGGGCGGCTGTTAACCGCTTGGTCGTAGGTTCGAGTCCTACCGCCGGAGCCAACCTCTTCTCGGGCCTGTGCCGGGCGATATACGCTGTCGCCCTGGTGCGTCACGTCCATTTCGTCGTGGGCGCCGAAGGGGAGGGAACCCACCATGGCCGATCACCCGAACGTTGCCCTCGTCCGCCGCGCGATGCAGGCGATGAACGAGATGGACATGTCGAACGCCGGTCGAGGAGATGGCGATCGTCGACGCCTTCATGGCCGACGACATCATCTGGCACGAGATCGGCCGCGCCGAGCCGCGCCGCGGCAAGGACGAGCTGCGCGCGACGATGGGCGAGGCGGGCGACCTGACGATCAAGTACGACCTCCACGACGTCGTCGCCAACGACGAGCATGCGATCGCGCTTGGGACCGCCACGGCCACCCGCGGCGGCAAGACCCTCGTGTACCGGACCGCCGAGATCTTCCACATTCGTGACGGCAAGGCCACCGAGCGCTGGGCGTTCTCGGACGATACGGCCGCGATCGTCGCGTTCTTCGCCTAGCGGAATCGGCCCAATGCCCCGGGATCCGAACATCCCCGACGCGTTCGACGTCTACACGCTCGTCCTGCTGCGCCGGCCGGCTGACGCGCCGGACATGCCGGATGACGAGCTCGATGCCCTCCAGGCCCGGCATCTCGCGTACCGGGCGGAGCTGCGCCGGCAGGGCGTGATCGTGGCCAACGGACCGTTCGATGAGCAGTCCGATATCTCCATGCGCGGGCTTTCGATCTTCGCCTGCAGCCTGGAGGAGGCTGCGCGGCTCAGCGATGCCGATCCGTCGGTCCAGGCCGGTCGGCTGGGCTACGACCTCATGGAGTGGTGGGTCGCGGCGGGGACGCTGGCGTTCCCCGACGTGACGGTTCCGGTCGGTGACCGGCGGGTGATGCCCGACGACTGATCGGGGTCACGGGTTAGACGCGGCGATAGAACACGGTCGTGGGGGCGAGACCGCCGAACGGCAGCAGGGCGAAGTCCGGGATCGTCCCGACCCGAACCCAGCCGAGCCGGTCGTACAACCGCTCGGCGTCGCTGCCCGGGACCGTGTCGAGGACGAGCAGCGTCTTGTCGCAGTCGCGGGCGAGGGCTTCCGCGGCACGCATCAGGCGTTCGCCGAGGCCCCGTCGACGCGCTCGATGGTGGACGAGGAGCTTGACCAGCTCGGCTCGATGCGGCTGGTTCTCGGGTTGGGCGAGCACGAGCTGGACGGTCCCGACGATGCCCGCGTCGTCCTCCGCGACGAGCAGCGCCCGGTCGCCGGCGGCCACGTCATCGGCGACCTTGGTCCAGAACGCGTGCGCGGTCGCCGGGGCGAGCGGGGCCATGAAGCTGGCCGATGCGCCGTCGTCGACGCAGTCGATCAGGAGGTCGACCAGACCGTCGACCTGGGGCTTGTCGACCGCGAGGAGTCGGCGGATGGCGATGTCCGGTGCGCCGCTCACGTCACCTCCGGCTCCTGGCGATCGCCGGCATCAAGGGCCGGCCGGTCGATCTCCGAGAGGATCGCCCAAAACGGGGTCCGACGTCGCGTCGTCGGGCGGCGCGGGTTCTGTAACGAGCGCGATGCGCGAATCACGGCGACCGTGCTGCTGCAGGAATCGGCGGCGGCCGCACCCTGATCGAACCGCCCGGCGACAAGCCCATGTCGTCGGTGCGGCCCATGAGGACGGAGGATTCGATGGCTTCGATCAAGCGCGAACGGCTCGACCCCAACCCCGGCAGCGGCCGCTACTCCCGGCGCGACGCCCGCGGCCGGTTCACCAGCGACCAGACCGACGTCGGTCGTTCCGTCTGCGGCGGACCAGCGCCAGCACTCATCCACGCCGGCGAAACCCGGTCAGGGCGACCGCGGTGACCGGCCCAAGGGCTCGTCCGCCCGCTGATCCCGCTCGCGTGGCTCAGCGCATCGCCGGCATAGCGGCGGGGTCGGACCGCGCCGCGGATCCAGCCTCGGCCGCGTCCACACGGGCCAGGAACGCGTCGAGCAGCTGGTCGAACGCCTCAGGTCGGTCCAGCTGGAACCAGTGGCTCGTCCCCGTCACGGACTCGTTGGGGAGCTCCGGGAGCTGCTTGTGCAGGTCGAACGGCGAGTCACCGATCGTCACGAGCTGGACCACGCCCGGGTAATCGCGCAGCCCGGGCAACGGGTCATACGCGAACGTCGACTTGATCAGCGTCGTCGCCACGTCCTCCGGCAGCTGCTCGCGCTCCGCGTTGATCTGCTCGCGGACCGCCGGGGTGGCATCGGCCAACAGGCGCTCCCAGTAGCCGTTCATCGTGTCTTCATAGTTCGAGCTCATCGCCGACATCGACCTGATCGGCCTGCTGGAGCGGCACACGGCCGGGCGTCCCGGCAAGCAGCATGCCGGCAACCCGGTCGGGATGGCTCGCGCCGTAGGCGATCGCGATCAACCCGCCGATGCTGTGGCCGACGAGCGCGACCCTCCCCAGCTCGAGCCCATCGAGCACGGTCCCGAGGTCGTCGGCCAGGTCCTCGATCGTGACGTCCTCGTCGACGCGGGCGTCGGTCCGGCCGTGGCCCGGCAGGTCGAACGCCACGGCCCGCCGCGAGCCGCGAACGTGCTCGAGCTGCTCGGTCCAGTGCGCGGTGCTGCCGCCGAACGAGTGGATGAACACGACCGGCAGGCCGCCCGATCCGCCGTCGTCGATGTGCAGCTGCCCAACCGGTCCCATGATCTCGGCGTCGGTACCCATGGTCGTCCTCCTTGATCCGTACCTTCCATCGTCTCGCGGGCGCGGATTCGAGACCGTTGCAGGCTCGGGTCACGACCTTGCGGGACCATGCCGAGGACGGCGGCCACGCCCCGCCGGTCAGCGGTCCGCTTCGTCGTTCCAGGCTTCGATCACGGCGCGCTCACGCTCCCAGCCGAGGATCGAGATCGTCGCCGTGCCGAGCGCGAACAGGCCGCCGGCCGTCGGGGCGAGATCGAGCCAGCGGGCCGCGAGGACGCGCAGCAGGTGGCCGTGGGCGACGACCAGCGCGTCGCCGTCGGCCTCGCGCAACCGGGCGATCACCCGATCCGCCCGCGCTGCCACCTGGCCGATGGTCTCGCCGCCCGGCCACGGCCCGTCCCAGATCGTCCAGCCCGGGAACTCCGTCCGGATGTCGCTGGTCAGCCGGCCCTCGAGCGCGCCGTAGTCCCATTCCTGGAGGTCGGGATCCGGCTGCGCCTCGTCGCCGAACCCGGCCAGCGCCGCGGTCTCGGCCGCGCGGGACAGCGGACTGGTCAGGACGAGCGCGAACGGGTGGCCGGCCAGCCGCCGCCCGAGCGTCCGCGCCTGCTCCCGCCCGGTATCGGTCAGGGGAATGTCCGTCCGGCCGGTGTGGCGGCCAAGGCGCGCCCACTCGGTCTCGCCGTGGCGGACGAGCCACACGTCGTGATGCACGTCGTCGGGCGGCTGATCGGGCCGGGCCCGGGTCATCAGCTTGTCTCGAGATCGGTTTCCGGCCGGACGGTTTCGGCCGGGTCGGCTGCGAAGAACGGGCGCTCCCGCCACCCGAAGAGCGGCGCGATGAGGGCTCCCGGGACCTGGCCGATCCGCGTGTTGTAGCGGTAGACCTGGTCGTTGTAGAGCTCGCGGCGGTCGGCGATCATCGCCCTCGATACGCTCGATCTCGTCCTGCAGGTCGAGCACGTTGGTCCCGGAACGGACCTCCGGGTAGCGCTCGACAACGGCGAACAGGGTCCGCACCGCCGCGCTCGTCGCCTCGGACGTCGCCGCCTGGTCGGGGATCGGTGCGGTCGGGGAGTAGGCGGCGCGTGCCTCGGTGACGCTGGTGAGGACGTCGCGCTCGTAGGTCATCAGCCCGCGGACGGCCGAGACGAGGTTCGGCAGCTGGTCGTGGCGCTGCTTGAGCACCACGTCGATGTTCGACCAGGCCTTGTCGCTGCGCTGGCGGAGCGCCACGATCGCGTTGTAGCTGGTCAGCACGATGAAGCCGCCGACCCCGATCAGGACCGCAACCGCGAACGCCGCGCCGAGATCGAGCGGGGTCACGGGGCGAACCCGCCGTTGAGCCAGACGGCGAGGACCATGGCCGAGCCGATCGCGACGATCGCGCCGAGCAGGCCCAGGAGAAGCGGCGAGCGGCTGCGCCGGACGACCTCGCCCGGCGATCCATACGCGATCAGCAGGGGAACATCGTCCGCGGCGGCGAGGACGAGCGTCTCCGGGGCGATGACGAACGTGCGGTGCGTCCGTGCCACCTCGTCCGGCGTGGCCAGCGGCAGCCGATCGGCAGCCGGGTCGATGGCGGGCTCGGTCGCCGGGCGGCCGATCCCGAAGCCAGGGATCGCGGCATTGCCCCACGCTTCAGCCGGGTCGTCGGCGAGGCTGCCGGATGCGCGCGCGGCGGCGAGGTCGGCCTCGACCTCCGGGTCGTCTGCCGTCGTCCCCGAGCCGTCGCCCAGGTTGGCGCCGACCGGGTCGGGCAGGTCGGAGAAGGGGAGCGCCCAGCCGACGATCGTCACCTCGTCACCCAGCTCGAGACGGGTTTCGCGGTACGACCGGCGGCCGTCGCGGTCGCCGACGCCGGCCAGCGCCGACCACTCCCACGGGGCGTGGACGCGGAGCAGCTCGGCGGCCGCCACGACCCGGTCGATCTCGCCGCCCCGGGTCGACCCGCCACGGCGGAGGTCGAGCCCGGCCGGCTCGTCGCCGAGCGTCCCGGTCTGGCCCTCGAAGCGGACCGGCGCATCGAAGCGGGCCTCCCGCGGGAACACGCGCAGGCTCCCCGATGTCGTCGCGAACCCGGAACCCGATCGAGCGTTCCTCCGTGTAGCCGGGATCGGGCCGGCGTCGCTCGCCGGCGTCACCGACGGTCGCCCGGTAGTACACGCACTGACGGCTCTGGAGGAGCGAGACGAGGGTCAGCTCGGCCGGCTCGACGATCCCGCTGACGCGGACCTCGCCGGCTGCGATCGTGTCGATCGACGAGGTCGCGATGTCGGCCACCCGCAGGTGCGACCGGTAGCTGCCCATGCCGCGGAGGAGCAGGAGCAGGCCGCCCACGATCCCCAGGCCGGCGAACGCGATGATCCACCGCTCGGACTGCGGATCCAAGGTCGATTCGTCCGAACTGGGTCGTCAGCTCGGGCGTCGCGGCGGGAGGAGGGCGACGACGACGAGCAGGACCCCGGCCACGATCGCGGCGAGCGGCCACCACAGCCCAAGATCGAGCGCCGGGAGGAGCTGGCGGATCAGGAAGAAGCCACCGAGGACGATCAACAGGAAGCCGGCGATCAGCCCGACCCGCGTCTGGTCGGCCGGATCGCGTCGCCGCCGGCTGGCGCCCGGGGCCGCGGTCGGCCAGCGGCACCGTCGAGCCGTCCGGGCCTCGCCACTGGCCGGGTGGGCACGCGGCGCGTCTGGTTCCTCGCCCGGGACCGGCCCCGGCCCGGACCGGGCGATCGGCATGCCCTCGGGTCGCTCCGGCACGACGATCGCCATCACGATGTAGACGATCAGGGCGATGCCGCCGGTCAGGATGACGAGCAGGGCCCACACGATCCGGATCAGCGACGGATCGGCGTCCAGCGTCTCCGCCACGCCGCCCGCGACGCCGGTGAGCATCCGATCGTCGCGCGATCGATACAGCCGATCAGCCACAGCCACCCTCCGGATTGAGCGTGAACGAGCCCGCGTTGGCCCTCGTCCGCAGGTCGATCTTGACCGGCGCGCCCTCGAACCCCGGTGTCGACCAGACCGAGCCGTCCTGGACCAGGCCCTCGCCCGCGTAGTCGTACGACGCGACGATGCTGTCGCCGGTCTCGAGCCGAAGCGCGACGCCAGCCGGAGCACAGAGCTTGACCGCCCCGGCGTTGGCCTGGATCGTCCCGGTCATCGATGTCGAGGGCAGGGTCAGGTTGATCGCGCCGGCGTTCAACGTGAAGTCGACGCCCTCGATCGACGAGACCGAGGTCAGGTCGATCCGTGTCGAGCCCGCGTTGAGCACGAGGTCGAGCGTCTCGAGCGTGGCCCCGGCGAGCGTCACCGTGCTCGACCCGGCGTTCAGCCGCAGCTCGACGTCCAGCCTCGGGTCGCCGGGCAGCGTGATGGTCCAGCTGTCGCGGGGGCCGAGATCCCACCACGCGTTGCTGTCGTCCCGGGATCGGACCGTCAGCGAGTCCTCTTCGGCCTCGACGGTCGGGCCGCTGCCCTTGGCATCGCTGCCCTCGACGTGCCACGCCGCGCCGGCGGCAGCGGTCAGCGTCAGGTTGCCGCAGTTGAGGTCCACGTCGACGGAGCCGGAGCCACCGGTCATCGTCCCGTCCTGCGCCGGGAAGGCCACGGCCGAGGTGTCCGGCCCGCAGGCGCCGGTCGACAGGCGGTCGACGCCGGTGCTCAGCAGCCCGCCGGCCATCAGGCCGAGGGTGGCCGCGACCACCAGCCCGCCCACGAAGGCGAACCGGGTCCGACTGAGGATCAAGCCAATGCCGATCCCGATCAGGATCAGCGGCCAGAGCGTCCACAGCCGCCCGATCTGGTCCTCGCTCAAGGTGCCGGACCGGACCAGGAGGGGGACGGCGCCGGCCAGGATCAGGAAGACACCCCAGCCGAGGAAGCCGCGACGCACGTGCATGGTCCAACGGTACCCGACGACCCGGCGTTGGCAACGGCTCCGTGGCACGGTCCGCGCCGGCTGCCGTGTGCTAGCCTCGCCGCCAGGACGGTGATGCCGATGGCCCGTCCACGAGCGTGCGCGATCCACGGATCCAGGGGAGGGTCGGATGCGGCTGAGCGAATGGAGCGGCCGAGCGCCGTCGAAGGATGCGACCTCGGCCAAGGTCATGGCCGTCGTCGACTCGGCGCTCGCGATCCTCGGCGCCGATGCCGACCCGGAGTGCTGGGTGGCCTGGGGGACGATCCCTCCGTCCGCTACCTGGTCCTCGCTCCGACCCCGGCCGGGCTCGTCCAGCTCAGCGTCCGGGTCAATGTCGCGGGCGAGGGGCCGCGCGCCAGCGGCAAGGTCGTGCGCTGGAGCCGTGTCCAGCTCAGCGAGCTCGGGGTGGAGATCCAGGGTGGCCATCGGCTCGTGTCGTTCCAGGTCGAGACCCATGTGCTCAACGGCGTCGATGACACCGCCGATCGGATCGCGGCCTTCGCCCAGGCGCTGTTCGCCGCGGTCGACGGCCGCCCCGCTCCGGCCGCCAAGCGGGTGACGTCGCCGGCCAGGCGGGCCGCCGCATCGACCCAGCCGGGCGCCTCGGCTGCCAAGCAGCTCGCGTCGGGCAAGACGCCGAAGCCCAAGCCCACACGGTCGGCGGCAGCGAGCCGGTGATCCCCGCGTCGGACCCGGACCGTTGCGCCATGCGGTCGGCCTGACCTGCCCGGCGTGGCTCGATCCAATCGCGCCGCGCTCCCCGGGCCGGCGATCAGCCCGCTACGCCGGACGATCCGCTACTGGCTCTCGCGCTTCGTCGTCGCCGGCCTGACCCGGGCGTACCTGCGGGTGAGGCTCGAGGACCGGGATCGGCTGCCGCCCGGACCGGCGATCTACTGCTTCAACCACCTGAGCTGGTCCGATCCGTTCGTGCTGATGGCCGTCCTTCCCTTCCGGCCGCGGCTGTGGTTCTTCGGGCCGAAGGAAGAGGACATGCGCGTCGGCGGGCGCAACCGGGTCATGCACTGGACCGGCACGGCCATTCCCTACAAGCCGGGCAAGAACGACCTGCTCGAGGCGACCCGGCGGGTCGGTGCGGTCATCGCCGCCGGCGGCGTTGTGGCGATCGCCGGCGAAGGGCGGATCCACGCGCGCGAGTCCGAGCTGCTGCCGTTGAGCGAAGGCGCCGCCTACTTCGCGCTGCGCTCCGGCGTGCCGCTGGTGCCGGTCGCCATCAACGGCACGAGCTGGCTGCGCTTCGGCGGCCGCGTCCGGATCAGGGTGGGGGAGCCGCTGGCGGTCAACGGCCGGCCGACGAGGGAGGCCCTCGCCGACCTGACGGCGCGGACGTGGACGGCGCTCCATGACCTCGTCGCGGACGCGCCGGACGCACCACCGCCGGGCCGCGTCGGACGGTGGCTGAGCGAGCAGTTCAACGACTGGCCCGAAGGATCGCGCGAGGCTGCCTGGGCGGCGTCCGAGCCGCCTGGTCTGGCATACTCCGACCCATCCGAATGACCCCAGGAGGGACCGTGGCAGCGACCGGTCTGTCGGCCGACCCGAAGCAATACCGTGCCCGCCTCGCCGATCAGGACGACGCCCAGATCGACGCCTGGGTGAGCGAGCTGATGCGTGACGTCGTCATCCGGCGCGGCATCGTCAAGGTGGTCGAGGACTTCCGACGAGCTGCCCGGCTCGACGAGCGAGGATTCGAACGGGTGTTCGCTTCTGGCGGTGGGCCGCCGGCGGTCATCGGGCGCGATGCGGCGGGCCACCTGGTCGTGCCGACGGTCACGCTGTACGCGCTGGTGCCGGGGATCCGGGCGCAGGTGCCCGACGGTCGCGCACGGCTGATCGAGTACCTGCTCGAGAACTTCGACGAGATCGTCTACGTCTGAGACGCCGGGCGTCCTCGCCCGGGCCGGCGCGCTCGTCCGCCTGACCCATCCCTTCCCGTCCCTGCTCGACGGGCTCGTCGTCGCTGCCGTCGGGCTGGTCGCCGGCGCCGACGGGTGGACCGCGCTGCGGCTCGGGCTCGCGATGGTCCTCCTCCAGGCATCGATCGGCACGCTCAACGACCTCGTCGACGCGCCGGATGACGCGCGGAGCAAGCCCGGCAAGCCGATCCCGGCGGGCCTCGTGTCGATCCCGATCGCCCGGGGACTGGTCGTCGCGGCGGCTGGTGCCGGGATCGTCCTGAGCGTTCCGTCCGGCCCCGGCCTGGTCGGGCTTGCCGCCGTCATCCTGGCCATCGGCTTCGGCTACGACCTCGCGTTCAAGGGGACGGCCTGGTCGTGGCTGCCGTTCGCGGTCGGCATCCCGCTGCTGCCGGTGTTCGGCTGGTTCGGGACGGCCGGCGACCTGCCGGCGTCGTTCGCGCTCCTCGTCCCCGTTGCCGTCCTGGCCGGCGCTGCGCTGGCCATCGCCAATGCCCGCGCGGACCTCGAACGCGATGCCGCAACCGGCGTCGACTCGGTGGCGGTGCGGCTGGGGACGGAGCGGGCCTGGCTCGTCCACGCCGTGCTGCTCGGCGCCGTCGTCGGGGTGGCGGCGGTCACGCTTGGCCTCGCGGGCGCCTCGACGCTCGAGCTCGCGGGGGCCGCCATCGCGAGCGGGGTCGTCGCGATTGGCATCGTCCTGGGCCGCCGCGGCGACCCGGCGCGGCGCGAGCGCGCCTGGGAACTCGAGGCGGTCGGCGTCGGCATCCTCGCCGCGATCTGGCTGGCCGCAGCCGGCCTGGCGAGCTGACGCCGGTGATCCTCCCCAAGATCCGGGATCCGCGGTTCATCACGGTGCGTCGTGGCGGGACCCTCCTCGACGACGATCACCGCCTCCTGGCGATGTGGGCCGCTGACTGCGCCGAGCACGTGCTCTACCACTTCGAAGAGGCGCGGCCGAAGGACGACCGTCCCCGTCGGGCGATCGACTTCGGGCGCGCCTGGGCGCGGGGCGAGATCGCGTGGGCGGAGGCCCGCACGGCGGGCGGCCACGCCAACGCGGCGGCCAGGGACCTGCGTGGGGCGGCACGGCATGCCGCGTACGCTGCGGGCCAGGCGGCGGCGGTGGGCCATGTGGCGGCCCACGAGCTCGGCGCTGCGGCCTACGCGGTCAGGGCGGCGCGAGCGGCAGCGCCCGAGGGCGAGGGTGAGGCCGCCGGCCGCCTCGAGTGCCGGTGGCAGCGCGACCAGCTTCCCGACGAGATCCGGGAGCTCGTGCTCGACGACCAGCGGCTGCGCAACGAGCTGTGTTGGTTCGCGTTCGACTGCTGAGACCGCTCAGTAGCCGGCGTCGTCGCTCCGGACCAACGCGATCGCGTTCTCGATGCGGATCTTGGCGATCGTCAGGTACTTCGCCAGGTTCGCCCGGTCCGTCTCGCCGATCAATTCGCGGACGCCCGGATCGCCGAGCACACCGATGATCTCCTCGACCGCCTCGGACAGGCTGTGCTTGGCATTGACCAGGGAATCATCCGAGATGGCGCGGGGAGGCGCCGCGTCCGACGTCCAGAGCGGATCGGTCCCGGCGTCGTCGGGCCCCTCGTCGCCGGCGGCCGGCTCGTACGCCTCGTCGGGGACGTCGTCGACCGGCGCGGCCGGCCGGGCGCGCCGGCCCTCGATCTTGTCGCGGAGCTTGATCAGGGTCAGCTCGCCACGGGCGACCTGCTCGGCCAATCGCCGGCGCTTCTTGGGGTCCTCGACCTTCATCAGCTCGTAGGCGTGCGACAAGCTGTCCTTGCGCAAAGACACCAGCTCCCGGATCTCCGGCGGCGCGTCGGCGAGCCGCAGCCGATTCTCGAGGTAGCCCTTGTCCTTGCCCAGCTTGTCGGCAAGCTTGCGAATGCTGTAGCCGTGCTCGTGGACCATCCGGTCGTACATCATCGCTTCGTCGAGTGGCGTCAGGTCCTCGCGCTGGAGGTTCTCGATGATCGCGATCTCGAGCGCCGTGTCGTCGTCGATGTCCTCGATCAGGGCCGGGATCGTCTCGAGCCCTGCTTGGCGTGACGCGCGCCAGCGGCGCTCGCCCGCGACGATCTGGTAGGTGTTCGGACCGAGCGGACGAACGAGGATCGGCTGGAGGACGCCGTGCTCGCGGATCGACGCGGCCAGCTCATCGAGCGCGGACTGCTCGAAGACCATCCGCGGCTGCTCGGGGTTCGGCTCGATGTGGTCGACCGGGACGATCCGGACGCCGACCGATCGCGTCGGGCTGTCGGGCGACAGCAGGCTGACGATCGACGGCGAGAGCTCGGTGTCTTCGGACAGGCGCCGCGCGGCCGCGGCGCGGAAGTCAGTTCGGGCCAAGGTCGATCACCTCCCGGGCAAGGACGCGATACGTTCGAGCCGCGTCGCTGTTACTGGCGTACGTCGTGATCGGCCGGCCGACGAGCGGTGCTTCACCGAGCTTCACGGTCGTCCGGACAATGCTGGTGAAGACATGATGGTCGCCAACGACGCGGAGCTCGTCGAGCATGTCACGCGCCAGGTTCGTCCGGCCGTCGAAGAACGTCGGCAGCAGGCCGAGGATCTTCAGGTCGCGGTTCAGCTTGAGACGGATGGCGTTGATGACCTTGACCAGGTTGTTGAGGCCTTTCATCGCGTAGTACTGCGTCTGGACCGGGATGATGACGCCGGTCGACGCGACGAGACCGTTGACCGTCAGCAGGCCGAGGTTCGGTGGGCAGTCGATCAACACGTAGTCGTACGTGTCGAGATGTCCGTCGAATGCCTCGCGCAAGATCTGCTCGCGACCGAGCGCGGTGAACAGCTCGCCTTCGGTCGACGCCAGGTCGATGTGCGCCGGAGCGACGTCGATGCCGGCGGTTTCGGTCGGCAGGATCACGTCGGTCAGCGATGAGCGACCATCGGCCAGCACGTCTGCCATCGATCGCTCGACGGTGTTGAGGTTGATGCCGAGACCGGCAGTGAGATTCGCCTGCGGGTCCATGTCGACGCACAGGACGCGGTAGCCCTCTTCGGCGAGGGCGCCCGCCAGGTTGATCGCCGTCGTCGTCTTGCCGACGCCGCCCTTCTGGTTGGCGATCGCGATCACGTTCGTCACCGGGGCATCACCTCAGGGTCTGGGAGCGGCGCGACGGTGGCCGCATGGGGGAGGGGAGCGAGTGCCGCCATCGTACCGCGCGACGGTCCGATTGCGGCCCGGGTTATCCACACGGTTTGCGAGTTGTTCACCGATTCTGTGGATAGGTCGGCATGACCGACGACGGCCGATATGGACGGATTCGGCGTCCGGCAGCGCGCCGAACGCGTCTCGGACGCAACTATGATGCCCCTGTCTTTGCGCAAGGACACCCGGAGGTCCCGCCACCTTGTCGACCAACGAAGAACGAATTCGATCGACTCGACGCGATGCGCGCCGAGGCCAAGCTGGGCGGCGGTGCGACGCGCGTCGAACGCCAGCATGAGCTCGGCAAGCTGACGGCTCGCGAGCGACTCGAGCTGCTCCTCGACCCGGGCTCGTTCGTCGAGCTCGATGCATTCGTCACGCATCGCGCCACCGAGTTCGGCATGGCCGAGCAGCAATTCCTCGGCGACGGCGTTGTCACCGGCCACGGCACGATCGACGGCCGCATCGTCGTCGTCTACAGCCAGGACTTCACGGTCTTCGGTGGATCGCTGTCGGAGGCCTATGCCGAGAAGATCTGCAAGGTCATGGACCTCGCGATGAAGATCGGTGCACCGATCATCGGCCTCAACGATTCGGGCGGGGCGCGAATCCAGGAAGGCGTCGCGTCGCTTGGTGGCTATGCCGATATCTTCCTGCGCAACGTTCTGGCGTCGGGCGTCGTGCCGCAGCTGTCGGTCGTCATGGGACCGTGCGCCGGCGGCGCGGTGTACTCGCCGGCGATGACCGACTTCACGATCATGGTCGAGGGGACGAGCTACATGTTCGTCACCGGACCGAACGTTGTGAAAACGGTGACCCACGAGGAAGTCGATTCGGAGTTCCTGGGCGGGGCGTTGACGCATACGACGCGGAGCGGTGTCGCGCACCTCGCGGCCACCGACGAAGCCGAGGCACTCGAATCTGCGCGACGGATCCTGGGCTACCTCCCGCAGAACAACCTGGCGGATCTGCCAACCATCGCGACGACCGATCCAGCGGATCGCATGGACATCGCGCTCGATCGCGTCGTGCCCGACGACCCGCGCGTTCCGTATGACATGCACGACGTCGTCAGCCGCATCGTCGACGACGGGACGTTCCTGGAGATCCAGCCGGCGTTCGCCCGGAACATCCTGGTCGGCTTCGCGCGACTCGGTGGACGGAGCGTCGGCATCGTTGCGCAGCAGCCGTCGATCCTCGCCGGTGCGCTCGACATCGATGCGGCGATCAAGGCGGCTCGGTTCGTCCGGACCTGCGACTGCTTCAACATTCCGCTGGTCACCTTCGTCGACGTCCCGGGGTTCATGCCGGGCGTGGCGCAGGAACACGGCGGGATCATCAAGCATGGCGCGAAGCTGCTGTACGCCTATTGCGAGGCGACGGTCCCCAAGCTGACGGTCATCACCCGGAAGGCGTATGGCGGCGCGTATGACGTCATGAGCAGCAAGCACATCCGCGGCGACATGAACTTCGCCTGGCCGACGGCCGAGATCGCGGTGATGGGCGCCGAGGGAGCGGTCAGCATCATCTTCAAGGACGCGATCGCGGCGGCCGACGATCCGGTCGCCGAGCGGGCGCGCCTGGTGGCGTACTACGAATCGGAGTTCGCGAACCCGTACGCCGCGGCGGCTCGTGGCTATGTCGACGAGGTCATCAAGCCGTCGGAGACGCGGCCGCGATTGATCCGATCGCTCGAGCTGCTGGCCGACAAGCACGAGACGAATCCACGGAAGAAGCATGGCAACATCCCGCTCTGAGGCGGGCCCGTCTTTGCGCAAAGACGGCCGGCGCGGGGCCCCGTTCGGGCGGGTCCTCGTCGCGAACCGGGGCGAGATCGCCGTCCGGATCATCCGCGCCTGCCACGAGCTGGGGATGGAAGCGGTCGCCGTCTACAGCGACGTGGACGCCGCGGCGCAGCACGTCCGGATGGCCGATCGGGCGATCCGGGTCGGGCCGGCACCCGCCGCCGATAGCTACCTGAACATCGACGCGATCCTCGACGCCGCGTCCACGAGCGGCGCCGAGGCGATCCACCCGGGATACGGCTTCCTGGCCGAGCGGGCGGCGTTCGCCCGGGCCGTCGAAGCGGCCGGCATCGTCTTCGTCGGACCGCCGTCGGCGACGATCGACGCCCTCGGCGACAAGCTGCATGCGCGGCGAACCGCGCACGAAGTCGGCGTCATGGCCGTGCCCGGGACGCTCGAGCCCGCGCCGGTCGACCGGCCGGACCAGGTCGATGCGATCGTCCGCCAGGCCGAGGCGATCGGCTTTCCGCTGCTGGTCAAGGCGGCGGCCGGTGGAGGTGGCCGGGGCATGCGCCGGGTCGCCACCGCGGCCGAGCTGCCGGCGGCGCTGGCGTCCGGGTCGCACGAGGCGGCGTCGGCGTTCGGCGATGGGTCGGTCTACCTGGAGCGGGAGATCGTGCCGGCCCGGCACGTCGAGGTCCAGCTGCTGGGCGACGACACGGGGCGCGTCATCGCCATCGGGGAGCGCGACTGCTCGCTCCAGCGTCGCCACCAGAAGCTCGTCGAGGAGGCGCCGGCGCCGGGGTTGACCCGCGACGATCGCCGGACCCTCCACGACCTCGCCGTCCGGGTGGCGACCGCCGCCGGGCTGCGCAACGCCGCGACCGCCGAGTTCCTGCTGGCACCCGACGGGTCGTTCTACTTCCTCGAGGTGAACACGCGGCTGCAGGTGGAGCACGGGGTGACCGAGCTGGTGTCGGGGCTCGACATCGTCCGCGAGCAGCTCTGGCTGGCCGCGGGTGGCCGTTGTCCGACGACGCCCTCGCCGCGGCCGAGACGGCGACCAGCCCGGCCGGCCACGCCATCGAGGTCCGGATTGCGGCTGAGGACCCGGGCCGCGACTTCACGCCGACGCCCGGACGGATCCGCCACTGGGTCATGCCGGCGGGCCCCGGCGTCCGGATCGACTCGGGTGTCGCGGCCGGCGATCGCGTCCCCGCCGAGTACGACAACCTCGTGGCCAAGATCCTGGTCCACGCCGCCGATCGCCCAGCGGCGATCGACCGGCTGGCGCCGGGCCCTCGACGAGACCGAGATCGGCGGGATCCAGACGACCCTGCCGTTCCACCGGTACGTGGCGCGGAGCGAGGCATTCGCGGCCGCCGACCTGTCGACCGGTTGGGTGGGGGACCACTGGGATGGCGCGGCCCGACTTTGCCGAGGCCGCCCGGCTGGCGATGCTGGCGGCCGGGCTCGACGCGCTCGACGGAGCCGAGGCGAGCGCGTCCGGGAGCGACCCACGATCCGGGCCGGCCGCACCCGCCTCGGCCGACGGTCGGTCCGAGGACGATCGCTGGCGCCAGGCAGCCCGCCTCGCGGCCATCGACCGCTGGCCGTCGTGAACGACGGGCCGGCCGAGCCCCTCGTCGACCAGCGAGCCGTCCGGGTCGGGCTCGCGCCCGGGTCGGCCCATGCCGGGCCTGACCCCGATCGTGGTCGGACCCGGCGTCCCGGCCGCCGAGCCACGAGGGTCTGACCCGCGCCCGGATCCTGCTGCTCCCCGCCGACGGCGCCACGTCGACCGCCGATCGTCGGTCGGGCGTCACCCGGCGCGAGGTCGTGGTCGACGGCTGGCGGGTGGAGGTCGAGCTCGAACCGGAGCGCCGAGCCGCCCTGCGCGAACGGGCGCGACGCGGCCGCGCCGAGGCGGCACGCGGCGGGCCGACCGAGGTCCATGCCATCATCCCGGGTGTCGTGGTCGCCGTGTCGGTCGCCGTGGGCGACGCCGTCGTCACCGGCCAGCAGCTCCTCGTGGTGGAGGCGATGAAGATGCAGAACGAGCTCCGCGCGCCGCGCGACGGCACCGTCGGCCGGATCGCGGTCGGTGCCGGCCGGACCGTCGAGGTCGGGGACCTGCTGCTGGTCATCGAATGAGCCCACCCGACCGCCCGGACCGGCCGGCCGGGGAGTCGCCCGATCCGGCCCGCGACCGCTGGCGGGAGACCCTCCGGGCAAAGGCCCTGGGCGGCGCACCGGAGCGGCGCGACCCGTTCGAGACCTCCTCGGGCATCGTCGTCCGCGACCTCTACACCCCGGCCGACACCGCCGGGCTCGACGAGGACCGCGACCTCGGGCGTCCCGGCGAGTACCCGTTCACCCGGGGCGTCCAGCCGACGATGTACCGCAGCCGGTTCTGGACGATGCGCCAGTACGCCGGCTTCGCGACCGCGGAGGAGACCAACCGGCGCTTCCGCTACCTCCTCGAGCAGGGCCAGACCGGGCTGTCGGTGGCCTTCGACCTGCCGACCCAGATGGGCTACGACTCGGACGCGCGCGAGGCCGAGGGCGAGGTCGGCCGGGTCGGCGTCCCGATCTCGAGCCTGGCCGACATGGCGATCCTGCTCGACGGGCTGCCGCTCGGCGAGGTCAGCACGTCGATGACGATCAACGCGACGGCGCCGATCCTGCTGGCGCTGTACGTCGCCGCGGCCGAGGCCCAGGGCGTCGAGCGGGCGGCGATCTCCGGGACGACCCAGAACGACATCCTCAAGGAGTACATCGCCCGCGGCACGTACATCTTCCCGCCGCGGCCGTCGATGCGGCTCGTGACCGACGTGTTCGAGTACTGCGCCCGCGAGCTGCCGAAGTGGAACACGATCTCGATCTCGCGGCTACCACATGCGCGAGGCCGGGGCGACCGCCGCCCAGGAGCTGGCGTTCACGCTGGCCGACGCGATCGCCTACGTCGAGGCGGCCGTCGCCCGCGGGCTCGACGTCGACGACTTCGCCGGACGCCTGTCCTTCTTCTTCGCCGCCTGGTCGGAGCTGTTCGAGGAGGTCGCCAAGTTCCGCGTCGCCCGCCGGATGTGGGCCACGATCATGCGCGAGCGGTTCGGGGCAACGAACCCCCGCTCGATGGGTCTGCCGCTTCCACGTCCAGACCGCGGGGTCGAGCCTGACCGCCCAGTCGGTCGACAACAACGTCGTCCGGACGACGATCCAGGCCCTCGCGGCGGTCCTCGGCGGCGCCCAGAGCCTGCACACCAACTCGCGCGACGAGGCCCTCGCCCTGCCGACCGAGGAGGCCGCCCGGCTGGCCCTGCGGACCCAGCAGATCCTGGCCCACGAGGCCGGCGTGACCGAGACGCCCGATCCGCTCGCCGGCTCGTACTACGTCGAGAGCCTGACCAACGAGCTCGAGGCGGCGGCCTGGGCCTACCTCGCCGAGATCGACGCGATGGGCGGCACGCTCGCCGCCATCGACGCCGGCTTCCAGCAGCGCCAGATCCAGGAGGCGGCCTACCGGGTCCAGCGCGCGATCGAATCGGGCGAGCAGGTCGTGGTCGGCGTCAACCGCTTCCGCGACGACGAGGTCCACACGCCGCCGCTCCAGCGGATCGACCCGGACGGCGGAGCGGCGCCAGGTCGAGCGCGTCCGGCGGGTCCGTGCCGAGCGCGATCGGCCGAGGGATGGGCGGCCGCGATGGACCGGCTGGAGTCGACGCGCCCGCGGGGACGGCAACCTCATGCCGCCGATCATCGACGCGGTCCGCGCCCACGCGACCGTCGGCGAGATCAGCGACCGCCTGCGCGTCGCCTGGGGCGAGCACCGCGAGCTGATCACGGTCTGACCGCCGGCGGTACGCTGCGGCCATGCCGACGACGCCCGCCTCGCGCCTGCCCGACGACCTGCGGCGGATCGGGCGCGTCCATCACGTCGCGCTGATCGTGCGCTCGATCGACGACTCGCTCGGGCTCTGGCGCGACGCGCTCGGCCTCGAGCTCGAGACGATCATGGACATCCCGAGCGACCGCGTCCGGATCGCGTTCCTCGGGGTGGGGGAGTCCAAGATCGAGCTCGTCGAGCCGACCGACGACACGACCGGGGTCGCCCGCTTCCTCGCGAGCAAGGGCGAGGGCTTCCACCACGTCTGCTTCGAGGTCCCGAACCTTGCCGAGGCGCTGATGCGCCTCGAGATCGACGGGATCGAGCTGATCGACTCGGCACCGCGCCGGGGCGCCGAGGGCCCGGTCGCATTCCTCCACCCGCGGTCGTGCCACGGCGTGCTCGTGGAGCTGATCGAGGCGCCGGGCGGGCCGTCCTGGGAGTCGCTCGGGTTCTGAGCGCCTAGGGGACGCAGTCGCCGCTCACCGCAGCGACCAGGCGAACAGCACGTCCGGCGCCCGATCGGCGGCCTGGCAGAACGCCGACGATGCGGCCGGCCAGCTCGCGGATCCAGGGCTTCTCTTCCCGCGGCAGCTCGCCCAGCTCGTCCTCGATGAGGTCGATCCAGCGCCCCGCGATCGCCCCGAGATCTCGCTGCGCGATCATGGCGACCGCGCTGACCCAGCCCGGATCGACGCGTTCGATCGTCGTGCTCCGATCCTCCTCGTGCCCGTCGAGCTCGAGCCGGGCATCGATGAAGTCGATCGGGCTGTCGGTGCCGGTGACGACGCGCGACGGCCTCGGCGAACAGGTCGAGCCACGTCGGGTCGAGCCCGCCGCCGAGGGCCAGGTGGGCGGTGAACCGCCGGCGATCCTCGAGGGCCGCGAGGTCGTCCGTCCCGATGACCAGCAGGATGTCCTGGGCGTCGCCGGCGACCAGGTCCATGACGGCGCTCATGTCGCCGGCTCGGTGGCCCGGCCCTCGGCGTAGTCGATCATGTCGAGCTCGCCGGGCGAGTGGCCGGCCGCGGTCAGGAGGACGGCGGCCTCCGCTCGGTGCTGCGTGCCGTGGTTGACGACGTGCGTCGAGGCTTGCCACAGGCTGATGCCGCCCTCGGTCTGGTCGAGCCACGCCGGGTCCATGGCCTCGATCCACGCCTCGTAGCCGGCCCATTCGCGCTCCCAGGCGGCCCGGAGCGAGGCGATGTCGGGGAGCGGCTCGTCCTCCGGCACGCGGCGCCGCTCCGCTCGCGCCGGTCAGCCCGTGCCGCCAGCGCTGGTGACGCCCCGAGCGTGGTGGACCAGGATCCCGCCGAGGCCGCGCTCGCCGACGATGTTGGTCGCCGACCAGGTCTCGGCATCGACGCCCACGGCAGCGTCGAGCACCTTCGTCGTCGCCCAGCGGTCGAACCCGAACAGGAAGCGGATGTCGTCGAGCTGCACCGGCTCCCTCCTCCTACCCGCGGTAGCCGGCGTCGCGCAGGAGCGCCGGCAGCTCGGTCGGCGAGCCGGCGACGCGGAAGCCGGCCGCCTCGAGCGCCTCGACCTTCGACGCCGCCGTCCCGGCGCCGCCCGAGATGATCGCCCCGGCGTGGCCCATCCGCTTGCCCTCGGGCGCCGTCCGGCCGGCGATGAACGCGACCTTCGGGATGTCGGCGAGGTGCTCGGCCGCCCATGCCGCGGCGGTCTCCTCGGCCGCGCCGCCGATCTCGCCGATGAGCACGATCGCGTCGGTGTCGCGGGTCCGCCGCGAACAGCTGGAGGACGTCGAGGAACGTCGTCCCGATGATCGGGTCGCCGCCGATCCCGACGCAGGTCGACTGGCCGACCCCGGCGTCGGTCATCGCCTGGACGGCCTCGTACGTCAGCGTCCCGGAGCGGCTGACCACGCCCGACCCGAGCCCTCGCGATGGACCGAGCCCGGGATGATCCCGACCTTGGCCGAGCCGGGCGACGTGGCGCCCGGGCAGTTCGGCCCGATCAGCCGGGCGCCGGCGCGGACCACCGCCTCGACCGCCGGGACCATGTCCAGCGCCGGGATGCCCTCGGTGATGCAGAAGATCGTCGCGATCCCGGCGGCGGCCGCCTCCATGACCGCGTCCGGCGCCCCGGCGGCCGGGACGAAGATGCACGACGTGTTGGCGCCGGTCTGGCGGACCGCGTCGGCGACCGTGTCGTACACCGGCACCGACCCGTCGAGCGCGGTCTGGCCGCCCTTGCCGGGCGTGACGCCGGCCACGATCTGGGTGCCGTAGGCCTGCATCGCGCGGGCGTGGAACTCGCCCTCGCGCCCGGTGATGCCCTGGACGACGAGCCGGGTGTCGGGGCCGATCAGGATGCTCACGCGGCCGCTCCCCGGGATGCCGCCACGGCCTTCTCCGCGGCCTCGTCGAGCGACGCCGCCGTCTCGAACTGGGCCTGCTCGAGGAGCGCCGCAGCCTCCGTCGCGTTGGTCCCGACGATCCGGACGACCATCGGCACGTCGCGGGCCTGCTGCGCCCGGGCCTCGATCAGCCCGCGGGCGACCTCGTCGCCACGCGTGATCCCGCCGAAGATGTTGACCAGGATGGCGTTCGACCTTCGGGTCGCCGAGGATGATCCGCATCGCGGCGGCGACCCGGTCCGCCCGGGCCCCGCCGCCGATGTCGAGGAAGTTCGCCGGCTCGCCGCCGGCGCGCTTGACGAGGTCCATCGTGGTCATCGCCAGGCCCGCGCCGTTGACCATGCAGCCGATCGTGCCGTCGAGCTTGATGAACGTGAGCCCCGCCTCGCGCGCCTCGCGGTCGGCCGGGTCCTCCTCGTCGGGGTCGCGCAGCGCCTCGAGCTCGGGATGGCGCGGCAGGGCGGAGTCGTCGAGCGTGACCTTGGCGTCGAGGCAGACCAGCCGCTCGACCGTCGCGCCGGCGGCGTCCGTCTCGCGGACGATCGCCAGCGGGTTGATCTCGACCAGGTCGGCGTCGTAGGCGACCATCGTCCGAACGAGGCCCTTGGCGATCGCGACGGCGGTCTTGAGGTGCTCGCCGAGCCCCATCGCGAACGCGAACTCGCGGGCCTGGTAGTCGAGCAGCCCGAGCATCGGGTCGGCGTGGTGGCGGACGATCGCCTCGGGCGTGTCGGCCGCGACCTGCTCGATCTCGACCCCGCCCTCGGCCGAGCCCATCAGCAGGATCCGCCGGGCCGCCCGGTCCAGCACGGCCGCCATGTAGTACTCGTTGACGATGTCGGCGGCCGGCGCGACGAGCACCTTGCGGACCGTGATGCCCTTGATGTCCATGCCCGAGGATCGCGCGAGCGACCTGCTCAGCCTCCTCGGCCGTGTCGAGGCGAGCTTGACGCCGCCGGCCTTGCCCCGGCCGCCGACGAGGACCTGGGCCTTGATCACGATCGCCTTGGCGCCGGCGCCGAGGAAGCGCCCGGCCGCCGCGCGCGCCTCGGGCACGGTGTGGGCCACTTCCCAGGCGGGAACGGGGAGGCCCTGGGCGACGAGCAGCGACTTGGCGTCGGCTTCCTGGATCTTCACGGGCGGGCAGGGCTCCGGCATCCGGGGTCTGAACGGGAGGGTGATGGTACCGCGCGGGACCGGCCCGCGGTCATTCCGGAACGAACCGGTACTCCCGCCTCGCCATACTCATCGAGCGGGCCACGTCGGCCCCGCCGCCGCCGAGGGGCCGCGATGCAGCAGGAACTCGTGGAGCGAGCACGACGAGGCGATCATGACGCCTTCGCCGCGCTGGCAGGCGCCGCGCTGTTCCGGCTGGACGCTGCCGCCCGGCTCATCCTGCGCGATCCCGACCAGGCCAAGGACGCCGTCCAGGAGACGCTCGTCCGAGCCTGGCGTGACCTGCCCACATTGCGCAGCCCCGATCGCTTCGACGCCTGGCTGCATCGGTTGCTCGTCCGCGCCTGTATCGATGAGGCGCGCCGGCTCCGGAGACACCGCGTCGATGTCGAACTGACTCCCATCGACGCGCCGGCGGTCGACGACGGCGTGTCCGTCACCAACGACCGCGACCAGCTCGACCGCGGCTTCAGCCGCCTCGAGCCGGAGGCGCGGGCCTTGATCGTCCTTCACCACTATCTCGACCTGCCACTGCCGGAAGTCGCCATCGCGCTCGGGATCCCGCTCGGAACGGCGAAATCGCGCCTGCACCGAGCACTCCAGTCCATGCGAGCGGCACTCGACGCCGATGCCCGACCCGGTCGGAGATCACGGAGGGCCGTCTGGCATGACGCTCAACGATGGCTTCGAACGGACCGTCTCGGACTGGCTCGACGAGCAGGCAGGGCACGGCATGCCCGGCTACCTCGACGAGGTCCTCGCCCGGACGACCCGGACCCGACAGCGCCCGGCATGGTCGAGCCTCGAAAGGTGGCTCCCCGTGGATCTGACCGCACAACCTCGCTTCCTCGCTCGTCCGACGCTGGGCAAGGCGCTTCTCGTCGGTGTCGTCCTCGATCGCCTTGATCGGGATCGCGATCATCGCCGTCGGTTCTCGCGTCCAGCGTGTACCGCCACCGTTCGGCCTGGCCGCCAACGGCCAGATCGTCTACAAGGCTGACGGCGACATCTTCGTTGCCGACTCCGACGGGACGCATGCCCACGCCATCATCTCCGGCCCGAGCGATGACTTCGCGGTGGGATACGCGCGAGATGGCACGCAGCTGACGTTTCTTCGGAAGGTGACGTCCCGCGAAGCAACGCTGATGATTGCCGCCGCGGATGGATCGGGCGTTCGGTCGCTCCTGAAGGAGCCCCTGACCGACGCTACCTGGTTCGACTGGTCGCCGGATAGTCGGTCGCTGGCTGTCGTGTCGACGGCCAATGGCGTCCGCGCCCTGTCGATCGTCGATATCGAGCACGGCACGATGCGCACGCTTAACGTGAATGGCCTGGCCGTCGACTACTGGGTGGCCTGGCTGCCAGGCACCACGTCGGAGCTGCTCTTCGGCACCCGCAGCGGATCCGGCGATGCGACGGGGCGGACATCTACTCGATCCAGGCCGATGGGAGTGGCCTGACACCCGTCGTGCCGTCCATGACGGGCCCCGCCGAGTACAACGAGCATCGATCTCGCGCCCGACGGCCGAACCCTCACGTACTGGCGCTGGGAGTCGCCGACGCTGCCAGGGCGAATCCATCAGCTCGACATCACTACCAAATTGGATACCGAGTTGAGGTTCGACCCGTCGGACTACGGCGAAGGGGGTCTGCTGCACTCGCCCGACGGCTCCCAGGTCCTCCTGGGCCGCAACGGCGCGGCGTCGTGGGGCAGATCATGATCGCCCCGGCCGACGCCAGTCGCCCGGGCATCCTCGTCGGTCGTCGGTTCGACAAGGACAGCGAAGAACCGGCGTATGGATTCTCGCCGGACGGCAAGACCGTCTTTGTCACGTTCGCAGGTGAAGCTCCGCAATTCTTCGACGCCGCGACGGGGGCGCCCCGCAGCGGTCCCTCGACGAAGTCCACGGAATGCTGCAGCTGGCAGCGCCTGGCGCCGTGACCTGACCACGCCCATTCCTGCGGCCGACTTGCCTGCCCGGGCGGGTCGGCCGCCGTCGCGCTACGGGTCGACAACAAGTCGAATGCCGCCGCCGCGGTCCGACTTGCGGCAGACGGCGCCTGTCAGGGACAGGACGACGACGCTGAATCAGCCATTGACACAAAGGAGGGATCGCCATGCATGGCCGTCCCGAACGAGCACGAACGAACGTCCGCCTCGTCCGTCGCGCGCAACCTCGCTCGACACGTTCACACGCGCTGCCGCTGACCGTCACGATCGTCGTCATCGCCGTCTTCGTCGCGACGTTCGTCGCACGCGCGAACGACGCCGGCGCCGCTCCGATCGGTCCGGGAATCCGCCCGTGGTGTCGGTCCCGGACGCTTGGGATGGCACCTCGCCGGCCCCCCTGGTTGCGCCATCACCTGGCGCTGCCGGTCCTTCACCGAAGGGGACATCCTCGGCGCCGCCCGCCACATCGGTTGCGTTGGTCCTGTCCTCGTCGCCCATCGCGACGACGCCGCCGCTGCCCGCCTGCCGGTACGCCGACGAGCCCGCCGCCCACGCGGCCTACGACGACTGGCAGCGCACGATCGTCGATACGATCAGCCGACTGCCGAAGGGCTACGTGCCGCCGGACCTCGTGGCGGTGTCCCGGGCTGGTCTGTCCGGCGGTGGCTCCATTCGGCGCATCGCGATCGCGGATCTCAAGGCGCTCGCCGTGGCCGGGCGGAAGGCCGGGGTGCGACTCGCGGTCGAGTCGGCCTACCGGAGCGAGGCCCGACAGCGCTCGACGTTCGCGGGTTGGGTACGTACCTCAGGAGAAGCTGAGGCAAAACGTTTCAGTGCGCGCGCCGGACACTCGGAGCATCAGCTCGGGACCGCCATCGATTTCAAGGCCGCGGGCGGCGGGTCCCCGTGGACGCGAGCATTCGCACGCTCGCGGCATGCGCGATGGCTGGCGGCCAACGCCTGGCGGTTCGGCTGGATCCAGAGCTATCCGTCGGGTGCGGAGGCACAGACCTGCTACGGCGATGAGGCCTGGCACTACCGCTACGTCGGACGGGATGTCGCCGCCGAGGTCCACGCGTCGGGGATGACGCTTCGAGCCTGGCTGTGGCTTCAAGCGATCGCTGACTGATGGTTCCGCTGGATGGCGAGACCGATTTCGCGGTCGGCGCCGAGCCGCTGACCTGCCAGGTCCTCGGCGAAGGGCGCGAAGGGGCAGCGGGCCTCGAACGAAGGTGAAGCCGTTGCGGCATCGGCGAACGCCATACTCGCAGAGCGCGGTCACCTGAGCCGCGCCAGCGCCTGAGGGCGTGATGACGCGAGACCTCGTCGAGCGAGCACGGAGAGGCGATCATGACGCCTTCGCCGAGCTGGCAGGCGCTGCGATCTCTCGCCTCGACGCGACCGCATGGCTCATGCTCCGGGACACGGACCGGGCGTCGGACGCCGTCCAGACCGCCCTCGTCCGCGCCTGGCGTGATCTGCCCACGCTGCGCGACCCGGATCGATTCGACGCCTGGTTGCATCGGTTGCTGGTGAACGCCTGCATCGATGAGATCCGGCGCCTCCGCCGCCGTCGCCTCGACGTCGACGTCACCGACCTATCGAACCCACCATCCGCCGCCGACGCCGTGTCGGCGATCGCCGACCGCGACCAGCTCGAACGCGGCTTCAGCCGCCTCGAACCCGAGGAACGGGCGGTCATCGTGTTGCATCACTACCTCGACCTGCCGCTGCCGGAGGTCGCTGCGACGCTGAGGATCCCACTGGGCACGACCAAGTCACGCCTCTATCGAGGACTCCGGGAGATGCGTGCGGCGCTCGACGCCGACGCCCGACCCGGGGCCGAGAACCGTGAAGGACGCCTGGCATGAATCCGAGCGACCGCTTCGATCGCACCGTCACCGAATGGCTCCACGCGGATGCCGCGCATCGGGTGCCGGATCACCTTGATGCCGTCCTGCGGCGGACCCGGACGGAGCGCCAGCGACCGGCATGGTCGAGCCTCGAAAGGTGGCTCCCCATGGATCTCAGCGAACGTCGCTCCATGTTCGCCGTCGACATCACTCCGACCGATTGCCGTGCTTCTCCTTGTCGCACTGCTCATCGCGGTCGTCGTCGCGCTCGCGGTCGGTTCGTATCGTCCGCTGCCGGCGCCGTTTGGCCTGGCGCGCAACGGCGCCGATCGCGACGAGCCGCGACGGCGACATCTATCTGATCGATCGGGCAACGTCGCAGTCGCGTGCCCTCGCAGCCGGCGACGGCTTTGACTTCTCGCCGATCTTCTCGCGGGACGGGACGAAGCTGATGTTCCTCCGCTCCGACGGACCATTGACCGAACCCGCGATCCTGACGCTGTTCGTCGCCAATGCCGACGGCTCGGGGAGTCGAGCCCTGACGCCACCCACCCGGAGCCTGGACTGGTTCGATTGGTCGCCGGATGGGACGCGGATCGCCTACATGGCGACCGGAGACCTGTACGTCGTCGACGTCGCCGGGGGTCAGCCAAAACGGCTCCCGGGCACGGGTCCGGCCCACTTCCCGACCTGGCTCCCCCCGACGGCAAGGAGATCGTCTACCGCCGGGAGTCCACCAGCCCGGCGATCTACGCGATCGCACCGGATGGCATCGGAACGCCGCGTCGGCTTTCGACGTCGCCGGGCAACAATGAGTTCGACTACCAGGCGATCGCGGTCTCGCCGGACGGGGCGCACATCACGTTCACGCGGTGGTCGTCCTTGGGCCTGCCGCGGGTGTACGCGCTCGAGGTCGCATCCGGGAAGGAGATCGCCTTCGCGACGGCGGGCGCATCGAGCTCTCGGGGGACCGCCACGTATTCACCGGACGGCAAGCTCGTGGCGTACGCGCGGATCCTTCCCGAGGGTGCCTTCCAGCTGGTCGTCGCCAACGCGGACGGCTCCGGCAATGAACGCACGGTCGGCCCGAAGAAGCCCGGCCCCGTGGACGGCAGCAACGTGAGCGCCACCTGGGCGTTCGCACCTGACGGGACCGCCCTCATCGTCCGATACGGGACCGACGATGCCGGAGCGACCCAGCTCCTGCCGCTCGATGGGTCGCCCGCCACGGACCTCGGTTCGGGCGAGTTCGAGTTCGTCGACATCCAGCGGCTGGCTCCATGATCGCCGCGTAGACCTGCGGTCCGAACGGCCGGTCCCCTCCGCGAGGCGACCGGCCGTCCCACGTCGCCCCGGCTACAATCCGTGCATGACCCACCGAGTCACCCTGATCCCCGGCGACGGCATCGGTCCGGAGCTGGCGGAGGCGACGACCCGCGTCCTCGACGCCACCGGCATCGGGTTCGAATGGGAGTCGGTCGTGGCCGGCGAGGCGGCCATCGCCGAGCACGGCACGCCGCTCCCCGAGAGCGTCCTCGACTCGGTCCGGAGCACCAAGGTCGGGCTCAAGGGCCCGATCACCACGCCGGTCGGCGGCGGCTTCCGCAGCGTGAACGTCGGGCTTCGGCAGGCGCTCGGCCTGTACGCGAACCTCCGCCCGGCGCGCTCGATGCAGGGCGTCGAGTCGCGCTACCAGGACGTCGACCTGGTGATCGTCCGCGAGAACACCGAGGACCTGTACGCCGGCATCGAGCACATGGTCGGCCGCGATGCCGCGGAGAGCATCAAGATCATCACCCGCGAGGCATCCGAGCGGATCGCCCGCTACGCCTTCGACTACGCGGTCGCCAACGGCCGGCACAAGGTCACCGCCGTCCACAAGGCGAACATCATGAAGCTGTCGGACGGGCTGTTCCTCGACAGCTGCCGGACCGTCGCGGCCGAGTACGACGGCCGGATCGAGTTCGAGGACCGCATCGTCGACAACATGTGCATGCAGCTCGTCCAGAAGCCCGAGCTGTACGACGTCCTCGTCCTGCCCAACCTGTACGGCGACATCGTCAGCGACCTGGCGGCCGGGCTGGTCGGCGGCCTGGGCGTGGCGCCCGGCGCCAACATCGGGACCGAGGCCGCGGTCTTCGAGCCGGTCCACGGCTCGGCGCCGAAGTACGCGGGGCTCGACCGGGCGAACCCGACCGCGATGATCCTGTCGGGCGCGCTGATGCTCCGCCACATGGGCTACCCCGACGAGGCGATGCGGGTCGAGGCCGCGGTCCGTGAGGTCATCGCCGAGGGCAAGGCCACGACGGCCGACCTCGGCGGCACGGCCGGCACGAGCGGCTTCGCCGACGCGGTGATCGGCCGGCTCGGCGCGACACCCGCCGCTTCGATGACCGGCCTGCCCGCCAGCCTCCGCATCGCCCGTCCGCCGCGGAAGCCCGCCGGCACCGCGCCGCGCGGGTTCGGGATCACGAGGCGGCTGGACGCCTGGTGGGTCGCGCCCGTGGTCCAGGGCACGCTGTTCACGATCCTCGCCGGGTACCTGTTCTTCTCCGGGATCCTGTGGACGCCGATGTTCGGTACGGCGTACGAGGTGGACGGCTACCTGTCGCCGCTGTTCTCGCCGTTGATCGCGCCCGCCTGGCTGCCGTGGTTCATCAGTCCCGGGCTCCTGATCCTGTGGATCCCGCTGGGCTTCCGGGCGACCTGCTACTACTACCGCAAGGCCTACTACCGCTTCTACTTCGCGGATCCGCCGGGTTGCGCGGTCGGCGAGCCGACGGTCCACGGCCGGTACGCGATGGAGACGAAGCTGCCGTTCCTGCTCCAGAACTTCCACCGGTACTTCCTGTACCTGGCCACGATCCCGCTGTTCTTCCTGTGGGTCGATGCCGTGCTGTCGCTGTTCCCGGAGGGCAATCCTCGCCTCGGCCTCGGGAGCGTCATCTTCTTCGTCAACGTCGCGCTCCTGTCGGCGTTCTCGCTGTCGTGCAACTCGCTGCGCCACCTGGTCGGCGGCCGGCTCGACTGCTTCTCGTGCACCCGAAACCAGCGCGTCCAGTACACCCTGTGGCAGCGGATCACCCGTCTCAATCTCCATCACATGCGCTGGGCATGGGTCAGCTTCTTCTCGGTCGTCCTGGCCGACCTCTACGTCCGAATGCTCGCCCTCGGCGTCATCACCGACCCGGCGATCCACTTCTAGGCCGCCCGGATGACCCTCGCCACGCCGGCCCGGCCCCAGGTCCGCCCGCACGACGTCGTGGTGATCGGCGCCGGCGGGGCGGGGTTGCGCGCCGCGATCGAGGCCAGGATGGCCGGCGCCGACGTCGGCCTCGTGTGCAAGTCGCTGCTCGGCAAGGCCCACACGGTGATGGCCGAGGGCGGCGTCGCGGCGGCCCTCGCCCACGTCGCGCCGAACGACACGTGGCAGGTCCACTTCCGCGACACGATGGTCGGCGGCAAGCTGCTCAACAACCCGCGCATGGCCGAGCTCCACGCGATCGAGGCCCCGGAGCGCGTCCGCGAGCTCGAGCTGTGGGGCGCCGTCTTCGACCGGACGACCGACGGGCGGATCCTCCAGCGGCCGTTCGGCGGCCACTCGCACCCCCGGCTGGCCCACGTCGGCGACCGGACCGGGCTCGAGATGATCCGGACGCTCCAGGACCGGGCCGTCGCGCTCGGCATCCAGGTCTACATGGAGTGCACGGTGACCCGGCTGATCGACGGGCCCGGGCGGGATCACCGGCGCGTTCGGCTACTGGCGGACGACCGGCCTGCCGATCGTCTTCCCGGCCAAGGCCGTCGTCCTCGCCACGGGCGGGATCGGCAAGGCGTACGAGGTGACGTCCAACTCGTGGGAGTACAGCGGCGACGGCCAGGCGCTCGCCTACGAGGCCGGCGCCGAGCTGATCGACATGGAGTTCGTCCAGTTCCACCCGACCGGGATGGTCTGGCCGCCCGGCGTCCGCGGGCTGCTCGTGACCGAGGCCGTCCGTGGCGAGGGCGGCATCCTGCGCAACAACGCCGGCGAGCGGTTCATGTGGAAGTACCTGCCCGAGGATCGCCGCGCCGAGTACGCCGCCACCGACGAAGAGGCCGCCACGCTGGGTCACCGCCCTGTCCGAGGGCCGCCAGACCGACGCCCGCCGGCCGCCCGAGCTGTCCACCCGCGACAACGTGGCGCGCGCCATCTACACCGAGGTCCGCGAGGGACGCGGATCACCACACGGCGGCGTCTTCCTCGACATCAGCTACCTGCCGCCCGAGACACGTTCGGCGCAAGCTGCCCTCGATGTACGAGCAGTTCAAGGAGCTCGCCGACGTCGACATCACCAAGGGCCCGATGGAGGTCGGGCCGACGACGCACTACGTGATGGGCGGCATCCGGGTCGACGCCGAGAGCGGCGCGACGGCCGTGCCCGGACTGTTCGCGGCGGGCGAGGTCGCGGGCGGGATGCACGGCGCGAACCGGCTCGGCGGCAACTCGCTGTCGGACCTGCTGGTGTTCGGGGCCCGGACCGGGCGCGCTGCCGCCGAGCTCGCCGCTGCGGCCCCCGAGCCGTACGTCGATCCGGTCCTGGTCCGCAGCGCGACGACGCGAGCTCGCGGCGCCGCTGGAGCGGACCGAGGGCGAGGATCCATACGCCATCCAGCGCGACCTGCAGGCCACGATGCAGCAGCTGGTCGGCATCTTCCGGGTCGAGGCGGACCTGACCGACGCGCTGGCCCGGCTGGCCGAGCTCCGCCGTCGCTGGACCGCGGTGCGCGCGACCGGCGGCCGGACCTACAACCCGGGCTGGAACCTCGTCTTCGAGCTCGGCAACCTGCTGACCGTGTCCGAGGCGATCACCCGCAGCGCGCTGGGGCGGACCGAGAGTCGCGGCGCGCACAGCCGGCTCGACTACCCGGTCACCGACGAGGCGACCTGGGGCGGCCTCAACATCGTCGTCTGCCGCGCCCCCGACGGGCAGATGCAGGTGACGACGGCGCCGCTCCCGGCCATGACCGACGAGCTGCGCGGGCTGCTCGGCAGCAGCGACCACTGACAGGAGGATCGGATGCCGGACGCCCATCTGCGAGTCTTCCGAGGTGGCCCAGACGAGGAGATCGCGCTTCGACGAGTTCGACGTGCCGGTCGAGGAGGGGATGGTCGTCCTCGACGCGCTCCACTGGATCCAGGGCCACGAGGCGCCCGACCTCGCCGTGCGCTGGAACTGCAAGGCCGCCAAGTGCGGCTCGTGCAGCGCCGAGGTGGACGGCCGTCCGCGGCTGACGTGCAAGACCCGCCTGTCCGACTTCGATCTCGACGAGCCGATCACGGTCGAGCCGATGCGGGCCTTCCCGCTCGTCCGCGACCTCGTCACCGACGTGTCGTGGAACTACGAGGTCAACAAGACGATCCAGCCGTTCACGCCGCCGGCCGACGTCCCGCAGGAGGACTGGCGCTGGCAGCAGGAGGACATCGAGCGCGTCCAGGAGTACCGGAAGTGCATCGAGTGCTTCCTGTGCCAGGACGTCTGCCACGTGCTGCGCAACCACGAGACCGAGAAGCCGTTCATGGGGCCGCGCTTCCTCGTCCGGGCGGCCGGGCTCGAGATGCACCCGATCGACCAGGCGGACCGGCGCGAGTACCTCAAGGACAGCGGCGGGATCGGCTACTGCAACATCACCAAGTGCTGCACCGAGGTCTGCCCGGAGCACATCAAGATCACCGACAACGCGATCATCCCGCTCAAGGAGCGGGTCGCCGACGCGTACTACGACCCGCTCCAGTGGGCCTGGCGCAAGCTGCGCGGCGGCGGGCCGAAGTCGGGCGAGCAGGTCGAGCTGCCGGTGCTCCAGGGCGGTTCCGCCTCCGCGCCCGAGCCGCCAGCAGCCGCTGTACCCGCGGCCTTGCCCGGGCCCGAGCCTGAACCCGCCGCCAAGTCGACCGCCGCGAGACGGCGGCGCAAGGCGGGTCCGGCGCCCGATTGAGCGACACGCTCTTCCCGGACCTCGAGGCTGACGACGCCGAGCGGCCGCAGGTCGCCGACCGGCGGGCATCGCGTGGCTTCGTCATCCGGACCGATGGCGCCGCGCGCGGCAACCCGGGACCGGCGTCGCTCGGCGCGGCGCTGTACGACCTGGAGCGGCCCGATGCCGGAACGACCGCGCCCGGCCGGACGCCTCGATCTCGGACTACCTCGGGGTCCAGACGAACAACGTGGCCGAGTACACCGGCGTCGTCCGTGCGCTCGATCTGGCAACGGAGCTCGGCGCCCGCGAGGTCCACCTGCTGCTCGATTCGAAGCTGATCGTCGAGCAGCTGGCCGGTCGCTGGCGGGTCAAGGACACGAAGCTCATCCCGTTGTGGACCGCCGCACGGCAGTCGCTGGGCGGCTTCACGCGCTGGTCCGCCACGCACGTGCCGCGCGCCCAGAACTCGGTTGCCGACGCCTTGGCGAACGAGGCGATCGATCGCGCAACGGCTGGCGGCCCGGTATCGGTGGTCCGACGGCCTGGCGACTGACCCGAATATCCGACTTGCAGGCCTGCACGGCACGGCCCCCGCCCCTGCCGATGCCATTCGAGAGCATCAACGCGGCTCATTGGGCTGGGGACGGGCCTGCCGCGGCAACGGGGTAGACTCCGGTCGGTCAGCGAGGCGGTCGGATGGTCGCGCGTCGCCGGTGGGGCAACCCGCCGGCGGCGTGAGGAAAGTCCGAGCTCCCCAGCGCAGGGTGGCGGGTAACGCCCGCCCGCCGTGAGGCGAGGACCAGTGCCACAGTGACGATGCCGGCCGGCGGCGCGAGCCGTCGGACGGAGTGAAACGGGCAAACTCCACCTGGAGCAAGGCCAAATAGGAGGGCGCAACCCGCGGACGGGCAACCGTCGGCGGGGGAGAGGTGCGCTGCCCAGCCCTCGGGTCGGCCGCATGAGCCGTCGGGCAACCGACGGCCCGAGATGGATGGCCATCCCCGGACGCCGCAAGGCCCCGGGACAGAACTCGGCTTACAGACCGCCTCGCTGACGCTTCCCCGATTCCGTGCGTGAAAGGCCCTCCGGCGATCGTCCGCGGCGTTACGTACGGATCGTCACGTTGCCTCTTCTCGAGATGGACATCGGGACGTGACCCAGTTCGACCGGGCGTAGAGTGTCGCGGTGGACGAGGAATACTGGGCGGCGTATCGCAGGAGAGTCCGCGAGCGAGTCACGCGCCAGGCCGCTCTCATCTTCGGTCCGGTCCTCATGTTGGTGGCGATCTGGAGCGTCATCGACCCGATCGACGTTGCTCCCAGCGACTATCGCGCCGACCCTGCGTTCCGCCTGGTCATGGGTGGGGCGATGTTCGTGTTCGGCCTCGTAGCGCTCGTGACGTCTGCTCGGTGGCTGGTCGCAGACCGACGGAAGTGATCCGCAACGGCGATCCCGCACGGCGCGCCGTAACATCCGTGCCGTGACTGCGTTCCATAGGCGACAGCGCCCCAGCCGAGGCGATCGCGCCTCGGTATCGGCGGTCGCATCGGGATCGGAGACTGCGCATGGGCGCTTGGAGGATTCTGTCGCTGATCCTGTGCTTGGGATTGGTGGGCTGCGGCAGCAATACCCAATCGGCGAGCCCGGGTAGCCAAGCGGTCACCGCGACGGCGTCCCCGGCCGTCACGCTCACGCCGACGCCAAGTGCGACGCCGCCCACACCGACGCCGAAGGCCAATCCGACGCCGAAGCCGCCCCCGGAGATCGCGATCGGCTCGATGGCGAGTGTCGTGACCGATGGCCTTCGGGTGCGCTCGCGGCCGGAGGTAAGTGACGCATCGAAGAAGCTCGCCCCGCTTCTCCGGCGCGGACAGGACCTATTCGTGGTGAAGGGCCCGGTCGCGGGTTCCGGCTACCGTTGGTACGAGGTCCAACCGATCGGGAACGGGATTGACGATGCCATGCCGTTCGGGTGGGTCGCTGCTGCTGACAAGACGGGTGAGCCATGGATCAAAGGCGGAGGGTTCGACTGTCCGAAGTCGCCCGCCACATACCGAGCATTCGTCGCCCTCGAACCACTGGCTTGGATCGCCTGCTTCGGGCGGAAGTCGATGACGTTTCCGGCGCAGCTCGCAGACCCGGAGGCCACCTGCGGGGTGGATCCCGGATGGACGATCACTCCGGCGTGGCTCGGGAACGTATGTTCAAGTCCGGAGTTCCTCGTCTGGGACCCGGAGGGGGACGACTACTTCGACTCGGTGATCGACCCCGGTCTCGACACGAACGCGTTTCGTCCTGGCACGGAGAGGAAGGACTGGATCGCGGTCAAGGTCACCGGCCATTTCGATCACAAGGCCGCGCAGAAGTGCAAGGGGATCGATGCGCCGATGGGTCGCGACGAGATCATCACAAGCTGTCGCGCGACCTTCGTGATCACCGGCATCGCGCGACGCGACTAAGAAGGCGCGGTCAATTGCGCCCGCGTCAAGTGTTGTCCTGACGTGCTCGCCAGAGAGAACTGACGATCCGGATGAGTGCCCAGCTCCCGCGACGTCCGAGCAGCGCTAGCCCTGTGTCGCCTTGGCTCCGCTCCCAATCGACTGACCGATAGCGGCGATCATCTGCCGAGCCTGATCGCGATCCTTCGCGTTGGGCTGCTCGTGGTCGGCCATCATGCCGCAATACACCTTGTGGATTGCCGCCGTCATTGTGTCCTCGTCGGCCAGCCAGACGCCACGCTCGAGGAGAGCGCTGATAGCGCCGTCCGGATTCTCTCGGTGCATCGCCTCGTCGAGGGCTTCTTGAACCGTCATGGGCACCTCCGACCGAAGCCTATCATCGGGTCACATCGGGTTCCGTCCGTTGGACGCGCGACCACGCGTATGCAGCCCAACGCTGAGATCGGACTCGGCTTACAGACCGCCTCGCGGACGTCTCGCCGAGTTGGCGGGCCCTTCGGGCTCAGTCTTCGTCGGGGCGGAAGATATGCGGCGCGACGCACGCGTTGCAGATCGGCGTCGCGGTCTCGAGGTCGCCCAGCGGGATCGGCAGCTTGCGATCGGGGTAGAGGCACTCGACGTCGTACACCCGGTCGGCGCCAGACTCGACGTTGATCAGCCGGCGAAACGTGCAGCGCTTGATGCGGTGCGGCGCCAGATGGAAGGCGTCGGGCTGGGGCGGGATGACCGGGAGCGGGAGCGCCATGACTGGGGCGAGCGTCCTCTCGATGGAGTCGCGCAAACCGTCCGCCCGACTCTGGCGCCGGAGCCTAGCACCACGTTGTGCGTTACGGCAACACGCGAAAGGTACTAGACTCCGCGCCGATCCACCCCCGGGGAACAGGGAGGGCGCGTGTACGACGACCCGTCGGCCGAACCGACGCCGCACCGTTCGATCGGCTCGGACGATCGCGAGGCCCCGTGGAGCGCCGCTCCGACCCGGCCCATCGCCGACGACGTCACCCATCCGACGAGCTCGGGCGTCTGCCCGTTCCTCGTGGCGGTCGACGATGCCGATCGGGTGGAACCGGCCCTCGATCGCCCCGATCCGGTTAACCGCTGCGCCGCCATGGCGGAGCCGGTTCCGCAGTCGCTCCGACAGCAGGAGCTCGTCTGCCTGACCAGCGGCCACGTCAACTGCCCGCGCTACCTGCGCGGGTCGATGGGCGCCGCCGAGCCGCCGGTCCGGGTCAAGGGCGAGGTCTCGGTTCGGGTCACGCCCGCGACGGCCGGCGCCCTGGTCGTGTTCGCGATGGCCTTTGTCCTGTCGCTCGGCTTCGTGGTCGCCAACGGCGGGCTCGTCCTCAGCGCCGCGGCGACGCCCGCTCCGTCCGGCGGCGTCCTCGGCGAGGTCGAGACGGCCCCGCCCTCGACGGAGCCGACCGCGATCCCGACGGTCGATGCCCACGCATGCGCCAACGCCGACCCCGATCGCCAACGCCCTCGCCGACTCCGAGCGCATCACCGACGCCAAGCGCGACACCGTCTCCGACGCCGAGCGCGACGCCGAGCCAGACCGCCGCACCGACGAAGAAGCCGACCTCGGGCCGCTACGCGCTGCTCGACCCGTGCCCGGACCGGTCGAATTGCTGGACCTACCGCATCCGTTCGGGCGACAACCTGTGGAGCATCGCCAACTACTACGGCGTGCCGCTCAGCACGGTCCGCGCCTGGAACCCGTGGGTCCAGGACGGGCTGGTGATCGGTCGCGAGCTGCGCATCCCGACGCCCACTCGCTAGCCTCCCGCGGCCGGCCCGCCGGCTGAAGGACGTGTCCGCCGACCGGCCCGCGACCCGCCTCGGCACGCGCCCGGCCCACCCCAGCTGAATTGCTTCTTGACGCGGCCCTCGCGGCCGCTATGATGCAGCGAAGTGGCGCAAAGTGGTGAGAAGTGGGGAATCTGACCCCGCACCACCAGCCACCGCACTGGGGTAGGCCCAAGAAGTGTTCACCGGCGAGTACCGGCACACGGTGGACGACAAGGGACGCATCGCCGTCCCGGTCAAGTTCCGCGCGCAGCTCGATCCTGGCTCGATGGTGTCGGGCTGGCTCGACGACTGCCTGGCGATCCACCCGAAGTCCGTGTGGGACGAGCTCGCCGCCAAGGTTGCCGCGCTGCCGCTGACCGATCAGCGCTCGCGGCTGTTCCAACGGTTCGTCTTCTCGCAGGCCCTGGAGGCCGAGATGGACCGCCAGGGCCGGCTGCTGCTGCCGGCCTATCTGCGCAGCTCGATCGGGCTCGGCGGCGAAGCCGTGGTCGTCGGCTCGCGCGACCACGCGGAGATCTGGGCGCCCGACCGGTGGGACAAGTACCGCCGCGCGCTCGACGACCCGCAGGAGCTGGCCAAGGCCTTCGAAGGGCTTGGGATCTAGCTCGAACCATATGCGCTTCCAGGATCCGCTCGGGATCCGCGCTCGGGATGGAGGAGAGATGCACGAAGGGCACCTGCCGGTGCTGGTGAACGAGGTCATCGAGATGCTCGCGCCCGCGTCCGGCAGCCTTCACATCGATGCCACTCTGGGCGGCGGTGGGCACACCGAGCGGATCCTGGAGGCCGCCAACCCCGATGGTCGCGTCCTCGGCCTCGACGCCGACCCGGCCGCGATCGCCCGAGTCGAAGTCCGACTCCGGCCGCGGTTCGGCGATCGGCTCGTCCTTCGCCAGGCCAACTTTCGGGAGCTGGCAGACGTGGCGCCGTCGGCGGGCTTCCCGGCCGTCGACGGTTGCCTGTTCGACCTCGGCCTGTCGAGCTACCAGCTGGCAGACCGCGAACGGGGGTTCGGCTTCCGCGCCGGCGGTCCGCTCGACATGCGCTTCGACCCGTCACGCGGGGTGCCGGCCGCGGACCTGCTCGCCTCGCTCGACACGGCCGAGCTGACGGCGCTCTTCCGCCGCTACGGCGAGGAGCCCAAGGCACCTCGGATCGCCCGGGCGATCGTCGACGCCCGGCGTGTGGCCCCGGTCGCCACGGCCGAGGAGCTCGCCGCCCTCGTGGAGTCGGTGTCGCCGCCCAACCCGCGTCAGCCACGCCGGACGCATCCCGCGACGCGCGTCTTCCAGGCGCTGCGGATCGCGGTCAACGAGGAGCTCGACGCGCTGATGGCCGGCCTGACCGCCGCTCTCGACCTCCTCCGGCCGGGTGGCCGCCTCGTCGTCCTCAGCTACCACTCGCTCGAGGACCGCATCGTCAAGCGCTTCATCCAGGCCGAGCGTCGAGGCTGCGTCTGCCCGCCGCAGCTGCCGGTCTGCGTGTGCGGGCGCAATCCGCGCCTTCGCCTCGTCACCAACCCGTCGCTCACCCCCAGCGCGGCCGAGATCGCCGCGAACCCCCGTGCCCGCAGCGCCCGGCTGCGGGCGGCCGAACGACTCGCCGCGTAGTCCCCGGATCGAAAGGAGGCGTCCCCGCATGAGCAAGCGTCACACGTCCAGCCGGCGCAAGACCTACGGTCGACGCCAGCACGAGGTTCGCGAACGGCACGATCGCGGCCAGCACGTCGAGGGCTTCGAGCTCGAGCTCGGCGACTGGGGATGCCGCGCAGGCCGACCCGCTCGGCTTCCTCGACCCGCGCAGCCCGCGCATCCGCTTCGCGCTCGGCGACTGAGCGATGGCCGTCTACGAGGGCGCACGCCCGCGCACGATCGCGCTGCCCCGTCGGCCGCGCGCCGAGGTCCCGACCCTCGAGCGCCGACGCGTCCGCGGCGCGTTCCGTGCCGGCCGCCGGACGAACCGCCTCGGGCTCGTCCTCGGCGCCATCGTGGTCGCGTTCATGCTCGCCTTCTTCTCGCTGGCCCAGCAGATCCGGGTGTCGGCCACGGGCCTCGACATCGGGCGGCTCGAGCTCGAACGCCAGCGCCTCGAGGACACGGCGGCCGACGTCCGCTCCGACCTCAACCGGCTCGGTCGCGAGCCGGCGATCCGCAAGCAGGCCATCGACGCCGGCCTCGGGCAGCTGTCCGAGCCACTCGTCCTCCCGGCGCGCTAGGCGATCGACCGAGCGATGCAGGGCCGAACGGATTCGCGCAGCCGCCTCCTCGTCCTGCTCGTCGTGTTCATCGTCGGGTCGCTGGCGCTGACCGCGCGGCTGGCCTACTGGCAGGTCCTCGATCGCGAACGGCTCGCCTCGGAGGCGCTCGCCCAGACCACCATCACGATCGAGACCCCGAGCCGTCGTGGCGACGTCTACGACCGGACCGGGACGGTGGTGCTGGCGACGACGGTGCCGCGCGAACGGCTCGTGGCGGCTCCCGACCAGCTCACCCCGGAGAAGCGCAAGGCCACGGTCGAGGAGCTGACCCGCATCCTCGGGCTCGACGCAGCGGCGAGCGTCGCGATCCACGAAAAGCTGACCGGCGATGCCAAGTACCTCGTCCTGCGCTACGGCCTCGAGCGCGAGGTCGCCGACCAGATCCGCGCCGCGATCGACGCCAAGCGCGCCTTCGGGCTGTCGCTCGAGCCGGAGCCGGAGCGGGTTTACCCGCAGACCGGCGGCGGACCCCACTCAACGCTCGCGGCGCACCTCCTGGGCTTCGTCAACCGCGAGGGGACCGGCCAGTACGGCATCGAGCAGGCCTACCAGGGCCCGCTCGCCGGCGAGCCGCGGGTGCTCGTGACGCAGCGCGATGCGAGCGGGCGGCCGATCCTCGACGAGGGCACCGTGTCGCAGGCCGGCGTGCCCGGCACGGACCTGCGGCTGACGATCGACGCCGGGCTCCAGCTGCGGGTCGAACAGGAGCTCCTCGCGGCCTGGGTCGCCGACCGGGCGAAACGTGCCTCGGCGGTGGTGATGGATCCGTACACGGGCGAGGTCTACGCGATGGCGACCTACCCGTCATATGACGGCAACGACTACAAGGCCATCGCGGCCAGCGAGCCCGGGCGGTTCATCGACCCGGTCGTGTCGACCGTCTACGAGCCGGGCTCGGTGTTCAAGATGATGACCGCGGCGGCCGCGCTCGAGGCCGGGACGGTGACCCGGCAGACCCGCGTCAAGGACGTCGGCACCCTCCGCCTCGACAACGGCAAGACGAAGATCGACGACGCCGACCGGAAGGGCATGGGCTGGATGTCGTTCGAGGACGGCATCGCCTACTCGCGCAACGTCGTCGCCGCCAAGGTCGCCCTCGGCCTCGGCAAGACCACGCGCGAGTCGTCCGCGATCCTGTATGACATGTGGCTTCGGCTGGGCTACGGCCAGCCGACCGGGATCGACGTCGCCGGCGAGGTCGGCGGGATCGTGCGCGACCCGGGCCTCGCGCCGTGGCGCGAGATCGACCTCGCCAACGGCGCGTTCGGCCAGGGCGTCGCGGTCACCCCGATCCAGCTGGCGACCGCCTATGCCGCCCTGATGAACGGCGGGCGGGTCGTCCAGCCGCACGTCGTCAAGACCATCGGCGAGCGCGATGTCGTGACCGAGCCGCGCGACGGGGTCATCGACGGCGGCCTGTCCTCCAGCCTCATCGAGATGATGCAGCACGTCATCACCGAGGTCCCGTTCTATCGCGACCGGACGCTCGTCCCCGGCTACGACGTCGGGGGCAAGACCGGCACCGCGCAGATCTGGGACCCGACCCTCAACGGGGGTCGCGGGGCGTGGAAGCACAACCTCTTCAACTACTCGTTCGTCGGGTACATCGGGCGCCAGACCGGCGTCCCGGACCTGGTCGTCGCGATCCGGATCGAGGAGGCGCGCCCGACGGTGCGTCAAGGTCGGACGGATCGAGATGCCGGTCATGTCATTCGAGCTGTTCCGGCGGATCGCCACCGACGCGATCACCACGCCGGACCTGCTGGCCGAGCGGCCGATCGCCCCGATCCCGTACACCGACCGGTGACCTCGGCCTGTGCCACACTGCCGATCGTGACCGACGTCGATCCGTCGACCCCGGTTCCGGGTCACGACCCGGCGCCCGCCTTCACGGCCGACGACCTGGTCCGCCTCACGGGCGGCCGGCTCCTCGCCCGATCCGACCGACCCGTCCGCGGTGGCGCGGTCGACTCGCGGGTGGTCCATGACGGCGAGCTGTTCGTCGCCCTGCCGGGCGAGCGGACCGACGGCCACGCGTTCCTGGCCGATGCGGTCGCCCGGGGAGCCGCCGCGCTGATCGTCGCCCGGCCGTTGCCGGACCCGACCGCGTTCGGTGACGTGACCGTCGTCCGGGTGGCGGACCCGTTGGCGGCGCTCGGGGCGATCGCGTCCGGCTGGCGTCGCCGGTTCGCGCCGCTGGTCGTGGGCGTCACCGGCAGCATCGCCAAGACGTCGACCAAGGAGGCAGTGGCGACCGTCCTCGCCCGCCGCTTCCGGACGCTGCGCAACGAGGGCAACCTCAACAACGAGATCGGGCTGCCGCTGACCCTCCTGCGGCTCGGTCCGGAGCACGAGGCCGCGGTGCTCGAGATGGGAATGTACGTCGGCGGCGAGATCGCCGACCTGGCGCGCATGGCCCGGCCGTCGATCGGCGTGGTCACGGCCGTCCAGCCGGTCCACCTGGCGCGGATCGGCTCGCTCGAGGCGATCGAGGCGGCCAAGGGCGAGCTGCTCGAGGCGCTCCCGGCGGATGGCCGGGCGATCCTCAATGCCGACGACCCGATCGTCCGGCGGATGGGCGCGCGGTCGGTCGCGCGGAGCCTGACCTACGGGTTCGCGGCCGACGCCGACGTCGGGGCCGAGGCCGTCGTCGCGGACGGGCTCGACGGCATGCGCTTCACGCTGCGCAGCGACGGCGTCCGGACCGAGGTCGCGATCCCGACGCTCGGGCGGCTGTCGGTCCACAACGCGCTGGCGGCTGCCGCGGTCGGCCGGGCGGCCGGGCTGGCGGTCGACGAGATCGTCGCCGGCTTGCGCGACGGGTGGTCCGCGCCTCACCGCGTCCAGCTCGTCCGGCTCGGGGCGGTCACCCTGGTCGACGACACCTACAACGCCTCGCCGCGCTCGGTCGTCGCCGCGCTCGACCTGCTAGCCGACCTGCCCGGCCGCCATGCCGCGGTCCTCGGCGAGATGCTCGAGCTGGGCGATGCCGCCGACGAGGGCCACCGGCTGGTCGGCGAGGCGGCGGCCCGGACGGCCGACTGGCTGGTCGTCGTCGGCGCCGGGGCGGCCGGCATCGCCGAGGGCGCCGAGGCGGCCGGCATGGACCGCTCGCGGGTGATCCGCGTCCGCGATGCGGAGGGTGCGCTCGAGGCCGTGCCGCCGCGGCTCCGTGACGGCGACGTCGTCCTCCTCAAGGCGTCGCGCGGGATCGGCCTCGACCGCGTCGTCGACGGCCTGCGCCGGCAGCTCGGCGAGCGCGACGGGCGCGCCGATGACCGTCGAGCTGATCCAGGGGCTCCTCCTGGCCTTCGCCCTGATGGTGATCCTGATGTCGCCGTACATCCGCTGCTCCGCTCGGTCGGCTTCGGCAAGCGGATCCGGGCCGAGGGTCCGGAGAGCCACTACATCAAGGAAGGGCACGCCGACGATGGGCGGCGCTGCTCATCGTCGTGGTCGTCATTGGGATCTACTTCTTCCTGCGTGGCGGCCCGGACGCCTCGACGTTCGCGCCACTCGCCGCGCTGGCCGGCGTCGGCCTGCTGGGCGCGTTCGACGACTACCTCAACGCCCGAGACAGGGGAGGGGATCCGGGTCCGCCAGAAGCTGATCTGGCTGACGGTGGTGGCGTTCGTGGCCGCCTGGCAGATCCAGCAGACCTACAACATCAACGCGATCGCCGTGCCGTTCGTCGGGGCAGCTCTCGATCGACCCGTGGGTGTACGTCGCCTTCGCAGCGTTCGCGATCGTCGCTGCCGCGAACGGGGTCAACCTCACCGACGGCCTCGACGGGCTGTCAGGCGGGACGGTCGCCATCGCCTTCGTCGCGTACTTGATCATCGCGTTGCTCAACGAGCCGCTGGCCCAGCCCAATCTCGCCCTGCTCTGCGCGCTGATCATCGGGGCACTTCTCGGGTTCCTGTGGTTCAACGTCCACCCAGCGCAGATCTTCATCGGCGACTCGGGGGCGCTGTCGCTGGGGGCCACGCTGGCGGTCACTGCGCTGATCACCGGCCAGATCCTGGTCCTGCCGCTGATCGGGATCATCTTCGTGATCGAGGCGCTTTCGGTCATCTTCCAGGTCGCCTACTTCCGGCTGACTGGCGGGCGAGCGCCTGTTCCGGATGAGCCCGATCCACCACCACTTCGAGCTCGGCGGCTGGGACGAGGAGAAGATCACGATCCGATTCTGGATCGTCGGCGATCCTCGCCGCGCTGCTCGGCGTGACGCTGTTCCTGGCGTCGCTGAACCGGTTGCAGTGACGACGATGACGATGCGCGGCGCCGTCGATCTCGACACGCTGACGGTCGAGGGGATCCGTGCCGGCGTGCTGGCCGGACGGCCGGTGACGGTCCTCGGGCTGGCCCGCAGCGGCCTGGCCCTGGCGCGCTTCCTGGCCGACGCCGGCGCCCGCGTGACGGCCTACGACGGCCGCTCGCGCCGGCGAGCTCGCCGAGGCGATCGATGCCCTCGGTGGGCGGCCGGTCACGCTGGCGCTCGGACCCGAGATCGACCCGGCCGCGACCTGGGCGGCGGCCGAGCTGGTCGCCACGTCACCGTCGATCAACCCGGACTACCCGACGACCGAACCCCGGCTGCGCGGCCGCACTGCGAGCGCTCGTCGATGCACGCGCTCCCGGCGATCGGACCGCGCCGCCGCTCGTCTCCGAGGCGGACCTCTTCCTGCGGCTGTGCGCGGCCCCGACCATCGGGGTGACCGGCACGAAGGGCAAGACGACGACCGCATCGCTGACCGCGGCCGTCCTGGCCGCCGACGCGGCCCATCCGGTCGTCCTCGGCGGCAACATCGGGATCCCGATCGTTGAGCGGCTGCTCGAGCTCACGCCCGACCACCGCGTCGTCGACGAGCTGTCCGAGCTCCAGCTGCCGACGCTGTCGCGCGGGACCACCGTCGCGGTCTATACCAACGTCACCGCCGACCATCTCGACCGGCACGGCTCGCTCGAGGGGTACCAGCGGGTCAAGCGCCGCCTCGCCGAGCTGGTCGACCCGGCCGGCGCGCTGGTGCTCAACCTCGAGGACCCGGTCGTGGCCACGTACGCCGCCGACGGGGCGCGGGCGCGGATCATCGGCTACCGACGTGACGTGCCACCGCCGGGCGGGTTGGGCGTCGTGGACGGCTGGGTCGTGGCCGACGGGGTCGAGCGCCTGGCGCTGGCCGGCGGCGGCACCGCCGCGACCGGACCGGACGGCCGGATCATGCCCATCGCCGAGCTGGCGATCCCGGGAGCCCACAACGTGTCCAATGCGCTGGCCGCGATCGGTGCCGCATTGGCCTTCGGCGTCGCGCCCGACGCGATCCGCGCGGCGGCCGCCGGGTTCTCCGGCGTCGAGCACCGGCTCGAGCCGGTCGACGTGATCGATGGCGTGCGCTTCGTCAACGACTCGCAGGGCACGCAGCCGGATGCGGTGATCGCCGCGCTCCGCGCCTTCGAGGCGCCGGTGGTGCTGATCGCCGGGGGCCGCGACAAGGACATCGACCTGTCCGGGCTGCCGCCGGTCGTGGCCGAGCGCGCCGCCGCGGCGGTCCTCATCGGCGAGAGCGGCCCGACGCTCGAGGCGGCCTTCCGTGCCGCGGGCCTGGTCCTCACCGAACGAGCGGCCGATCTCGACGCGGCGGTCCGGCGCGCCGACCGACTCGCGCGAGAAGCCCTCGAGACTGGCGGTCAGGATGGCCAGGTCGCCACCGTCCTGCTCAGCCCGGCCGCGGCCAGCTTCGACATGTTCGTGGACTACGCGGCGCGTGGCCGGGCCTTCAAGGCCGCGGTCGCCGACCTCGCCGCGGAACGCCGGACGGGTGGCAGCCGATGAACCTCGCCCCGCCCATCCCGCGCCTCGAACGACTGCGCCGCGAGACCGGGCCGCAGTCGGACGAGCGGGGGACGGCCAACCGCACGCCGGTCAAGAGCCGGGCCGGCGCGCTTCGCCGCGAGCGGCACCAGGCCGATTACGTGATCCTCGTCGTGGTCGTCGCCCTGACCGCGATCGGCATCCTGATGGTCTACTCGTCGTCGGCGCTCCGGGGCTACCTGTCGCAGGACGCCGACACGTTCGCCACCGTCGGCCCACAGATCCAGTGGGCCCTTCTCGGCATCGCCGCGATGCTGATCATGATGCGCATCGACTACCGCTACCTGCGGCTGGCGTCGGTCGGCTTCTACATCGTCGCCGTCGTCCTGCTCGTCCTGGTGTTCGTGCCGCAGCTCAACATCGTGGTCGGCGGGTCGGCACGCTGGCTCAAGCTCGGGCCGCTGCCGGCGATCCACCCGGCCGAGATCGCCAAGCTCGCGCTGGTCATCTACCTCGCCCACTGGTTCGCCAAGCACGGGACCCGGATCCACGGCTTCTGGTCGGGCACCGTCCCGTTCCTGATCATCGTCGCGCCGATCGCCGCGCTCGTGTTCAAGGAGCCCGACCTCGGCACCACGATGGTCATCGGGCTGACCGCGATCACGATGTTCTTCGTGGCCGGCGCCAACCTCGTCCACCTCGCGGTGATGGCCGGCGGCGCGCTGCTGACGATGATCGTGGTCGGCCTGCGCGGCTACCAGATGGACCGCATCCGCGTCTGGCAGAACCCCTGGCTGGACCGCCTCGGCGAGGGCTTCCACACCGTCCAGGGCCTCCTCGCCCTTGGCATCGGCGGCCTGTTCGGCACGGGCCTGGGCGAGAGCCGGGTGTTCGTCCCCAACGCGTTCAACGACTTCATCTTCGCCGAGGTCGGCCAGGAGTTCGGGATGATCGGTGCGTTGGTCGTGATCACGCTGTTCCTGCTGCTGGCGTATTCCGGGGTCCGCGTCGCGCTGGGCGCGCCGGATACGTTCGGGGCGCTGCTCGCCGCCGGGATCACCGCCTGGCTGTGCCTCCAGGCATTCATCAACATCGGGGTCGTGGTCGCGCTCCTGCCAATCACCGGGATCACGTTGCCGTTCATCAGCGCCGGCGGCTCATCCCTCATCATCAGCTTTGCCGCGGTCGGGATCCTCCTCTCGATCTCGCGCGAGACCGTCGAAAAGGGGACGTGGAACGACAATGCGACTGCTGATCGCAGCCGGCGGAACGGGCGGACACATCTACCCGGCACTCGCCGTCGCGCGCTCGCTCAGCGCCGCCCCTGAGTCCCCCGAGCTGCGCTGGCTCGGTGGCCACCGCGGGCTCGAGGCGTCGATCGTGCCCGCGTCCGGGATCGCGTTCCGGCGGCTGGTGGCGCGCTCGCTGCGGACGACCGAGGTGGATGTCCACGCCGTGCTCGATCCCGTCCGGCTCGGCGTGAGCGTCCCGCAGGCGGGCGCCATGCTGGCCCGTGAGCGACCCGCCGCGATCTTCACCACCGGCGGCTACGTGTCGGTGCCGGTCCTCCTCGCCGCCGCGCCGATGCGGATCCCGGTCGTGATGTGGGACGGGAACGTGATCCCCGGTCGCTCGGTCCGGGCGACGGCTCGCCTGGCCGATGCGCTCGCGGTGTCGTTCGATGCCACCTGCCGTGCGCTCGCCGGGGCCGCGCCGGGCCGGCCGTGCTACGTGACCGGGACGCCCATCCGCGACCTGTCGTCGATCGACCGCGAGGCGGCGCGCACGCGGATGGACATCGCCCCGGGCGAGCGGGTCCTGCTCATCTTCGGTGGCTCACAGGCGGTGCGCCGCTTCAACGCCGCGGTGGCCGACGCGCTGCCGCGCCTGGTCGAGCGGGTGACGGTCATCCACGTGACGGGGGACGAGGGCTACGCGGCCGCGCTGGCCGGGCGCGAGGGCCTGCCGGCCGCGAGCCGGCGACGGTACCGGCCGTATCCGTTCCTGCGCGACGAGATGCTGGCCGCCCTGGCCGCCGCGGACCTCGTCGTCGGCCGGGCCGGCTCGTCGACGCTGGCGGAGGTCAGCGCGCTCGGCCTGCCGATCGTGGTCGTCCCGTATCCGCACGCGGCCGGCCACCAGCGGGCCAACGCGGCGAGCCTGGTCGAGGCCGGGGCCGCGCGCCTGGTCGAGGACGAGGCGTTCGATGCCGACGCGCTCGTCGAAGCGGCCGGGCTGCTCGACGACCCTGCCGCCCACGCCCGGATGTCGGCCGCGGCCCGGTCGCTCGGCCGGCCCGGCGCGGCTGCCGCGGCTGCCGAGCTCGTGCTGGCGGCTGCGCGCCGCCGGCCGTTTCCCGACGCGGCCGCGATCGACCGCCTTGCCCGCGGCGGCGCGGCATGATCGCCGGCTTCGACGCGATCGCGACCGGCACCGACATCCAGCGCCGGATCGGGGTCAAGACCTCGCGCGACGAGCCGCTCGCCAGGTTCACCACGATGCGGGTCGGCGGGCCGGCCGACCTGTTCGCCACGGTCCACAACGCGCACGAGCTTCGCGCGCTCGTCCGGTTCGCGCGCACGCGCGAGCTGCCCCATTTCGTGCTCGGGCGCGGGAGCGACCTGGTCATCGCCGACGCCGGCGTGCGCGGCCTGGTCATCCAGGTCCGGGCCGAGGGCTCGCGGATCGACGGCGAGCGCTACACGGCCGAGGCCGGCGTCCAGATGGCCCGCGCCGCGACCGAGTCCCAGCGGGCCGGGCTGACCGGCCTCGAGTTCGGGCTGGCGATCCCGGGCACGGTCGGGGGCGCGGTGTGGGCCAATGCCGGCGCGCACGAGGCGGACATCGCCGGCGTCCTGGAGTCGGCGCGGGTGCTGCGCCGCGGACGGCACCGAATCGGTCGTCGCCGCGGCCGACCTCGAGCTGGCCTACCGCGACAGCCGGTTCAAGCATGTCGACCCGGACGCGACGGGGGCCTCGCCGCGCGACCTCGTCGTCGACGCCACGTTCCGGCTGGCGCCGGCCGACCCCGACACGATCAAGGCCCGCCTCGACGACATCCGCCGCTGGCGCCAGGCACACCAGCCGCTCGGGCTGCCGTCGGCCGGCAGCGTGTTCCGCAACCCCGACGGCGATTCGGCCGGCCGGCTGATCGAGGCCGCCGGGCTCAAGGGCCTGCGCATCGGCGGCGCCGTCGTGTCCGAGAAGCACGCCAACTTCATCGTCAACGACCAGAAGGGGACAGCCGGCCGACGTGCGCAGCCTGGCCGAGCGCGTCCGCGCCGAGGTCCTCGCCCGCCACGGCGTCGAGCTCCGCTTCGAGATCGAATTCGTCGGCGACTGGGCGACCTGGGAGGCGGCGGCGTGACCACGAGCCTGCCGCCGGTCGTCGTGCTGCTCGGCGGGCCGTCGGCCGAGCACGACGTGTCGATCGTGTCGGGGACCGCCATCGCCGAGGCGCTCGCCGGGGCCGGCCACCCAGTCGAGCAGGTCCTGATCGACCTGGCCGGCGGCTGGTGGTGGCTGCCCGCGGACCATCGCCGCGACGACCGGCCCGCCGCCGACGTACGACGACCCGGCCGCGCTCGGTGCCGACGGGCCGCTGGCGGCGGGCGCGGCGCTCGACCGCCTGGCCGCCGCCCGCCCGGCGCCCGTCGTGTTCATCGCGCTCCACGGACCGTTCGGCGAGGACGGCACAGTCCAGGCGCTGCTCGAGGCCGCCGGTCTGGCGTACACGGGATCGGGCGTGGCGGCCTCGGCGTTGGGCATGGACAAGGCGCTCTTCAAGCGGATGACCCGGGGCATCGGCCTGCCGGTGACCGAGTGGCGCGAGGTCCGCGCGGCACGCTGGGCGGCGGATCGCGACGCGGTCCTCGGTGAGCTGGCGGCGTTCGCCCAGGGAACCGGCGATCCACGGCTGATGGTCAAGCCGGCCGGGCTCGGCAGCTCGGTCGGGATGACGCTGGCCCACGACCCGGAGGAGCGCGCGGCGGCGCTCGACCTCGCGTTCCGCTACGACCCGGTCGCGCTGGTCGAGGCCTACGTCGCCGGCGCGCGGGACCTCGAGATCTCGATCATCGGCAACGACCATGCGCGGCTCGAGGTGTTCGGCCCGGGCGAGATCGTGTCCGGCCACGAGTTCTACGACTATGCCGCCAAGTACACGCCGGGATTGTCCGAGACCGCGACCCGCGCCGAGGTGCCCGAAGCCACGCGCCAGGCAATGCGCAAGATCGCGCGCGACGCGTACCGGGCGATCGGTGCGGAAGGCTTCGCGCGCGTGGACTTCCTGTTGGCCGGCGACGAGCTGTATCTGTCCGAGATCAACACCATCCCGGGCTTCACCCCGATCAGCCTCTTCCCGACGATGCCGGCCGAGGGCGGCTACGCGTTCGCCTCGGTCTGCGAGCGGCTGGTCGAGCTGGCCGTCGAACGGCACGCGGCGCGGAGCGGCGAGCGGCTGACCCCGGCGGACCTGCCCCGATGAGCGGCCGGCCGCTCGCCCGCCGCAGCCGGACCCCGATCCCGACCCGGCGCGCCCGGTCCGTCCGCCGAGCCTCCGCGGGACTGTCGACCGCACGTGCCGGGGCCGCCCTGGCGATGCTCCTCTCGGCGGCCGCGATCTACGGCGTCGGGGCGTCACCCGCCTTCAACTACACGAAGCTCCAGATCGACGGCGTCGTGTTCACCGACCGGACGAAGGTCGAGAGCGCGCTCGCGGCGGCTCGCGGCGAGAATCTCTTCCGGCTCGCGACGGGCCCGCTCCAGGCGGAGATCGAGGCGATGCCGACGGTCGAGCACGCGCGCGTCGACGTCCGCCTGCCGGGCACCCTCGCGGTGACGATCGACGAACGCGAGCCGGTCCTCATCTGGCAGGTCGGTGACCGGCGCTGGCTGGCGGACGCGGGCGGCGACCTCTTCGCGCCGGCTACCGGCGACCTGCCGCCGGAGGCCGCGGGGCTGCCCGTGATCGAGGACCGCCGCGCCGGATCGATCCTGCTCGGCCTCGGGTCGCAGCTCGACGCTGTCGACGTAGATGCGGCGACCCGGCTCGCCTCGCTCAAGCCGTCCGACGTCGGCAGCTCGGCGGTCGCCCTGGCCGTGGCGGCGACCGATGAGAACGGGTTCGTCCTGACCACGAAGCCCGGTGGCTGGACCGCGATCTTCGGCTTCTACACGCCGAGCCTGCGGACCACCGAGCTGATCCCCGGCCAGGTTCGCCTGCTGCGCAGCCTGCTGTCCGGGCGCGAGCCGCAGGTCGAGCGGGTGATCCTCGCCTCCGAGACCGACGGGACGTACCTGCCCCGGGCCACGCCGTCGACCCGTCCCAAGTCGAGCAAGGCCCCGTGAGGTGGCGCGGGGCGGTCCCGTCGAGTAGCCTTGCCCAAACCACCGGTACGAGGACGAAGAACCTGTGCTGCTACCCCTGCTCGGGCTCCTGGTGGGCGTCCTCGCAGGCCTCGTCCTCAACGTCAACGTCGGCTTCGAGCTCAGCCGCTATTCGGCGGTGGCCATCCTGGCCGCGCTCGACTCGGTGCTCGGGGCGGTCCGCGCGGAGCTCGACGGCGTCTATGACAATCGGATCTTCATCAGCGGCTTCCTGGTCAACGCGATCGTCGCAGTCCTGTTGACGTTCATCGGCGACCGGCTCGGCCTCGACCTGTACCTCGTGGCACTCATCACCTTCGGCCTGCGCATCTTCGATAACGTGGCCCTCATCCGGCGCCATTTCCTGTAGGCCTCGAACCTGGAACGGAGACGAACGAAACGGTGGAACGTGAAGCGGTCCTCGTCGGCATCGACGTCGGCACGAGCAAGGTCTGCGCGCTCATCGGCGAGGTCGGTCGCGACGGCAAGCTGACGATCATGGGCCACGGCACCGTGCCGGCGTCCGGGCTGAAGAAGGGCGTCGTCATCAACATCGACCAGACCGTCCGCTCGATCGCCGACGCGGTCGAGCGCGCCGAGCGGCTGTCGGGCTGGAAGATCGATCGCGCCTTCGTCGGCGTCGGCGGCCAGCACGTCGACAGCCTCAACTCGCGCGGCCAGGTCGCGGTCACCGCGCACCATCGCGAGGTCACCCGCGAGGACGTCAACCGGGCGATCGAGGTCGCCCGCGCGGTGTCGATCCCGTCGAACCGCGATGTCCTCCACGTCGAGCGGCGCGGGTTCACGGTCGACGGCCAGGAGGGGGTCAAGGATCCGCTCGGGATGAGCGCGCTGCGGCTGGAGGTCGAGACGCACATCGTCACCGCCTCGGCGACCGCGGTCCAGAACCTGTCGAAGTGCGTCGCGGCGGCCGGGGTCAAGATCGACGAGCTGGTGGTCGACGGCCTTGCCGCGGCCGAAGCCGTGCTGTCGGAGACCGAGAAGGAGCTCGGCGTGGCCGTCGCCGACATCGGCGCGGGGACGATCGACCTGGTCCTGTTCCAGGACGGCTCGCCGTTCCACACCCGCGTCCTGCCGGTCGGCGGGGCGAACGTGACCAACGACGTCGCGATCGGGCTGAAGACCAGCATCAACGTGGCCGAGGAGCTCAAGATCAGCCACGGCACCTGCGACCTCGCCTCGATCGGCGACGACGAGCAGATCAGCGTGTCGGTCCTCGGCGAGGATGCCGGGCGGACGGTCAGCCGGCTCGAGGTGTCGCAGATCATCGAGGCTCGCATGCGCGAGACGTTCGAGCTGGTCCGCAACGAGATCCGCGCGGCCGGGGTGGGGATGCTGCCGGCCGGCGTCATCCTGACCGGCGGCGCGTCGCAGCTGTCGGGCGCCGCCGAGCTCGGTCGCGAAGTGCTCCAGATGCCGGTCCGGATCGCCGCCCCGTCGGGCATCGGCGGGCTGGTCGACACGCTCCTCAACCCGAGCTACAGCACGGCCGTCGGCCTCCTCGGCTGGGGAGCCGCGAGCCTGGCCTCGGGCGAGCCGCGCTACGAGTCGGCGCCGGTCGGCGGCGGGCTCGGCCGGCTGCGCGACGCGATCCGGAGCATCTTCCCGTAGACAGCCGCGAGCTCACGGTCCGGACGGGCAACGGCCGCGGCCTGGTCGACCTGACCGGCCAGTGCGCGGCGTTCGTCGCCGAGGTCGCCGCCGGCGGCGACGGGCTGCTGTCGGTCTTCGTACCGCACGCGACCGCGGGGCTGGTCATCGTCGAGGTCGGGCGCCGGATCGGACGATGACCTCCTCGTCGCGCTCGACCGGCTGCTGCCGCGGGACGAGGCGCTCTACCGGCACCGCCACGGGTCACCCGGCCACGGCGCCGACCACGTCCTGCCCCTCCTCGCGCCGCCGTCCCTGACCGTGCCCATCATCGAAGGCGCCCTGGCCCTCGGCACCTGGCAGTCGATCTGCCTCCTTGACCCGAACGCCGACAACGCCGTCCGAACCGTCAGGCTGAGCTTCCTTCCCGGCTGACGTCACCGAATCGAGAACCGACGAGTCGCGGCTGCCGCGCCGTCCGCTGACCGCTACTTGCTGAGAATCTTGTCGGCCTTGCGGTCGATCCTGGCCTTGTCGGTCTTGGAGAGGTTGCCCGCGTGGACCTGCTGCGTCGCGCGAGCCTTGGCGTTGGCCGCATGCGACTTGTCGGGCATCGGGTACTTGCGCTCCTCGGGCAGCCCGAACGTCGAGTCCTTCATGTGGTCCTTGTTCTTCTCCTTGAGGGTGGCCATCGTCGATCCTCCTGTGGCTCGAGCACGCGCTCGGGATGGCGAGCGCGCCGGGGGTCGCCACAACGGTCGTCTCGATCGGCTGACGGTCGCGCAGGGCGGTGTGCCGCCCGGCACTACGGTTGTGTTGCAGCGCCGCACGCGCGCGCACCCACGGACCGAGGGCGAGCCGACGTCGTCAGCCGTTGCGTCCTGGCACCGCGGTGTCGGTTGTCCGACACCGTCCGGGGCCGGTTCGACCGCCCACCGCCGCGGCCCGGCGCTATACTCCGCCAAGCGCCCACGGAACCGCGCAGCACCGGGAAGGCCGAGCGGGACCACCCGAGCCGTCGTCACGCCGCGTACACCGTAGGAGATGCCCGATGCCGTTGCGTTCCGATTCCGAGAACTTCGCGCTGATCCGCGTCATCGGTGTCGGAGGCGGCGGGAGCAACGCCGTCAACCGGATGATCCGGGCGGAGATGATGGGCGTGGAGTTCATCGCCTGCAACACCGACGCCCAGGCGCTCCTGCAGGCCGACGCGCCGCACAAGATCCGGATCGGCGACAAGATCACGCGCGGCCTCGGTGCCGGCGGCGACGCGCAGATCGGGCAGCGCGCGGCCGAGGAGGACTCGGAGAAGATCAGCGCGGCCCTCGTCGACTCGGACATGGTGTTCATCACCGCGGGTCTCGGCGGCGGGACCGGGTCCGGGGCGGCGCCGGTCGTGGCCCAGCTGGCCAAGGAGAGCGGCGCGCTGACGATCGGCGTGGTGACCAAGCCGTTCAGCTTCGAGGGGGCGCGGCGCAAGCTCGTCGCGGAGAAGGCGGCCGAGGAGCTCAAGGCCCAGGTCGACACGCTGATCACCGTCCCGAACGACCGGCTGCGCGACGTCGTCCAGAAGAACACCAGCATCCTCGACGCCTTCCGCGTCGTCGACGACGTCCTGCGCCAGGGCGTTCAGGGCATCAGCGACATCATCACCATGCCAGGACTCATCAATCTCGATTTCGCAGACGTCCGCGCGATCATGAAGGACGCCGGCTCGGCGCTGATGGGCATCGGCCGGGCGACCGGCGAGAACCGCGCGGTCGAGGCGGCGCGGCAGGCCATCGCCAGCCCGCTCCTCGAGGTCGACATCGCCGGCGCCCAGGGCATCCTGTTCAACATCACCGGCTCGTCGACGCTCAGCCTGTACGAGGTGACCGAGGCGGCGGAGGAGATCCGCGCCGCGGCCGACCCGGAGGCGAACATCATCTTCGGCACGAGCTTCAACGAGCGACTCGGTGACGAGGTCATGATCACGGTCATCGCGACCGGCTTCGACGGCGGCAAGAAGCGCCAGGTGGCGCGTGCCGACGCGGCCGCGGGCGTCATGGACGGCTCCGTCATGGGACGACCGTCGCGCGAGCGCGACTTCCTCGAGGAGCTCCAGCGCCAGCGCGACGAGGTCGCCGACGGCGGTTCGTATCCGAGCCCGACGCCGGCCCCGGACGCGATGCCGCACGACGACGAGGCCGCGGCGGCCGTCGCCGTCCCGCGCGTCGAGCGATCGGTCGGCGAGACTGCGCCGGCCAAGCGATCGACCACGACCTACGACGCGGACGACCTCGAGATCCCGAGCTTCCTCCGCCGCAAGTGACCCGCGCCGGCGGTCGGCCGGCGGCGTCCCGATGACCGAGTCCAGCGCGCGCATCGAGCGATACCGCGCCGCCCGCGCGCGGATCCTCGACCGAATCGAGAACGCCTGCGCACGCGCGGGCCGCATGCCCTCGGAGGTGACCCTCGTCGCCGTCTCGAAGACGGTGCCGAGCGATGCGCTGCGCGATGCCGTTGCCGCCGGGCTCGACCTGTTCGGCGAGAACCGCGTCCAGGAGGGCCTGGCCAAGGTCGGCGAGCTGCCCGGGGCGCGCTGGCACCTGATCGGGCCGCTCCAGTCGAACAAGGCCCGGCGCGCGCTGGAGGCCTTCGATACGATCCAGACCGTCGACTCGGTCGACCTCGCCCGGCGGCTCGACCGGCTCGTGCCCGAGGTGCGGCCGGACAGGCGCTACCCGGTGCTCGTCCAGGTCAACGTCGACCTCGATCCGGCCAAGTCGGGCTTCCAGCCGGACGCCGTCGCGGCCGCGATCGACGAGCTCGTCGAGCTGCCGCACCTCGAGATCCGCGGCCTGATGACCGTCGGGCGGCTGGCCGGCTCGGTCGCCGAGGCACGCGCCACGTTCAGCGGCCTGCGCGAGCTGTCGCTGCGGCTGCGTGGGCAGACCCGCCGCCTCGGCCCTCACCTGTCGATGGGCATGACCGATGACTTCGAGCTGGCCGTCGAGGAGGGCGCCACGATCGTGCGCGTCGGGCGGGCGATCTTCGGCGAGCGCGAGCACGACCACGATCACCACCACGCGGCGAGGGTCTGAGCGCGTCGGGGACGGTCTTCGCCGGGCGGTTCGTCCTCGGCTGGTAGACTCGGGCGGTACCCGTCGTCCATCCCCGAATTGCTTGGCGCGCCTTCTGACACCTTGAGCTTCTCCAACGTCCGCTTCGCCGTCCGTCTCACCCCGCGTTCCGCGGTCGAGCGCGTCGATGACGTCGTGGACGGCGTGCTCAAGGTCAAGGTCATGGCACCCGCCGTCGAGGGTGCGGCGAACAACGCGCTGATCCGCCTGCTGGCGGACGAGCTCGGGATCGCCCGTCGCGACATCCGGATCGTGGCCGGGGCGACCAGCCGCCAGAAGCTGGTCGTGGTCGAGGGCATCGAGGAGGACGCGATCGTTGCCCGTTGGCCCGGGCTGCGGGTATGATCGGCCGGTTCCGTCCGATGCCCTGAGCGGTGTCGCGACCTTCCGGGCGATTGGCTCAGTGGTTAGAGCACACGGTTCACATCCGTGGGGTCACTGGTTCGAATCCAGTATCGCCCACCATCGTGACCACAACAGAAGCAGGGCCTTCGGGCCCTGTTTCTGTATGTTCGGCCAGTGACCCTCAACGCGAGGTCCACCAATCTCGACGCCATCCGTCTGAGGTTCGGAGGCCGTAGCCGAAGCCCAGGTCGACGACGATGTGCGAGAGCCAGGCGAGGCCGCCGACGAGCCAGAACGGCGACAGGATGCCCGCGGCCGCAAGAGCGATGACGATGAGCGGCGGCGACCGGGTGGTGCATCACGTTGGAGAGTGGCACGACACGAGCGGCCATCTGTCCCGGGGCGTGGGGCTGGCCGACACCCAACAGGACGGGGAGGTGGGGAACGATCCCGAACAGGAGGAGGGGTACCAGTCCGACGACGTGCTCGCCGGCCTGCAGGTTGGCGAAGACGGCGATGGCAAGGCCGGGGACGAGCCAGAGGTGACGCTGGCGGAGGCGTCGGCCCCGCGGTAGCGCCGGCTGGACCTGTGCGACACGTCCATGACCGACGTGATCGGTCAGGAGGGCGCGGCCGTCGGTGGTCATGCGGCAGCCGTCCCGTTCCGTGCTGGTGATCGCGCCCGACCGAGGCTCGAGGACGACCACCGCCGTCTGGCGTGACCGCCGGGTCGGCAAGGCCGTCGATGTCGTCGCCCCAGCCGGGGTAGTCGCGGAAGCTGGCCCACAGCCGGTCGCGTTCCTCGCCGACCGCGGCGCGGGCCCGGACGGCCCGTGTCTCGCCGGGGAGCTCGACCGTCGTGTCGGGCTGCGCCTGGAGGTTCAGCCACCAGGCGGGCTCCTTCTCGCCCCAGCCGTTCATGGCCAGGGTGACGAGGTTCGGGCCGTCCTCGAAGTAGCCGACGATCGCGACCCGGGGCTGGCCCGACCGTCGTCCGACGGTCGTGAGCCGGAGCATCCCGAACTTGCTGCCGGCCTCGGGCCGGGAGAGGCCGAACCTGCCCCCGGTGAACCGATAGGCCGCGCGGTGCAGCAGCCAGAACGTCCGGACCACGATGCGCGGCGGCGTCCGCGGCGCCTGCTGCGCGGACGGCGGTCATGCCGCGCCTGCCGGCGAGGCCACGCCGATGGCCGGCGGGGTCGTCGCTTGTCGGCACCGGCGTGAGGCATCTTCGGCGGCCGCTCGACCATCAGCGGAGCTTCCTTGCGGAACCCCTTGAAGATCATCCACAGGCCGAGCGAGAGCTCCCAGATGAAGATCGGAGCGACCCCGATCCCGTGCCAGGCGGTGCCGGGCTCGGTCGACGCCCAGGATGTAGCCGATGATCCAGGAGGTGAACACGGGGCGCCGATGAGCCCGATCACCGGGATCGCCCGCGGGACGAGGCGCGACTTGTACAGGAGCCAGCCGAGCAGGAAGGCATTGAGGGCAGGGACGCCGGTCCCGAGGACGAAGGCCCAGTCTCGGACGGTGACGAGCGTAGAGCCCGACGGTGGTCAGGACGCAGGCATCGGCTCCGTCGCGGCGGTCTCGCGCAGGGTCACGATCGACAGGATGCTGAGGACGCCGACGAACAGGATCGCTGCCTTCGAACAGCCGCGAAGCCACGAAGCCGATCGCGAAGCCCTGGTGCTGGCGCTGATGACGGAGTAGAGCGCCACGGCGGTGCCGATGGCGGTCAGGCCGTTGATGATGTCGAAGAGGGCGGCGAGGCGAACCTGGCCGTCGGCGCCGCCGCTGATGATGTAGGTTGGGATCGTCCAGACGGGCTCTGCCGAGCAGCAAGGCTGCCGGGATCGAGCTGACGAAGGTGAGCAGGTACAGGACGCCGGCGACGAGCGCGGTCTTGCGCATCGAGTCCATCGAGGGCCCCTTCGTCGTCGAGAGTCGCGCGGTGATTGTCATGAGAGTCTCCTTGTCGGGGTGGGCGCTATCGCGCGTCGGGGTGGTGGGTTGGCCGGTCGATGCGACGCGGTTGACCGAGACGAGGGGCAGGCCCAGGTCTCGGACGCGCTGGAGCAGGCCATGGAGGGCGGCCTGGTCGACGATCAGGCCGCTGATGACGGTCGTTCCGTCGGTCTCGTGGCTGACGGTCAGGCCGTCGAACCAGGCCGTCCAGTGCGCGTCGAGGTGCCCCGCGAGCCGGATCTCGTAACCGTCCGGCCTCGGGGCGATCGGGTGTCGGGCGTCGGTCGTTCGGTCATGCCGCTCCTCGTGCGTGTTGCCAGCTGGATCTCCGGCCGGCGAAGCGACCTGAGTCACTGGCAACACGGTGGAGGCGGATGTGATGAGCGCGCATCACCACAGGTGATGAGTGACGGTGATGATTTCTCGGAACCGAGCAGGTTCGCCGAGCGCCGCGCGGAGCGCTCGCGGCGCGCTAGGCGGTCGGGCGTCGAGCCCTGGCGTGTGCGCGAGCAGGCCGAGCTCGGCGGCGCGGCGGACGGCGGCCCGCCGGCTGTTCACGCCGAGCTTCGCGTAGATGTTCTGCGTGTGCGTGCGCACGGTCGGCAGCGACACGTGAGCTCGCGCGCGATGTCCGGGCCGTCGAGCTCGCTCTCCAGCAGGCGCAGGACCTCGAGCTCGCGCTCGCTGAGCGGCTCGATCAGGGGCTGGTCGCTCGCGGCGCCGGCCCTCCGGCGGACGCGATCGCGGCCAGCAGTCGGCGCACATGGCTCGAGGCGTCGGGCTGCTTCGCGCGCGAGCTTGAGCAGAGCGCGCCATCGGCGGCCCCTCATCCGACGAAGGCCCGGACGTAGCCCTCCGGCTCGGCGAGGTCGACCGCGCGCGCCGAGCGACGCGAGGCCGCCGTCGCGTCGCCGCGGGCCTGATGCGCGAGCGCCTGGACGACCAGGATGTCGATGACGCTGCCCGTCCGCCCGCCCGCCTCGGCCGCGTCCAGCAGGCGCTCCAGGAGCCGCTCGCCTCGGCGATCGCTCGTCATCGGACCGATCGCGGACGCCATCTGCGGCCAGGAGCAGCCTGCCAGGGTGATGTGCTCGAACTCGTGGAGGTAGTCGAGGTCGTCGGTCGTCGTCAAGCCGCCGATCGCGCGCCCAGCTCGCACGCCTCGGCGAGCCGCCCTGCGCGATCAGGACCCGTGCCCGCAGCGCCGCCACCGGACGGACATCGGGCGAGAAGTCGCCGTCGTACCGGCGAGCGGCCTCATCGAGGAGCTCGATGGCGCCATCCGGGTCGCCCTCGGCCTGACGGATCAGCGCCGCGGCGACCCGCGAGCGGTACGGGTTCTGGGGCAGGCCGTTCTCCTCGCCCGAGGTCGCGGCCCTGAGCCAGGTGCTCCGAGGCCGCCACCAGGTCATTCCGTTCGCGCAGGATCTCGCTGAACCCGACGTGCATGTCCGCCGCGCCCCGGAGGACGGGCTCACCCGGGCCGGTCGCGATCGCCAGGCCCCGCTGGAGGATGCGCATCGCCTCGCTCAGCCGACCCTGCGCCCTCCGGATGTCGGCCAGGCCGATGGAGCACCCGATCAGTCGGACAGGTAGCCGGCCTTCTCCAGAACGTCGCGATGGCGTCCTCGTACGAGCGACGCGCGGCCTCGAGGTCCCCGTCGACCAGGATGCGAGGCCGAGGAGCGCGGCGGCGCCGCCACGTCCGACCAGGTCGTCCTCGTCGGACGAGCTCGAGGGCTCGCCGGGCGTGGGCCATCGTGCCGGCGACGTCGCCGAGGAGCCGCGCCAGCCCGGCACGGTGGATGGCGATCGAGGCCGGCAGGTCGCGGAAGCCTGGTCGTCCACGACGACCATCCCGTCCGCGGTCCCTTCGCGCGATGCCGTCACCCAGCGCTCGGCGTCCTCCAGGCGCCGCCTCGACGCCGTCGACCTCGCCCCGCACCAGGCGCGACCCGGCGAACGCGTCGCTCAGCACGGGCCGCACCGGATCGGCTCGACGGGGAGGGCGTCGATCCAGCGACGCGACGTGACTCCTGGCGCGCCGGCGCGTCGCCGGGATGGCGAGCTCGACCAGGTCGGCGGCCCTCGCGAAGTCCTTGCCCGCGAGGGCGTGGCGGATGGCCTCCGCGTGTTCGCCCTCCTGCGCGTACCACTCGGTGGCCCGCCGATGGAGCTCCGGCACGAGCTCGGGCTGCTCGTCGAGCAGGCGCGCCTGCAGCACATCCGCGAACAGGTGGTGGTAGCGATACCAGCGGCGCCGGTCGTCGAGCGGGATGAGGAACAGGTTCCGCCGATCGAGCGCCTCCAGCGTCGCCTTGCCACCGTCCTGCCCGGTGACGGCATCGCACAGGGGTCCGCACATGCGGGCCAGGATCGATGTCTGCAGCAGGAAGCTCCGGACATCCTCGGGTTGACGCTGCCAGACCTCCTCGACGAGGTAGTCGACGATGTAGCGGTCGTCGCCGGCGAAGTCGGCGATGAAGCCGGCGATGTCGTCTCGCCCCTGCATCGACAGGCCCGCCAGCTGGAGGGCGGCGATCCAGCCTTCGGTCCGGCCCTCCAGCGTCGCGACGTCGCGCGGCCGTCAGGCCGAGCGTCATGACGCCGTTGAAATAGGCCGCGGCCTCGTCGGGCGTGAACCGCAGATCGGCGGCGCGGATCTCGACGAGCTCGCCTCGGGCACGCAGGCGGGCGAGCGGCAGCGCCGGGTCGGCGCGGGTCGTGATCACCAGGTGCAGCGTTGGCGGGAAGGTGGTCGAGCAGGAACGCCATGCCGGCATGGATCTCCTGCGCGTCGATCACGTGGTAGTCGTCGAGCACCAGGACGATCTCGCCGGCCACCGCGTTGAGGTCGTTGAGCAGGGGAGCGAAGGACGGCTTCGATCGATGGCGCGGGCGCATCGAGGAGCGGCCGCGCGCTCGCGCCGATCCCGGGCACGGCCGTCTGCAACGCGGCGATCACATTGGTCCAGAACACCACGGGATGGTTGTCGCCCGGATCGAGCGACAGCCAGGCGGTGACGTGACCGGCGTCCGGCCGGGCGGCCATCCATTCGGCCACGAGCGTCGACTTGCCGAAGCCGGCTGGGGCGGAGATGAGGGTCAGCTTGGTCTGGGCGCCGCGAGCGAGTCGCTCGGTCAGGAGCGGCCGGGGCACGAGCCCGCTTCGCTGCCTCGGGGCATAGAACTTGGTGTCGAGCAACGGGCTTGCCATGCCGGCCCACTGTAGCCTCGGCGATGGAGGACCGCATCGGCGGCTGTCCGCAGCGATCGACCGTCGGTCAGGGATAGTAGCTGCGACCCGACGATCGCAGTCCTCGGCGACCGCCTGGATGGCCCGGCCCGACCGCGGCCGGGTCGGTGTCGCCCTTGACCAGGGCCTGGACCTGGTTGTCGATCTCGGCGGTGATCTCGGGCTCCCAGAGCCAGTCGAGTGGCGTGATGGCGTCGTCGAACATCGGCAGGAACTCCTGCGCCACCGCGTCCTCGATCGCTGACGTTCGACTCGGCGATCGGCGAGTAACGACTGGAGGCTCTCGACAACGGCCGCGTCGACCTCCGGCCGGCTCGCGTACTCGAGGAACGCGACCACGCCATCACGACTCGGCGCCGACTCGGCCGGCAAGGCGAACCCGGTCCAGGCAAGGATCGGTCGAGGTCGCGACGCGCCGTCGACGAGCGGCGGCGGCGCGACGTGCAGGTCGAACGGGCACGGTCGGCGTGCCGGCCTGCAGGGGCGGCGAGGAGCCACGAGCCGTTGTAGGTCGTGGCCGCCTTTCCCTGGAGGAAGAGCTGCTGCATCGTCGGCGTAGTCCGCCGCACCGGAGCCCTCGAGCAGGACGCCGGAGGCTCGAAGGTCGGCGATGGTCTCGAAGGCCTCGATCCACTCCGGGCTGTCGTAGCTGACATCGCCCCGGATCGTGCGCTCGGCGAACGCCAGCGGGTCGCCGGCATCGCTCCGCGATCATCGGGCAGGAGCCAGGTGACGAGCATCTGGTTGAAGAAGACGTCGCCGCAGCGGTGGACAAGCGGGGCCGCGCCGAGCGCCGCCAGCGGCTCCACCATCGCCTCCAGGTCGGCGATCGTCGTCGGCGGCTCGAGACCGGCCTCGATCGAGCAGCGCCTTGTTGTAGTAGAGGCCCGTGGTATGGACGCCCCTGCTCAGGGCCAGGGGAAAGCGCGCGTGTCGGGCATCGCCCGGGCCCGCCGAGGTGGAATCGCTCCGGCACGCGCGCAAGGACGTCCGCCAGCCGGGTCGCGCGCCGAGGTCCGCCAGCAGGCCGTCGCGCACCCAGCCTCGGACCTACTGAGCCATCGATGATCATCGAGGCCGACCGGCTCGCCAGAGCGATGCTGAGCGCGCGCGAGCCGATCCCAGTCCGGACCGCCGCCCGGGATCGCCCGGATGTCCCACTCGACGCCAGGGTGCTCGGCCTTGAAGTCGTCGAAGACCTTCGTCAGCTGCCGGCTCCGTGCCCGCGCTGCCCTCGGTCAGGACGGTGATGGGACCGGACGGGATGCGGCGCTGCCGCCCGAAGCGAGTGCACTGGACGCCGCGCCGCTTTCCCTCGGCGGAGCACATGCCGCGAGCAGCGGTGCCACGGCACCGCCAGCGGCGATGAAGGCACCGAGCTTGAGGACGTCGCGACGTTCCCAGGTGCGGTTCCACGGACCGTCGGCGTTGACAGTGGAAGGCTTCACGAAACCTCGGGGAGGGGAAGAACGAGTATGGTTCGACCGCCCAGATCCCGCTCGCGAGTTGTCACGCTTGGCGTTTGTCCGCCGCTCGCGGCGCGAAAGCGCCATCGACCTCCTGTTCCTCGTGCCGACCCTGGCGATCCTGGCCGGCTTCCTGTTCTACCCGCTGGTGTACGGCATCGTGCTCAGCGTGCACGACACCGAAGGCTTCACGGTCACGACTTCGTCGGGCTCGAGCACTATGCGCGCCTGATCCTCGGCGATGCCGTCTTCCATCGGAGCCTGCTGAACACCTTCGTATTCACCGCCGCCGCGGTGGTGCTGCAGACGGGCATCGGCCTGCTGCTGGCCGTGCTCGTGGCCGACACGAAGCGAGGACGGGCCTTCTTCACGTTCGTGTTCTTCGCGCCGTTCGTCCTGGCCCCGGTCGCCGTCGGTGCGGTCTGGAAGTTCCTGTTCGCGCCGTTATTACGGGATCGCGGCGACCGTGGGCACGGCCCTCGGGTTCGACACGCTGACGATCGCGCCGCTCGCGGATGCCGACACGGCCCTGTGGGCGATCATGGCCGCCTTCCTGTGGCGGTTCGCCGGCTTCACGATGGTCGTCTACCTGGCCGCCATCCGGGCGATCCGGCGGGACTATTACGAATACGCGGTCCTCGAGGGCGCCGGCCGCTTCCAGCAATTCCGCCGGATCACCTGGCCGTTGTTGTGGCCGCAGACCTTCGTGCTGGTGCTCCTGACGACCCTCGGGACGCTGCGCATCTTCGACATGGTGTGGGTCATGACGGCGGGCGGCCCCTCGCACGCCACGGAGACCGTCGCCACCGACATCTACGTGACCGCATTCCGGTTCCTGCAGGTCGGCTACGCGCAGGCGATGGCGATGATCCTGCTGGCCGTGATCCTGGTGCTCACGATCGTCGAGTACCGGGTCCTCGACCGACGCGCCGAGGCGGTGACCGAGTGACCAGGTTGCGCCGCGTTCGATGGTCGACGGTGGTCCTCGGCGTGCTCGCCATCGTCTGGCTCTACCCCGTGGTTTGGACCCTGACCAACGCCGTCAGGTCGAGCGCCGACATCTATCGGGCGCCGTGGGACGTGCCCTGGCCGCCGGCCATCGAGAACATCGGGGAGGCATGGAGCCGTGGACAGCTCGGCGTCGCGATGGCGAACTCGGCCTACGTGACCGCGATGACGGTCGCGGTCGTGCTTGCGCTGGCGGTGAGCGGTGCCTACGCCCTGACGCGGCTGCGACCGCCCGGCCGGGCGATCCTGTTCCTGCTCGTCCTGGCGCCGCTGATCATCCCGACGGAGGTGGTCATCGTGCCGATGTTCTCGATCTTCCGTGCCCTCGGGCTGATCAACAGCCTGCCCGGACTGGCGTTGACCAACGTGGTTGCCAGCATCTCGTTCGCGACGGTCATCCTGGCGGGCTACTTCCGCACGATCCCCCAGGACGTCGTCGATGCCGCCCGTGTTGACGGAGCCGGGCGCGTCGACGTCCTGCTCCGGATCGTGATCCCGCTCGCGCGACCGGGGATCATCGCCGTGGCCCTGCTCGTGGCAGTATTCACCTGGAACGACTTCGGCGGCGCGCTCGTGCTGCTGCAGAAGCCGGAGGTCTTCACCGCACAGCTCGCGCTGACGCGCTTCTCGACCCTCTACGCCACGGACCAGGGACTCACGTTCGCAGGCATGGCGATCCTGATCCTCCCGCCGCTGGTCCTGTTCCTGGTGCTCCAACGCAGCTTCATCCAGGGCTTGACCGCGGGCGTGGTGCGTCGCTGAGGAGCGTTGGCGGGGCTCGGCGCGCCCTCCTCAGGTTCCCCGGTAGTTGGAGACCTCCTTGCGGGTGGCAAACGCCCCGATGCCCCACGTCCCGAGGTCGACCGCGACGCCACACAGAATGAAGATCCAGTTGAGCAGGCTCAGCCCGTTGACCTGGGCGAAGCCGTAGATCAGCGTCGTCCAGGGGAAGAACAGGAACCCGCCCAGGAACCAGATCGGGGAGCCGAACAGCGACGCCCAATAGGTCTGGTCATTCGACCAGGCAGCCAGGAGCGCGAACCTGGGCAGGATCGCTCCGAAGATCGCCATCATGTGGTGTTCCCTCCCTCGGTTGCCGGATCCCACGATCCGTGCGGACGCCCGCCCCGGCGACCCCTCGGCAAGGCCGGTCTTCGACGACCGAAAACCCGTTCCTTGTCCGTTCGGGGCTGGGCTGCCCAACGATGACAGGCAGGCCCGTAGTATGGCCTGCCCGAAGGCCCCCGTCGGCTACCATGCGCCACGATGATGCCCGCCCGCCCACCCGATCAGTCGCGGCTCCAGGCCATGCGAGCGGAGCTCGAACGGCCCGACGCATTTGGCGTCGTCCTGTTGCTGATCCTGCTGACGATCATCGTGTTCGCCTCCGCCCAGGGTCAGCGGGGCCAGCTGCTCAGCGTCGCCTTGAGCGGCGGGACGCTGCTGTTCGTCCTGCACACGGCGGGGGCGCGGCGGCGGACGTTCCGCGCCGCTGCCATCGTGGTCAGCATCGCACTGATCAGCACCGTCGCCGCGTTGTTCCTGGGCGAGACCGTGGCGACATCGACGGCCGGCCTTATCGGCTTGTTGCTCGCGATCGTCGCGCCGCTGGTCATCCTGCGGCGGATCATTCTGAGCCCGCGGATCACGGTCCGACTCGTCCTCGGCGCGCTGTCGATCTACCTGCTGCTTGGGCTGGCCTACGCGTACCTGTTCCCGTTGATCGCGGCGCTGACCGGGGCCCCGTTCTTCGTCCAGACGACGACGCCGGGCTCGGAGGACTACATCTACTTCAGCTACACCACGCTGGCCACGATCGGCTACGGCGACTTCACCGCGGCCATGAGCGTCGGGCGGATGGTGGCGGTCTCCGAGGGCCTGGTCGGGCAGCTCTATCTCGTCTCAGCGGTTGCCCTGCTGGTCGGCAACATCGGGCGCAGCTTCCGCAGCGAGGAAGAGGGATGACTGCAAACGTCATGTCCCGGCGGCGGCGCGTCACGGTGGCCCCGGTCCGCGCGTCAGAGCGAGCAGATAGCCAGCTCCTCCGCGTAGAAGCCCCCGGTTCCTCCCCCGGGGGCTTCTTCGTGTCCGGCGATCAGCCCTCGCCGGCCAGCCGGCGCAGCACGGTCGGCAGGATCCCGCCGCCGAGGTAGTACTCGACGTCGATCGGGCCGTCGAGCCGGGCGATCGCCGAGAAGCGTCGCTCCACGCCGTCGTCCGAACGTGCCGTGACGGTCACGACCTGGCGCGGCGACAGGCCAGCCGCCAGGCCCGCCACGTCGAGCGTCTCGCGACCGGTCAGGCCGAGCGACGCCGGCGTCTCGCCGGGCCGGAACTGGAGCGGCAGGACGCCCATGCCGACCAGGTTCGATCGATGGATCCGCTCGAAGCTCTCGGCGATCACGACCCGGACGCCGAGCAGCGCCGGACCCTTGGCCGCCCAGTCGCGCGACGACCCGGAGCCGTACTCGCGCCCGGCGATGATCGCGAGCGGCACGCCCTCGGTGGCGTACTGCATCGCCACGTCGTAGATGAAGCCCTGCTCGCCGTCGGGCAGGTGGACCGTGTACGGGCCTTCCGTCCCGTCCACCAGCTGGTTGCGCAGGCGGATGTTCGCGAACGTGCCGCGGATCATCACCTCGTGCTGGCCCCGGCGCGCGCCATACGAGTTGAAGTCGAGCGGCCCGACGCCACGGGCCTGGAGCCACTGCCCGGCGGGCGAGCGCGGCGAGATCGAGCCGGCCGGCGAGATGTGGTCGGTCGTGACCGAGTCGCCGAGGACGGCGAGGACCCGGGCGCCGACGATGTCGTCGACCGGCCGCGGGTCGCGGGCGAGGCCGTCGAAGAATGGCGGCTTGGCGACGTAGGTCGAGGCTTCGTCCCAGGCGTACCGGTCGCCCGATGGCACCGGGAGCGCCCGCCAGCGGTCGTCGCCCTCGAAGACCGTGGCATACGTCCGCGCGGAACAGCTCCGGGTCGATCGAGTCGGCGATCACCGAGCGGATCTCGTCGGGCTCGGGCCAGATGTCGGCGAGGAACACCGAGCCGGCCGTCGTTGCCGATGCCGAGCGGCTCCGTGGTCAGGTCCAGGTCGACCCGGCCGGCCAGCGCGAAGGCGACGACCAGCGGCGGCGAGGCGAGGTAGCTGGCGCGGGCCAGGGGATGGATCCGGCCCTCGAAATTGCGGTTGCCCGAGAGGACGGCCGCGACGACGAGGTCGTTCGTCTCGACCGCCGCGGCGACGGCCTCGTCGAGCGGCCCCGAGTTGCCGATGCAGGTGGTGCAGCCGTAGCCCGCCAGCGAGAAGCCGAGCGCCTCGAGCGGCGCCATCAGCCCGGCGGCCTCGAGGTAGCCGGTGACCGCACGCGAGCCGGGCGCCAGCGAGGTCTTGACCGTGGGCTCGACGCGCAGGCCGCGGGCGACCGCGTTGCGCGCGAGCAGGCCGGCGCCGACCATGACCGTCGGGTTCGAGGTGTTGGTGCACGACGTGATCGCCGCGATCGCCACCGAGCCGGTCCGGATCGGGACGGTCCGCTCGCCGATCCTGACCTCGACCGGCCGGTAGGCCCGGCGGTCCGGCTCGGGCGCCCCGGCCACAACGGCGTCGGCCGGCGGCGCCTCGTCGTCCGTCGCGTCGCCGGCCGTGAACGACGTCGCGTCCGAGGCCGGGAACGAGGCGGCCGAGGCATCCTCCACGACCCCGTCGCCGTCGACCGGCGTATCCGCCGCGAAGGCATCGCCCGACGCGCCGTGGAGCCCGTTCGGGAAGTTGGTCCGGAAGTTGTCGCGCAGCTCGGTCAGCGGCACCCGGTCCTGGGGCCGGCGCGGCCCGGCGACCGATGGATCGACGCTGGCAAGGTCCAGCTCGAGCAGCTCGTCGAACGTCGGTGAGGCTCCCGGCTCGCGCCACAGCCCCTGCGTCCGGGCGTACCTCTCGACCAGCGCGAGGCGTTCCGGCGATCGCCCGGTGAGGCGCAGGTAGGCGATCGTCTCGTCGTCGATCGGGAAGAGGGTCGACGTCGCCCCGAACTCGGGGCTCATGTTGCTGATCGTCGCCCGGTCGGCGAGGGCCAGCGTCGCCAGCCCGTCGCCGGCGAACTCGACGAACGATCCGACGACGCCGTGCGCGCGCAGGAGCTCGGTCACGACGAGGACGAGGTCGGTCGCCGTGGATCCGCGCGGGAGCGAGCCATGGAGCTTGACCCCGACGACGTGGGGCATCGGCTGGTAGAGCGGCTGGCCCAGGAGGACAGCCTCGGCCTCGATCCCGCCGACTCCATAGCCGAGCACGCCCAGGCCGTTGACCATGGTCGTGTGCGAGTCGGTGCCCACGACCGTGTCCGGGTAGGCCATCAGCCGGCCGGTCGCGTCCGGTCGATCGACGACGACCGTGGCCAGGAACTCGAGGTTGACCTGGTGGACGATGCCGGTTCCGGGCGGCACGACGCGCAGGTCGCGGAAGGCGCCCTGCGCCCAGCGCAGCAGCTGGTAGCGCTCGCCGTTGCGGTCGTACTCCCGCTCGACGTTGAAGGCGAACGCGCCGGGCGTCCCGAACCGGTCGACCTGGACCGAATGGTCGATGACCAGGTCGGCCGGGACGAGCGGGTTGACCCGCGACGGGTCACCACCGAGGTCGGCCATCGCGTCGCGCATGACCGCCAGGTCGACGACCGCCGGGACGCCGGTGAAGTCCTGGAGCAGGACGCGCCCGGGCATGAACGGGATCTCGGCCTCGGCGGCGACGCCCGGCCGCCAGGCAAGGAGCGTCTCCACGTCGGCTTCGCGGACCACGCCGCCGCCGGCGTGGCGGAGCGCGTTCTCGAGCAGGATCTTGACCGTGACCGGCAGGGCCGCGAGATCGATCCGGTCGCCGAGGGCCTCGAGCCGGCAGTAGGTGTACTCCGTATCGCCGGCGCGCAGCGTCGCGCGGGCGCCGAACGGATCGGGGATCGGGGGTTGGGTCGCCATGACGCGCCTCCTTCATCGACCGCGCCACAGCGCGGGGTCAGTCGGCGCCGGGCGGGTGCGCCCGCCCCGGGTCGAGGTTGCCTCCAGTATAGCCCGCCTCGCCGCGAGAACCGCCAGCGCCGACGGGCCCGTCCCGCCGGTCGCTCGCTACACTCGATGGGTGAAGCCGCGACGACCTTCGCCGACCCGCTCCGGACCGCCCCGATGAAGGCCTGGGGCAGCCTCCCCGGCGACGACCCGGAGCGCGATCGGGCGGAGATGGAGGAGGCCATCGCCGAGGCGGGCATCGACCTCGACCCGGCCGTCCCCGGCTCGCACCGTCACGCCGATGGCGAGCCCGCCGACCACGTCCACCCGCACCAGCACTCGGCCCCCGGTGAGCCGCCGATCATCGGCATCGTCGGCGCCGGCGCGGTCGGCACTGCGCTCGGCGTCGCCCTGTCGCGCGCGGGCTGGCCGGTCCACGCGGTCGCCAGTCGCGACGCCGCGCGGCGCGAGCGGTTCCGCTCGCTGGTCGACGTCGACCGGGTCTTCGCCGATCCGGAGCCAATCCTCGACGAGGTCGAGCTGGTGATCCTCGCCGTCCCGGACGACGTCGTGCCCGCCTTGGCCGGCTCGCTCCGGCTGTACGGCGGCCAGGCGATGATCCATACCAGCGGCGCCCTCGGTGCGGAGGTCCTCGCGCCCGGCGATGGCGGCCGGCACACAGATCGGCGCGTTCCATCCGCTGGTCGCCTTCGCCGACACCGAGCGCGCGGTGGCAGCGCTCCATGGGGCGACGGTCGCGATCGAGGGCGACGACCAGCTGGCGGCGATGCTGGCCGACATGGCCGAGGCGATCGGGGCCCGGCCCGTCCGCCTCGCGCCGGGGACGAAGGCGGCGTATCACGCCGCTGCCGTGCTGGCCGCCGGCGGGTTCGTCGCCCTGCTCGACGCGATCGCCGAGCTCGGCCGCGTCGCCGGGCTCGACGAGGCGGGTTCGCTGGCGATCTACGGCCCGCTGATCGAGGGGACGCTCGGCAACGCCAGGGCGCTGGGCATCCGGGCGGCCCTGACCGGGCCGATGACCCGCGGCGACGTCGGGGACGCTGCAGGCCCATCTCGACACGCTGCAGGCGCACGCCCCGACGGTCGTGGACCTCTATGTCGCGGCGGCCCGTCGCGAGATCGACCTGGCGGTCGCCCGTGGCGCGCTGGCACCGGAGGACGCGGCGGCGATGCGGTCCGTGCTCGCCGCGGCCTTGCAAGCGCGGCTCGAACCGGTACCATAGCCCCCCATGGATCACAGCATCGCGGCCAGGTATGCGGCTCGCCCGGCTGCCCGATTCGTCAGGCCCTCGGCGCGCGTCCGCGAACGCCGGCTGGGGCTGCGACCGTCGGGCTCGTTCCGCGCGCCGGGTCTCCGGACCACCGACCTGCATGGTGCCGAGGTCGCGCCGCTGACCCAGCTCCGTGCCGGCTGGCGAGCGATCCATCCCGCACATCCGCGACGTCACGCCAGCGGTCGTCCCCGCCCGCTGGTGGCCATGGAGTGGGCCAGGTCCGGGCGCCCTGGTACCGCCCGCCGCCCGGGCGCCGCGTCGGCGCCGTGGCACGGCTGAGGACGTCGACCGCCACCTCAGCCGGCGGGATTGTCGTGCGCTACGAATCGGGACGGCCGTGGCTCGTCGTCGGGAGCCGCCGGCGCGAGCGCGACGGGCGGACCTGGACGCTGCCCAAGGGAACCCCGGAGCCGGGCGAGAGCCGTGAGCAGACGGCCGTCCGCGAGGTCGAGGAGGAGACCGGGCTGAAGGTCCGGATCCACAGCCCCTTCGAGTCGATCGAGTACACCTTCGTCCAGTCCGGCACCCGGATCAACAAGACGGTCCACTACTTCCTGATGGACCCGATCGGCGGCGACCTGGCCCGCCACGACCACGAGTTCGACGAGGTCCGCTGGATCCCGTTCGACAGCGCGGCGACGATGCTGACGTTCGAGACGGAGCGCGAGCTCGTGGCCCGCGCCGCCACCCGCCTCGCCACGCCGCCACCGGCAGCGGATTCAAACCGGGCCGAGGCGGCCACGTGACCGACGCGCTCGACCTGCCCGTCCACCTCACACCGCTGACCGACACCCACACCGCACTGGGTGCCCGGCTGATCGAATTCAGCGGCTGGCTGATGCCGGTCCAGTACGGCTCGATCATCGACGAGCACCGAACCGTCCGCGAGCGGGTCGGCCTGTTCGACCTGTCGCACATGGGTGAGCTCTACGTGGAGGGACCCGACGCCGGCACGGCGCTGGCCTCCGCGCTGGTGTCCGACCCGGCGAGCCTGGCCATCGGACGGGCGCACTACTCGATGATCTGCACCCCGACCGGCGGGATCATCGACGACCTGATCGTCTACCGCCTGGCCGAGACGCGCTTCCTGGTCGTGGCCAACGCGGGCAACGCCACGATCGTGTCCGACGCCCTCGCCGAGCGGCTCGCGGGCTTCAAGGCGGTGCTCGACGACCGGTCGCTGGCGACCGGGCTGCTGGCCGTCCAGGGGCCGAAGGCAGGGGAGGTCCTCGGGCCGCTGACCGACGTCGACCTCGGCGGGCTGCGCTACTACGCCGCCGCCGAAGGCTCCGTGGCCGGCATCCCGGCCCTGGTCGCGCGGACCGGCTACACCGGTGAGGACGGCTTCGAGGTGTTCGTCGACACGGCCCAGACCGTGGCCCTCTGGGGCGCGCTTCTCGAGGCGGTCCGCGCGGCGGACGGAGGGCCGATCGGGCTCGGCGCCCGCGATACGCTCCGGCTCGAGGCCGGCATGCCGCTCTACGGCAACGAGCTCGACCTCGACACGAACCCGTACGAGGCCGGTCTGGGGCGGGTGGTCAAGCTGGGCAAGCCCGGCGACTTCGTCGGTCGCGCGGCGCTCGAGAAGGTCGCCGCCGACGGGCCGGCGCGCCGGCTGGTCGGGCTCATCGTCGAGGGTCGCGGGATCGCGCGCCACGGCTACCCGGTGTGGGTCGGCGAGCGGCGCACCGGCGTCGTCACCAGCGGGACCCAGTCGCCGACGCTCGGCGTCCCGATCGCGATGGCCTATGTCGCCCCCGGCGACGCCGAGCCGGGTACCGTTGTCGAGGTCGAGATCCGCGACGCGCGCGTGCCGGCACGGGTCGTCGCCCTGCCGTTCTACAGGAGGGATGCCTGATCCGATGGTGCCGACCGACCTGCGCTACACCAACGATCACGAGTGGGTTCGCGTCGCGGACGACGAGGCGACGATCGGGATCACCGCCTACGCCGCCGACCAGCTCGGCGACATCGTGTTCGTCGAGCTGCCCGACGCCGGTCGCGCGCTCGACCAGTTCGCCGCCTTCGGGGTGGTCGAATCGGTCAAGGCCGTGAGCGACCTGTTCGCACCCGCTGAGCGGCGAGGTGACCGCGTCGAATGACGAGCTGGCGCGCAACCCGGAGCTCGTCAACAGCGACCCATACGGCGCCGGCTGGATGCTCAAGGTCCGCGTCGCGGATGCCGGCCAGCTCGACGGCCTGCTCGACGCCGAGGCGTACGACGCCCTCATCGCGGCCGGCTGACCGACCCGATGCCGTACGGTCCCCATACCGCCGATGACCGCGGGCGGATGCTCGCGGCGCTCGGCCTGTCGTCGGTCGACCAGCTGTTCGAGGACATCCCGGTCGCGCTCCGCGCGTCGCCGCTCGACCTCCCGGAGCCCGAGCCCGAGCTCGAGCTGGCTGCCCGGCTGACCGCGCTGGCCGGTCGCAACCGGACCGACCTCGCGTCGTTCCTCGGGGCCGGCGTGTACCGGCACTGGAGCCCGCCGGCGGTCGATCAGCTGCTGCTGCGCGGCGAGTGGTACACGGCCTATACGCCGTACCAGCCCGAGATCAGCCAGGGGACGCTGCAGAGCATCTACGAGTACGAGTCGCTGCTCGCCGAGCTGGTCGACCTCGACGTCGTGTCGGCCTCGCACTACGACGGCGCGGCGGCCACGGCCGAGGCCGCGCTGATGACCTGCCGGGCGACGCGGCGGGAGCGAGTCCTCGTCTCGCGCGGCGTCCACCCGCACTACCGCGCGACGACGCGGACCTACTTCGGGGGCGGCCTGGAGCTCGACGAGATCCCGCTGCTGACCGACGGCGACGCCGCCGGGACGACCGACCTGGCCGCCCTCGAGCGGATGCTGGCCGATCCCGACCGCCCGGTCGCGGGCGTCATCGCCGCCCAGCCGAACTTCCTCGGCCTGCTCGAGCCGATGCCCGAGATCGGCCGGCTGGCGCACGCCGCGGGCGCCCTGTTCGTGGCCGTGGTCGAGCCGGTCAGCCTGGCCGTCCTGGCGCCACCCGGCTCGTACGGGGCGGACATCGCCGCCGGTGAGGGCCAGCCGCTGGGCATCGCCCCGCAGTACGGCGGGCCGTACCTCGGCATCCTCGCCTCGACCGATGCGCTGGTCCGCCAGATCCCGGGCCGGCTGGTCGGGATGACCACCGACCTCGACGGCAAGCGCGCGTTCGTGATGACGATGCGGGCGCGCGAGCAGGACATCCGGCGCGACAAGGCGGCGAGCAACATCTGCACCAACCAGGCGCTCCTCGCGCTGGCGGCGTCGATCTACCTGGCCACGCTCGGGCCACACGGGCTGCGCGACGTGGCCGCGCTCGGGGCGGCTCGTGCGACCGAGCTGGAGGCGGCGCTCGCCGCGGTCGGCGTCGAGCGGCTGCACCCCGGTCCGTACCTCAACGAGTTCGTCGTCCGGGTGCCGGATGCGCGGACCGTCCACCGCCGGCTGATCGAGGCGGGGATCCTGGCCGGGCTGGTCCTGGCCGATGCCGAGCCCGACGACCCGAGCCTCGCCGATGGGCTGCTGGTGTGTGCCACCGAAGTCACCACCCCGGCCGACATCGTGGCCTTCGCCGGCGCGCTGTCGGCCGTCCTCGGCCACCACGACATCCCGGCGGCCCCGGCGGCCGTCCGATGAGCGTCGTCGGCGAGCGCCTCCAGCCGACCCTGTTCGAACGGGGCAGCCCGGGCCGGGGTGGGGGCAAGATCCCGCACCCGCCGAAGGACGCACTCGACCGGATCCCCGCCGGCGCCCGGCGAGCCGAACCGCCGGCCCTGCCCGAGATGAACGAGCCGGACGTCGTCCGCCACTACGTCAACCTGTCGCAGCTCAACTATGCGGTCGACACCGGGTTCTACCCGCTCGGCTCGTGCACCATGAAGTTCAACCCCAAGCTCAACGAGTGGGCGGCCCGCCTGCCCGGCTTCGCCAACCTCCACCCGATGGCGCCCGACGAGGTCGCCCAGGGCACCTTGCAGCTGCTCTGGGAGCTCGAGCGGGCGCTGGCCGAGATCTCCGGGATGCGCGCCGTGTCGCTCCAGCCGGCCGCCGGCGCCCAGGGCGAGCTGACCGGGATCCTGATGATCCGCGCCCACCACCGCGCGACCGGCGAGGGCCACCGCGACGAGGTCCTCGTCCCGGACTCGAGCCACGGCACCAACCCCGCGACGGCGTCGATGGCCGGCTACCGCACGATCACGATCCCGTCGGCGGCGGACGGCGGTGTCGACGTGGACGCCTTTCGCGCGGCGCTCGGTCCGCGGACGGCGGCCGTGATGATCACCAATCCGTCGACGCTCGGCCTGTTCGAGGCGCGCATCGGCGAGCTGCTCGACGCGGTCCACGAGGCGGGCGCGCTGGCCTACATGGACGGCGCCAACCTGAACGCGATCCTGGGGCGGTTCAAGCCGGGCGAGGCCGGCTTCGACGTGATGCACTTCAACGTCCACAAGACGTTCTCCACGCCGCACGGCGGCGGCGGCCCGGGGGCCGGCCCGGTCGGGGTGGGGGAGACCCTCGTGCCCTACCTCCCGTCGCCGCGCGTGCTGCGCGAGGACGACGGCTCGTTCCGCCTCGAGCGGCAGGACGAGCGGCCGTCGTCGATCGGCCGGCTGCGCAGCTTCGTCGGCAACACCGGCGTCCTCGTGCGCGCGTATGCCTATATCCGCGCGCATGGCGGCTCGGGGCTGCGCGAGGTCAGCGACGACGCGGTCCTCGCCGCGAACTACCTCAAGCACCGCCTGGCGGGCACGTACGACATCCCGTACGACCGCGCCTGCAAGCACGAGTTCGTGGCCTCGGCCGCGACGATCAAGAAGCAGACCGGCGTGCGAACCCTCGACATCGCCAAGCGGCTGATCGACCACGGCTACCACCCGCCGACGATCTACTTTCCGCTGATCGTCGAGGAGGGGATGCTGATCGAGCCGACCGAGACCGAATCGGTCGAGACGCTCGACGCCTTCGCCGACGCGCTGATCGCCATCGCGGGCGAGGCGGCGACGTCGCCGGAGCTCGTGACGAGCGCGCCGCATGCCGCCCCGGTGCGCCGTCTCGACGAGGCGATGGCGGCTCGCCAACCCAACCTCCGCTGGCGCCCGATGCGGGGCGCCGAGATGCCGTGCCCCGATTGAATCGGCCTTTTAGGGGCCCGTACGAACGATCGTTAGGTTCATGGTTGACAGTCCGAGGGACGCTGTGGATAGTACCGGCAGCGCACCGACCTGATCCGTGCTGACGCTGCTGCTCGCCCATGAACCGCTTCGAGCGGGAGGCTCGATCCGAAGACCGGGATGAGACGTAGCGACGTTCAAAGGCGCGGTCGGGCCGCGGTAGCGAGAACTCGGGTAAGCCACCCGTTCGGAGGAGCAAGAATGCACAAACGACTCTTTGGCATCCTGGCCAGCATCGCCGTCATCGCGGCGGCGTGCGGCGGTGCCACAACCTCGTCGGCGCCGGCGTCGGTCGCCCCGGGGACCTCGTCTGCACCGACCACGAGTGCCGCACCGAGTGGTGCCGCCCTCGCCGCAGAGCAGGTCTTCCGGATCAACGTCGGCAGCGATCCGACGACCCTCGACCCCAACAAGGCGTCGAGCTCTGACTCCCTCGCGATGATCAGTGCCCTCCAGCGGTCACTGCTCGCGTTCGACAAGGACCTCAAGGTCATCCCCTCGCTCGCCGCGGCGCTGCCCGAGGTCTCGGCGGACGCCAAGACGATGACCTTCAAGCTGAAGGACGGCATCAAGTACAGCAACGGCGACCCGATCGTCGCCGAGGACTTCGTCTACTCGTGGAAGCGCATGGTCAATCCGCTGAACGCGTTTGACTATGGCTATGTCACCTGCGAGCTCGCCGGTGTCTCGAAGCTTCTCGGCGCCTGCGGCGCCGACCCGGAGCCGACCGATCCCGCGGCCATCGACGCACTGCTCGCCGATGTCGGCGTCAAGGCGACCGATCCTACGACCCTCGTGGTCACGCTCGACAAGCCGGCGACCTACTTCCAGAGCGTCATCGCGCTGTGGTTCTTCGCGCCGCTCCAGAAGGCGTGGATCGAAGGGCCGTCGCCATTCGAGGCCGCGAACTACGTCAGCTCCGGCCCGTTCATGCTGGACACGTGGGATCACGGCAGCGAGATCGTGATGAAGCCGAACCCGAACTGGACCGGCCTCAAGCCGACCCTGACGGAGATCCGCGTCTCGATGATCAAGGAACCGGCCCAGGCGCTGGCGGCCTACGAGGCCGATGAGCTCGACCAGGCGCGCCCGCCGGGAGCCGAGATCCAGCGAGTCATGGCGGATCCGATCCTTGGGCCGGAGGTCATCCAGATCCCGACGCTTGCGATCAACTATTACGACTTCAACAACGGCACCGATCCCAAGACCCTCAAGACGTTGGCCCGCTGCACCGACCTCAAGGCCTGCCCGACGATGAACAAGGAGTTCAGGATCGCGCTGACCCAGGCGGTCGACAAGGTGGCCTTGCGCCAGGTGGCGAATGCCGGCCTGGGCGAGATCGCCAACAGCTTCGTCATGCCGGGCATCCCGGGCTATGACAAGGACTACAACCCGTATCCGTACGACCTCGCCGCGGCCAAGGAACACATGACCAAGGCCCTCGCGGAGATCGGCGTCCCGGACGCGGCCTCTCTCGGCAAGCTCAAGTTCGGCTTCAACACCGGCGGCGACCACGAGACGACCGTCGCGTTCATGGCGGAGGCCTGGCGCACCGCGTTCGGGCTCGAGACCGAGCAGATCGGCAGCGAGTTCAGCGTCTTCCAGGACGAGCGCGTGCTGGGCAATTTCGATATCGACCGCAACGGCTGGGGCGCGGACTATCCGCACGCCAGCAACCAGCTCGGCCTGTTCACCTGCGGTGGCGGCAGCAACGCCAGCATGTGGTGCAACAAGGACTACGACGGTCTCCTCGCCCAGGCGGCGCAGGAAGCCGACCAGACCAAGCAGGAAGAGCTGTACAAGCAGGCACAGCGGATCATGTATGACGACGCGGTCAACATCCCGCTTCGGTTCGGGTTCACCACGTGGGTCTCGAAGCCCTACGTGTCGGGCCTCATCGTCACCCCGAGCGACTTCCAGTTGCCCGGTGACCAGTTCTACGAGACCATCCAGATCCTCGAGCATTAGTCGCCCGCGGCGACCAACACCCGGGCGGGCCGGCCGAAAGGCCGGCCCGCCCGGGCCTTACAATCTCCCATAACGCATCCGTAATAAGAGAGATACCGTGCTCACTTACATCGGCCGGCGGTTCCTCTGGATCATCCCGGTCCTGTTCACGGTTTCGATCATCACGTTCTTCCTCATGCACTCCGTCCCCGGCGGGCCGTGGGACCGTGAGAAGCGACTTCCGGCCGCGACCGTGGCCAGGCTCAACGCCCAGTACGGGCTGGATCAGCCGGTCTACGTCCAGTACATCACCTGGGCCGGCGCGTTCATCCAGGGTGACCTCGGGCCGTCGTATCGGTTCCGGGACCGGACGGTCAACGACATCGTTGCCGATGGCATCTGGACGACGGTCCAGCTGGGCGTGATGGCCTTCATCCTGTCCGTCGTCGTGGGGATCCCACTCGGGATCTTCGCCGCGCTCGGCCACAACAAACCCCCGGACTACATCTCGACCGGTCTGTCCATCATTGGCATCGCCACGCCCAGCTTCGTGCTGGCGATCATGCTCGTCGTCTTCTTCTCGGTCCAATTAGGGTGGTTCCCGACCGGCGGCTGGAAAGGCCCCCAATACTGGGTCCTGCCGACGATCGCCCTGGCCGGCTTCCCCATCGCGGTCATCGCCCGGTACACCCGCGCGTCGATGCTCGAGGTGACCCGCAAGGACTACGTCAGGACGGCGCACAGCAAGGGCCTGCGCGACCAGGCGGTCGTGTCGCGCCACATGATCCGGAACGCCCTGATCCCCGTCGTGACGATCCTCGGTCCGACCCTCGCATTCCTCGTGACGGGATCGTTCATCATCGAGCGGATCTTCGGGATCCCGGGTGTCGGACAGTTCTACATCGAGTCGATCGGGACGAGGGACTATGGCCTGCTGATGGCCATGACCATGCTGTACGCGTTCGCGGTCGCGTTCCTGAATGTCGTTGTCGACGTGCTCTACGCCTACATCGATCCCCGGATCCGGTACAGCTAGGAGGCAGGCCAGATGGCGACGAACACGACGGTCGTCCAGCGACGCGTCGCCCGGCCGAAGGCGGCGGCCGGCCCGTGGCGCGAGGCGATGGGCCGCCTCATGCGCAACAAGCTGGCGGTGGTCGGGCTCGTCCTGGTCATCATGCTGCTGTTCTTCGGCATCTTCGGGCCGTTCCTCGCACCCTGGCCGTACCAGGCGCAGGACCTGCCGGCGGTCTTCGCCAACGGCGGCCGGCCGCTTCCGCCGCTGTCACCGAACCACGTGCTGGGGACCGATCAGCTCGGTCGCGACCTGCTGAGCCGGCTGCTCGATGGCGCGCGGATCAGCGTGACCGTCGCCTTCGTCGTGCAGGCCGTGATCATCCTGATCGGCGTGCCGATCGGCGCCCTCGCCGGCTGGTTCGGCGGCCGCCTCGACAACGGTCTGATGCGGCTCACCGACGTCTTCTACGCCTTCCCCGACCTGCTGCTGATCATCCTGTTCTCGGTCGCCTTCCGCGAGACGCCCTTCGGCCAGGCCCTCGATGGCCTGTTCCTCGTCTTCGTGGCGATCGGGATCGTGTCGTGGGTCACCGTCGCGCGGTTGACGCGCGGCCAGCTGCTCTCGCTCAAGGAGACCGAGTTCGTCGAGGCGGCCAAGGCGATCGGCGTGCCCGATCGCAAGGTGGTCACCAAGCACCTGCTGCCGAACGGGATGGGCCCGATCATCGTCGCGGTGACGCTCGGCATCCCGGTCGCCATCCTGGCAGAAGCCACCCTGGCGTACATCGGGGTCGGCGTCCAGCCGCCACGTGCGTCGTGGGGCATCCTGGTGTCCGAGGGCCAGAAGTACATCCGCACCGAGCCGCATCTCGTCGTGTTCCCGGCGATCGTCATCGCCCTCGCGTTGATCGGCTTCACCTTCCTCGGTGATGGCTTGCGCGACGCGTTCGACCCGAAGCTCAAGGGAAAGCAGTAGGTGGTGAGCGCGGGCGAGGACGTCTCCGCCGCCGACGCACCGACCATCGTCGAGCTCTCGTCCGAGGACGTGCTGCGGGCGCGCACGGAGGCGGTCGCCCAGGCCGCCGTCGGCCGCAAGGCCGACCACCTGCTCGAGGTCCGTGGGCTGTCGACGCACTTCTTCACCCCGGACGGCGTCGTCCAGGCGGTGGACGACGTGAGCTTCGACGTGGGCTATGGCGAGACGCTCGGGCTGGTCGGCGAGTCCGGCTGCGGCAAGAGCGTGTCGGCGCTGTCGATCGCCCGGCTCGTGCCCGAATCCGCCGGGCAGGATCGTGGCGGGCTCCATCCTGTTCGACGGGATCGACCTCCTCAAGCTCAGCGCGGAGGACATGCGCAAGCTGCGCGGGAAGGAGATCGGGTTCATCTTCCAGGACCCGCTGACCAGCCTGAACCCGACGCTCACCATCGGCTACCAGATCGGCGAGTCGATCCGGGAGCACATGGGCCTGTCGTCCAAGGCGGCGCGCGAGCGCATCGTCGAGCTGCTGGCCAAGGTCGGGATCCCGCGTCCGGCGGACCGGCTCAACGACTACCCGTTCCAGTTCTCGGGCGGCATGCGCCAGCGCGTGATGATCGCGATGGCGCTGTCGTGCGACCCGAAGCTGATCCTCGCCGACGAGCCGACGACGGCGCTCGACGTGACCATCCAGGCCCAGATCCTCGAGCTCATCCAGCGCCTGTCGAGCGAGTTCGGGACGGCCGTCCTGATGATCACCCACGACCTCGGCATCGCGGCCGGGATGTGCGACCGGGTGAACGTCATGTACGCCGGCCGGATCGTCGAGACGGCCACGGTCGACGAGCTGTTCGAGCGACCGATGCAGCCGTATGCCTGGGGCCTGCTCGACTCACTGCCGCGCATCGATGACATCCGAGGTGACCGATTGCGGACGATCGAGGGCCTGCCGCCCCTGCTGATCCATCCGCCCGACGCGTGCCGGTTCGCTCCGCGCTGCGCGTACGCCAGGGACATCTGCCAGGCCGACGAGCCGGAGCTGACCGAACGCGGCGGCGACCGGACACCTCGCGCGGTGCTGGGCGACCGAGCCAGACGGGTGGATCGCATGACCGCCACCGCCGAACCGCCCGTCACCGCTGAGCGGCTGCCGCACGATCCGGCGAACCTCGTCGAGGTGGACGACCTCAAGGTCCACTTCCCGATCCGGTCCGGGATCTTCAAGACCGTCCAGGGCACGGTCAAGGCCGTCGACGGCGTGACGATCCAGGTCCGCCGCGGCGAGACCCTCGGCCTGGTCGGCGAGTCCGGCTGCGGCAAGAGCACGATCGGCCGGGCCATGATCCGGCTGCGTGAAGCGACGTCCGGCTCGGTCCGCTTCGACGGCGTCGACCTGCTCGGGCTCAAGTCGGACGAGCTGCGCAAGATGCGCCGCCGGATGCAGATCATCTTCCAGGACCCCTATGGTTCGCTCGATCCGCGGATGACGGTCAGCGCGATCATCAGCGAGCCGATCGACACCCACAACCTGGCCAAGGGCGCGGAGAAGACCGAGCGCGTGGCCGAGCTGCTCAAGCTCGTCGGGCTCGACCCGAACTACGTGCGGCGCTATCCGCACGAGTTCTCGGGCGGCCAGCGCCAGCGCATCGGGGTCGCCCGTGCGCTCGCCGTCGAGCCCGAGTTCATCGTCTGCGACGAGCCGATCTCCGCGCTCGACGTGTCGATCCAGGCGCAGGTCCTGAACCTGCTGACCGATCTCCGGACCCGCCTCGGGCTGACCTACCTGTTCGTCGCCCACGACCTTTCGGTGGTCAAGCACATCAGCGACCGGGTCGCCGTGATGTACCTCGGCAAGGTCGTCGAGGTCGGGCCACCGGACGTCCTCTACTCCGCGCCGGGCCATCCGTACACGCGGGCGCTCCTCTCGGCGGTACCCGTGCCCGACCCGGTCGCCGAGCGCAAGCGCAAGCGGGTCATCCTCAAGGGCGACGTGCCGAGCCCGGTCAACCCGCCGCCCGGCTGCCGGTTCCACACCCGCTGCTGGCTGTACGAGCGTCTCGGCCAGCCCGAGAATTGCCGCACGATCGACCCGCCGCTCGGCGCCGTCGCCGGCGTGGAGGACCACTCGCCGCGTGCCACTACGCGGACGAGGCGATCAAGACCGACGTCGGCGTCGCCCACATGGGCGAGCAGCTGGTCCGTCGCGGGACCCCGGCCTCCGCGCTCGCGTCGCTGGCCGCCGCGGGCATCGACCCGACCGTCGAGCACGGGCTGTCCGCCCCGGCCTTCATCGACGAGGCAGAGACGACCGAGACGGCCAGCGCGACCGACAGCTTCGGGGTCGAGGACCCGGATTCGACCGACACCCCGACGGACCGCCTCAGCCCGTTCTGAGCCTCAGGCTTCGGGCGGTGCCACCCCGGCCGGCTGGCGGAAGTGGCAGGCGCAGAAGTGGCCGTCGCCGAGATCGATCAGCGGCGGCACCGCCTCGGCGCAGATCGCCGGCGAGCCGAGCTGCTGGCGGACCTGGCAGCGCGGGTGGAAGCGGCAGCCCGACGGGGGGTTGACCGGGCTGGGGACGTCACCCCTGCAGGATGACCCGCTGGCGGCGCAGCTCCGGGTTGGGGACCGGGATCGCCGACATGAGCGCCTCGGTGTAGGGGTGCTCCTGCGTCTCGAACAGCGCGCGCCGGTCGGCCATCTCGGCGATCCGGCCGAGGTACATGACCGCCACCCGGTCGCTGATGTGCTCGACCACGCCCATGTTGTGGGCGACGAACACGTAGGTCAGCCCGAGCTCGCGCTGGAGCTGCTTGAGCAGGTTGAGGACCTGCGCCTGGATCGACACGTCGAGCGCCGACACCGGCTCGTCGCAGACGATCGAGGTCCGGCTCGAGGACCAGCGCCCGGGCGATGCCGATGCGCTGGCGCTGGCCGCCCGAGAACTCGTGCGGGTAGCGCCGCGCGTGGTACGGCTGGAGGCCGACCAGGTCCATCATCTTGCGGACCTTCTCGCGCCGCTCGGCGTCCGTGCCGAGGCCGTGGATCCGCAGGCCCTCGCCGATGCTGTCGCCGATCGGCGTCCGCGGGTCGAGGCTGGCGTACGGGTCCTGGAAGATGATCTGCATCCGCCGCCGGTACGGCTTGAGCGCGGCGCCCTTGAGCGCCGTGAGCTCGACGCCGTCGAACCGGATCGAGCCCGCGGTCGGCTCGATCAGGCGCAGGAGCAGCCGCCCGACGGTCGTCTTGCCGCAGCCCGACTCGCCGACCAGCCCGAGGGTCTCGCCGCGGCGGATCTCGAAGCTCACGCCGTCGACGGCCTGGACCGTGCCGATCGTCCGCTGGAGGATGCCGCCGCGGATCGGGAAGTGCTTGACGAGGTCGCGGACCCCGACCAGCGGCCGGTCGGCGTCGGCCGGCGCGGGCGGCCGGGCGCCGGGCCGGGCACGGGATCGGGCTGGCCGGTCGACGCCGGGCGCGGTCATGCGCCGGCCGCCGGGCTGCCCGTCAGCGGTTCGTTCACGGCGGCGGACGCGGCAGCGGCCGCGACCGGCTCGTGCCGCGGCATCGGCACGCCGCGGGCGTCGTGGTAGACCCAGCAGCGGACGGTGTGGCCGGGGCCCAGCTGGTTGAGCTCGGGATGGACCTCGAGGGCCATCGCGACGTCCTGCTCGATGCGCGTCAGGCAGCGCGGCGCGAAGCGGCAGCCCTTCGGCAGGTCGATCAGGTTGGGCACGTTGCCCGGGATGACGGCCAGCTCGTCCTGGACCCGGCCGACGACCGGGATCGAGCCGATCAGGCCCCGGGTGTAGGGGTGGAGCGGGTCGCGGAACAGCGTCGTCACGTCGGTCTGCTCGACGATCTCGCCGGCGTACATGACCGCCACGCGGTCGCACATCTCGGCGACGACGCCCGAGGTCGTGGGTGATCAGGACGATCGCCGTCCCGGTCTCGTCGCGCAGGTTGCGCATCAGGTCGAGGATCTGGGCCTGGATCGTCACGTCGAGCGCGGTCGTCGGCTCGTCGGCGATGAGCAGCTCGGGCTCGCAGGCGAGGGCCATCGCGATCATCACCCGCTGGGCCATGCCGCCCGACAGCTCGTGCGGGAAGGCCTTCAGCCGCCGCTCCGGGTCGGGGATGCCGACCATCCGGAGCAGCTCGAGCGCGCGCGCCTCGGCGACCTTGCCCTTCATGTCGCGATGGATCTGCAGGACCTCCTCGATCTGCTGACCGACGTCCCAGACCGGGTTGAGCGACGACGTCGGCTGCTGGAAGATCATCGAGATCCGGTCGCCGCGGATCTTGCGCATCTCCTCGGTCGAGAGCTTGAGCAGGTCGCGGCCGTCGAACATGACCTCGCCGGCCTCGATCCGCCCGGGCTTGGCGACGAGCCGCAGGATCGACAGGCTGGTCACGCTCTTGCCGCAGCCGGACTCACCGACGAGGCCCATGATCTCGCCGCGGTCGACGTGGAAGTCGATGCCGTCGACGGCCCGGACGACGCCGTCGCGGGTGTAGAACGACGTCCGCAGGCCGCGGACCTCGAGCAGCGGCCGCTCGCCGCGCTCGCGCTTGGGCCGTCGTGCCGCCGCCGGGACGAGCTCCTCGATGACGGTCTCGTCGAGCGACGGGCCGAGGGTCTCGACGTGCTGCGACCGTCTCCGTCGACGTCGGCTGGGTCGGTCACCGGTTCAGCCGCGGGTCGAGCGCGTCGCGCAGCCCGTCGCCGAGGAGGTTGAAGGCGAGCACGGTGAGGGTGATCGCGATGCCCGGGGCGAGGATGATGTGCGGGGCGCTGAACAGCTGGTTGCGCTCGAGGCCGATCATCGAGCCCCACTCGGGCCGCGGCAGGTCGCCCGTCACGCCGACGAAGGACAGCGCCGCGATCTCGAGGACCGCGCCGCCGATGCCGAGCGTGCCGGCCACGACGAGCGGCGTCAGCGAGTTCGGCATGATCCGCCGGAACAGGACGCCGGACGTCGATTCGCCGAGGGCCCGCGACGCGGTCACGTAGTCGTTCTCCTTCGGCGGCGAGCACGGAGGCGCGCGCGACCCGGGCGTAGATCGGGATGGCCACGATGCCGATCGCGAGCAGCGCGTTGACCAGGCTGGGTCCGGTCGCGGTCACGATCGCGATCGCCAGCAGCAGCGACGGGAAGGCGAGGAGCACGTCCATGAAGCGCATGAACGATGTTGTCCGATCCAGCCCGCCATGTAGCCGGCGAGCGGCCCCGATCGTCGAGCCGATGAGGATCGCGAAGCCGATCGCCGCGAAGCCGATGACGAGCGACGTCCGCGCGCCGTAGACGACCCGGCTGAACACGTCGCGGAAGTTGCCGTCGGTGCCGAAGAGGTGCTGCGGCTGGTCGGCCGGGCAGCCGAGCAGGTGGATGCACGGCGCCGCGCGCGGCCGTGACGCCCGGCTCGACGCCGAGCAACGGGTCAGTTCGGGTCGTGGGTCGCGATCTGGTCGGCGAAGATCGCGACGAGCACGAGCACGGCCGAGGATGATCAGGCCGACGACCGCCGAACGCTGGCGCAGGATGCTGCGCCGATCGTGTCGCGCCACAGGCTGCGTCGGGCGGCGCTGCGCCGACCTCCGGTGTCGATCGGCCGAGCTCGTCGGTGATGGTCGAGGATGGCGGTCGCTCATCGGAGTCGGACCCGTCGGGTCGAGGAAGCCGTACGAGATGTCGACGAGCGAGGTTGATCGACGACGTAGATGACGGCGATCACCAGGGTGAAGCCCTGGATGACGACGTAGTCGCGGCCGGTGATCGCCTCGTACAGCGAGCGGCCCGACGCCGGCCAGGTTGAAGACCGTCTCGGTCAGCACGGCGCCCGACAGCAGGGCCCCGAGCTGGAGGCCGATGATCGTCACGACGGGCAGCAGCGCGTTGCGGGCCGCGTGGCGGAGGACGACGCTCCGCTCGCCGAGGCCCTTGGCGCGCGCCGTCCGGACGTAGTCCAGGCCGAGCACCTCGAGCAGGCTCGAGCGGGTGATCCGGGCGATGATCGCGAGCGGGATCGTGCCCAGCGCGATGGCCGGCAGGATCAGGTGGCGGAACGCGTCGACGCAGCGCGCCCCACTGGCCGGTGATGAGCGCGCTGAAGATGTAGATGCCCGACACGAAGTCGAGGAAGGCCCGCGGCGGCTCCGGTCCAGTCCTGCAGGCCCCACACCGTCGGCCAGCGGGATGACCGTCACGCCCGAGCTCAGGCGCCCCGACGGCGGGCAGCGCGAACGGGCGTGTCCTTGAGCACGATCGCGAACAGGAAGGCGAGCAGCAGCCCGAGCACGAACACCGGCATCGAGACGCCGACGTTGGCGAAGACCATCGTCCCGACGTCGGCGGCCGAGTTGCGGCGGTACGCCGAGATGAGGCCGAGCGGGACCCCGACGACGACGGCGAAGAGCATCGCGAGGAGCGTCAGCTCGATGGTCGTCGGCAGGCGCTGCGATGAGCAGCGTCGTCACCGGCTGGGAGTGCTTGATCGAGGTGCCCAGGTCGCCCGCGGCGAGCTGCTGGAGGTAGGCCACGAACTGGACCGGGATCGGCTGGTCGAGGCCGTAGCGGTGGATGAAGTCGTCGCACATCGCGTCGGTGGCGCGCTCGCCGAGGGCGGCCCGGCAGGGGTCGCCCGGGACGAGCCGCGCGAGCGCGAACACGACGAAGACGATCCCGAGCAGGACCGGGATCGTGACGAGCAGCCGTCGGACGATGAACTGCGTCACGGCCTGTGGTCACCCGCTGCGATTGCGGTGGCTGGTCAGAGTCAGTCGGGGGCGCCGCGGATGCGGCGCCCCCGACCAAGTCGTCGTTCCTGAAGCGATGCGTCAGGACGGTGACGGTACGCTGCTGGCGATGCCGGTGCCGGCGTTGCCGGCGGTGCCGGGTTGAGGAACCCGCCCCACAGGCCCGGCCAGTACGTCGAACGTGCCGGTGCGACCCTTGTGCAGCGGATGCTTGGCGTCCCACTGCAGCGCGTAGCTGACCACGACGTCGTTCGCGTCGAGGTCGCGCCGTCGTGGAACTTGACGCCGTCCCGAAGCTTGCAGGTCCAGGTCGTGGAGTCCGTGCTCGCGGTGCATCCCGTGGCGAGGGACGGCACCGCGGCGGCGCCGCCGACCTCGTAGCGATACAGCGACTCGTTGATCTGCTCGCAGGCCCGGAGGCTCTCGCCGTCCGTCTCGTCGCCGCAGTACAGGCTGAGCGGCTCGGCGTTCTGCATCGAACACGAAGGTGTCGCGGGTCGCCGGCCTTCATCGATGCGAAGACCTCGCCGCCGAAGACCGACGCGTAGGCGCCGCTCGACGTCGGCCTTGTACGCGGCGCCGGAGGCGCCGTGGGCCATGACGACGGCCGGGACGTGCTGCTTGATGAGGTCGTTGGCGGTGGTGTAGGCGGCGGTCCGCTGCGCCGGGTCGGCCGTGGCGACGCCCTTGTTGAGGGCCTCGACGATGTCCGGGAACGGGGTGCCGAACTTCTTGCCCGAGCCCGAGCCGAAGTGGTAGTCGAGGAAGTTGGAGGGGTCGGGATAGTCCGCGCCCCAGCCGATGAGGCCAGGCCGTCGAGCGTGCCGCTTGGTGAAGCCGTCGATCATGGCGGCCGACTCGAGCAGCTCGGGTGTCGCCGTGATGCCGAGGTTCGTCTTGAGCTGCTGCGAGATCTCGGTGGCGATGACCGGCGGGTCCGTGCACGTAGCCACGGACCGCGGCGCGGAACTGGATCTTGGTCTTCGAACGCCGTTCGGGAAGCCGGCGTCGGCGAGGAGCTGCTTGGCCTTGGCCGGATCGAACGTCCAGCTGCTTGTCGCCCTCGCAGGCGAACGGGATCTCGCACGGCGTGAAGTAGTCCGCCGACCGTCGAGCCCTGCCGGGTAGAAGTTCTTGACGATCGGGTCGCGGTCGATGCCCATGCGCGATCGCCTGGCGAACGCGCACGTCGTCGAACGGCTTCTCGTGTTGTTGAAGCCGAGGAACAGCGTGTTCAGGCCGGCGCGCGGGCTAGAACTGCGAGGCTCGGTGTCGCCTTGATCGTCGGCGATGTCGGGGGTGCCCGGGTTGTCGATGCCGTCGACCGTGCCGGAATTGAGCTCGAGAGGCGCTGGGCGGACTCGTCGCTCCAGCGGAACTCGAGGTTCGGGGTCAGGGCCTTGGTGCCCCAGTAGTCGCGTCGATTGGCGGTCCAGACGATCCGGTTGCCGCTGGCTCCATTCCTTGAGCTTGTACGGGCCCGGTGCCGTTCGGCTTGTCGAGGATGCGTGCCATCCGGCCACGTGGGCCGCGAGGTAGGCCTGATCCTGGATGCCGAACGCGCTGAACGCGATCTTCGGCAGGAAGTCGGCGGCCGGCCCGCACAGCTGGAACTCGACCGTCAGACGGTCGATCGCGGTGATCTTCTTCATGTGGCCGGTGTACGGCGCGACGCCGCAGGGCGGCCTCGCCCGTCTGCCGGATAGACGATGCCGGTAAAGGCGCCCGCGCTACCGGACGGGCCGCCGCGGACGGCGCCCTCGATGCCGGCCCGTGGCGCTCGGCGATGTCGTCGTGCCTCCACAGGCGGCGAAGACGACCGACAACGACGCGGCAAAGACCGCGCCCTTGATCGACCACCTCTTCGGTGAGTGGGACATGCTTTTCGTCTCCTCCTCTGAGCTCCCAGGCGGGACGTCGCCTCCCTGTCCGGCCTTTGGAGCGTGCGTGAAACTCCCGGCCGGCCGCGAGGTTCCCGGCGCAGGTCGTCGGAAGCCTAGCATCAGCGGGACGGCACGTCACCTGCCTGACTGCGCGACGATCAGGGCGTGCTCGCGGGCGGGTTCAGGAACCCGCCGAACCAGCTCGCCATGCGGGCGAACCGGCCGTCGTTCCCGGCGTGCAGCGGGTGCTCGGCGTCCCACTGGACGGCGAAGCTCGCGACCACGTCGTCGCCCTCCAGCGGCGCCCCATCGTGGAACCGGACGCCCTTGCGCAGGTGGCAGGTCCAGACCGTCAGCTCGGCGCTCGGATTGCACGAGCGGGCCAGCGCCGGAGTGACGACCGCGACGCCGTTCTCGTAGGCGTACAGCCCGTCCGACAGCTGGGCACACACGAGCGACGAGACCGGGTCGGTCTCATCTGCGCAGTACAGGCCGTCCGGCTCGGCCGTGGTCAGCCAGACGAGCTGCCGACGGTCGCCCGACTCCATCGACGCGAAGCGTTCGAGGCCGAGCGGCGAGGTCGCGGCACCGTCCACGTCGGCACGGAACGCCGCCGCCGACCCGGCGTGCGCCACCGGGATGAGCGGGACGTCGGCACGGATCGCGTCGTTGGCCTTGGCGTAGGCCGCCAGGCGGGCACCCTGGTTGGCCGTCGAGCGACCGGTCGCGAGCGCCTTGGCCAGCTCGGTCGACGGCTTGCCGAGCTCCTTCGAGCTCGACGCGAATTGCGGGTCGAGATAGCCGCTTGCATCGGGATACGACACGGTCTGGCCGGCCAGGTGGATGCCGTCGAGCGTGCCCGCCTCGAGGTCCGCATCGAAGGTGTCCTCGGGCGCGACCGCCAGCGTCGCCCGGATCCCGAGGTTGGCGAGGAGCTGCGCCTGTACCTCGGTCGCGATCCCGGTCGGGTCGGGCAGGTACGGCCGGGGCGCCTCGCGGTAGCGGATCGTCGTGTCGAACCCGTTCGGGAACCCGGCCGCCGCGAGCAGCTCCTTGGCCAGCAAGCGGGTCGTATTCGAGCCAGTCGGGGCCGGCGCAGCCGTTCGGGATCGTGCACGGGCTGTAGTGCGTGGCGACCGTCGAGCCGGGCGGGAAGAACCGCTCGACGATCGGCCGCCGGTCGATGGCCAGCGCGATCGCGCGCCGGACGCGCACGTCGGCGAACGGCGCGAACGTGCGGCGTGAAGCCGATGTAGAAGGTGTTGAGCCCCTCGCGCGTGCCGGGCTGCAGGTTGACGTCCGACTCGACGCTCGCCGCCGCGGCGGCATCGAGCATGTCGATCCCGTCGACCGTGGCGCCCTGCAGCTCCACGAGGCGCTGCGCCGCGCCATCGCGCCAGCGGACGATGAGCCGCTCGTTGCGCGCCGGCGTGCCCCAGTACGCGTCATTGCGGGCGAGGCTGACCTCCGCGCCGCGATCCCAGCGCTCGAGCCGATAGGGGCCCGTGCCGTTCGCCTCGGTGACGATCGGCTGGTCGGTCGCGCCGCCCCGCTCGATATGCGAAGCGAGCCAGGCACGGTCGTTGATCGCAAAGGCCGGCGCCGCGATCTTGCTCAGGAACGCGACGTCCGCCCGGCACAGCTCGAACACGACGGTATCCGGCTCCGGGGCGCTGATCCGCTTGAGCTCGCCGCGGTACGCCCCGTGCCGCTCGTCCGGGGCGGCCTTCTCGGCACACGGCGCATCGCCCTTGGCCGGGTAGGCGACCGGGGCGAAGGGTGCGCTGCTCGGGACCGGGGTGGCCGGGGCGCTGCTCGCCGGGGGCAACGGCGTGGCGCTCGGTCGGACCGTCGTTCCGCAGGCGGCGACGAGCAGCGTCAGCACGATCCACCGGGCGGCGCCGGGCGGTCTCGGGCGTGAGCCTGTCACTGCTTGGCTGGTGCTCCGTCGTGCTGGCCTGGGATCGCACGCGTGGCCGATCGCGGACCGGGCACGGGCGTCCGGAAGCCTAGCATCGGCGCCACGTGCGCGTCGCGCTATGCTCGGCTCGTGCAGACGGTCCGGATCGCCCTCGCCCAGATCGCGCCCCGGCTGGGCGCGCTCGACGCGAACCTGGCCACCCATCACGAGCGCTTGCGCGAGGCGCGCGACCTCGGTGCCGACCTCGTGGTGTTCCCGGAGCTCGGACTGACCGGCTACCAGCTCCAGGACCTCGCCGCCGAGGTCGCCATGCGGCTGGACGACCCGAGGCTGGCCGAGCTGGCCGGCGCGACGCGGGGACTGTCGGCGGTCGTCTCGTTCGTCGAGGAGTCCGGCGACCACCGGCTGTTCATCGCGGCCGCCCTGCTCGAGGACGGCGAGCTGCGGCACGTCCATCGCAAGCTGTTCCTGCCGACCTACGGGCTGTTCGACGAGCGCCGCTTCTTCGCGGCCGGGGACGTCCTGCGTGCCGTCCCGTCCCGCCTCGGGCTCGGCCTCGGGATCGGGATCTGCGAGGACTTCTGGCATCTGCCGGTCCCGCAGCTCCTGGCGCTCGACGGGGCGCAGATCCTCATCAACGTGTCGTCATCGCCGGGTCGCGACCTGGCCGCCACGAACGAGGTCGGGCTCGGGACCGCGACGTCGTGGCGAACGCTGATGCGGACGTACGCGCAGCTGACCACGTCGTTCGTCGTCTTCTGCAATCGCGTCGGGGTCGACGAGTCGATCACCTTCTGGGGCGGCTCCGAGGTCATCGGTCCGAACGGCCAGGCGATCTTCGGTGCGCCGCTCCACGACGAGGGGCTGTTCACCGTCGACATCGCGCCGGCCGACATCCGCCGCGAGCGGATCGCGCTGCCGCTGCTCCGCGACGAGCGGCCCGAGCTCAATGTCCGGGAGCTCCGCCGGATCGTCGCCGAGCGCGCCGGGCTGGCCGACGACACGACCGCCGACTCGGGCGCCGAGCCGGGCCTCGACGTGGCACCGGGGGAGCCGCCGTCCGAGCCGATCGGGTTCGATGCGCGGCGCGACCGGACTGCCCGGCCGCTCGATCGCGGGGCGTGAGGCGCCGGCCATGACCGAGGCGACCGCCGACCCACCGTTCGAGCTGCCGACCGAGCTCGCGATCGACACCGACGTCGCGCGGAAGGTGATCGCGGGGTTCATCCGCGGCCAGCTCGAGCAGGCGGGCTTCGAGCGGGCGGTGCTGGCCCTGTCGGGCGGGGTCGATTCGGCGCTCGTCGCGTACCTCGTGGCCGAGGCGATCGGTGCCGAGCGGCTGCTCGCGGTGCTGATGCCGTACCGCACGTCGTCGCCGGCCTCGCGCGCGGACGCGGAATCGGTCGTGGCCGACCTCGGCTGCGCCAGCGAGCTGGTCGAGATCACGCCGATGGTCGATGGCTACTTCGGGACGGACGACGCGCCCGGGGCGGGCGGCGACGACGGGTCCGCGGCCTCGGCGCTGCGGCGTGGCAATTTCGCGGCGCGGATGCGGATGGCGGTGGCGTACGACCGCTCGGTGACGTGGGGCGGGCTGGTGGTCGGGACCGGCAACAAGACCGAGTCGCTCATCGGCTACACGACGCTGTTCGGCGATTCGGCCTGCGCCTTCAACCCGATCGGCGACCTGTACAAGAGCCAGGTCCGCCAGCTCGCGGTCGCGATCGGGGTGCCGGACGCGATCGTGCGCAAGGCGCCGTCGGCGGACCTGTGGCCGGGCCAGACCGACGAGGGCGAGGGGGGCTTCAGCTACCCGGTCCTCGACCGGCTGCTGTTCTGGCGGATCGACAAGCGGCGATCGATCGAGGAGATGGCCGGGCTCGGCTTCGACGCGGCGGCGGTCGAGCGGGTGGACCGGCTGGTCGCCGGCGCCGAGTTCAAGCGCCAGGTCCCGCCGATCGCCAAGCTCGGACCGCGGACGGCCGGCGTCGACTACCTGTATCCGCGACGACGGCCCGGCTCGGCGCGCCGGTGACCGGCGGGTGACGCAGGGTGCGTCCGCGACCGCCGAGCGGCGCGGGACGCTGTACGTCGTGTCGACGCCGATCGGCAACCTGGGCGACGTGTCGCTGCGCGCGCTGGACGTGCTGCGAACCGTCCCGCTGATCGCCGCCGAGGACACGCGGCACACCCGCCGCCTGCTCGACCGGCATGCGGTCGACACGCGCACGACGAGCTACCACGCGCGGAGCGCGCCAGCACGTCTGGCGGCGCTGCTCGACCACCTGCGCGGCGGAGCGGACCTCGCGCTCGTCACCGACGCGGGGACGCCCGCCGTGAGCGATCCCGGTGGCGAGCTGGTCGCGGCATGGGCCGCCGAGGGCGGCGTCGTGGTGCCGATCCCGGGAGCGTCCGCGGTCCTGGCTGCCGTGGCCGCGAGCGGGCTGGCCGGACCGCGCTGGTCATTCGAAGGCTTCCTGCCGCGGTCGGGCCGCGACCGGCGCGAGCGCCTGGCCCGGATCGCCGCCGACGAGCGCGGCACGATCCTGTACGAGGCGCCCGGGCGGGTCGCCGCGACGCTGCGCGACCTGGCCGAAGCATGCGGGCCGGACCGACCGGCGGCCGTCTGTCGGGAGCTGACCAAGGTCCACGAGTCGATCGTGCGGGGCTCGCTCGCCGAGCTGGCCGAGGCGGCCGGCCGGGGCCGTGATGCGGCCGGTGCCGTGCCGCCCGGGGCGATCCCGGCCCGTGGCGAGTTCGTGCTGGTGGTCGGGGCGCTGCCCGAGGGCGTGCCGATCGCGGACGCCGATGCGGCCGACGCGCTCGACGCGGCACGCGCCGAGGTCGAGGCGCTGGTCGCCTCGGGGGTGGCACGCGGCGACGCGGCTCGCCGGGTGGCGACCGCGACCGGGCTGCCGCGCCGCGGGCTCTACGGCGGCGACATCGATCGGTAGGATGGCGCGATGACGGAGCCGACCACGCCCGCCCAGGCGCGTTCCGGTCTGCCGGTACTCGGGCAGCTGTCGATGCTCGCCCGGATCTCGCTGCTGGTCACGGTCGGGCTGAGCCTGCTGACGATCGTCCTCGACTTCGGGCTGCACATCGAGCCGACTGTGCTGTTCGTCCTGTCGGCGGCATCGATCCTGGGGCTCGCCTGGGTCGTGGGCCTGTCCACCGAGCGCCTCGGCTCGCTGACCGGACCGCAGGTCGGCGGCATCCTGAACGCGACGTTCGGCAACATCGCCGAGCTGATCATCGCGTTCTTCGCGCTGCAGGCAGGGCTCACCGAGGTCGTCAAGGCGTCGCTGACCGGCTCGATCATCGGCAACCTGCTGCTGGTCATGGGCGCGGCGGTCCTCATCGGCGGGCTGCGCCACGGTGCCCAGCAGTTCAACGCCAAGATCGCGTTGAGCAACATCGCGCTGCTCGTGCTGGCCCTGATCGGGCTGTTCGTGCCCGCGATCTTCGCCTACACCACGGCCGACCGGTCGTCGGGTTCGATCACCGAAGAATCCGTGCTGGTGGCCATCGTCCTGATCGTCGGCTACGTCCTGTCGCTGATCTTCCAGTTCACCCATCCGGACGTGACGCTCGGCGGTCACGGTGAGCCGGAGGGTCACGCGGGCCCGACATGGACGCCGGCCGTCGCGATCGGCGTCCTCGTCGGCGCCGCGCTGCTGCTGGCCGTGCTGTCGGAGATCCTGGTCGGCTTCGATCGAGCCGTTCATCGACTCGTTCGGCCTGTCGGCATTCTTCGTCGGCGTCGTGATCATCCCGACGATCGGGAACCTGGCCGAGCACCTCGTCGCCGTCCAGCTCGCGGCCAAGGACAAGATGGAGTTCGCGATGGCCGTGACCTTCGGCTCGAGCCTCCAGGTCGCGCTGTTCGTGGCGCCGGTGCTGGTCCTGCTCGGCGTGCTGATCGGCCAGCCGATGGACCTCGTGTTCACGCCGCTCGAGATCGCCGCCGTCGCGGCAGCCGTCGGGATCAGCGCCCTGATCGCGATCGACGGCGAGACGAACTGGCTCGAAGGGGCCCTGCTGGTCCTCGTCTACGGCATCCTGGCGATCTCCTTCTTCGAGTTCGTCGGCCCGCTCGAGTAAGGGTGGCGACGACGCGGAGCGGTCGTGCGGCGCGTGCGCCAGTCTCCCTGAGTCAGGGGATTCTCAGTACGCTTGGCTCGTGAATGCGACGTTCGTGTCTTACGCCCAGAATTTCGAGGACGTGATGCTCTGGCGCGCCCTCAAGCACGTCGAGCACGGCTTCTATATCGATGTTGGCGCCGGGCCTCCGACCGAGTTCTCCGTCACGAAGGCCTTCTACGATCGTGGCTGGCACGGCATCAACATCGAGCCGCATCCGGAGTACGACCGACAGTTGCGGATCGCACGGCCGCGAGACATCTCTCTCGGCGTCGCCCTCGGTGATCACGTCGGCGACGTGACCATGCACTTCGTGAACGACACGGGACTCTCGACGATCGATACCGGCGAGGCCGGGAAGCGGGCCACTGAGGGGTTCGACATCGTCGACGGGGTCGTTTCGATGGAGACGTTGGCATCCGTGTGGACGCAACACGTCGCCCCGGATCAGCCGGTGCACTTTCTGAAGGTCGACGTGGAAGGGGCAGAACGGGAGGTCCTCCTCGGCGGAGTCTGGGCTACCTGCCGGCCGTGGATCGTCGTCGTCGAGGCAACGCGCCCGGGTACACGGGAGTCGTCATACCAAGGCTGGGAGAGCATCCTCACTGGGGCCGGGTATGGCTTTGCCTATGCCGACGGACTGAATCGGTTCTACATCGCCGGCGAGCGAGAGCACCTCCGGCCTGCGTTCGCCTATCCGCCCAACGTCTTCGACGGCTTCGTCCGTGCATCCGAGGTCGTCGAGCCGACCTTCCGCGCGGCGTTGGCCGAAGCCAAGTCGGCGGCGACGCGCGCCGCTCGCGCCGAGGCTGAGTTGGCGGCGGTTCGAGCGACTCGGTCCTGGAGGATCACGCGCCCGTTGCGTGTCGCCGCTCGAAGGGCCAGAGGGGTCAGGCGATCGCCGCGCTCGTACAATGCCCTGGACGATCGGGCGAACCTGACGAAGACGGAGAGTCTGTCGATGGCCCGCAACCCATCTGGGGGTATCGCCGGCACGGCCCGTCGCTTCTTCATCGCGACGGGGATCCCAGTGCCGCGCTTGCTGCGCCGGGCGCATCGGGCTGTCGGCGGTGCAGCCGGCCAGGACAAGCCCATCCTCCGCAAAGAGGTCAAGGCGCTCCGCAAGGAGGTCAAGGCGCTCCGCGAGGAGGTCGACGTGCTTGGCCCGCGAGTCGATCGCGTGGAGACGACCGCTTACCTCGAGAGCATCGGCCGTCGGGACTGATGGTCGCCGGACCCTCGCTCCTAATGGACCTTCGCGTCGCTCAGGCATTCCGCGAGCGCGGTGTCCCACGCTATTGCCAGTCGCTCGTGATCGCCATCGCGCGGGAGCAACCGGCCTCGAGATCACGTCCTGGTCGACCCCGATCGAGACCCGCCGCTGATGCTCGAGCAGATCGCGCGGCATGCTCGGATCATCGAGGGGACGACAGCGATCGCCGGCGACGGGCGCCGGTTCACGCATTTCCTCCAAGGTGGCATGTTCGACGGGTACAAGCCGGTGCAAGCGTTATTCCCGTCCGAGTTGGCGGCCCATCGCCCCCGACTCGGGGCGATCATGTACGACCTGATCCCCTGGCTATTCCCGGAGGTCTATCTCCGTGATGCCGAGGCCGCTCACACATACCTCCGGCTCATCCCTGTGCTTCCACACCTCGACAAGGTCTTCACGATCAGCGAGTCCGTGCGGCGCGACGTCATTGCGATCGCGAATCTCGATCCACGGCGTGTCGTCACCATCTACGGCGGATTCGACGAGGAACGATGGCCCGTCGATCCGACAGACGTCGATTCCGATCCGACCGTCGTCGATCCAGGCGGGCAGTCGGGCACCTACGGGAGCCATCCCAGTCTGCTGATCGAGAACGACGAAGGTGAGTCCTTTGCGGTGCCGACCCCCTTCTGGCTGTACGTCGGCGGCGACGACTTCCGGAAGAATCCGCCCAGACTCGTGGAGGCGCTGGCACTCCTGAAAAGTGACGGGAGGCTCGACGCACCACTGGTGCTGGCCTGCTCGATCGAGTCGCGCCGTCGAATCCGGTGCTCTCCTTAGCGACCGAGCACGGCCTGGTCCCTGGGACCGACGTCATCCTCACTGGCTTCGTATCGGATCAAACGCTCGGCCGTCTCTTCGCCGGCTGCATGGCCACCGTGTTCCCGTCCCTGTATGAAGGCCTTGGCCTGCCGGTGCTCGAGAGCTATGCCTTCGGAAAGCCTGCGCTCGCCTCCGATTCGTCGTCGCTGAGGGAGCTGGTCCCGGAGCCCTGCCGGTTCGACCCTTCATAGCCCGGCGTCGATCGCGGACGCGATGGGGAGGCTTCGCGATGACCCTCGCGTTCGAGCGGCATCCCTCGCCTTTGCGCCCGAGGCCATCGCTCTCTGCAGGTGGTCCGCCGCGGCGCGCAAGATCGTGGATTGGCTGGACGAGCCAGATGGGGGGGGAGACGAGCCTTCGCCACGCACCATGTGGGTCGCCGCGAGCCTCCCGCCCGACAAGTCCGGGGTTGCGATCTTCACCCAACGCAGCCTCGGGGCGCCCGATCGGCCCGTCACCTTCTTCGTACCGGACTCTGACGGGATTGGGCTGGAGCCCGCGCGCCATGCGCTGGCCCGGGCCCGCCATGGCCTCCAGCGCGAGCCGGCGCCCGCCGAGGTGATCCCGCTGCCGTCCTGGCCGAAGCGCGGCGCACCGCTCCCACACAACCGGTGTTGTTCGTGCTCGGTAATTCGGAACACCACCTCGGTACCCTTGGACACCTGCTACGGCATGGCGCACGTCCGCATGACAGCGTGCATTTGCACGATGTGTACATCGGCTGGTTGATCAAGCTGCATTTCCGCACGAGGTCACGGTTGCGGATCGGCATGCTCGAGGGCTATCCGACGGATAAGGTCGACGATTGGCTGGACAACGGTTCGAGGATGCGTCCCGGCGTGCCAATGGGTCCGCGGTTGCTCGTCCGTCGGGCGCGAGTCCGCCGCTTCATTGTCAATTCCACGGCCGCGGCGGATGTCCTGCGGCGCGACCTCGGTGACGACGTCGCTGGCGTCCGCATCGACGTGCTCTTCCTGCCGATCCAACCTCCGAGTTCGCTACCGTTGCCTCGCAGCTCGCAGGTGCTGCGGATCGGCCATTTCGGCATCCTGGGCCCGCCAAGCTTCCCGATCGACTTGTTGCCGCCTGCGACGTCCTTGCCCGTCGACGCAAGATCGAGCTGGTCTTCGCGGGCTACGGCGTGTCGTCGTACACATCGGCTCACGGCCTGAAACGAGATTACGGACACTTGGTCGATTCCCCTTCAGACGACGAGCTGCAGGAGAGCATGTCGACCGTCGATTGCGCGGTCCAGCTGCGGTATCCCGATAACGGCGAGTCGTCCGGCGTCGTGAATCAACTTCTGGCCTTGCAACGCCCCGTGGTGTGCACCCGGACCGGGTCATTCGCCGAGCTGGACGGCGTCGTGCACCTGGTGGAGCCAGACATCAGCCCGGTTGACCTCGCAGCGGTGATCGAGCAGGCCGCCGTATCCGACTGGCCTGCGGCTGCGGAGGCGTTCGTCGCGGAGCGCTCTCCAACGGTCTTCGAGGCTCGCCTGCGCAAGCTCATGGAGCTCGACGAACCGACCGTCTCCCACGGGGATCGTCCGGCCTGAGGAGGGTTCCCGCTCGAGGAGGGTGGCGACGACGCGGAGGGGGATCGCGCCGTCGCCAGGGTCGTGCGGGTGATCAGGCGGCGGCGCCGGCGAGGGCTTCCTCGGCCGCCTCGTCGTCATCGTCGTCATCGGGCGTGCCGGGATCGAACGCGGCCTCCGCGACGGGCTCTGATGCGGGCGCCTCGCCGAGCGCCTCGGCCTGGGCCGTCGGCGAATCCGCGGCCTGCTGCGCCTCGTAGTCCTTCTTCTTGCGCCCGGAGAGCATCTCGACGTGCGAGGCGACGATCTCGGTCTTCCAGTGCCTCGCGCCCTTGTCGTCGTCCCACGATCGCGTCTGGAGCCGGCCCTCGATGGCCACCTGCTGTCCCTTGCCGAGGTATCGCCCGGCGATCTCCGCCAGGCGGTCCCAGGTCACGACCGGGTGGTACTCGGCCTTCTCCTTGCCGCCCCCGATGAACTCGTTGCTGGCCACGGTGAACGTGGTGACGTTCTTGCCCGAGGCGAGGCTGCGCATCTCCGGGTCGCGCGTCAGGCGCCCCGTGAGCAGGACCTTGTTCACGGTCCGATCTCCTTCCCGGTCGGCCGGCTGCGCCGTTCCCGACCCTGCGTCTACCGGCGGGTTGATGAGGCGACCGTAGCGACGCCCGCTGCACCGCCGCGTATCCGGGACTTACGCGGGCGACGGCCGCCGGGCGAGGCGTAGGCTGTGGGCATGGACGGCTCGCTCGGGTTCGAAGCCCTCGACTTCCTGTACACGCCGAGCCGCGACGTGGCTGCCGACATGGCCGATTTCGTGGACGTGCTCGGCGGCCGGCTGGTCTTCGCGATCGACGACGGTGGCATCCGCGTCGCCATGATCGAGCTGACCGGCGGCCCGCCGCGGATCCTGCTGACCGACCACGTCGAGGGCGACCGTCCGATCCTCGTCTACCGCGTGACCGACCACGCGGCGGCGGTGAAGGAGCTGGCCCGACGCGGCTGGAAGCCCGCCCGGGCGCTCGAGATCCCGCAGGGCCCGTGCAGCTCGTTCCGGACGCCCGGCGGCCAGCGGATCGCGGTCTACCAGCTGACCCGGCCGCAGGTCATCGGCCACTTCGAGGGCCGCAAGGACTTCTGAGCCCGGTCAGCCGCCGGCCGCCGGCGCGGTGCCGCTTCGGGCTCGACCGTCGTGCGCCGGCCGAGGCCGTCGTCGAGCAGCGCCAGGATCGCCGCCGCCAGCACGCCGGCCGAGGGTGGCCAGCAGCGCAACCTCGAAGCCGGCCACGCTGAGGACCAGCGCGCCGCCGATGCTCCCGATGGCGAGCGCCGTGGCGTTGGCCGCGGACAGCAGCGAGAACGCGCTGCCCCGGTCGGCGTCGGCGCTCCGGCGCGACAGCTCGACGATGAGCGGCGTGATGACCAGCCCGCCGCCGGCCCCGCTCAACGCCCCGGCGGCGACGAGCAATGGCGTTGTCGGTGGCAGGGCGAGGAGCAGGATCGCGCCAGAGGTCGCCATCAGTCCGAGCGAGATCGGCAGGATCGGTCGCATCCGGTCGACGATCCAGCCCGACGGCACGCGCGACAGCAGGATCGCGATCCCGTCGGCGACGAAGAACAGCCCGACGTTGGCACCCGCCGCCTCGGCCCGCTGGGGCAGGAACGCCACGACCACGCCCCAGTGGACGATGAACAGGAGCTCGATCGCGATGATCGACGCCCACGACCGGCGGAAGGCGAAGCCGAGCCGCCGCCGGGCGATCGCGGTCGGCCCGTCCGGCGAGGCACCGAGCTCGGCGGGGGTGAGGTAGGGCAGCGGCGCGATCGCGCAGGATCGCGATCCCGGCGAGGACGATGCCGCATGACCATCAGCGCCACGCCGTGGAGCGACGTCGCGGTCAGGACGACCAGTGAGATCGGCGGGATGACGACGAGGGTCAGGTTGTGGGCACTGCCCACGAACGCCAGCCCGAACCCGCGGCGGGACGCAGCGACGAGGCGCGGCACGAGCGACAGCGCGGCCGGCAGGGATGCCGCGATCCCGATCCCCTGGAAGATCCGGGCGACGACGAACGGCCACGACGGGCCGCCCGGCTCGACGCCGGGAAGCAGGAGGATCAGGCAGCCGATCAGGTAGGCGAACCCGGCCGCAGGTGAGGGCCCGGATGCCGCCGAGGCGGTCGACCGCGACGCCGGCCACGAAGGCGGCCGGGATCTGGACCAGGGCCGCCGTCCCGACGATGACGCCGATCTGCGGGTCCGGGACGCCCGCCCGGGCGAGCGCGACGGGCAGCGCGGCGGTGAACCCGTGGAAGCCGGCCTGCACGGCGAACAGCGCAAGGGCGAGGCGGAGCACGCGCCCATCATCGGGGAATGGCGGCGCGTGGAATCGCCGGCCCCGGCGGTCCGGGCCCTGGCGGGTCGGCGGGTCGGCGGGGCCGGCAAGTGCCGGCGGGCACTGGTCAACCTAGCAGCCGAGCCTTATCCCGCACGTAGCTGCGGCTGCACGCCGATGTGGCGCGGATCAGCTGGCGGCGATCCCTCGCTTGTCCGTCGTCGTGCCGGGGCCGCCGCCAAGCGCCTGCGCCGACCCGCCACCGCCGAGGTCGACCAGACCGTGGCCGTCGGCGGCCATCGTCTCCGATGACGCCGTCGCCGGCCGGCTCTTCCGCTCGCGGCGGCCGGGTCCGGGCGTCGGGGTCGGTGGATGCATCAAGGCCAGGATCGCCGGGTCGGGCGTCGGGGCGTGGTCGGCGTACAGGTCGCAGAAGAGCACCACCAGCTCTGGGTCGAACTGCGAGCCGGCGTGGAGCCGGAGCTCGGCGATCGCGGCGTCGTGCGACATCGCTCGCTTGTACGGCCGGTCGTTGGTCATCGCGTCGTAGGCGTCGGCGATCGACACGATCCGGGCCCCGAGCGGGATCTCGTTGGCGCGCAGCCCGTACGGGTAGCCGTGCCCGCCGAACCGCTCGTGGTGGTGGAGGATGATCGGCACGGCGTCGCGCAACGCGGCCGCGTGCTCGAGGATGACCTGCCCGATCCGCGGATGCTGGACCACGCTCCGCCATTCGGCCGCGGTCAGCGCCGCCGGCTTGTCGAGGATCGATTGGGGCACCGCGACCTTGCCCACGTCGTGGAGCAGGGCGGCCACCCGGATGCGCTCGACCTCGGCCTCGGGCAGCTCGAGCTGGCGGGCCATCTCGACCACGATCGCGGCGATCAGGGCGGACGGCTGGCCGCGGTAGTGGGGCAGCGGCGCGATGAACGAGGTCAGCATGTCGGTCGCGGCCTCGCGGGCTCGCCGGCCGATCTCCATGGCACGAGCCCGTCCGGCCTCCGAGATCGGGCGCCCGCGGCACGCGCGAGTCCTCGTCGGGCTCCTCGAAGATGTAGGTCTGGTTGCGGCCGAGCGACTTGGCCGAGTACATCGCCGCATCGGCGTCGCGGACGAGATGCTCCATGCGGACCTGCTTGCCGGTCCCGCCGGCGATCCCGATGGAGATCGTGACCGACAAGTCGGCGTTGCCCTCGACCGCATAGCGCGTCTTCTCGACGAGCTTGCGCAGCTTCTCGCTGAGCCCGGCCGCCTCCTCGACCGTCGTCTCGGTCAGGATCAGCATGAACTCCTCGCCGCCGTACCGGCCGACGTAGTCGCTGGCGCGGAGGTTCTCGGCGATCGTCTGGGCGACGGCACGGAGCACGACATCGCCCGCTTCGTGGCCGTACGAGTCGTTGACCGCCTTGAAGTGGTCGATGTCGACGAACGCGACACACAGCGGGCGCTCGTAGCGCGCGGCGCGCTCGACCTCGGAGAACAGCTCGGCCAGCAGCGCCTGGCGGTTGGCGACGCCGGTCAGGCGGTCGACGGTGGCGCGGTCATAGGTGTCGGCGAGGGACGCCGAGATGACGTTGATCGCGGCACCGAGTCGAGTCTCGAGGCCGCCCCCGGCCTCCGACACGGTCACCGAGTAGTCGCCGCCGGCGATCTGCTCCGCGGCCTTGACCAGGCGCCCATAGCGGATCCGCACGATCGTCCAGGCGATCAGCGAGGTCATGGCGACGCCGATCGTCAGGGCCGTCACTGCGGCGACGATCGATCGCGACCCGTCGTCCACCCACGACGCGGTGAGCTCCGGGTTCGACAGGAACAGGATCCCGACCATGACCGGAGCCACGAGCGCCAGGACCCCCAGCAGGCGCATCACCTGACAAGGCTACGGCTCGACGGTCGCCGGTCGGACTCACCGGTCGTACCAGCCACGCCGGCTGGTAGTACGCCCGTGATCGGGGCGGGCCCGGCGGCGGTTCGCGGCCGGCGCCGGCTGCTATACTCCGGCCGTCCTCATCACGGTGTGCGGGACCCGCGAACCAGGAGGTCAGCGATCGCGCTTGCAGGGCGCATCGGCCGTCGAACTCGGGAGATGTCTACGCAAAACCCAGACCCAGGGTCTGGGTTTTTTCGATGGCGGCGCGCTGGGACGCCGATGCGGGCGTTGCCGCCTCCGCGGGCTCGCTCACGCACCTTGAGGTGCGCTCGCTTCGCCTGCTCGGCGGCGCCTTCGCCTCGACGCCCCGGCGCGCCAATTCTTGGTGTCGACGTTAGCGCGCCGATCCGGGCGCCGATGCCGCGATCCTGGGTGGCTGCCTGATGCCGGCGACGGTGATCGTGGGGTTGCAGTGGGGGGACGAGGGGAAGGGCAAGACGACCGACTTCCTGGCCGAGCAGGTGTCGATGGTCGTGCGCTACCAGGGTGGCGACAACGCCGGGCACACGGTGGTCAGCGGGGACGAGGTGTTCAAGCTGCGGCTGACGCCGTCGGGCGTGCTCTATCCGCACATCACCTCGGTCATCGGCAACGGGGTCGTGGTCAATCCGGTCACGCTCATCACCGAGCTGGACATGCTCACCGAGCGCGGGATCGACGTCGCGCGCGTTCGGGTCAGCCGCAGCGCGCACGTGATCATGCCGTACCACGTCGCGCTCGACCAGGGCAACGAGGACCGCCTGGCGACGGCCAAGGTTGGGACGACGGGCCGTGGCATCGGCCCGACCTACGGCGACCGAGCGTGGCGGATCGGGCTGCGCATGGAGGACCTGCTCGACGGTGCCGTCCTGCGCGAGCGGCTCGAGCGCGTGCTTCCCGACAAGAACCGGCTCCTCGGTGCGATGGGCCGGCCCGCGTTCGAGGTCGACGCGCTCGTCGACCAGGCGCTCGCGTGGGGCGACCGCCTCCGGCACCACCTCGACGACACGACCTGGCTCGTGCAGGCTGCCCTCGCCGCCGGCGAGCACGTGCTGCTCGAGGGCGCCCAGGGCACGCTGCTCGACCTCGACCACGGCAGCTACCCGTTCGTGACCTCGTCGAACCCGGTCGCCGGCGGGGCCTGCACGGGCGGCGGGATCGGGCCGCTCCAGGTCGACGAGGTGATCGGGGTCATGAAGGCCTACTCGACGCGAGTCGGGTCCGGGCCGTATCCGACCGAGCTGCACGACGCGGTCGGTGCCGGGATCGCCGAGCGCGGCCACGAGTTCGGGACCGTGACCGGTCGCCCGCGCCGGGTCGGCTGGTTCGACGCCGTCCCGCTGCGCTACGCCGTGGCCGTCAACAGCGTGAGCAGCATCATGCTCAACAAGCTGGACATCCTGTCGGGCGTCGACCCGATCCGGCTGTGCATCGCGTACGAGCTCGACGGCCGGCGCGTCGAGTCCTGGCCGTCGAGCGGCGCAGCGCTGTCACGGGCCGTGCCGATCTACGCGGAGTTCCCGGGCTGGGCCGAGGCGATCAACGACGTCCGCTCGCTGGCCGACCTCCCGGAGAATGCCCGCCGCTACGTCTCGGCGATCGAGGAATATGCCGGGGTCCCGATCGTCCTCGTGTCGGTCGGCCCGGAGCGGACGCAGACGATCGAGCGGGCCTGGCGGCCGATGCGCCACCGGGCCGGACTGCCCGCATGAGCCGCGATCATGCCGACCCGCATCGTGGTCGTCGGCGGCGGGGGACGCGAGCACGCGCTGGCCTGGAAGCTGGCCGGCGAGCCGGGCGTGAACGAGATCACCGTCGCGCCGGGCAGCGCTGCGATCGCGCTCGAGCCGCGGGTCCGATGCGACCCGGGCGTGGATCCGCTCGACCCGGCGGCGGTCGTCGCGGTCGCGCGCCGGGTCGCGGCCGAGCTCGTCGTCATCGGCCCGGAGGCCCCGCTCGAGGCCGGCGTGGCCGACGCGCTCGTCGAGGCGGGCTTCGCGGTCTTCGGCCCGTCCGCCGCGGCCGCCCGGATCGAGACGAGCAAGGCGTTCTGCCACGAGGTCGCGAGCGCCGCGGGCGTGCGCATGGCGCGATCGGGCTCGTTTGCCGATGCCGCGGCCGCCGAGGCCTTCGCCGCGGAGCTGGCCGCCGCCGGAGCGGGCGTCGTGGTCAAGGCGGACGGACTCGCTGCCGGCAAGGGCGTGACGGTGTGCGACACCACCGCCCAGGCGGAACGGGCGATCGCCGCGCTCGGCGCCGGTGCACGGGCGCACGCCGAACGCCCCTGGGTCGTGGTCGAAGAACGGCTCCAAGGTCCCGAGGTCAGCGTGATCGCCCTGTGCGACGGCCGCGCCGCGCTCGCGCTCCCGGTCGCGCGCGACCACAAGCGGCTGCTCGACGGGGACCGCGGCCCGAACACCGGCGGAATGGGAGCGGTCAGCCCCGTGGACGACCTCCCCGACGACGCGGTCGAGGCGATCCTGGACGCCTTCCACCGGCCGATCCTGGCCGAGCTGGCCCGTCGCGGGAGCCCGTTCCGTGGCGCGCTGTTCGCGGGCCTGATGCTGACCGCCGACGGGCCTGTCCTCCTCGAATGCAACGCCCGCTTCGGCGACCCTGAGACACAGGTCATCCTGCCTCGCCTGGCGGTGGCGCTCGGGCCGCTCCTGCTGGCTGCCGCGCGCGGCGATCTCGCCTCGGCGGTGGCGGGTCCCGGCCTGCCCGGCGGCCGCCTGCCGACGCTGCCGGGCGCCGCCGTTGGCGTGGTGCTCGCGGCGGCCGGCTATCCCGATGCGCCACGCCGCGGCGATGCCATCGACGGCCTGGCCGACGCCGCGGCAACCGGCGCGCTCGTGTTCCATGCCGGCACGGCGCGCGACGACGACGGGACGTTCCGGACGGCCGGCGGCCGGGTCCTGACCGTGGTCGGCCGGGGCACGGACGTGGAGGCCGCCGGAGTGGCCGCATCCCAGGCAGCCGACCGCATCCAGGCCGACGGCCTCCAGCGCCGCCACGACATCGGGGTCCCGGCTGGCCGGGTGGATCGGCCCTCGACCGCGGTGCTGACCCGATGATCCCGCGCTACACGCTCCCCGAGATGGGCGCGATCTGGTCCGACACCGCCCGCTTCGAGGCGATGCTCCGGGTCGAGCTGGCCGTGGCTCGCGCCCAGTCCGCTCGGGGCCAGATCCCGCCCGACGCGCTGGCCGCGCTCGAATCGCGGGCGCGCGTCGACGTCGAGCGGATCGCCGAGATCGAGAAGACGACCGACCACGACGTCATCGCCTTCGTCAGCCAGGTCGCCGAGACGGTCGGGCCGGAAGGCCGCTACCTGCACCTCGGGCTGACCAGCAGCGACGTCGTCGACACCGGGCTGGCGCTCCAGCTGCGCGCTGCCGGCGAGCGATTGCTCCTCGACGCGGACCGCCTGCTTGCCGTGATCGTGACCCGCGCCCGGGCCGAGGCGGGCACGGTGATGATGGGCCGCACCCACTCGGTCCACGCCGAGCCGACGACGCTCGGGTTCAAGCTCGCCGGCTGGGCATTCGAGCTCGAGCGTGGCCGGGTGCGCCTCGCCGCGGCGGTCGACGAGATCGGGACCGGCAAGATCTCGGGGCCGGTCGGCACCTACAGCCACCTCGAGCCGGCGATCGAGGCCGACGTCCTGGCCGCGCTCGGGCTGCGCGTCGACCCGATCAGCACCCAGATCGTCCAGCGCGACCGGCATGCGGCGCTCCTCGCCGCGATCGCGATCGTGGGCGGCTCGCTGGAGCGCTTCGCGACCGAGATCCGGAACCTGCAGCACACCGAGATCGGCGAGCTCCAGGAGCCGTTCCGGACCGGCCAGAAGGGCTCGTCGGCGATGCCCCACAAGCGCAACCCGATCCTGTCCGAGCGGATCGCCGGGCTGGCGCGGCTGTTGCGTGGCTACGCCCAGGTGGGGTTCGAGGACCAGCCGTTGTGGCACGAGCGGGACATCAGCCACTCGAGCGCCGAACGGGTGATCCTGCCCGACGCGACGATCCTGCTCGACTACATGCTCGTTCGGATGCTCGGGCTGATCGAGGGTCTGCTCGTCCGCTCCGAGCGGATGCGCGAGAACATCGAGCGCGGGCTCGGCCTGCATGCCTCGTCGCGCGTCCTCGTCGCGCTGGTCGACGAGGGCGGGATGGCCCGCGAGGAGGCGTACGCGATCGTCCAGCGCGCGTCCCTTCGCGCCGCCGACGAGCGCGCGCCACTGCGCGACCTGCTGGCCGTCGACCCGGCGGTCGCCCAGCGGCTGTCGCTCGACAAGCTCGACGCGTGCTTCGACGACGCGACGTTCCTGCGCCACGTGCCCGAGGCGATGACCCGCCTCGACGGGCTCGCGGACGCCCTCGCGGCCCGGAACGCGGCGAGCAAGGCGGCGGTCGATGCTGGCTGAATCGTTCCTCCGCTCGGGCAAGGTCCGCGACCTGCACCGGCTCGAACGACGGCCGGCTGCTCCTCGTCGCGTCCGACCGCATCTCGGCGTTCGACGTCATCCTGCCGACGACGATCGCGGACAAGGGTCGGGTGCTCACCGGCCTGTCGCGCTTCTGGTTCGCGGAGACGGCCGGGATCGTGCCCAACCACCTGCTCGACACGGCGCCCGAGGTGCTGACCGAAACGATCGCGACCGATCTCATGGCGGCCGGCTACGAGCCGCCCGATTTCGGCCCACTGGACGCATTGCGCGGCCGGATGATGATCTGCCGACCGGCGGAGGTCGTCCCGATCGAGGCCGTGGTTCGTGGCTACCTGGCCGGGTCGGGCTGGAAGGAATACCGCGAGCGCGGGACGGTGTGCGGGATCCCACTCCCGGCCGGACTGCGCGAGGGCGACCGGCTGCCGGAGCCGATCTTCACCCCGGCCACGAAGGCGGAGCTTGGCGAGCACGACGAGAACATCGACTTCGACGGGATGGTCGAGCACATCGGCGGCTGGCTGCCCGGCGGCGACGTGGCTGCGGCCGGTGCGCTGGCGGAGGCGATCCGCGATCGGTCGCTGCGGCTCTACGGCTTCGGCGCCGCTGTCGCCGAGCGACGCGGGATCCTGCTCGCTGACACGAAGTTCGAGTTCGGGCTGGCCGAGGAGTGGGGACCCCGCGGACCCAACGAACGCGGCGGCTCGTACGCCTTCCACGACGACCAGGTGGTCGACCGCCTGGAGGACCTGATCCTGATCGACGAAGTGCTGACCCCCGATTCCTCGCGCTTCTGGGACGCGGCCACGTATGCGCCGGGCGGCCCCCAGGCGAGCTTCGACAAGCAGTTCGTGCGCGACTGGCTCGAGGCCCAGCCGTGGGACAAGACCGCGCCGGGCCCGGCGCTGCCCGACGAGGTCGTCGCCGGCACGCGCGCCCGCTACGTCGAGGCGTACGAGCGGATCACCGGCGCCAGCTTCGAGCGCTACCTGCGGGAGGACGTGATCGGCCCATGACGACGCTTTCGCTTCGCGGTCAACGTGACGCCCAAGCCGGGCATCCTCGATCCCGCCGGTCGGGCGGTGGAGGGCAGCCTCGGCCACCTCGGGATCGAGGGCGTCCATGACGTGCGCATCGGCCGCCGAGCCGAGCTGTCCGTGGAGGCCGCCGACGAAGCGCGCGGCGCGCGCCGTCGTCGACCGGCTCGCGTCCGAGCTGCTGTCCAACCCGCTGATCGAGGCCTACGCGGTCGAGCCGCTCGGCGCCGCGTCCTCGGCGGTCAGCGCCGGGGCAGGGGAGGGCTGACGGTGGGCGTCCGGATCGGGGTCGTCGTGTTCCCGGGCAGCAACTGCGACCGCGACACGATCCATGCGCTCGGGCTGGCCGGCGCCGACCCGGTCGCGCTGTGGCACGAGCAGGCGTCGCTCGACGGCGCCGCCGCGGTCGTCCTGCCCGGCGGGTTCGCCTACGGCGACTACGTCCGGGCCGGGGTCATCGCCCGGTTCAGCCCGGTCATGCGGGCGGTCGCGGCGTTCGCCGCCGACGGGGGCCTCGTGCTCGGCATCTGCAACGGGTTCCAGGTCCTCGCCGAGGCCGGGCTCGTCCCGGGCGCGCTGCTGCGCAACCAGTCGCTCCGCTTCGCCGGCCAGGAGGTCACGATCGCGGCCGAGCGGCTCGACACGCCGTTCACCCACGCGCTGGACGCGCGGCGCCCGCTGCGCATGCCGGTGGCCCACGGTGAGGGCCGCTACCACGCCGACGAGGCCACGCTCGACGCGCTCGAGCGCGACGGGCAGGTCCTGTTCCGCTACGTGGACGCGGCCGGCGACCGCCGGCCGGGCCGGACCACCCGGCCAACCCGAACGGCTCGCTCCGGGCGATCGCCGGCGTCTCCAACGCGCGCGGCAACGTCGCGGGCCTGATGCCGCACCCCGAGCGCGCCGCCGAGGCGATCCTCGGCTCCGACGACGGGCGCGGGCATCGTCCGCTCGCTCGTCGAGAGCGCGGCCCGCGCGGCCGGCACACCGGTCGTCGCCACGGCGGGGTCGCGGTGACCGTGGCCGAGCGTCCCGTCGAGCCGCTCCACCGCCGGCTCGGCGTGACCGACGAGGAGCTCGACGCGATCCGCGATCGGCTCGGTGGCCGCGAGCCCAACGACCTCGAGCTCGCGATGTTCAGCGTCATGTGGAGCGAGCACTGCTCGTACAAGAGCTCGAAGCCGCTGCTGCGCACGCTGCCGACCGCCGGCGCGGGCGTCGTCGCCGGGCCGGGCGAGAACGCCGGCGTCGTGTCGATCGGCGACGGGCTGGCCGTCGCGTTCAAGATCGAGTCGCACAACCACCCCTCGGCGGTCGAGCCGTACCAGGGTGCCGCGACCGGCGTCGGCGGGATCCTGCGCGACATCTTCACGATGGGCGCCCGGCCGATCGCGGTCCTCGACGCGCTCCGCTTCGGCGACCCGGCCGACCCGCGGACGCGCCACCTCGTCGACGGCGTCGTGCGCGGCGTCGGCGGCTACGGCAACTGCGTCGGCGTCCCGACCGTCGGCGGCGAGCTCGTCTTCGACCCGAGCTACGCGGGCAATCCGCTGGTCAACGTGATGGCCATCGGGCTCCTCGAGGAGCGGCTGCTGACGCTGGCCGCGGCGCCCGGCCCGGGCAACCTCGTCGTGCTCTACGGGTCGGCGACGGGGCGCGACGGGATCGGCGGGGCCTCGGTGCTGGCCAGCGCGACGTTCACCGACGACGACCCGTCGAAGCGGCCGTCGGTCCAGGTCGGCGACCCGTTCGCCGAGAAGCTGCTGATCGAGGCCAGCCTCGAGCTGATCGAGCGCGGGCCTGGTCGAGGGGCTGCAGGACCTCGGCGCCGGCGGGATCACCTGCGCGACGTCGGAGACGGCCGATCGGGCCGGGACCGGGATCGTCGTCGACCTCGACGCGATCCCGCGCCGCGAACCCGGCCTCGAGCCGTTCGAGGTGATGATCTCCGAGTCGCAGGAACGGATGTGCGCCGCGGTCCTGCCCGAGCGCTGGGCCGACGTCCGCGAGGTGTGCGAGCGCTGGGGCCTGCCGGTCGCGATCATCGGGCGGGTGACCGGCGACGGCGACATCACGATCGTGGAAGGCGGCCTCGACGCGGACGGGCGGCCTGCGCCCGGCGCCCGGGAGATCGCCCGGGTCCCGGCCAGCGCCCTGACCAGCGACGCGATCGTCCATCAGCGCGTGGCAGCCGCCCCGACCCACCGCCGCGGCGCCCCGGCTCCCGGCGCGCCGGACTCGCCGAGCGACCGCCTGCCCGAGCGCGGGATGGACCCGGGCGCGGTGCTCGTCGCGTTGCTCGGGTCGGCCGGGCTGGCCTCCCGGCACGCGGTCTACCACCAGTACGACTCGACCGTGGGCGCGGACACCGTCGCGGGACCCGGTCGCGGCGCGGCCGTCCTGCGGGTCAAGGGCACGACCAAGGCGCTCGTGGCCACGACCGACGGCAACCAGGCCCTCGGTGCCCTCGATCCGTGGCTCGGAGCCGCGATGGCCGTGGCCGAGGCGACGCGCAACGTGTCGATCACCGGCGCCCGTCCGCTGGGCGTGACGAATTGCCTCAACTACGGCGACCCGACCCGGCCGGAGGCCTTCTGGCAGCTGTCCGAGGGCGTCCGCGGGCTCGGCGACGCTTGCCGCGCGCTCGGGCTGCCGGTCACCGGCGGGAACGTGTCGCTCTACAACGAGTCGTCCGGCGGGGCGATCGCACCGACCGCCGAGATCGGCGTGGTCGGCCTGCTCGAGGACGTCGCGACGCTGGTCGGCCCGGCCTTCGTGGCCGCCGACGATGCCGTCGTGCTCATCGGCGAGCCGGTCCCCGGCCTGGCCGGCTCGGCCTACGCCCAGCTCGCCGGAGCCGCCGTCGAGGACGAGCCGCCGAGCCTCGACCTCGCCGACGAGGTCGCCGTGCAGGCCTTCATCCGCGAGGCCATCGCCCGCGGGCTGGTGGCCTCCGCCCAGGACGTGTCGGGCGGTGGCCTCGCCGTCGCGATCGCCGAGGGCGCGATGTGGGGCGGCCTCGGGGCCAGCCTCCGCGTGTCGATCGCCCATTCCCCGGCGGTGGACCTGTTCGGCGAGGGCCCCTCACGGCTGGTCGTCACCTGCCGGCCGCGGCATGCGGCCGCGCCTGACGCTGCTCGCCCGCCAGCACGGCCGCCACGTCGAGACGCTCGGCACGGTCGGCGGCGATCGGCTGGTCATCGAGCTCGCGGTGGCCGGTCCGGCCGGCGCCGCCGAGGAGCGCGGCAGCCGGGTGGCCGACACGCTCGACGTGGCCGTCGCGGACCTCCGTCATGCCTGGGACCACGGCCTGGCCCGGGCCCTCGGCTGGGAGGGCTGACGCCGATGTGTGGCGTGTTCGGAGCCGTGCTGCCCGATGGCGAGCCGACCGAGGCCGCGTCGATCGCCGCGCTCGGCCTGTTCGCGCTCCAGCACCGCGGCCAGGAATTGGCCGGGCTGGCGGTCAGCGACGGCGAGCAGCTGATGCTCTACAAGGACCTCGGGATGATCAGCTCGGTGCTCGACGAGCGCCGGCTGCCGAGCCTTCGCGGCCGGCTGGCGATCGCCCACTGCCGCTACTCGACGACCGGCTCGACGATCTGGGAGAACGCCCAGCCGACCTACCGGCTGGGCCCCGGCCGGGCGCTCGCCATCGGCCACAACGGCAACCTGATCAACACCCGCGAGCTGCTCACCCAGCTGCGTGGCGGCCGTTCGCGCCTGCCCGCCTCGACCGACACGGAGCTGCTGACCGCGCTGATCGCCGACGAGCCCGCGGCCGACACGGTCGAGGCCCTGCAGCGCGTGCTGCCGCGCGTCCGCGGCGCCTACAGCCTGGTGATCCTCGACGAGCGCCGGGTCATCGGCGTTCGCGATCCGTTCGGCTTCCGGCCGCTCGTCCTGGGGAGGATGCCCGGGCCGATCGCCGGCGACGACCCCGATACCGGCCTGTGGTCGGGCGACGACACGGCGGTCGGCTGGTGCCTGTCGTCCGAGACCGCCGCGCTCGACATCGTCGGCGCCGACTACGTCCGCGACGTCCAGCCCGGCGAGATGGTCATCCTCGAGCCCGGCCAGGCGCCGCGCTCGGTCCGCTTCGCCGAGGCGACCCCTGCGCTGTGCGTGTTCGAGCTGATCTACTTCGCCCGGCCCGACTCGTACATGGAAGGGCCGCAACCTGTACGAGGCGCGGCGCAAGATGGGCGTCCAGCTCGCGCTCGAGCACCCGATCGACGCCGACCTGGTGATGCCCGTCCCCGACACCGGCGCCCCGGCGGCCGCGGGTTTCGCCGAGGCGTCCGGGCTGCCGTATCGCGAGGGGATGTATCGCAACCGGTACGCCGGCCGGACGTTCATCCAGCCGTCCGCCGGGCTGCGCCACCGGGGCGTGACGATCAAGCTCAACCCGTTGCGCGAGGTCGTCAGCGGCAAGCGCCTGATCGTCGTCGACGATTCGATCGTGCGCGGGACGACCACCAAGCGGATCGTCGAGCTGCTGCGCAAGGCCGGCGCGACCGAGGTCCACGTCCGGATCAGCGCGCCGCCGATCTACCACCCGTGCTTCTACGGCATCGACACGCAGATCGAGACCGAGCTGATCGCGTCGACCCACAGCGAGCCCGAGATCCGCGAGTTCATCGGCGCCGATTCGCTCGGCTACCTGTCGATCCGCGGCGTGCTCGCCGCGCTCGAGCTGCCGTACGAGCGGTTCTGCTTCGCCTGCTTCGACGGCCACTACCCGGATCCCGTGCCGTATGACGCCGCGAGCCGCAAATTCATGCTCGAGGAGCCGGTGACGGCCGGATGAAGCGACCGGAGGCCAAGGGCACGGCCATCCGCGAGGCCTACCGCGCCTCCGGGGTCGACGTCGGGGCAGGGGACCGCGCGGTCGAGCTGATGCGCGCCAGCGTCGAGTCCACGCGGCGTCCCGAGGTCGTCGGCGGGCTCGGCGGATTCGGGGCGGCCGTCGAGCATCCCGGCCGGCTATCGCGAGCCGTTGATCGTGGCCTCGACCGACGGCGTCGGGACCAAGACCGCGATCGCCGCGTCGCTCGAGCGGTTCGACACGATCGGGATCGACCTCGTCGCGATGTGCGCGGACGACGTCGTGTGCTGCGGCGCCGAGCCGCTCGCGTTCCTCGACTACGTGGCCGTCGGGCATGTCGTGCCCGAATGGGTGGCCGAGCTGGTCGAGTCGGTGGCCGCCGGCTGCCGCGATGCCGGGTGCGCCCTGGTCGGCGGCGAGACGGCCGAGCATCCGGGCCTGATGGAGGACTACGAGTTCGACCTGTCGGGCTGTTGCGTCGGCGTCGTCGAGCGGGCCGACGTGATCGACGGCTCGGCGGTCCGGGCCGGCGACGCGATCGTCGGGCTGGCGGCGTCCGGCCTCCACTCGAACGGGTTCTCGCTGGTCCGCGCCCTGCTGGCGCAGTGGGACCTCGATCTGGCCGAGCCGTACCAGGCGCGCCTGCGCCGGTCGCTCGGCGATGCCGAGGCCGATGCCGCCGTCGCCGCCGCGCCGCAGGAGGCGATGGCAACGCTCGGCGAGATCCTGCTGACGCCGACGAAGGTCTACGCGCGGAGCGTCCTCGCGGCGCGAGCCGCGCTGCGCGACGCCGGCCTCGACATCCACGGCCTGGCCCACATCACCGGCGGCGGGCTGCCCGGCAACGTGCCACGCGCCACTGCCCGACGGCCTGGCGGCCCGTCTCGATCCCGGCGCGCTGGACGATGCCGTCGGTCATGCGCCTGTTCGGGGCGCTCGGCGGGCTCGAGGAGGACGAGCTGCGGGCGACGTTCAACGGCGGGCTCGGGATGATCGCCGTGGTTCCGCCGGCGGCGGCTCGGCTGACGATCGACACGCTCGCCGGTCACGGCGTGGACGCGATGGTCGTCGGCGAGGTCGTCGACGCGGGCCGGCGGTCGGCGACGCGTCCTACGTCGAGGGAGCGCTGGAGACGATCGCGTGAGCGTGGCTCGGCCGTCGTGAGCGACGAGGGCCGGATCGCCGTCGGCGTGTCGGGCGCGGGCTCGAACCTGCGGGCGCTGGCGACCGCGGCCGGGCGGGGCGAGCTCGGCGGCACGATCGTGCTCGTGTTCGCGGACCGGCCGTGCGCCGCGCTCGACTGGGCGGCGGAGCAGGGGATCGACACGGCGCTGGTCCCCGATGGTGAGGACGCGACGCTCGCGGCCACGCTGACCGCGGTGGAGGCGGACGTCGTGGTCCTTGCCGGCTACATGCGGATCGTGGGTCCCGCGGTGCTCGGCGCGTTCGGCGGGCGGATCCTGAACACGCACCCGTCGCTGCTCCCGGCGTTCCCGGGCGCGCACGCCGTGGACGATGCCCTGGCGCACGGGGTGGCGGTCACCGGCTGCACGGTCCATCTCGTCGACGCGACGCTCGACGGCGGGCCGATCGTCGCCCAGGAAGCGGTCGGCGTGCTGCCCGGCGATGACGCGGCGACGCTCCACGCGCGGATCCGGACGGTCGAGCACCGGCTGCTGCCGCGCGCGGTGGCGCTGCTGCTGGCGGGGGCGCTGTCGGTCGAGGCGGACGGCCGAACCGTGCGGCTCGACGCGGCCCTCGCCGACACGACGCTGCCACGACCGCGCCGGGCGCTCCTGTCCGTGTCGGACAAGACCGGGCTGGCCGCGTTCGCCGCCGGGCTGGTCGGGACGCGGTTCGAGCTGGTGTCGACCGGCGGCACGGCACGGCTGCTGCGCGACGCCGGCCTGCCGGTGACCGACGTCGCCGCGGTGACCGGCTTCCCGGAGATGCTCGACGGCCGGGTCAAGACCCTCCACCCGCGGATCCACGGCGGGATCCTGGCCGATCCTCGCCAGGCAGCCCACCGCCACGCGCTGCTCGAGGCGGCGATCGCGCCGTTCGAGCTCGTCGTCGTCAACCTGTACCCGTTCTCGGCCGCCGCAGAGCGGCCCGGGATCACCCTGGACGAGCTGGTCGAGGAGATCGACATCGGCGGCCCGTCGCTGGTCCGGGCCGCCGCCAAGAACCACGCCGGCGTGACCGTCGTGACCTCGCCGGACCGCTACGAGGCGGTGCTCGGCGCGATCGTCGGGTGAGGGGAGCGTCGGCGACGGGCTGCGCGCGGCGCTGGCGGTCGAGGCCTTCCGGCACACCGCGGCGTACGACGCGCGCATCGCCGAGGTCCTGCCCGGCGCGAATGGCGGCCGCCGGGGTCGCCTTGCCCGACGAGGCGGGCCTGCCCGGGTCGGCCGACCCGTTCCCGCCGAGCCTGACGATCGCGCTCGAGAAGGTCGACACGCTCCGCTACGGCGAGAACCCGCACCAGGCGGCGGCCCGCTACCGGCGCCCGGGCCGCGGCGTCGACGACGGCCCGTTCGCGACCGGCGAACCGCCGCTCGCCGGCAAGGCGCTGTCGTACAACAACGTGCTCGACGCGTCGGCTGCGGCGGCGATCGGTCGGGCGTTGCGCGGCCCGGCCTGCGTCATCGTCAAGCATACGAACCCATGTGGCGCCGCGGAACGCGACACGCTCCTCGAAGCGTGGCAGGCGGCCCTCGCCGGCGATCCGGTGTCGGCCTTCGGTGGCGTGGTGGCGCTCACCCGGCCGGTCGACGAGGCGGTCGCCACCGCGCTCGTGACGATCTTCCTCGAGGTGGTGGTCGCGCCCGACTTCGACGAGGCGGCTCTCGCGGTCCTCGCGACCAAGCCGAACCTGCGCCTCGTGCGCGACCCGGCGCTCGGCGCCGAGCGGCTCGCCCGCGACTCACCTGACCCGATCGGAGCGCTCCGCACCGCCGGCGGCGCGGTGCTCGTCGGCGCGCCCGACACCGCGCCCGACGATCCGGCGACGTGGACGGTTGCCACCCGCCGCGGCCCGACCGACGCCGAGCGGACCGACCTGGACTTTGCCTGGCGGCTGGTCCGCGGCGTGACCTCGAACGCGATCGTCCTCGTCCGCGACGGCCGGCTGATCGGGATGGGATCGGGCCAGACCTCGCGCGTGGACGCCGCCCGCGGCGCGCTCGACAAGGCGCTGGCCTACGCGGGCGCGGACGTCCTGCGCGGCGCCGCCTGCGCGTCCGACGCGTTCTACCCGTTCCCGGACGCTGTCGAGGTCTGCCTCGCCGCCGGCGTCACCGCGTTCGTGCAGCCCGGCGGATCGGTCCGCGACGCGGACGTCGTTGCCGCCGTCGACGCGGCCGGCGGGACGATGCTGCTGACCGGCACGCGCCACTTCCGCCACTGATGGCCGCCCCGGCGCCGGCCGCCCGACCGGGCATGGTCGTCCGGCCGTGGCACGTCCCGATGACGGGCCGCGACCCGGCGGAAGCGCACCGCAGCTCGACCCCGCTCGAGCTGCTGTTCGACCTGTGCTTCGTCGTCGCTGTCGCCCGGGTGGCGGGTGCCCTCCACCACGATCTTGTCGCCGGGCAGGTTACCCATGGCGTCCTGAACTACATCGTCCTGTTCTGGGCGATCTGGTGGCCGTGGTTGAACTTCACGTGGTTCGCCTCGGCCTTCGACACGGACGACGTTCAGTACCGCCTGCTGACGTTCGTGCAGATCGCCGGGGTCCTCGTCGTCGCCGCCGGTGTGCCCTCGGCCTTCGAAGAAGCCGACTATCGAATCGCCGTCATCGGCTACGTCATCATGCGGGTCGCGCTCATCGTCCAATGGCTGCGCGCCGCGCGCGAGGATCCCGTCCACCGAGCAGTGGCGCTTCGATTTGCGATCGCCATCGCCCTGATCCAGCTCGGCTGGGTCCTGCGGCTCGCGCTGCTCGGCTGGTCGGAGATCGGCTACTTCGCGTTCATCGTGCTGGCAGGCCTTGAGCTGGCGGTGCCCCGTGTGGGCCGAGCGAGCAGGGCCGGAGACGCCGTGGCACCCGGGCCATATGGTCGAGCGGTACGGGCTGTTCACGATCATCGTCCTCGGCGAGTGCGTGCTGGCGACCACGACCGCCGTCCAGGCTGCATTCGAGGCCGGCGGTCTGCTCGCGCCGCTGCTGACCGTGGCGGTCGGCGGCCTGTTGCTCGTCTTCGCCTTGTGGTGGGCCTATTTCAAGCACCAGCCGGACATCGGCCACCACCGCTCGCTGACGGCGATGATCGGCTGGGGCTACGGCCACTACTTCGTGTTCGCCGCGGTCGCCGCGCTCGGGGCCGGGCTGCAGGTCGCCGCCGACACCACCCACGAGCCGGTCGAGCTGAGCTCGACCAAGGCCGCGGCGACCGTTGCCGTGCCGGTCGTCATCTACCTCGTCGCGCTGGCAGTCCTCCACGCCCGGCCGTGGACCGCGTCGGTCCTGGCCCCGATCCTCGTGGTGTCCGCTCTGATGCTCGCGGCGACGCTGGCGGCTCCCGTGGTGGGGGTGCCGGTCGTCGTGCTGGTGATCGCGCTCCTGGCGTGCGGGCTGGTCGTGGAGATGGTCGCACGCACGCGGCCCGCCTGAGCCGCGGCCTCAGCCCGCCCGGATCGCCTGCCCGAGCAGCACGAACTCGACCAGCGTCGCCGTGTCGACCGCGACCGTCCCGTCGTTGGTGATCGCGTCGAGCCGGGCGAAGGCGGCCGGCAGGTCGCCCGCGTCGACCAAGCCCCGCAGCTCGGCCGCGTCGGCCGGTGGGAGGACCGGCTCGAGCCGGTCGAGCAGGGCGTTGAACCGGGGCGCGACCTCGCCTGGCTCGATCGGGTCGATCCGGTAGGCGGGATCCTGCTTCGCCATCAGGCGTATCTTGGCGGCTCGACGCGGGCGATGCCGGACGACGGAGGGACGACGATGGCGGATTTCCTGGCGATCACGTTCGATGGGACCGATGACGCCGAGGCGGCGCTCAAGTCGGTCCGGGGCCTCGAAGTGGGCTGACCGGATCAAGCTCGAGGACACCGCCGTCGTCCGCAAGGACGCCGCCGGCACGGTGACGATCCACAACGAGGCGTCAAGCGGCACGGAGACCGGCGCGGTCGTCGGCGCCGTGCTCGGCGGGCTGCTGTTCGTGGTGTTCCCGCCGGCCGGGGTGGTGGTCGGCGCCGCCGCGGGCGGTGCGATCGGGCGGGCGGCCGCCCCGGGGATCGACGGCGCGTTCGTCAAGGAGGTGGGCGACGACCTGCCGCCCGGCGGCTCCGCGCTGTTCCTCCAGATCAAGGGCGGCGACACCGGGCTGCTCGTCGGCGCCATGCGGCAATACCACGGCCGCGTCCGTCAGACGTCGCTGCCCGACGAGGTCGAGACGGCACTCGACGAGTCGCTTCGCTGAGACCAGCGGTCGCCGCCCGGGTCGTCCTCGCGGTCCGGGCCTGACCGGGTGGGCGCGCTCGCCACCTATCGCGGACTGCTCGCCAACGGACCACTGACCCGCCTCCTCGGCGGCGAATTCGTCAGCGCCATCGGCGACTGGCTGTACATCGTGGCCCTGCTCGTCGTGATCTACCGCGAGTCGGGCAGCCCGCTCGTGCTCGGCGTGTTCGGCGCCGCCCGGGTCATCCCGTACATCGTCCTGTCGATCCCGGCCGGCATCGCCGCGGACCGCTACGACCGTCGCCTGATCCTGCTCATCACCGACCTCGCGCGCGGGGCGGCGATGCTGGCGATGGCCATCGTCGTCGCGACGGGCGGGCCGGTCTGGATGCTCGTCGTGCTGTCGATCGTGGCCGCCTGCTTCTCGACGTTCTTCTACCCGGCGATCGGCGGCTACATCCCGAACCTGGCCCTGGACGAGCGGCAGCTGGGCCCGGCCAACAGCGCCTGGGCGAGCCTCGACAATCTCGGGTTCGTCGTCGGTCCGGTCCTCGGCGGCATCCTCGTCGCGTCCGGCGGCGTGACCTTCGCGTTCGTGATCAACGCGATCACGTTCGTCGTCATTGCCGCGGTGCTGTGGCGGCTTCCGCCGTCGAGCAACGTCCGGCCCGCCGGCCGAGTCGGTCGTCACCGACCGACGCCGAAGCCCCGGCCACGACGCGCCCGTCGCCGCCGCCGCATCCGACCCGCCGGCCCCGACCCGTCCCAGCGTCCGGCCGCTGGCCGGGATCGCCCTGATGCGGTTCGTCGACGGCGCGATCTACGGCGGCGTCGGCGTCCTGACGGTGGTCCTGGCGGTCGACGTCCTCAACGCCGGCGACGCCGCGACGGGCTACCTCAATGCCGCCATCGGCATCGGCGGGGTCACGGGAGCGATCGTCTCGGCGCTCCTCGTCCTGCGTCGCAGCCTGGCCGCTCCGCTGCTGGCCGGCGCCGTCGTCGTCGCGGTCGGGCTCGCTCGTGCTCGGCCTGGCGGGCGCGCTCCTGGCCGCGATGGCCGCGATCGTGCTGATCTCGGCCGGCCACCTGATCCTCGACGTGATCGACACGACGCTCCTCCAGCGGGTCACGACCGACGCGGTCCGCGGCCGGGCCGTCGGCGCGATGGTCATGGTCGAGACCATCGCCGAGGCCGTCGGCTCGCTGCTGCTGCCGGTCCTGTTCACGACGATCGGCGGGCTGGCGGTGCTCGGCGTCGGCGGCCTGCTGATGCTCGGGGCGTCCGCGCTCGCCCTGATCCTGATCGGCGGCGGCCGTCAACCGGCCGGCGAGCCCGTTCGAGGGCGTTGTCGGGAGAGTCGCCCAGCTGCCCCTGTTCGCCAGCGCCTCGCCGGCCGGCCTCGAGCTGCGCCCTGCGCCGGCTCACGCCACAGCCGGTGCAGCCCGGGGACGCGATCGTGCGTCAGGGCGAGCCGGCCGACCGTTTCTACATCGTGGCGTCGGGGACGTTCGTGGTCCGCCAGGCCCGCTCCGACGGTGAGGACCTGGTGCTCCGCCGGCTCGGACCGGACGATGTCTTCGGCGAGCTCGGCCTGCTCCGCGGCGCCCCACGCAGCGCGACGGTCGTCGCGGAGACCGAGGGCCTCCTGCTCTGGCTCGAAGGGCCTGCGTTCCTCGAGCTGGTGGGCTCGGCCACCAGCCTGCGCGGCCGGCTGCTCGACCTGTACGAACCTGCTGGCGACGCCGCCTGAAGCCGACGCCGCCCGCTCCCGTATCATCGGCCTCCCATGCCCGACCGATCCCGCTTCTACCTGACGACCTCGATCGCCTACGCCAACAACAAGCCGGGCCTGCACACCCTGTACGAGGTGATCGGCGCCGACGCCGTGGCGCGCTGGCATCGCATGGCCGGCGACGACACGCGCTTCCTGACCGGCACCGACGAGCACTCGATCAACATCGCCCAGGCGGCGGTCGACGAGGGCCGGCCGACGCGCGAGTTCGTGGACGAGAAGGTCGCCCTGTTCAAGTCGGCCGAGGCCGACCTCGGGATCGCGTCGGACCGGTTCATCCGCACCACCGATCCCGACCATGTCCGTGCCGCGCAGGAGATGGTTCGCCGGGCGCATGCCAATGGCGACATCTACCTCGGCACGTACGAGGGCTGGTACTGCCCGAACGAGGGCTTCCGCAACGCGACCGACGTGGTCGAGACCGCCCGGGGGACGATCTGCCCGAACCACCCCGAGGTCCCGCTCCAGTGGCTGACCGAGCGCAACTGGTTCTTCCGCCTGTCGGCCTACCAGGAACGGCTCGAGCAGCACTTTGCCGAGAACCCGAGGTTCGTCCAGCCCGATTACCGGCGCAACGAGATGCTCGGCTTCATCCGCGGTGGCCTCGAGGACTTCTCGATCAGCCGCGAGCGGACGCCCGGCGACTGGGGCATCCCGTTCCCGATCGCCGAGAACGGCGAGACCGCGCTCCGCGAGGACGGCTCGTGGGATCCCGAGGCGGGCAAGATCTACGTCTGGTTCGACGCGCTGATCAACTACATCACCGGCGCCGGCTTCCCCGACGATCCGGACGCCTTCGCCCGCTGGTGGCCGGCCGACCTGCACATCATCGGCAAGGACATCGTCCGCTTCCACGCGATCTTCTGGCCGGCGATGCTGTGGAGCGCCGGCCTCGAGGCGCCGCGGCAGGTCTGGGTCCACGGACTTCCTGATGGCCGCCGGCGGCGAGCGGATGAGCAAGAGCCGCGGCAACTTCTTCGACCCGGTCGACTTCGTCGCCGCGCTCGGGGCGGACGGCGCCCGCTACGCCGTCCTGCGCGAGGTCCCGTTCGATCGCGACGCGGAGGTGTCGTGGGACTCGTTCGTGCGCCGCTACAACGCCGACCTCGCCAACGACTTCGGCAACCTCGTCAACCGCACGGTGTCGATGACCAACCGCTACCTGGACGGGGAGCGGCCGGCACCCCGCGACGAGGCCGCCGGCCTCGGGGCGGCCTGGGCGCCGATGCTCGATGCCTACCGCGAGCGGCTGGACGCGTTGCTCCTGCACGACGCGCTGGCCGGCTTGTGGGAGTTCGTCGGCGCCGCCAACAAGCTCGTCGACGCCGAGCAGCCGTGGACGCTGGCGAAGGCCGCCAAGGCCGGCGACGACAGCGCCGCCGGCCGCCTCCGCGACGTCCTCGGCGACCTGGTCGAGGCCTGCCGTGTGGTCGGTCTTGCGGCCGCGCCCTTCCTGCCGGCCACTGCGCCGCGACTGCTCGCGCAGCTCGGGCACGACTATCCCTACGCCGCCGACGGCAACGGCGGGCCACCGATCCTCGACGAGCTGGCATGGGGCGCCCACGCGGCGGACGCCGGGCGCGTCGGCACGGCCGAGCCGCTCTTTCCGCGGCTCGACGTCGAAACCGCGGAGGTGGATCCCGGCGCTGCCTGACGCTGCCGCGCACCGCACGCGGGCCTAGGATGCCCGGGTGCGCCTCGTCGACAGCCACTGCCACCTCAACGCCGACCGATTCGAGCCGGACGCCGACGCGGTCGTCGACGCCGCCCGGGCCGCCGGGGTCGAGCGGATCCTCGTCCCCGGCTGGAACGTCGCCTCGTCGGAACGGGCCCTCAGCTTGGCAGAACGGCACCCGTTCCTCGACGCTGCGGTCGGCATCCACCCCCACGATGCCGCCAAGGTCGACGCGGCCGGCTGGGCCCGGGTCGTCGGCTGGGCGGCCGATCCACGGGTCGTGGCGATCGGCGAGACCGGGCTCGACTACGACCGCGTCTTCAGCCCGATCGACGACCAGCTCGCCAATCTGCGCCTGAACCTCGCCCTCGCGCTCGAGACCGGAAAGCCGGCCATCCTGCACTGCCGGTCCGCGGGCGGCCGGCGCGATGCGCAGGACGCGCTCGTCGTGGAGCTCCGCACGGCCGGGGTGGGCGGACCGGCCTGGACCGCGCAGTTCGGCGAGCGCCCGCCGGCCGTCATCCACTCGTTCTCCGGCCCGGCCGACTACGCGCACGAGGTGATCGACCTCGGCCTCGCGATCAGCTTCTCCGGGCTCGTCTTCCGGCGCGGCGAGGAGGAATCGGCTACCGTGGCCGGGTTCGTGCCGGCCGAGGGGCTGCTCGTCGAGACCGATTCGCCGTTCCTGGCCCCACCGGGCGCGCCGCGCTCGCGCAACGCGCCGGAGTGGGTACGCGTCACAGCGGGGTGGGTCGCGGAGCGACGAGGCACGACGCCCGACGCCCTCGGCCCGCAGCTGATCGCCGCTTACGACCGGGCGTTTCGACGCCACGAGAGGACGACATGACCCTCGCGACCCCCCGCCGCCTCGCCACCCTCCTGTCGCTCGGTATCGTGCTGGCTGCCTGCAGCCAGGCCGCCCCGAGCTCGAGCGCGCTCCCGACCCCGAGCGTTCCGACGTCGCCGTCGGCCACCACGAGCCCGTCCGCACCGGCGAGCGTCGCCCCGACCGTGGCACCGACCGCGAGCCCCGATCGCCAGCCCATCGGCGGCGGCCTGTGCGTTGCCGCCGGCCGGCACGTTGCCGTCCGACCGGTTCACCGACCTGACCGTCGCGTCCGGGCCCAACCGCGACCGGCTGACCTTCAGCTTCGGCAATCCCTCGCTGCCGGGGCCGGCCAGCCCGCCGCAGGGCTCGCTCGAGGTCGCCAGCCCGCCCTACAGCCAGGCGTCGAGCGGCGCCGCAATCACCATGCTCGGCGAGCACGTGCTGGCCCTGCGTTTCACCGGCATGTCGCTGTCCAACGACGTCGGGCAGCCGACGTACGACGGGCCTCGCGAGCTGAAGCCCGACTTCGACGCGCTCCGCCACGCCGTCCTGTTCGATGCCTCCGAAGGGGTCGTCGGCTGGTACATCGGCTACGACGGGACCGGGTGCCCCGCGCTCACGCGGAACGGCGACGACCTCGTGCTGGCAATCCCCAAGGGCTAGGGCCGCGAAGCGCGTGCGCCGGGTTGACAGCCGCCCGTCCGGTTCGGTAGTCTGCCCTTAGCACTCTCCCACCGAGAGTGCTAAGCATCGCAAAGAGCCCACGGATCCGACGGGCGCCGGCATCGCCGGCTGGAGGGTCGGACAGGGACCGTCGCGATGCCTCGACAACGGTTCCGGGACATCGCCCACAACCTGCACCCGGTCGTCCGATGTCCCGCGAGTTCACGCCCGGCGGCCGGCCCTGGCCGTCACAGGAGGAATGCACGTTGGCCAAAGCCACTGCCATCGCAACCAAGCTTCGCCCGCTCGGTGACCGCGTCGTCATCAAGCCGAGCGAACGCGAGGAGATGACCAAGAGCGGCATCGTCCTGCCGGACACCGCCAAGGAGAAGCCGCAGGAGGGCACGATCGTCGCTGCCGGCCCGGGCAAGATCCTCGACGACGGCAAGCGCGAGACGATGGACGTCAAGGCCGGTGACAAGGTCCTGTACGCCAAGTACGCCGGCACCGAATTCAAGATCGAAGGCGACGACCTGCTGATCGTCAGCCAGAAGGACATCCTCGCGGTCGTCGAGGGCTGACGGCCGTCGCGCCGCAGCGTTCCGACCCCCTGTAGGTTCCTGGAGGGACACACGAATTGGCTAAGCAACTGATTTTCGACGAGACAGCTCGTCGCTCCCTCAAGCGCGGTATCGACCGCCTCGCCGACGCCGTCAAGGTGACCATCGGCCCGAAGGGCCGCAACGTCGTCCTCGACAAGAAGTTCGGCTCGCCGACGATCACCAATGACGGCGTCACCATCGCTCGCGACATCGAGCTCGAGGACCCGTTCGAGAACATGGGCGCGCAGCTCCTCAAGGAAGTCGCGACCAAGACCGATGACGTCGCCGGCGACGGGACGACCACCGCGGTCGTGCTCGGCCAGGCGATGGTCGCCGAGGGCCTCCGCGTCGTGACTGCCGGGGCCAACCCGATGGTCGTCAAGCGCGGCATCGAGGCCGCCGTCGAGGCCGTCGTGGCCGAGATCGCCAAGCAGTCCCGCCCGGTCGACAACCGGGAGCAGATCGCGGCCGTGGCCGCCATCAGCGCCGCGGATCCGGAGGTCGGCGAGATCATCGCCGAGGTCATGGACAAGGTCGGCAAGGATGGCGTCATCACCGTCGAAGAGGGCCAGAGCCTGGGCCTCGAGAAGGAATACACCGAGGGCATGCAGTTCGACCGGGGCTACATCTCGGCGTACTTCGTGACCAACCCCGACCGCATGGAAGCGGTCCTCGACAACCCGCTCATCCTCATCACCGACAAGAAGATCTCGAGCGTTGCGGACATGCTCCCGGCCCTCGAGAAGGCCGTCCAGCAGGGCAAGCCGACGCTGATCATCAGCGAGGACGTCGACGGCGAGGCGCTCGCCACGCTGGTCGTCAACAAGCTCCGCGGCACGGTCGCGGTCCTCGCCGTCAAGGCGCCGGGCTTCGGCGACCGCCGCAAGGAGATGCTCCGCGACATCGCGGTCCTGACCGGCGGCACGGTCATCAGCGAGGAGATCGGGCGCAAGCTCGACTCGGTCGCCTTCGAGGACTTCGGCTCGGCCCGTCGCGTCGTCGCGACCAAGGACGACACCACGATCGTCGACGGTGACGGCAAGGCCGACCTGATCAAGGCCCGCATGACCCAGATCAAGGCCCAGATCGAGGACACCACCTCGGACTACGACCGCGAGAAGCTCCAGGAGCGCCTCGCCAAGCTGTCCGGCGGCGTCGCGGTCATCAAGGTCGGCGCGGCCACCGAGGTCGAGCTCAAGGAGAAGAAGCACCGCATCGAGGATGCCCTGTCGACGACCCGTGCGGCCGTCGAGGAAGGCCTCGTCGCCGGCGGTGGCACCACGCTCCTGCAGGCCATTCCGGCGCTCGACAAGATCAAGCTCGAGGGCGACGCCCAGGTCGGCGTCGACATCGTCCGCAAGGCGCTCGAAGCCCCTGCGCGGCAGATCGCCGACAACGCCGGCCAGTCCGGCGAGGTCATCGTCGCCCATGTCAAGGGCCTCAAGCCCGGCTTCGGCTACGACGCGCTCAAGGGCGAGTACGGCGACCTGTTCAAGGCCGGCATCGTCGATGCCGCCAAGGTCACCCGCTCGGCGCTCCAGAACGCGGCCTCGATCGCGGCCATGGTCCTGACCACGGAGACCCTCGTCTCGGATCTGCCCGAGAAGGAGAAGGCCGGGGCCGGTGGCGGCCACGACCACGGCGGCGGCGGGGGGATGGACTTCTAGTCCGAACTCGCGACACGCAAAGGGCCCCCGGCGTCGCCGGGGGCCGTTCGATTCCCGTTCGGGGGCGCGCGGTGACGCAGCGGTGACGCGGGCGGGGACGAGCCGGTGCGCCGGCGGCCCCGGACCGATGGTTGATCGACGGCCGACGGTTGCCGACCCATCCTGCAGCGACCATGGATCGGGTACCGGGGGCCACGTCCTCGAAGTCGCTCTCCGCGTTGCGCGTGTCGTCGCGACGCCCGCGGCCGATCCACTCCCGCCACCACGGCTCGGACGCCCGGCGTCGCACCCCGCGTGACGACAGCGCGCTCACGGCTTGCCCGAGCGGCCGCGCTCGTGGCGCTCGTCACCCTCTGCCTCCCGACGATGCCGGCCCTCGCCCACGGCGACACCCGTCCGGCCTCCGCGACCGTGACAGCGCCGGCATCGCGAGCACCCGTCCATCCGGCCTCGACCTGTGTCGCCGCCCCCGGCCGGCTGCTCGTCGGGTTCAGCCACGAGGCCACGACCGGCGGTCGCGCGACGTCGGTGGCCGGGTCGATGGACGCCGCCTGAAGGCGTTCCGGATGGTCCCCGGTCTCGAGCTCATCACGACGTCGATGCCGATCGAGCAGGCCCGGAAGCGGCTTGCCGAGCGGTCGACATCGCCTTCGTCGAGCCCGATTGCATCATCCACATCGACCAGACGCCGAACGATCCTGGCTTCGGCGAGCAATGGCCGCTCGACAACACCGGGCAGAGGGCGGCACGCCGGGTGCCGACATCGCCGCCGCCGCCGCATGGGACGTCCGCACCGACGCGAGCGGCGTCACGGTCGCGATCATCGACACCGGGATGGACCTCGACCACGAGGATCTGGCCGCGAACCTGTGGACGAACCCCGGCGAGGTCGCGGGCAACGGGCAGGACGATGACCACAACGGCTACGTCGACGACGTGCACGGCTGGGACTTCTCGAACAACGACGCCGTGCCCGAGGACGACAATGGCCACGGGACGCATGTCGCGGGGACCATCGGGGCGCGCGGCAACAACGGGGTCGGGCTCAGCGGCGTGGCCTGGTCGGTCCAGCTGATGCCGTTGAAGGCGTTCAACGCCGGGGGCAGCGCGGCGACCAGCGCGGTCATCGCCGCGCTCGACTATGCGGTCGCCAACGGGGCGCGCCTGTCGAACAACAGCTACACGGGTCCCGACTTCATGCGCAGCGAGTACGACGCGTTCGCCGCGGCCGGGGCCGCCGGCCACCTGGCGATCGCTGCCGCCGGCAACGCCGGTCAGAACACCGACGAAGCGCCGGCCTATCCGGCTTCGTTCCCGCTCGAGGCCTCATCTCGGTCGCCGCCACCGATGGCGACGACGTGCTCGCGAGCTTCTCCAACATCGGCATCTACAGCGTCCAGGTGGCCGCGCCCGGGGTCTCCATCCGAAGCACGGTGCCGGGTGGCGGGTATGGCCTCATGAGCGGGACGTCGATGGCCAGCCCGCACGTCGCCGGCGTGGCGGCGCTCCTCGCGGCCGAGCACCCGGACTGGACCGGGACGGCGATCCGCGATCGGATCCTGGGCACGACCAGAGCCGTCGCCGGGCTGGCCGGGGAAGGTCTGGACCGCGGGTGTCGTGGATGCCGCCGCGGCGCTGTCGAACGAGGAGACCCTGCTGCCACCGCCGCTTCGCCACGGCTGAGCGCGACCGTCGCTCCTCCGGCCCGAATCCGACACCGGGACGAGCGACAGCCGACAACCTCACGAGCTCGGCCACCCTGGTCTACGACGTCACCTTCGACCGCCCCATCCACGGCCTCACCGCCTTCGACTTCACCTTGACCGCGACATCCGGAGGATGCTGCATCGGCGCACCCATCGGGTCCGGAGCGAGCTATCGGTCGTGGTCGGCGGCTGCTCGACCGGGCTGGTCGCCCTGGCCCTGCGACCGGCAAGCGTCACCGACGATCGACGACGTCACGGGACCACCGACTGATGGCCCCGCCGCGATCGTCCGGATCGATCGTCGGCACCGGCCGTGAGCGCACCGACCACGAGCCTTCGCGCGGGTGTCGCCCTGGCCGGGACCGCGCTGCCGATCCGGGTCGCCTGGGCCGGATCCGGACGCTGGTGGCTCCGGGATCGACCGATACGAGGTCGCGCGGAGCACGAACGGCGGCTCGAGCTGGGTCACGGTCGCCCCGACCCTCGCGACGACGGCGTACAACGCGACCGTGGCATCGTCGGGAACGGTGCGCTACCGGGTCCGGGCGGTCGACCGCGCCGGGAACGTCGGTCCGTGGACGGCCGGCCCGACCGTCGCACCCCGGCTCGTCCAGCAGTCTCGCCCGGCAATCCAGTACGGCGGGAGCATGGACGGCGACGACCTCGCCTTCGTTCTCGGGCGGGTCGGTGCGCCATGCCGAGGGCCGCCGGTCGGTCGGTCAGCCTACACGTTCACCGGTCGATCGATCGGGTTCGTGACGACGATGGCGCCCGGCCCGCGGCAAGGTCCGGGTCTACGTCAACGGGAACCTGGTGACGACGCTCGACCTGCGCGCCGCGACGAGGTACCAGGTCATCGCCTGGCAGAAGACGTGGTCGACGTCCGCGACGCGGACGGTCCGGCTGGTGGTCGCCGGCACGACGAACCGACCAAGGATCGACCTCGACGCCTTCGCCCGCCTGAAGTAGCGGCCGGCGGTCGCCGGCGCCCGACCGTTTGACAGGTCGCGGCCGTCGCCCGACGCTGTCGTGACCGCCACCGACCTGGCGGCTGACCTTCGTCACGTCCCGGGGAGCCACATGACCCGCCGATTCGCGCCGATCCTCGCCCTCGCCATACTCGCGACCCTCGCCGCCGCGTGCGGCGGCACCACGGCCAGCCCGGCCCTGACCGATCCGACCGCGATCGTGACCGCCGCGCTCAAGTCGACCGAGGCGGCAAAGTCGTTCCACCTCGACGTACGCGTCGACGGCTCGGCGACCATCCGCCTCCCCGGTGCGGGGAGCGGCGCGGGGACGCCGGTGAAGCTCGACGGCACGACCGCCGCGATCGACGTCGACGTCGTGGCACCGGCGGCGCATGCGACCGTGTCCGCCCCGGCGCTGCTCGGGTTCAACGCCGACGTCATCGCCGTCGACGGCAAGTCGTACGTCAAGACGTCGCTCACCGGCCCGCTGTACCAGGTGTCGGCCGCGGAGACCGGTCCGGTCAATCCGGGCGCCGCCGGGAGCATCATCGACAACCTCGGCGACCTGCTGCTCAAGGAAGGCATCGTCCTGACCAAGGGCGCCGACCTCCAGTGCGGGTCGGAGACCTGCTACACGGTGACGACCAGCCTGACCCCCGACCAGCTCGGCGCGGGTGGCGCCGCGGCCGGCCTCCCGGTCGACCTGACCGGGGCGACGCTCAAGCTCACGATGCTCGTCGAGCAGGATCCGCCGAACCACCTGGCCGGGATCGACGCCGTGCTCACCATGGCCGACGGCTCGGCGCTGACGATCGCCGTCACGGCATCACGCTGGGACGTGCCCGTGACCGTGACGGCTCCGCCCGCCGACCAGGTGAAGCCCGCGTCCTGACCGAGGCGGCGGCGGTCACGCTCGCCGCGCGGCTCAGCGCCACATGTACAGCAGCCGTGCCGGGTCGACCGGGCTCGGCGGTCATGACCGGCACCATGAGCTGGAGCTTCGGCGCGAGCGTCCGGCCGACGTGGAACGCGTCGATCAGGGAGCCACGTGGATCGGCCAGGGCGACGACGTTGGTGGCCCGGTCATGCCATTCGACGCGGATCGCGTCCCACAGCGCACGCATCGCGTCGCCCCGGCCGGGCGCGTGCCAGGCCAGGTGCAGCTCGATCGACCGGATCATGCGATCGCCGGGGATCATCCCGGTGATCCGCCCGAGCACCGCAATCGGCAGCGGGATGGCGTCGATGTGGTCGGCCATCAGCTTGAACCGCTCGGTGATCCCCGCCCCGGCGAGGAGCGTGCCGTCGGGGGCGACCGCGACCCGGTATTGGCGGATCGGCTCACCGATACGCGTCGGTGCCAGCCCGGCGGCGAGCTTGGTCGTCGTCATGCGCGGCCAGAGGTCATAGCCGGCGTAGAACGTCTCGAGCGCGTCGATCACCGCCGTCAAGTCGGCCTCGACCAGCGGCCGGATCTCGATCCCGGGGGTGCGGCCCGTGCGGGCGGTGGTGTTGGCGATGACGATCCGGACCGGACCGAGGACCTGCGTCGCCCAGCGGTTCGCGGTGGCGAGTGACGCCGTGTTGCTCGCCTCGATGCCGGCCATGATCACGCCATCGCCACCGAACCGCCGCCGCGCTTCCTCGATCCGCCATGCCGCGAGGCGGGCGCCCAAGCCTTGCCGACGGACGTCGCCGCGGACCTTGAGGTTCTCGAGGAAGGCGGCCGGATGGGCCTGCCCGCCGATCATGACCTCGTCGAGGAACGCCGTGGCAATGCCCGCGATCGCCGGGTCTCCCGCCCGCACGGCGACGACCCCGAACAGGCTCGGGTGCTGGGCGAGGAGCGCTTCATGGACGTCGTATCGGTAGTGGGTGGTCATGCTGACGGTCGTCGTCTGCGCCTCGTCGCGCATGAGCGCATCGATCGCCGGCCCGTCCGTGGGCTCCATCGGACGCAGGGTGATGTCCGCCATGGGTGTCAATCTAGCGCGCCCGGACGGCCGCGACGAGGCGCGCCACCGCGAGGCGGGTGAGCCGCCCGACCTACAATGCATTCGTGAGTCCAACCCGCCGCCGCCGCACCGGCGATCCGACGCTCGAGGCGGCCGCCGAGGCCGCGACCGCGGCCGCCGGGACCGTCTTCACCGACCTGTCCGAGGGCCCGTCCGCCGCGCCCGAGGAGCCGGCGTGGATGCGCGAGACGCCGGTCCGCGTGCGAGGACCCGGCCGCGCCGCAGCCGCCGCCGGACCCGGCGGTCAGGGCGGCCGCGCTGCAAGGCGCGCGAGGCGGAGATCGTCCGGGCCCTCAACCCGGAGCAGGCGCGCGCCGTGACCACGACCGACGGGCCGCTGCTGATCCTGGCCGGCGCCGGCTCGGGCAAGACCCGGGTGCTGGCCCACCGGATCGCCTATCTGGTCAGCATCAAGGACGTCGCCCCGTGGCGGATCCTCGCGGTCACGTTCACGAACCGGGCCGCCGCGGAGCTGCGCGAGCGGATCATCAGCCTCGTCGGCGAGGGCGGGCGGGACGTCGTGGCCGGCACGTTCCACTCGCTCTGCGCGCGCGTCCTGCGGGCGGACGGCGAGGCGATCGGGATCGGCCGCCGGTTCGTGATCTACGACACGGACGACCAGCAGTCGCTGATGAAGCAGATCCTGCGCGAGGAGGACATGCCGCTCACCGGCGAGTTCCGGCCGAGCGTGGTCCTCGGGGCGATCAGCCGGGCCAAGAACGAGATGCTCGACCCGACGTTCCTCGCCGAGAACGCGGCCAATCACCGCGAGCGCACGATCGCCCGGCTCGCGACGCGCTACCAGGAGCGCCTGCGCAAGTCGAACGCGCTCGACTTCGACGACCTGCTGCTCGAGGCGGTGCGGCTGTTCGACGAGGCGCCCGACGTGCTGGCCAAGTACCAGGAGCGCTGGCGCTACCTCCACGTCGACGAATACCAGGACACCAACCGCGCGCAGTACCTGTGGGTCCGCGCCCTCGCCGCCACGTCACCGCAACCTGTGCGTCGTCGGCGACGACGACCAGTCGATCTACTCGTGGCGCGGCGCGGACCTGCGCAACATCCTCGACTTCGAGCGCGACTGGCCCGACACCGCGGTCGTCAAGCTCGAGCAGAACTACCGCTCGACGCAGCTCATCCTCGACGCCGCCCACGCGGTCGTGTCGCGCAACACCGCGCGCAAGGACAAGAAGCTGTGGACCGACAACGCAGGGCGGGGTCAAGATCCAGCGCTTCGAGGCGTACAACGAGGAGGAGGAGGCCGAGTGGATCGCCCGCCAGGTCGAGAGCCTGGTCGGCGGCCGCGGCAGCGCGCTGACCCGCCGCGCGGACGAGGAGGACGCCCGCTTCCGGGCGCGCGAGATCGCGGTCATGTACCGGATGAACGCGCAGTCCCGCGCGATCGAGGAATCGTTCCTGCGCTACGGGATCCACTACCAGCTCGTCGGCGGGACGCGGTTCTACTCCCGGCGCGAGGTCAAGGACGCGCTCGCCTACCTGCGCATCCTGCGCTCGGACACGGACAGCGTCAGCTTCGAGCGGATCATCAACGTCCCGGCGCGCGGGATCGGCGAGAAGACGATCGAGATGCTGCGCGCCGAGGCGGCCCGCGAGGGCGGCACGACCTGGGGCGCGATCGAGGCGGCCGTCACACGGCGAGCTGGTCGGGCTCGCGCCGCGGACCCGCAACGCGCTGACCGACTTCGCGATCCTGGTCCGCCGGCTGCGGACCCGGGTCGGCGTGCTGAGCCTGCCCGAGCTGCTCGACGAGGCGCTCGAGGCGTCGGGCTACCGGGCGATGCTGGCCGACGGCTCGGAGGACGGCGAGGAACGGTGGGCCAACCTGCTCGAGCTGCGCTCGGTCACGACGCGCTACGACGACCTCGCGCCCGGACGACGCCCTCGACCGGCTGCTCGAGGAGACCGCGCTCGTCGCCGACCAGGACTCGTACGAGGGCGATGCCGACGCGGTGACGCTGATCACGCTCCACGCGGCGAAGGGCCTCGAGTTCCCGGTCGTGTTCATCGCCGGGCTCGAGGAGGGCCTGTTCCCGCACAACCGCGCGCTCGACGACGAGAAGGAGCTCGAGGAGGAACGCCGGCTGGCCTACGTCGGGATCACCCGGGCCAAGCGCCGGCTGTACCTGTCGCACGCCTGGCGGCGGGCGACCTGGGGGATGGGCCAGGCGACCGTCCCGTCGCGGTTCCTGCTCGAGATCCCGGCCGAGCTGATGGTCGGGCCGCAGCTCGGCGGCGCCGACGACCGCGACCTCGACCTGGACCTCGTGTTCGGGGCGCGCCGCACGAGCCGCTTCGGGACGCCCGTCCGCGGCGGGACCGGGCGGCGTTCCGGCAGGGGAGCGGGCGACCCGGGCGCGCCGCCGGACGGGGAGCCGTTCCGGCCCGGGCGCGACCTCGTCGCGAAGCGCGAGGCGTTCGCCGCCGGCGCGCCGTCTGGTTCGCTCGGCGGCGGCCGCCGCGGCGTGGGACGACGACCTCGACGCGGCGGGCGTGCGCGACGCCCCCGTCGGCCCGGCCGCTCCGGCCCGCGAAGGCGCCGCGGCCGATCATCCCCGGCGAGCGCCAGTTCCGCGACGGCGATCGCGTTCGTCACGCCCGCTGGGGCGACGGCATCGTCGTTACCAGCAAGCTGACGCGCAGCGACGAAGAGGTCACGGTCGCGTTCAAGGACGCGTCGGTGGGGCGCAAGACGATGCTCGTCAGCCTGGCCAACCTGGACATCATCGGGTGACCGATCCGGGCAACGTGCTGGCCGGCATCCACCGGCTGACCGACTTCGAGCCGCTGGCGCGGGCGGCGATGGACCCCGGGGCGTACGAATTCATGGCCGGCGGTGCGTGGGACGAGATCACGCTCGACGAGAACGTGGCCTCGTGGCGGCGGCGACGCTTCCGGCCGAGGACGCTCATCGACGTGTCCGGGACCGATCCGTCGACGTCGCTGCTCGGCATGCCGACCCGCCTCCCGATGGCCATCGCGCCGACGGCCTTTCACGGCCTCGCCCATCCCGATGGCGAGCTCGCGACCGCGCGCGCCGCGGGCGCGGCCGGCGTGCCGTTCATCCTGTCGACCTCGTCGTCCCGTTCGATCGAGGAGGTCGCAGTCGCCGCCCCCGATGCCACGAGGTGGTTCCAGCTGTACCTCCAGGGCGCTCCCGGCCTGAGCCGCGCGCTCGTCGACCGGGCGGCCGAGAACGGCTACCGCGCCATCGTGCTGACCGTGGACCTGCCGGTCCTCGGGTTTCGCGAACGGGACCGGCGGTCCCGGTTCGTGCTCCCGCCACTCGGCAACTTCGATGACACCCTTCCGCAGCCCGGCCGGACGACGCCGAACCTGACCTGGGATGCGCTCGCCGAGATCCGCTCGTGGTCGCCGTTACCGCTCGTGATCAAGGGCATCCTGACCGCCGAGGATGCCCGCCTGGCGGTCGAGCACGGCGTCGACGGTGTCGTCGTCAGCAACCATGGCGGCCGGCAGCTCGATCGGACACCAGCCCCGCTCGATGTGCTCGAGGAGGTCGTAGCGGCGGTCGACGGCCGCCTGGAGGTGTGGGTCGACGGCGGCGTGCGGCGCGGGCTCGACATCGCCATCGCGCTGGCCCTCGGCGCCCGCGCGGTGCTCGTCGGCCGGCCGATCCTGTGGGCGCTGGCAGCCGGTGGGCAGGCTGGCGTGGAGCGCGCGCTGGCGATCCTCGGCGAGGAGTTCGACATCGCGCTGCGGCTGCTGGGCGCGCCGACGCCCGCTGACCTCGTTCGCGGCCACCTGACCGCCTGACCCCGGATCGCGACCTCGGCGACGCCCGCTCGCCATCGACGACGCACGCCTCGAGTGGCAGGGTGGAACTGCCGGAATGCGGCCACGGCCCGCCGGTCCCCTCTACGACTCCCTTCGAGGCTTTTCCCCATGTTCGACAACGCCCGCCTGCTCGACCAGATCGAGCGGGCAATCGATACCGATCCGTTCTGCCCGGCGTGCCATGCCCCCAACACCGTCATCGAGGCGGACGACAGCCTGTGGATCGTCTGCTCGGCGACGCTCGAGCCCGATGGGTTCCTGCACCGTCTGAGCGCCGCGATGCTGCCCCACCGCCGTCGGATCGTCGTGAACCTGATCGACCTCGCGGCCTGAGGCGCGTGGTTCAGGGTCGGGTCGCCTCGGCCTCCGGCTCGTAGCGCGCCTCGGCGGCGACGATGTCCGCGAGCCCGATGAGCTCGTTGAACTCGTCGAACGAGATCATCCGGTCTGCCCAGGCGCCGTAGCTCGACGTCGTCTTGAGCTCGCCGAAGTAGCCGCGCAGCGCGTGGCTGACCGCATACAGCACGTCCGCCTGGAGCAGGAACCGGTAGCCCAGGCGGAGCAGCTCGTCGCGCGGCACGAGCGGTGACTTGCCCTTGAACACCCAGTTGTAGAGGAGCGGTGCGTCGATGAGCTGCGGAAGGCGCTCGACCTGCTCCATCGAGGTCGGCGCCTCGACGAAGATGACGTCCGCGCCGGCCTCGCGGTAGGCGTTCGCGCGGTCGACCGCCTCGTCGAAGCCGCCGACGGCGATCGCGTCGGTCCGGGCGAAGAGCAGGAAGTCCTCGGTCGTCCGGGTGTCGACGAAGGCCTTGATCTTGCTGATGAACTGGGCCTGCGGGACGATCCGCTTGCCCTCCATGTGGCCGCACTTCTTGGGCAGCACCTGGTCCTCGATGTGGATCGCCGAGCGCGCCGGCGTGCTGCATCTCGCGGACCAGGCGGATGACGTTGAGGTAGTTGCCGTAGCCGTCGTCGCCGTCGGCGATGACCGGCGCCTGCGCGACGTTCGCCACCCGCCGAACGGCCTCGACCTGCTCGGTGAGGGTCAGCAGCCCGACATCGGGCATCCCGAACGCCGAGCCCGAGACGTTGTAGCCGCCGACGCTCAGCCAGTCGAACGAGAACTCGTTGGCGATCCGCGCGGCCAGCGCGTTGTGGACGCTGACGATCTGCGAGATCGTGTTCGGGCGGGCGAGGTCGGCCTTGAGGCCCATGGCGTGCTCCTCAGTCGGGATCCGGGGCACCGCGACGCCGGGCCGCTCGGGACGGAGATCATGCCACCGGGCTGAACGTGCCTGCGGGCTCGGGGCTGCGGGCCGGCGCCCCGTTCGGTACCCTCGCTCCATGGCGATCCAGCTCCCGCCGGTCGACCCCGCGCTCGTCGAGGCCGCCGGGCGGCTCGACATCGAGGCGGCCACGACGCGCCACGCCGAGCTGGCCGCGGCCGTCGACCGGGCCAACGAGCTGTACCACGTCGAGGACGCCCCGGAGCTGACCGACGCCGGAGTACGACCAGCTGTTCCGCGAGCTCGTCGCGCTCGAGACCGCGTATCCCCGAGCTGACGACGTCCGACTCGCCGACCCAGCGCGTCGGCGGCACGCCCACGGGGGAAACGTTCGACGAGGTCCGTCATCGCGCGGCCGATGCTGTCGCTGTCGAACGCCTTCAGCCACGACGAGCTGCGCGCCTTCGACGCGCGGGTGCGGCGCGGCCTCGGGCTCCCGCCGGCCCCCGAGCCTGCGCCCGACCTGCGCTACGTCGCCGAGCTCAAGATCGACGGGCTGGCGATCAGCCTGCGCTACGAGCGCGGCCGGTTCGTCCAGGGCGCGACCCGCGGCGACGGCACGACCGGCGAGGACGTGACCGCCAACCTCCGCACGATCTCGGTCATCCCGGCCGCCTGACCGAGCCGGCCAGCGCTCGAGGCGCGCGGCGAGGTGTTCATGCCGAAGGCCGAGTTCAAGCGGATCAACGAGGAGCGCGGGGAGGCCGGGCTGGCGCTCTACGCCAACCCACGCAACAGCGGCGCGGGCTCGCTCCGCCAGATGGACCCGACGGTCACCGCCGGCCGGAAGCTGTCGGCCTGGTTCTACCAGCTGGTCGAGGACGGCGACGCCGGTGGCGATGCAGACCGCCGCGCTCGAGCGGCTCGCGCGCGCTGGGCTTCCCGGTCAACCCGGAGCACGAGGCGGGCCTCGACATCGAGGGCGTGATCGCCTTCACCGAGCGCTGGCGCGAGCCGCGTCACCAGCTGCCGTACGAGACCGACGGCGTCGTCGTCAAGGTCGACCGGGTCGACCAGCAGGCGACCCTCGGCATGGTCAGCCGGGCGCCGCGCTGGGCGATCGCCTTCAAGTTCCCGCCCGAGCAGGTCGAGGCGTTCCTCGAGGACATCGTCCCGTACGTCGGCCGGACCGGGACGCTGACGCCGGTCGCCCACCTGACGCCGACCAAGGTGGCCGGCTCCACCGTGGCGCGGGCGACGCTCCACAACCTCGACGAGCTCCGGCGCAAGGACATCCGGATCGGCGACTGGGTCGTCCTCCAGAAGGCCGGCGACGTCATCCCCGAGGTCGTCCGGCCGATCGTCGAGCGGCGCGACGGCGACGAGCGCGAGTTCGAGATGCCGGCGACCTGCCCGGTCTGCGGCACGGCGGTCGTCCAGGACGAGGGCGCGGTCCGGGTGTACTGCCCGAACCCCGCCTGCCCGGCGCGCCTCGCGCAGGAGTTCGGCCACTTCGTCGGCCGCGGCGGGATGGACATCGAGGGGGCCGGCTGGGCGGTGCTGTCGCAGCTCCTCGAGCGCGGCATGGTCCATTCGCGGGCCGACTTCTTCCGGCTCACCATCGAGGACCTCGAATCGCTGGACCGGTTTGCGCGCAAGAGCGCCGAGAACCTGCACGCCCGGATCGCGCGGGCGCGGGTCGGGCGGCCGCTCGCCCGCGTGCTCAACGGCGCTCGGCATGCCGCAGGTCGGCGAGCAGACCGCCATCGACCTCGCGACGTGGCTGGCCGGGCGCGTCCGGCCCGATGCGTACCCGCGGCGGACGGCGACGTCGTGCCCGATCCTGGTTCGCCGCCGCCGAGGCCGAGCTGCGCCGGATCGGGACGCGACGAGCCGGACACGTTCACCGAGGTCGCCGGGGATCGGCCCGACGGTCGCCGCAGCGCTCGGCCGCTGGTTCGCCGACGAGGCGACGCGGGACGTGCTGCGCGAGCTGGTGGACGTCGGCGTCGTGCCGGACCGCCCGCTGCCGCGCCCGGCCGGGGAGGGGAGCAGCGGGCCGCTCGGCGGCAAGACGCTCGTCGTGACCGGCACGCTCGAGGGCTACAGCCGCGGCCGAGGCGGAGGAGGCCATCCGCGCCGCCGGCGGCAAGGTCGCGGGGTCCGTGTCGAAGAAGACCGACTACCTCGTCGCCGGCGAGAGCGCGGGCTCGAAGCTGACGAAGGCCCAGGAGCTCGGGGTGCCGGTCCTCGACGAGGCCGCGTTCAGGAGCTGCTCGCGGGCGCCGAGCCGGAGGAGGCGACGTGACGCAGCCCCGATCCGGTCGCGCAGGCGGCGGCGTACCAGGCCAGCCTGCTGGCCGAGCTCGGCGACGACGATCCGGCCGAGGTCCAGGCCGCGACGCCGGCGGCCATGCGCTCGTTGCTCGCCGAGGCGGGGCCTGACGTCCGGACGCGGCCCGCGCCCGGCGAGTGGTCGGTGCTCGAGTGCCTCGGCCACATCACCGACGGCGAGCTCGTCGTGGCCGGCCGATACCGCTGGATCATCGCCGAGGAGACGCCCCGGATCGTCGGCTACGACCAGGCGCTGTGGGTCGACCATCTCCGCCACCGTGACGACGACGTGGAGGGGCTCATCGCGGAGTTCGAGGCGCTCCGACGCGCCAACCTGGCGCTCTGGGCGCGCTTCGGCGCGACCCACGGCGACCGGATCGGGATGCATGACGAACGCGGCCCGGAGAGCTACGACCTGACGTTCCGCCTCGCCGCCGGGCACGACCGGCTCCACCTCGCCCAGGCACGGCGGGCGCTCGACGCCGTCAGGAGCGGCGCCGCGGGGCCCGGCTAGCGTCAGGTGCGGCGACCCAGGGCGTAGCGCTCCATGAGCGTGACCACCGCGGCGCGCGCCGCCTGCCACTCGGGCTGATCGCCGAGGATCAGGCCGTTGGGTCCCCAGCGGGCGATCTGGGTCATCGCGGTGACGATCAGGTCGTGGGCGAGCTGGCGGTTGCGGCCGGCGTTGACCTGGCCGGTGACCAGGTAGCGGCGGACCGTCTCGAACGGCGCGGTCCAGCGTTCGATCCGGATGCGATCGCCCTCGCGCAGCGTCTCGAGCCAGTCGTCGTCGCCGACCGGGTGGCGCTCGTGCTCGATCCGGTGGTTGACGAGGTCGAGCCGGTCGCCCGGCCGGTCGAGGCCCGGCAGCCGGCCGTCGTCGTCGACCGTCCGGTAGCAGATGGGGCAGCTCGGCAGCTCGGCGGTCGCCCGGGGCGCCTGGCCGTACGGCAGTCCGCAGCGGCGGCAGAAGGCGCCGCGGGACTGGGTCGCCGGCGTGCCGCACTGGAGGCAGACCGTCTCGATCAGCACGCGAAGGCTCCCGTCCGGCCGGCCTCGCGAACGGCCGTGCCGCTCGCCCGGTCCGTGCCGTCGAGGTGGATCTCCCACAATTCGGGCGTGGACAGCGCAGCCGGCCGGCGCAGGACCCGGGCCCGCCCGGGCGCGCCGCGCCGGGCCAGCACGAGGTCGAGCGCCCGCTCGATGCGGGCCGGCGTGTCGGGCCGCTCGACCGTGTCGCCGAGGAGCGCCTCGAGGGCGCCGCGCAGGTGCTCGATCTCGACGACGCCGAAGACGATGACCACGTCCTCGATGGTCGATCCGGCGGCGTCGGCGGGTGTCGGGCTACCGCGAAGGAACCGTCGGCCGCGGTCGAGCGTGGGCCTCATCGTGCGCTGTCGTCTCCATTGGGCTGGCCTGCGGGGACCAGCCAAGAATCGCGGCTCTCGGCTCTGCGGGCCATCACCCACTCGGCCGGTCGAGGCGGACCATTTGGACCACGCCGCCGTTGCCCGCCGGCCACGCCGCCTAAAGGGTCCCCACCTGAGCCTCGGCCAGAATGAAGGGTCGGACGGCTCACGGATTGGGTGATCAGCCGATGTCCGACCGACGGTCGCGCCCATAGCGTGTCGGCAACGACCTCAATCCCCGAGGTCCAAGCCAGGAGAACCGTCATGGCACTCAGTCAGGCACAGGCGACGACCACGGGAACCGGCGGACGGACCCAGCCGTTCGGCCAGGCGCTCGCCCTCGCGGCGGCCATCGTGGCCATCCTTTCCGTGGCGATCGTCGCCACCTCGTGGGTCGCCGGCCAGGGCGCCGCGACCTCGAAGGCGGATGCGCTCGTCCAGTCGAGCGCGATCGAGTTCCGCGCCGGCGAGCATGCCGTCGGTGGCTCGGATCCGTTCATGCAGGCGGGCGCGATCCAGTTCCGCGCCAGCGAGCACGCGGCGGGCGCGCTGAGCCTCGCGGCGACCCAGATGCTTCGCGGCGAGGCTGCGGGCACCGGCGTGCAGCTGGTTCCGCAGGCGCCGCGCGCGGCGGGCGAACGCTATCCAACCGGCGCGCTGCAGGCTCCGCAGAAGCCGGCGCCGGTCGAGATCACTCGCGGGCCCCTTCCGTAGCCGAGACGCGCCGAAGCGCACTTCGATCACCTCGCGAATGGGCCGGTCTGGGGGCCGGCCCATTTCGCTTGTCCGGGACCCTGCAATCAGCCGAGGGCGAAGTTGAACTGGCCCCAGATCGCGGTCGGTTGCCAATCGAGTGGCTCGCCGCGGATCAGCCGCGGCGCCCGCCACGATTCGTGCCAGCCGGCCGCTTCGAGGACCGTCGAGACCGGCCTCGTTCTCGGTGAGCAGCCCGGCTCGCACCCGGCCGGCGCTGCCGCTCGCGACGCGCCGGGCGTGGAGGATCGCCACGGCCGCATCGAGATCGGGCGCGATCGTCGCCCCGCCGCCCCACGGCGGGCGGACGACGAACCCGCCGAGCGATCCGTCACCCTGCTCGAGGACGCTGGTGGTGTCGGGTGCGGCGAACGTCTCGAGCAGGTGGCGGCGGTCCTCGCCGGTCGCCGCCGCATCGAGCGCGGCCATCGGCCTCGAGGTCCTCGGCGCGAAAGGCCCTGACCCGCGGATCCGGGGCCGGGCCGTCCAGGCCCGGCGCCTCGAGGATGCGGTACCAGGTCTGGACCTCGAAGCCGACCCGTTCGTAGAGCGGCCGCCCAGCCTCGGTGGCCACGAGGACGAGCGTCCGGCAGCCGGCCGACTCGGCGGTCTCGATGATGACCCGCGTGATGTCGAGCCCGATCCCGCGACGCCGCCAGGCGGGGTCGACCCAGACCGTGCCGATCCAGCCGACCGGCCCGTTGAGGCTCAGCACGCCGGTGCCGACGACACCGTCCGCGTCGGCCACGAACGGCCGCGTCTCCGGATGACGGGTCACGAACTCCAGGTTGCGTCGCCGGTCGCCCCAGTCCTCGCGGAGGAATGCCGCTGCCACGGGTTCGACGTCGGCGGGCGTCATCGGACGGATGGCGGGCGTGATGGGCATGCCGACATCGTACCCAGCGTCTGGTACGGGTGGTATCGTCGGGCGGTCGACACGGAGGTGGGCGATGTCGGATGCGGACGATCGGTTTCTCGAGTCGCTGGCGCGCGAGCTCGACCCCCTGCTCGGCCCGCGACTCGACGTGTTCGGGCTCGACCTCGAACGACTCGAGGACGGGACCGTCCGGATCGTCCTGCTCGTCGAATTCATCCGCCGGCCGACAGCGGATCGTCGAGGAGGGTGCGTCGCTGACATCGGTCGCCGCAGCGCTCCTCGAGCGGGCCCCGATCCACCGTCTCGCCGATGGCTTCCGCGAGGTGGTCGATCCGGCCTCGATTCGCGCCTCGGCCTGATCCGCGGCGGGCGACGAGCGCCTGCCGGTATCATCGGTCGATGGCGACCCTGTCCCGTTCCGATGTCGAACACGTCGCGCACCTCGCGCGGCTCGGGCTGACCGACGCCGAGCTGACGCGGCTCGAGGGTGAGCTCAACCACATCCTCGACCAGTACGCGATCCTGGCCGAGCTGCCGACCGACGACATCCCGCCGACCGCGCAGACGATCGAGCTCGAGAACATCCTCCGCGCCGACGTGGTCCGGCCGTCGCTGCCGGTCGAGGCCGTGCTCGCCAACGCGCCGGCGCACGACGGCCGGTTCATCGTCGTCCCGCCGATCCTCGACGAGCGCTGACCCCGCGATGACCGACCTGACCCGGCTGCTGGCCCACGAGATGGCCGCCCTGCTCCGCTCGGGCGAAGCGTCCTCGCGCGAGCTGACCGAGGCGCACCTCGCCGCGGCCGAGCGCGACAACCGAGCGCTCAACGCCTGGCTGACGATCGATCGCGAGCGCGCGCTGGCCGAGGCCGACGCCGCCGACGCGCGCCTGGCCGCCTCGCGGCGCGACCCCGATCACGCCCTCGACCAGCTCCGCCCGCTGCTCGGCATCCCGGTCGCGCTCAAGGACCTCGTGTCGCTGGCCGGCGGCCAGTGCACCGCCGGGTCGCGGATCCTCGAGGGCTACCGTGCGCCGTACGACGCGCACATCACCGAGCGGCTGCGCGAGGCCGGCGCCGTGATCCTCGGCAAGACCAACATGGACGAGTTCGCGATGGGCTCGTCGACCGAGCATTCGGGCTACGGGCCGACGGCCAACCCGTGGGCCCTCGATCGCGTCCCGGGTGGCAGCAGCGGCGGCTCGGCGGCGGCCGTGGCGGCCTACCACGTCCCGCTCTCGATCGGCACCGACACGGGCGGCTCGATCCGCCAGCCCGCGGCGCTGTGCGGCATCGTCGGGATGAAGCCGACGTACGGGCGGGTCAGCCGCTACGGGATCGTCGCGTTCGCCAGCTCGCTCGACCAGATCGGGCCGTTCGCCCGCGACGCCCGCGACGCCGGCGCGCTGCTGCACGCCGTCGCTGGCCGCGACGACCGCGACTCGACGTCCTCGCCGAACCCCGTGCCGGCCACCCTGACCGCGCTCCCGTCGGGTGACGACGAGGCAGCCGCCGGGCTGCGCGGCAAGCGCCTCGGCCTGCCCCGCGAGTACTTCGTGACGGGCATGGAGCCTGGGGTCGAGGCCCGGATCCGCGAGGGCGTCGCGGCCCTCGAGGCGGCCGGCGCGACCGTCGAGGAGGTCAGCCTGCCCCACACCGACTACGGACTGGCGACGTACTACATCGTCGCGCCGGCCGAGGCCTCGGCCAACCTCGCGCGCTACGACGGGATCCGCTTCGGCCCGCGACTGGGCGACGGCGACGTGCTGGCCAACTACCTGGCGACCCGCGGCCGCGGCTTCGGGGCGGAGGTCAAGCGCCGGATCATGCTCGGAACGTACGCGCTGTCGGCCGGCTACTACGACGCCTACTACCTCAAGGCGCAGAAGGTCCGGACGCTGATCAAGGGCGACTTCGATGCGCTCTGGTCGCAGGGTTTCGATGCGCTCGTGGCGCCGACCTCGCCGACGGTCGCCTTCCGCTTCGGCGCAAGACTCGCCGATCCGGTCGCGATGTACCTGTCGGACGCCTGCACGCTGCCGGTCAACATGGCCGGGCTGCCCGGGGTGTCGATCCCGTGCGGGCTGTCCGAGGGCCTGCCGGTCGGGCTGCAGCTCATCGGCGCGGCGTGGTCGGAGGCGGACCTCCTGGGCCTCGCGCGTGGCTACGAGGCGATCACGGCGGGAGCGGACTGGCGCCGGCTCGAGCCGGCGCAGCTGGCCGCGGCCGCGGATCCCTCCGCTCCGACGCCGAGCGAGCGGATGACCGCACTCGTCGGGGCGTCGCCGGCCTGACGCCACCCGCCCCGTCCGGCCTTCAGCCGGGTCGAGCCGCTTTCGAACGGGCGCATCGCCCCTGCATGGGCCGTTGGGACCGCGGGTCTAGCGTTCGCCGCCTTCCCCCGACATGCCGCTCGGCCCGCGGGTTCGGGCGTTGCGACCCTTGGCGGCGCTGGGCGTAGCGGCCACCATGGTGCGTGGAGGTGACACATGCGAGCACGCATTGCGATCACCGGCGCGGTCATCGGAACCGCTGCCGGGATCACCGTTGGCCGGACCGTCCGCTGGTGGCGGACATGGGGCGTCGATCCGGCCGAGGCGTCCAAGCCGTTGCCGGGCGACGACCTCGTTCCGACGCCGACCGGCGTCGAGACCCGCGGGATGACCATCGACGCGCCGCCAGAGGCCGTCTGGCCGTGGCTCGTCCAGATGGGTTACGAGCGCGCCGGCTGGTACAGCTACGACCAGCTGGACATGCGCGGAAAGAGCGTCGACACGATCCTGCCCGCATACCAGGGTCTGGCCGTCGGCGATGTCATGCCGGTCGCTCCGGATGGCGGTTTTCTGGTCAAGGTCGTCGATCCTGGCCGCGCCCTGGTCCTGTACACGGACACGGCCTTCGTCGAGCGACAGGCCCACGCCGCTTCCAGCGGGAGCTCGGACCTGCCGGCGGGTCTCGCCGCGACCAGCGCCGTGCTGCGCCGTACGCCTCGGGAGTTTGCCGCGAGCTGGACCTTCGCGCTCGAGCCGGTCGAGGGTGGCCGGACGCGCTTGATCGAGCGATTCCGCGTTCAGTTCGGCGTCCGCCGGTCCCGGGTTCCGGGCAGTCAGCGCCTTCATGGGCTTTGGCGTGTTCGTGATGCTGCAGCGCCAGATGCTCGGGATCAGCCAGCGGGCCGTGCGGACGGCGGTCGCGCCCGCCCCGGTGTTCGCACCTGAGAAGCCGGCACGCGTCAAGTCGAATGGGCATTTGCTTAGCGCAGGGGAAACCGAGCTAGTCGCCGCCGCGACGACCTGACAAGCGTGGCGCTCGGGCAACCGAGTCGTGCCCGCCGGCGAGGGTTCAATGCCGTAGGCTTGCCGACGATGGCCACCGACACGAGCCCTCGCTTGCCCCTTGCCGAACGTCTGCTGGCGGAGCGTGTCCGGGTCGTCCCGCCGTCGGGCATCCGGCGCTTCTTCGACATCGCGGCGACGATGGACGACGTCATCAGCCTCGGGGTCGGGGAGCCCGACTTCGACACGCCGCGGGTCATCGTCGAGGCCGGCGTCGAGAGCCTGCGCGAAGGCCGGACGCATTACACCTCCAACCTCGGCACCCTCGAGCTGCGACGGGCGCTGGCGCGCCACCTCGAGGCGCGCTACGGCGTCGCGTACGACCCGGCGACCGAGCTGCTGTCACCGTCGGCGCGTCGGAGGCGGTCGACCTGGCGCTGCGGGCGACCTGCGATCCGGGCGACGAGGTCATCCTCCACGAGCCGTCGTACGTCGCCTACGTCCCGGCGATCGTCTTTGCCGGGGGCGTCGTGCGCCACGTCGCCACCCGCTTCGAGGACGACTTCGCGCTCGATCCGGCGGCCGTCGAGGCCGCGATCACGCCGCGGACCAAGGCGCTGTTCCTCGGCTACCCGTGCAACCCGACCGGGGCCGTCCTGCCGGACGCCGTCGCCGACGCCCTGGCCGAGATCGCCGTGCGCCACGACCTGCTCGTCTACAGCGACGAGATCTACGACCGGCTGGCGTACGGGACCTATCGCCACCGGGCGATGAGCGCGCTGACCGGGATGCGCGAGCGGACGATCCTGATGGGCGGCTTCTCGAAGGCGTACGCGATGACCGGCTGGCGGGTCGGCTACGTCGCCGCGCCGGCGCCGATCCTCGAGGGCATGCTCAAGGTCCACCAGTACGGGATCATGTCCGCCCCGACGACGGCCCAGGACGCGGCGCTGGCGGCCATCGTCGAGGGCGAGCCCGACGTCGAGCGGATGCTCGCCGAGTACGACCGCCGCCGCCGGCTGATCGTCGACGGGCTCAACGCGCTGGGGCTCGAGACGTTCGAGCCGCGGGGCGCGTTCTACGCCTTCCCGCGGATCACCTCGACCGGGCTCGACGACGAGACGTTCGTGGAGCGGCTGCTGATGGAGGAGCACGTGGCGGTCGTCCCGGGGAGTGCCTTCGGGCCGTCGGGCGCCGGGCACGTGCGGATGTGCTACGCGACCTCGTACGAGCGGCTGGAGGAGGCGCTCCGCCGGATCGGCCGGTTCGTCGAGCGGGCCAGGGGAGACCGGCGCGCATGATGCCGGCCCCGGCGCTCGACCGCTTCGAAGCCGTCATCGGGATCGAGGTCCATTGCCAGCTGCGGACGGCCTCGAAGATGTTCTGCGGCTGCTCGACCGACTACGACGGCGCCCCGCCGAACAGCCACGTCTGCCCCGTCTGCCTCGGGCTTCCCGGCGCGCTGCCGACGATCAACCAGCGCGCCGTCGAGCACGTCCTGACCACCGGGGCGGCGATCGAGGCGACGGCGCCCGAGGCGACGCGCTGGGACCGCAAGAACTACTTCTACCCGGACCTGCCGAAGGGCTACCAGATCAGCCAGTACGACCTGCCGCTGGCGTCCGGCGGGCGGCTGACCTTCGACACGTCGGACGGGCCCGTTCACGGTCGCGATCACGCGAGCGCACCTCGAGGAGGACACCGCGAAGCTCGTCCATGCCACAGATGCCGACGGGGCGAAGACCAGCCTGGTCGACTTCAACCGGTCGGGCGCGCCACTGATGGAGATCGTCACCGAGCCGGACATCCGGACGGCCGAGCAGGCGCGTCGCTACGCCGAGGAGCTGCAGCTGCTGCTGCGCACGATCGGCGCGTCCGACGCGGACATGGAGCGCGGGCAGCTGCGGGTCGAGGCCAACGTGTCGCTCCGGCCGCGAGGGGCCGAGGCGTACGGGACGCGGATCGAGGTCAAGAACATGAACTCGTTCCGCGCGGTCGAGCGCGCGATCGCGTTCGAGATCGACCGCCAGGCGGCGGCGATCGATGCCGGCGAGCCGATCGTCCAGGAGACGCGCGGCTGGTCCGAGGAACGCGGCTCGACCTACCGGATGCGGGTCAAGGAGACGTCCGACGACTACCGCTACTTCCCCGAGCCCGACCTGCCGCCGCTCCACCTGTCGCCGGCCTGGCTCGACGGGCTGCGAGCCGGCCTGCCCGAGCTCCCGGCGGCGCGCCGGGCGCGCTACCGGGACGACCTGGGGCTGAGCCCGTACGACGCGGCCGTGCTCGTCGCCGATCCGCCGCCGCCGGGCTGTTCGAGGCGACGCTCGCCGCCGATCCGGCCGCTCGAGCCGAAGCCCGTCGCGAACTGGGTCATCGGGGAGTACCTCCGCCTCCGCAACGCGGCCGGTCCCGAGGGCGTCGCCGTCCAGCCCGCCGAGCTGGCCGCGATCGTCGGCGCCGTCGCGTCGGGGTCGATCTCGCGCGCGCAGGGCCGCGAGGTGCTCGAGGCGCACGCCTCGTCGGGCGAGGCGGCCGCCGCGATCATCGCGGCACGCGGGTTCCAGCAGATCTCGCGACAGCGGGGCGCTCGGCGCCGCGGTCGACGACGTCCTGGCGGCCAACCCGGCGGCCGTCGCCGACTACCGCGCCGGCAAGGCGCAGGCGATCGGCTTCCTCGTCGGCCAGGTGATGAAGGCAACGCGCGGCCAGGCCAACGCCGCGCTGGTCAAGGACGCGGTCGCGGAGCGGCTCGCGGATCGGGAAGGGGAGGGCTGAACGGGTGGGGCCGTTGAACATCGCACTGTGGCTCGGCGGCGTCGCCCTGATGGTGATCGGCTACTCGCGGGCCCGCGCCCCATGGGCGCGCTACCGGGACCTGAAGGCCCAGGACGCCAACGTCGCCCGCTACGAATCCTGGCGAGGCGGCGTCCGGAACGACGGGGCGACCGGCGCGTCCGTGGCGATGGCCGTGCTCCGCCGGCAGGCCCAGATCGGCGCCGCGATCGCGATCGTCGGCGTCGTCCTGGTGTTCCTGGGGTTCCTCATCCGCTGACGTCTGGCGTGGCGCGGGCCGTGGCCGCCGGCCGTTCTACGCGCGGACCGCTGAGCCGCCCCGCGAACTCGACCCGCCGCCATTCGATCGCGGTGCAGCGATCCATCACGACCTCGAGCCCGCCGTCGTGCGCGATCTGGGCTGCTTCCCAGTCGACGACCCCGAGCTGGAGCCACAGGCAGCGCGCCCCGGCGGCGACGGCCTCGCGCGCGTGCGGCGCGCACAGCCCCGGGCGCCGGAAGACGTCGACGAGCTCGAACGGGCCGGTCGCCGTGACCGCATCGGCCAGCGTCGGGAAGGCGGCCACGCCGAGGACCTCGCGCTCGTTCGGGTTGATCGGGACGCAGTCGAAGTCATGGTCGAGGAGGTAGCGGAAGACCCCGTTCGACGGCCGCCCCGGATCGCTCGAGGCGCCGATGACCGCGATCCGGCGCGTCGCGCGGAGGACGCGTTCGATGCCGGCGTCGTCGAGGACCGGGACGCGGGCCGCGCCCTTCGGCGCAGGTCCAGGAAGCGCGGCCGCCCGATCGCGCTCGTCGCGCGTCAGTGGGCCGCCTCTCGCTCGTACGGCTGGCCGTCGGCCGCCGGCGGCACGCTCCGACCGACCACGCCGGCCAGGATGATGATCGTGATCAGGTAGGGCACGCGCGTCGAAGAACTGCGGCGGCAGCGATCCGAGGATCTCGCCCAGCTGCCCGGGCGGAGGCGCGATGAGGATCGATTGGGCGATCCCGGTTGACGACGCGAACAGCAGGGCCGCCCCGAACGCTCCGAGCGGCGTCCAGCGGCCGACGATCATGGCTGCCAGGCCGATGAACCCTCGTCCGAGGACCATGTCGTTCTGGAAGACGGACGTCCCCTCCAGGCTCAGGTAGGCGCCGCCCAGCCCGGCCAGGATGCCGCCGACGAGCACGTTCCGGTAGCGCAGCCGGATGACGTTGATACCGACGGTCTCGGCTGCTCGCGGGTGTTCGCCGACCGCCCGCGTGCGGAGGCCCCAACGTGTCCGGAACAGCACGATCTGGAAGACGACCACGATTACGAGCAGCGAGATCGTCAGCGGACCCTGGTGGAACAGCGTGTTGAAGATCCAGCCGACGAACGGCAGCGTCGTCAGCTCAGCCGGTGGATTCCACTGCCGGAACTGACCGGCGCTGGTCGGTGAGCCCACCGACAGTAGCGCGATCAGGTAGCCGGTGATCCCGAGGGCCGCGATGTTGATGATCGTGCCGCTGATGATCTGGTCGGCACGCACGGATATCGAGAGCCAGGCATGGACCGTCGAGACGACGACGCCCGCCAGCAGCGCGAGCAGGAGCGCCGCGATCAGGGTCGCAGAGGCACCGAACGCCGGACCAGCCGTCGTGCCGAGGACCGGAGCCAGGTAGACCCCGGCCGCCCAGCCGACGAACGCCGAGACCAGCATCGTGCCCTCGATCCCGATGTTGACCACGCCTGATCGCTCGCACATCACGCCGCACAGCCCCGCGAATGCGATCGGTGTCGCGACCCGCAGGATGATCGGTGCGATGTTCGGCAGGATGGCGATGAGGTAGCCGACGAACTCGAACACGAGACCGATGAGCGGCAGGCCGTACAGGAACTGGTCCATCAGCGGATCGTCGCCTCCCCGCCGTAGGTGTTCGTGATCGTCGTCGCCTCGTCCAGGCCGGTCTTCGCGCCGCGGATCCGGAACAGGCGGGCGATGACCGGGCTGGCAACGAGGAAGAACAGGATCGTGGCCTGTAGCACGCCGACCAACTCCGACGGCACGCCGGCCTGGATCTGCATGGATGCCGACCCGGTCCGCAGCGCGCCAAACAGGAGCGCGGCAAGCACGATCCCGATCGGGCTGGTCCGGCCGAGCAGCGCCACCGCGATCGCGTCGAAGCCGACCGTCGTGCCGTACGACGAGGCCATCTGGTGGGTCGTGCCCAGCAGGTCGGTTGCCCCGGCCATGCCGGCCAGCAGCCCCGCCCCAGACATCGTCCAGATGATGAGCCGCTTGGGCGACATGCCGGCGTAGCGCGCGGCGTCCGGGCTGGAGCCGGCGATGCGGATCTCGAAGCCGCGGGTGGTGCGGAACAGCAGCCAGCCGTAGAGCACGGCCATGAGTGGCGCATAGATGAGCCCGATATGGCCGTTGCGGCCGAAGAGCAAGGGGAGCGCCGCGTTGCCGACGTCGGGCGTGATCGGCGATGCCGAGCCCTCGACGTTGAGCGGCCCGTTGACCGCCGCGGCGACCACCGCGAGGGCGACGAAGTTGAGCATGATCGTGGTGACCACCTCGTGGGCACCGGACAGGGCCTTCAACGCGCCCGGGATGAAGCCCCACACCAGCCCGAACAGCATGCCCATCGCCAGGGAGGCCGGGATGGCGACGATGGCTGGGCTCTCGCGCAGTTGCACGCCGATGATGACCGCGCCGAGGGCGCCCATCATGAACTGGCCCTGCGCACCGATGTTGAACAGCCCGCCCTTGAACGCGAGTCCGACGGACAACCCGCCGAGCAGGAGCGGCATCGTGTTGACCAGCGTGTTGACGATCGCCCGCTCCGACCCGATCGAGCCCTCGATCAACGCGGCATACGCATCGATTGCCAGCCCCGGCTGGATCGCGCCGGTGACGAGCCAGTTCGAGGCGATGATCACGATCGAACCCACCAGGACCGACAGGCCGATGGCGACCAGCGGCAAGGCGAGCAGCCGCCAGGCGCGGCGGAGCGCGTTCACGCGGCGGTCCCGCCATCGCCGGACACCACCGGCGGCTGCCCGCCGGCACCGTTTGCGTCGTTGACAGCCCCTTCGTGGCCGCCTGTCGCCATCAGGATCCCGATCTCGTTCTTGTCCGCCGTGCGCCCGTCACGGATGGCGACGAGCCTCCCGCGATAGATGACGGCAATCCGGTCGGACAGCTCGAGCACTTCGTCGAGCTCGGCCGACACGAGCAGGATGGCCGTCCCAGCGTCGCGCTTGCCGACCACCTGCTTGTGGATGAACTCGATGCTGCCGACGTCGAGGCCGCGGGTCGGCTGGTCGAGGACGAGCAGCCGCAGGTCGCGATCGAACTCGCGCGCGACCACGACCTTCTGCTGGTTCCCACCCGACAGCGTGCCGGCCTTGGCGTCCGGCGGACGGCGTGCGGATGTCGAACGCCTTGATCCGCTCCTCGGCCATCTTCCTGATCGCGGCGTCGTTGCGCAGGATGCCGCGTGCAAACGGCCGCCGGTGATAGCTGTTCAGGACGAGGTTGTCGGCGATGCTGAACGACAGGACCAGCCCGAACCGGTGGCGGTCCGCCGGGACGTAGGCGACCCCGGCGCCGGACACGTCACGCGCGCCCTGCCCGGTGATGTCCTTGTCGTCGAGGATGACCCGGCCGCCGGCGGGCTTGCGCAACCCGACGATCGCCTCGACCAGCTCATCCTGGCCGTTGCCGGCCACGCCGGCGATGCCGAGGATCTCGCCCGCCCGGACCTCGAGGTCGATGCCGTGGACCGCTTCCTGGCCGCGGTCGTCCTTGACCGTCAGGCCCTCGACCCGGAGGGTGGCGCCGGCAGGGTTCGACTCGCCGCGGTCGACGATGAGCGAGACCTCGCGGCCGACCATCAGCTCGGCGAGGTCCTCCTCGTTGGTCTCGGACGGGATCCGCTCGCCGACGACCTTGCCGCGCCGGATGACCGTGATCCGGTCGGCGATCTCGAGGACCTCGTACAGCTTGTGGCTGATGAAGACGATGCTGTGGCCCTCGGCCGCCAGGCGCCGCAGGACCTCGAAGATCTCCTCGGTCTCCTGGGGCGTGAGCACCGCGGTCGGCTCGTCGAGGACGAGGATCCGCGCATCGCGGTAGAGCGCCTTGAGGATCTCGACCCGCTGCTGCCAGCCGACCGACAGGGAGCCGACCTTCGCGTCGGGGTCGATCTCGAAGCCGAACCGTCGCCCCAGCTCGACGATCCGCCGATCGCTCTCCTTGCGGTCGAGGAAGATGCCGGCCGTGGTCGACTCCTCGCCGAGGACGATGTTCTCGGCGACGGTGAGCACGGGAACCAGCATGAAGTGCTGGTGGACCATGTTGATGCCACGGGCGATCGCGTCGGTCGGACCCGCCAGCTGGACCCGCTTGCCGTCGAGCAGGATCTCGCCCGCATCGGGCGTCGCGAGCCCGTACAGGACGTTCATGAGCGTCGTCTTGCCCGCGCCGTTCTCGCCCAGGAGGGCGTGGATCTCGCCTGGGCGGACGTCAAGATCAATGGAGTCGTTGGCGACAACGCCCGGATAGCGCTTGGTGATGCCGCGCATCTCCAGCGCCGGTGCGCGGACCTCGGGTGACTCCGATGTCATCGGTGCCTCGTCAGCGCGTGCGACCTGCCGATGATGTGACGAGCGGGCCGGCCTTTCGGTCGACCCGCTCGGGCGTTGACTCAGGTCAGGGGACGATCGGGTTTGGAGCTGGAGTCTTCCCGCAGGCGGGAGCCGGCGGGCAGCTGACGACGGAGCCGGCCTTCATGCCCGCGATTGCCGCGTCAATCTTGGTCTGGATGTCGGCGGGCAGCTTGCTGGCCGCCTCGTAGAACGGGGCGACGCCGATGCCATCGTTCGTCGCGTTGAAGAAGACGAGGCCACCCTTCGCCGTCTTGGCGTTGATGTCCTGGATCGACTTCGAGACCGACACCGAGAGGTGCTTCTCCGCGCTGGTCAGGATGCACGGCTGGGAGGCCGCATATGACTGGTACTGGTCGACGTCGACGCCGATGGCATTGATGCCGGCCGCGCAGGCGGCGTCGATGACGCCGTTGCCGGTGTTGCCGGCGACCTGGAAGATGACGTCGATGCCCGCGTTCTGGGCGATGAACTGGTCACCGAACGTCTTGCCGCCGGCCTGGTCGAAGAAGCCCTTGGGGAAGTCGCTGGCCGTGACCCACGCGGTGGCAACCTTGATGTCGGGCTTGACCGACCTGGCGCCGAGCACGTAGCCCTGGATATAGCGGACGCATGGACCGCAGACGGCCACGCCGCCGATGGCGCCGATGACCCCGCTCTTGGTTGCCGAGGCGGCGACGATGCCGGCGAGGTATCCCGCCTGGTCCTCGGCGTAGTTCAGGGCGATGTAGTTGGGCATCAGGTCGGCGATGACGCCGGTGCAGTCCTTGAACGTCGTGTCGACGTCGCCGGCAGCGTTGATGCACGGGTTGTGGTCGACGCCGATGAACCAGATGTCCTTGTTCGCCTTGGCGGCCTTGGCCGTCGGGTTGGCGAGGTTGAAGCCGACGCCGACGATGACGTCGAATCCCTGGTCGACGTACGCCTGGATCAGCGGATCGTAGTCCGAGGTCGCCTTGGGGACGACGACGGACGGCGTCTTGGCGCCGATCGAGACGGCGCCGTTGACGGCCCCGGCGTAGCTGAACTGGTTGAAGTTCTTGTCGGTGACGGTCCCGACGTCGGTGACGACGCCGATCTTCAGGTCCGACGTCGCCGCGACCGACGGGGCGGCCGACGGGGCCGTCGAGGCGCCACCCGATGGGGCGGTCGACGCTGCAGTCGAAGCCTGGCTTGACGGGGCCGTCGAGGCGCCGCTGTTGCTACAGGCAGCGACCACGATGGCCAGCCCCGCGAACAGGGTCAGCCCGGTACTGCGGATGTGCATGTGTCCTCCTCCAGAGTCCAAGACCGGCTCGTCCACTGCGGTCAGCTGACCAGGGATCGCGTCGGCCGGGATGCGGCAAGCCCTCCAGGCCCACCGTTGCCGCGTATCCTAGCGACCCCGGGCGTCCGGCAGCAAGCGAGATGACGCCCGATCGTGCAGGTTCAGACCGCGCTGCAGGAGCCGTGAGCGTGGCCAGCATCCCGATCCAAGGACGCGGCGGTCCGGCGGACTCGACGATCACACCGGCCGAGCCCGGGTTCGACCCAGCCGACCCGGCGTTCGTTGCCGACCCTTACCCGATGCGCGGCCTGCGCTCCCTGCCGGTCCGGGTGTGACGGGATGCGATACGTGGCGCTCGGGGATTCGTACACCATCGGGACCGGCGTCCAGCCGTCCGAGCGCTGGCCCGACCAGCTGGTCGCCGCGCTTGGACCCGGGGAGCCCGCGCTCGAGCTGATCGCCAACCTCGCCGTCAACGGCTACACCTCGGAGGACCTCATCCGACACGAGCTGCCGTTCCTCGACCCGACCGCCGAGTTCGCCAGCGTCCTGATCGGCGTCAACGACGTTGTCCAGGGCCTGCCGCCGGCGACCTACGCCGCGAACGTGGCGACGATCCTCGACACACTGCTCGCCAGGCTGGCGCCGTTGCGGGTGGTGACGGTCGCGATCCCGGACTACACGGTCACGCCGGCGGGTGCGGACTACGGCGACCCCGCCCGCCGGCACGACGCGATCATCGCCGCGAACGAGACGATGGCGCGCTGCTCGGCCGAGCGCGGCATCGCGTGGGTCGACATCTTCGAACTCTCGCTGCGGGCCGCGGACGACCGCCGGCTCGTGGCAGACGACGGCCTCCACCCGAGTGGAGCCCAATACGGGCTTTGGGTAGAGCGGATCGCGCCGGTCGTCGGTGCGCTGCTCGGGCGCTGACTCGGGATCGCCGGGCAGGGTCCGGACGATCGACTGGGGCGCGCGACTAGGGCGCGCCCCGCTTGAGCGCGTGCAGCCTGGCGTCGGAGATCCCGAAGTGATGGGCGATCTCGTGATAGACGGTGTCGGCGACCGCGGCGGCCAGTCGCTCCGGCGTGCGGTTGGCGCGCACCAGCGGGAGACGGAAGATCGTGATCTTGCTCGCCGCCGCGGCGCCGTCCGCTGACCAGGCGGTGCGCGGCACGCCCTGGTACAGCCCGTACAGCCCGTGCGCCCCGACCGACGCAAGCTGCTCGGGCGTGGCCTCGTCCTCGATCACGATCGCGACCGTCCCGAGCCGGTCGCGGAACGGGGCCGGGAGGCGCTCGAGGGCGTCGAACACGAGGTCCTCGATATCGGTGGCCGTCGGGTCGTCGGAGAGCACGGCCCGACGATAGCCCGTCCGGACCGAATGGGTGCGGACGGACATTGACACGGGTTGGCAGACTGACGTGGCTCGCGACCGACCGCGCGAGGTGGGGCGATCGGGTCGGTGTCCGTCACAACCGAGGCCGCTCGTGGACGCTCTGAGGGGATTCCGGCGCGGCCCCGTCACGGCTGCGCTCATCGTCGCGCTGCTGGTGACTGGATGTGGGGGCGCGAGCCAGCCTGAAGCGGGGGCGGTCCGCCATCCCTGCGACTACGTCAGCACCGGCGACCTGAACGCCATTGCCGATGGCAAGTGGTCCTCGTCGCGCACGAAGCAGGGCACGTTCGAGACGTGCCAGTTCGACGACCCGGGCGACATGGGCCACCTGATCCCGCCGTCGTTCGCCGTCGTCTCGATCTCGACGTCCTATCCGTCGTGGGATGCGATCGCCAAGGGCGCCGATTCCACGCCCGTCGCCGGCCTCGGGGACGAGGCCTACCTGACCGGCTCAGGGATCGTCCTGTTCGTGCGCAAAGGCACCGTGGTGTTCAGCACGACCGTGGCCGACATGATCGTCGAGAACCTGGACCAGGGCGACTTCAACGTTGACCCCGCGCAGGATCGTGCCAAGGCGGAAGCGCTCGCTCGACTGGTGCTCGGCAAGCTGCCCTAGGCGGAGCCGCCCGGCCGGCAGCCGAGCCACGCATCTGGCCCCCGGCCGACTACCATGGACGTCCCTTGACGACCATCGCCCCGAACGACTTCACGCACCTCCACGTCCACTCCGAATTCAGCCTGCTGGACGGGCTCGGGCGGATCACCGAGCTGGTTGACACGGCGGCGCAGCTCGGCATGGATTCGATGGCGATCACCGACCACGGCGCGCTGTACGGCGCGGTCGCCTTCTACCAGGCGGCGAAGACCAAGGGGATCAAGCCGATCATCGGCGTCGAGACCTACGTCGCCCGCCGGTCGATGACCGACAAGGAGGGCAAGGCCGACGCCCAGCCGTTCCACCTGATCCTGCTGGCGACCGACCTGGTCGGCTACCGCAACCTGTGCCGCCTCGTCACCGACGCCCACATCGACGGCTACTACTACAAGCCGCGCATCGATCGGGAGCACCTCGCGCGCCACAGCGAGGGGCTGATCGGGCTGTCGTCGTGCCTGTCCGGCGAGATCCCCAAGGCGCTCGAGGTCGAGGACTGGGAGCTCGCTCGGAACCTAGCCGGCGAGTACGGCGACATCTTCGGCAAGGACCGCTTCTACCTCGAGCTCCAGGACCACGGCATGCCCGACCAGCGGCGGCTCAACGAGCAGCTCCTCCGGCTCGCGCCCGAGGCCGGGCTCCCGCTCGTCGTGACCAACGACCTCCACTACGTCCGCGAGGACCAGTCCGAGGCGCACGACGTCCTGCTCTGCGTGGGGACCGGCAACAACCTCGACACGCCAAACCGGATGCGCTTCGATACCCACGAGTTCTACGTCAAGTCGGCGGCCCAGATGGCGGCCCTCTTCCCGGATCATCCCGAGGCGATCGCGAATACCCGGCGGATCGCCGAGATGACCGACGTCACGTTGCCGCTCGGCCAGCTGCGGATCCCGCATTTCCCCGTTCCGGACGGCCACACCGTCGAGAGCTGGCTGCGGGCGGAGTGCCAGCGCGGCCTGGAACGGCGCTACGGGACGGTCACCCAGGAGCTCCAGACCCGGCTCGACTACGAGCTCGGCGTCATCCTGACGATGGGCTACGCGGGCTATTTCCTGATCGTCGCCGACTTCATCGCGTTCGCCCGCGAGCAGGGCATCCAGACGACCTGCCGGGGTCAGCGCGCCGGGCTCGATCGTGACCTACACGCTGGGCATCACCCCGGTCGACCCGATCCTCTACCAGCTGCCGTTCGAGCGATTCCTCAACCCCGACCGCGTGACGATGCCCGACATCGACGTCGACTTCGAGGACGGCCGGCGCGAGGAGGTCATCGCCTACGTCGGGCGGAAGTACGGCCAGGATCACGTCGCCCAGATCATCACCTTCGGCACGATGCTGGCGCGGGCGGCGATCCGCGACGTCGGGCGGGTGCTCGGGCACTCGTACGGCGAGGTCGACCGGATCGCCAAGGCCGTGCCCAACCAGCTCGGGATCCGGCTCGACGAGGCGATCAGCTCGTCGTCCGAGCTGCGCGGGATGGTCGAGGGCGACCCGTCGGTCAAGCGGATCACCGACTTCGCGCGCCACCTGGAGGGCGTCGCCCGCAACGCGTCGACCCACGCCGCCGGCGTGGTCATCAGCCGCGAGCCGCTGACCGAGCTCATGCCGCTCCAGAAGGCGACCAACTCGGACGGGCTGATGAGCCAGTACGAGATGCACGCGATCGAGGCGCTGGGCCTCCTCAAGTTCGACTTCCTGGGCCTCTCGAACCTGACGATCCTGCGCCAGGCGGTCGACCTGGTGCGCGCCAACCGGAGCATCGAGATCGACCTCGACACGATCCCGCTCGACGACGCGACGACATTCGAGCTGCTCGCCTCGGGCGAGACGACCGGGGTCTTCCAGCTCGAGTCGGCGGGCATGCGCCGCTACGTCCGCGACCTGCGGCCAACCTCGGTCTACGACCTCGCCGCGATGGTCGCGCTGTACCGCCCCGGGCCGATGGACAACATCCCCGCCTACATCCGGCGGAAGCACGGCCAGGAGGCGGTGACCTATCTCCACCCGCTGCTCGAGCCGTACCTGGAGAAGACCTACGGGATCTTCGTCTACCAGGAGGACATCATGTCCGCCGCCATCGCGCTCGGCGGGTTCACCGGGCCCGAGGCGGACACGCTCGGCTACGCCATCCGCAAGAAGAAGTCGGCGGTGCTCCGGGCGCAAAAGGAGAAGTTCGTCTCGCAGGCGGCCGAGCGTGGCGTCGAGCCCAAGGTCATCGACGCCGTGTTCAAGGCGTTCGAGCCGTTCGAGCGCTACGGCTTCAACAAGGCCCATGCCACGTGCTACGGGCTGATCGCCTACCAGACCGCGTACATGAAGGCCAACCACACGGTCGACTACATGACCGCGGTGCTGACGGCCTTCCGCTCGAACGAGGAGAAGGTCGCGGCGGCCGTCGCCGAGTGCCGGCGGATGGGCATCGAGGTCCTCCCGCCGGACGTCCATAGCAGCCATCTCGAGTTCACGGTCGAGGGCGACGCGATCCGGTTCGGGCTGCTCGCGGTCAAGAACGTCGGCCAGGGCGCGATCGAATCGATCATCGCGGCGCGGGATGAAGGCGGACCGTTCCGCTCGCTGACCGACTTCTGCACGCGGATCGACCTGCGGCTGGCGAACCGGAAGGTGCTCGAGGCGCTGGCCAAGGTCGGGGCGCTCAGCCCGTTCGGGCATCCCTCGCAGATCCTCCTCGGGCTGGACGACGCGGTCGCGGCGGCGCAGGCGACCCAGCGCGACCGGATCTCGGGCCAGACGTCGCTGTTCGACCTGGGCGCCGCCGACGCGGCCGCATTCGAGCGGCCGCTCCCGACCGCCACCGAGGTGCCCGTCCGCGAGCGGCTGCGCTGGGAGAAGGAGTTGCTCGGGCTGTACCTCTCGGAGCATCCGATGGGCGAGGTCGCCGAGCAGGTCGGGCAATTCGTCACCGCCTACTCGGGCGACCTGCGCGACGAGTCGCTCGATGGCCAGCGCGTCGTCGTCGGCGGGATCGTGACCGGGTCGCGGACGGTCATCACCAAGGCCAAGGCGGTCATGGCGATCGTGACCATGGAGGACCTCCAGGGGACGATCGAGGTGGTCGTCTTCCCACGCCTGTACGAGCAGACCGCCGGGACCTGGCGCGAGGGCGAGATCCTGCTGGTTGCCGGCCGGGTGGACCACAAGGGCGAGGACGTCTCGCTGCTCGCCGACCTCGCCGTCGACTGGGACGCCGCTGCCGGCGCCGGGCCTGACGCCTTCGCGCGGCAGGTCGCGGCGGGCGACCGCGGCGCCGGACGCCGCGGGCCGGGCGGCTCCGGCGACCAACGGCAACGGCCACGGGAACGGGTACTCACCCGGCGCGCGGCCGCCGGTCGCCGTCGGACCGGGGCCCGTGGCGACTCCCGTCGGTGCCGGGGCGGCGGGCTCGGGTGCGATCGCCGGCGCCGGCGGATCGTCCGCACCGGCGGTCCCGTTCGTCTCCCCGCGGCGTGGCGGTGGCGTGGCGCCCGCGGCGTCGTCCGACGTCGCCTTGCCATCGATTGCGCCGGCCGAGCCGGTCTCGACCTACCCGGACCTGCCCGGCGCGGCCCGCGGCCCGGACCAGGACGACGAGCCCTCGGTTCCCGACGAGGCCCGCGCCCGGATCGTCGCCGACGCCAGCGCGGACGCGCCGCTCGACGCCGGTCCCGGCACGGTGCTCCATGTGCGGTTCGCGGGCAGCGCCCCGTCGGACCGCGTCGTCGGGGCGATGGAGACCTTCAAGTCCGTCATGCGCGACCGCCCCGGGGCGACCCGAGTCGTCATCTATGTCCCGGCGACCGGCGGCGGGCAGGCGCTGCCGATGGAGCTCCGGGCGGGCGTCGCCTACGACGCCGAGCTGCTGGCCGAGGTTCGCCGCCGGCTGGGCGAGGGCCTTGTGGACCTGCGCCTGGCCTGACCGCGGTTCAGGCGCTGGGCGTGATCCGGCGGATCTGCCTGGACGGACGACAGCTGCTCGTGGAACTCGGCGCGGATCGCGTTGAGCGTGGCATCGTCGATGTCCAGCTCCGCGGCGATCTCGTTGACGATCGCGGTCTCCTCCGCCGAGATGGTCCCGTTCGCAGCGCCGATCACGAAGCAGGCGCGCAGTACGTCGAGCTTCTGCTCGTCGGTGGCGAGCGTCTTGAACTCACGGGTGACGCTGAAGTCCTCGGGCCCACCGATGGTCCGCGCCTGGAGCTTCGCCATCTCGGCGACGAGCACGGCCGTCGCCTCGTCGATCGCGCCGTGGGCCTGGAGCTCGCGCTCGATCGCGGCGGTCTCCTCGTCGCTGATGTCGAGGTCGGCGTTGGCGGCACGGGCCAGGGTGTACGCGGCCGAGGCGAGCAGGCGGGCCTGCTCGGGCGGCATCGCCTCGAGCTTGGCGACGATCCGGCGGACCGTTGCCGTGTCGCCGGTCGCAGACGGTGCCGGGGCCGCGGTGGGTGCTGCGGCCGGTGCCGGCGTCGGCTTGGTCTTGAGGAAGCGGTCGAACATGGATCTCCTCTACCAGCGCTCGAACGCCGGATGGTCGGGACCGACGGCGACGAACGTGCCGCGGCATGTGGCCGTGATGATGCCATCGCTGACGAGTTCGGCGTCGACGACGACGCGATCGCCGTCGACCTCGACCGGCCAGGCGCGCAGCTGGACCGGTCGATCGACGGGCGTCGGGCGGCGCATCCGGATCGCGTAGTCGGCGGTGACGCAGCCCGGCGGACCCGCCAGATCGCGCTCATGCATCAGGTGCATCGCCGCCGTCCAGTTGGCGTGGCAATCGAGCAGCGTCCCGATGATGCCGCCGTTCAGGACGCCCTCGAAGGCGGCGTGGTGGGGGAGCGGCTGCCACGTCGCCCGCAGCTCGCCGGGCGTGCCGACCACCTCGTGGCTCTCGATCCGCAGGCCCTGCTCGTTCGCCGGTCCACAGCCGAAGCAGCGCGAAGTCGGAGCGTACCGGCGCTGCAGGCTCACCGCCGTAGGTAGCCCGGGATGTCGGGCTCGGGCCCGCGCCACAGGTCGAGCTCCTCGGTCGCGAAGCGGCCGTAGTAGTTGATGAAGTGGCCGCCGTGCCGCTTCAGGATCTGGTGCGCCGTCTCCTTCGGCGCGTCGCCGTGGACGTGGACCATGACCACGGCCCGGCCGTCGCGCAGCGCCCGCTCGTAGGCCGCGAAGTCGACCAGCTGGTCCATCAACGTGAAGTCGAAGGCCCGCCGCAGCCGGCCGAGCCAGCCCGACACGCCGCCCGTTCCGTCCATCCGGTCGGCGCCCTCCTCGCCGCGCAGCACGTCGAGGTCGCGCGTTGCGAACCCGGCGGCCTGGAGCTCGGCCAGCGCCGAGGCGGCCGCCGCCGCGTCGTCGATGACCGCGAGGAGCCGGTTGGTCGGATAGCCGATGGCGCGTCGTGGGCCGGACACCGGACGAGTCTAGGCCGCGCCGGGGGCCGTCAGGCCGGGTGGTCCGTGCCCCGGAACCTGCGGACGAACCGGCCCGCGACGAACCCGAGGATGGCGCCGATCTCCACGACGACGGCGATGACGACCGCAAACGCGACCGTGATGCCCGGTGAGGACAGGCCGGCGCAATCCGGCTGACAGGACTCGATCTGCCCGCGCACGATCGACACGCCCCATGCCGTCGTGAGCGCGAGGAAGCCGACCAGCAGGCCGGCCAGTCCGGCGGTCCGGTCGCGCGACACCGCGCCGGCGACCAAACCGGCGAGCGGCACGCTCACGACGGACCCCGGGACACCGCCGAGCGCGACGAGCGCGGCGCCTCCACAGAGCGCCGAGACGAGGCCGACGGCGACGTCCCGGCGGCGGCCGTGGTCCTCGTCGGCTGGTTGCAGTGCGGCCATCAGGACCCCTTTCGTTTGGTGATGCCCGAGCCCGGGCAGGCCCGCGGCGCGCCGATCAACCAGCCATCGTGTCCATCCGCCGTGGCCCCGACGACGGCGACGACCTGCCCGTCGCGGACGACGCGGACGAGCCGGTCCGAACTCGGCCGGCAGGTAGCCGGCGAGCTCGACGACATCCGATGGCTCGACACCGCGGAGCTGTTGGCGGACGACATCGAGGACGGGTCCAACCGGCCCGCGAGCCCCGGGCGCGAAGTCAGTGCTGCCGGTCGTGCCCGAGCCCGGCGTCTCGCAGGACAGCTGGGGCGAGACGTAGTGCGCGGCCGGGTCGACAACCGTGAACGGGACGATCGACGCATTGCAGCCGAACCGATACGTGCCCGGTGCCAGGTCGTAGGTGTAGGTGCCGCTGGCGCCCGGCACAGAATCGCCCTCGAGCGCCAGCCCGGTGCTCGTCCTCGATCCCGAAGTCGAGCGGCTGGCCGCTCGTGTTCTCGACCAGGAGATGGACGCCATCAGGCTGCGCCTGGACGGTCGGCGTGGCGATCGCCGCAAGCGAGCCGTCGCACGTCGCGCCGACTTGGGCCGCGACGGCGAGCGAGCTCGGTGCCGGCGACGGGAGCGAAGCGTCGAGCGTCGGCGCCGGCGTCGAGGACGGCGCTCGGCGACGGGACCGGCACCGTCTGGACCAGGGTCGGTCGCGCGTTCCAGGCGCCGACCGCGACGAGCGCGCCGACGAGCGCCGCAGCCAGCAGCGCCGCCGCCGCGACCAGCCGCCAGGCGCGACGACGCGTGGCGCGGTGCGGGAGGCCGCGCCGAGGACCGCCGACGCGGACGGCGGCCGGCGCGGGGACGAACGCGATCTCGCGCATCGCCAGCGCGTCTCGCCGGTAGGCTCTGGCCGTCGCGCGACAGGCCGGGCAGCCGGCGAGGTGCCGTCCAGCTGCTCTCTTCGGCGTCGGTCAGGGCGAAGTCGATCGCCGCCGCGGCAAGCTGCTCGAACCGGACGTGGGTCGTCATCGTGCCTCCCCCCGGAGGATGGCCGCGCGGAGTCGCCCGCGGGCGCGGGTCAGGTGGGTTCGCGTCGCGGCATGGCTGCGACCGAGGTGGCTGGGCGATCTCCTCGCCCGAGGCGCCCTGCGCGGACAGCACGAGCGCCACGCGATCGTCGACCGACAGCGTCGCAAGGGCACGGTCGAGCTCACGATGCTGCTCGTTCCCGAGCGCGATCGTCGCCGGCCCATCCGGCTCGCCATGCTCGACCAGCCTGGGTGCGAAGCGACGGGCGACCGCCGTGCGACGGGCGCGGCTGACGATCAGGTTGGTGCTCGTGCGATACAGCCAGCCGCCGACGTTGTCGGGAAACCGGCCGCGCTGTCCCTCGGCGAGCAACCGGAGGAACGCCTCCTGGGTCACGTCGGCGGCCAGCTCCGGATCTCGCGTCGCTCGCAGCGCAAGGCCGTGGATCGCCGCCGAATGCTCGTCGTAGGCCATCGTCATAAGGGCGGTGAGCCGCGCCGCGGCGTCGACGCGCCCGGAAATCCTGACGGGCTCGGACGCCGGGTCCATGTCGCTCACGACCGATCAACGCGCGACACGACCACCTGTTACGCCGGGTCGTCATCCGCGTCTCCCGACGAGGCCGGTTGCGGTCGGGCTGGGACTGGACGCCGGGCTGGTACGAGCGCCAGACGTCCACTGACTCGCTGTAACACCTACCCCCGCCACGCGTTCCTACTGGCGACACCGCTCGAGCCGCGGCGATCTGCCGCGGTCACCAGGACGGATTTGGGATCGGAGCTCCATGGGTGCTCGGACAGTCCTACCGCTGATCCTGTGCCTCGGACTTGTGGGATGCGGTGGCGGCACGCCGTCGGCCGTCCCGACCAGTCAAGCGGCGATCGCGTCGGCCTCGCCGGCCCTCACCCTCACGCCGACGGCGACCGCGACGCTCCTGCCACCGACCCCGAAGCCGACGCCGACGCCGAGGCCGACGCCGAAGCCCGTTCCCGTGCCGCCGAAGCCAACGGGTGTGAGGTTCGACACGAAAGCCGTCGAGAGGAGCCGGGGTCGGTACGCCGACATCACCCAAACCGTGACGTGGCGATCGCCGCGGAGCGAGGGTGTCGTGATCAGGGTCTACGGGGTGACCGAGTGCATCGCACAACCCGAAAACCCTGCACCGGGCACGGGCGGGCCGTGCCTGGTCGATTGGCACCCCGCTGCCGGCGTCGGTCCGGACGCTGCTGGGCAAGGCACCCGCCTCGGACGGCAAGGTGAGCTGGTCGTGGACTGAGGAAACCGGTTGTGACGTCGGCCTCTTGTACGACCCTGACGGGCCGGCGTACCACGCAATCGTGCTGGCTGCCTACAACGCATCAGGCCACTCGATCTTTGCCATTGCGGAGCCCGGCGGGTGGTATGAGCCCACTTCGAACGAGGTTATCTGCTGACCTCCTTCCGAGGGACACGTGCCCTGCGACCCTCCGAAGAGGCTCCTGGGACCGTCGTAGACGCTCCGGCGCGGGCGCCGCGCTAGCGAGCCCGGCAGGCCGGGCGCCGCTCTGTGTGCGTCAGCGCACGCGAGTACGGGGCGTCGACCTGCCGAAAATGCGGCCGGAATGGTGCCGGAGACGGGATTCGAACCCGTACGAGCTTGCACGCAACGGTGTTTGAGACCGTCGCGTCTGCCAGTTCCGCCACTCCGGCTCGAGGGACGGCCGACATCGTACCGCGGGCCGCGGCATCCGGCGCACGGAACCGGAACCGGGATCGCGGCGTCTGCGCCGGGACCGATGCTAGACTCGCCCGGCCTCAGAATTGCCGTTCGGAGGGACCCCCCGACCGTGGAGGACCTTCGCTCGACCACGGTCTCCGACGACCCCGTCCAGCGCCGCGACCTCATCCTGCTCGAGCGAGCCCGCGACGGCGACCTCGACGCGTTCAACGACCTCGTCAGCCTGTACCAGGATCAGCTCTTCGCGCTGGTCGTGCGGATGGTGCCCGATCGCGACCAGGCATCGGACTGCGTGCAGGAGGCGTTCTTCTCCGCGTTCCGCAACCTGACCGCGTTCCGTGGCGGGAGCGTCAAGTCGTGGCTCAACCGGATCTGCGTCAACGCCGCGATGGACACCCAGCGCGCCCGCAAGCGGCGGCCGGTGCAGCCCTACCCGGAGCTCGACGACGAGAGCTGGCAGCCGCCGGCCGGGCTCGAGGCCGACCCGGAGCGGACGGCGATCGGAGCGGAGCGGACGCGCGCGCTCGCCGGCGCCCTCGCGCGGATCACCGACGACCAGCGGGCCGCGATCGTCCTGTTCGACGTCGAGGGCTTCGACTACGCCGAGATCGCCGAGATGACCGGCGTGTCGCTGGGCACCGTCAAGTCGCGCATCCATCGCGGCCGGCTCGCGCTGCGCGCCCTGCTCGAGGACCGGATGGAGCTGTTCCGTGGCTGACGGCATGGCACCGGGAACGACCCACGCCGACCACGATCCCGAGCTGATCGCGTCGATCCTGGACGTCGACCTCGAGCCCGGGGACGCGGCTGGCGGCCGACGCGCTCGTTGCGAGCTGCCCCGACTGCGCCGCGCTTCGCGATGACCTGCTCGCCCTGGCGGTCGCCATGCGCACGCAACCCGTCCCGCCGCGGCCGCGCGACTTCCGGCTGGGAGCGGCCGACGCGGCCCGGCTCCGGCCGGCGACGGGGGAACCGCATCCCTCGGCCGCCCGTCTGACGGGGGACATGACCGATCCGAGAGCCGCCTCCGCCCACGCCGCCCACGACACGATGCTCCTCGCCGCCTTGGCCGACGATTCGCCGGCCGGCTCGGAGCGAGCCGCTGCCCAGGCGCTGGTCGACGGCTGCGGGCTGTGTGCTGCCACCTTCTCCGACCTCGTCGCCCTGCGATCGGCGACGCAGTCGATGCCCACGCCGCCGCGGCCGCGCGACTACCAGCTGACCCCGGCCGACGCAGCCCGCCTGCGCCCGGCCGGCTGGCGTCGCTGGGTGGCCGCCTTCGCGTCGCCACGCGACCTCGTCAGCCGGCCGCTGGCGATCGGCCTGACAACGCTCGGCCTGGCCGGGCTGCTCGTCGCGGGCGCGCCATCGCTCATGCAGGGCGGGGCGACCAGCTCCGGTCCCACCCGCGACTCGACGATCACGTCCCCCGGAGCCAGCCAGCAGGCCGTCGCCGCTCCCGAGCTGGCCAGCGGAGCACCACATGCCCGCGACGGACGCCGGATCTCGTGTCAGCGCGGCGCCCGGGGTGGCGTTCGGTCCGCTCGGATCGCCGCAAGGCCATCGCCGACGGCGGCTTCTCTCCGACGCCGCAGCCGGTCACCGGTGGGACGCAGAACGGCGGCCCGATCCAATCCGGCGACACGCTCGGCGGCGGCGTCAAGCCGGCGGGCGCGGGCGCCTCGGGGAGCGGGGCGGGCGTGACCGATAACGTCAGCCCCACCGAGACCGACGGGCTGCTGAACGTCGGGACCGAGGCCGGTTTGCCCAGCCTCGTCACCCTGTCCGGCGTCCTGCTCCTCCTCGGGTTGGCGCTGTTCGGCCTGCGCTGGGCGGCGCACCGCTTCGGCGACTGATCCAGGGCCGCCGCCGGGCACCTCGCGGCGCTGACCGCGGCACGGTCCCCGGCTACACTTGGGACGTGCCCACCGAACGCCTGATGCTGCTCGACGGCTACGGGCTCGTCTACCGCGGATACTTCGCCCTGCCGCCCCTCACGACGTCGAAGGGCGAGCTGGTCAACGGCGTGTTCGGCTTCGCCAGCATCGTCCTGCGCGGCATCCAGGACCTCCAGCCCGACTACCTGGCCGTCTCGTTCGACCTGCCCGGGCCGACGTTCCGCCACGAGGCAGTACGCCGAGTACAAGGCCACGCGGGTGAAGATGCCGGACGACCTGCGCGACCAGTTCCCCAAGGTCCGCGAGGTCGTCAAGGCGCTGCGCATCCCGGTCTACGAGATGCCCAGGGCTTCGAGGCCGACGACGTCATCGGCACGATCACCAGGCAGCTCGACGACCGCGAGGATCTCGAGACGACGATCGTGACCGTCGACCTCGACATGCTGCAGCTGGTGACGCCGCGCGTCCGGCTGATGACGACCCGCTCCGGGGTCGAGAACACGATCATGTACGACGTCGCCAGGATCGACGAGCGGTTCGGCCTGCGGCCCGACCAGATGATCGACTACAAGGCGCTCAAGGGCGACCCGACCGACAACATCCCGGGCGTGCCGGGCGTCGGCGAGAAGACCGCGGCGAAGCTGATCCGCGAGTTCGGCGACCTCGACTCGCTGCTGGCGCGCCTCGACGAGGTGACCCCGGCCAAGCTCGGCGACAAGCTGCGCGAGCACGTCGACCAGATCCGCATGGGCCGCGAGCTGTCGACGATCGTGCGCGACCTGCCGATCGACTTCGACCTCGAGCGTGGCGCGCCTCGGCGACTACGACCGCGACACCGTCGTCCGGCTGTTCCGCGAGTACGAGTTCCGGACGCTCATCGAGCGCCTGCCGCCGATGGAGGGCGAGACCGCCGAGCAGCGGACCGAGCGGCTCCGAACGGTCGCCCAGAGCGGCTACGTGCCCGCGGCGCGCGTCGCCGGCCGGCCGGACGGCTGGGGCCCGAGCCGGACGACGGCCTCGCCGCGACCCGCCGGCAGTGGCGAGCTCCAGCTCCGTCTCGACTTCGACGCGGTGTCGGCGGTCGCGACCCCGGCCGGGGCGGGCGGCACGAGCGGCGAGCCATCCGAGGACGGCCGCTTCGAGCCGGCCCCCGACCTGCCCGACCGCGCTGGCCGCGGCGATCCTCGACCCGGGCCGGATCGAGGTCCGCGGTGCCGATCGCGTGGCCGACCTCGAGGCCTGGCTGGCGGCGCAGCCGGCGGTCGGGGTCGCCCTCCTGGCCGACGATCCGCGGCCGCGGCGCGGGACGCCCGCTGGCCCTCGCCGTCGCGGGCCCGGACGGTCGCGTGGTCGCGGCGGACGGGCCGGAGGCCGCCGACGCGCTGCGCCATCTCCTCGAACGGCTGGCCACGCCGCTCGTCGGCCACGAGGTCAAGCCGGTCCTCGTCGCCGGGTTCGCGGACGACCCGGAAGCGGCGCACCTCCCGGTCGCGTTCGACACCCAGGTCGCGGCCTACGTGCTCAACGCGGCGCTGCGCAGCCAGACGATCGCGGACGTCGTGGCCGAGACGCTCGACCAGATCCTGCCGCCGCCGGCCGAGCTGCCGGCCACGGCACGGGCCGGGCTCGAGGCGCTGTCGGCGATCGCGGTCCGAGAGCCGCTCGAGCGACGGCTCGGCGAGGTCGACCTCGAGCGGCTGTTCCGCGAGGTCGAGCTGCCGCTCATCCCGGTCCTCGCCCGGATGGAGGCCGTCGGGGTCGCGCTCGATCGCGAGGCGCTCGGCGTGCTCGAACGGGAGTTCGCGGCCGAGATCTCGCGGCTCGAGGCAGGCATCTATCACGACGTCGGGCACGAGTTCAACCTGGGCAGCCCGAAGCAGCTCGAGCAGGTCCTGTTCTTCGAGCTCGACCTGCCCAAGGGCCGCAAGACCAAGACCGGCTACTCGACCGATGCCTCGGTGCTCGAGGACCTCCGCCCGGCGCACCCGATGATCGACAAGCTGCTCGAGTGGCGGACGTACACGAAGCTCCGCTCGACCTACGTCGAGGCGCTCCCGACGCTGATCGCCGGCGACGGCCGGCTGCACACCACCTTCCACCAGGCGGTGGCGTCGACGGGACGGCTGTCGTCGTCCGACCCGAACCTCCAGAACATCCCGATCCGGACCGAGCTCGGGCGCCGGATCCGGCGGGCGTTCGTGGCCGGCGACCCGTCGCTCGTCCTGCTCGCGGCCGACTATTCGCAGGTCGAGCTCCGGATCCTCGCCCACGTGTCGGGCGACGAGCACCTCAAGGACGCCTTCGCGCGCGGCGCCGACATCCACCGCGAGACCGCCGCGCGCGTCCTCCACAAGGATCCGGCGGACATCACCCATGGCGAGCGGTCGATGGCCAAGATGGTCAACTTCGGGCTGGCCTACGGGATGAGCGACTTCGGCCTGGCGTCGCGGGCCAACATCCCGCGGGCCGAGGCCCAGGAGTTCATCAACTCGTACTTCGCGGCCTACTCGGGGATCAGCTACTACATGATGGCGATCAAGGAGCAGGCCAAGGCGCAGGGCTGGGTCGAGACGCTGCTCGGCCGCAAGCGCCAGATCCCGGAGCTCCGCGCGTCGAACCCGGCGCTCCGCGGCGCGGGCGAGCGGATGGCCATCAACATGCCGATCCAGGGCACGGCCGCCGACATCCAGAAGATCGCGATGATCCGCGTCGACGAGCGGGTCCGGACGGCGGGGCTGCACGCCCGGCTCCTGCTGTCGGTGCACGACGAGCTGCTGCTCGAGACGCCGCGCGACGAGGTCGAGCCGCTGGCCGCGCTCGTTCGCGAGACGATGGAGGGCGCCCTCCCGCTGACCGTCCCGCTGGTGGTCGACATCAAGGTCGGCGACGACTGGGAATCGATCACGCCGCTGACGAAGGCCGATGCGGTCGCGGCCGAGGCCGACGAGGCGCCCGATCTCGAGGCGCCGCTCGCGCCCACGCTCGGCTAGGCGCCGCCATGCCCGAGCTGCCCGAGGTCGAAACCGTCGCGCGCGACCTGCGCCCGCGGATCCTGGGCGCGACGATCACCGGCGCCCGCTGCTCGTGGGCGCGGACGCTGCGGACGCACACGCCCGAGGCGTTCGCGGCCGATGTCGCCGGCCGCCGCATCGAGGCGGTCGGCCGGCGCGGGAAGCAGGTCGTGGTCGAGCTGTCGGGCGACGCGGCGCTGACGATCCACCTCAAGATGACCGGCCAGCTGTTCGTCGTGCCGGCCGACACGCCCGAGGACCCGTACGTCCGGCTCGTGCTCGAGCTGGCGGACGGCCGCGAGATCCGGTTTCGCGACATCCGCAAGTTCGGCAAGATCGGGCTGTACGGGCGGGACCCGGTCACCGGCGAGCTGGTCGCCGAGCTCGGCGGCGCGGCCGTGTTCGGGGCGATCGGGCCGGAGCCGCTCGACGAGGCGTTCACCGTCCGCGACTTCCGGCGCCGGCTGCGCCGGCGCTCGGGCCGGCTCAAGCCGCTGCTGCTCGACCAGTCGTTCCTGGCCGGCGATCGGCAACATCTACGCCGATGAGGCGCTGTGGGCGGCCCGGCTCCACCCGCTGCGCACGGCCGGCACGCTCCGGCCGCCCGACGAGCGGCGCCTGTACGAGGCGATCCGGCGGATCCTGGCCGAGGCGGTCGAGCGGCGCGGCAGCTCGATCGACGACTACACCGCGCCCGACGGCGACGGCTCGATGCAGGAGCACCTGCAGGTCTACCAGCGCACCGGCGAGCCGTGTCCGCGCTGCGGCCGGCCGATCAAGCGGATCGTGATCGGGGCGCGCTCGACCCACTTCTGCTCGTGGTGCCAGCGCCTCGGGCCGGCCGACCGCAAGGCCGGGGCCGCGATCCTGCGGACGATGACCGGCGGGCCACGGCGGGCCGGTGGCGCGCTGGACGGAGCTGGCCGGGGAGGGGAGCGTCGGGCTGACGCCGGACGAATCCGCGAGGGCCGCCGCGCGGGCCCGGACCGAGCGCACGAAGCGGGCCGCGGCGACGCGCCGGGCGAGCGGCCCGTGCCGCTGCCGGCCGATGAGCATCCTGCGGCTCGACCGGCGTCAGCCGGGAGGTCGGCACGTTCGTCATCCTCGATGCGATCGACGCCTCGATCGCGCTCGGCGACCGCATCGGGCTGGTCGGACCGAACGGCGCGGGCAAGACGACGCTGCTCCGGCTGGCGGCCGGGCGTGACGAGCCGGACCGTGGCGTGGTCCATCGCAAACGCGGCCTGTCGCTGGGGCTGCTCGCCCAGGAAGCGCATTTCGACGAGGCGTTCATGGCCTCGCCGGACCTGCGGACGGCCGTCCGGACCGGTGCCGCGCACCTCGACCGGATGGCCGCGCGGCTGGCCGAGCTCGAGCACGGCGGCCGGGTCGGCGAGCCGGCCTACGCCGACCTGCTCCACGAGTACGAGATCCTCGGCGGCTACACGCTCGACCAGCGGGTCGAGACGGCGCTGACCGGGCTGGGCTTCGCGCCCGACGAGTGGGCCAAGCCGCCGGCGGCGCTGTCGGGCGGCGAGCAGACGCGCGCCGCGCTGGCCCGGCTGGTCATCGCCGACCCCGACCTGCTGCTGCTCGACGAGCCGACCAACCACCTCGACCTCGACGCGCTCGAATGGCTCGAGGAGCACCTCCGCCGGCGGTCGGGCTCGCTGCTCGTCGCGTCGCACGACCGGGCGTTCCTCGATGCGACCGTGACCCGCGTCTGGGAGCTGCGCGACCGGCGGCTGACCGCGTTTCGCGGCGACTACGGCGCCTACCACCGGCAGCGGCTCGAGCGCGACGCCCGGACGGTCAAGGACGTCGAGACGCAGGCCGATGCGATCGCCCGCGAGAAGGAGCTGGTCCAGCGCTATCGGAGCCATCGCAAGTTCTCCAAGATGCACGAGCACGAAGCGCGGCTCGAACGGCTCGAGGCCGAGCGCCGCGACGCACCGCGGACCGGGCGCAAGCTGGCGATCCCGACCGCCGCGCTCGTCGGGACCGGGCCGTCGCGCAGCGGCGAGATCGCGGTCCGGCTGGAGGACCTGGCCGTCGGCTACCTGCCCGGCCGCGGCGCCATGGCCCCGGACGGGTCGCCTGCCACCGAGCCCCGGATCGTGGCGCGCGTCCCGTTCCTGGCCGCCCAGCGCGGGGAGCGGATCGGGATCGTCGGGCCGAACGGCGCGGGCAAGACCACGCTCCTGCGCACGATCGCGGGGGACCTCCCGCCGCTCGACGGCGCGATCACCTTCGGCAACGCCGTCCAGCTCGGGTATCTCGCGCAGCTCCGCGGCGCGGCGATCGCGGGCACGACCGTCCTCGACGCGCTGACCGACACGATCCCGTTGACGGCCGGCGAGGCACGGACCTATCTGGCGCGGTTCCTGTTCCGCGGCGACGACGCGTTCAAGGAGGTCGCGGTCCCTGTCGGGCGGCGAGCGGTCGCGGCTCGAGCTCGCGCTGCTCGGCATCCAGCCGTCGAACCTGCTGCTCCTCGACGAGCCGACGAACCACCTCGACATCCCGGCGCGCGAGGCGATCGAGGCATTCATGGCCACCTCGCCGGCGACGCTGCTGGTCGTCTCGCACGATCGGCGGTTGCTGGAGACGGTCTGCGAGAAGTTGTGGGTGGTCGACCACGGCTCGGCGGTCCCGTTCGACGGCGGGTACAAGGCGTGGCGCGCGGCCGTCGCCGATGGCTGGACCGTGGAAGGAGCACTGGCGACCGAGGCCGCGCGGCTCGCGTGGAGGTCGACGGATCGACGAGCGCGCGACCGCCGCTCCCGTTAGGCGCCGCGCCGTAGGGAGCGGGCGGCGCGCTGATCGGCGAGCCGGCGGCCGTGGAGACACCAGCCCCGCGGTCGGCCGTCAGGCGAAAGGAAAAACTATCCAAGGAGGCGTATCGGCGGCAGAAGGTGGCGGCTGAGGCGGAGCTGACGCGGCTGGGGTTGCGGAAGAACCACCTGGAGCTGTCGATGGGGGACCCGGCGGTGCAGGCGAACTTCGTGGAGATGCGGCGGGTGACGAGCGAGCTGGCCGACATCGACGTCGCGCTGGCGGCCGCGGAGGATGCCTGGCTGGAGCTGGAGGAGCGCGCGCCCTAGACCCGCGGATGGCCCATCGGTACTGGGTAGGCGTGGCCGTTCGGGTGATGTCTAGGTCGATGCGGGTGGTTCTAGGGTCCTAACGACATGTCGGACGGATGTTCGACCTGTCGATTCGAATCCGTGCTGGAAGCCGAGGGTGCGCGCCGCTCGACTTGCCGGGATCGCCGATTCGGTCAGGTCCCATTTCCGGTCATTCATCGCGGACACGTCGGGCTCGACGAGGGTCTGGCTGTTTACCCTCGTCCTCATCTCGCTGACGGCGCTGCTCGCGATCCTCGTCGTCCCGCCGCAGCCGCCGATCCCGGTCCCGATCGCGATCCCGATGTGGCTCCTGGCCATCGGCTTCTACCTGGCCGAGGCGAAGGTCATCCACCTCCACATCGGGCGGAGCGCCCATTCGTTCTCGATGAGCGAGCTGCCGCTGGTCGCCGGCCTCTTCCTGGTGACCCCACCGGCGTTCATCGCCGCCCGACTGGTCGGCTCCGCGGTCGCCCTCGTCGTCAACCGGCGCCAGCGGCGGGTCAAGCTCGCCTTCAACCTCGCCCAGTTCGGCCTGACCTCGGTGATCTCGGTCTGGATCGTCCACGTCATCGTCACGCCCGGCCAGGCGTTCGGGCCTTCGATCTGGGCGGCGGTCCTGCTGGTCGCCCTGGTCGAGAACCTCATCGGCGTGCTGAGCGTCAGCACCGCGATCTCGCTGGCCGAGGGGACGCCGCAGTACCGGCGCATCCCCGAGATGCTCAAGATCGGGATCGTCGTCTCGCTGACCAACGCGAGCATCGCGCTGATGGGCCTGACCGTCCTGTGGGCGAACCCTGAATCGATCTGGCTGTTCGTGCTGCCGACGGTCACCGCCGCGCTGGCCTATCGCGCCTACATCTCGGAGCGCCAGCAGCACGAGAGCATCGAGCTCCTGTACGAGTCGACCCGGATCCTGCAGCGGAGCCCGCAGCTCGACACCGCGCTGGTGAGCCTGCTCGACCATGCCCGCAAGATGTTCCGGGCGGACGTGGCCGAGATCCGGCTGCTGCCGCGCCACGAAGGCGACGACATCCTGCGCTGCCAGGTCGGGCCGGGCGACCGCGATCGAGGTCATGCAGCCGGTCGGCCCGACGCTCGACGATCCGCTGCTCATCCGCGCCGTGACCGAACGCCAGGGCCGCCTCGTCGACCTCCCGGCGGACGAGGAATCCGAACGCCTCGGGCGGAAGACGCGCCGCGCGCTCGTGGCGCCGCTCCTCGGGGAGTCGACGCTGGTCGGCACGCTCTTCGTCTCGGACCCGCTCAACGACCTGAGCACGTTCGAGGCCGAGGACCTGAAGCTGTTCGAGACGCTCGCCAACCACACCGCGATCGCCCTCGAGAACGGCCAGCTCGAGCAGTCGCTCGAGCAGCTCGGCCGGCTCAAGGAGGAGCTCCACCACCAGGCCCTCCATGACCCGCTGACCGGGCTGGCCAACCGCTCGCTGTTCACCCAGGTCGTCGCCTCGCGGCTCGAGTCACCCGATCCGGGCGGGAGCGTGCCGATCGTCCTGTTCGTCGACCTCGACGATTTCAAGCTGGTCAACGACAGCCTCGGGCACGCCGCCGGCGATGCCCTGCTGGTCGCGGTCGGCGACCGCATCCACTCGGTCCTCCGCACGTCCGACATGGCCGCCCGGCTGGGCGGCGACGAGTTCGCGGTGCTGCTCCGCGATTCGCCGGACATGAAGGCATCGATGCGGGTGGCCAACCGCCTGACGGCGGCGATGGGGCCACTGTTCGAGATCGAGGGTCGCGACGTCAACGTGCGGGCGAGCGTCGGCGTCGCCGCCGGCCGGCCTGGCGGTGGACACCGCCGGCGACCTGCTGCGCAACGCCGACGTGGCGATGTATTCGGCCAAGGCTCGCGGCAAGGGCCGGGTGGTCGTGTTCGAGTCGTCGATGCACGACGCCGTGATGGTCCGCGCGCCAGCTGTCGGCCGACCTCGAGCACGCCATCGCCGCGCGGTGAGTTCGTCCTCCAGTACCAGCCGATCGTCGAGATGACCAGCGGCCGGATGGTCGGCGTCGAGGCGCTCGTCCGCTGGGAGCATCCCGAGCGCGGCCGGATCGGCCCGGACGACTTCATCCGCGTCGCCGAGGAGTCCGACTCGATCCTCGAGATCGGTCGCTGGGTGCTCGGCCAGGCCTGCCGGCAGCTCCGCGAGTGGCAGCACCTGGTCGCCGGCACGCCATTCACCGTCAGCGTCAACATCTCGGCCCGGCAGCTGGCCCAGCCAGACTTCGTCGAGGAGGTCGAGGCGATCATCCGCGAGGCAGGCGTCGCGCCGACGCAGATCGTCCTCGAGATGACCGAGACGTCGATGCTCCACGACAGCGCCGCCACGCGCGAGAAGCTGCAGGACCTGCGTGACGCCGGCATCGGCGTCTCGATCGACGACTTCGGGACCGGCTACTCGTCGCTCAGCTACCTCCAGCGTTTCCCGGTCACGACGCTCAAGATCGCGCGCGACTTCGTCGACGTCGACGGTCTCGACGCGGACGCCTGGGAGCTCGTCAGCGCCATCGTCGCGCTCGGCCGGGCGCTCCGGCTGTCGGTCATCGCCGAGGGCGTCGAGCAGTGGTCGCAGCTCGGCCGGCTGCGGACCCTCGGCTGCGAGTTCGCCCAGGGCTTCTACTTCGCCCGGCCGCTCGACCCGGCCTCCATCGCGACGATGCTGGCCCACGGCAGCGTCCTGATCGGCGACCCGACGACCGAGACCACGCGTGCGACGACGGCCGAGCCGGATCGTCGAGGCGAGCTGAGCGGTGTTCGTCGACGAATGTCGGTTCCTGCATGCACCGAACAGGACTTTCGTCCCATTGGCCGCGCGGCCCAGCCGGGCATCGTCCGCAGCAGACGGCAGCCAGGTGGGCTGTCGCCGTACGGTCTGAAAACTCGGCAAACCCGTCGAAAGGCGGGGACGCAAAGCCAGGGATCTTCCGGGACCCGCTCCCGATGACCGCCCGGTTGCCAGGCACCGCACATCGACCAACCAGAAGGTGGCCTCGATGGCGCAGGTGGATCGTTCGGACGGTGGCACGGCCACCCCGACTCGACCGGACCGTGGCTGGAGCCTCGACTTCTCGGCATCCCGCCGCATCGGCACGACCCTGGGCGCCGTCGCGCTGACGATCGCGGCCGCCATCGCGCCCGCGACCACGCTGGCCGGCTACGACCCCGCGTCGGACGTGAACTCGATGTTCAACACGACCGCCTACACCGGCGCCACGGCGTGGTGGGCCGCGGGCTACACCGGCCAGGGCGTCGACGTCGCCGTCATCGACACCGGGGTCAGCCCGGTCGACGGGCTGGACGGCTCGGGCAAGGTCGTCTACGGCCCGGACCTCTCGTTCGAATCGCAGGCCCCCGAACCTGACCAACCTCGACACGAACGGCCACGGCACGTTCATGGCCGGGCTGATCGCGGCCAAGAGCCCCGACTACCGCGGCATGGCTCCCGACGCGCGGATCGTCGTCGGTCAAGGTCGGCGTCGCGGACGGCGGCACCGATGTCAGCCAGGTCATCGCGGCGATCGACTGGGTCGTCCAGCATCGCAACGACGGCGACCTCAACATCCGGATCATCAACCTGTCGTACGGCACGAACTCGGCGCAGGACTACCGCGTGGACCCGCTGGCCTACGCCGCCGAGCAGGCCTGGAAAGCGGGCATCGTCGTCGTCGCCGCGGGCGGCAACTACGGCTTCCAGAACCACATGAACAACGCCCCGGCGCTGGCCGACCCGGCGATCGACCCCTGGCTCATCGCCGTCGGCTCGTCGGACTCGATGGGCACGCTCACGCAGCTCGACGACAAGGTCCCGGCGTTCTCGCCGTGGCCGAAGCGCGGTGCGACCCGCGGCGTCGACCTCGTCGCCCCGGGCACCCACATCCAGGGGCTCCGTGTCCCGAACTCCTACATCGACGTCAACCATCCCGAAGGCCGGCTGGGCTCGGACTACTTCCGCGGCAGCGGCACGTCGGAGTCGGCGGCGATCGTCTCGGGGGCGGCGGCGCTCGTGCTCCAGAAGCACCCCGGGGCGACCCCGGACCAGGTCAAGAAGTTCCTGGTGACGACCGGGCAGGACCTCGTTGCCAAGGCCCAGGCCATCGGTGGCGGTGAGCTGCAGATGACCGCCAGCCTCCTGCTGGGCATGACCGGCTCCAACCAGCAGTGGGCCTCGTCGAACGGAACTGGCAGTCTCGAGCAGTCGCGCGGCACCGACCGCCTCATCCGCGACGGCGTCGAGCTCAGCGGCGAGCAGGACATCTTCGGGCAGCCATTCGACTCGGCCGCCATGGCGGCGCTCGAGGCGGCGCATCACAGCTGGTCGGGCGGCACCTGGAACGGCAGCACCTGGTCCGGGAGCAGCTGGTCCGGCAACTCTGGTCCGGCAACTCGTGGTCCGGCAACTCGTGGTCGGGCAACAGCTGGTCCGGTTCGAGCTGGTCGGGCAACAGCTGGTCGGGCAACAGCTGGTCGGGCAACAGCTGGAGCGGCAACTCCTGGTCGGGCAACAGCTGGAGCGGCAACTCCTGGTCGGGGGACTGCTGGGCGACCGGCGCCTGGGACTGACCCGCGCAGCCGACCGACGTCGGCGTCCTACACTGCGCCGGTGCGCGATGCGACTGACGATCGACCGGTCCGACCCTTCCGCCTCGGGCTGACCGGCCCGATCGGCTGCGGCAAGTCGACCGTCGCGGGCTGGCTCGGGGAACGGGCCGGCGTTGTCGTCATCGACGCCGACCAGGTCGCCCGCGACGTGGTCGAACCCGGTGAGCCGGCGCTCGAGACGGTCATCGCCCGGTTCGGCGAAGACCTTCGCCGCTCGGACGGGTCGCTCGACCGGGCCGCGCTCGGACGGATCGTGTTCGCCGACGCGACGGCGCTGCGCGACCTCGAGGCGATCGTCCATCCCGCCGTCCGGCCGCGGATCGTGGCTGCCATCGACGAGGCGCGGGCCGCGGGCGCGCGGGCCGTCGTCATCGAGGCGATCAAGCTCGTCGAGGGCGGCCTGGCCGACGCCTGCGATGCGGTCTGGCTGGTCACCTGCGATCCGGCCGTCCAGCGCGAGCGCCTGACCGGCCGCGGGCTGGCCCGACCGGATGCCGACCGACGGATCGCGGCCCAGGCCGGCCTGGTCGACCGGGCCCGCTCCGCCGCGACGCTCGTGATCGATGCCTCCGGCGGGCTCGATTCGACGAGGTCGGTCGTCGAGGCCGCATTCGACGCCGCGCTGGTCGAGGCCGGCGGCGCGATCCCGCGCTGAAGCTGTCGATTCCGTCGTCGCCGTTCGTCGCCTGACTGAACGACCAACCGGCGCCACGACAAGGAGACAGCCATGGGCAACCCGATCGTCCACTTCGAGATCCGCTCCGACGACCCGGACACGACGCGGGCGTTCTACGCCGACCTGTTCGGCTGGACGTACCCACCCGGCGGCTTCCCGGGCTACACCTATGTCGACAGCGGCGTGCCCAGCGGCACGATCCCGGGCGGGATCAGCCCCAACCAGGGCGGATCGCCGATGGTCACCGTGTTCGCCGGCGTCCCCGATGTTCGCGCCGCGCTGGCGCGCGCGGTGGAGCTCGGCGGCACGATCGTCCAGCCGGCGCAGTCGGTGCCCGGCGTGACCTTCGGGCTGTTCGCCGATCCGCAGGGCCACGTCATCGGCGTGTCGTCGGAGGACTAGGCGCCGGGGGGCCGCGCGGGTCCGCAGCGGCCCGGCGCGCCCAGCGCGAGCTACGAACACCCGTTCGGTTCGTGCGAAGACTGCTAGACTTCGGACCATGCCGGACTTCAAGCTCGTCGCGCCGTTCGAGCCGACGGGAGACCAGCCCAAGGCGATCGAGGGCCTGGTCGACGGCCTCGCCAAGGGGCTGAACGACCAGGTCCTTCTCGGCGTCACCGGCTCGGGCAAGACGTTCACGCTGTCGCACGTCATCGCCGCCCACAACAAGCCGACGCTGGTCCTCGCCCACAACAAGACGCTCGCCGCCCAGCTCTACGCCGAGTTCCGCGAGTTCTTCCCCGAGAACGCGGTCGAGTACTTCGTCAGCTACTTCGACTACTACCAGCCCGAGGCCTACCTCCCGCGCTCGGACACCTACATCGAGAAGGACTCGTCGCGGAACGACGAGATCGACCGGCTCCGTCATGCCGCGACCCACGCCCTGTTCGAGCGGCGCGACGTGATCATCGTCGCGTCCGTGTCGTGCATCTACGGCCTCGGTGCCCCGGTGGACTACGGCGCGACCGTGCTCAAGCTGCGGACCGGCGGGCAGTACCGGCGCGACGCGGTGCTGCGCCATCTCGTCGACCTCCAGTACCAGCGCAACGACACCGCGCTGACGCGGGCCCGCTTCCGCGTTCGCGGCGACACGCTCGAGCTCCAGCCGGCCTCGGAGGAGACGCTCATCCGGGTCGAGTTCTTCGGCGACACGGTCGAGCGGATCACCGAGCTCGATCCGCTGACCGGCGAGCTGCTGGCCGAGCGCAAGGAGACGAACGTCTATCCCGCGACCCACTACGTGACGCCGGCCGACAAGCTCAAGGAAGCGATCGTCGACATCGAGGCGGAGATGGAGGAGCGGGTCTCGGGATTGGAGTCCGAGGGCCGTGCGCTCGAGGGCGCCCGGCTCCGCCAGCGGACGACGTTCGACCTCGAGATGATGCGCGAGCTCGGCTACTGCACCGGGATCGAGAACTATTCGCGCCACCTGTCGCGTCGCGAGCCGGGCTCCCGGCCGTGGACGCTGCTCGACTACTTTCCGCCCGACTGGCTGCTCGTCGTCGACGAGTCGCACATGACGATTCCCCAGGTCGTCGGCATGTACAAGAACGACCGGACGCGCAAGGAGATCCTGGTCGACTTCGGCTTCCGGCTGCCGTCCGCGCTCGACAACCGGCCGCTGACCTTCGAGGAGTTCCAGGCGACCGTCCACCAGGCCGTCTACATGAGCGCCACGCCGGGGCCGTACGAGCTCGAGCGCAGCACGCGGATCGTCCAGCAGCTCATCCGGCCGACCGGCATCGTCGACCCGCAGATCACGGTCCGTCCGACCGAGAACCAGATCGACGACCTGCTCGAGCAGATCCGCGGCCGGGTCGAGCGCGGCGAGCGGACCCTGGTCACGACGCTGACCAAGAAGATGTCCGAGGACCTCGCCGACTACCTCAAGGAGCTCGGGATCAAGGTCCAGTACCTCCACAGCGAGGTCGACACGCTCGAGCGCGTCGCGATCCTGCGCGACCTCCGCCTCGGCATCTTCGACGTGCTCGTCGGGATCAACCTGCTGCGCGAGGGGATCGACCTGCCCGAGGTGACCCTGGTGGCCATCCTCGACGCCGACAAGGAGGGCTTCCTGCGCTCGGCCTGGTCGCTCATCCAGATGATCGGCCGGGCGGCCCGCAACACCGGGGGCGAGGTGATCATGTACGCCGACACCGTCACCGAGTCGATGCGCGTGGCGATGGACGAGACCGACCGGCGGCGGTCGTACCAGGAGGCCTACAACCTCGAGCGCGGGATCGAGCCGACGACGATCGTCAAGGGCATCCGCGACCTCAACGAGCGGCTCCGCGCGGTGGCCGAGTCGACGGTCATGTACGCCTCCGAGCGCGGCGGCGAGTTCAGCGAGGCGGACCGCGCCAAGGTCGAGGCGGTCGTCGCGCGGATGGAGGCCGAGATGAAGGCGGCCGCCAAGCAGCTCGAGTTCGAGCGCGCCGCGGCGCTCCGCGACGAGATCCAGCAGATCCGCCTGCGCGTCCTCCAGGAGGACGCCTCGATCACCGTCGGACGCGCGGCCGAGCGGGCCGGGCGCGACGCCGGCGGATCCGGCGGGAACGGGCTGACCGGTGCGGCCGACCGGGCGCGCGGCCGTCGCGGTGCCGCTGCGGCGATCGCCGCCGGCCCGACGATGGAGGTCACCTCGGTGACGGTCCTCCCGGCCGACGAGGAGCCGGCCGACTCGCTCGACGGCGTGCCCGGCGAACCCGGCATCGACGAGAACACGATCGCCGACTGGCTGCCGGGGATCCGCGACGAGCACGACGACGCCACGGGCTGGCAGGCCCGCTGGCTCGACCGCCCGACCTGGGATCGGACCGTCACGCCGAACATCCGGAAGCGGACCGGGCCAGCGCTCGCCGCGCCGCCGCTGAGTCGTCCCGACGCGCACTACGTGGTGCGCGGACGCGCCGGAATTCGAGTGCCGTCCGCTGCGATGCGGACGGGTTCGGACTAGATTTGACGGGTGAACGGTGGCGTGGTCTCCCGCATGCGGGCCCAGTCGGTCGCGATGATGCGTCCGGCGCGCTGGTCGGCGCTCGACCTGCCTCGACCGAGGTCCTGCGCCTCGCCACATTGGCGCTGGCCCAGGCGTTCGACCTGGCCACGTTCATCGTGATGGTGGGCAGGCATGGCGCCGGCGCCGAGGCCAATCCCTTCGTCAACGACCTGTTCGGTGCCTACGGCATGACCGCCGTGGTCGTCGCCAAGATGGCGCTGGTCCTGCTCATCGGCGCCCTGTGCATTGCCTCGTCGGCGCGCGGCGGCCGGGGCGTCTGGTCGATCGTGGGAGGGCTTCCGCTGGCCCTCGCGATCGCTGCGGGGCTCATCGGCGGGATCACCAACGCGGCCACGCTGCTGCGCTGAGGCACGCCGCCCGGGGACTGCCCTACTTGATGGCGGCGGGACCTCGATCGTCTCGTTCGGAGGCCGTTCGTCCGAGGCGCCGGGAGCGAGCGAACGATCGTCGAGTCCCGGCACCGAGCCCGGCGGCCGCGTCGCCCGGCGAGTAGCAGGCGGCGATCCCGGCGCCGATGACGAGCCCGAGGATGACGGTGGCGAGCGTGCGCATCGTGCCGCGAGGGTAGCAGGGGCCGCGGCACGGCCCGGCCGGCGCGCGATCTGCCACGAACACCTGTTCGATTTGTCTCCAATCCGGTACACTTGAGGCGTGCCCCAGGATCAGCTCGTCGTGCGCGGCGCACGAGAACACAACCTCAAGGACGTGGACGTCGCGTTCCCGCGCGACCGGCTCGTCGTCATCACCGGATTGTCCGGCTCGGGCAAGTCGAGCCTGGCCTTCGACACCATCTACGCCGAGGGCCAGCGCCGCTACGTCGAGAGCCTGAGCGCCTACGCCCGCCAGTTCCTGGGCCAGATGGAGAAGCCGGACGTCGACCAGATCGACGGCCTGTCGCCGGCGATCTCGATCGACCAGAAGGGCGCCTCGCGCAACCCGCGCTCCACGGTCGGCACCGTCACCGAGATCTACGACCACCTGCGGCTGCTGTTCGCCCGGATCGGCATCCCGCACTGTCCCAACGGCCACGCGATCGAGCGCCAGACGGTCCAGCAGATCGTCGACCAGGTGCTGGCGCTGCCGGAAGGCACCCGGCTGCTCGTCCTGGGGCCGCTGATCAAGGACCGCAAGACCGAGGGCGACCGCGTCTTCGACGGCGCCCGCCGGCAGGGCTTCGTCCGCGTCCGGGTCGACGGCGAGATGATCGACATCACCGACGCGCCCAAGCTCGACAAGTACAAGCGCCACTCGATCGAGGTCGTCGTCGACCGCTACATCGTCCGCCATGCGGAGGCGCCCGATGGCGCCGCACGAGCGCCCGACGGCCGGCCGCTCGACCCGGAGACCGGCGAGCCGATCCCGGATCCCGATGCCGGCCGGCTGGCCGACTCGATCGAGACCGCGCTGCGCCTCGGCGAGGGCGTCGTGCTGATCGCGCCGGCGCCGCGCGACGGCGAGGCGGCCGACTTCGAGGAGCGCCGCTACAGCGAGAAGTACAGCTGCCCGTACGACGGCTACACCGCCGACGAGCTCGAGCCGCGCAGCTTCTCGTTCAACTCGCCGCACGGCGCCTGCCCGGGCTGCACCGGCCTCGGCACCAAGCTGGAGATCGACCCGGACCTCGTCATCCCGGACCGCTCGAAGAGCATCGCGACCGGCGCGCTCGTGCCGTGGGCGCGGATGCCGACCGACGCCTCGTGGCGGCTCAAGATCCTCGAGGCGATCTGCGCGGCGCACGGCTGGGACTTCACCGCCCCGGTCCGCGACCTGCCCGCCGAGGCGATCGACTACATGCTCCGCGCGAAGAAGGACGAGAAGGTCATCGTCCGCTACCGGACCGACCGCGGCGAGAACACGTACAAGGCGACGTTCGAGGGCGTCATCACCAACCTCGAGCGGCGCTACCGCGAGACCGACTCGGACTACATCAAGACCGAGCTCGAGAAGTTCATGGTCACGCAGGCCCTGTCCGGTGTGCGGCGGCAAGCGGCTCCGGCCGGAGATCCTGGCGGTCACGATCGGCGACCGGAACGTGTGGGACGTGTCGACGATGTCGATCACCGACGCGCTGCGCTGGGCGGGCTCGCTCGAGGCGACGCTGTCCGAGCGCGAGCGGACGATCGCCCACCAGCTGCTCAAGGAGATCGTCGCGCGGCTGGGGTTCCTGGTCGACGTCGGGCTCGACTACCTGACCCTCGACCGGACGAGCGTGACGCTGTCCGGTGGCGAGGCGCAGCGGATCCGGCTGGCGACCCAGATCGGGACGACGCTGATGGGCGTCCTGTACATCCTCGACGAGCCATCGATCGGGCTCCACCAGCGCGACAACGCCAAGCTCATCGCCACCCTGACCCGGCTGCGCGACCTGGGCAACACGGTCCTCGTCGTCGAGCACGACGAGGAGACCATCCGGACCGCCGACTGGGTCGTGGACATCGGCCCGGGCGCCGGCGCGCACGGTGGCGAGATCGTGGCCAACGGGCCGCTCGAGGCCGTCCTCGCCGAGCCGCGCTCGATCACCGGCGCGTTCCTCCGCGGCGAGCGCGCGGTGCCGATCCCGAAGCGTCGCCGGCGCGGCAACGGCAAGCGGCTGCGCGTCCGCGGCGCCCGCGAGCACAACCTGCGCGACATCGACCTGCGCGTCCCGCTGGGCACGTTCGTGGCCATCACCGGCGTGTCGGGCAGTGGCAAGAGCACGCTCGTGACCGAGGTCCTGTACCGCGCCCTTGCCCGCGAGCTCAACGGCTCGCGCGAGCCGGTCGGGGCGCACGACACGCTCGAGGGCGCCGAGCACGTCGACAAGATCATCGAGATCGACCAGAGCCCGATCGGACGGACGCCGCGCTCGAACCCGGCGACCTATGTCGGGCTGTTCACGACGATCCGCGAGCTGTTCGCCGGCGTGCCCGAGTCGCGGGTCCGCGGCTACTCGCCGGGCCGCTTCAGCTTCAACGTCAAGGGCGGCCGTTGCGAGCACTGCAAGGGTGACGGGATCCTCAAGATCGAGATGCAGTTCCTGCCCGACGTCTACGTCCCGTGCGAGGTCTGCCACGGCAAGCGCTACAACCGCGAGGCGCTCGAGATCCACTACAAGGGCAAGTCGATCGCGGACGTGCTGGAGATGACGATCGCCGAGGCCGTCGACTTCTTCAAGGCGGTGCCCAAGGTGCACGCCAAGCTCCAGACGCTCAACGACGTCGGCCTCGGCTACGTCCACCTCGGCCAGCCGGCCACGACGCTGTCGGGCGGCGAGGCACAGCGAGTCAAGCTGTCGACCGAGCTGTCGCGGCGGGCGACCGGCCGGACGCTGTACGTCCTCGACGAGCCGACGACCGGGCTCCACTTCGCCGACGTCGAGAAGCTGCTCGAGGTCCTCCACCGGCTCGTCGACGGCGGCAACACGGTCCTCGTCATCGAGCACAACCTCGACGTGATCAAGACCGCCGACTGGATCGTCGACCTCGGGCCGGAAGGCGGCGCCCGCGGCGGCCGGATCATCGCCGAGGGCACGCCGGAGCACGTGGCCGGCGTCGCGGGCTCGGCGACCGGGGAGTACCTGGCGCGGGTCCTGCGCGGCGAGCCGCTCGTGCCGCTGTCGGACGTGACCTTCGCGGAGGAGGCCGGACGGGCGACCCGCGGCGGGCGCGGCAACGGCCACGACGCCAAGCCGGTCATCAAGATCGCGCCGTCGCGCAAGCGGGCGACCGCGGCGCGGGCTGGTTGAGCGTCCCGGCCCCGCGTACCATCCGGTCATGCCCGACATCGACTTCGCCTTCCTGGCCGATGCGGCCGAGACGATCCCCGGCCAGAAGTTCCACGTCCTCGGCGGCGGCGTGGCCCGTATCGGCGGCCGGCGATTTCCGTTGCGCCACCCCCACCTGGCGCTCGTGATCGGGCTGCAGGTCACCGCGCCCGAGACCGATCGCGAGCACGAGATCCGCTTCGTCCTGCTCGATCCCGACGGGGGAGAGGTCGCCGGCGCGACGGGCAGCCTCGTGGCGCGCAGCCAGCGCGACGCTCGTGACGCGGTCCTGACGTTCTCGATCGACCTGTGGAACCTGACCTTCCCGGCGCCCGGGCGACTACTCGTTCCGGATCCTCGTCAACGGCTCCGAACGCAAGCGCCTGCCGCTCCTGCTGCTCGCCCCGGCGGATCGGGCGGATGAGGGGCTCGACATCCTCGGCACCAAGCCCGCCGACGACTGATCGGCGATGACCGAGGCGCGCGCCCGGCGCCAGACCCGGCGACCGGCTCGACACGAGCATCCGGGGATCGACGAGGCCGGCCTGGTCGCAGCACGCCACGCCGACCGGCTGCTGGCGTCGGCGCGCGACCTCGGGTCGGCGCGCTGGACGGCATTCTTCGAGCCGATGCCCGAGCGATTGCGCGACGAGGAGCCGACCGCGTTGCGCGCGACCGCGATCCGCTGCCGGGCCGCGTACGGTGTCAAGGATTCGGTGCGCGACGTCCTGCCCGAGTCGTTGACCGAGCCGTTCCTCGACGCGCTCGACCGGCTGATCCGCGAGATCGATCGGGCGAGGGCGTAGACCGCCGGGCGCCCGGGCGGGCCTCGGCGGGCCGCCGGGCGCCACGGTCATGCCGCCGCACCCGCCCCCAGCCCGAGCTCGGCCGGCTCGAAGGCCTCGAGCAGGAACGGCGACACGACCGCAGGGTCGTACAGCAGGGTCAGCGATCGGCGGGCACGGGTCCACGCGACGTAGGCGAGTCGCCGCTCCTCCTCGTACGCGCGCACGGGATCGTCCGCCTGGGCCACCGCCCGGGCGCTCGGGAAGCGGCCGGCCTCCATCCCGAGCACGATGACGTGGTCGAACTCGAGACCCTTCGTGGCGTGGGCGGTGGCCAGCGTCAGCGGGGCGTCGTCCTGCCGCAGCTCCGCAAGCCGTGCCCGGGTCGTGGCCACGGCGGCCACGAACGACGGCAGGTCGGCTGACCCGACGGCCCAGCCGAGCAACGACGCTGCGATCGCTTCAGTGGCGCCGTCCTCCGGCGGGACCGACGCCCGGACGCGGCCGAGCGTCACCAGCAGCGGCTCGCGCGCGCGCGCGAGGGACGCCGCCCGATCGAGCAGCTCGTCGACCAGCGGCGACTCCAGCGGCAGGTCGATCCGCGGCGCCCGGAAGGGGAGCCCGAGCCGCAGGGCGACCACGACCGCGGGGAGCAGCTCCCGGTTGGTCCGGGCGAGGATCGCCCGCGTCGGGCCGTCGTCCGGCCACGTCCGCACCGCCCGCTCGAGGCGCTCGGTCTCATCCGACGCATCGGCCGCCAGGATCAGCTGGCCGGTCGCGGCCGGGCCTGCGCGGATCGCCTTGGCGAAGCGCTCGCCGTTGTGCTCGACGAGGCGGACTGCGCGCTCGACCACCCGGGCCGGACAGCGATAGTTGACCTCGAGGTCGACCCGCCGCAGCCCGGGCAGCAGCGCCTCGAGGCCGAGAATCCGGCGGACGTCGGCCAGCCGCCAGCCGTAGATCGACTGATCGTCGTCACCGACGAGGAAGATGCGGTTGGCCGGAGCAGCCAGCAGCAGCGCGAGCCGGAGCTGGGCGCGGTCGACGTCCTGGACCTCGTCGACCAGCAGCTCGCGACATCGGTCGCGCCATCGCCCGAGCAACGCGGCGTCCGCCTCGAGCGCCGAGATCGCGCGGAGGATCAGGTCGTCGAAGTCGAGCTCGCCGGCGGCCTCGATCGCCCGTTCGTAGGCCACGAACGCACGCGCGAACGGGCCGGCTTCCGGATCGGCAGCGACGTCGTCGGCCGTCACGCCGAGCTCGACCTTGAGCCGCGAGATCAGCGTGTCGAGGCGGAGCAGCGTGGCCTCGTCGGCCCAGGGCGCGACCTCGGCCAGGACGGCCGCGCGGTCGGCCATCGGCTCGACGGCGACCCCGGCATCGCGCAGGATCTCGCGCCCGAGCGCGTGGAACGTCCGGACGCGGACGGCGCCGGGCGCGACCCCGAGCGGCGCGACGGCCGCATCGAGCCGCTCGGTCATCTCCACGGCCGCACGCTTGTTGAAGGTGATCGCCCGGATCGCCTCGGGTGGCGTCCCGCCGGCGATCAGCCACGCGGCGCGCGCCACGAGCGTCGTCGTCTTGCCGCTGCCCGCGGGCGCGATGCACAGCGACGGCCCCGGCGGCGCGGTGGCCGCGGCCCGCTGATCGGGCGCCAGCCGCGCGAGCCGTTCGACGACGGACGGGTGCAGCGACGTTGAGCCTGACTCGCGGCAATTACCCGCCGATTGGCCGGAGCGTGTGCCGATCACCGACGTTGGTGCCCGGACGCACCGCGAAGTTGTGCGCGTGGGCACCGAGTCGCAACCGAGCGTTAACAGCGACGATGCCGAGGCGCTATCGTAGGCGTCCTCTACTGTCCGGTGTGGTCTGGTGCAGTCGACCAGGCCCACGACCGTGACCCCGATCCAGCCCCCGACCGTGTGCCCCGTCTGTCGTGGAGGTGTTCCGTGACCCGTTCTTCCCGCCGACTCCGGCCTGTGGTCCTGTTCACGATGGTGGCCCTTCTCGCTTCGCTGGCCATCGGGCCCGCATCGGCGGCGCGGCCCGCCAAGAACTCGCCGGTCGGCAGCGCCGATCGCACCGTCATGTTCGCCTCGGACGGCATGCGCCCGGACCTGGTCGAGAAGTACGTCGCCGAAGGCGTCATGCCGACGTACAAGGACGATGATGGAGACCGGGGCGACCGGCGACAACGGCATGCTCCAGGCGTTCCCGCCGAATACCGGCGTCGGCTGGTACACGATGGCGACCGGCGCCTATCCGGCCGAGCACGGCTCCACGAACAACACCTTCTTCCGCGCCGGGGACGCGTTCAACAACCGGACATCTTTCTCGGCCGCCGGCGTCCTCCAGGCCGACACGATCGCCAACGCGGCCGAGCGTGCCGGCAAGAAGGTCGCCCAGATCGACTGGGTGGGCGGCGCGGCCGCGAACATCGCAGGCCCGACCGTCGACTTCACGAGCTTCTTCACGAACCGGGGCATCCTGGTCGGCGCCGCCGACGCCGGTCGAGCAGGCGGGCTCGGCCTTCTTCGGCGTCAACTACGAGGACGCGACCCTCGCCGACGCGACCGGCTGGACCGGCGTCCCCACCGGCGACCCCGGCACGACTCCGAAGCAGGCGACGTGGCTGGTCCCGACGTCGGTCTTCGATGCGGCTGGCAGCGCGCAACCTGCACCACCTCAACCGAACCTACAACGTCTACCTGTACGACAGCGTCGTTGGTGGCGGAGTCGTCTACGACCATGCGATCGTGAGCCCGGTTGGCAAGACCGGGGCGGCCCGTCCGTCGATCTGGCGATCGGTGACTTCGAGCCGATCAGGCTTGACGGGTGCCAATGGCCTGATCGGTCCGCGCGCGGGCCAGACGGCCGGGCATTACGTCAAGTTGATCTCGCTCACGCCCGACGGCAGCCAGTTCAAGCTGTATCTCACCTCGCTCACGCGAGCCATCGCGACGTTGCGGAGTGCCATGCAACGGCCTGCCCGCGGGCGGTACGGGCGAGGATCGGCTCGAGAAGTACATCGCCGACAATCTCCCGCCATGGGCCGCCGGCGACTTCGCGCCGCTGGAAGCAGGCGTGATCGACGAGGACACCTACGTCGAGCAGGGCCGTGACCTCGAGCGGACGTTCAGCCTCGCCGTCATCAACTACATCCTCGGGACGCTCCAGCCCGACACCGACCTGGCCATGGTCGGGTACCCGTTCACCGACGAGGTCCAGCACCAGTTCATGGCGCTCGTATCGCCGACGGACGCCGACGGCGATCCGAACCCGTGCTACGACGTCATCCCCAAGTTCGACGACGTGCAGTGCACCGGGACCGGGACGGCCGGGCTGGTCGCCACCCGTTCGGAGTACATCCGCAGCGCGTACGCGGACGCCGACGAGAAGCTGGGCATCGCCCGATCGCTGATGGGCGGCGACCCGACGACGTTCGCGGGATCCGACCACGGCTTCGCGCCGCAGTGGTACGCGGTCAACGCGAACAAGGTGCTCGCCGATGCGACAATCGGTGGCGAAGTCGCTCCACGTCAGCAACGCGAGCGCATCGAATTGCAGCGCCGATCGTTGCGACGCCCCGGCCCCGGGCGAGCCGTGCCGCCGGTCAGCGAGACCAACACCGACCTGACCAAGGCATGCTGGGCCGGCGGGACGATCCAGATCTACATCAACCCGGCCCGGCTCGGAGCTCCGCGCAACCCACCTGGCCGACGTACGAGCAGGTCAGGACCGCGATCCGGACCGCGTTCCAGGGCGTGACCGACCCGGCCAACCCCGGCAAGCAGGTCATCGAGCGGATCATGAACAAGGAGGAGCTGCGGAACGTCGACGGCTCCGACTCGCTCCATCCGAACCGCAGCGGCGACGTCGTCGTCGTGACGCGGCCGCCGTACCAGTCGGACGCCGGGACACCGGCCAGGACATCGCGCTGTCGCACTTCTTCGGACAGCACGGGTACCTGCCGGAACTACGTCGACCTGGCGAACAACATCAACATGCACGCCGTCTTCGTGCTGAGCGGGGCGGGCGTCAAGCACGTGGTCGGCGCCCAGGGTCTTCGGGCCGTCGACGTCGCTCCGACGCTCGTCGTTCCTGATGGGCATCCCGGGGCCGCAGAACGCCCGCGGCGCCATCCTCTATCGCCTCATCAAGGGCGGCGACGCCTTCCGCGAAGTCACGATCATCGACGTCAGCGACTGGCATGCCCAGCTGACGCCACTGGCCGAGGTGGCCGACACGCTCGGGCACCGACGTTCTCACGGGCGGGGCGGCGTTCTACAAGACCTGGTTCGACATCTACGAGGCCGAGGCCGCCCGGGCGCCCAAGTCGAAGGTCTTCGAGGTCATGGGCGGTGATTCGTTCGGTGGCGCGACGCCGCCGATCTCGAACTTCTTCGGCGACAAGCCGACGCCACCGATCATGGGGATGATGGGCATCGACATCGACGCGATCGGCAACCACAGCTTCGACCGCGGGGAGCAGTACCTGCGCAACGAGCTGATCCCGCTGGCGCCGTTCCCGATGATCTCGCTCGAACGTCGTCTTCCCAACGGGACAGACACCGCCGGAATGGTTGAAGTCGAGAGTGTTCGACATCGGCGGCGGCCAGAAGATCGGGTTCGTCGGCTTCACGACCGAGTCCACGCCGGAAGTCGTCTTCCCGGGCAACCTCGGCCCATTCGAGGTCCGGCCGATCCTGCCCGCCGTCAATGCGGAGGCCGCACGGATCGCCAAGCTCGACCGACGTGATCGTCGCGCTCGGCCACGAGGGCGCCACGGCCGGCACGGTCACCGCCCCGACCGGTCCGTTGATCGACCTCGCCGACAGCGTGCGTCAACGTCGACGTGGTCATCGGCGACCACAACGACCTCCAGGTCGACTGCCGCTGCGATCGAACGGCGTCCTCGTCACCGAGAACCGCGGCAAGGGCCTGCGCTTCACCCGGATGCGCCTCGTCCTCGGCGCCGGCAAGCACGGCGTCGTCTACAAGACGCCGACTTCCACAAGCCGTGGACGATCGGCCTGACCCCGGACCCGGCCATCCAGGCCGAGCTCGACGAGCTGAACGCCAGCTGGCGCCGATCCTCGGCACGCCGATCGGGACATCGACCAAGGCGATCCCGCGGGCCGACCAGTGCGGGAACGACGACGGTCGGCTGTGCGAGTCGCTCGTCGGCAACGTCGTGACCGACGCGATGCGGGCCGCTACAGCCCGATCGGCGTCCAGTTCGCGATCACGAACTCGGGCGGACTCCGGGCCGACCTGACGTGCCCGGCCCCGGACTGTCCGGGCGGCTTCTGCCCGTCGTACACGCCGCCGCCGTACCTGATCACGCGTGGCCAGTCGCTCGCGCGTGCTGCCATTCGGCAACATCGTCGTGACGCTCGACGTGAACGGCGCCGAGCTCAAGACGATGCTCGAGAACGGCGTCTCGGCGAGCTCGCCGCGGCCGGTCCGCCGTCGGCGCAGGGCCGGTTCCCGCAGGTGTCCGGCCTGTGCTTCACCTACGACGTCGCAGCGCCCGCCGGGAGCCGCGTCACCGGCGCCGTGCTGCCAGGACGCCGACGGCACCTGCACCGGCGACGCCGATCGACCTGACCGCCGCGTCGACCTACAAGATCGCCGAGAACGACTTCATGGCCACCGGCGGTGACGGCTATCCGAACTTCGCCAGCCGGATGACGTCGCAGGACATCATGGATCAGGTCCTGGCCGACTACGTGACGGCGAAGTCCCCGCTCACGCCGGTCGTCCTCGGCGGCGCCAACGGCCGGATCAACTGCACGGACAATCGAACGGCGCGACGGCGCCGAACTGCCCGGCACTGATCCCGTCGCCCTGACGGGCGACGCCCGGTGAGGGTCGGCAACTCGCTCGGCGCTCCCGGCCGACTGGTCGCGGGAGCGCCGTCGTTTCACGCCTGCGACCCTCGCCCGGGTCGGCGGCCGTCGTCGCCCTGCTGGCCTGGCCGTGCCGCGCCCGACCTTGGCGCACGACGGGTTCACCGGGATCATCGTCGACCCGCCTCGGGTCAACCCGGGCGGGGTCGTCGTGATCCGCGGCGACCGGTCGCGACGGACGGCCCGGTCCGGATCGACCTGACCGGCGCGACCGGGCGGACGCGAGCTCGGCGACGGCCGTCACCGACGGCGAGGGCCACTTCACCGTCGGGCTCCACGATCCCGCCCGAGACGCCGGTCCGGACCTACGCGCTCGAGGTGACCGGCCTGTCCGGCGTCCGCATGACGGCCGACCTGCAGGTCGAAGGCTCGCCGGTGTTCGGATGGGGAGAACAGGGCGCCGCGGGACGGGATGAGGGGTTGCCCGGCACTGCCGTCGGTGGCGCGTCCGGGATCGGTCGCCGCCGGTGCCGCCGGCTCGATCGCGGGGGCACGCCCCGGCGTCGGACGTCGACCTCGTGCCGTTCGTCGCGCTGGCGGCGGCCATCGGCGGGTTCGCGCTCTTCGTCCGATCGAGCCGGCGGCCGCCGACGGCCGCGGCCGGGTCGACGGACTTGCCCTAGCATCGGGCGTGACCCCCGAGCTCGCGTCCGCCCTCGCCAAGCTGCCCGACAAGCCCGGCGTCTACCTCATGAAGGACGCCCGCGGCGTGGTGCTGTACGTCGGCAAGGCGCAGAGCCTGCGCAACCGCGTCCGCTCGTACTGGCAGAAGCAGGCACCGGCGCGGCGAGATCCACCGCATCCGGAGCGTCATCGACCGCGTCGCCGACGTCGAGGTCACCCAGACCGACTCGGTCTCGGAGGCGCTGCTCCTCGAGGCGAACCTGATCAAGCGCTACCGGCCGCGCTTCAACGTCCGGCTCAAGGACGACAAGAGCTACCCGTACATCAAGGTGACGCTCGGCGACGACTTCCCGCGCATCGAGCGCACGCGCAAGCTGGTCAACGACGGGAGCCGCTACTTCGGGCCGTACGCGTCGGCGTCGAGCGTCGACGAGTCGATGAACCTGGTCCGCCGGCTGTTCCCGTTCCGGACCTGCACGATCGACATCCAGGACGGCGTCCGGGCGCTCCAGCGGCCGTGCCTGCTGTACCACATCAAGCGCTGCCAGGGACCGTGCATCACGGCCATCGGCAAGGACGCCTACCGGGCCGACATCGAGCAGGTCGAGCTGTTCCTCGAGGGTCGCCAGGAGACGCTGGTCAAGGCGCTCGGCCGCGAGATGGCGTCGGCCGCCGAGCGGACCGAGTACGAACGCGCGGCGGCGCTGCGCGACAAGATCCGGGCCATCGAGCGGACGATGGAGAGCCAGAAGATGGCCGCCTTCGCCAAGACCGAGCTCGACCTCCTCGGCCTGGCCCGGCAGGACAACCAGGCGGCCATCCAGCTGTTCGTCATCCGCGACGGCAAGATGATCGGGCGCGACGTGTTCCTGCTCGAGGCCGCGCGCGACGCGTCCGACGACGAGGTCCTGACCAGCTTCGTCGAGCAGTACTACGCCCGGGCCGGGTCGATCCCGCGCGAGGTCTACGTGCCGGCACCGATCGCCGAGGCCGGGCGTCGTCGAGGCGTTCCTGACCGGGCGTCGTGGCGGACCGGTCCACCTCCGCGTCCCGCAGCGAGGCGAGAAGCGCGAGCTCGCTGGCGCTCGCGACGCGGAACGCCGCCGAGACGCTCGCCCGCGAGCAGGCGCGCTGGCTGGCCGACCAGGGCAAGACCCTGGCCGCGCTCGAGGAGCTGGCCGAGGCGCTCGGCGTGCCCGGGCCGCCGCTCCGCATCGAGTGCTACGACATCAGCAACTTCCAGGGCAGCGAGTCGGTCGGCAGCATGGTCGTCTTCGAGGACGGCAAGCCGCGCACCGGCGAGTACCGCCGGTTCAAGATCAAGACCGTCCAGGGCCCGAACGACTTCGCCAGCCACCAGGAGGTCCTCCGCCGCCGGTTCCGGATCGTGCGGACCGGCGAGGAGGGCGGCGAGGAGGCGCGCCGCTGGGCGATGCCCGACCTCGTCATCGTCGACGGCGGGAAGGGCCAGGTCAGCGCCGCCAAGGAGGTCCTCGACGAGCTGGGGCTCCACGACCTGCCGCTGGCCGGCCTGGCCAAGGAGCGCGAGGAGCTGTTCCTGCCCGGCCGGCCGGACCCGATCGTGCTGCCCGCGACCTCGCCGGCGCTGTACCTCGTCCAGCGGCTGCGCGACGAGGCGCACCGCTTCGCGATCACCTACCACCGCGACCTGCGGGCTCGGCGCAGCGTTCGGTCCGCGTTCGACGACCTGCCCGGCGTCGGCCCCAAGCGCAAGCGCGAGCTGCTCAAGGTCTTCGGCTCGATCAAGCGCGTCCGCGACGCGCCGGTCGAGCAGATCGCGGCCGTGCCGGGCATCGGCAAGTCGCTGGCCGCCCGGATCAAGGCGACCCTCGAAGCCTGACGCGAGGCCTTCGGTAGCGAGTTCTTCATCGTTCGATGCACCGCATCGCTACCGCTGCAACGTACCCTCTGCTGAACGGCCCGAACGAGGGCCGCGCCGCCCGAGGGAACCCCGCCCATGCATCCCCGAGATCACGATGGCCCGTCGAGCGTGCGCGAGCGCGTTGCGCCCGACCGACCCGACCGCTTCCGGCGCGGCTGCCCGGTGTTCCGTGTAACATCCCGCCTCGATGCGTAAAGCCGGTCCCATCCTCATCCTGCTCATCGGCGTCCTCGCGCTCATCATCGTTTTCTTCCCGGGCCTCCAGCTGCCCGACTCGACGCAGCGCCGACGGCGCGTGGCGGACGGTCGAGACGAAGCTCGGGCTCGACCTGAAGGGCGGCCTGCGGGTCGAGTACCAGGCGCTGCCCGTCGAGGGCAAGGAGCCGACGCCCGGCCGACCTCGCGATCATCAAGGACATCGTCGAGCGGCGCGTGAACACGACCGGCGTGTCCGAGCCGGTGGTCACGACCCAGGGCAAGGACCGGGTCGTCGTCGAGATGCCGGGCGTCACCGATCCGGAGGCGGTCCGCCGCCTCGTCGGCTCGACCGGCCGGCTCGACTTCGTCCCGCTCGGCTCGACCCAGGCGACCGAGGGCCAGGAGCTCGACCCGAAGCAGTTCCCGCCGCTGTTCAGCGGCGACCAGGTCTCATCGGCGACCGTCGGCACCGACCAGAACGGGCGCCCGGCCGTCGACTTCGTCCTCAAGGAGGACGGCAAGAACAAGTTCGCGCACTACACCGCCGCGAACGTCGGCAGCTACTTCGCGATCACCCTCGACAACGCCGTCGTCTCCGCGCCGGTCATCCAGAACTCGATCCCCAACGGCAAGGTCCAGATCACCGGCGGCGGGCTGGCCGGGTTCAACGCCAAGGACGCCACGCAGCTGGTCACGATCCTCAAGTTCGGCTCGCTGCCGTTCCCGATCGCGGCGCTGTCGAGCGAGCAGATCAGCGCCACGCTGGGCAGCCAGTTCCTCGACCAGACGGTCCTGGCCGGCCTGCTCGGCATCGCGCTGGTCCTGGTGTTCATGGTCGTCTACTACCGGCTGCCGGGGCTGGTCGCCGGCTTCGCGCTGATCTACTACACGCTCGTGATGTTCGCGATCTTCCGGCTCGTCCCGGTGACGCTGACGCTGGCCGGCATCGCGGGCTTCGTCCTGTCGGTCGGCATGGCGGTCGACGCCAACATCCTGATCTTCGAGCGGATGAAGGAGGAGCTGCGGCTCGGCAAGTCGCTGCCGGCGGCGGTCGAGGCCGGCTTCAACCGGGCGTGGAACTCGATCCTCGACTCGAACGTGTCGAGCCTGATCACCGCCACGATCCTGTACGCGCTCGGCTCGTCGGTCATCCGCGGCTTCGCGCTCGTGCTGATCCTCGGCGTCCTCGTCTCGATGTTCAGCGCGATCGTCGTGACGCGCACGATCCTGCGCTGGGTCGTCCGCCAGGAGTGGGCGCGGAAGCCGTCGCTGTAGGGCCTGCGCGACGACGAGTTCGTCGCCATGGGCGCCACCCGCCCGTCCACCCGACGCGAGGCGCGCGGGCGTGTTTGACGTCATCGGGAAGCGGCGCTGGTTCTATCTCTTCTCACTGATCATCACCATCCCGGGCCTCGTCTTCATCCTCCTGACCCCGTTCACCGACGCCGGGCTCCAGTTCACGATCGACTACACGGGCGGGACGAAGTGGGAGATCCGCTTCGAGGACCCGAACGTGCACGCCGGACCAGGTCGAGGAGGTCTTCGCCGCGCAGGGCCTCGAGGCCGTCGCGGTCAAGACCGGCGCCGGCTTCATCGAGATCAAGACCGAGCAGATCGCCGACCTGCCGGAGCCGGCGCGCTGCCGAGCGCCAGCCCGGGAGCCAGCGGTTCGCCGGGCGCGAGCGGCTCGCCCGGGGCCAGCCCGTCCGCGTCGGCCAGCGCGTCCGCCGCGGCCACGCCATGCTCCCTCGGCCGCCGCGAGCGCGTCAGCCTCGGCATCCGCCGCCGCGAGCGCCTCGCCATCGGCATCGCCGTCCCCGAGCCCCAGCCCCATCGCCCTCGCCGTCGGCCTCGGCCTCGGCCGCACCGTCCGCGAGTGCCTCGGCCAGCCCGGCGCCACCCGCCGGCAACACGACCATCCCGACCGAGGGCAAGCTCGGCGAGGTCGCAGTCGCCCTCGAGGATCAGCTCGGACCGATCGCCGAGCAGAACAGCCTGACCACGATCGGTGCCGTGGTGAGCTCCGACCTGATCTTCGTGGCGCTCCAGCTCATCGTCGTCGGCTCGATCGGGATCATGCTCTGGATCACCTACCGCTTCCGCGACGTCAAGTTCGGCGTGACCGCGCTCGTGTCGCTGCTCCATGACGTCATCGTCGTGGTCGGCGCGTTCGCCATCCTCGGGACGTTCTTCCACGTCGAGATCGATGCCCTGTTCGTGACCGCGATGCTGACCGTCATCGGCTTCAGCGTCCACGACACGATCGTGGTCTTCGACCGCGTGCGCGAGAACAAGGCGCGCCACGCCGGCGAGCCGTTCGCGGACATCGTCAACCACTCGATCCTGCAGACCTTCGGCCGGTCGATCATGACCAGCCTGACCGTGGTCATCACGCTGCTCGCGCTGCTGCTGTTCGGCGGCGCCGCGATCACCGACTTCGTGCTCGCACTGCTGATCGGCATCATCTCGGGGACGTACTCGTCGATCTTCCTGGCCGCCCCGCTGCTCGTGGACTGGCAGCTGTGGGATGACCGCCGGCACGGCCGCCAGACGACGACCACCCGCGCGCCACGAGTCCGGCGGCCGGCGTCCTGAGGCCGGCGACGCAGCCGGTCGGTGGATCCGTGGTGCAGCGCCCCGTGGCATCCTGACGTCATGGTCGAACCGCGCTACCGCTGGACGTTCGGCGAGGCCCTGATCCCGACCCCGCCGGCCGTCGAGGCGGCGGCCGGTCACGGCGTCAGCGTCCGGATGGCGGCCTCCTGGCCGCCCGTGGCGTCGTCAGTCCCGCGGAGATCGCCGCCTGGTTCGGCGATCCGCTCGACGGCCTCCACGACCCGGCCGGACTGCCCGATGCCGGCCTGCTCCTTGCGCGGATCCATCGCGCCCGCGACCTGCGGCGAGCGGGTGCTCGTCTTCGGTGACTTCGACGCGGACGGGCTGACCGGGCTCGCGATCATGACCCTCGCCCTGCGACGGTTCGGCGTCGCGGTCGAGCCCTACGTGCCGAGCCGGCTGGACGAGGGCCACGGGCTGTCGCTCGCCGCGATCGAGGCGGCGGCGACGGGCGGGTGCGCCGCTCATCGTCACCGTCGACTGCGGGTCGACGAGCGTGGACGAGGTCGCGGCGGCGAACGCTCGCGGCATCGACGTCATCGTCACGGATCACCACCGCGTCCCGGCGGTCATGCCCGCCGCGCTCGCCGTCGTCAACCCGCACCGGCCGACTCGACCTACCCGGACCGCCGTCTGGCCGGGAGCGGCGTCGCCTTCAAGGTCGCCCAGCTGCTGCTCGCCGATGAGCCGGGCGGTCCGGCGGCCGCGCTCGACCTCGCCGACCTGGCGACGATCGGGAGCGTCGCCGACGTCGCCCCGGTCGTGGGCGAGAACCGGGCGATCGCGCGGCTCGGGCTGGAACGGCTGCGTCGCGCGCCGCGCCCCGGGATCGCGGCCCTGCTCGAGCGGGCCCGGATCGACCCTGCAGCCGTGGACCTCGAGACCGTGTCGTTCGCCATCGCCCCGCGGCTCAATGCGGCGGGCCGGGTGGGGGAGGCGATCGAGGCGGCCCGGCTGCTGCTGGCCACCGACGCGGTCGAGGCCGGACGCCATGCCGATGCGCTCGAGGCGGCGAACCTGACCCGCCGCGACCTGATGAAGACGGCCGTCGCCGAGGCGCGCGCGGCGGTCGGCGAGGCGCCGGTCGGCGCTGCGACCATCGTCCGTGGGCCGTGGAGCGTCGGGATCGTCGGCCTCGTGGCCGCCAGGCTGGCGGAGGACCGCGGCCGTCCGGCCATCGTCGGGGCGGAGCTCGGCGACGTGGTCCGGGCCTCGTGCCGGAGCGACGGCTCGCTCGACCTCGCCGCCACGCTCGAACAGTGCTGCCGACCTGTTCATCCGCTACGGCGGCCACGCCGGCGCCGCCGGGTTCGAGATCCCGGCCGACCGCTGGGACGAGTTCCGCGACCGGTTCCTCGATCCTCGCCGGGGCCGCGGAGCCGCCCGATCCGCGGGCGACGCTCGCGATCGACCTGGCGATCCCCGCCGATCGACGTCGACTACGCGCTGTACCGCGAGCTGGCCGGGCTGGCGCCGTGCGGGCCGGGCAACCCCGACCCGCTGGTGGCCGTCCTCGGGCTGACCGTGACCCGTGTCCGTGCCGCGACCGGCGGCCACAGCCAGCTGACCGTCCGCCGGGAACGCGACGTGCTCGACGGGATCGCCTTCGGCCGGCCCGACATCGCCGAGGTCGTCCACGAAGGCGACCGCGTCGACATCGTCGCCCGGCTGACGAGCCGGACGTTCGGCGGCTTCGAGTCGCTCCAGCTCGACATCCGCGACGTGGCGACGTCCGGGCAGCCATGCCGAGACGGCGGCGATCCTTGCCGCGCGGTCGATCCCGGCGCCCGCGCTGGTCGGGAGCGGGTCATGACCATGGCCCCGAACCCGAGCCCGCGGTCCGGCCTCGCCGTCGGCTCGCCGGGACGCTGGCTGGCGCCGGTCCTGTCGATCGTCGGGCTGCTGATCGTCGCCTTCGTCACGCTCAACCTGCTCAACGGCCAGCTGCCGTTCGTCGGGGGCTCGAGCGGCAACGGGAACGGCAATGGCAACGGCAACGGCGACGCCGGTCCGGACGTGACCCCGGCGCCCTCGAACAAGGTGGTCATCCCCGAGGAGGTCGTCTCGTTCAAGGGCTCGATCCTCTACGTCAAGGCCGGCAACGTCTGGGTCCAGACCGGGAAGGAAGCCCACCAGCTCACCTCGAGCGGGCAGGATTCGATGCCGTCGTGGTCGCCCGACGGCACGACGGTCTACTTCGTCCGGACGACCGACGGCACCTCGCGATGGCCGTCCGCCGGGGTCCTCCGCGACTACCAGCTGTCGACACCGGCGGTCATGCGCGTCAAGGCCGACGGCAGCGGCGATCCGGAGATGGTCCTGAACGGCAAGGTCACCCAGAACGGGCGGACGTGGCATTCCTGGATCCGCGAGCCGGTCCTGTCGCCCGACGGCAAGACCCTGGCGATGGTCTCGGACCGCCCCGATCCGACGAACAGCGACGTCGTCCTCCAGTTCTACGATCTGAACACGAAGAAGTCACGGGTCCCGAACCTCGAGCGAGGCGCCGCCGCTCGGGCACCAGGATCCGGAGTGGCGGTCCGACGGCAAGGAGCTGCTCTACGTCCGCAACGGCCGGAGCGGGCCGCGCGGGACGCCGGCGATCTGGCGCTGGAACGTGGCGACGTCGAAGGGCTCGCCGCTGACCGGGCCCGGGCTACCTGGCGCCGTCCTACTCGCCCGATGGCCGGTACGTGGCGGCCACCAAGACCAGCACCTTCGGCAACGACATCGTGATCCTCGACGCGCGCGACGGGCGCGAGCTGCTGCGCGTCACCAATGACGGCGGGTCATGGTCGCCGACGTGGTCGCCGATCGGCGACTCGATCGCATTCCTGCACATCAAGGGCCAGATCATCGACCTCAAGCTGGCACGCCTCGACGGGCCGGCCGGCAACTGGACGGTCAAGGACATCACGTCGCTGACCGAGGTCTCGGGTCTCGACGGCGAATCGAAGCCGGACTGGTTCGTCCCCGCCGCCGACCTGCCGGTCGCGACGCCGCCTCCGAGCACCGCCCCGGCCGCATCCGGGTCGCCGGCGTCGTGACCGCGACCTACCTGGACCGGCTGGCGGCTCGCAGCGCGGCGGTCGGGTCGGTCCTCTGCGTCGGGCTCGATCCGGACCCGGCCGCGCTGCCGGCGGGCTTCTCGCCGGACCTCGACGGGATCGAGCGGTTCGTGACCCTGCTGATCGAGTCCAGCGCGCCGGTCGCCGCCGCGTTCAAGCCGAACCTCGCGTTCTACGAGGCGTTCGGCGCGCCCGGCCTGGCGCTGCTCGAACGGGTTCGTGCCCGGATCCCGGCGGACATCCCGGTCGTGGTCGATGCCAAGCGCGGCGACATCGGGAGCACGTCGAGCCGGCATGCCGCGGCGCTGTTCGATCGGCTCGGCGCCGACGCCGTCACGATCAGCCCGTACCCGGGCGCCGAGGGCCTCGCACCGCTCATCGAGCGTGCCGATCGCTTCGCCTACGTCCTGTGCCGGACCTCGAACCCGGGTGCCGGCGAGCTGCAGAACCTCCTGCTCGCGGCCGACCCGGCGACCGGCGCCCCGGCCGAGCCGCTCCACCTGCGGGTCGCCCGACTCGTCTCGAGCTGGGGCCCGGGCGGGACGGTCGGGCTGGTGGTCGGCGCGACCGCGCCGGCCGAGCTGTGCGCGATCCGCGCCGTCGCGCCGGGGCTGGCGTTCCTCGTACCGGGCGTCGGAGCGCAGGGCGGCGAGATCGAGCCGGTCCTGGAGCACGGACCGGCGACGCGCGACACCGGCCGGGCGCGGCGCCGGGCACGGCCTGCTGGTGAACGTCTCGCGCGGGATCAGCGGGGCCGCGCCGCGGTCCGGCGACGGACGCGCCGGGGACGTCGGAACGGCGCTCGCGGAGGCTGCGGCCGACTGGGCTGCGCGCCTCCCTGTGCTACCCTAGCCGGCGCGGAGGGTCACGCTCAGCCGTACAGGGCGGACCCCAACGGACTCGCGTTTCGCAGGAGCGATACACCACCATGCTGCCTACCCCCGGACCCCTCGAGCTGGTCATCATCCTGGTGATCGCGCTGCTCATCCTCGGCCCCGGCAAGCTGCCCGACGTGGGCGCGTCGCTCGGCAAGAGCATCCGCGAGTTCCGCAAGGCGTCGTCCGACGTCCAGGAAGCGGTCGACGTCAAGGTCGACGCCTCGCCGCTGCCGCCGGCCCCGGCCACCGGTCGCGGCCGAGCCGTCCCCGGTCGCCCAGGCGGTCGCCAGCGACGCCGCCGCGGCACCCGCGAGCCCGCCGCCCGCGAGCACCCCGGCCGCGCCGGCATCGACACCGACGTCCGCCTCCTCGGCGGACACGACGTCCGTCGCCAGCTAACCGGTCGTCCAGCAGCCAGCCATGGCCGACGCCGACGCCCTGCGCGAGTCGGGTGTCAGCGTGATCCCCCCGACACCGGAACCCGAGCCCGGATCACCGCCACCGGCCGCCGCGCCCGGCGACGAGTCGGTCATGTCGCTCGTCGGCCATCTCGGCGAGCTGCGGACCCGGCTGTTCCGCTCGATCATCGCCGTCGCGATCGGCTCGACCCTCGGCTTCTACTTCGCGACGGCCATCCGGCAGTTCCTCCAGGCTCCGCTCAACGGCGTTGACGCTGCAGGTCCTCGGCGTCGGCGACGCGTTCGTCATCCAGGTCAAGATCGCCCTGGTCGTCGGGATCATCCTGGCGATGCCGGTCGTGCTCTACCAGGTCTGGGCGTTCGTCGCGCCCGGGCTGACGCCGGCGGAGCGCAAGACCGTCCGGCCATGGGTGCCGCTCGCCCTGTTCTTCTTCGTGCTCGGCGTAGCCATCGCCTACGTCGTCCTGCCGTACGCCATCACGTTCCTGTTCAGCTTCGGTGGCGACGGTCTCGAGATCCGCCCGGCGGCCGGCCAGTACTTCGACTTCGTGACGACGATGTTCCTCGTGTTCGGGCTGGTCATGGAGTTCCCGATCCTGCTCGTCGGGCTGTCGCGGGTCGGCATCGTGACCTCGCAGCGGCTGGCCGCCTCGCGCCGGATGGTCATCCTCGGGATCGCGATCTTCTCCGCGGTCGCGACGCCGGGCGGCGACCTGGTCAGCCCGTTCGTGCTCGGCGGCACGATGTACCTCCTCTTCGAGCTGACGCTGTACTTCATCAAGCGCGGCGGTCGGTGACCGACGAGCCGGGCATCCGGCCGGCGACGGACGCGGTGACCGAACCGGCCGTCGTCATCGTCAGCGGCCTGTCGGGGGCGGGCAAGACCGCGGCCGCCAAGCTGTTCGAGGACCTCGGCTACACCGTCGTCGACAACCTGCCCGGCGAGCTGCTGCCCGACCTGGCCGAGCTCGTGTCCTCGGATCGGCAGCGCTTCGCCCGGGTCGCGATCGTCCTCGACGTCCGGTCGGGCGACGCGACGCTGGCCCTCGCCGCGATGCGCGGCGCGCTGGAGGGCCGTGGCATCCGGCCGCGCGTCGTCTTCCTCGAGGCCAGCGACGACGTCCTGATCCGGCGCTTCAGCGAGACGCGCCATCGCCACCCGCTGGCCGACGAGCGCGGGATCGCCAGCTCGATCGCCGAGGAGCGCTCGCGGCTCGAAGCCGTGCGGGCCGATTCGGACGTCGTCCTCGACACCTCGGAGCTGTCGCTGCGGCAGCTGCGCGAGCGGCGTGTTCGCGGCGCTGGCGACCGGCGTCCGCCCGGACCAGCTGGCGTTCCAGCTCATCAGCTTCGGCTTCAAGTTCGGCGTGCCGCTCGAGTCGGACCTCGTGTTCGACGTCCGCTTCATGCAGAACCCGTACTACGTCGCCGAGCTCCGGCCGCTGTCCGGGCTGACCGAGGAGGTCCGTGCGTTCGTGCTCGCCCAGCCCGTCGCGACGCGCTTCCTCGAGTTCCTCGGCGAGTTCCTCGACTTCGCGATCCCGGCCTACATCTCGGAGGGCAAGACCCGGCTGACGATCGGGATCGGCTGCACCGGCGGGTATCACCGCTCGATCGTCATCGCCGAGGAGATCGCGGCCTGGCTGCGAGCGCGCGACGACGGACCGGTGGCGGTCTTCCACCGGGAGCTCGACCGGACATGAACCTCCGGCGCTGGCTGACCCCGGGGATCGGGATCAAGCGCTGGCTCCTCGTGGTCTTCGCGGGGCTGCTGCTGCTGGCCATCGCCTTCGCCCATTTCCTGCGCCAGATCACCCGCGACCTCGAGCCGACCGGCATCGCCGGCGTGCTGATCGAGATCCTGACCCTCCAGTTCCTGCCGTTCGCCTGGCGCGGGCTGGTGGCCGGCTCGGTCGGGCTCGGCCTGTTCCTGTTCGGCTCGTACCGGGTCATCCACGTCCTGACCGACCCGCTCCGGGCGCCCGACCCGGAGCAGCCGCTGGTCGAGCTGATCTACCAGAAGCGGTTCCTCGCCCGCGGCCCGCGGATCGTCGCGATCGGTGGCGGGACCGGCCTGTCGACGCTCCTGCGCGGGCTCAAGGAGCACACCAGCAACCTGACCGCGATCGTGACCGTGGCCGACGACGGCGGGTCGTCGGGCGTGCTCCGGACCGAGCTCGGGATCCCGCCGGTCGGCGACATCCGCAACTGCGTCGTGGCGCTGGCCGACGCCGAGCCGCTGATGAGCGAGGTCATGCAGTACCGCTTCCCGGCAACCGACGGCGGGGAGGCGAGCGGGCTGGCCGGCCACGCCCTCGGCAACCTGCTGATCGCCGGGATGACCGCGGTCGAGGGCGGCGACTTCGAGGACGGCATCCGGCTGATGAACCGGATCCTCGCGGTCCGTGGCCAGGTCCTGCCCGTGTCGCCGACGCCGCTCACCCTCCACGCGCAGCTCGCCGACGGCACGGTCGTCGACGGCCAGTCGCAGATCATGGGCACGGCCGGGATCGAGCGGGTGTGGATCACCCCCGGCGACGTGCGCGCCTCCGACGACGCGCTGGCCGCGATCGCCGACGCCGAGCTCATCGTGCTCGGCCCCGGCAGCCTGTACACGAGCCTCCTGCCGAGCCTGCTGATCCCGGCCATCCGCGACGCGGTCGAGCGCGCGACGGCCCCGCGGATCTACGTCTGCAACGTGGCGATGCAGGAAGGCGAGACGGCCGGCTTCGACCTGGCGCGGCACGTCGAGGTGCTGGCGGCGCACACCAGCCCGAACCTCGTCGACATCGTCCTCGCCAACAACCATGCCGCAACGCCCGGAGGCGGGGCCTCGCTGGCCGGCGCGTCCGGCGAAGTCGGTCCGCCTGCGCTGGCCACCGGCGGTGGAGCCCGTACCGAGGCTGATCCTCGACGACGTGGTGGATCCGGACAACGCCCACCACCACGACCCGGCGTCGCTCGCGGCGGCGATCATCCGGGCGCACGACGGCGAGACCGGGATCCGTCGCCGCACCGCGGGACGCTCTGCCGGCCGGACGGCCTGATGACCCGGACCGAGCGCGACCTCGTCACAGCGCTCCGCGACGAGCTGGCCGCCATCGACCCCTCGCGGGCGTGCGACCGCCTGGCCGAGGCGGATGCGCTCGGCCCCGGCCCGATCGGCCGGGAGGCGTCCGTGGCACGCCTCGCCATCCGCCTCCGGCGACTGGCGGAGGGGAGATCGCCCGCCGGCTTCACGTGGCCGAGCGCCGCCGAGCACTGCCGCACCGCCTGGCTTCGCGGCCGGTTCCTTGCCCGGGGCTCGCTCAGCCTGGCGGGCGGCCGGACGCACCTCGAGTTCGTGGTCGACCCGGTCGAGGCGCCGGAGCTCGCCGGCGCGGCTGGCCGAGACCGGCCTGCCCGTGTCGTGGCGGCTGCGCCGCGGACGCGGCGTCGTGACGTCCAAGAACGGCGAGGCCGTCGGGCACGTTCCTGCGGCGCATCGGCGCGACCGGTGCGCTCCTCGAGGTCGAGGCGAGGCAGGTGTCGCGCGCGCTCCGCGGCGAGCTCAACCGCGTGCTCAACGCCGAGTCGGCCAATCTCCAGCGCGCCGTCAGCGCGGCCGGGCGCCAGCTCGACGCGATCGCACTGCTCGACGCGGATGGCCGGCTGCCGGCGCAGCCCTACGTCGTCCGGCTGGTGGCCGAGGCCAGGCGGGAGACGCCCGAGGCCAGCCTGACCGAGCTGGCCGAGCGGCTCGAGCTCCATCGCTCGGCGGTCCAGCGCGCGCTCGAGCGGCTCGAGCGGCTGGCCACGATGGACGGCGACGGCTCCGGCGTCGGACGCCCGGGTCCGGGGCAGGCCGCTCTGGCATGATCGAGGCCATGCGCGACGTCATCGTGGCCGCCAACTGGAAGATGCACACCACCCCCGCCGACGCCGGCGAGCTCGCCCGCACGATCGCGGCGCGAACCCGGGTCGCCGGGCGTGGTCCGCGTGATCTGCCCGCCGTTCGTGGCCCTCGCCGCCGTCCGCGACGCGCTGGCCGAGTCCGACCCGGACGTCGCGGTCGGGGCCCAGACCGTCCATCACGAGCTGCAGGGTGCCTACACCGGCGAGATCGCCGCGCCGATGCTGGCCGGGCTGGCGACCTGGGTGATCGTCGGCCACTCGGAGCGGCGTCGTGACGCGGGCGAGACCGACGAGCTCGTCGGGCTCAAGGTCGGGCGGGCGATCGACGCCGGCCTGCGCCCGATCCTGTGCGTCGGCGAGCAGCTGGAGGAGCGCGAGGCGGGCGAGCAGGACGCCGTCGTCGATCGCCAGCTGCGCGGCGCGCTGCGCGACCACGATCCCGCCGCGCTCCGCTCGGCCGGGCTGGTCATCGCCTACGAGCCGGTCTGGGCGATCGGCACGGGGCGCAACGCGAGCGGCCGCGACGCGGCCGCGATGGCCGGTGCGATCCGCTCGGTCGCTCGCCGGGCTTGGCCACGGGGCCGCGGCCGAGACCGTGCCGGTGCTGTACGGCGGCAGCGTGACCTCGGCGAACATCGCGGAGTTCCTGGCCGAGCCGGGGATCGACGGGGCCCTGGTCGGCGGTGCCTCGCTCAAGCCCGACGAGATGGCCGGGATCGTGGCGCGCGCCGGGCTGACCGCCCAGGCCCGCAGCGACCGCGGCACGACCGGGTGAGCGCTGACGGCGCGGCCGCGTGACGGCCCGACCGGCCCGGCCGCGCCCGATCGTCCTGGTCGTCCTCGACGGGTTCGGCATCGGGCGCAACCCGGCAGCCGACGCCATCGCCGCCGCCTCCATGCCGACCTGGCGAGCCCTCCTGCGCGACTGGCCGCACGCCAGCCTCGGAGCCTCGGAGGAGGCGGTCGGGCTGCCCGCCGGGCAGATGGGCAACTCGGAGGTCGGCCACCTCAACCTCGGGGCCGGCCGGCCGGTGCTCCAGGACCTGCCCCGGATCGACGCCGCCATCGCCGACGGCTCGTTCTTCGAGCGCCCGGCCTTCCTCGAGGCCTGTGCCCGGGCGCGCGAGACCCGCGGCATCCTGAGCATCGTCAGCCTCGTCGGCCCGGGCGGCGTCCACGCCAACGACCGGCACCTCGTGGCACTGGCCGAGCTCGCGCGACGCGAGCGGGTGCCGTTCGTCAGGGTCCACGCGCTGCTCGACGGGCGCGACACCCCGCCGTCGTCGGCGCTCGGCCACGTCGTCGATCTCGAGCGCCGGCTGGCGGCCGCCCATCCGGACGCCGCCATCGCGACGGTCGGGGGGCGGTACTGGGCGATGGATCGCGACGCCCGCTGGGACAGGGTCGAGCGCGGCTACGACGCCATCGTGCACGGCGAGGCGGCGCATCACGTCGCGTCGGCCGTCGCGGCGATCAAGGCCGCCTACGCTCGTGGCGAGACCGACGAGTTCGTCGCGCCGACCGTCATCGACGGGTTCGAAGCGAGGTTGGGCGCGGGCGAGCCGATCATCCACGCCAACTTCCGGGCGGACCGGGCGCGGCAGCTCGCCCATGCGCTGGCGGACGGTCGCGCGTTCGAGGGCTTCGACCGCCGCTCGCCGTCCGGGCACCCGGCCCCGTCCGACCTGCTGGTGGTGACGATGACCGAGTACGAAGCCGGGTTGCCGGCCCTCGTCGCCTTCCCGCCCGAGGCGTCGCGATCGCTGGCGCAGGCCTTCTCCGAGGCCGGCTGGCACCAGCTCCACGTCGCCGAGACCGAGAAGTACGCCCACGTGACCTACTTCTTCAACGGCGGCGTCGAGGCGCCCTATCCGGGCGAGGAGCGCCACCTCGTCCCCAGCCCGCGCGTCGCGACCTACGACCTCGAGCCCGCCATGAGCGCGGTCGGCGTCACCGACGTCCTCGTCGAAGCCATCGAATCGGGCCGCTACGACTTCATCGTCGCCAACTTCGCCAACCCGGACATGGTCGGCCACACCGGCGTGTGGGACGCGACGATCGACGCCCTCGAGGTCATCGACGGGTGCCTGGCCCGGATCGTGGCCGCGGCCCTGGCCGTCGACGCCACCGACCCGGCCGCGCCAGGGGCGCTCCTCGCGATCACCGCCGACCACGGCAACGCCGACGAGCTGCGCGACGCGAGCGGGAAGCCGGTCACGGCCCATTCGCTCAACCCAGTGCCGTTCGTCCTCGATCGGTCGCGCGGCCCGCGGCATCCAGCTCGAGGATGGCGTCCTGGCCGACGTCGCGCCGACCCTGCTGGAGTTCGCCGGCCTGCCGCCATGGCCGGGCATGACGGGGCGCTCGCGCCGCATGTGATAGCATCCGACGCCGAGACGTTCAGAGGAGCTAGCACTCGTGGATCCGCTCCTGGCCCTTGGCCAGATCCTGGTGAGCATCGGGCTCATCGTCGCCATCCTGCTGCAGGCCCGCGGGGTCGGGCTGTCGGGCACGTTCGGCGGCGATTCCGCGGTCTACCGTAGCCGCCGCGGCGTCGAACGCCGGCTGTGGCAGTTCACGATCGTCCTGCTCGTCCTCTTCATCGTCTTCTCGCTGGCCGCCTTCATCTTCGCGACACCAACCCCCGCCGCCTGACGGCGGGGTCGCGGCGGCCCTCCGCGACCGATCGCCACCCGGAGCTCGATGACCCGTATCGACTCGCTCGTCGTCGGGGGCCTCGTCGTCATGCTCGCGATCCTCGCGGGCCTGGTCGGCGTCCCGACGCTGCTTCCCGCCGCCTCAACCGCCGCGCTGCCCAGCCCGAGCGCCGGGTCCGTCGAGCGACGCCCATACGTCGAGGGCGTGCTCGGCCGTCCGGTCTCGGTGTCGCCGCTGTCCGCCCGAACGCAGGCCGATCGCGATCTCGTCGCGCTCGTCTATGCCGGGCTCGTGCGAAACGGACCGGCCGGCGCCGTCGTCCCGGACCTCGCGGAGCGCTGGACGGTCGACGGTACCGGGGCGGTCTGGACGTTCGAGCTGCGCGACGACGCGGTCTGGCATGACGGTGAGCCCGTCACGGCCGAGGACGTCGCATTCACCATCCGGGTCCTCCAGGATCCGGACTACCACGGCCCGGGCGCCGGCTCGTGGAACGAGGTCAAGGTCCGGACGGTCGGGATGCGCAGCATCGTGTTCACGCTGGCGACCCCGCTCGGCGGCTTCCTCCAGGCGGCCACCCAGCCGATCGCGCCGTTCCACCTCCTCGGCGAGGTGCCGGTCGAGCAGCTCGAAGACGACCCCATCGGTCGCCAGCCGATCGGGGCCGGGCCGTTCGCCGTCGCCAGCCTGACCGACGATCGTGCCGAGCTGATCCCTGCCGCGACGCTGCTCACCGGCGTCGGGGCCGTCTCCGGGGACCTCGCCGCGCGCGACCGATTCGCTCGCGACCCCGCCGCCGGCCGGCCGTCCGACGCGGCCGGTGCCGTACCTCTCCGGGATGGAGTTCCGCTTCTTCGACGACCCGGCGGCCTTGGCCCAGGCGTACCGCGACGGCGGCCTCGACGCCGCGTCAGGGCTCTCGCCGGCGATGGGGCGCGAGCTCGCCTCGGCCAAGGGCAGTCGCGCGCTGCGCTACCCGGGCTCGACCCTGACCGCGGTCCTGCTCAACCTGCGCCCCGGCCATCCCGAGTTCGCCAACCCGGCGGTCCGGACCGCGCTGCTGGCCGCGATCGACCGGCGCCGGCTCATCGACGACGCCTTCGCGATGGGCGCCGGCACGGCGACGTCGCCGATCCCGCCGACCTCGGCGCTGTTCGACCCGGCCGCCGACCCGGCGGTCGCCTTCGACCCCGAAGCCGCCAAGGCCGCCCTGCTCAAGGCGGGCTGGACGTCGGCCGCCGACGGCTGGCACCTGCCCGGCGTGGCGACCCCGATCTCGATCGAGCTGCTCAGCCCGGACGAGGCCTCGAACCCGGCGGCCTTCGGGACCGCGGTCGCGGTCGCGCGCGACTGGACCAGGCTCGGGCTGACGGTGAAGCACGAGCCGCTGGCGCCGGGCGAGTTCAGCAGCGGCCGGCTGGCCACCGGCCAGTTCGAGGCCGCCGTGGGTGACATCACGATCGGGCTCGACCCGGACCTCTACCCGTTGTTCGCGTCGAGCCAGACGCGGACGGGCGGCTCGAACGTCATCGGGCTCCAGGACCAGGCCCTCGACAAGCTCCTCGCGGCGGCCCGGGGACCCGGCACCGCCGAGGCCCGGATGGCCGCCTACGCCGCCCTCGAGGCACAGCTGGCGAAGGGCCGGTACCTGCTCCCGTTGGCCTTCGCGGACGAGTCGATCGTGGTCCGCGACACGGTCGAAGGACCCGTCGTCCGGCAGGTCGGCGACCCGGCTGACCGATTCTGGGATGTGCTAACATGGCGCCTCGCCGCGGGCCGGTAGTCGGTCGCGCACGTCCCACGCCGAGGTGGCGGAACTGGTAGACGCGCTAGCTTCAGGAGCTAGTGTCCGCAAGGGCGTATGGGTTCAAATCCCTTCCTCGGTACCATCGCCTCGCATGTGGGCCGTCGATCGTGGCAGCACCTCTAGCCCAGGTGGCGGAATTGGTATACGCGTACGTTTGAGGGGCGTATGAGGCAACTCATCCGGGTTCAAGTCCCGGCCTGGGCACCACCGATCACTCGAACGACCGTCGCACGCGCGGCGGTCGTTATCATTTCGGCGGGCGGTTAGCTCAGCTGGTCAGAGCACCTCGCTTACACCGAGGGGGTCACTGGTTCGAACCCAGTACCGCCCACCACCGTTCTACGCACGAAATGGCCCCCTGGACCACGTCCGGCTGGGGCCGTTTTCGCGACGCGGACGTCCTGGCCGCCCGCAGCCTCGCGCGCCGTCGCGAGGGCTTCGGCTGGCGAGGCGTCGATGAAGTGGAACGTCGTGCCGCCCTCCATCTCCATCGGCGGGCGGGTGTGATGGGTCAGGACGAAGGTCGGTGTGTGGAACGGCGGGTTCGGACCCCACCAGCCCTTCCACTCGGGGTTCTCGTGCCATCCGGGCGGGCCGAACTTCCTGGCGCCCATGATCTCGGCGCCGACCCCCGGAGCGTGCAGCCGCAGCACGGCGTCGTCGAGGCCGCCGCTGCCGCCGGGCTCGCCGACCAGCTGGTACCACCAACGGGTCTCGAACATCCATTCGTGCAGACGGTCGCCGGCGTGGCCGAACGGTGTCTCGAGGCTCTGACCTTCGCCGGTGCCGAAACCGTCGAGCGAGACGGAGAAGAACTGGACGCGAGCGAGTGACATGGGCTCGTCCTCCTTTCCTGGCCGTCAGCCCTCGGCAGCGGCCCAGGAATGGAGGGTCGCCATGTAGTTGGCACGCTCGAATCCGGACGGGTCCTCGACCTTCGCCGCGCTGACGCTGCCGCGCAGCTCTGAGACCGATGCGTATTCGTGCTCGGCCATCCATTCCCTGAGTTCGCCTTCGACCGTCGCGACATGCTCGGGGCCATGCCGCAGCAGGGCCGAGGTCATCATCACGACGTCGGCACCGACCAACAGGCCCTTGGCCACGTCGGCGCCCGAGTGTGCGCCCGATGTTGCCGCGAGTGAGATGTCCGGATCGAGCTGAGGTCGGAGGATCGCGATCCACCGGACGGGGAGCCGCATCTCCCACGGCCGGCTGAGCTCGAGTCGCGGAACCACCTCGATCGAGTCCAGGTCCAGGTCGGGCTGGTAGAACCGATTGAAGAGCACGAGACCGTCAGCGCCGGCATCTGTGGCCGCCGCCGCGAAATGGGCGAAGGCCGAATAGAACGGGCTGAGCTTGACCGCCAGCGGGATGGTGATCGAGGCACGAACGGCAGCGATAAGCTCGAGGTCGCGCGCCTCCATGTCGGCCGCGGATTGCCGCGGATCCACCGCCATGTGGTACAGGTTCAGCTCCAGGGCGTCCGCCCCGGCGTCCTGGATCCGCCGGCCATACGTCACCCAGCCCCCGACGCTGCTCGCATTGAGGCTGGCGATGATCGGCACCAGGGCGGAGGCTCTGACGCGCTCGAGTGCGGCCAGGTATCGATCGGCGGCGCCCGCGAACGAGTGGACCGCGGGGAAGTAATCGAGCGCCTCGGCGAAGATCCCGGTGCCCTGCTCGAGCGAGCGGTTGAGCCCGATCTCCTCGGCCAGGATCTCCTCCTCGAACAGGGACGGCAGGACGATCGCGCCGACGCCGGCGCGTTGGAGCCGCCGGGCCATCTCAGGCTCCGCGTTGTGCGGCGCCGCCGAGGCCACGATCGGGGAGCGCAGTTCCAGCCCGAGGTACCGGGTGAGAAGATCGACGCTCATGACCCGTCGCCCTCGTCCTCGTAGCGGTAGCCCGCATCGCTCTCGACCTCTGGCACGATCGCGGGGTCGGGTCGATCGACATGCGGCACGGTCCGCTCGATGCCGGCCAACTGCTCGTAGTAGCGCCAGCGCTCGTCGGCGTCCGCCTGGGCCAGCGTCGCGAGCTCAGCCGCCCGTTCCGGATGCGTCCGTTGGAGGACAGCGAAGCGCGTCTCGGTCGCGACGAAATCGGCGATCGGGATCGATGGGGTGGAGGAGTCGAGCTTGAACGGCTTGCCGCCTTCGACCTCCGAAGGGTGGAAGCGGTAAAGCGGCCAGTAGCCGCTCTTGACCGCGTCCTTCTGGTGGGTCATTGACTTCGACATGTCGATCCCGTGAGCGATGCAGGTGCTGTAGGCGATGACCAGCGATGGACCCGGCCAGGCGTCGGCTTCGAGCAACGCCTTTGTGGTCTGCTGGTCGTTCGCACCCATCGACACCTGGGCGACGTAGACGTTGCCGTAGGACCGCGCGATCGCGCCGAGATCCTTCTTGGCCGTGCCTTTGCCGGCCGCCGCGAATTTGGCGACCGCGCCACGCGGAGTCGCTTTCGAGGACTGACCGCCGGTGTTGGAATAGACCTCGGTGTCGAGGACCAGGATGTTCACGTTGCGTCCCGAGGAGAGGACCTGGTCGACGCCGCCGAACCCGATGTCATATGCCCAGCCGTCGCCGCCGATGATCCAGACGCCCTGGCGAACGAGGTCGCTGGCGAGGGCGAGCAGGTGTCGGGCATCGGCCGCCATCGGACCGTCGACACTGTCCGAGCGCCTCACGTAGCCGATCGACCCGCTCGCGCTGGAGGACGATGTCGGCCTCCGTGTCCTGTGGACCGTCCGAGGAGCTCGCGGGACGAGTCCTTCGCCGATCTCGGGGGCGAGGCGCTCGAGGAATCGGCGCGCCTGGTCGGTCTGGGCGTCGAGGGCGAGCCGCATCCCGAGCCCGAACTCCGCGTTGTCCTCGAACAGCGAGTTGCTCCAGGCCGGGCCGCGACCGGCGGCATTCGATGGTCCATGGTGTCGTCGGCAGGTTGGCGCCGTAGATGGACGAACAGCCTGTCGCGTTGGCCACGATCATCCGGTCACCGAAGAGTTGGCTGACCAGCCGGATATACGGCGTCTCGCCGCAGCCGCCGCACGCGCCAGAGAACTCGAAGAGCGGTTCGAGGACCTGGCGTGCCCTTCACCGTATCGTGCGGCGACAGGCATCGCGATCGAGCCTCGGGATCGACTGGAAGAAGTCCCATCGTAGGCGCTCGACATCGCGGTGTTCGGCGACCGGCTCCATGTTGATCGCCTTGTGGCTCGAATCGGTCTTGCTCTTCGCCGGGCAGACGTCGACGCATACGCCGCAGCCGGTGCAGTCGTCCGGCGCGACCTGGATCGTGAGTCGGTGCTCGGGGAGCTCGCGCGATCGGAACTCCTTGTGGAGGAAGTCGACTGGCGCCGCCTCGACCGAAGCGGTCGGGAAGACCTTCATCCGGATGGTGGCGTGCGGGCAGACCATCGCGCACTTGCCGCAGTCGATGCAGATCGCCGGATCCCAGATCGGGATCATCTGGGCGATCGCCCGCTTCTCGTACTTCGTCGTGCCGGTCGGGAACGTGCCGTCCACCGGGAGCGCACTCACCGGCAACTGGTCGCCGTCGCCGGCCATCAATCGCGAGGTGATCCGGGCGACGAAGTCCGGGACGTCGTCGGGACCGGAGTCGTCGTCGGTGATCGTTGGTGACGACACCGAGCGTCACGTGACCGAGGCGCTCCAGCGAGCGATCGATGGCGGCGAAGTTGCGGGCGACGACGGCTTCACCGCGCTTCGCGTAGGTCTTCTGGACGAACGCCTTGATCTGCGTGATCGCCTCCTCGGGCGGCAGGATCCCGGCGAGCTGGAAGAAGCACGGTTGCATGACCGTGTTGATCCGGCTGCCCATACCGGTCTCGTCGGCGACGGCGAGAGCGTCGATCACCCAGAAGTCGATCTCCTTGTCGATGAGCAGGCGCTGGACGCCGCCGGGCAGGTGGTCCCAGACCTCGTCGGGCCCGTACGGGGCGTTGAGCAGGAATGTCGCGCCGTGCTTCGCGCGACTCGAGGACCTTGGTCTTGCCGAGCATCCCGAACTGGTGGCAGGCGACGAAGTCGGCGCCTTCGACGAGATAGGTGGAGCGGATGGGTTCGGGCCCGAACCGCAGATGCGACACCGTGATGGAGCCCGACTTCTTCGAGTCGTAGACGAAGTAGCCCTGAGCGAACAGATCGGTGCTCTCGCCGATGATCTTGACCGATGCCTTGTTGGCTCCGACCGTGCCGTCCGAGCCGAGGCCGAAGAAGACCGCCTGGACCTCGCCGGCCGGGCGCGGGAGCCGGAAGGCGCCGTCGATCGGCAGGCTGAGGTGGGTGACATCGTCGTAGATCCCGACGGTGAAGTGCCGCTTCGGTCGTGCCGTCGCGAGCTCCTCGAAGATCGGCTTGATCATCGACGGCGTCATCTCCTTGGACGACAGGCCGTAGCGTCCGCCGATGACCCGCGGCGCCGTCTCGAACGGCGGGTCGTCGCGATCCGCCGCCTCGGCCAGGGCCGCGACGACCTCGAGGTACAGGGGCTCGCCGACCGCGCCCGGTTCCTTGGTCCGATCAAGAACCGCGATGGATCGAACCGTCGGCGGCAGCGCGGCGATGATCTGCTCGGCGGGGAACGGCTGGAAGAGGCGGATGCGCAGCATCCCGACCTTCTCTCCCGCCGCGACGAGCGTGTCGACCGTCTCCTCGACGGCACCGCTCGCGGAGCCCATGACGATGATCACGCGATCCGCATTGGACGCACCGTGGTAGTCGACCAACCCATAGCGGCGGCCGGTCCGGGCCGCGAGCTCGTCCATCACCTCCTGGACGACGCCGGGGACGGCCAGGTGGAACGGGTTGGAGGCCTCGCGCGCCTGGAAGAAGACATCCGGGTTCTGGGCCGTGCCGCGGACGACGGGCGCGTCGGGCGTCAGGCCTCGGCTCCGGAAGGCAAGGACGTCATCGTCGCGGACCAGCGCCCGGATGTCGTCGTCGCTCGAGCACGGCGATCTTGTTGATCTCGTGCGAGGTCCGGAAGCCGTCGAAGAAGTGGAGGAACGGGATCCGCGGCCCGAAGCGTCGCGGCATGCGCGACGAGCGCGAAGTCGTGCGCCTCCTGGACCGAGCCGGCCGCAAGCATCGCCCAGCCGGTCGTGCGCGCGTGCATGACGTCGCTGTGGTCCCCGAAGATCGAGAGGGCGTGCGTCGCGATGGTCCGGGCGGCGACGTGGATGACCGCCGGCGTCAGCTCGCCGGCGATCTTGAACATGTTGGGGATCATCAGGAGGAGTCCCTGCGACGCCGTGAACGTCGTGGCCAGCGCGCCCTTCTGGAGCGCACCGTGGAGCGCGCCCGCGGCGCCCGCCTCGGACTGCATCTCGACGACGTCCGGGACCTTGCCCCACAGGTTCGGGCGGCCGGCCGCCGACCAATCGTCGCAATGCTCAGCCATGGGCGAGGCCGGGGTGATCGGGTAGATCGAGATCACCTCGCTGAGCGCGTAGGCGATGCGGGCGGCCGCCTCGTTGCCGTCAAGACACTCGTGCCGCTGGTCCACGTTGGGCCTCCCTGCGGGGATCCGGCTGGCGGTGTCATGGTCGAGCTCGGCCGTCGGCGGTCAGGCCCGGCTGTTCGATGCGCCAAGGACCGGGCGGCGATTATCCGCCTGATGCGGCCCCGCCTGTGACGTGGCACCGAGTACGCCTCGGGATGGCAGGAGTCGTTCAGTCGTGCTCGCTGAGCCAGGCGCCGACCTTCGGCCAGAGGTTCTGGCTGGCTGAGCGGCCGACGACGATACCCACATGACCGCCCTCGATGACGATCTCAGACGCGTCGTCGCTGCCGACGCGGCCGGTGACGATGCTCGTCGTCGGGCGGGGGGCGATCTGGTCGCGACTCGCCGCGATGTTGAGGACCGGGCAGCGGATGTCCGCGAGGCGGACCGGCCGGCCGTCCATCTCGAGCATGTCCCGCGCCAGCCGGTTCTCCTGGTAGAACTCGACGATCCACTGGCGGAACGCCGCCCCGGCGAACGGGACGCTGTCGTTCACCCAGCGGTACATCGCCTGCCAGCCTTTGACGTCGAAGTTCTCGACGCCCAGCTTGTCCCACAGTTGGCGATAGGTGCCCACGTAGCTCGCGAGCGGGTTGAGCAGCTTCGTGCCGATGTCCGGCAACTGTGCCGGCACCGTCGGGAACGTGTCGGTCAATTGGTCGACGGGGAAGATGCCGCGGGCCGTCATCCGACCGAACTGGCCGGCGTCCGAGAAATCGAGCGGCGCCGTCAACAGGACGAGATTGCGGGTGACCTCGGGATGCAGGGCTGCGAAACAGGTCGCCAGGGTGCCGCCGATGCAGTAGCCAAGGACCGTCATCTGGTCCGTGCCGCTGGCCCGCTGGATCGCCTTCGCGGCACGGGGCAGGTAGCGGGTCACGAGGGTCGTCACATCGAGGGCCTGGTCCTCGTCGCCTGGCGTGCCCCAGTCGATGAGGAAGACGTCGAAGCCCTGGCTGAGCAGGAACTCGACGAAGCTCGCGCCCGGACGCAGGTCAAGGATGTAGGAGCGGTTGATCAGCGGGAGGACCAGGAAGATCGGCGTCCGGTGGGTGGCGGGCTCGGAGCGGATGTAGCGGTACAGGCGAGCCTTGTTCTTGCGCCAGATCAGTTCCTTCGGGGTGAGCCCGACGGGGGCGTCGGCCGCGCCGAGGACGGCTCGCGCCATCTCGAGGGCTCGATCGTTGGACGACCACAGGCTTGCGGCGCCGGCCAGGTCGGTGGCGGGGTTGCGTCATCAGCGCCCTTGGTGGGCTTGACGCCCTTGGCGTCCGCCGCGGGCATGCACGCGCGCTCGCCGCCTTGCGGGCCTGGCGCCCCTTTGGGCCCCGCGCGCCCTGCTGCGCCTTGGGGCCCTTGCGCGCCCGACGGCCCCTGCGGCGCCCTAGGCCCCGTCACCCCCGACGGCCCTGTTGCGCCCTTGGCCCTGTCGCGCCCTGCGGCCCCGGTCGGCCCGGCGGCTCCGGCGGGTCCAGTTGGCACGGCGCGAACGGCGTCCTCGATCGTATCGAGCCGATCGACGACCTGATCGATCTTCTCCTCGAGCCCGACGACGAGCTCACCAAGCCGCGCGATATCTTCGCGGGTCGGCACGTTCATCGTCTCGAGATACGTCCGCATGTTCTCGCGAACCGACTTCTGGGCGGCGAGCATTGTCTCGAGCATCTTCCCGCTCGCGTCGGCGAACTCGGGGCTGCCCATCGGCTTCCTCGAGGGCCGCGCTCCAGGCCCGCTCGTTCGCGTCATACAGCTGGCGCCAAGTCTCGTACGGATCTGTGGTCTGGCCCGCTTCTCCGGTCTTCGTCATGGCATCGTGTCTCCTTGTCGTCCGTCGACTCATCTGGCTGGTCGTTGGTTCGCGCCCAGGCCCGCGCCGTACAAACCGAAGAACCGGTCGATCGTATCGCGATATGCACCGAGCATCGACGCCGAGGAGTCGAGCCAGACACGGCCGGTATCGGTGATCGTGTAGACGCGCCGGGCGGGGCCGGTCGGCCCGGGCTCCCAGGTCGATTCCAGGAACCCGTCCTTTTCCATCTGGCGAAGGGTGCGGTACAGGGTGCTCATCGTGATCCCGAACAGGCCGAGCGCCCGCAGGTAGTCCTCGATTACGTAGCCATGCGACCGCTGGAGCGACACCGCGAGCAGGACGAACGGCGCGAGGAAGTCGCGCGGCGGCCAACCGGGCAGACGGCTCGCGCTCGTCAATCGGCTCGCGGGGCCGTCTTCACCGGGCGTCCGCGTCTTCGGCGGTGGATCGGCGGCGGTCAGTGCATCGTTCGTGGACATTCTCGACTTTCGGGTCGTGGCGACTTGACATTTCGAGTATGACTAAGTGCATGAATGCACCTAGATGTCAAATCGCAAGTAGCGCGCAAGTCGATACATAGGCGAAGGAGGACCACCCGTGTCCACTACCATGAATGACATGCCCGAGTCGGCGACCGCAGCCGTCACCGAAGCCACCCGCATCGCCGCGCAGGCGGCCCGCACCAGCACCGAGACCGCCAAGGCCTCGATCGAGGCTGCGCGCTCCTACCTCGACGAGGCGAGCATCCTCGGCCGGGACCTCCTCGGCACCTGGTCCACGCAGAGCGAAGCGGTCCTCAAGACCGCGTTCGATGCACAGAATGCCGCGATGGACGCCGGCCTGGGCCTGTTCGACCTCGGCGTCAAGGGCAATCGACAGGCCGTCGCGCAGTTCTCTGAGCTCGTCAAGCGAACCCAGAAGGCGACCCTCGAGACGTGGCAGACCACGGTCAAGATGGCCACGAAGGCGACCGAAACCCCCAAGCGCTGAAGCTCCGCTCATGTGGATGGAAGTGGCCAGGCGATCATTCGCCGGCCACTTCGTCATTTCTCGCCGATTCGAGGAGGGTCTGCGATGACTGAACTCAAAGGCAAGGCCTGCCTCGTGACTGGCGGGTCGCGCGGCATCGGCAAGGCGATCGCGCTTGAACTCGGACGCCAGGGCGCGTCCGTCGCCGTCGGCTATGCGAACAACAAGGAGGCGGCCGAGGAGGTCGCCGCCGAGATCGCGAAGTCAGGGGGCGAGTCATTCGTGTTCGGCTGCGACGTCGGGGATCCTGCAGCGATCGAGCCGGCCGTGGCCAGCGTCCTCGAGCGCCTCGGGAAGATCGACGTGCTCGTCAACAACGCCGGGATCACGCGCGACCGCTCGCTGGCCAAGATGTCGCCGGAGGAATGGGATGCCGTTCTCCAGACGAACCTGGGCAGCGTCTTCCACCTGACTTCACGAGTGTTGCCGCACATGGTCGCGGCCGGCTACGGCCGGATCGTCAACATCAGCTCCGTGATCGGCCTCCATGGCAACTTCGGCCAGGCTAACTATGCTGCGGCGAAGGCCGGGATCATCGGCTTCACGAAGTCCGCGGCGCTCGAGACCGCCCGCAAGGGCGTCACGGTCAACGCGATCGCGCCCGGTTTCATCGAGACCGAGATGATCGCGGCGATGCCGGAAGAGGTCCGCGCAACCATCTTGGCCAGGATCCCGATGGGTCGCTTCGGACGTCCGGATGAGATCGCCCAGGTGGTCACGTTCCTCGTCTCTCACGGCGACTACATCACCGGGCAGGTGATCGAGATCAACGGCGGGATGTACACGTAGGTCCCGCTCCCCGTCAGGCCCCGGCCAAGGGATAGGAACTGAACAGAAAGCACGCGAGGAGCGCACACGATGGATACCACTGAAACCGGCCGCAATGGCGACGTCTATCTCGTCAGCGCGGCGCGAACGCCGATCGGCAAGTTCGGTGGCGCGATGGCCGGTGTCCCGGCAGTCGAGCTCGGCGGCGTCGCCATCCGGGCGGCCATGGAGCGGAGCGGCCTGCCGGCCGAGACCGCGGTCGATGAGGTCCTGATGGGTCAGGTCATCCAGGCCGGCGTCGGCCAGGCTCCCGCCCGCCAGGCGGCCCTCCTCGGCGGTCTCCCGGTGACAACGAGTGCCACCACGATCAATAAGGTCTGCGGATCGGGCCTCAAGGCGATCATGCTCGGTGCCGCGGAGATCCGCGCCGGCGACGCGGACGTGGTCGTTGCCGGCGGCATGGAGAGCATGAACGTCGCGCCGTATCTCCTGCCTCAGGCCCGCTTCGGCTATCGCCTGGGCAACGGGACGCTCGTCGACTCGACGGTGCACGACGCACTGTGGTGCGCCGTCGAGGAATGCCATGTTGGCACGCACGCCGAGCGGACCGCCATCGCCAGGCAGATCAGCCGTGAAGACCAGGACGAGTTCGCCCTACGAAGCCACATGAACGCGATCGCGGCGATGGACGGAGGTCTCTTCGACGCCGAGGTCGCGCCCGTGACCGTTCGTGACGCCAAGGGCCGCGAGACGATCGTCACCCAGGACGAGGGCCCCCGGCGCGACTCGACGATCGAGTCCCTGGCCCGCCTCAAGCCGGTCTTCGATCTGCCCGAAGGCGAGGACCGCGGCGACGCGACCAGCGGCACCGCGACAGCCGGCAACGTGCCCGGCATCACGGACGGCGCTGCGGCCACGGTGGTGGTCAGCGAACGGACAGTCGAGCGGTATGGCCTCAAGCCGCTCGCCAGGATCGTGGGCTATGCCCAAGCTGACATCGAACCGAAGTGGCTCTTCCTCGCCCCCGTGATGGGCGTCCGCCGGCTGCTCGATCGGATCGAGATGCCCATCGAGGCATTCGACCTGATCGAGATCAACGAGGCGTTCGCGGCCCAGGTACTGGCCGACGGCCGGGAGCTCGGCTTCGATTGGGACAAGGTCAACGTCAACGGTGGAGCGATCGCCCTCGGTCATCCAGTCGGGGCGTCCGGAGCCAGGATCGTCGCGACCCTTCTCCACGAGCTCGGGCGACGCGAGGGCCGCTACGGCCTGGCGACGCTCTGCCTCGGCGGCGGCGGGTCGGTGGCGATGGCCTTCGAGCGGGTCTGAGAACGGACGTCGTCGCGTTCACGACGGAGGAGCCCCCGGCCGACCGGCCGGGGGCTCCTCGTTGTCGAAGTCGGAGTGCTCGGGCAGGTCGCCGCCTTCAGACGCGGCCCTTGGGAACCGTGTGCCAGTACGTCTTGTTGAAGACGATCTTGCCCAGGTGCCAGAACTGGTTCGGCTTCGGCGGCCGTGGCGAGCTCGAGTCCTGATCGAGAACATCCGGGAGATCTACCCGGACACGCCCGTCGTCCTGACGTCGCCCGGGCTCGAGCTCAGTTGGGAAGAGGACACACCGGGCCGCACGTTACCGCGCTTCGCGGCCAACCGACGGGGGCACGGCTCGATGCGGCGATCGAGGCCGCGCTCGGGAACACCCAAACTGAGCCCTGAGCTTGGCGTTCGCACAGGCCTCATCCGGCTGGCTCACCGATCACGGCGGCGTGGCGAGCCGGTGGTTCGGAACCCCAGGTTGGGCCAGATGGCCCTATGACGAGTCGCCAGCTCGCCGGACGATGGGACCCAGCCTTGGAGGAGTAAGTGACATGGGCAACAAAGTCCTGCTGGTCGCGGACGTGATGACATTCGATCCGCTGGTCGTCGCTGTGGGTGTGTCGCTCGAGGAAGCCGACGTCGTGCTTCGTTCCACCTACGTGAGGGGCCTCCCCGTGGTCGACACCAACGGGGCGCTGGTCGGTGTCATCACTGACGCGAACCTGGCCGCCTACAGATTTCATCGGACGCCTTCGTCCGAGCGAGACCAGAAGGACGCTGTGGCGGCCAGATGATCGGCTCCGAATCGGCCGTCTCCGGGGCCAAACGGCCCTTTCTGGTGGAACATCGCGGCCACGAGTTGATCGCTCAACCGCTCCTCAACAAGGGCACCGCCTTCACGACCCGCGAGCGCGATGCCCTCGGCCTCCACGGGTTGCTGCCATCCGGGATCGCGACGATCGAGGAGCAGGTCGCCCTCGAGCTCGAGCACGTGAGGCGCAAGCCGGATGACCTCGAGCAAATTCATCGGCCTGGCCGCCCTCCAGGACCGCAACGAGATCCTGTTCTACCGGCTGCTCGTCGAGAACCTCGAGGAGTTCCTGCCGATCGTCTACACGCCGACGGTCGGCTTGGCCTGCCAGCAGTTCAGCCACATCTTCCGGCGCCCGCGGGGCGTTTGGATCACGCCCAATGACATCGGCCGAATCGATCAGATCCTCCTCAGCGCCGCGGCGCCGGCATCCGCCTGATCGTCGTGACCGACAACGAGCGCATCCTGGGCCTCGGCGACCAGGGAGCCGGTGGCATGGCTATCCCGGTAGGCAAGCTGGCGCTGTACAGCGCGGCCGCAGGGATCCACCCGGAGCAGACGCTGCCCGTTTCGCTCGATGTCGGAACGGACCGTCGCGAGCTCCTGGACGATCCGTTGTACGTCGGTCATCGGGCGCCCCGCTTGCGCGGCGCGGCGTACGACGCGCTCGTCGAGGCGTTCGTGAACTCCGTCGCTCGAGTCTTCCCGGCAGCCGTTCTCCAATGGGAGGACTTCAAGCAACACAACGCCGTGCGCGTCCTCGAGCGATATCGGCATTGGCTGCCGTCCTTCAACGACGATATCCAAGGCACCGGAGCGGTCGTTCTGGCCGGTCTGTTGACCGCGCGTCGGGAGCGCGGGGGCCTGACCTCCGACCGCTTCATGTTCGTCGGCGCCGGTGGGGCGGCCATCGGCATCGCCACCCTTCTGCGGCGCGAGCTCCTCGCCCAAGGATCGGATCCTCGCGCTGCGGACTCCGCGATCGTGATGCTCGACAGCCACGGCCTCGTCCACGCTGATCGGCCGGCATTGCCGGATGATCAGCGGCCGTTCGCGATCGCGCCCGCCCGACTGCTGGAGGCCGGGCTTCGGCCGTCTGAGTTCGTCGACCCGGTCGCCATCGCCCGCGTCACCAGAGCGACGGTCCTCATCGGCACGACAGCCTGCCCAGGGGCGTTCTCCGAGGCACTCGTCAGGGAAGTGGGCCGCCACGACCCGGCGCCCATCGTGCTGCCGCTGTCGAACCCGGGCACCTGTGCCGAGGCACAACCGGAAGACATCCTCGCCTGGACCGGAGGCCGTGCACTCGTCGCCACAGGTGGCCCTGGCCGGGTCGTCGACGTCGCAGGCGGGGATCGCGTCATCGGTCAGGCGAACAACGTGTTCGCCTTCCCGGGGATCGGCCTTGGCGCGATCGTCGCCGAAACCCACGAGGTGACCGACGACATGTTCATCATCGCCGCCCATGTGCTGGCCGGCCTCGTGTCGCCCGACCGGCTGCGAACGGGCGCGCTTTACCCCCCGGTCGCGGGTCTTCGAGGCGTGGCCCGGGCAGTTGCGATCGCCGTCGTTCGCCACGCCCGCGACCGAGGTCACGGGCGCGACTATTCGGACCCGGAGATCGAGGCGGCGGTCGATCGCGCGATGTGGTGGCCGGACTACGTTCCGTTCGAGCCGGACCCGGGCCCCAGCTCACGCCCCGCGCGCCATCGATCCCACGACTGACCGGCGCCAGGCTGGTTGAGGGATCGGCAGCGATCAGGTCCCGACGGGCCGTCGCGCTATCGACCGAGGCCCTGGCGGTACTGCGCGCGCAGCGGGCACGTCAGGCGGCCGAGCGGTTGCTCGCGGGGCCCGCATACGACGACCATGACCTCGTCTTCGCCACGGGCCCCGGGACCCCGCTCGAGGGCAGGAACGTCCTGCGCTCGTGGTACGGCATCGTCGCGGTGGCCGGGCTGCCGGGCCTGCGCATCCACGATTTGAGGCACGCGCACGCGACGGGATGCCGAAGGCCGCGGCGACCTGACGGTGTGCCCGTGCGGCCAGCCGGTCGAGGACCTCGTGGTCGGACCGGCACGTCTACCGGCTGGCCACGGCCTCTGCCCACGCCACCGCTTCGACCTGTCGGGTGCCAACAGAGAGACGTTCGCACATTGGATCATCGCGGGGACGTTCGGCGAGCGCGACCTGACCGACGCCGAGGCTGACAAGGCGCGCCGGGTCGCGGACGGTCGCCTGCCGTTCGACGCCTAGTTGCTCACATTTTGCTCACGGACTCCCCGACACGTGCCGATATCGGACGGTACACGAGCGACGGCGACGCGGCCGTTCCGTGCTCAAAACGGCACTTGCCGGGATCTGACGGGACCCACTAGAACGGGTCGACGCCCGCTTACACCGAGGGGGTCACTGGTTCGAACCCAGTACCGCCCACCACTATCGGATCCGGTCGGGTCAAGGGCGCGTCAACCAGCGGGTCGGCGTGGGCCTGGCCGTGTGGCGGGCTCCGCTTCGGCTGCGACCCGGCCCTCGGCGATCGCGGTGACCAGGGCAGCGTGGTCGAGCTCGGCCTGGTCGGCATAGCGAGCCGCGAACCGCGCGACGGCCTCGTCGAACGCCGGCCCGTTGCCAAGGTAGGCGGAGATCGCCACAGGGTCGCCCGTGCGGGCGTGCGCCCGGGCGAGGGCCCAGGCACACAGGGCGCCGTAGTGACCGAGGCCGACCGGGTCCATCAGCTCGGGATCGCCCGACCCCTTCGCGTCCCACAGCTGGCGGACGTAGTACGGACGACCAGTGTCCGGGCCTTCCGACCAGCCGAGGAACCCGTCGCTGGCCGACTGCGTGAGGCGCTGACCGGTGACGACACGAAGGCCGTGGTGCGACAAGGTGGAAGCGCCCATGAACGGCTCGAGCACCGATGGGCCGGCCTGCTTGACCTGGAGGACGATCCAGTCGCCCCTTACATCCGTGTGCTCGGGACCCTGGAACAGGGCGACCCAGCAGCGTGTCCCGACGCTCCCGACGCCGACGACCTTGAGCGCGACGTCGACCAGCTCGAACCGATCGAGGACATAGCGACGATCGTCCGTCAGCGACTGTCGATAGCCCTCGAGCACGCCGAGTGCGTCGTCCATGTCGAACTCCGTCCGATGCAGCCGGACGAGCAAGGGCGGGCGCTCGATGAACCTGCGCCGGCCATGGGCCATCTGCGTCAGCTTCGTCACTGCCCGGTGGTGCGTCTTCCGCCGGGCACGCCCCAGGTGCCGATCCACCCGGGTCCGGTAGGCCTTGGGGAAGTGGGCGAGGACGTCGTCGGCGGCGATATTGGCGTGCCACCGATCGAGCGTCGTCAGCTCCGCGAACGACCGCATCCGCTCGCGGTACTCGCGGACCACGAGGGCCACCAGGCCGCGCGGTCGCCCCGTCGCGGCATCCGCGCGCGAGCGACGAGGTCGATGCTCGCGGCGAGGCGCTTGACGTCCCACTCCCAGGCGCCCGGTAGCGTCTCGTCGAAGTCGTTGACATCGAAGACCAGCCGGCGCTCAGGAGTAGCGAATTCACCGAAGTTGCCGATGTGCGCGTCTCCGCAGGCCTGCACGCGAAGGCCCGTGTCTGGCGTGCCCGCGAGGTCCACGGCCATGACCGCAGCCGAGCCACGGAACAGGGCGAAGGGCGAGACCGCCATCCTTCCGAAGCGGAACGGGATCAACTCAGGGACGCGCGTCTCATTGGCGGTCTCGAGGATCGCGACGGGATCGCGGCCGGCTCGCGGCGTCCATTCGGCGTGTGCCGACCGTGGCGCAGCCGAGCGGAGCGCCCTCCCTTGCTCCGCCCTGTCGGCGCGCGTCGCTGGCAACGATCTGGCCCTCCTGCGCCGCGTCTCCCGTCCGGCAACGGTAGCCCGTCGCGACCGATCGTATCGCGATCAACCGTCGCCGAGCGTCGGGCCGTCCATCGAGACGGGTGCGGCTGTGCGGCCAACCGTACCGCTGCTAGACTGAAGGACACGGGCACCCGTCGTGGGAGGTCCGGCCCGGAGGAGCTGCATGTCGCCAATCCTGATCGTCGCGATCGTGATCATCGTCGTCCTCGTGGTCGTCCTGATCGCGATCTACAACGGCCTGGTCCAGAAGCGCCTGCGGATCGACGAGGCGTTCGCCCAGATCGAAGTCCAGCTCAAGCGCCGCCACGACCTGATCCCGAACCTCGTCAACGCCGTCAAGGGCTACATGGGGTTCGAGCAGAAGGTCCTGACCGACGTGACGAACGCCCGAGCCGCGGCCGTCGCCGCCGGCGCCCAGGGGCCCGCCCAGCAGGCCGCCGCCGAGAACGCCCTGACCGGTACCCTCCGCTCGCTGTTCGCGGTCGTCGAGAACTACCCGGAGCTCAAGGCCAACGAGAACGTCCTGGAGCTGCAGGAGCAGCTGACCACGACGGAGAACCAGATCTCCTTCTCGCGCCAGCACTACAACGCGACCGTGCTCGACTACAACACCACCATCCAGACGTTCCCGTCCGTGCTGATCGCCGGGATCCTCGGCTTCGTCAAGCGCGAGTTCTTCGACGCCGAACCTGAGGCGGCAAACGTCCCCAACGTCGACCTCAGCCTGAGCTGACCGGCCGCCGCGGGAGCCGACCGTGGCCGACGCTCGTCGTTCTACGCGCAATCTCGGCGAACAAGCGCAACTCGCTGCTGCTCGCGGTGGTCATCGTCGCCTTGCTCGCGGCGCTCGGGTTCACGATCGGCTATGCCGTCGTCGGGCTCGCCGGCGGGTGGCGTCTTCGCCATCGCCCTCGCGATCGCGGTCGGTGCCGATCTCCGGCGTCGGCGACGTACTTCAGCGGCGACAAGCTCGTCCTCGCGGTCAGCGGCGCCCGCGAGGTCGACCGAGGCCGACGCGCCGCAGCTGATGAACGTCGTGCGCGAGATGGCCATCGCCGCCAACATCCCGATGCCCGCGGTCTACGTCATCGAGGACACGGCGCCGAACGCCTTCGCCACCGGTCGCGATCCGGCGCACGCCTCGATCGCGATCACGACCGGGCTGCTCGAGAAGCTCGACCGCGAGGAGCTCCAGGGCGTCATCGCCCACGAGCTGTCGCACGTGCGCAACCTCGACATCCGCTTCTCGCTGGTCGTCGGGGTGATGGTCGGCGCGATCGCGATCCTGGCCGACTTCTTCCTGCGCTTCACGTTCTGGGGCGGCGTCGGCGGTCGCCGAGTCGAGCCGCGAGGGCGGCGGCGGCGCCCAGGCCGTGATCATGATCGTCGCCATCGTGCTGGCCATCCTGGCGCCGATCATCAGCCGCTTCATCCAGCTCGCGGTCAGCCGCCAGCGCGAGTACCTGGCCGACGCGTCGGCCGTCGAGCTGACCCGCAACCCGTACGGCCTCGAGCGCGCGCTGGCCAAGATCTCGGGCGACCCGGAGGTCCTCGAGGTCGCCAACCGCGGCACCCAGCACCTGTACTTCACCAACCCGATCAAGAAGTTCGAGGAGCGCTCGTCGGGGCTGATGTCGACCCATCCGCCGATCCTCGACCGGATCAACCGCCTGCGCGAGCTGACCGGCGAGCCGCCGCTCGGCTGCCCCGAGGCCGCGGCGCTGGCCGGGCTGGAGTAGGGGCGCGGCGTCGGCCGACGGGGCCGCTTCGATTGCTGGCTCAGCGAGGCCCGTGGTATCGTTCGCACCCGCCGACGGGCAGCCGACGGCTGGTTGACCATCGGGCCGAGATAGCTCAGTTGGTAGAGCACGCGACTGAAAATCGCGGTGTCGCCAGTTCGAATCCTGGCTCTCGGCACCACCTCATGGGTGGGCGGATCTCCGAGCGGAAGTGGCTCAGTTGGTAGAGCATCACCTTGCCAAGGTGAGGGTCGCGGGTTCGAGTCCCGTCTTCCGCTCCATTCCTCCTTCTCCGGACCGCTGCCCCTTCGTCTAGTGGTAGGACAGCGGACTTTGGATCCGTGAACCGAGGTTCGAATCCTCGAGGGGCAGCCAGCATCCACGGGCGGCGACCCAGCGAACCACATCTGGCGACGTGGTGAAGTGGCTCAACACGGAGGTCTGCAAAACCTCTATTCACCGGTTCGAATCCGGTCGTCGCCTCCACACTCTGAGCACGAAACGGCCCGCTGGGTGATCAGCGGGTCTTCGTTTGGTCGGCAGTTCGCGGCGCGCCGGCGTGATGCGCGACCCGGGGTTCCGATGCTAGTGGGCGGGCCGCGGGCGGCCCAGCTCGACGATCCGCCCGTCGATCCGGCCCGTGTCGGCGTACTCCTCGTGGTGCGCCAGCCGACATCGGAGAGCCCGAGGGGCCGGGCCGCGGCATCGGTGATCAGCACGTAGGCCCGCGAGCCGATCTGCTCGCGAACGGTGTTCTTGAGGAGTCGATGCGCCACCGTGACGGCCGGGCCGAGGAGGTCGCTCCCGGATCCGACCATCTGGCGGACCGACTGACCTCGGTGAAGCACCGCCTTGAGATCGAGGTGCGCGACCGCCGGGCAGGCCGTACAGACGTGGTCATTGGCGGGGATCGCGCGCGTACGGCTGGCGATGAACGACTCGTACATGGCCGCGAGCTTCTCGAGGACCTGCTCGCCGTGGCCATCGAGCGTCGCCGCCGGCGCGGCGGCGAAGACCGCATCGCCTTCGAGCTTGACCAGGGCGAAATCGGGCTCGATGCCCTCGATGACAGTGTTGAGGAGGTCGGCGAGCACACCGTAGGCGGCCGGGATGCCCGCGCTGAAATCGACCCCGTGCTCCTGCTCGACGCCGGACATGAACCCCGTGTAGCCGGAGATGTCGGCGAGCAGGAGATAGCGCTCGCCAGCCGACGGATCCGCCGTCGTCGGTGGCGCCGAGCCCTGTGGTCGCTCCATCCACCACTCCCCTCATGCCGCCACGATCGGGCGGTCTCACGCTCGACTCACGTCACGCGGCACGGGCGATGACGCGGGAGTCTCCTCACCGGTTCGAATCCGGGACGTCGCCTTCCGCCCGAGCATACGACCCGCTGGATAACCGGCGGGTCGCTGTTGGCTGCCATGCCAACTGGACCAGATCGTTGTCGCGACCGGCATCGACAGGGTACGGTATGCTCTTCGCATGACCGACGACGACGCCATCGATCCGACCGTCGGAGCCCAGCGGGACCGGTTGCGTCGAGTGCCTCGCGACGAACGGCTGGTGGTTCCACCTGCGCCGCTGCGCCAAATGCGGCCACGTCGGCTGTTGTGACTCGTCGCCGTCGAAGCACGCGAGCCGCCACGCGTCCGACGCCCAGCACCCGGTAGTCCCACAGCTTCGAGCCCGGCGAGGACTGGTTCTGGGACTACGCCAGGCAGGACGAGGGTGGTCTCGGACCGGACCTGCCGCCGCCGCACGCGGCACCCGAGCGACCAGCCCGTGCCCGGGCCTGCGGGACGCGTCCCACCGAACTGGGAAGACCTGCTCAATTGAACGGGACCGGGTGGAGCGTCGAGCAGACTACGGCGATGCTCCTGATCGCCGTCCCGGTCGCATCGCACTCGGGATCGGGCTCCTGGTTCTGTAGTCCGCGATTGACCGGCGGCCTCGCCCCGCTACGCTTACCGACGCGCCGGAGTGGCGGAACGGCAGACGCAGCGGACTTAAACTCCGCGGCCCGCAAGGGCGTCCGAGTTCGAATCTCGGCTCCGGCACCAAGATCGGTAGCATATCGGTAGCGTAGGTGTACTCTGGCGGACACAGAGAGGCCCTCGCCCATCAGGAGGGGAGCGAGGGGGCCTGTAGCAGTCCTGTATAGAAGAACCGAGCTCGTGGCATCTGATCGCACACTCGCCGGGGGGGGAGTCACGCGGTATGGGGTCCGTCTACAAAACAGGCCGAGGGGCGCTGGCGGGCGTCACTCCTCGTTACGGATCCGCGCGACGGGCACTGGGGGTTCGGCGCGTGCGTCTTCCGGCCGCAACAAGGCCGAGGTGGAGCGAGCAGGCTCGAAAGCCTGAAGCTCGGCGCTGCGTCGGAGGGTGACGTTGCCAAACGACCACAAACGGGTCAGCCGAGTTTCTGACAGGCTGGCTCGAAGCCGTCCGGCCGACGATCCGGCCCGCCACAATTCCGCGGCTACAGCTCACACGTCCGGACTTACTGGAAGCCCGTCATCGGACGGCATTCCGCTGGCGGAGGTTGACCCCGTCGAACGTCGAAGTCGCCATGTCGATCCTGTCCGGCCGGGGTATCGGCCCGGTCACCATCCGGTCGGCGCGGACAACGCTCCGGATCGCGCTCGGTCGGGCGGTTCGCGACGGGGTCGTGGAGCCGCAACGTGGCCGCCCAAAGTGCCGGACCGCGTGTCCCCGGTCGCGAGATTGATTACTTGGACGTCCACCAGGTCCGGGCGATGATCGAGGCCACCACAGCCGACGAGTACGGCGCGGCATGGACGCTCGCGGCAACAACGGGACTACGTCTTGGCGAGCTGCTCGGCCTGTCGTTCGACGATATCGACTCGCTTGCGGGCACCCTTTCGGTGCGTCGTTCGCTTGCCCGTGACCACGGCAACGGCTGGGAGCTGGCCGAGCCGAAGACGACCCGAAACGGATGCACTCGCGGGTCGCCGGCCGTGGCGAGGTAAAGGCCGGGCCATCGTCGCGGCCAAAAGAAATAAGGGTCGGCCCGTCGGCGTTTCAGCAGAACGGCCAATGCCCGCGACCGTATCCGACCCATAGCGTGTCACCAACAACCTCGGCCCGAGGTCCCACCAGGGGGGGCCCGATGTTCGCTTCCCGCACCACCCTCCGTGCCTCCGACATCGCCGTCCGGGCCGCCATCGTCGCCCTTGCCCTGGCGACGGGCTACATCCACTACACCCTCGGCGGGCTGCTGTTCACGCTGAATGCCGCCGGGTATGCCGTCGCGGCCGTCGCCATGGTCATCCCGCTCGCGCTCGCCGTCCGTTCCGCTGGATCATCCGCATCGGCCTCATGGGCTACGCGGCGAGGGCCATCGTCATGTGGGCGATCCAGGGCCCGTACTACAGCACCGCGTACATCGCCAAGGCCATCGAGGTCGCGCTGATCGTGACCCTCGCGGTCGACTTCGCCCGCCATGACGGCAACCCGGTCGCGCTCGTCCGACGCGAGCTCGCCTCGTTCCTGAGCCTCGTCAACCAGCCGCGGCACCGTCGCCGCCGGAGCCTGACCCACAACGCATAGCAATCCAAGGAGTCCCCTGCCTTTAAGGTCTAGATCGCGTTGCTCGAGGCCCTGCTGCCTTCGCGAGTCTGAAGAGGGTCCTCAAGGCTCCTGAAGGGATCGGGACGCTGGGGTCCCCGTATCATCGAGGGCGTGGCGTCTCCAAGGGATTGGTCGCTCCTCGAGCGCGAGATCGAGGCGATCAACAGGTTCCCCCGCGATAACCCCAACCCGGTCCTCCGGATGACCGAGGACGGGCGCCTGACGTATGCCAACGACTCGGCCCAGCCGATCGTCGCGGCTTGGGGAGCATCGGTCGGCGAGCTCCTTCCCGCCGAGGTCGCACGGGCCCTTCGCAAATCCACCGTGAGCGACCCGGCCAAGCGCGTCGAGGTCACCAACCAGGGGCGAACCTCGCGGTCCTCGCGGTCCCGGTGCCGGACCTCGGTGTCTACAACCTGTACGGAACCGACGTCACTGCGAACAAGGTCGTCGAGCGGTTCCCCGGTCGAAACCCAAATCCGGTCCTGCGGATGTCACCCGTTGGCGAGCTGCTTTATGCGAACGACGCGAGCCGCCCGATCACCGCCGCACTGGAACTGACGATTGGGGCCGTGCTACCGGCCGATCTGCTGGCAGCGGTGCAGGCGATGCTCGCCGACGACTCGGCAGCAGCGCCCGAGGTGTCCGGCGAGGGCGGCCGACCTACGGCCTCACGCCGGTCCTCATCCCCGAGTTCGAGTTCGTCAACCTGTACGGCACCGACGTCACGGCCGAGAAGGCCATCGACAAGTTCCCGAACCAGAACCCCAATCCGGTCCTGCGCCTCACCCGGGAGGGCCGGATGACCTATGCCAACCCCGCTAGCGCGCTCGTCCGGAGGGCCCTCGAGGCCGAGGTCGGCGACCAGCTGAGCCAGCCCTCTTCGAGCGGGTCGTTGTCGCCGGTAAGGACCTCGTGAACCCGACCTTAGAAGTCGAGGCCGAGGGCACCATCTATCGGCTCCGGGTCGTCTCGGTCTACGAGTTCGACTCCATCAACCTGTATGGCACCGACATCACCGCCGCTCGCCAGGTCGAGCGGCTGAACACCAAGAACGAGGCGCTACTCCTCAACATCCTGCCCCGCTCGATCGCCGAGCGCCTACGCGGGGGCGAGACGGTCATCGCCGATTGGTTCGAGGAATGGCCGTCCTGTTCGCTGACGTCGTGGGCTTCACGGAGCTGTCGTCACGCCTCACGCCAAACGAGGTGGTCTCCCTCCTCAACCAGGTGTTCACCCGCTGCGACCAGCTCGCTGACCGCTTTCGGCTCGAGAAGATCAAGACCCTCGGCGACGCATACATGGTCGTCGGCGGGCTGCACACCGTGAGTGGCTTCGAGCAGGAGGCCCACGCGACGCACACCGACGACGTCGCTGAGATGGGCCTCGCGATAATCGACGAGATCGAGCGTCTCGGCCGAGAGCGCGGGTTGCCGCTCCAGATCCGGGTCGGGATGAACGTCGGGCCCGCTGTTGCCGGCGTCATCGGTCTGAAGAAGTTCAGCTATGACGTCTGGGGCGACACGGTGAACACAGCCAGCCGGATGGAGTCGACGGGCGTCCCCGGCCGCGTGCAAGTGACGCCTGAAACCCACGAGCGCCTGCGGGACCGCTTCGCCTTCGAGCGCCGCGGGCCAGTCGAGGTCAAAGGCAAGGGCGTCATCGAGACCTGGCTTCTCGTCGGTCGACGCGCACCGTAACGATCGAGCTTGGAGGCTGCGCCACTACGAGCGCGACGACCTCGCCGTCGCCAAGGGCGCGCCGCCCTCGTTGACGTCCCTCCGATGATCAGTGCGACGCTGCGACGGACCATCCGCCGATCGGGGGTGTTCCTGATGGCGTCACGTCTCGCTTGAAAGATGCGTTCGGGGTCGGGACGCCGGGACATGCCGGGTATGGAAGGCCGGGTGGTGACAGGCTGGCCGGCGCGGTAGGCTGCGCGACCTGGGGTTGCTTGGGCGCGCGCTCCGGCGGCAGGGGCTCCGGCGGCGGGCGCTCCGGCGGCAGGGGCTCCGGCTGGTGGGCGCTCCGGCCCGTTCAACCTCAAGGAGGGAACCGATGGAAGCTCCCAGTCCTCGATGACGATCCAACGGCCCGTCGCGACGGTGTGGGACTTCTGTGCGGTTCACCACGTCGAGAACCATCCTTACCGGGACACTGACATCGAATTGGAGAACCCGATGGGGGTCCCGATCGGAGTGGGAACCGTGCTCCGACGTCGGAGCACGCGATTCGAGCCTCCAACCGAGGGAACCGTGGAGATCACCGGGTCGACCCGAGCGAGCCATGCGGTCGACAATCCACGACGGACCGATGACGATCCATGGTTCGATGACGGTCGCTGCACGAGGCGACGCCGCGACCGAGCTCACACTCCGGGCCGAGTTCCCCGGAATGGACGCTTCGATGGCGGACCGGATCAGGCCGCTCATGGAGCGAAGTGCGGCCAAAATCAAGGTCTTGGTCGAGTCCGAGACCTAAGGCGTCGTGCATCAAGCCTGTGACAAAGCCGTAGATAGCGACGACCGCAAGGCTTCGCTCACCCCGGCTCCGGTCCCGGACTCGCGATCCCGCGTCTATGCGGCGAGCCTGGTCCGGGCCCACCGGGGGCATGCCATATTGGGCCCCCTCGATCCTCGGCAGCCACAGGCCAGCCCAACTTCCATCAGGCATCGGCGCCCCAGGGAGGCCGGAATCGGCCGCCAACTGATCTTGTTCGTGAGTCATTCCTTGGCTGTCTAAGTCGGGCGCACTGGATCAGTCGCGACAGCTGTCGGAGGAGGTCGCAGCGCGCTTCCGCGCAGAAAAGCCACGAACACTCTGATGGCTGGGTGTACCTGAATAACTCCGGTCCCCAGCATTTCATTCGTTCACCTGTTTGCCGACGCCGAGGCGATGGATCTGCACATCGAAGCTGCGGGTGCCGGGCGAAAGGCATCCAAGGACCTCATCGAACCGCGCGGGTGGAAGTCGACGGCTCCCCCGAGCGACTCTGCGCTGGACCAAATGCGCCGTACCGCGGAAGCGGCAGGCGTGCCGCTGAAAGCTCGAACCCGAGGTTCTGGCGGGAGGCTTCCTGCGTCTTGCCTCCGCCTGAGACGACCACGCTCTGCGCAGGCCGAGTCGATCGCCGGTGCCGAGGAGGAATGGCGCAATCGGACCGGGCGGCCGATGACGGCCGAGGAGCTCGAGCGCGTGCTGCGGCGTTACCGGGGAGCGGTGTGAGGAGGAGGAGGCGAAAGCGGTTGAGGGTCGGCGAGAGGTGTTCCTAGGGGTTCTCCACCGCTGGGATGGGCGATGAGGTGGCGCTTGATGCGCAACGCTCTTTACGCGAGCGTCATGGTATCGCCCGATTCGCACACGGCGTCACTCGCGGCCAATCACCAGATTTGAGTGCTCCCATCAGGTCCGGGGACAAACGGCCCGATCAGGGCCGATGCCATCTGTGCGTGGAGTGCGACGAGCCTCAGCTTCCAATGCAACATCAAGACTCCAAAAGGTCTCATGACGGGCGCCACCAACGCCTACGTCATCTCCGCTCAGCAGACGTTGACGCCCAACGGGTCCAGCGATTGTTCTTCGCTATCCCTGGTGCCGGGAATAGCGGTCATGTACTTCAAGTAGAGGAGATTGTCGACGGGCCCTTGGAGAGAAACGCGGCGCCTGGCGCTACCAAAGGCCAAAGATCAAAGTTGAATCAGTGCGAGGCGTGGCGCTTGGCCCGTCTATAGGCCGTATGTCATCCCCGCCTGACAGACTCACATCGGCCCCGGCTCCAGCCCACGACTCCCGATCCCGCCTTCTCGCGGCCAGCCCGTCGGGGCCGACCGGGGCGCTGGTAGCGTCAGCGGCGCATGGCAGCGGTCGGAACCTCTGCTCGGAACCATGATTCTGCGTGAATCCGTCATCGACGGACCCCCGCGGACGCCACGGCTGGCACTTAAACTCCGCGGCCCGCGAGGGCGTCCGAGTTCAAATTGGCTCCGGCACCATCGACGCGGCGACGCGTCCGCACGCCGGACCGACCAGGCCGGCGTAAATTCTCCCTAGTCGGTTCGAGAACAGCTGGCGTCCGAGGTCCTCGCCAACGCATTCGTCGAGCCACCCGGCGATGCCCGCCGTCCCGCGGCTCACGGCGGCAAGGATGCGTGCCGATGGTCGGCGGACGATCGATCTTGGGCCGGCCGGTCCTCATCGCGAGGGCCACGAGCTGACGGTCGTGGTAGGCCCGAAGGCTGTCACGCACGCGCTCGTTCCGTATCTCATTGGCAACGTGGGTTTCCGGGCTTATCACGGTGTCTGACCAGTCCCTTCCCCTCGAGGGCGACGGACGACCTGCATCGTGCGTCGACCATCACCCTCCGACCCGCCCGGCATCCACCGGGGGCGCATTGACGCCCGGGCGAGTGCTGCCGGATGTCCAAGTCATCTGCGAACGAGAACTAGTACGTCGCGCCGCGGTGGGGTGGATTGGCAGCGCGGAGCCGAAGACGCGGAGCGGCGCGGTCAACGTCAGCCGTTGGCGCCGACATGACGGTGCAATGTCGTCGCCGAGGCCGACTGGCGCGGCTGTTGCCCGTCGTCGCCGACGATTGGAGTCGACACGTGGTCCATCGCCAACGACGGCCTGGGGGTAATCCGCGAGCGATGGGCCGGGTGTGACCAGGAAGGTCCTCGCCGGACCGCCAGCCCATTTCGCGGCGACGGCGAGGGCCTTTCGTTTGGTTCCGCGTTTAGTAGACTTCGGATCGGAGGCCCCGCCCCACAGCCGCGACGTCCCCCCCGTCGCTCGGGACGCTGGGGTCTCCACTCAACCCCGGCGACGAGCCGAGCCGACCGCGATCGGCGCGCCGCGCGAGGCACCTAGCGACGACGCCGGAACAGGCCGGACTTGCGCTCGTCGGTCGCGCCCGCGACGGGCACGGCCTCCTCGCCGAACGCCGTGGCGCTGAGTCGCACCAGCCGCTCGCTCGGCGTCGAGCGCGGCGAGCCGGTGACCAGCGGGACGCCCTCGTTCGACGCCTTCAGGTAGAGGAATGGGTCGTACGGCAGCTCGGCCGACATCTTGGTGCCGAGGAAGTTCTCGACGTCGCGCGGCTTGAGGATCTCGCGGGCGAACACGTTGTTGAGGACGTAGGTCGTCTTCAGCCCGACCGAACCCGACCTCGCTCAGGTACTCGAACAGGGCATGGACGGCCTTGAGCGCCGCGATCTCCGGGGTCACCGGCAGGATGACCGCCTCGGCGGCCTCGAAGACCATCAGGGTCCGCTCGTCGAGCGTCGATCCGGCGTCGATCACGATCATGTCGTAGCCACCGAGCAGCGTCGTCAGGACCTGCGCGATGTGGGCCGGCGTGACGGCCTCGGCCGCCTCCGGGGCCGCCGGCGCGGCGAGCACGTGGAGTCCGCTGTCATGACGCATCGCATACGTGCGCAGGAGCTCGGGCTCGCGCAGCGCCGCCTCGTCGCGGACGACGTCGGCGAGCGTCTGCTTCGGGTCGAGGTTGAGCAGCGTCGCGACGCCGCCGAACTGGAGGGCGAGGTCGACCAGCACGACCTTGTCGGGCCGCCGCGCGACCGCCGCGATCGCGATGTTCGTGGCGATCGTCGTCGTGCCGACGCCGCCCTTCGGGCTGTAGACCGCGACCGTACGGCGAGCGCGGTGCATCGTCAGCCCGTCCGGCGAGATGATCGGGGTCAGGTCCCGCGAGCGCTGGAATCGGAGCAGGAGGGCGTCGACGCGGGCCTCCAGCTCGCGCGCGTCGAGCGGCCGCGCCACGACGTCGTCGGCGCCGGCCTCGAGGAACCCGATCCGCTCCTCGACGTCGTCGCTGGCGCTGACGCACATGACCGGCACGGCGGTCAGCGCCGGCGTGGCCCGGATCTCGCGGCAGATGTCGACGGCGGACTTCGGGCCCGGCGGCGACGTCGATGATGACCAGCTGGTGTTCGGCCGCCTTGCTGAAGGCCTCGTCCGCGCTCGCGGTCCGGGTCACGGTGTAGCCGGCGCTGGTCAGGATCGTCGCCGGTCGATTCGCTCGCGGCGGCATCCGACGCGAGGAGAAGGATGGTACTGGCGGGCACGGAGCCTCCGCGATGGTCGGGTGGTGGGCTGGCGTTTGGCGGTTCCGCGTGAGAATACAACGGCGACCCGGCGCAGGGCCCGCCGACGCAGGACCGTCCCGGCGGGGCTCGCCGGCCTTCGTGCTAGACTCCCGGTTCTGCCTTTCCGCTCCGTGTCGGTCGGCCGGCAACGGGGCAACCCCATTGGAAGGAGTCATGCGCGAATGCGCCGTTACGAACTCATGCTCGTCCTCCGCCCGGACGTGGCGGACGACAAGAGCCAGGCCCTGATCGATCGCACGACCCGCGGCATCACCGCGTCCGGCGGCCAGATCGTCAAGGTCGCCCCGTGGGGCCGCCGCCGGCTGGCCTACCCGATCGACCGCCACCGCGAGGGCTCGTACCACATCATCCTGTTCGAGGCGCCGTCCGGCGCGATCATCGAGCTCGAGCACACGCTGCTCATCACCGAGGAGGTCCTGCGCCACCTCGTGACCCGCGTCGAGCGCCCGGTCAAGTCGACCCGCGCCGACGACGGCTCCGAGCTCGACGAGCTCGAGCGCGAGGACCTCCCGTCGGGCCTCGACGAGGACGAGGACGACGCCAATGCCGCGGAGTTCATCGACGAATCCGAGAGCGAAGCGGCCCCGGCCGCGATCGACTGAGGGAGGGCATCATGGCGTTCTGCAAGGTCATGATCATCGGCAACCTCGGGCGTGATCCGGAGATGCGCTACACCCCGACGGGCAAGCCGGTCACCCAGTTCAGCGTTGCCGTCAACCAGAGCACCAAGAACCAGCAGACCGGCGAGTGGATCGAGGAGACCGACTGGTTCCGCGTCAGCGTCTTCGGCGACCGGGCCGAGCGCGCCGCCGAGCAGCTGCGCAAGGGCAACCGCGTCTTCGTCGAGGGCCGCTTCCGGACTCGTGAGTTCGAGGGCCAGGACGGCCAGAAGCGGACCTCGCTCGACGTGACCGCCGACAACGTCATCAGCCTCGAGAAGCGACCGCGCGACGACGAGGCCGGCTTCGTCGGTGCGCCCGCCGCGGCCGGCGCCGGCGCCGGCTTCTCCGGCGGTGGCGGTGGTGGCGGCGGCGGTGGTGGATCTCGCCCGCCCGCCGACGACACCGACCTCGACGACCTTCCGTTCTGAGCTGACCAGGAGACCCCGACCGATGCCACCCCCCGTCCGAGCCAAGAAGCGCGACGACTTCTATCGCGATCGCCGTCGCCGCAAGGTCTGCGCGTTCTGCGCCGACAAGACCGTCCAGATCGACTACAAGGAGGTCAACCGCCTCCGCCGCTACCTGTCCGAGCGCGCCAAGATCGAGCCGCGTCGCAAGACCGGCACGTGCGCCGGCCACCAGCGCGAGCTGGCGGTCGCCCTCAAGCGCGCCCGCCACGTCGCCCTGCTCCCGTACGCGCCGCAGCACCTGCGACCCTGAGCCGGTCGGCGTGACCGGTCGATCGCCCGTCGTGCGCCCCGCCTGACGTGCCGATCGGCCTGCTCATGCTCGGCGGCGGAGCCGTCGCCGGGGCGTTCGGGTCGCTCCTCGGCCTGGGCGGGGGCCTCCTGCTCGTGCCGATGCTCACGCTCGGCTTCGGGCTGAGCCTGCCGCGAGGCGGTCGGGGTCTCGCTGGTCTCGGTGATCATGACCAGCAGCGCCGCGGCCGGCGTGTACCTCGAGCGTCACGTCGCCAACCTGCGGCTCGGGATGACCCTCGAGCTGTTCACCGCGATCGGCGCGCTCGTCGGTGGCTCGATCGCGTTCGTCCTCGACGAGCGGCTGCTGTCGGCGCTGTTCGCCGCGCTGCTCGCCTACGTGGCGTTCACCATGGCCCGCGCCCCGGCCGCGCCCGCCGGGCCCGAGACCACCGTCGTCGACGATGACGAGCCCGACGGGCCCGACCGCCCGCAGCCCGCCGGCTCCGACGACCCTCGACCGGTTGTCCGGCGAGGGTTACCGGGTGCGCAACCTGGGCCGCGGGATCGTCGGCTCGACCGGGGCCGGCGTGGCGTCCGCGCTGTTCGGGATCGGCGGCGGGATCATCAAGGTGCCGCTGATGCACCTGGCGATGGGCGTCCCGATGCGCGTCGCGACCGCGACCAGCAACCTGATGATCGGGATCACGGCGGCGGCCAGCGCGGTGATCTACCTGGTCCGTGGCGGGATCGACCCGTACGTGGCCGGTCCGACGGCGATCGGGGTGTTCCTCGGCGCGACGCTCGGCTCGCGGCTGGCCCACCGGGTCGACCTGCGCTACCTGCGCCTGCTGTTCGTGGTCGTGCTGGTGTACACCGCGGTCCAGATGCTCCTGCGAGCCGTGCAATGAGCCGATCGTCGTCGGAGCGGTACCGCGCCGGGCGGAGTGGCGCATCGGCCGGCTGCTCATCGCGCTGACCTACACGTCGGTCGCGATCCTCGTCGTCGGCGTCCTGCTGATGGTCGCCGCGGGCATCTCGCCGCTGGCCGGCGGCCCGCCGTTCGACCCGTCCGTGCTCGTCGCCGAGCTGACCCGGCGACGCCCGCCGGGTTCCTGTGGCTCGGCCTGCTGTTCGTGATCGCCACGCCGATCGTGCGCGTCATCGGCGCGGCGATCTCGTTCGGGCTGGGCGGCCAATGGATCATGGTCTGGGTGGCGGTCGCGATCCTCCTGGTGATCGTCGTCGGCGTGGTCAGCGCCCTGACCTGTACCGTATGACCTGATGGACATCCTCATCCTGGCCGTCGCCTTCGTGATCATCCTCATCGGCGCCGAGCTGTTCACCAACGGCATCGAGTGGTTCGGGCGCAAGCTCGAGCTGGCCGAGGGCGCGGTCGGATCCGTCCTGGCGGCGGTCGGCACGGCGCTGCCGGAGACGATGATCCCGATCATCGCCATCCTGTTCGCGACCGGTGAGTCGTCGAACGAGGTCGGCGTCGGCGCGATCCTCGGGGCGCCGTTCATGCTCTCGACGCTGGCCATGTTCGTGACCGGCATCGCCGTCCTGTACGTCGCCCGGCAGCGCTCGACCGGCGACACGATGCGGGTCGACACCGGCGTCCTCGCCCACGACATGCGCTACTTCGCGATCGCCTACGCGATCGCCATCGGGGCGGCGTTCCTGCCGCTCGAGCCCGTCTGGCTGAAGTGGATCGTGGCGGTCATCCTGATCGGGATCTACGCCTGGTACGTCAAGGGCCACTTCGAGGCCGACCCCGACGTCGACGCGTCCGACCTCGCGCCGCTCCGGTTCCAGCGCCTCGATCGCGGCGCCTACCGGAACGACCCCGCCGTGCCGCGCCTGCGGGTCGTCAACCTGCAGGTCATCGCCGCGCTCGGCCTGATCATGCTCGGCGCGGTGTTCTTCGTCGACGCCGTCGAGCACCTGGCGACGAGCTCCACCTCGACCCGGCGCTGCTCGCCCTGGTCATCGCCCCGATCGCGACCGAGCTGCCCGAGAAGTTCAACTCGGTCATCTGGGTCCGCCAGGGCAAGGACACCCTGGCGATGGGCAACATCACCGGCGCGATGGTCTTCCAGTCGACGATCCCGACGGTCGTCGCGCTCGTGTTCGCCTCGGACACCTGGGTCGCCGCCGAGGGGTCGTACGTCGCGTTCGCCTCGGCCGGGATCGCGTTCCTGTCGTCGGCCGTGATCTTCATCCCGATGGCCCGGCGCGGCGTCCTGCGCGGTCGTGGCGCTGCTCATCGGCGGCGTGTTCTACGTGGTCTACCTGGCCCTCGTCATCGGGGTGGTCAGCGGCGCCTTCGGCTGAGCCGGCCGCCGGGCGCTCCGGGGTCGCTTGCTATACTCGGCCGACCCGAATCCAGGGAGCTGCCGCATGCTGACCGAGAAGTCCGACGCCACCCCGGCGCCAACCGTGCACCACGCCCCCGACAGCCCGGCTCGCTCGACGACCTGATCTGCTACTTCGAGGGCAACTGGGTCCCGATGCGCGAGGCGAAGGTCAGCGTCATGACCCACGCCTTCATGTACGGCACGGCGACGTTCGAGGGGATCCGCGGCTACTGGAACGAGGAGCAGGGCAAGCTCTACGGGCTGAGCGTGCGCGAGCACGTCGAGCGCATCCGCCAGTCGTGCCGGATCCTGTTCATGAAGGACGTGCCGTCGGTCGACGAGCTGACCCGGCTGATCGTCGAGACCGTCCGGCGCAACGGGTTCCGCGAGGACGTCTACATCCGCCCGTCGTTCTACAAGTCGACCGCGGCGATCGGCGTCCGGCTCCACGACCTCGAGAACCAGCTGTACATCATCGCCCTGCCCTTCGGGAACTACATCGACACCGAATCGGGCGTCCGGGTGATGACCTCGACCTGGCGGCGGAACGCCGACGACGCGCTGCCGGCCCGCGGCAAGATCGTCGGCGGCTACGTGAACATGGCCTTCCAGAAGACCGAGGCGGAGCTCAACGGCTTCGACGAGGCGGTCGTGCTGACCGCCGACGGCCACGTCAACGAGGCGTCGGCCGCGAACATGTTCGTCGTCCGCGACGGCGTCGCGCTGACGCCGCCGGTCAGCGACGACCTGCTCGAGGGCGTGACCCGCCGCGCGCTGATGGAGCTGCTGGGCAACGAAGGCATCCCGGTCGAGGTCCGCTCGATCGACCGGTCGGAGCTGTACGTCGCCGACGAGGCGTTCCTGTGCGGCACCGGCGTCCAGGTCTCGCCGATCGTCGAGGTCGACCACCGGCCGGTCGGGTCGGGGGAGATCGGGCCGATCGGCCGGCTCGTCCGTGACCGCTACTTCGACGCGGTTCGCGGGCGGCTGCCCGAGTACGCGCACTGGCTGACGCCGATCGAGTAGCCCGCGGTCAGGGCGAGATCGGCGCCTCGAGGTCCGGCGTCGAGCGCCCGATCGTGACGATGATGTCGGTCCGGATCGCCGGGTCGGTCACCTCGGTCACCTTCACCCCGAACGTCTCCTCGAGATAGGCGATCGTGTCCGGGAAGGCGCGCTCCGCGCCGTTGTAGACGACGATCTTCGTGTTGGCCGGGACAGCGCCCGGCGGCTTCTGGCGCGGCGCCGATGCGGCCAGCCCGTGGTACTCGAGGTAGCCCGCAACGTCGCGTCCCGCGGGTCGCGATCGCCGGTGCCGTTGAGGACCCACACCTGGGCCGCCTCCTGGGCCAGCTTCTGGCGCTCCGCCTCGTCGGCGGGGTCGGTCGTGAACGCGCGGTTGACCGCTGCCCGGATCTTGTTCACGTACGGGACGATGATGTAGCCGCGCGGGCTGGACAGGAATTCCTTCTGGTAGAACGGCGGCGTGAACACGTACGACCGGATGTTCTTCGTGTCGACATCCGAGGCGAGCCCGAGGAGCGGCGCCAGCTGGGCGACCGGGATGTCGGTCTTGACCGCCTTCTTGAGCGCGGACACGAGCTCGGGCAGGCGCGGGATGAGCGCCTGGGGATCGGCCTGCTCGCGCAGCGAGATGAGCACGCGCTGCTGGCGTGGGCCGCGGTCGAAGTCGTTCGAGGTGTGTCGCGAGCGGGCGTAGCGGAGCGCCTCGGCCCCGGTCATGTGCTGGATCCCGCTCGGGATGTAGACCCGTCGGCAGGCCGCCCTCGGTCGCCGGGAAGCGGTCGTCCGACACCGGGACCTGGACGTTGATCGTGACCCCGCCCAGCGCGTCGACGACGTTCTTGAACCCCTCGAAGTCGACCTCGACGAAGTACTTGATGTCGAGGCCGTACAGGTTGCCGAGGATCGCCTTGAGCCCGTTGTAGCCGCGCGTCGCGCTGTTCCCCGGGAACAGGTCGGAGCGGCCGCGGACCTGGGTCAGCCAGGCGTTGATCTTGCGCGTGTAGACCGACCCGAACGCCGACCGTGCGGGGCCCGGCGGCGTCGGCACGTCCACCGTGTCGCGCGGCAGGCTGAACATGGCGACCTGCTTGGTGACCGGGTCGATCGACACGACGATCAGCGTGTCGGTGTTGTAGCTCCGGTCGCCCTCGCGCTTGTCGCTGCCGATGAGCAGGATGTTGAGCCGCTCCTTGCCGTCCCACGGCGGGATCGTGACGTCGGGCAGGGCGCTGCCGGCGGGTGTCGCGATCGGCTCCGGGGTGTCGGTCGGCTCGACCGAGCCCGGACGGGTGGGCGTCGCCGACGAGCCCGGCGACGGGGTCGCGTCGGCATCGCATTCGGGGTCGGCCTGCTCGTCGCCGATGAAGATGCAGCCGCTGTCGAGGACGTCGAGCGCGAGCATGTCGTAGCGCGCGACGACGACGTGGCTGCCGGCCATCACCAGCAGGACGGCGAGGAGGCCGGCGATCGACAGGGGGTTGCGTGCCCGGCGCGAGCCGGCCAGCCGGCCGTCGCCACCGCCCGCGTGGAGGTTCATGTACTCGGCCACGCGGTAGGCGTCGACGATCGCGACGAGCCGGTAGACGAGGACGACGAGGTTGAGCACGAACACCGAGCTCAGCACGAACGGGTTGAGGACGAGGCCGAACAGCTCGACCCGGCTCAGGCGCAGCCCGACGCCGGCCACGAGCGCGATGAGCAGGATCGGCGCCGCCGCGAAGGCGAGGGCGCGCATCGGCGCGCCGGCGTACAGCTGGCCGAGTCCGGGGAAGATCAGGGAGAGGAACGCAGCCGCAAATGGCGACCGCGCGCGCGGTCGCGCGCCCTCAGGTTCGTGCATCGCGGGTAGGATACTCGCACCCATCGAAACGAGCAGCCGCGCCTCCGCCACGGCGCGAATCGACCGACTCCGCCGCACCCGAACCACGAGGCCGAATGTTCCAACCCGTCAGCTCGAAGCCCGACTTCGTCGCCCAGGAGCACGAGATCCTGCTCCAGTGGCGCGAGCGCCGGACGTTCGCGCGGCTGCGTGCGCAGAACGCCGGCGGGCCCAAGTGGAGCTTCCTCGACGGCCCGATCACGGCCAACAACCCGATGGGCGTCCACCACGCCTGGGGACGCGCGTACAAGGACCTCTACCAGCGCTTCCACGCCATGCTCGGCGAGGACCAGCGCTACCAGAACGGGTTCGACTGCCAGGGCCTGTGGGTCGAGGTCAACGTCGAGCGCGACCTCGGGTTCACCTCGAAGCGCGACATCGAGGCGTACGGGATCGACCGGTTCGTGAGCCTGTGCAAGCAGCGCGTCCTGACCTACGCCGCGCGCCAGACCGAGCAGTCGATCCGCCTCGGGATGTGGATGGACTGGGACGACCCCGACGAGCTGCGCCGGCTCCGTGACGTGCTCGCGGCGGACCCCGCCCAGGCCGTCACGATCATGGGCCCGGACGGCCCGCTCACCGACACCGTCGAGATGCTCGTCGGGCGGCTCGGGCAGCCCGAGCTGGGCGGCAGCTACTTCACGTTCAGCAACGAGAACAACGACCTCATCTGGGGCTTCCTCGCCGAGTGCCACCGGCGCGGCTGGCTGTACAAGGGCCACGACTCCATGCCGTGGTGTCCCCGCTGCGGCACCGGCCTGTCGCAGATGGAGATGAACGAGGGCTACCAGGATCGCGAGGATCCGGGGCTGACCGTGCGCTTCCCGCTGCTCGACCCGGAGCATGCCGGGGAGGCGCTCCTGGTCTGGACGACGACGCCCTGGACGCTCGCCGCGAACGTGGCCGCGGCCGTCGGACCCGACGCTGCGCTACGTTCGCGTGCGGCAGGGCGACGACCGGTTCTGGGTCGGCAAGGGGACCCTCAAGGACGCGGTCGTCGGGCCGTTCACGGTCGAGGCGGAGGTCGCCGGCGCCGATCTCGTGGGCTGGCGCTACGCCGGCCCGTTCGACGAGCTGCCGGCGGTCGCGCGGACGTTCGAGGCGGACGGCTACGAGCATCGGGTCGTCGCCTGGAACGAGGTCGGCGAGGACGAGGGGACGGGCATCGTCCACATCGCGCCGGGCTGCGGCGCCGAGGACTTCCAGCTCGGCAAGTCGCTCGGGCTGCCGGTCATCGGGCCGATCGACGAGGACGGCCGGTACTACCCCGACTTCGGCTGGCTGAGCGGCCTCGAGGCGCCCAACGTGGCCGACCGGATCGTCGACGACCTCGAGCGACGCGGGTTCTTCTACCACCTCGAGCCGTACTCGCACCGCTACCCGCATTGCTGGCGCTGCAGCACGCCGCTGCTGTTCCGGCTCGTCGACGAGTGGTTCATCTCGATGGGCGAGGTGTACGAGGCAGCCGCGCGAGACGCTGACCGCCGAGCAGGTCGACGCCAGCCTGCGCTACCAGATCATGGACGTCGTCGACGAGATCACGGTGGATCCCCGACTTCGGCTACGAGCGCGAGCTCGACTGGCTGCGCAACATGCACGACTGGATGATCAGCAAGAAGCGCTACTGGGGGCTGGCGCTGCCGATCTACGACTGCCCGGCAGTGCGGCACGGTCGAGGTCATCGGCGGGCGCGACGAGCTGCGGCGACGCGCGGTCGAGGGCTGGGAGACGTTCGAGGGCCATACCCCGCATCGGCCGTACGTCGACGCGGTCAAGATCGCGTGCCCGGGCTGCGGGGAGCCGGTCGAGCGGATCAAGGACGTCGGCAACCCGTGGCTCGACGCCGGGATCGTGCCGTTCTCGACGCTCCACTACCGCGAGGACCCGGACTACTGGAAGGCCTGGTTCCCGGCCGACTTCATCACCGAGAGCTTCCCCGGCCAGTTCCGCAACTGGTTCTACTCGATGCTCGCGATGTCCACCGTGCTCAAGCGGACGGAGCCGTTCCAGACGATCTTCGGCTACGCCCTCGTGTTCGGCGAGGACGGCCGGCCGATGCACAAGAGCTGGGGCAACGCGATCGAGTTCGACGAGGCGGCCGACCGGATGGGCGTCGACGTCATGCGCTGGATGTTCGCCAAGGCCCGGCCCGAGGAGAACATCCTGTTCGGCTGGCACGCGGCCGACGAGGCGCGCCGCGAGCTGCTCATCCTGTGGAACGTCTACGCGTTCTTCGTGACCTACGCCCGGCTGGCCGGCTGGACGCCGCAGCGGGGCATCGACGAGGCCGTGGCGGCCGCTCCGGAGCTGGCCGGTGCTCGACCGCTGGATCCTGTCGCGCAGCGCCGGGCTGGCGGCCGAGGTGGAGGCCGAGCTGGCCGACTACGACGCCGTTGCCGCCACGCGGGCGATCAGCACGTTCATCGACGACCTGTCGACCTGGTACCTGCGCCGGTCGCGCGACCGGATGCGCGCCGGGGCGGAGCCGGGCGACCGGGAGGCGGCGTTCGCGACGCTCCACGCCGCGCTCGTCGGCCTGACCCGGACGATGGCGCCGATCCTGCCGTTCCTGTCCGAGACGATGTACGGGAACCTCGTCGGCTCGGTCGTGCCGTCGCTGCCCGACAGCGTCCACCTGACGGCCTGGCCGGCCGGCGCGATGGCGGCGCATCGCGACGAGCCGCTCGAACGGTCCGTGGCGACCGTGCGCGGCGCGGTCGACCTCGCCCGGACGCTCCGTGCCCAGGCCGGGCTGCGGATGCGCCAGCCGGTCGCCCGCGCCTGGCTGGCCCTGCCCGAGCGCGGCCGGGACGTCGGCGACGACCTGCTGCGGCCTGTTCGCCGACGAGATCAACGTCAAGCAGGTCGAGCTGATCGACGACGAGTCGACGCTGGTCGAGCGTCGCGTCAAGCCGCTCCTGCCGAAGATCGGCAAGCGGCTCGGGCCGGCGATCCCCGCCGTGATGGCGGCCGCCCGCGCCGGCGAGGTCGAGTTCGAGGCGGACGGCTCGGTCACGCTGGCCGGCGTGACGCTGGCGCCCGACGAGGTCGAGATCCAGGCGACGCCGCGACCGGGCACGGCGGTCGCCCACCACGACGGGCTGGTCGTCGTCCTCGACACGCAGCTCACGCCCGAGCTGGTGGCCGAGGGCGATGCGCGCGAGCTCGCAGCGGGCGATCCAGGAGCTCCGCCGCGATGCCGGGCTCGAGCTCGACGACCGGATCGACCTGTGGCTCGACGGCCTCCCGGCCGCGGTCGCGCCGCACCTCGCCGACGGTCGCCGACGGACACGCTGGCCGACCTCGCCGATGGCGGTGCCGTGCCGGCCGACGTCACGCGCTCGACCGTCGAGCTGGACGGCGGCCCGGTGGCGATCGCGCTCCGGCGCGGCACGGGACGACCGCTAGCGCATGGCGATCGACGACGTGGGCGACCCGCCGAGCGTGGACGCGACGCCGGCGGCCGCCGCCGCGACCAGCCGCGGGGCGCACTGGATCGTGTTCTTCGGCCTCGCCGCCCTGGTCCTCGTGCTCGACCAGCTGGCCAAGGCCTGGCTCGTCGCCAACGTCGGTCGCCGGGCGAGATCGTCAACGTCGTCGGCGACTGGATCCGGCTCGTCGTTCAGCCAGAACTCCGGGGCGCTGTTCGGGATGTTCCGCGACAACGCCGCCGTGTTCGGGCTGGCGTCGATCGCGGTCATCGGCCTGATCGTGGTCTACCACGGCAAGGTCGGGCGGAGCCTGCTACCTGTCGATCGCGCTCGGGCTCCTGCTCGGCGGCGCGCTCGGCAACGTGACCGATCGGCTGCGGCTCGGGCTACGTCGTCGACTTCGTCGACATCGGCATCGGCAGCTTCCGGTGGTACACGTTCAACGTCGCCGATGCGGCGATCAGCTGCTCGATCGTGATGCTCATTGCCGCGGCGCTCATCCCGTCGCTGGCCGGCGCTCGGTGAGCGATCGTCGGATGGTTGACCCCTCGTACGCGCCCGGCGTGCGCGTCCTGCGCGTGCCCGACGGGCCGGGCGGGCGGGTCGACCGCTACGTCGCCGATGCGACCGGGATGTCGCGGAGCTACGTCCAGAAGCTCATCTCCGATGGCCGGCTGACCGCGGCCGGCGAGGCCATGCGCGCCAACGCCATCGTCGGCCCGGGGACGGAGCTGCGGCTCGACGTCCCGGAGCCGGTCGCGCTCGACCTCGAGCCCGCCCCGGACATCGCGTTCGACGTGGTCTACGAGGACGACGACCTGCTGATCATCGACAAGCCGGCCGGGCTGGTGGTCCACCCGTCGGCCGGCCACGCCGGCGGCACCCTGGTCAACGCCCTGCTCGCGCGTGGCGGCGAGGGCGCCTGGGGCGGGATCGCCGGCGTCCAGCGGCCGGGCATCGTCCATCGCCTCGACCGCGACACGAGCGGGCTGCTGATGGTCGCCCGGACCGACGCGGCGCAGGCCTCGATCATGGCCCAGCTCAAGGCGCGCCGGGTCAAGAAGACCTACCAGGCGCTCGTCCAGGGCAGCGTGGCGGCGGCCGCCGGGCGGATCGAGGCGCCGATCGGGCGCGACCCGAAGCACCGCCAGAAGATGGCGGTCGTGCCCGACGGCCGGCCGTCGGTGACCGGCTACCGCGTTCGCGAGCGGTTCGCGGCCTGGACGCTGCTCGAGCTCGACCTCGTCACCGGGCGGACCCACCAGATCCGCGTCCACCTCGACGCGATCGGCCATCCGGTCGCCGGCGATCCGGTCTACGGCACCGGGCACGTCGCGACGCGGGCCCGAGGGCCTCGACCGGCTCTTCCTCCACGCCTGGCGGCTCGAGCTCACCTCGCCGTCGGACGGGCACCTCATCCGCGCGACCGCGCCGCTCCCGCCCGAGCTGTCCACGGTCCTGGATCGGCTGCGCGAGGTCGTGCGGTGACCGACGGCGACCGGTCCCGCCGAGGAGCTGGATGCCGCGAACGGCGCGATGCTCGTGATCATCTCGGGGCCCAGCGGCGTCGGCAAGGACACGATCATCGACGCGCTGCGCGCGCGACCCCGCGACCCGGACTACCACTACGTCGTGACCTGCACGACGCGCGCCCGACGCCCGGGCGAGGTGGCCGGCGTGGACTACGAGTTCCTCGACCGGGCGACGTTCGAGGCGCAGCGCGCGGCCGGCGAGTTCCTCGAGGCGAGCAACGTCCACGGCAACTGGTACGGCACGCCGCGCGGCCAGGTCCGCGAAGCGCTGGCCGCGGGTCGTGACGTCGTCCTCAAGATCGACGTCCAGGGCGCCCAGATCGTCAAGGGCAAGGTCCCGGGCGCGCTGCTGATCTTCATCGTCCCGCCGTCGCTCGAGGACCTCTTCCAGCGGCTGCGCAGCCGGGCGACCGAGACCGCCGACGAGCTCGAGATCCGCCAGCGCAACGCCGCGATCGAGCTGGCGCGCCAGGAGGACTACGACTACGTCGTGACCAACGAGACGGGCCAGGTGGAACGGACGGCCGAGCGGATCGACGAGATCATCGCGGAGGAGCACCGGACCCATCCCGACCGCCGGGTCGAGGTCTACTCGCGCTCCCCGTGACGCGCGGCGACGCGGTCCAGCTCGAGGTCGCCCTGCCGGACGGCGCGGTCGCCGTCGAGCCGGCCGGCGGCGGGCGAGCCGTCGAGGTCGCGGTCGACGCCGCCGGACGGGGAGGGGACCGGACCTACACCTACCTGGTGCCCGCCAGCGCTGGCCGATCTCGAGCTCGGCGAGGCCGTGCTCGTCGAGTTCGGCCGGCGCCAGGCGCTGGGGATCGTCGTCGCCGAGGCGGCCGGGCTCCCGGACGTGGCCGCCAAGCCGATCGTCGACCGCGTCCGTGCCGACGGGCCGCTGCTGCCGCCGCTCACGCTGCGCCTCGCGCGCTGGATCGCCGAGCACTACCTGGCGCCCCCGGCGCTCGTGCTGCGGGCGATGCTGCCGCCCGGGCTGCTCGAGCGGCTCGAGCTCGTCGCCGAGCGGGCGCCCGAAGGGACGCCAGGGCCGGACGGGCGCCTCGACCCGGCCGACGCCGACCTCCTCGGCCAGCTCGAACGCGGCCCGCGCCCGGTCCGCGACCTGGCCGGGCCGGACGGCCGGGCGGGCCTGCTGCGCCGCCTGCGGGCGCTCGCCGATGACGGCCGGATCAGCCTCGAGTGGACGTTGCTGGGAGCCGGGGCCGGACCGCGCTACGAACGCTGGATCCGCACGACCGCCGACGGCCGGGCGGTCCTGGCCACGATCGATGCCGGGGAGCGGCCGGCGGGCCGGGCGCTCGGTCCGCGCCAGCTCGACGCCCTCCGCGAGGTCGCGGCGTCACCCGATGGCGAGCTGCCGGCCGCCGGGCTGGCCGGCCGCCACGGGAGCGCCGCGCTGGCCGGGCTGGTCCGGCGCGGCCTGGCCGAGGCCGAGGTCCGCGAACGACCCCGCCGGCCGCTCGCCGCACGGCCGGCCGGACGGCGCGGCGGCCGCCCGCCGGCGAGCGACCTGCTCCCGGCCCAGGCCGAAGCGGTCGAGCGGATCCGGGCCGCGATGACCGCGCGCCGACCCGCGGCCGCTGCTGCTCGACGGCGTGACCGGCGGCGGCAAGACGGCGATCTACGTCGAGGCCATCGCCAGCTCGCTCGAGGCCGGCCGCCCGGCGCTCGTCCTCGTCCCCGAGATCGCGCTGGCGCTGCCGCTCGTCGACCGGCTGCGCGCGGACCTCGACGCTCGGGTCGCGCTCGTCCACTCGGGGCTCGGGGAAGGGGAGCGGGCCGACGAGTGGCGGCGGATCCGGGCGGGCGACGTCGACATCGTCGTCGGGACGCGGCTGGCGGTCGTGGCGCCGCTCGCCGACATCGGGCTGATCGTCGTCGACGAGGAGCACGACGCGGCCTACAAGAGCGACCGGACGCCCCGGCTCCAGGCCCGCGATGCGGCGATCCGGCTGGCGGAGCTGGCCGGTGCGGCGCTCGTCCTCGGCTCGGCCACGCCCGCGGTCGAGAGCGTCGGGCGGGCGCGCGACGGCACCTACGACCGCGTCGTCCTGCCCGCGCGCCCGGTCGGGGCGGCGCCCGAGGTCGAGGTCGTCGACCTGCGCGCGGAGCTCGCGGCGGGGCAGCGCGGCCTGCTGTCGCGCTCGCTCGCGGGCGCGCTCGGGGCGCTCGACACGGACGCCGGCGAGCAGGCGATCCTCGTCCTCAACCGGCGCGGGACCGCGTCGGTCGTCCTGTGCCGCGACTGCGGCCACGTCCAGGCCTGCCCCGACTGCGAGCGGCCGCTCGTCTACCACCAGGCCGGCACGACGCTCCGCTGCCACCACTGCGGCCGGGCGACGCCGCTCGCGTCGCGCTGCCCGGCCTGCGCGTCGCCGCGGATCCGCTACCTCGGCGGCGGCACGGAGCGGGTCGAGCGCGAGGTCCGCGACGCGCTTCCCCGGGTTGCGCGTCGGGCGCCTGGATCGCGACGTCGTCGAGCATCGCGGCGCGGCCGAGCGGGTGGTCGACGCGTTCGCCGATGGCCGGCTCGACGTCCTGGTCGGGACGAGCCTCGTCGCCAAGGGCCTCGACATCCCGTCGGTCACGCTCGTCGGCGTCGTGTCGTCGGACGTCGCCCTCAACCTGCCCGACGAGCGCGCGGCCGAGCGGACCTACCAGCTCCTCGTCCAGGCGATCGGCCGGGCCGGGCGGGGGACGCGGCCCGGCCGGGCGATCGTCCAGACCTACCAGCCCGACCATCCCGCGATCCAGGCGGCCGCGAGCGGCGACCGGAGCGCCTTCTACGACGCCGAGCTCGACCTGCGCCGGCGGTTCGGGTCGCCGCCGTTCGGCCGGCTGGTCAAGCTGACGGTCGGCCTGGCCGATCCCGCCGCCGCCGAGCGCGAGGCCGAGGCGATGGCCGAGCGGTTGCGGGCCCGGGCCGCCGAGCGTGGGTCGGGCGTGACCGTGGTCGGTCCGGCGCCGGCCTACATCGCCCGGCGGGCCGACCGCTGGCGCTGGAACGTCGTCCTCCGCGGCGCCGATCCGGTGGCCCTGCTCGACGGCGGGCTCGAGGCGCCGTGGTCGGTCGACGTCGATCCGGAATCGTTGCTGTGACCCGGGACCTTCGGCACATGCCCGCTTCGGCGGTTCGTGCGACGATGGAGGCCACCACCCCGAGGAGCACGCCCCGATGACCGAGCCGACCAACCCGACCGATCCGACGAACCCCGCCAAGCCCGCCACCCCCGCCGACGCGCAGCCCGACGAGACGTTCGGCTGGACCACCGAGGACGCCGCCCACGCGAGCACCGACGCCGGCGCTGCCGGCTCGGCCGGCTCGAGCGGCTCGAGCGCGTCCGGCGCGGCCTCGACCGCGACCGCGATCCTCGACCAGCTCCGCGAGGCCGTCGACGAGCTCGCCGAGCGCGCGACACCGACCGTTCGCGAGTTCTCCGCGCGTGCCGCCGAGCTCGCGGCGACTGCCGCCGACCGGGCCGCCCCGCTTGCCAAGCGGCGGGCGAGGTGACCTCCGAGGCGAGCGAGAAGCTGGCGACCGAAGTCGCGGACCTGGGCCGCCGACCTGCGCGCCTCGATCGCGACCGACGAGACGCACTCCGGGCGGCGAGGCCCGTCCGGCCGCCGCCGACGTCCCGCCACCGCCGGCCGCCGGACCTGCCGACGCCGGGCGACGGGCCGGCTCCCGCCTGAGTCGCGCTCCTATACTCCGCCCATGAGCGTCCGTCCCATCGTCCTCCTCGGCGACCCGCGCCTGCGCCTCAAGGGCAAGCCGGTCGACAGCTTCGGGAAGTACCTCCACGAGCTGCTCGACGACCTGGCCCACACGATGCGCGACGCGCCCGGGCGTCGGGCTCGCGGCGCCGCAGCTCGGCGAGGCCATGCAGGCCTGCGTGATCGAGGTCGAGGGCCAGCTCTACGAGCTGGTCAACCCGAAGATCGTCCGCGCGGCCGGCGACGATCGAGACCTCGAGGGCTGCCTGTCGATCCCGGGCTACGTCGCCTACGTCACGCGGCACGAGCGGGTGTGGGTCGTCGCCCAGGACCGCCACGGCAAGAAGATCAAGGTCGCCGGGTCCGGGCTGCTCGGGCGGGCGCTCCAGCACGAGCTCGACCACCTCGACGGCAAGCTGTACATCGACTACCTCGACTCGATGGACGAGCTGATGGCGGTCGGCCAGGGCGAACGAGGACGACGCGGAGGTCCGCGAGGCGACGAGCGCCCTCGCGTGACGGACGGGCGGGCCGGCGGCTCGCGCGTGCGGACCGTCTTCCTCGGCAGCGGCGGCGTTCGGGGTCGAGATCCTGCGGCGCCTTGACGGCGCACCCTGACGTCGAGCTCGTCGGTGTCGTCACGGCGCCGCCTCGTCCGGCGGGACGGAAGCAGCAGCTGACGCAGCACCGTCATCGACGGCCACGCCGCGGAGCTCGGCGTCCCGGCGATCCTTCGACCCGAGCGCCTGCGTGCCCCGGACGTCGATCGCCGCCGTCCTGGCGCTCGAGCCGCGAGCTGCTCGTGCTCGCCGACTACGGCCAGATCGTCCCGGCGCGCTGCTCGACGCTCCGGTACGGGGCCCTGAACCTCCATCCCTCGCTGCTGCCGCGCCATCGCGGCGCGACGCCGATCCCGGCCACGATCCTCGCGGGCGACACCGAGACCGGCGTGACCCTCATGCGGATGGACGCAGGGCTCGACACGGGACCGATCGTCGCCCAGGACGCGTGGCCCTCGACGGCACCGAGACGGCGCCGCGACGCTCGAGGACGAGCTGCATGCTCGGTCGCCGACGACCTCCTGGACCGCGAACCTCGGCCCCTGGATCCGCGGCGAGCTGCCGAGCCGCGGCCGCAGGCCGACGGACGGCGCGACGCTGACGCGGCCGCTGCGGCGCGAGGATGGCCGCCTCGATCCGACCCGTCGCGCGGTCGAGCTCGAGCGACAGGTCCGCGCCTACCAGCCATGGCCGGGCACCTTCGTCGAGACCGACCGTCGGCCGGCTTGATCGTGTGGACGGCGACGTCCGGCGCCGAGCGGCCGGGCGATCGCCGCCGGCGTGTTCGCGATGAGCGATGGCCTCGCGCATCGGCCGATCGGGCGGCTGCGCCTCCTCGAGGTCCAGCCGGCCGGTCGGCAAGCGCATGGCCGTCGGACGCGTTCGTCCGAGGCGCGCCCGGGATCGTCGGCAGCGTCGTGCGCTAGCATCCGGGCAATGACCGACGTCCTGCGGCCGGGCCTGTCCGGCCTGACATCCGAGGCGCTCGCGGCCTGGTTCGCCGAGCGCGGCGAGCCGGCGTACCGCGCCCGCCAGGTGGCCGATGCCGTGTGGGGCGGCCACGACCGGCTCGGTCGACGACATCCGGACGCTGCCGGCCGCGCTGCGCGCCGACCTCGAGGCGGCGTTCCGGTTCGACACGGTCGACCGACACCGAGGTCCGCGAGGCCGACGGCGGGCTGACCGAGAAGGCGCTCCATCGCCTCGCCGACGGCGCGCTGATCGAATCGGTGCTGATGCACTACCCGGCCCGCGGCGGCTCGCGCGAGCGGCACACGCTGTGCATCTCGAGCCAGGCCGGCTGCGCCGTCGGCTGCCCGTTCTGCGCGACCGGCGAGCTCGGGTTCGGGCGCGACCTCGAGATGGCCGAGATCGTCGACCAGGTCCGCTGCGCCTCGCGCCGGCTGGTCGCCGACGGCCAGCGCCTGACCAACGTCGTGTTCATGGGCATGGGCGAGCCGCTGCTCAACCTCGACCGCGTGCTGGCGGCGATCTCGGCGCTCAACGACCGGCAGCGGTTCGGCCTGGGCGCGCGGCACATCACCGTGTCGACCTCGGGCGTCGTGCCCGGGATCCGTCGCCTGACCGCGCTCGGGCCGCAGTTCACGCTGGCGGTCTCGCTCCACGCGGCGCGCGACCCGTTGCGCGACGTGCTCGTGCCGCTCAACCGGCGCTGGCCGGTGGCCGAGGTCGATCGCCGCCGCGCGCGACCACGCGGCCGCGACCGGGCGGCGGATCAGCTACGAGGTCACGATGATCGGCGGCGTCAACGACACCGAGCTCGACGCCAACGCGATGGCCGAGCTGCTGCGCGGCGACCACGCCCACGTCAACCTCATCCCGATGAACCCGGTCGCGCACACGCCGTGGACCGCCAGCCCGATGCCGGTCATCGAGCGCTTCGCGGCGACGCTCCGGGCGGCCGGCATCGAGACGACGATCCGGCGCAATCGCGGGACCAGGAGGTCGGGGCGGCCTGCGGCCAGCTCGCGGCGGAGCGGGCCGGGGAGCCGGCCCCGCCCGTCGTCGCGCGGCGGCGCGCCCGGCTGGTGGCCGAAAGCGCGGCCGCCCTGCTCGGCGAGCGCAGCCACGAGCCGGCGCCGGCCGGGGTGGGGGACTGACCGTGGCCGACGGACGGGCCCGGGTCGCGGCGAGCATCCTCGATGCCGACCTGTCGAACCTGGCCTACGCCGTCCGCCGGGTCCAGGCGGCCGGGGCGGACCGCATCCACCTCGACGTCATGGACGCGCACTTCGTCCCCAACCTGACGTTCGGGGCGAAGACGATCAAGCACCTTCGCAAGCGGACCGAGCTGCCATTCGACGCCCACCTGATGGTCGAGGAGCCGGGCCGCTTCCTCGACGAGTACCTCGACGCAGGCTGCGACTCGATCACGATCCACGTCGAGATCGAGGAGGAGATCGAGCCGACGCTGCGGCGCGATCCGGGCGGCCGGTCGCGCGGCGGGCCTGGCGGTCAAGCCGGGCACGCCGCTGTCGGCGCTCGAGCCGTACCGCGAGCTGCTCGACATCGTCATGGTCATGACGGTCGAGCCCGGGTTCGGCGGCCAGGCGTTCATGAAGGACGTCGCGTCCGGCGAAGCTCCTCGCCGCGCGCGACCTGCTCAGCCACAAGGCGTTCGGTGGCGAGGTCCACGTCGACGGCGGGATCAACCGCGAGACGGCCGAGTTCGCCGGCGGGCTCGGCGTCGACATCCTCGTCGTGGGCTCGGCGCTGTTCATCAAGGGCCACGACATGGGCCGCGAGATCCGGCTCATCCGGGCGCTCGCCGACGAGGGCTACCAGTACACCCTCAACGGCGGCGTGCCACCGATCCCGCGCGATCGGATGGTCACCTTCACCTCGCTGCCCAAGCACCTCGCCCACCGGTTCATGGACGAGATCGAAGCGGGTGGGGTGCCGGTCGTGATGCTCCGCGGGGGTGGCGGCATGAACCCCGATGGCGTGCGCGACTACGACCTGCTCGTGCCCGCCTCGGCCGAGGCGATCGTCGTCGAACGGCACGCGGCCGCGCGCGAGGCGTACGACCGCGAGGCCGAGGCCTGGCGCACGGCGTTCATCGCCGAGCACGGGGTCATCCCGCCGCCCGCCCAGCCGTGAGGGCCGTCCTGCAGCGGACGACCGGCGCGCGCGTCGTGGTGGACGGGGAGATCGTCGGCGAGATCGGCGCCGGCCTGGTCGTGCTGCTCGGCGTCGGGCCCGGACGACAGCGACCCCGTGGCCGACGACCTGGCCCGCAAGGCGGCCGAGCTGCGCATCTTCCGCGACGACGAGGGTCGGACGAACCGGTCGGTGCTCGACATCGGCGGGGCGGCACTCGTCGTGTCGCAGTTCACGCTATACGCGGACACGCGCCACGGGCGGCGCCCCGGGTTCACGGGGGCCGCCTCGCCCGAGCTGGCCGAGCGGTGCTACCACCGCTTCGCCGCGGCGTTGCGCGAGCTCGGCGTGCCCGTCGCGACGGGCCGGTTCGGTGCCGAGATGGCGGTCGAGCTGGTCAACGACGGGCCGTTCACGATCTGGCTGGACAGCGCCGACCGGTAGCCCGAAGCCCGATACTGACGCCATGGCAAATGCGGACACGAAGCCCGACGCGCTCCGCCGGCTGGGCGGCGGCCGTTGGGAGACGAAGGACGGTCGGTTCCAGATCGAGCCCCAGTCCGGCACGTGGGTGATCGTCGACACGACGCAGACCAACGAGTTCGGGCTGCCGCTGGTGCGTGGCCCGTTCCCGTCGCTCGGGGCGGCGAAGGACGCGATCGAGTCGGCCCGCACGGAAGGACCGGCCGAGTCGCCGCTCGCCGGGCGGATCGAGAAGGCCAAGGCATCGCCGCCAGCGGCCAGCGCGACGAAGGTCTCGAAGTCGGCCGCCAAGCCGGCTCCGAAGCCCTCGAAGCCGGCGAAGGAGGAGCCCGAGCCACCGCCCGAGCCGGAATGGCTGCGCAACCTGCAGGCCGGCGATCGGCGCCGCGCCCGGGAGATCATCCGCCGCCTCGAGGCGCTCAAGGTGGCCACGGCCGAGGACGTCGCACGGGCGGAGATCGTCGACGACGAGCCGGCGCTGGCGCGGCTGGCGATCGAGCGACGGCTCGGGGACGCGGCGGGGTCGGGCGACGCAGGGCGTCGGGCCGTGCGTGCGGCGATCAAGGCCATCCTCGCAGGGTGAGGACGAGGATCTCGGTGCGAGCTGGCGGCTGGTCGATGGCAACGGCCGTGGCATCAAGGACCTCGACCTCGAAGGCTAGCGGCGGCGCAGCCCGCCGGGCATCAGTCGGGCAGTTCGACTCGCAACAGCAATCCGCCCTCGGTTAACAGCCAGACCGATCCGTCGCCGAAGGCCAGATCCGCATAGCCTGACTGCGGCCCCGCGATCCGCAACCGATCGACCGGGTCGAACGTGTCTGGGGCGAGTCGCAGAAGGTCCGCTCCATCCACCCCCCAGTACGAACCCCCCGCGAACGTCCACGGCGCTTCGCCAGGCTCGAACTTGCGAACGACCGCGTTGGCGGCAGGATCGATCTGATAGGCCTGACCCCGGAGGCTGGACGACGCGTAGAGCGTTTCGCTGCCAAGAACGAGGTCCTCGACGGCCAGGACCTTGATGGTGGCGATGACCTTGTTGGTTGCCGGGTCGATTCGGACCACGAAGCCCATGTTCGGCACTGATGTCCACAGGCTGCCGTGGCTGACCCTGATGTCCTTGGGGCCACTGGCGCCGGTCTTGCCGAACGTGATCGTGGCCACCACCGCGTTCGTGGCGGGGTCGATCCGGCTGATGGAGCCGGCCCGGTGGTTCGACACCCAGACCGCCCCCGGCGTCACGGCGATCCCCTCAGGGTTCTTCCCGACGGCGATCTCGGCCACGACCTTGTTGGTGCTCGGATCGATGCGCGAGACTTTGTCCTCGTCGAACGTCGTCACCCACACGGCACCCTCACCGACCGCCAGCGATCCGAACTCCCCGGCTCCAACAGGGATCTTTGCGCCGACCGTATTGGTTGTCGTGTCGACACGCGCAACGCTGCCGTCCACGAACCTGACCCACACCGATCCGTCGCTCAACGCAATACGAGCGCCCTGGGCACCGAGCGTGATGGAGGACGCGACGGTCGCCGCGTGCTCGACCGGCGAGGCGATCGCTGCCGGCGATCGGGTCGCTATTGGCGAAGGCAGTTCGCTCGACGATGTCGACGGGGCGTCGCTTGTGCGTGCGGGCGACGGCGACGCGCCCGATGGGGAGCACGCCGCGAGCACGATGGCGAGAAGCGCTACGAGCGTCACGGGGACCATCGCCCGCTTTGCCGGGAACGACGAACCGGCCGCCACGGCGACCGGTCGGTTCGAAGTCTGCTTCGAGATGGGCCGTCGCGAGCGACGGCGCGAGGTCACTTGGCCGACTTGAGGCTGGTGCGGCGGCAGCGCGTGCACACGAGCGACTTCGTCGGCACGCCCTTGACGTCGATGACGAGCGGCTGGAGGTTTGGCTTCATGCGACGGTGGGCGCGGACGCGGTTCATCCCCGACGACTGCGGGTTGAAGCCGCCCATCGACACCTTGCCGCAGATCGCGCAGGAGCGGGCCATGGTGGTCCTCTGGAAGGTCGAGTTGGAAGGTTGCGGTGCCCGGAGGGGCCCGAACGGAGCGGTAGAATAGCACACGGCCTCCCGACGGCCATGCCCGGACCTCGTCCGGCCAGTCATGCCAGGAGGACGACGCGCGCGTGCCGAACCGAGCCAGCCCCGGCCGATCGCTGGTCACCCGCCAGGCTGTCATCGACCTGGTGCGAACGGCAACGGTCGGATCGTACGGCGTCACCGGGTTCGCGGCCCGCCCGCACGAGCGCCTCCTCGAACGCCTCGGGCTGGCCCATCCCGGCATCACCGTCCACCTCGGCGCGAAGATCGATGTCGAGCTCGACCTGACCGTGGCGTTCGGCGTCCCCGTCGCCGAGGTCGCCCGCCAGGTCGACTCGGCGATCCGCTACTCGCTGCGCCGCGCGGTCGGCCTCGAGGTCGGCCGCCTGACGATCCACATCGACGGGCTGCGCTTCGGACCGGGTGGCTCGCCGCCGTCGGTGATCCACGCCGACCCGGGCGTGATCCGGTCGCGCGACCTCGCCGACAGCGGGACGGACGTCGCCTGATGGCCCGTCGCGCGTGCGACGGCGCGGGGCTGCTCGACGCCTTCCGGGCGGCCGTCGCGAACCTCGAGGCGCACGTCGACGAGATCAACGCGCTCAACGTCTACCCGGTGCCGGACGGGGACACCGGGTCGAACATGGCGGCGACCGTGCGGGCGGCGCTCGAGGAGGCCGAATCGGTGGCCGGTGAGCCGGCCGATCGGATCGCGGCGGCGATCAGCTTCGGCGCGCTGATGGGCGCGCGGGGGAACTCCGGGGTCATCACCAGCCAGATCTTCCGCGGCATGGCCGAGGGCCTCGGCGGGAAGCGCCGGTTCAACGGGCTCGACCTGGCCCACGCCCTGTCGGAGGGTGCGCGTACCGCGTACGGGGCGGTCGCCAAGCCGGTCGAGGGCACGATCCTGACCGTCATCCGCGAGTCGGCCGAGGCCGCGGTCATCGCGGCCGAGCGCGACAACGACATCGAGACCGTCCTCGCGGCGACGCTCGACGCGGCCGAGAAGTCGGTCGCCCGGACGCCGACATTGCTCGCGATCCTGCGCGAAGCGGGTGTCGTCGACTCGGGCGGACAGGGGCTCTACCGGCTGTTCCAGGGCGCGCTGCTCCACCTCGTCGGGAAGACGCCGGCCGGCGCGGCGCGGGAGCGGGTCCACGCCGGCGCCGGGGTCAAGGCGTCGACGCTCGTGGCGCACGCCGACGAGGGGTTCGGCTACGAGACGATGTACCTGCTCCAGCCGAACGGCGCCGGCCGGCTCGACGTCGACGCGATCCGCGACCACCTCGAATCGATCGGCGAATCGGTGCTCGTGGCCGGCGACGCCCGGGCGCTCAAGATCCACGTCCACAACGAGCGGCCGGACCTCATCGTCGGCTACGGGCTGAGCGTCGGGGCGCTCAGCCGGATCAGCATCGAGAACCTCGACAACCAGGCCCGCGACGTGCGCGAGACGAAGGCCGCCGCGTTCACGGGGGCCGCCGTGGCCGCGGTGGCCGCGCCAGGCCTGGCCGACCGCCCCCGTCCGAAGGCGTCGAAGGATCGTCCGTCGAGGCGCCGGTCGCGGCCGCAGCCACCAGCCCGACCCCCGCGGCCGACGCGCCGGCGCTCGGGGTCGTCGCCGTCGCACCGGGCGACGGCCTGGCCGCGATCTTCCACGACTTCGGCGTGGCGGCCGTGGTCCGCGGTGGCCAGACCGCCAACCCGAGCACGGGCGAGCTGCTCGAGGCGATCCGCGGCGTCGACGCACGCGAGGTCATCGTGCTGCCCAACAACCCGAACGTCGTGCTCGCCGCGCGGCAGGTCGCCGCGCTGGCCGATCGCCCGGTCGTGGTCGTCCCGACGCGCAACGCGGCCGAGGGCTTCGCCGCGCTCCTCGCGCTCGACCCGAGCCTCGACGCCACGGCCAACGCGGCCCCGATGACCGAGGCCGCGCGCTCCATCCAGACCATCGTCGTGACCGAGGCCGTGCGCGACGCGACGATCGGCGGCCGCAAGGTCAAGCGCGGCCAGACGATCGCCCTCGACCCGGATGACGGGCTGATCGCGCCGGCAACGACCGCGAGAAGGCCGTCCTGGCCGCGGTCGCCGAGCTGACCCCCGGGTTCGAGCTGCTGACCCTGTTCTACGGCGACGGCGCCGACCTCGCCGAGGCCGAGACGATGGCCCGCCGGATCGGCGCGGTGACGCCGGCCATCGAGGTCGAGGTGCGCCACGGTGGACAGCCGTTCTACCGGTACCTGATCGCAGCCGAGTAGGCATGGCCAAGGCGACGACCGCGAAAGCCGTCCAGACCGTTCCGACCGACCCCGTCGAGCTGCTTTCGACGCCGCTCGCACAGTCCGGGCTGGCGGCCGGGGCGACGCTGCGGCGGGCGGGGATCAAGCTCGACTTCTACACCGTCCGCGACCTCCTGTTCCACCTGCCGCGGCGGTACGACGACCTGCGCGAGATGCGCCACCTCGGCGACCTCGTGTGGGAGACCGACGGCACGGTGGTGTCGGCGCAGGCGACGGGTCGGCGACGTGCGGGTCGAGCCCGGCTTCCGCGGCCGGACGCAGCGGACGATCGCCCGGCTCGAGGACGACACCGGGAGCATCGACGCGACCTGGTTCGGCCGCCGCTTCATCGAACGCCGGCTGGCGGTCGGCGCCGAGATCGTGGTGTCGGGCAAGGTCAAGCATTTCGGCCGGAAGCTGACCCTCGACAACCCGGAGTTCCAGGTCGTCGAGCGACGACACCGAGCTGCTCCACGCCGGGCGGATCGTCCCGGTCTACCCGCTGACCGCGGGCCTGACCTCGATCCGCCTGCGGGCGGCGATCCGCGAGGCGCTCGACAAGGCCGGCTTCGCCTACCCGGAGTACCTGCCGGCGTCGATCGTCGCCGAGGAGCGGCTGGCGCCGATCGCCAGGGCGATCGAGGAGGCCCACTACCCGGACACCTTCGAGGGTCGCGACGCGGCGCTCCGGCGGCTCGCCTTCGACGAGCTGCTGGCGCTCCAGCTCGGGATGGTCCAGCGGCGTCGCCAGCGGGTCAGCGACGCGGCGCCGCAGGTCACCCTGGAGCCGGAGGCCGACGCCGCGTCTGCGGGGGACCCTCGCCGACGCGATCGGCTCGCGCGTCGGCACCGCGATCGAGCTGACCCGAGATCAGGACGCGGCGATGGACGCGATCCGCGACGACCTGGCCCGCGCGACGCCGATGCTCCGCCTGCTCCAGGGCGACGTCGGCTCGGGCAAGACCGCGGTCGCGGCCTACGCGCTCGCCGCGACGGCCCGGGCCGGCTTGCAGGGCGCGCTGCTGGCACCGACCGACCTGCTCGCCCGGCAGCATCTCGAGACGGTCGGGGCGCTGCTCGACGGCGCCGGCATCGGGGTCACCTTGCTGACCGGCTCGCTCAAGGCCGACGTCAAGGCCAAGGCGCACGAGGCAATCGCGTCGGGCCAGGCGCTGGTGGTCGTCGGGACCCACGCGCTGATCCAGGAGGCGGTGTCGTTCGCCGACCTCGGCCTGGTCGTCATCGACGAGCAGCACCGCTTCGGCGTCGACCAGCGCGCCGCGCTCGAGGCCAAGGCGGGCGGCCGTTCCCCGCACGTCCTGCTGATGACCGCGACGCCGATCCCGCGCACCCTCGGCCAGGTGCTGTACGCGGACCTCGACGTGTCCGACCTGCGCACCCCGCCGGCCGGCCGGGTGCCGCATCCGGACCGGGCATCCGCAAGCCCGCCGACATGGAGGGCACCTGGCGCCGGGTCCGCGACGAGGCGGCGCTCGGCCACCGCACGTTCGTGGTCGTGCCCCTGATCGAGGAGGGCGCCGACGAAGGCGACGGCGCGATCGCGGCCGAGAGCGAGGCGGTCCGTCTCTCGGCGCTCCTCGATCCGCTCCGGGTCGGGATGGTCCACGGCCGGCTCAAGCCCGCCGAGCGCGACGCCGAGATGACCCGCTTCCGCGACGGCGAGCTCGACGTGCTCGTCGGGACGACCGTGGTCGAGGTCGGCGTGGACGTCCCGGCGGCGACGATGATGATCGTCGAGGGTGCGGACCGGTTCGGGCTGGCCCAGCTCCACCAGCTTCGCGGCCGCGTCGGGCGCGGCACGGTCGAATCGTTCTGCGTGCTCGTCTCCGAGTCGACCGACGAGGTCGCCCAGGCGCGGCTCAAGGCCGTCGCCGAGACGCACGACGGGTTCGAGCTGGCCGAGAAGGACTTCGAGCTGCGCCGCGAGGGCGACGTGCTCGGCCTCGCCCAGAGCGGCTTCCCGCGGCTGCGCGTCGCGTCGCTCCAGATCGCCGCCCATCGCGACCTGGCGGTCCGGGCCCGCGCGCAGGCCGAGGCGCTGCTCGACGCCGACGGGCGGATGGAGCCGCCGCGCCCGGCCCTCGACCGCCGAGCTCGAGTCGGGCTGGCTCCGCCGGGTGGCAGCCGGCGAACCCGCCGGCAGCGCGTGACGATGACGCGGGCAGGCCGACGGCCGTGCTGACCGCCGATGCCTGACGCCGGCCGGATCATCGCGGGCAGCGCCCGTGGCGTCCGGCTCGAGGCTCCCGGCCCGACGACCCGTCCGCTGGCCGACCGGGTCAAGCAGACGCTGTTCGCGATCCTCGAGCCCGACCTGCCCGGCGCCAGCGTCCTCGACCTGTTCGCGGGCTCCGGGGCCGCCGGTCTCGAGGCCCTGTCACGCGGGGCTGCTCACGCGACGTTCGTCGAGCGAGACAAGGGCGCGGCCGCGGTGATCGCGGCCAACCTCGCCCGGACCCACCTCGCGGGTGAGCGCGCGCGGATCGTGCGTGCGGAGGCGCTCGGCTGGCTCCGCGGCCCGGAGGCGGCCGCTGCCGGCCCGTTCGGTGTCGTCATCGTCGACCCGCCGTACGCCGAGGCGGCCCTCGTGGCGGCAGCGCTCGAGGCGCTCGGGCCCGCTGCTCGCGCCGGGCGCCCGCGTCGTCGCCAAGCACTTCTGGCGCGACGCACCGCCGGCCCAGGTCGGACTGCTAGCATCCGAACGCGAGCGCCGCTTCGGCGAGACGACGCTGACCTTCTACCGACGCCAGGAGGATCGATGAACACGATCGCGGTCTATCCCGGCTCGTTCGACCCGATCACCAACGGTCACCTCGACATCATCGCGCGCGCCGTGGCCGTCTTCGACGAGGTCGTCATCGGGGTTCTGGCCAACCCGCGGAAGACGCCGCTCCTCCCGGTCGAGGCCCGCATCGCGATCATTCGCGAGGCACTCGCCGATGGCGCCGGGCCGCTCGCTCGACCATGTCCGGGTCGAGGCCTTCGATGGCCTGACGGTCGAGTTCTGCCGGGCACAGCGGGCGAAGGCGATCGTCCGCGGGCTGCGCGCGATCAGCGATTTCGAGTCCGAGATGCAGCTCGCCCACAACAACCGCGTCCTCGCCCCCGAGGTCGACACCGTGTTCTTCATGACCTCGGTCGAGAACGGCTACGTCAGCTCGAGCCTGGTCAAGGAGATCGCCGCGTTCGGCGGGGACGTCTCGGGCATGATCCCGCCGGCTGCCCGCCGCGCGCTCGAGGCGTCGGTCGGGAGCCGCTGATCGCGCGTCCGCCGTGCGATACTTCGCGGGAGGCCTGCCGGACCGATTCCTTCGCCAGCCTGGAGGGCACTGCGATCGACATCATCTTCCTCGTCGAGCGCCTCGAATCACTCATCGCCAATGGCAAGAAGCTGCCGCTCACGACCAACGTCGTGGTCGACCAGAACGCCGCGCTCGGCCTGATCGACGAGCTCCGCGTGGCAGTCCCCGAGGAGGTCCGCGCCGCCAAGCGGATCAACGCGGAGGGCGAGCGGATCATCGAGAAGGCGCAGGAGGAGGCGGAGCGGATCGTCGCCCGCGCCCAGGAGCAGGCCGCCTTCCTGATCGACGAGCGCGGGCTGACCCAGGCCGCCGACGCGCAGAGCAAGGAGATCATCGGCGAGGCGCATCGCCAGGCCGATGAGATCCGGCGCGGCGCGGACGAGTACGCCGTCGGCGTGCTGGTCGGCCTCGAGGGCGACGTGGTCAAGACGCTGACCAGCATCAAGAAGGGGATCGCGATGCTCGACGAGCGGCGCGCCTCGCTCGACGGCGAGGGACCGGGCGTCGAGGGGGCCGACGGCGAGAGCCGGTGGGAGGACGAGGCGGCCGAGCCGACCAGCTCGCCCCGGTGACGTCGGGCGCGTCCCAGGACGGGCCGCTCGCCTGGAATGTCGCCGGGCTGCTGGGCGATGCGCCGGGCGCCGAGCGCGTCCACCCGGTGGGCGGCGTCACGATCGATCTCGGCGAGGACTTGCACCTGGCCGCGCCGATCGAGGGCCAGGTTCGCCTCGTCCGGACCAACCGCGGGATCCTCGCCGGCGCCTCGCTCCACACTGCGCTGGCGCTGACCTGCAGCCGCTGTCTGCGCGACATCGAGCTGCCGGTCGACATCCAGCTCCAGGAGGAATACCTCCCGTCGCTCGACCTGACGACCGGCCGGCCGCTGCCGACGGACGAGGAACCAGAGGTGGCTGCGCCTGACCGACCATCACGAGCTCGACCTGGAGACGCCCGTCCGCGAGGCGATCCAGCTGGCCGAGCCGATCGCGCCGTTGTGCCGGCCGGATTGCCCGGGCCTGTGCGTCGTCTGCGGTGAGCGCCTCGACGAGGGGGACCACGACCATCCGGACGACGACATCGACCCGCGGCTCGAGGCGCTGCGCGGCTTCAAGGCCGACGACGGCTGACAGCCGGGTCCATTTCGCGCTACACTCCGCCGTCGGTCCGACGATCCCCAGCCCGCCCGTGGGTTCGGGGTCGCGGCACCCCCGAAGCCACACAGCGCATCGCCTCGCGCGATGACTCGAAGGAGCCCCCGACCCCATGGGTGTACCCAAGCGACGCGTCTCGCATGCCCGCCAGGGCGAGCGCCGCTCGCATCTCGCGATCAGCCTCCCGGCGCTCGAGGAGTGCTCGCACTGTCACGAGATGAAGCAGCCGCACCACGTCTGTCCGAACTGCGGCTACTACCAGGGCCGTCTCGCGGTCCAGATCAAGCCAGCCGCCACCGACGACGCCGCGCGCTGACGCGGTGACCCAGGCGCAGCCCGGGCCGGCCGGACCGGCGGGCACCGGGGTCCGCATCGCGGTCGACGCAATGGGCGGCGATCACGGGCCATCGGAGGTCGTCCCCGGCGCGCTCGACCACGCCGAGGCGCACCCCGAGGACCGGGTCATCCTCGTCGGTGACGACGCCATGCTGGCCGGTGTCGCCGGAGCGCTGCCCCCCAACGTCTCGATCGTCCATGCCAGCCAGGTCATCGGCATGGACGAGGCTCCGGCGCTCGCCCTGCGCGAGAAGAAGGATTCGTCGATCCTCGTCGCGGTCGACCTCGTCCGGCGCGGTGAGGCGGATGCCGTGATCACGGCCGGGCACACCGGGGCCGGGATGGCCGCCGCCGTGCTTCGCCTCGGCCGCCTGGCCGGCGTCGATCGCCCGGCGCTCGCCGTCCAGATGATCACCTCGGGCGGACCGATGGTCCTGCTCGACATCGGCGCGAACCCAGACTCGACTCCCGAGAACCTCGCGCAATACGCCGCGATGGGTTCGATCTTCGCCGAGCGCGTGCTCGGCGTCGCCCGGCCGCGCGTAGCGCTGCTGTCGATCGGCGAGGAGAAGGGCAAGGGCGACGCCCGGATCCAGCGCGCCACCGAGCTGCTCGATGCGTCCGGCCTTGCGTTCATCGGCAACGTGGAGGGCAAGGACCTGACCCGCCACATGGCCGACGTCGTGGTCTGCGACGCCGTCCTCGGCAACGTCGTGATCAAGTTCTTCGAGGGCCTGTCGACCTACATCTTCGACCTGTGGCGGGGCGAGTTCGAGGGGTCGCTGCGCGGGCGTCTCGCCTACCTGCTGATGCGTCCCGGGATCGGCCGGATCCGGACCACGTTCGACTACGAGAAGGTCGGCGGCTCGCCGTTGCTCGGCGTGCGCGGCACGGTCATCATCACTCACGGTCGGGCCAAGCGCCGGATGGTGAGCTACGGCTGCGAGGTGGCGGCGACCATGGCCCGGACGCGGGTGCCCGAGCTGATCGCCGAATCGCTCGGACGCGCCGAACGGCCCATGGCGATCGAGGAGGCGACATGAGCGGACCGGAGCTGACCGTCGGGCGGGGCGTCATCGCCGAGCTCGTCCGGCTGGCCGCCTTCGAGGTCCCCGGCGTCGCGCGGGTCGGGCGCGGCGGACCGGCCTGGCGCCGGCTGGTCGGCGGCCCGGCGGTGTCGGTCCGCATCCGCGACGAGCGCGTCGTCGTCCGGCTGTGGATCGTGGCTCGCCCCGGGCAGTCGCTGGCGACGCTCAGCGGCCAGGTCCGGACGACCGTCGCGGCCACCGTCGAGCGCCTGCTCGGGCTGGAGCTGGGGGCGGTGACCGTCCTCGTCGATGGCGTCGGGGGCTGACCGCGTCCGCGGCCGGCGGACCGGTCGCCGGCTGGCCCTCGCGGCCGTGTTCGAGGCCGACTTCGGGCAGCGCACCGCGGAGGCCGTCCTGGAGCGGCACCTGGCCGAGGAGGAGCGCGACGCCACGGCCGCGGCCCTCGCCCGCGAGCTGGTGGCGGCGGTGACCGCCCATCGCGACACGATCGACCTCGAGATCGGCCGGCGCGCCCCGCAGTACCCGGTCACCGGCCTCGCCCGGATGGACCGCGCGCTGCTCCGTAGCGCGATAGGCGAGGTGCTACACTCGGCGACGCCGGCCCGGGTGGCCATCGCCGAGTGGGTCGAGCTGGCACGCAGGTACAGTGGAGAACCGATGCGACGCCTCATGAACGGCGTCCTCGGGAGCATCGCAGCGGAGCCCAGCGGCCCCCGGCCGACGGCACCATCACCCCACTCCGAGGAGGGAGTCAGTGGCAACCACCTACGAGCGCCTCAAGAAGATCGTCGTCGAGCAGCTCGGCGCCGACGAGGATGAGGTCAAGCCGGAGGCGTCGTTCGTCGACGATCTGAACGCCGACTCGCTCGATCTCGTCGAGCTCATCATGAGCCTCGAAGAGGAGTTCGGGACGGAGATCTCCGACGAGGACGCGGAGAAGATCCGCACGGTGCAGGACGCCGTCGACTACATCGACGAGCACTCCTCCTAGCCCTTCGGACGCACGGCGGCCGGGCCCACGGGCATCGTGCGTCCAGCCGAGGCCTTCGCCGCGAGGATCGGGCTCCCGGTCCGGGACCTCGACCTGCTCGAGCAGGCACTCGTCCATTCGAGCTGGCACCACGAGCACCCCGATGTCGTGGCCGGCCACAACGAGCGCCTCGAGTTCCTCGGTGACGCCGTCGTCAACCTGGCCATCTCCGAGGTCCTGTATGCCCGTCACCCCGACGACGACGAGGGCTATCTGAGCGCGCGCCGGGCCGCGATCGTGTCGACCACCGGGCTGGCCCGGCTGGCCGGCCGGATCGATCTCGGCCAGATCCTCCTGCTCGGCGAGGGCGAAGCGCAGCGGAGCGGACGGCTCCGCCCGTTGCTCCTGGCCTCGACGTTCGAGGCCGTTGCCGGCGCGCTGTACCTCGATCTCGGGTTTGCCGCGGTCCGCGACTGGCTCGTCTCGCTGGCCGCGCCGGAGATCGATGCCGAGACGCCGATCGGAACGCTCAAGAGCCCCAAGAGCCGGCTGCAGGAGTACACCCAGCGGCGGACCGGCGAACGGCCCGCGTACCACCTCGTCCATGCCACTGGGCCGGACCACGAGAAGTCCTTCCGCATCGAGGTCTGGGTCGACGGTGCCCTGGCGGGCGTCGGCGACGGCCCGTCGCGGCGGACGGCCGAGACGGCGGCCGCGGTCGAGGCCCTCGAACGCCTGCGCCGGGTCGAAGGCGAGTTGCCGGCCGATGGCGAAGCGCCGGCCGACCCTGCCACCCTGGACAGCGTGGCGCCATGACGCTCGATCACGCGGAGGCGCGCGACGAGGCGACGCCGATGGAGCCCACCGCCGGCCGCCGATCGGCCCGCCGAGCCGCGCCTCCTCGCCCTCCGGCTGCAGGGTTTCAAGTCGTTCGCCGAGCGAACGAACGTGGAGTTCGGCCCAGGGATCAGCGCCGTCGTCGGGCCCAACGGATCGGGCAAGAGCAATCTCGCGGACGCGCTACGCTGGGCGCTCGGGGAGCAGGGCCGCGCCCTCCGCTCGCGCAAGTCCGAGGACGTCATCTGGGCCGGCTCGGACAAGCGGGCCGCCCACGGCATGGCCGACGTGACGCTCGTCCTCGACAACGCCGACGGGCTGCTGCCGGTCGACTTCCAGGTGCTCGAGCTCGGTCGCCGGCTGTACCGCTCGGGCGAGAACGACTACCTCCTCAACAAGAGCCGGATCCGGCTGCGCGACCTGGTCGACCTGCTCGACGCCGCGCACCTCGCGGACAACGCCTTCCTGTTCATCGGCCAGGGCATGGTCGACCAGGCGCTTGCCCTCCGGCCGGAGGAGCGCCGGCCGCTGTTCGAGGAGGTGGCCGGCGTCCGCCGCCACGAGCGTCGCCGGCGGCGGGCCGAGGAGCAGCTGGTCGAATCCGAGGCGAACCTGGCGCGCGTCGAGGACATCCTCGGCGAGCTCCGGCCGCAGGCTCGCCGGCTGGCGGCCCAGGCCGAGCAGCAGGCGTCGCGCGAGACGACCGCGGAGGAGCTGGCCGCGGCGCTCCTCCTGGCCATGCATGCCCGCTGGCACGAGGCGGCCGGTCGCCTGGCGATCGCCGAGGCGGATCGAGCCGGCGCCCAGACCGCGGTCGATGGCGCGATGACCGAGCTGGCGGCCGCTGAGTCGGCTGCGTCGGCGCTGTCCGAGGAGCTTGGGGCCCGCGCGGCGATCGGGCGCGAGCGACGCGAGGCCCATGACGACGCGCGAGCGGCAGCGACGGCGACCCAGCTCCGGGACGCGCGATTGACGTCGGAGCTGGCCGCACTCGAGCGCGATCGGCGCCGCCTCATCGATGAGCGATCGGCGGCAGAGGCCGAACTGACCGCAGGGCGGCGGGCGCTGGCCGCGGCGGTCCCGGCGCGTGACCTGGACCTCGAAGCCGAGCTCGGGGCGGCCGAGCGCGAGCTGGCGCACGCGATCGCCGAGCTCGAGGCGTTGCGGACGGCGAGCCAGGCCCAGGGTGAGGAGCTGGCGGCTCTCCGCCGGGCAGCGGCGGCCCGCCAGGCGGAGGCAGAGACAGCGCGGCGTCGCCTCGCCGAAGTCGAGCGCCGAGCGGTCGAGGAAGATGGGCAGGCGGAGGCGGCCACCGAACAGCGAGCGGCGCTCGAGACCGAGCTCGCGACGGTGCGCGAGGAACTGACCGCCGCGATCGAGGCGGAACGCGGGGCGGCGACCCGGCGCGAACGAGCCCGCGAGCGAGCGAGCGCGACCGAGGCCGAGCATGCCACCGCCCACGAGCGTGCCGTCGCGGCGAGCACATTGGCGGCGTCTGCGCGCGCCCAACTCGATGCTCTCGAGGCGCGACTGGCTGACGAGGAGACGCGCGGGATCGCTCGGGCTGCTCGACGGGCCGGGGGTCGCCGGCTCGACGAGGATCTCGATATCGATCCTGCGCTGCGAGCCGCCGCGGAGGCCGCACTGGCCGAGGCGACACGCGCATACGTCGTCGGGGCGGACGCCGTTCCGACGCTTGCCGCCGAACGTGGCTCGCTCGTGATCACGGAACGGGCGGCCGGTTCGGGAGCCGAGGACGCTCGGGACCGCCGCTATCGCGAGGCCATCGCCGCAGCCGGTGGCGGGACGCTCGACGAAGCGGTCCGGCGCGACACGACCGGTGTCGCCCGCCGACTCCTGGTCCGCGCAGCGTGGCTCCCGGACCTGACTGCCTGTCTCGATCTGCAGGCCACCATGCCGCCCGGCTGGATCGTCGTGACCCGCGACGGCAGCGCCATCGTGACCGAGGTCGGTGTCACGTTCGGTGCCGCCGAATCGGTCCTCGAACGACGTGCCGAGGCGGCCCGTCTGGCCCGAGACGTGGCGACCCTCGATGCCGAAGTCGGCAACCTGCGGGCGGTGGCGGTCCGGCTCGCGGCAGCGGCGAGGGCGACGGCCGATGCGGTCGAGGCGGCCCGCGCCGAGGAGAGCCGGACGGAGAGCGCGCGCCGAGCGGTGGAGGAAGCCGAGCGCCTGGTCGCGCGACGGCTCGAGACCGTTGTCCGGGAGGCGTCGTGGCACGAGGCCCAGGCCGTGCGACTTGCCACCGAGCTGGATCGTGCCCGGGCGGCCGTCGCGACGCTCGAGGCCGACTCGCCGGAGGTGACCGCAGGAACAGACGCGGCCGTCGCCGAACCCGACGGACCGGGAGCCGGGACCGCGCTGACGGCCTGGGAGGCTCGCGCCGTGGAGCTGCGGGCCCGCCGAGATCGCCTCGCCGAGGAGGCCGGCGTCCGCGACGCCTCGCGCCGGGATGCCGAGAACCGGCGGGTCCGTGCCGAGGCGTCCACGACCCTTGCCGAGCAGCGGATGGCCCGCGCCGATACCGACCTGTCGACGCTGGGTGACCGCGAGCGGTCGCTGGCCGAGGAGCGCGACGCCCTTCGCGCCGAGATCGCCACGACCGCGGCCCGCGAGACGGCCGCTCGCGAGGCGCTGGCCGAGGTCCACGCCGCCGACGCAGCGGACCGCGACCGGCTCGGCCGTGCCGAACGCGAGGCCGCGGCTGCGCGCGAGCGCCTCCGTAGCGCAGACGCGCGGCTGCGCGCGACGGACCATGTCGAGCTCGAGGCGCGGCTTGGTCTCGAGGCTCTCCACGAAGCGGTCGTGGTCGAGGTCGCGGGGCTCGGCGAGTTCGGGATCGCCGGTCTCGAGGCGGCCGCCGGGGTCAGGCCGGGATCGGCTCGGATCGTCGCACTGGACGTTCCTGCCGCGGAAACTCCTGTGAACGCAGTCCTGTCCGACGACGACGAGACCGTCTCCGACGATGCAGCCGAACTCGAAGCCGCGCTCGCCCTGGTGACGTCGATCTGGGCGGCGCAGCCCCCGACCGGATCAGCCCCCAGCCCGGCCCGGCTCGGTCAGCTTCGGCGACGCTTCCACGAGCTTGGCGCCGTCAATCCCTACGCGGTCGATGAATACGCCGCGCTCAAGACGCGTCTCGAGACGCTCGAGACACAGGCGACCGACCTGGCGGCGGCGATCACCTCGACGCGCGAGCTGATCGCGGAGCTCGACACGATGATCGCGGACCGGTTCCGGACGACCTTCGCCGCGCTCGAGAGCGCCTTCTCGACCCGCTTCGAGCAGCTCTTCGGCGGCGGCTTCGCCCGGCTGTCGCTGACCGACCCGGCCGACCTCGGCACGACCGGGATCGAGATCGTGGCACGGCCACCGGGCAAGAAGGCGCAGGCGCTGGCGATGCTGTCGGGCGGCGAGCGGGCCCTCACGGCGGTGGCCCTGCTGTTCGCCATGCTCGAGGTCCGGCCGGTCCCGTTCTGCGTCCTCGACGAGGTCGACGCGGCGCTGGACGAGGCGAACATCGGGCGCTTCGCCGATGCCCTGCGCAGCCTCGCCGACCGGACCCAGTTCATCGTCATCACCCACAACCGGGGCACGATCGAGGCCGCCGACGCGCTCTATGGCGTGACCGTCGGCGACGACTCGGTCAGCCGCGTGATCAGCCTCCGACTCGATGAGGCACAGGCGCTCGCCGGGCGCGATCGGGGCACGACGGCCACGGTCGGGTAGGCTTCGGCGATGCCCTTCTGGCGCCGCCGCCACGACGAACCGCCCACCCCCGAGGTCGACGAACCGGTCGACCCGGCGCTGGTCGATCCCGACTGGGAGCCCGACCCGGCCGACTTCGGCGTCCTCGACGACGGCACGCCGGTCGAGCCGCTCCCGACCACCGATCCACTCCTGCCGTTCGAGCCCGAACCGACGTCGATGCTGTCGATCGGCATCCCGGCGCCCGTCCCGGTCGAACCGCCGCCCACGCCGGCCTGGGCCGAACCGGTCCGCGACACGCCGCCCCTGTCCGAGGCGGATGAGGAGGCGGCGCTCGAGCATGGCCTCGAGCGGACGCGGGGCAACTTCATGTCGCGGCTGCGGACGTTCCTCGGGACCGGCACCGGCGAGGGGCCGTCGTGGGACGAGGTCGAGGAGACGCTCATCGCCGGCGACGTGGGGGCGGCACTCGCGATCGACCTCGTCGAACGGGCCCGGAAGCGGCACGAGCCGGGCGGCCCGGAGGCGGCGATCCGCGCCGAGCTCGCCGCGCTGCTGGTCCAGCGCGACCTCGACTGGAGCCCTCGGTCGGCGGTCGCCGGCGGTCCCGCGGTCGTGCTCGTGGTCGGCGTCAACGGGACCGGCAAGACCACGACGATCGGCAAGCTGGCGAGCCGGTACACGGCCGAGGGCCGGTCGGTGATCCTGGCCGCGGCGGATACCTTCCGCGCCGCCGCAATCGATCAGCTCCGGATCTGGGCCGACCGCGCGAAGGTCCCGATGATCGCGCATGCGCCCGGGGCCGATCCCGGCGCGGTGGTGTACGACGCGCTCGACGCTGCCGTGGCCCGTGGCGCGGATCTCGTCATCGCCGATACCGCCGGCCGTCTCCACACGCGATCGAACCTGATGGACGAGCTGGCCAAGGTGCGCCGGATCATCGACAAGCGACTGCCCGGCGCCGAGCCCGAGACGTTGTTCGTGCTCGACGCGACCACCGGCCAGAACGGCCTCGCCCAGGCCAGGGCCTTCCACGAGTCGGTGGGCCTGACCGGCATCGTGCTGACCAAGCTCGATTCGACCGCCAAGGGTGGCATCGTCTTCGCGATCGAGGACGCGCTCCACGTGCCCGTTCGCTTCGTCGGGGTCGGGGAGGCCGTCGGCGACCTGATCCCGTTCGACCCCGACGCCTTCGTGGCGGCGCTCTTCGCCTGAGACGGCGGTCCGCTGAGGGCGCCCGACCCTGCGGGCCCCAGGCCTTCCGTTCCGGCCGGTCGAGCCATCGACACACGTCAATCCCGCCTACCCACAGTCGTGCATGGCCAGCTGCCGCGCACGTCCATTCAGCTCGGCGCCTCGTGAGCGGATCGTGTCGTCATCGACACAACTCACGCAGAAGGCACCCAGATGCGCCGCTCCCGACTCCCCAGCCTCATCCTCGCCTCCGCCGTCGCCGCCGTGATCCTCGGTGGCGCGCCGCCGGTCAGCGCCTCCGTCGACCGGGCCTCGATCAAGGTCGAGACCCGCTACGTCCTCAAGACCACGCTGAGCTTTGCCGCGGGCACGCTCTCGACCGCCGAGAAGATCGTGATCAAGAACACGTCCGGCGGCCCGATCAGCAAGGTCAACCTGTCGGTCACGCCGCGCGCCTTCGACGAGCTGACCTCGATCGGCAAGTTCACGGTCGACGGTCGTGCGGTCAGCGCGCGCTGGACGAACAACTCGAACCTGGAGGTCCAGCTCGGCCGCGACCTGCCCGTCGGCTCGACGGCGACGGTCCGGCTCTCGTTCGCGCTGCAGGCCACCGGGGCCGTCGGCACCTCGCTCGAGGCGCGCCTGTCGAAGGCCAACGGGATCATGCAGGTCAGCCATTGGTTCCCGATCGTGTCCGACGGGCACCCGACCCGCTATCCGGGTGATGCGCAGCACAGCCGGGCTGCGAAGAAGATCCGCCTGGAGCTGACGACCGACTCGTCGGCCGTGCGGATCGCGGCCCCCGGGACGGTCGTCTCGAGCAGCGGCCGCTCGCACGTCTACGAGATGACCAACACGCGCGACTTCGCCTTCGGGGCGAGCCCGAACTACCTCATCGCGACCGGTTCCGCCGCGGGCGTCGCGGTCCGCGCCTACTACACGACCGGGAGCGGCGCGACCGCCGTCCAGCTGGCGATGGCCGCCCTTGCCAAGTACGAGACCAAGTACGGCCAGTACCAGTGGTCCCGTCTCGTCATCGCCCAGACCGGACGGACCGGCTCGGGCAACGAGTACCCCGGGATCGTCTTCCTCGGCGGGCCGCTGTTCGACGATCGCGAGGCGGTGGCGCACGAGGTCGCTCACCAGTGGTGGTACGCGATGGCCGGCAACGATCAGCTGCGCGAGCCATGGCTCGACGAGGGCCTGGCCGAATTCACGGCCAGCTACTTCTTCGGGACCTTCGCGGACTACGCCTCGAGCCGGCCGGTCAACAGCGCGGTCGACGAGTTCCCCAACCTGCCGGCGCCGATGACCAGCGACGAGCCCGGACAGCTACAACCAGACGATCTACTTCAAGTCGGCGCGCTTTCTCGACGGGCTCCGCACGCGGATGGGCAACGGTCCGTTCTTCGACGGGCTCAAGGACCTGTTCACCGCCAACCGGAACGGGATGCTCACGTCGCGCAAGTTCTTCAACGTGATGGCCGCCCACGGTGCACCGAAGGCCTACATGAGCTCGTTCATCCGGCTGAGCTAGGCGCCGGGCGGCTGCTCCAGCTCGCCGGCGACGGCAATCGCGAGCGGATCGATCGGGCTTGGCGCCCCCGGTCCGTTCCGGCAGGGTCACCAGCCGGCCGCACGGGCGAGAACCACAGGACCGCCGCCCCGAGCAGGCCGCCGAACGGCGCCAGCCAGGCGGTCGCGCGCAGACCGATGACCTCGGCCAGGACGCCCGCCGCCAGGGTCGCGAACAGCTGGGCGACCATCGCCGCAACCGAGAACGTGGACGACACCCGCCCGAGCGCCCGGTCGTCGACCAGCGACTGGCGGACGCTGACCTCGGTGATGTCGTAGACCGTCGCCGCCGAGTCGGCGACCAGCTGTTGCATGACCAGGGCGCCGATCGCGAGCAGCGGCAGACCGGCCGGCGCGAGCGGGATGAAGGCATTGCCGACCGCGGTCAGGAGCATGGCCACGATCGGCCACCCGGCCGACCCCGAAGCGACGCGTCGCCCGGGTGGCCGCCACCGCGCCGATGAACGACGAGAACCCGCCGACCCCGGCGACGAGGCCGATCACCGCCGGCCCGAGCTGGAGCTCCTCGAGCACGTACAGGAACCAGACGGCCCCGAAGATCCCCCACAGCGCCGCCAGCGCCATCTGGGCTCCCGCGAACGCCCGCAGGATCGGGATCGTGGCGGACCAGTCGGAGGCCGTCGCGGATCTCGCTCAGCACCGGCTCCCGGTCCTCGCGTGGCGGCGGCGGCGCCTCCGGCACGCCGGATCGTCCACAGCAGCACGGCCGACGCGACGTAGCTCACGCGCGTCGATGGCGATCGCGATCGGCGCGGTCAGGACCTGGACGAGGAAGCCGCTGATCCCGAACGCGGTGAACTCCGCGGCCGAACCGCTGGCGGCGAGGGCCGAGTTGGCGTCGACCAATCGCTCGCGCTCGACGATCGTCGGCAGGTAGGCGTTGTCGGCGGCATCGAAGAACGACGTCAGGATCGCCGCCAGGGAACCGACGATCAGCAGCTGGGCGAAGGTCAGGACGCCGAGCGCGAACGCAACCGGGATCGAGCCGAGGAGGACCGCCCGGCCCAGGTCCGCCCAGATCAGGACCGGGCGGCGGCGGAGTCGGTCGACCCACGCCCCGGCGACCAGCCCGACCACGAGCGTCGTCCCGAGCTCGAGGCCGCGCAGGAGGGCGACCTCGAAAGCACCCGACCCGAGGATCAGGATCGCCGCGAGCGGCAGCGCCATGCGCGTGATGAGCGATCCGAAGATCGAGATCGTGGCCGCGCCCCACACCCGGACGAAGGCGCTGTTGCTCCAGAGCGGGGAGGCGAACGGATTGCGCACGAGGGCCGGAGCATAGCGTCGCCGGGACCGCCGGCCGGGGGCGTTCGCCAACGGCCTGCGGTACACTCGCCCCGCTCGATGCGTCAGAACTCGCGCATCCCCGGATCGGACCGTCGCCGGCCCGGGCCAATCATCCGTCAGGAGTCCCTACCCGGACCATGTTCGACACCCTCAGCGAGCGGCTGCGCAAGACGCTCGGCACCCTGACCGGCCGTGGCCGGATCAGCGAGGCCGACGTCGACGTGGCCATGCGCGAGGTTCGGCTGGCGCTGCTCGAGGCGGACGTCAACTTCAAGGTCGTCAAGGACTTCGTGGCGCGCGTCCGCGAGAAGGCGATCGGCCACGACGTGCTCGACAGCCTGTCCGCCGGCCAGCAGGTGGTCAAGATCGTCAACGACGAGCTGGTCGACCTCCTCTCGGCGGGCGATCGGACGTTCCACCTGTCGGGCAACCCGGCGATCGTGGCCATGGTCGGGCTGCAGGGCTCGGGCAAGACGACCTCGAGCGCCAAGCTCGCACGACACGTCGTCAAGCTCGGTCGCCGGCCGTTGCTGGTGGCCGCGGACCCGTACCGCCCGGCCGCCGCCGACCAGCTCGAGACGCTCGGCCGGACGCTCAACGTGCCGGTCCACCGCGCGCCGGCCGGCACGCCCGTCGTCGACATCGTGCGCGGTGGTGTCGAGGCGGCCCGCCGTCAGGTCCGCGACGTGGTCATCCTGGACACGGCCGGACGCCTGTCGGTCGACGAGGCGCTGATGGCCGAGCTGGCCGCGGTCGAGACGGCGGTCCACCCGATCGAGACGCTCCTCGTGGTCGATGCGATGACCGGCCAGGAGGCCGTGGCCGTCGCCCAGGCCTTCGCTGCCGCGGTGCCGGTGACCGGCCTCATCCTGACCAAGATCGACGGCGATGCGCGCGGCGGCGCGGCACTCTCGATCTCGGCCGTCACCGGCGTCCCGGTCAAGTTCCTCGGGACGGGCGAGAAGACCGACGCGCTGGAGGTCTTCCATCCCGACCGGCTGGCCGGCCGGATCCTGGGCATGGGCGACATCCTCACCCTCGTCGAGCGCGCCCAGGAGCACGTCGACCAGAAGCAGGCCGCGCAGCTCGAGGACAAGATGCGCAAGGGCGCGTTCACCCTCGACGACATGCTCGACTCGATGCAGCAGATGCAGAAGATGGGCCCGCTCGGCCAGGTCATGTCGATGATCCCGGGCATGGGCAACCTCGCCGGCGAGGCGCAGGCCGCGGTCGACCGCGGCGACCTCAAGCGGACCGAGGCGATCATCCGGGCGATGACCCGTGGCGAGCGGCGCGACCCGGCCATCCTCAACAGCTCGCGCCGGCGGCGCATCGCCGCCGGCTCCGGCACGACGCTGCCGGACGTCAACCGGCTGATCAAGCAATTCATCGAGATGCAGAAGCTGATGAAGCAACTCTCCGGCGGCGGCAAGCGCGCCGCCGCTCTCGGCGCATTGACGGGCCGGCGTTGAGCCGGCAGGAAGGGTCCCGATGAGCGAGCTCGACCCGAACGAGGCAACGACCTCGACCGACCTCGACCCGACCACCGCGGTCCCGGTCCCGACGGCCCCACTGATCCCGACGTGGGGCCAGGGCGACGCTGCCGACGGGCCCAGCAACCCGGTTCCGCAGCCATACGAGCCGGCCGTCGCATGGGCCCCGGCCGTGCCGGTCGCCGCCTCGGCCCAGCCGGGTCGCGCCCATCGTTGGCGCTGGGCGGCCGCGCTCGCGATCGTGGCCCTGGTCCTCGGGGCGTCCGCGGCCATCGGGGCATTCATCACCAACAGCGCCGCCACCGCGACGGTCCTCGGCTACGTCCCGGCCGACACGCTGGTCTACGGCGAGCTCCGCCTCGACCTGCCCGGCGACCAGCGCGCCGCCGCCGGCGAGTTCCTCTCGAAGTTTCCCGGGTTCAAGGACCAGGCCGCGCTCGAAAGCAAGCTCGACGAAGCGCTCGACGAGATGGTCAAGGGCATCACGTCCGACGACCAGACGTACACCACGGACATCAAGCCATGGTTCGACGGCGAGCTGGCGTTCAGCGTCGGCCCGCTGCCGCCGGCCGCGTCGATCACGAACCGCAGCCAGTCCTCGATCAGCATGGTCCGCGCGCTCGTGCTCATGTCGGTCAAGGACCCGGCGCTCGCCCAGGCCTGGATCGATGGGCAGGTCGCCAAGACCGGCGTCCGCACGTCGAGTGAGCCCTACGGCGGCACCACCCTGACCGTCTACGTGGGGCAGGACAGCCTCACCCTGGCCGTCGCCATCATCGACGGCAAGGTCGCGGTCGCCGGCGACGTGGTCTCGGTCAAGGCCGCCGTCGACACCAACGGCAGCAGCGACTTCGCCGGCGAACCCGGACCGTCGACCGCCCTGAACGCGGCCGACAGCGACCATATCGGCTTCGTCTACATGGCCATCCGCCCGCTTGTCGACTGGTCGCTCGACCTCCAGAAGGCGAGTGCGGCCGATGTCCCCGGCATGGTCCAGACCGTGATGTCGGAAGCGCTGCTCAAGACGATCCCGGCCTGGGGCGCCTATTGGGTCCGCTTCGAAGACGACGCGCTCGTCATGGAGGCGACGGCGCCAAAGGCCGAACGATCGATCGGCGCGACCGAGAACCGGAGTTCGTCACTGATCGAGCACATCCCCTCGACCGCCATCGTCGCCTCGGTCGGCAACGACCTCGGCGCGACACTCCGCCAGACGCTCGACCTGTACAGCTCCGAACCGGCCTTCTCGGAGATGCTCGGCCAGCTGGACCAGGCGCTCGGCCTGGCGGGTGGGCGCGATGCCGCCCTCGGCTGGATCGGTGACGTTGCGATCGTGGTCAACGACGCGGGGACGCCCGAGGGCGGCCTGCTGGTGACCCCGACCGATCCGGCCGCCGCGGAACGGCTGCTGACCTCGATCAAGACGCTGATCGGGCTCGGTGGCGCGAGCCAGGGCATCACGGTGCGCGAGGAGCCCTACGCGGGCACGACGATCACGATCGTCGACCTCGGCGACATCGCCGAGCGTTCGGGCATGGCGCCGAGCATCGGCGGCATGCCGCTGACCGGCCATCTCGAGATCGCGTTCGCGGTGACCGACGACGTCGTCGTCATCGGCTCCGGTCCCGGGTTCGTCAAGCACGTCCTCGACACGACCCGGGCGACGTCGCTCGAGTCCGACCAGCAGTTCAAGGACGCCGCCGGCCGGACGGGTCCGGGGACCGGCGCGACGTTCGTCGACATCACGGCCATCCGCCTGCTCATCGAGAAGGGAATGGCCGACGCCGACCCGTCCTCGCTCGCTCGCTACGAGGCGGACGTCAAGCCGTTCCTCGTGCCGTTCGACGCGATGTTCGCGTCGAGCTCGATCGACGGCGAGCTCACCAATTCGAGCGTCACCATCACGGTCAAGTAGCGGGGCGCCCCAGCGCTCCGGCCCCCACAGGAGGTTCACCAGCACCCATGGCAGTCCGCATCCGGCTGACGCGCGTTGGCGCGACCAAGCAGCCGACCTACCGAGTCGTCGTCGCCGACGGCCGCAGCGCCCGCGACGGGCGAGCGATCGAGATCATCGGGCACTACAACCCGCGCACGGAGCCGGTCACCTTCGTCGTCGACGAGGACAAGGCGAAGTCCTGGCTCTCCAAGGGCGCGCAGCCCTCGGACACCGTCCTGCGCCTGTTCCGGAACGCGGGCATCGTCCCCGCCGCCAAGTAGGGAGGGCACGATGGCAGCCAAGGATCTGGTCGAGTACGTCGCCAAGTCGCTCGTCGACGACCCCGATGCCGTGACCGTCGAGGTCGTGGAGGAGGACGGGGCGACGGTGATCGAGCTCCACGTCGCAGAAGACGACATGGGCAAGGTCATCGGCCGCAACGGCAGCGTCGCCAAGGCCCTGCGCACCCTGCTCAAGGTGACCGCCGCCCGCGATGGCGAGCCGGTCCAGCTCGAGATCCTCTGAGCGACGAACGGCTCGTGGTCGCCCTCGTGCGGGGCGTCCACGGCCTTCGGGGCGCCGTTCGGGCGGAGGTCCTGACCGACCGCCCCGAGGCTCGCTTCGTGGCCGGTCGCGTGCTCTACCGCGAGGGCGATGACCGGCCGCTGACGATCGCGTCGGCGGAGGCCATCGCGGACGGTCCCGGCTGGCGGCTGCGCTTCGGCGAGATCGCCACGCGCGAGGCCGCCGACGGCCTGCGCGGCACCTACCTCGAGTCGATCGTCCGCGCCGACGACGACCTCGCCCGCGGCGAGTACTACTGGCACGAGGTCGTCGGCTGCGCGGTGCGTGGCGTGGATGGCGCCGAGCTGGGCACGGTCCGGGACATCTACCGGGTCGGCGAGACGGAGGTCTTCGTCGTCGACGGCGGGCCGTTCGGCAGCTTCGACGTGCCGGCCGTCCGCGCGTTCATCCGGATCTTCGCGCCGCGTCGTGGCGAGATCGTGGTCGATGCCGAGTCGCTCGACCTGCGCGCGCCGCGCTCGCGTGCGCCCGACCCGGAGCGGCCCAAGGCGCCGCGCCGGCGCACCCGGAGCCCGAACCGGCCGGCGACGTCAGGAGGGACGCCCGCAGCCGATCCCGCGGCGACCGAGACCGCCGCGCCCGAGACGGCGGCACCCGCCGACCAACCGGCGGCCGAGCCATGACGCTCGAGATCGACGTCCTGACGCTCTTCCCGGCGATGCTCGGCGCGCCCCTCGCCGAGAGCATCCCGGCCCGGATCCAGGAGCAGGGCCTGGCGACCATCCGGGTTCACGACCTGCGCGAGTGGGGCCTCGGGCGGCACCGCTCGGTGGACGACGCCCCGTACGGCGGGGGCGCGGGGATGATCCTCCGGCCGGAGCCGGTCGCGGCCGCGCTCGACGCGCTGCGCCGCCCGGACACGACGGCGATCCTGCTCGACCCGGTCGGCGAGGTCTTTCGACAGGCCCGCGCCACCGAGCTCGCGACGCGGTCCCACCTCGTCTTCGTCTGTCCGCGCTACGAGGGCGTCGACGAGCGGATCCGGTCGCTGGTCGATCTCGAGCTGTCCATCGGCGACTACGTCCTGACCGGCGGCGAGCTGCCGGCGCTGGTCGTCATCGACGCCGTCATCCGGCTGCTCCCGGGAGCGATCGAGGCGGCCTCGATCGCCGATGAGTCGTTCTCCGAGGGCCTGCTCGAGTACCCGCAGTACACCCGCCCGGCGGTCTTCCGCGGCCTCGACGTGCCGGCCATCCTGACGTCGGGGGACCACGCCGCCGTCGACCGCTGGCGGCGCGACCAGGCGCGCGAGCGCACCCGCACGCGCCGGCCCGACCTCCTTCCCGAGGACTGATCGCGGGGAGGCCGTGCTATACTCCGCCGCCGACGCGCCCCCGCGCCGATTCCGAACACCCACCCGCAGCCACGGCTGCCCAGATGAGTCAGGAACCCGACCCGTGACCGTGCTCGACGAGATCGTCCAGGACCAGCTTCGCACCGATCTTCCCGTCCTCGCCACCGGCGACACCGTCAAGGTGAGCGCCAAGGTCGTCGAGGGCAGCCGCGAGCGCATCCAGGTCTTCGAGGGGACCGTCATGCGGCTGCGCGGCGGCGGCATCACCCGTTCGATCACCGTTCGCCGGATCGCCTCCGGGGTCGGCGTCGAGCGGACGTTCAAGATCAACAGCCCGCGGATCGAGAAGATCGAGGTCGTGCGCCACGGCGTGGCCCGTCGCGCCCAGCTGTACTTCCTGCGCGACCGCGTCGGCAAGGCGGCCACCCTCCGCGAGCGCCGCACCAACGGCTGATCCGGCGGCCCGCGCCCGCGTCCGCGGGCAGCATCGCAACCCCACGACCCCGCCCCGCCGGCGGGGTCGCTCGATTCCGGTAGGCTAGTCGCCGATGGCTCCGATCGTCCCCACCCTCCGCCACGAGCGCCGACTCTGGAACGAAGGCCTCGTGCGGATCGTCGGCGTCGACGAGGTCGGAGTCGCACCGACCTGCGGCGCGGTCGTCGCGGCGGCCGTGATCATGCGGCCCGGCTGCCATCGCATCCCCGGCGTGCGCGACTCGAAGACCCTGTCCGCCGGGCAGCGCGAGCGGCTTGCGCCGCTGATCCGTGCGCGAGCGGTGGCCGTCGGCGTCGGCGCCGCGTCGGTCCGTGAGATCGACCAGCTCAACATCTATCACGCCACCCACCTGGCCATGCGCCGCGCGATCGCGAGGGTGGGGGAGCACGAGCACGTTCTCGTCGACGGCAACCGGATCGCGGGGTTCGAGGCGGCGGTCGGACCGTACTCGGCGATCGTCGACGGGGACGCCAAGGTGTACTCGATTGCCTGCGCGTCGGTCGTGGCCAAGGTCGTCCGGGACCGGATGATGGAGCGGCTGGCGATGCGCTACCCGGGCTACGGCTGGGAGCACAACCAGGGCTACGCCACGCTCGAGCATCGGCAGGCCATCCGCCGGCTCGGTCTCACGCCGTTCCATCGCCGCTCGTTCCTGGCCCTCCAGCGGACGCTCGCCGGCGACCAGCTCGAGCTCGACCTGCTCGCCGATCCGGGCGCGTCGGCCGAGGCGCACGAGCTGCTCGCCCGCGAGCTCACGCCGGTGATGGTCGACGACGCGATGCTCGACGCGCTCGACCTCGCCTCGCTGGAGCTCACTGCCCCGGCATGACACGCGGCGGGCAGGCGTCCGCCCCGCGATACGTCGCGGATAAGGCCCGGCTGCGACGATCCGGTCCATGGCGGACCGACCCGGCGACCCGGAACGGACGCCGGCGCAGCAGGCGGGGGATGCCGCCGAGGCGCTGGCGGCCGCACACCTCGCGGAAGCCGGTTGGATCGTCCTGGCCCGGAACGTCCATGTCGGTCGCCACGAGCTCGACCTCGTGGCGGTCGACCCGGGTCCTCCCGCCGCGCTCGTCGTGGTCGAGGTCCGCTGGCGCGCGGGCCGGGCCTTCGGCCTCCCGGAGGAGACGGTCGACCACCGCAAGCGCGTCCGTGTGCGCACGGCGGCCTACGGCCTGCTCGACCGCGGGACGCTGCCCGGCGGCGGCCCCGTCCCGCACCTGCCGCTGCGCTTCGACCTGATCGTCGTCGAGCCCGGGGGCCGGTTGCGCCACCATCGCCACGCCATGTGACCGGGGCCTGCCGCCGGCCACGAACCCGACCCGTGCTACACTCCCGCCCGGCTCGGCATCGGCCGCGCCAGCCAACCAGACCGCCCGCGCCACGAGGCGTGGAGCTCACACGCGGACCGTTCCGACCGGGACGGTGCCGGCCAGGCCATCTCGGCCACCGGCCCCCGGCGACGAGGTTCGCGGAGGAAGAAAACCGACAGGAGGTCGCGCACCGTGCCATCCGTTTCGATGCGGCAGCTGCTCGAGGCCGGGGTCCACTTCGGCCACCAGACCCGCCGCTGGAACCCCAAGATGAAGCCGTTCATCTTCGCCGAGCGCAACGGCATCCACATCATCGACCTGGCGCAGACCGTCCAGCGCCTCGACGTCGCCCTCGAGTTCGTGCGCGAGACCGTCGCCCGAGGCGACCAGGTCCTGTTCGTCGGCACCAAGAAGCAGGCCCAGGAGCCCGTCGCCCAGGAGGCGACGCGCGCCAACCAGCCGTACGTCAACAAGCGCTGGCTGGGCGGCATGCTGACCAACTTCGTGACGATCAAGAAGCGGATCGGGCTGCTCGAGCAGCTCGAGGCGCGCCAGGCCAACGGCGACTTCGAGCGGATGACCAAGAAGGAAGCCGCCAAGCTGACCGAGGAGATGACCAAGCTCCAGGGCACGCTCGGCGGGATGCGCAAGATGAAGCGCCTGCCCGGCGCCATCTTCATCGTCGACCCGCACCGCGAGCGGATCGGCGTGACCGAGGCCAACAAGCTCGAGATCCCGGTCGTCGGCACCGGCGACACCAACGTCGACCCGGACGAGCTCGACTTCATCATCCCGGCCAACGACGACGCGATCCGCGCCATCCGGCTGCTGTGCACGCTCGTGGCGGACGCCGCGATCGAGGGCGCCCGCGAGCGCTCCGCGCGAAGCGCGACCGAGCCCGAGCAGATCGAGGCGATGGCCATGCCCGAGGCCGACGACGAAGTCCCCGGCGCGACCGACGAGCTCGTCGCCGCGCTGGCCGGCGGTGCCGCGCTGTCGTTCGAGCCCGACGCCGACGAGGACGACCTGCTGCCCGGCGACCGGGTCGCGCGTGCCGAGGCCGCTGTCGCCGAGGCGCCGCCCGAAGCGACGCCCGAGGACATCGCCGCCGAGCTCGCCCGCGAGGCGGCCGAGAAGAACGAAGAGGAAAGCCCGGCCGGAGCCCAGGCCGGCTGAACCCGCCGCCGGCCCGAGCCGGCGAGCGCCAGGTAAACCCACCCCAGCCCGGCGGACGCAGCTGCCCGCCGCGAGACAGGAGAACGAACAGGCATGGCGGACATCAGTGCGGAGCTCGTCAAGGAGCTTCGCGAACGGACCGGCGCCGGCTTCATGGACTGCAAGCGCGCCCTGACCGAGAGCGACGGCGACCTCGACAAGGCGGTCGTGATCCTGCGCGAGAAGGGTCTCGCCGCGGCCGCCAAGAAGTCCGACCGGGAGGCCCGCGAGGGCCTCGTCTCGAGCTACATCCATACCGGCGGCCGGGTCGGCGTGCTCATCGAGGTCAACTGCGAGACCGACTTCGTGGCCCGCACCGACGAGTTCCAGAAGCTCGTCCGCGACCTCGCCGTGCAGGTCGCCGGGCTCAGCCCGCTGTACGTCGACGCCGAGCGGATCCCGGCCGAGGACCTGGCCGCCAAGCAGGCCGAGCTCCTCGCCGACGAGGCGACCCAGAAGAAGCCGGAGAACATCCGCGCCCAGATCGTCGAGGGCCAGCTCAAGAAGTGGTACTCGCAGGTCTGCCTGTACGACCAGCCGTTCCGTGACGAGGAGCGCACCGTGCGCGACCTGATCACCGAGCGGATCTCGACGATCGGCGAGAACATCCGCGTCCGGCGGTTCACGCGCTACGCGCTCGGGGAGGAGCTGTGACCGAGGCCGCCCCCGATCCGGCGTCGCTGCGCTACAAGCGGATCCTGCTCAAGCTGTCCGGCGAGGCGCTGCTCGGCGATCGCCAGTACGGCGTCGACCCGGCGGTCTGCGCGTTCATCGCCCGCCAGGTCGCCGAGATCCACGGCCTGGGCGTCCAGGTCGGGATCGTCGTCGGCGGCGGGAACATCTTCCGCGGCCTGGCCGCATCGGCGCGCGGCATGGACCGGGCAACCGGCGATTACATCGGCATGCTCGCCACGGTGATGAACGGCCTCGCGCTCCAGGATGCGCTCGAGCGGGCCGGCGTGCCGACCCGGGTCATGACCGCCATCGCGATGAACGAGATCGCCGAGCCATACATCCGGCGGCGGGCCATCCGCCACCTGGAGAAGGGCCGCGTCGACGATGTTCGTCGCCGGCACCGGCAACCCGTACTTCACGACCGACACGGCCGCCGCCCTCCGTGCGATCGAGATCAACGCCGAGGTCCTGCTCAAGGCGACCAAGGTCGACGGCGTCTACGACAAAGACCCGATGGCGCACACCGACGCCCGGCGCTACGCTCGTCTGGACTACGCCGACCTGCTCCGCGACCAGCTCAAGGTCCTCGACGCGACGGCCGTGAGCCTGTGCATGGAGAACGACCTGCCCATCGTCGTGTTCGACCTGAACCGCCCGGACAACATCACGCGGGTCGCCGCCGGCGAGGCCGTCGGGACCCTCATCTCGGGCGCCTCGAGCGCCGGGGGAGGTGCGCCAGCATGAGCACCGAGATCATCACCGAGGCGGACCACAAGATGGCCCGCGCGGTCGAGGCCATGGAGCGCGACTTCCAGGGCATCCGCACCGGTCGCGCCTCGACCGCCCTGGTCGAGCGCATCCACGTCGAGTACTACGGCACGTCCACGCCGCTCAACCAGCTGGCCGGGATCAGCGTCCCGGAGCCGCACCAGATCGTCATCCAGCCGTGGGACCGGGGCGTCCTCGGCGCGATCGAGAAGGCGATCACCAAGAGCGACATCGGGCTGATGCCCAACGTCGACGGGACGGTCGTCCGGCTCAACATCCCGCCGCTGACCGAGGAGCGTCGCAAGGACATCGTGCGGGTCGTCCACAAGCGGATGGAGGAGGCACGCGTCGAGATCCGCAACCTCCGTCGCGAGGCGGCCGACCAGCTCAAGAAGGAGGAGCGTGACGGCGGCGTCGGGACCGACGACGCGCACCGCCAGCTCGACACGCTGCAGCGCACCACCGACAAGCACATCGCCGACGTCGACCGCGTCGGGTCCGCGAAGGAACAGGAGGTCCTCGAGGTCTAGTGTCGCGCTCCGCCAACCTGGCCAGACCGACCGATGCGCCGCCCGCGGCGCACGCGCCGACGCCCGACGAGGCCGGTGCCAGGCGATCTGCGCCGACCGGTGAGGCGGCGCTCCTGCCGCCGGACGAGCTGCCGCGGCACGTCGCGATCATCATGGACGGCAATCGGCGCTGGGCCAGGCTGCGCGACCTGCCCGAGCTGGAGGGCCACGCCGCCGGCGTCGAGGCGATCCGGACGCTGCTCAAGCACGCGGTCCGACGCGGCGTCCCGGTCATGACCCTGTACGCCTTCAGTCGCGAGAACTGGGCGCGCTCCGATGACGAGGTCACCGGCCTGTTCGGGCTGCTCGAGGCCGCGATCCGCAGCGAGACCGATGAGCTCCGTGCGCGAGGGCGTGCGCGTCCGCCTGCTGGGCCGCCTCGACGAGCTTCCCGACGCGACGCGGGCGTCGATCGGCGAGGCGCTCGACGCGACCGCCGGCGGCGAGCGGCTGCAGCTCAACATCGCGTTCAACTACGCCGGGCGGACCGAGCTCGTCGACGCGTTCCGCCGGCTGCTTGCCAGCGGCGTCGCCCCCGACGACATCGACGAGGGGACGATCGGCGCGGCGCTCTATACCGCCGGGCTGCCCGACCCGGACCTCGTCATCCGGACGGGTGGCGAGCAGCGCCTGTCCAACTTCCTGATCTGGCAGTCGGCCTATGCCGAGTTCTACACCTGCGACTCGCTCTGGCCGGACTTCGGGGCCGACGCCTTCGACGCCGCCCTGCTGGAGTTCGCGCGCCGCCATCGCCGGTACGGGCGCTAGGCGCCGGCGGGCCCAGCCGGATGCGTGAGCGCGCGATCAGTGCCGCGGTGCTGGTGCCGGTCCTGCTCGTCGTCCTCGCGTTCGGTGGCGTCGTCCTCGCCGCGGCGGTCGCGCTGGTCACGACGCTGGCCGCCGTCGAGGTCTTCCGCCTGCTGAAGGGCGCCGGCTACGCCCCGTTCGCGGGGCTCGGCATCGCCCTCGCGCTGCTGGTCGTGCTCGACGCGGCCTTCCCCGAGGTCCTCGAGGGCAGCGGGATGCTGCTGGCGGCCGTCGGCATCGTCCTCGTCGCGGTCGCTTCGTTCACCAAGGTCGACCCGCACGACGGGCTGCAGGCCTGGATGGCGACCGTGTTCGGGGCGCTGTACGTGTCGCTCCTCGCCTTCATCGTCCGCCTCGGGCTGGTCGCACCGGTCGTGCCGGCGGGCGCGCCGCTCGCCGCCATCGGTGCCGAGCGCGGCTGGATCCTGCTCCTGCTGCTGGCGGTGTGGTCCTACGACACCGGCGCGTTCCTCGTCGGCAAGAACTTCGGGCGGACGAAGTTCCTGACCCACATCTCGCCGTCCAAGACCCTCGAAGGCGTCGCCGGTGGCGTGATCGCCACCACCGTCGTCGTCGCCGCTGATGCTGTGGGCCCTTGGCCAGGACCCGCGCCACGCATTGCTGCTCGGGCCGCTGACCGCCCTTGCCGCGCAGGCCGGCGACCTGGCCGAATCGGTCATCAAGCGGGCGGCCGACGCGAAGGATTCGGGGACGCTGATCCCCGGACACGGCGGGATGCTCGACCGCGTCGACTCGTTCGTGTTCGCGGCGCCGGTCGTGACCCTGTATGTCCTCGCCCTCCTCTCCTGACCTGAACGGGGCGGGGGATCGCCGCCCGCGCCGCGTCGCCCTCCTCGGCTCGACCGGCTCGATCGGCCGCCAGGCGATCGACGTCCTCGCCGCCCAGCCCGACGCGTTCGACGTGGTCGCCCTGGCCGCGGGCTCGAACGCCGGACTGCTCGCCGAGCAGGCGGCGCGCCTCCGGCCGGCGGCCGTCGCGCTCGGCGACGGATCGGCGGTGGCGGGCCTCGACCTGCCGCCCGGCACGGAACGGGTCGGCGGCGCGGACGCGCTCGAGAACCTGGCGACGCGCGACGACGTCGACCTCGTGGTCGTCGCAACCGGTGGCGTGGTCAGCCTCCGCCCGGTCCTCGCCGCACTGCGCGCCGGCAAGGTCGTGGCCACGGCCAACAAGGAGACGCTGGTCGCCGGCGGGCACCTGGTCATGCCGCTCGCCCGCGAACGCGCCGCCGCGCTGGCCGCGCTCCGACCCGGCGACCCGTACGCCAGCCCGCTCGCCTGGCTGCGCCCGATCGACTCGGAGCACTCCGCCATCTGGCAGTGCCTCGTCGGCGAGGCGATGGCCGGCGTTGCGGCGCTGATCCTGACCGCCTCGGGCGGCCCGTTCCTCGACGCGACGCCCGCCGAGCTGGCCGCGGTCACGCCCGAGCAGGCGCTCCGCCATCCCACCTGGACGATGGGCGCCAAGATCACGATCGACTCGGCGACGCTCGCCAACAAGGGCCTGGAGGTCATCGAGGCACACTGGCTGTACGATGTCGGCTACGACGCCATCGAGGTGGTCATCCACCCGCAGAGCGTCGTCCACTCCGCCGTCCGGTTCGTGGACGGCTCCGTCAAGGCCCAGCTGGGCACCCCCGACATGAGACTTCCCATCCAGTACGCGCTGACCTACCCCGACCGCCGGCCGTCACCGGCCGCCGCGCCCGACCTGCTCGCGGTCGGCCGGCTCGACTTCCGCGCTCCCGACGAGGCCCGCTTCGGGGCGCTCAGGATCGCCCGCGAAGCCGGCCGTCGCGGCCCTCGTGCCTCGGCGGCGCTGATCGCCGCGGACGAGGTCGCGGTGGCGCGCTTCCTCGACGGCACGCTCGGCTTCACCGCGATCCCGGCGCTGCTCGAGGCAGCGGTCGAGCGGTTCGGCGGAACCGGCGGCCCCGATCCGGACGTCGATGAGCTGGTGGCGCTCGACCGCGAAGTCCGCGAGGCGTACGCCACGGCCCCCTTCGGAGCACCTGCGTGACCGGTTTCGTCCAGTCGATCATCACGATCGTCCTGTTCATCCTGATCCTCGGCGGGCTCGTGGTGATCCACGAGATCGGCCACTTCGTGGTCGCCCGCCTGGCGCGCGTCCGGGTCCTCGAGTTCGGGGTCGGGTTCCCGCCGCGAGCCAAGGTCCTGCGCTCGAAGGGCGAGACGCTGTACACCCTCAACTGGCTGCCGATCGGCGGCTTCGTCAAGCTCGAGGGCGAGGACGGCACCGACGCCGACGACCCGCGCTCGTTCGCCTCGCAGCGCTACCTGACCAAGATGCTGATCCTGGTCGCCGGCGTGGTGATGAACGTCCTCCTCGCGTTCGTCATCTTCACCGGCATCGCGATGCTGGCATCGCCCTACGTCGGGCTCCGCTTCTTCGAGGTCCAGCCCAACTCGCCGGCCGCGACCGCCGGGCTCCGGCCGGGCGAGGCGATCGTCGCGGTCGACGGCGAGCAGTACCAGTTCATCACCGGCCCGAGCACGCTCAACGGCCTGCGCGACCGGGCCGGCGAGACGGTGGTGCTCACGCTGGTCGACGCCGATGGCAGCCGTCGCGACGTGTCGGTCGCGCTGCGGCCGGAATCCGAGATCAACCTCCAGCAGGGCGCGCTCGGGATCTCCGGCGCGACCAAGCCGTTCGAGGCCTACTTCTTCGGCGAGTACGCCCAGAACAGCCTGCCGACCGCGATCCAGGTCGGGTGGGAGCAGACGACCCGCTGGATGGGGCTGATCGTGGGTGGCCTCGCGGCCCTCGTCGGTTCGGTGGCCAACGACCCGACGGCGCCGCCGCCGGTGTCGGGCCCCGTCGGCATCGCGACCCAGATCGGCGACATCTTCTGGAACAGCGGCCCGGTGATGCTGCTGTACGTGGCCGGCATCCTGTCGGCCAACCTGGCCGTGGTCAACATCCTGCCGTTCCCGCCGCTCGACGGCGGGCGGATGCTGATGATCACGCTCAAGCGCTTCCTCGGTGCCCGGATGACGGTCCGCGCCGAGCAGCTGACCTACATGGTCGGCTTCGTCTTCCTGTTCGCCTTCCTCATCTGGGTCACCGGGTTCGACATCATCCGCGGGCTGGGCGGCGGGTCGTAGGCCCGCGATGAGCTCCACCGACGCCCTCCGGCCGCGACGCCGGCCGACGGTCAGCGTCGACGTCGGCGGCGTGCTCGTCGGCTCGGCGCACCCGGTCGTCGTCCAGTCGATGACCAACACCGACACGGCCGACGCCGACGGCACGGCGATCCAGGTCGCCCGCCTGGCGCACGCCGGGTCGCAGCTGGTCCGGGTGACGGTCAACACGGAGGCAGCGGCCGCCGCCGTGCCCGAGATGGTCCGCAAGGTGCGGGGCCTCGGCGTCGACGTCCCGATCATCGGTGACTTCCACTACAACGGCCACAAGCTCCTGGCCGAATACCCGGAGATGGCCTCGTCGCTGGCCAAGTACCGGATCAACCCCGGGAACGTCGGCGCCAAGCGCCACGACGAGCACTTTGCGACGATCATCCAGGTCGCCATCGACAACGACGTGCCGGTCCGCATCGGCGTCAACTGGGGCTCCCTCGACCAGGCGATCCTGACCGAGCTGATGGACGCCAACGCCGTGTCGGCGGCGCCGCGCGACGCGCGCGACGTGATGATCGAGGCGATGCTCGAGTCGGCGATGCGCTCGGCCGAGCTGGCCGAGGCGACCGGGATGCGCCACGACCGGATCATCCTCAGCGCCAAGGTCTCCGGCGTGCGCGACCTGGTCGACGTCTACCGGTTGCTGTCGGATCGGTCGGACTACCCGCTCCACCTCGGGCTGACCGAGGCCGGGATGGGCGACAAGGGGATCGTGGCCTCGACGGCGGGGCTGGCGATCCTGCTCAACGAGGGGATCGGCGACACGATCCGGGTGTCGCTGACGCCCGAGCCGGGCGCCCCGCGCGAGCGCGAGGTCGAGATCGCCCAGCAGGTGCTCCAGTCGCTCGGGCTGCGCTCGTTCCTGCCACAGGTGTCGGCCTGCCCGGGCTGCGGCCGGACGACCTCGACGTTCTTCCAGGAGATGGCCCAGCAGATCCAGGGCTACCTCAAGGAGCAGATGCCGGTCTGGCGCGAGACGCATCCCGGGGCGGAGGAGCTGCGCGTCGCGGTCATGGGCTGCGTCGTCAACGGCCCGGGCGAGAGCAAGCACGCCGACATCGGGATCAGCCTGCCCGGCACGTTCGAGGAGCCGGTCGCGCCGGTGTTCATCGACGGCCGCCTCGATCGCACGTTGCGTGGCGACGGGCTCGTCGCGGAGTTCATCGACATCCTCGAGGACTACGTGACGCGTCGGTTCCCAGGACCGGTCGAGCCCGTCGCCCGTTAGCGTCCGGCGCGGCGCCTCGTCCCGGCCTCCGGGAGCGGGCCCCGATTGAGCCGTCCACGCTCCCGGGTGTATACTTCGAGCCAACTGAACGGCCGCTCCGTGACGTGGGTGACCCCCACGTTTCTTTTTGAGCGTCGCCGACGACATTGCACAGCGAACGGAGGTCATCGTGAGTCGAGACTTCGTCGGTGCCCTCCTCCAGCTCAATGCCGAGAAGCAGATCTCCCGTGAGCAGCTCATCGGAGCCGTCGAGGACGGCATCCAGTCGGCCTACCGACGGGTGGCCGGTGACGAGGACATCCACGTCCGGATCGATGCCGAGACGGGCAAGATCCGCGTCTTTCGCGCGCGCCGCGTGGTCGGCGAGATCGAGGACGAGTTCACCGAGATGACGATCGACCAGGCGCACGCCATCCAGCCCGACGCCGGGCTTGGCGACCTGGTCGAGACCGAGCAGCTCGACGGCGACGTGTTCGGCCGGATCGGCGCCCAGACGGCCAAGCAGATCGTCCTCCAGCGCATCCGCGAGGTCGAGCGCGACCAGGTCTTCGACCAGTTCGCCAGCCGCGAGGGCGAGCTCATCACCGGCACCGTCAACCGGGTCGAGCCGCGCGCGATCATCCTCGACGTCGGCAAGAACGTCGAGGCGATCCTGGCCACCACCGAGCAGTCCGCGCTCGAGCACTACCGCATCGGCCAGAACGTGAAGGCCTTCGTGCTCGAGGTCCGTCGCTCGACGAAGGGCCCGCAGATCTTCGTCAGCCGCACCCACAAGGGCTTCCTCAAGCGCCTGTTCGAGCTCGAGGTCCCGGAGATCCACGCCGGCACCGTCGAGATCAAGGCGATCGCCCGCGAGGCCGGCAGCCGCTCGAAGGTCGCCGTCGCGTCGCGCCAGGACGGGCTCGATCCGGTCGGTGCCACCGTCGGCCAGCGCGGAGCCCGCGTGCAGGCCGTCGTGGCCGAGCTGTCGGGCGAGAAGATCGACGTCATCCCGTGGAGCGACGACGCCAGCGTGTTCGTCGCCAACGCGCTCAGCCCGGCGCAGGTCATCTCCGTCGACATCGACGAGGAGCACCGGATCGCCAGCGTGACCGTTCCCGAGCGGATGCTGTCGCTGGCGATCGGCCGCGAGGGCCAGAACGCCCGGCTCGCTGCGCGGCTGACCGGCTGGCGCATCGACATCCGGAGCGACGTGTCGGTCGCCGAGGCCCGTGCTGCGGCCGATGCCGCGACGACCGAGGAACCGGCCGCGATCGTCGCCGCCGATGCCGCCGGGGCGACGCCGACGCCGGCTGTCGCGGAGGCACCGGTCAAGGCCAAGCGCGTCACCAAGAAGGCCGCCGAGCCGCCGCCGCCGAGGCGCGCCGACGGACCGCGGGCCCCGCCGCCGACGATGACGACGCCACGACCGCCGCGCCGGCCGATCTCGCCTCGACCAACGGCGTGACCGCCCCGAAGAAGGCGACGACCAAGAAGGCGACGACGAAGAAGGCGACCGCGGCGGCTGCCGACGCCGCTGAGACGCCGGCCGCCGATGTGGCCTCCGCGCCGCCGCTGCCCGAGGACGCCCCGGCCGCCAAGCCGAAGCGAACCCGGAAGGCGGCCGCGGCCGTGCCGTCAGAAGAGGTGGCGTCGTAGACCGGGCCGCCCGGGCGGCCGCCCCTCGGCGCGTCCCCAACCGAACCTGCGTCGCGTGCCGGACCACCCGTCCGAAGCGCGAGCTCATGCGCGTCGTCCGCACGCCGGCCGGCACCATCGTCCTCGATGAGACCGGCCGAGCGGCCGGTCGCGGGGCGTACCTGTGCCGGTCCGTCGACTGCCTCGACCGAGCGATTGCCAAGGGCGCCCTCAGCCGGGCGCTGACCACCCCGCTCCCCGCCGACCTGCGAACGCAGCTGGCCGGGAGCCTGAACACCCCGAACACCATCGAAGGAGGAGCCCGTGGCCAGGAGTAGGAGCGGCACCCGCGGCCGGCGCGGACCGCGCAAGCCGCCGCGTCGAGACGGCGGGTTCAACGGGACGGGCGTCCAGACGCTCGATCCGCGCGAGCGTGGCGCCATCGAGCTGCCGGGCACGATCACGGTCAAGGAGCTCGCCGAGCTCCTCGGCGTCAACCCGGCCGACATCATCCGCGAGCTGATCAAGAGCGGCATCTTCGCCACGATCAACCAGCTCATCGACCGCGACACCGCGTCGCTGGTCGCCGGCGAGCTCGGCTACGAGGTGGCCGAGACCGAGGCCGCCGGACGCCGGCGTCGACGCCGACGGCGACGGCGCCGGTGGCCGAGGCGACCAAGGAAGTGCTGTACGAGGAGGACGACGCGTCGCTCCTCCAGCCGCGCGCGCCGATCGTGACCGTCATGGGCCACGTCGACCACGGCAAGACCAGCCTGCTCGACGCGATCCGGACGACCGAGGTCGCGGCCGGCGAGCGGGGCGGGATCACCCAGCACATCGGCGCCAGCGAGGTCACCCACGACGGCAAGCGCGTCGTGTTCCTCGACACGCCGGGCCACGAGGCGTTCACCGCGATGCGTGCCCGCGGCGCGAAGGTGACCGACATCGCGGTCGTGGTCGTCGCGGCCGATGACGGGGTCATGCCCCAGACGCTCGAGGCGATCAGCCACGCCAAGGCGGCCAAGGTGCCGATCATCATCGCGCTCAACAAGATCGACAAGCCGGACGTCGAACCCCGATCGGGTCAAGACCGAGCTGACCGAGGCCGGGATCGTGGTCGAGGAGTACGGCGGCGACGTGCCGCTCGTGCCGGTCTCGGCCAAGACCCGCATCGGGCTCGACGAGCTGATCGAGATGATCCTGCTCGTGGCCGACCTCCAGGAGCTCAAGGCCAACCCGAAGCGCGACGCCATCGGCACGATCGTCGAGGCCAAGCTCGACAAGGGCCGCGGCCCGGTCGCCACGGCGCTCGTCCAGACCGGCACGCTCAAGGTCGGCGACATCATCGTCGTCGGCGAGACGTTCGGGCGCGTCCGCGCGCTCGAGAACGACATGGGCAAGCGGGTCACCAAGGCCGGGCCGTCGAGCGCCGTCGTCATCCTCGGCCTGTCCGAGGTGCCGGAGGCCGGCGACATCCTGCGCGTCGTCGACGACGAGAAGGCCGCGCGCACGATGGTCGAGAGCCGCAAGGCGGCGGCCGCCGCGAAGACGGGCGAGGGCAGCGGTCGCGCGACGCTCGAGGACCTCTACAGCCAGATCCAGGCCGGCCAGGCCAAGGAGCTGCGGATCATCCTCAAGGCGGACGTGTCCGGCTCGCTCGGGGCGATCACCCACGCGCTCGAGCAGCTCGACCAGGACGAGATCCGGCTCAACGTCCTGCTCGAGGGCGCCGGCGACATCACCGACAACGACATCATGCTGGCGGCTGCGTCGAACGCGATCGTCGTCGGCTTCAACACCAAGATCACCGACACCGCCCGCCGGGCGGCCGAGGCCGAGGGCGTCGACGTCCGCCTGTACGACATCATCTACAAGCTGACCGACGACGTCGAAGCCGCGCTCAAGGGCCTGCTCGAGCCCGAGATCGTCGAGGTCGTCGAGGGTCGCGCCGAGGTCCGCCAGGTCTTCCGTGTCGGCAAGAGCACGGTCATCGCCGGATCGTTCGTGACCGACGGCCGGATCGTCCGCGGCAACGCCCGGGTGTGGCGCGGCGGCAAGATCATCGCCACCGACCGGATCGAATCGCTGCGCCGCTTCCGCGACGACGTCCGCGAGGTCCAGCAGAACTACGAGTGCGGCATCGGCCTCGCCAACTTCCATGACCTCGAGGAGGGCGACATCATCGAGTGCTTCACCTCGCAAACGGTGTCCCGCGTCGCCGCGGGCTGATCACGCGTCGGCGACGCATGGACGCCCGAAGCGTGCGTCCGTCCGGTCCGCGCCGTCGCTCACGCACCTCGGGGTGCGCTCGCTCACGTGCTCCGGACGCGCCTTCGCCTGAACGCCCCTGCGGGCGGCACGGCGGCATCCCGTCGCATGAGCCAGCGAACAGAGCGAGTCGACGAACTCCTGCGGCAGGAGATCGGCGCGATCCTGGCCAGGGAGGTCGCGGATCCGCGGATCGGCTTTGCCACGATCACGTCGGTCGAGACCACGCAGGACCTGCGCCACGCCAAGGTGTGGGTCAGCGTGATCGGCCAGGCGGCCGAGCGCGACGCGGCGATCGCGGCGCTGCGCCACGCGATGCCGTTCGTCCGCCACGAGCTGGGCCGGCGGCTCCGGATCCGGCGGATCCCGGACCTGCACGTCCACCTGGACGACACGGCCGAGCGCGGTACGCGGATCCTCCAGCTGCTCGCCGAGCTCGAAACCGGGAGCGTGTCGGATCCGGACGCCCCGATCGCCGAATCGCTGCCCACGCCGGTGCCACGCCTCGGCCAGCCCGACGACCTGCCCGAGGAGCCGCCGTCGGCGGTCCGGCCGCCGGTCCCACCGCGGCCCCGGGCTCGACGCTCGTCCGCCCGCCCGACCTCGCCGCGCAAGCCGGCCCGCTCGCGCAAGGGTCCCCCGTGACCGTCGCGCTCGACAGCTACGTCGACGCCGTCCCGCAGGCCGTCGTCGACCGGTTGCGCGGCGCCCGGCGCGTGCTGGCGGTCGGCCACGAGAACCCGGACGCGGACACGCTCGGGGCGACGCTCGGGGTCGTCCGCCTCGTCGAGGCCCTCGGCGGCACGGCCGATCCGGTGTGCACGGACCCGGTGCCCGACCTGTACGCGTTCATGGACGGCATGGACCGCTTCAAGACCGATCCGGACCCGGCCGCTCCGTACGACCTCGTGGTCATCTCCGATTGCGGCTCGCTCGAGCGGATCGGGGAGGTCGGCGTCCGCCATGCCGAGCTGTTCGAGCGGCTGCCGCGGGTCGTCATCGACCACCACGCCTCGAACGACTCGGACGGGGCGGCCGACTGGATCGACCCGGATGCGGCCGCGACGTGCGAGATGGTGACGGTCCTCGCGGCGCGGCTCGGGGTCCCGCTCGATGCCGACGACGGCGCCCTCGCGGAAGGCCTGATGGCCGGCATCGTGATGGACACCGCCACCTTCGCCCATCCGAACGCGACGCCGCGCACGCTGGTCGTGTCGGCCGCGCTGGTCGAGGCCGGCGCGCCGCTGGCCGACATCTCGCGCCGCCTCTACCGCGTCAAGCCGGACGTCCAGCTGCGCCTGTTCGGGATCGTCCTCGAGCGGCTCCAGTCATCGGACGACGGGCGGATCGCCTGGTCGAGCGTGACCGACGCGGACTTCACCAGCACGGGCGCCGACCGGGCCCACTCGGAGGGGATCATCGACCTCCTGTCGCAGGCCGAGCGGGCCGAGGTGACCATCGTGTTCAAGGAAGCCGGCCCGGCCACCCGCGTGTCGGTGCGGACGCGGCCCGGCGGCGTCGACGCCACCGTGCTGACGGGAACGTTCGGGGGCGGGGGCCACGCCCGGGCGGCCGGCGCGACCGTGGACGCGCCGCTGGCCGAGGCCCGGCCGCGGGTCATCGCCGAGGCTGCCCGGCTCGTCGCCCAGCTGGCCCGCTGACCATGGCCCGCTCGTCGCTCGGGCCGGGCCTCGACGGCATCCTCGTCGTCGCCAAGGCCCCCGGTCCGACCTCGCACGACATCGTCGCGCTCGTCCGCCGGCTGGCCGCCACGAAGCGGGTCGGCCACGGCGGCACGCTCGATCCGTTCGCCGCGGGCGTGCTCCCGATCTTCCTCGGCCACGCGACGCGGATCGTCGAGTACCACCTCGGCGATCGGAAGGCCTACCGCGCGACGGTCTGCTTCGGCGCGTCGTCCTCGACCGACGACCTCGAGGGCGAGCTGACGCCGTCGGACGGGCCGCCGACCACGCGCGAGGCGGTCGATGCGGCACTCCCCGGGCTGACCGGCACGATCTCGCAGCGACCGCCGGCCTACAGCGCGATCAAGGTCGCCGGCCGGCGCGCCTACGCCATGGCACGTGCCGGAGAGTCGGTCGAGCTGGCCGCCCGCCAGGTCACGATCCACGCCATCGACATCGTGTCGTGGGACGACAGCGACCCGCTGCGCCCGATCGCCGTGCTCGACGTCGACTGCTCGGCCGGGACCTACGTGCGGGCGATCGCGCGGGACCTTGGCGCAATGGTCGGTGGCGCAGCCTATCTCGGGTCACTGACGCGCACGGCGTCCGGTCCGTTCACGCTCGACCTCGCCAGCTCGCTCGACGACATCCGGGCTGCGGCCGCCGACGAGCCGAACGGCCTGCTGCCGCTGCTCCTGCCGCTCGACACCGGCCTCGACGCCTTCCCCGAGGTCCAGCTCACCGCCGACGAGGTCACCGCCATCGCCCGCGGCCAGTTCGTCCGACCGGCGGGCGGCCTGCCGGCCCGGGCCGATCGATACCGGCTGCGCGATCCCTCGGGCACGCTCGTGGCAATCGCCACGGCCTCCAGCGGCCGGCTCGCCCCCGACAAGGTGTTCGTTTCCCCGGCCCACGGCCGGCGTCCCGGTCGCCTGACCGCCGCGCATGCACGTCGTCCAGGGGGTCGATGAGCTCCGGCCCGCGCTCGGTCCCGTCTTCGTCGTCATCGGCGTCTTCGACGGGATGCATCTCGGGCATGCCTATCTGCTCGAACGCCTCGTGAGCGAAGCGGCAACCCGTGCTTCCCGGCCGACCGTCATCACGTTCGATGCCCATCCGGACCAGGTCCTGATGGGGACGGCGCCGCCGCTCCTGCTCGACGCCGGCGAGCGACTGGAGCGGCTCGAGGCGGCCGGCGTGGCGGTCACCGTCGTCCAGCCGTTCGACGAAGCCCTCCGGCAGACGCCGTACGACGTGTTCGTCGAGCGGATCCGCGCCCGCGTCCCGCTCAGCGGGTTCCTGATGACCCCCGACGCGGCCTTCGGCTTCGAGCGCCGCGGCACGCCGGCGACGCTGGGGGACCTGGGCGCACGTGATGGCTTCGACGTCGTGGTCATCCCGCCGTTCACCCTCGATGGCGAAGAGGTCCGCAGCTCGGCCATCCGCGAGGCGATCGTCGGAGGCGACCTCGCGACGGCGGCGCGGCTGCTTGGCCGGCCCGTGACGATCACGGGATCCATCGGCGGCGCGGTCGACGGCCGCACGCGACTCGACTTCAGGCTGCCCGTCGCCCTGCCGCCCGATGGCGACTACGCGGCGACCGTGGATGGGGCTCCACTCACCCTCAGGCTCGTCAGCGGCGATGCCTACCTGCTCGGAGAGGCGTCCAACGGGCGCGTGACGGTCGTTCTCGGCGGGGCGTGAGACTCGGGCCTCGTCGGCCGTCAGCCGCCGCCGAGGATCTCCGGCGCGGCGTCGGGGTTCCTGGTCGTGCCCTTGCCCTGGTCGACCTTGTCGCCGGCCTCCCAGGCCGGCTCGCCGGTCGCGTGGTGGCGCTTGCGGCCGGCCTCGCGACGGTCGTGTCTCGACGGACGCGTCTCCACGGGCGCCTTCGATGCGTCCGGTTCGGGCTGCCCGACGAACCAGTCCTTGACCCTCGACACGATCGACATCAGATGCCCGGCCTCCAGAGTGGTTCGGCGATGCTGCGTTCATGGTTCTCGTAGCGCGCCATGACGAAGAGCGCGTCGGACAGGCGGTTGAGGTAGGGGAGCACCGTCGGGCCGATCGTCTCGTCGCGCGCCAGGCTCGTCGCCTCACGCTCGGCGCGGCGGCAGATGGTCCGCGCGACGTGGAGCTGCGCCGCACCCGGCGAGCCACCGGGGAGCAGGAAGTTGGTCAGCGGCCCGACGACCTCGTTGAGCTCGTCGATCAGCCGCTCGAGCTTCTCGATGTGGCGCGCCTCGACGGTCGGGACGGGATGGCGCGCCTGGCTGGTCGCCGGCGTCGCGAGGTCCGACCCAAGGTCGAACAGCTCGTTCTGGATCAGCGTGAGCTCGGTCGTCAGGCGTTCGCACAGGCCCGTCGCGAGCGCGACCCCGATCTGCGAGTTGAGCTCGTCGACCGTGCCGTACGTTTCCACCCGCTGAGAATCCTTGGCCACCCGCTGGCCCCCGCCCAGCCCGGTCATCCCTTCGTCGCCGGTCTTCGTGTAGATCCTGTCGAGGCGTGGCATGGTGCCATTGTGCGGGATCGGCCCGCTGGCAGGTCGCTGGCCGCGGCCGGCCCCGTCACGCTCGCGAATCGCTCCGATTCCCACTTCGTGCTACCATCCGCCGGTCATAGATGGAAGACATCACGTCACACGTCGTGTTCGGAGGAACGAGTGCCGCTCGCGCGGGAAGAGAAGCAGGAGATCATCACCGGGTTTGCCACCAAGGAAGGTGACACCGGTTCCCCGGAAGTCCAGGTCGCGCTCCTGACGGAGCGGATCAAGGAGCTGACCGGGCATCTCAAGAGCTTTCCCAAGGACAATCATTCGCGCCGCGGCCTCCTCAAGCTCGTCGGCCAGCGCCGCCGCCTTCTCGCCTACCTGATGAAGAAGGACAGCGCGCGCTATCGAGTCGTCATCGGACGGCTCGGACTCCGCCGCTAGGCGCCACCGCATCCGGGCCCCGGCACAGACCGGGGTCCTGTCGCATCCGGCGCCCGGGGCCAGAGTGGCCGACCTGCCGCAGGTCGTCACCTTCCTCCACGACCAAGGAGGAACGATTCCCTTGTCTCAGACATTCGAGACGCAATTCGGTGGTCGCACGCTGACCATCGAGACCGGCAAGCTCGCACGGCTTGCCGGCGGTGCCGTCACCGTCCGTTACGGCGACACCATGGTGCTCGGGACGGCCAACCGGTCGGACCCGCGCCCAGGCCTTGACTTCTTCCCGCTCACGGTCGAGTTCGAGGAGCGGATGTATGCCGCGGGCAAGATCCCGGGCGGCTTCATCAAGCGCGAGGCGCGCGCGTCCGAGGCGGCCACGCTGGCCGCCCGGCTCACCGACCGCCCCGTCCGCCCGCTCTTCCCCGAGGGCTACAAGGACGACATCCAGCTCGTCATCACCGTCCTCTCGACCGACCAGGAGAACGAGCCCGACGTCCTCGGCACCGTCGCCGCGTCGGCCGCGCTGACGATCAGCGAGATCCCGTGGGCCGGCCCCGTCGGCGCCGTCCGCGTCGGCCGGATCGATGGCGAGTTCGTCGTCAACCCGACGTACAGCCAGCTCGCCGACTCGGAGCTCGACCTCGTCGTCTCCGGCACGCGCGACGCGATCATGATGGTCGAGGCGGGCGCCAAGCTCCTGCCCGAGGCGGTCATGGCCGAGGCGATCCTGTTCGGCCACCGCGCCCTGCAGCCGCTCATCGACATCCAGGAGCAGCTCCGCGAGGCGGCCGGCAAGCCCAAGAGCACGCCGTTCCTCGAGGCCGGCACGGGCTCCGTGCTTGCCTTCGCCGACGGCGTCGCCGCCGGTGACGAGTTCGTCGTCGTCGACGTCGAGACGACCGGCACCGATCCGAAGATGGCCGACCTCGTCGAGATCGCCGCGGTCAAGGTCAAGGGCGGCAAGATCACCGACCGCTGGTCGACCTTCGTCAATCCCGGCCGGCCGATCGTCGGCAACCAGATGCACGGCATCAAGGACGCCGACGTCAAGAAGGCCCCGAGCCCGGCCGACGCCGCGCGCCAGGCCCTCGCGTTCATCGGCGACTCGAAGGTCGTCGGCCATTCGGTCGGCTTCGACCTCGGGTTCATCGAGGCCGCGCTCGCGGACGGCACCCACTTCGACTCGGGCCGCTACCTCGACACGCTGACGATCGCCCGCGAGGGCTATCCCGACCTCGAGAACTACAAGCTCCCGACGCTGTCGCATTTCTTCGGGATCGAGCTCGCCCAGTCGCACCGGGCACTGCCCGACGCCGAGGCGACCGCCGAGCTGCTGATCTGGTTCGGCAACGACCTGCCGGGTCGCATCGCCGCCCTGCGGACCGGCATCGCCGATTCGTTCCGGGCGACCCGGACCGGTGGCGACAGCAAGGCCATCCAGGAAGCCGCCAAGCGCGAGGCGCGTGTCAGCAAGGCGCTGTTCAGCCTCATCCTCAAGAAGACCGCCCGCCAGCTCGCCCTCGACGAGGGCATCCGCATGGACGGCCGCGGCGTCACGGAGCTCCGCCAGATCTCGGTCGACGTCGGCGTCCTGCCGCGCGCCCACGGCTCCGGCCTGTTCACCCGTGGTGAGACCCAGGTGCTGACCATCGCCACGCTCGGCTCGTCCTCGGACGTCCAGCGCATCGACACGATCAGCCCGAAGACCGAGAAGCGCTACATCCACCACTACAACTTCCCGCCGTACTCGACCGGCGAGAACAAGCCGATGCGCGGCCCCAGCCGGCGCGACATCGGCCACGGCAACCTCGCCGAGCGGGCGCTCATCCCGGTGCTCCCGAACCACGAGGACTTCCCGTACGTCATCCGCCTCGTGTCCGAGTGCATGTCGTCCAACGGCTCGACGTCGATGGCCTCGACCTGCGGCTCGACGCTGGCGCTGATGGATGCCGGCGTGCCGATCTCGGCCCCGGTCGCCGGCGCGGCGATGGGCCTGATCAGCGAGCCGGATGGCCGCTTCGTGGTCCTGACCGACATCCTCGGCAAGGAGGACTCGGTCGGCGACATGGACTTCAAGGTGACCGGCACGCGGGACGGCATCACCGCCCTGCAGATGGACATCAAGGTCCAGGGCATCAACGAGGCGATCATCCGTGATGGCCTCAAGCAGGCCCTGGCGGCCCGCCTCGAGATCCTCGACAAGATGACCGAGGTCATGCCCGAGGCCCGCGGGGAGATGAGCGACTTCGCGCCGCGCATCACCACGATCAAGATCAACCCGGAGAAGATCCGCGAGATCATCGGCAAGGGCGGATCGATGATCCGCAAGATCCAGGAAGAGACCTCGACCGAGATCAACGTCGAGGACGACGGCACCGTGGAGATCGCGGCCGTGTCCGGCGAGAACGCCCGGAAGGCGATCACCTGGATCGAGAGCCTGACCCGCGAGGTCGAGATCGGCTCGCTGTACCTCGGCAAGGTCACCCGGATCATGGGCTTCGGCGCGTTCGTCGAGATCCTGCCGGGCAAGGAAGGCCTCGTTCGCATCGGCGAGCTGGCCGACTACCACGTCCCGACGGTCGAGGACGTCGTCGCCGTCGGCGACGAGGTCATGGTCGTCGTGACCGAGGTCGACCGGCAGGGCCGGATCAACCTGTCGCGCAAGGCCGCGATGCAGCGCCACCTGGCCAAGGATCCGGTCGCGTAGGGGCAACGCTCCAGCGCGAACGCAGGCGAGCCGCCGGGCAACCGGCGGCTCGTTCGATTCCCCGGCATGCGCGCCCGCCCCGCACGGCCTCGCGCCCGTGCTATATTCACATCATTCAGGTCGGATTAATGAGATAACCGCACAGGGATTGGAGCGAGTCTTGACACGATCGGGGTGGCCGCGAGGCTTGGCAACCGTTCTCGGCATCGCCCTCGTGGCGGCGGCCTGCAGCAGCGGGTCGGGGAGCAGTCCTTCCGCCGCGTCCAGCGCCGGAACCCCGAGCACCGCCCCGGCCGGGAGCGGGGCAGTGCCGAGCGGCAGTGCCGGGGCCGGCACGCTGCCCGGACCGTTGCCGTACGACGGTCCCGTCCGCTTCGGCGTCTTCCCGAACATCACCCACGCGCCGGGCCTCGTCGCGCTCGCCGACGGCGGACCGCTGTCGGTGCTGCTGCCGTCGGCCGACATCCAGGTGAAGCCGTTCAACTCGGGCACGACCGCGGTCGAGGCGCTGTTCTCCGACGCGATCGACATCACCTACATCGGGCCCAACCCGGCGATCAACGCCTACGCGCAGTCGAAGGGCCAGGCCGTCCGGGTCATCGCCGGCTCGACCTCCGGCGGCGCATTCCTGGTGGTCAAGCCCGAGATCAACACCGCGGCGGACCTCAAGGGCAAGCACCTCGCCACGCCGTCGCTCGGGAACACCCAGGACGTCGCGCTGCGCGCCTGGCTCAAGGCCCAGGGCCTGGCGACGGATACGGCCGGTGGCGGCGACGTGTCGATCGTGCCCCAGGAGAATGCCCAGACCCTCGAGACGTTCCAGGCCGGCACGATCGACGGCGCCTGGGTGCCCGAGCCGTGGGCGACCCGCCTGATCAAGGAGGGCGGGGCCAAGGTGCTCGTCGACGAGCGTGACCTGTGGCCCGAGGGCAAGTACGTCACGACCCACCTGCTCGTCGCCACCAAGTTCCTCGCAGGCGCATCCGGACGTCGTCGAGCGGATCGTGCTGGCCAACATCCAGGCCGTCGACAAGATCAACGGACTCGCCGGCCGAGGCGCAGGCCACGGTCAACAAGGAGATCGAGGCGTTCACCACCAAGCCGATCGGCCAGGACCTGCTGACCGCGGCCTGGGCGAACCTCACCTTCACCGTCGATCCGGTCGCCTCGTCGCTGCGGCAAGTCGGCCCAGGACGCCCAGGCGCTCGGCCTGCTCAAGGACCCGGGCGACCTGAAGGGCCTGTACGACCTGACCCTGCTCAACGGATTGCTGAAGGCGCTCGGCAGACCGGAGGTCGCGGGACTATGACCTCGTTCGCGGCCACCGGCCGCCCCGCCCACGCCGTCGATCCGGCCGCCGCTGACGCGGCGGCCTCGGCGCGTGAGCCGTCCGTCCGGATCTCGCACGTGACCAAGACGTTCGGCGGCCGGGCCGGGAGCGGTCACCGCGCTGGAGGACATCTCGCTCGACGTCGGGCGCGGCGAGTTCGTGTGCCTGATCGGTGCGTCGGGCTGCGGCAAGTCGACGCTGCTCAACCTGGTCGCCGGCCTCGAGCATCCGACCAGCGGCACGGTCGAACGCGTCGGCGAGGCGTCGTTCATGTTCCAGGAGGCGGCGCTCTTCCCCTGGCTCAGCGTGGAGCGCAACGTCGAGCTGCCACTCAAGCTCCGTCACGTCCCGAAGGCCGAACGGCGTGCCCGCGTCGCCGAGCTGCTCGAGCTCGTCCAGCTCGGCGCGTTCGCCAAGCGACAACCCCACGAGCTGTCCGGCGGCATGCGCCAGCGCGCCGCGCTCGCCCGGGCGCTCGCCTACGACACCGAGGTCCTGCTGATGGACGAGCCGTTCGGGGCGCTCGACGCGATGACCCGCGACATCCTCCACGACGAGCTCGAGCGGATCTGGCAGGCGACCCAGCGGTCGATCCTGTTCGTGACCCACAACGTTCGCGAGGCGGCCCGGCTCGGTGACCGGATCGTGCTCCTGACCAGCCGGCCCGGCCGCGTCGCCGAGGAGTTCGCGGTCGACATCCCGCGGCCCCGGCGGATCGAGGACCCCGACGTGTCGGCGCTCGCCGGGCGCGATCACGACCCGCCTGCGCGAGGAGGTCGCCCGCCACGGCGGCGGCGGCGCCAGCGACCCGGTGCGCCGTGACCCGCGCGTTCGAGGTCGCCGGGCTCGACGCCCTCGAGGCGCCCGGCTTCCGGCGTCGTCGATCGGCCGGCGCGCCTGGGCGGCGACCTGGCCGAAGCTGATGGCGCTCGGCCATCGCGGTCGGCGCTGTGGCAGCTCGTCGTGTGGTCGGCCTGGCAGCCGGTCTGGGTCCTGCCGGGACCGTTCGACGTCTTCGCGCGGGTGGCCTCCGACCTCGGCCAGGCCGAGACCTGGGAGGCGGTCTGCGACGACGCTCCGCCGCGGGGTCTGGGGGTTCGGCTCGCGGTCGTCATCGGCGTCGCTGATCGGGATCCTGGTCGGCGCAGTTCGCGGTCATGCGCTCGGCGATCGGCTCGCTGATCACGGGGCTCCAGACCATGCCCTCGATCGCCTGGTTCCCGCTGGCGATCCTGCTGTTCAAGCTCACCGAGGAGGCGATCACCTTCGTGGTCATCCTCGGCGCCGCGCCGTCGATCGCCAACGGGCTGATCCACGGCATCGACCACATCCCGCCGGTCCTGACTCGCGCCGGCCGGGTGCTCGGCGCGCGCGGCATCGACGCCTACCGGCTACGTCATCCTGCCCGCCGCCATGCCGAGCTTCGTCGGCGGGCTCAAGCAGGGCTGGGCGTTCGCCTGGCGGAGCCTGCTGGCCGGCGAGCTGCTGGTGATCATCGCCAACCAGCATTCGCTCGGTCAGCTCCTGCAGTTCAACCGCGAGCTGGCCGACAGCGAGGGGCTGCTGTCGATCATGGTCATCATCCTGGCCATCGGGATCCTGCTCGATTCGCTCGTGTTCGGCACGGCCGAGCGCCGGATCCGCGAGAAGCGGGGGCTGCTCGCGCGCTGACCCGCTCAGTGCGAGACGAGCGCGTCCGGATCGTCGAGCAGCGCGAGGACGTCGGGTGGCAGGGTGCTCGCCACGACGTCGGCGATCGTCACCCGCTCGAGGACGTGCCGCACGCTGACCCGGTTGGCCAGCCACACCTCGCGCAGCGCGGCAGCCGGCCCGGTGAACGCGAGCGCTTCAGGACGGACGCCACGGACGTCCGCGAGCGGGCCTTCGACGGCGCGGATGATGTCGGCGATCGAGACCGTCGACGCGGGCCTCGTCATGCTGTAGCCGCCGACGCGCCCGCGTGACGCCCGCACGAGACCGGCGCGCTTGAGGTCGACCAGGATGTTCTCGAGGAACGACAGCGAGATCGCCTGCGCCTCGGCGATCGTCTCGGCCTTCAGCGGCGTCGCCTCATCGTGCGCCGCCAGCTCGCACATGGCGCGCACCGCGTAGTCGACCTTGGCCGAGATCCTCATGCCCAGATCGTACGCTGGCACCGGTGGCGCGGTGGCTCTGCAGGACCCGCTCGCCCGATGGCCGGAAGCCCGGGTCCGAGGGGCCCGCTGCTATACTCGCGCGGTGCCCGACCCTGCCAGCGGACGAGCGAGGCCGTGCCCTTCATGAACCGTCAACCCCTCACCGTCGCCGTCGTCGGAGCCACCGGCGTCGTCGGCCGGACGATGATCCAGATCCTCAACGAGCGGGAGTTCCCGGTCGGTGAGTTGCGCCTGCTCGCGTCGGGTCGCTCGGCCGGTCGAACCGTGTCGATCGACGGCCGGACCCTCGAGATCGGCGAGGCCGTGCCCGAGGCCTTCGACGGCGTCGACATCGCCCTGTTCTCGGCCGGCGCCGATGCGTCGCGGGACCTGGCACCCGCCGCGGTCGCCTGCGGCGCGACCGTCATCGACAACTCGTCGGCGTGGCGGATGGACCCGACGATCCCGCTGGTCGTGTCGCAGGTCAATCCCGACGACCTCGAGGGCCATCCGGGCATCGTCGCCAACCCGAACTGCTCGACGATGCAGCTCGCGCCGGTGCTGATGGCGCTGCGCGACGCGGTCGGCCTCGACCGGGTCGTCGTCGACACCTACCAGTCGGTGTCGGGCACCGGTGGCCGATGCGATCGCCGAGCTGGAAGCCCAGATCCGGGCGCACGTCGCCGGCGAGGCCCCGGTCGCGACGGTCTACCCGCACCCGATCGCGTTCAACGCGCTGCCCGAGATCGACGTCTTCCTCGACAACGGCTACACCAAGGAGGAGTGGAAGGTCGTCACCGAGAGTCGCAAGATCCTCGGCCTGCCCGACCTGCGGATCTCGTGCACGGCCGTCCGCATCCCGGTCTTCGTCAGCCACTCCGAGGCGGTCCACGTCGAGACGCGCGATCCGATCACGCCCGATCGCGCGCGCGAGCTGTTCGCGGCCGTGCCCGGGCGTGGTCGTCGACGACGACCCGGCCGAGCATCGCTACCCGCTGGCGACCGAGGCGGCCGGTCGCGACGAGATCTTCGTCGGCCGCGTCCGACGCGACATCTCGATCGCAGACGACCGCGGCGCTGGCCTTCTGGGTCGTGTCCGACAACCTGCGCAAGGGCGCGGCCACGAACGCGGTCGAGCTCGCCGAGGTGCTCCACGAGCGCGGCTGGATCAAGCCGGCCTCGGCGCGTGGAGCGCGGGCCTATCGCGCCTTGGGCGCCACCGACAGCCTGGACGCCCCCGAGGCCACGGCGTGATCGACGTCGAGCGCCGCGTGGCGCTCGAGGACATCGCCGCCGAGGTCCGGGTCTGCACGAACTGCCGCCTGCACGAGACCCGGACGAAGGCGGTCCCGGGCGAGGGCGACCCCGACACCGAGGTCGTGTTCGTCGGCGAGGGACCGGGCTTCAACGAGGACCGCCAGGGCCGGCCGTTCGTCGGCCGCGCCGGGGACCTCCTGGTCAAGCTGCTGGGCTCGATCGGCTGGCAGCGGCAGGACGTGTTCATCACCAACGTCGTCAAGTGCCGCCCGCCCGACAACCGCGATCCGCAGCCCGACGAGATCGCGGCCTGCGCGCCGTACCTGCGCCGCCAGCTGGCCGTGCTCGATCCGGCCGTGGTCGTCACGCTCGGCCGCTACTCGATGGCCACGTTCATGCCCGGCGCGCGGATCTCGCAGGCCCACGGCACCGTCCGGCCGGTCGATCCCGAAACCGGCGCCGCCTCCGCCCTCGTGTTCGCGATGTACCACCCGGCCGCCGCGCTGCGGACGCCCGCCATCGAGCGCGAGAGCTACGCCGACATCGCGGCGGTGCCGAGCGCCCTGATCGACGCCCGCCGCCGACGCGACGGCGCCGCCGTAGGCCCGGCGGCCGCCGTCGAACCCGAGCTGCCGGCCGTGACGGCCACGGCGGCACCGGTCGTCGAGGCCGCCGCCGTGGTCGAGGCACCGACGCCGGCCGAAGCGGTCGACATCGACGACGCGCTCGCCGCCGCCGAGCCGATGATGCCGCCGGCACCGACCGACGACGCCGCCCCGCAGCTGACGCTGTTCTGACGATGGCCACCGACCGCGTCCCGACCGGCAACGACGAGCCGCTCCGGATCATCCCGCTCGGTGGGGTGGGGGAGATCGGCAAGAACATGTACGTGTTCGAGTACCGCGACGAGATCGTGGTCATCGACTGCGGGCTGATGTTCCCCGACGAGGAGATGTTCGGGATCGACCTCGTCATCCCCGACATCACCTACCTCAAGGAGCGCCGCGCCAACGTCAAGGCGTTCCTCATCACCCACGCCCACGAGGACCACGTCGGCGCGCTGCCGTACGTCCTGCCCGAGTTCCCCGGCGTCCCGGTCTACGCCTCGACCCTGGCCCGCGGCCTGCTCGGCAACAAGATCAAGGAGCACAAGCTCCACAACAACCCGCTCGTCGCGCTGGAGCCCGGCGACGAGGTGACGATCGGCGCGTTCACGGTCATCCCGTTCCGCGTGGGCCACTCGATCCCCGACGCGATGGGGATCGCCCTGCGCACGCCGGTCGGGACCATCGTCCACACCGGCGACTTCAAGTTCGACCACACGCCGGTCGACGGCAAGCTGTCCGACTTCGCGATCCTGGCCAGGCTCGGCGAGGAGGGCGTCATCTGCCTGCTGTCCGACTCGACGCGCGCCGAGAACCCGGGCTACACGCCGTCGGAGCGGACGGTCGGCGAGGCCTTCCGCGAGATCATGGAGCCGCTCGAGGGCCGGGTCATCGTCGCGACCTTCGCCTCGAACATCGCCCGGATCCAGCAGGTCCTCGACGCGTCGGCCGAGATGGACCGCAAGGTGGCGGTCATCGGCCGCTCGATGGAGCAGAACTTCCGGATCGCGACCGATCTCGGCTACCTGACCTACGAGCCGTCGCGGATCGTGCCCAAGGACCGGATCAAGGACCACCCGGACGCCCAGCTCGTGATCGCCACCACCGGCGCGCAGGGCGAGCCGATGGCCGGCCTGGCCCGGATGGCCAACCGCGACCACCGCTTCGTCGAGATCCAGCCGGGCGACACGGTCATCGTCAGCGCCAGCCCGATCCCGGGCAACGAGGAATACGTCTCGCGCACGATCGACAACCTGTTCAAGGCCGGCGCGAACGTCTACTACCACACGATCAAGCGCGCGCACGTCTCAGGTCACGCCAGCCAGGAAGAGCTCAAGCTCATGCTCGGGCTGACCAAGCCGAAGCACTTCATCCCGATCCACGGCGAGTTCCGGATGCAGGTCCAGCACGGTCGCCTCGCGATCGAGACGGGGGTCCACCCGGAGAACGTGTTCATCATCGAGAACGGCACGCCGATCGAGTTCTACGCCGACGGCACGGCCCGGCGCGGCAGCCCGGTCACGGCGGGCTACGTGTACGTCGACGGGCTGTCGGTCGGCGAGGTCGGCGACGTCGTGCTGCGCGACCGGCGGGCACTGGCCAACGACGGCATCTTCATGATCGTCGTGACCGTCGACAAGCAGACCGGCTCGATCGTCGGCCAGCCCGAGATCATCACCCGCGGCTTCGTCCACCTCAACGAGCGCGACCCGATCATGGACGAGGCGGTCCGCCGGGTGATGCAGTCGATCGACACGCCGGGCGACCACATCAGCGAGATCGCCCTGCTCAAGACCCAGATCAAGGACGGCGTCTCGCGCTACCTGTACGAGCAGACGAAGCGGCGGCCGATGGTCTTCCCGGTCGTCGTCGAGGTCTGACCGTGGCGACGCGCCGCCGCTCGACGGCCCGCAAGACTCCCGCTCCTCGCCCGTCACGCGCCAAGCGCTCGAATGCCCTTGGCATGCGCCTCACGCCCGACGTCGTGCGCTCGATCATCGGGCTGACGCTGCTCGTGCTCGGGGCGATGACGCTGATCGCCCTGATGCTCTCCGGTGAGGGCGCCCTGACCCGCTGGTGGACCGGCGTCTTCGCACCGTGGTTCGGGATCGATGCGCTGGCTCCTGCCGTTCTTCCTCCTGCTCGGGGGCTGGTGGCTCGAATGGGGTCCTGGCACCCGGCCGGGATCGGGCTGGGGCATCACGCTCCTCGGCCTGGCGATCACGTACGTCGGGATCATCGGCGCGGCGCAGGTGGTGGCCACCTCGATCGGCGTGTCGCCGGCGACCGGCGGGCGCATCGGTCGGGCGCTGGCGAACCTGCTGACCGACCTCGTGACGCCGGCCGGAGCGTTCGTCCTGCTGGTCGGCGTCGCCGTGCTCGGCGTGATCGTCGGGTTCGGCATCCCGTTGCGCCAGCTGCTCCACCCGGCGGTCGGGACGGCGCGCTGGTTCGGCGCCACCGCGGCCGCCTCGATGCGCCGCCTGCCGACCGATGAGGACGAGGCCGCAACCGCCGCCGCCGCGGCCGCGGCCTTGACCGCCACGAACGGCAAGGCCCGGACCAACGGCAAGCCGGTCGCGCCGGCGCCGTCGCCCGGGCAGACCGGCGCGTGGGGCGAGAACGAGGAGCTGGTCATCCCGGCGGCGGTCCCGAGCAAGGGCCAGACCTCGAACACGTTCGCCCCGCCGCGGGGCACGGGCGCCGCCTCGGCCACGCTGGTCGCACCGGTCCGCCCGGTGCGCGACCCCGACGACGTGACCGACGCCGGCGACTCGCCGCTGACCAAGGACCGGATCGAGTACACGCTGCCGCCGATCGAGACCCTCGAGGACGTCGCGATCCCGCTCCACGCCGGCGGCGACGAGGCGGTCCACGCGCGCAACGAGGAGATCATCGTCAAGAAGCTGGCCGGGTTCGGGATCCCGGCCCGGATCGTCGGGCGGAACGCCGGTCCGGTGGTCACCCAGTACGAGGTCAACCCGGCCCCGGACATCAAGCTCAGCCGGATCGAGGCGCTGTCGGACGACCTGGCGATGGCGCTGGCGGCCCACTCGCTCCGGATCGAGGCGCCGATCGCGGGCAAGAGCGCGGTCGGCATCGAGGTCCCGAACAAGGACTTCAACGCCGTGCCGCTGCGGCGCGTCCTCGAAGAGGTCGAGTTCACGCCGTCGGAGTCGAAGCTCACCTTCGCCCTGGGCCGGGACGTCGCCGGCGTCGCCAAGGCCGTCGACCTGGCCAAGATGCCGCACCTGCTGATCGCCGGGGCGACCGGTTCGGGCAAGAGCGTGATGGTCAACGCGGTCATCACCAGCCTGCTCTGCCGGGCGACCCCGCACGACGTGCGGATGATCCTGATGGACCTCAAGCGGGTCGAGCTCGCCGCCTACAACGGGCTGCCGCACCTGCTCGTCCCGGTCATCACCGAGCCCGAGCGCGCCAAGGCCGCGCTCAAGTGGGCGGTCAACGAGATGGAGGCGCGCTACCGGCGGCTGGCCGGCGCCACGCGCCCGCAACATCCGCGCGTTCAACGAGACGCGGGCCGACCCCGAGGACCGGATGCCCTACATCGTGGTCATCATCGACGAGCTCGCCGACCTGATGATGCGCGAGGGCAAGAACGTCGAGGACCCGATCGTCCGGCTCGCCCAGAAGGCGCGCGCGACCGGGATCCACATGGTCCTCGCCACGCAGCGGCCGTCGGTCAACGTCGTGACCGGGCTGATCAAGGCCAACTTCCCGAGCCGGATCGCGTTCGCGATGGCCTCCCAGATCGACTCGCGGACGATCCTCGACGCGCCCGGGCGCCGAGGACCTGATCGGTCGCGGCGACATGCTCTACCAGCCGTCCGACCTGCCCCGCCCGATGCGCCTGCAGGGCGTGTTCGTGTCCGACGCGGAGATCGCCCGGGTGGTCGACCACTGGAAGGGCCAGATCGAGGATCCGCATGTACGACATGGCGATCATCGACACCGGCGACGAGTCGACCGGCTCCGTCGACGACCTCGCCGACGAGGACGCCGATCGATTGTTGCCGGATGCCATCGAGGTCATTCGGGAGTACGATCGTGCCTCGGCGTCGCTCCTCCAGCGCCGTCTCAAGGTCGGCTACGCGCGGGCAGCCCGGATGATCGACCAGCTGGAGGCACGGGGCTACATCGGGGCGTTCGACGGGTCGAACGCCCGGCCGGTCCTCCGCCGCGACGAGGCGGCGGGATCGGGCGGTCTGGACGACCTCGAGGGAAGACGGATGACGACGCGAGAGCAGCTCAAGCGCGCGGTCCGGGTCGACCGGTCCGAGGCCGAGCGAAACGCGGGCGCCGATCCCGGCACCGAGCCTGCCCGAGCGGCTGTACGCCGCCCGCGAGCGCAAGGGCGTCGACCTCTATCGCGCCGAGCGCGACACGAAGATCCGCGCGCGCTACCTCGGGGCGCTCGAGCGCGGCGACTACAAGGAGCTGCCCGGCGCCGTCTACACCAAGGGGTTCCTGCGCAACTACGCGCTGTACCTCGGGCTCGATCCCGAGGAGGTGCTGCTCCAGTGGCGGCGCGAGCGCGGCGACGGCAAGGAGGCCGCGCCCGCGATCGTCGTGCCCAAGCCGATCGCGGCGCCGCGCCAGGGACTGACCTTCTCGCCGAGCATCGTCGTCGCGGCCCTGCTGACGATCGTGGTCATCGCCTTCGGCGCCTACCTCGGCGTCCAGGTGCTGCGCTTCACCAAGCCGCCGACCATCGCGGTCACCCAGCCGGCGACCGCGGTCATCGACGTCGACGACTCGACCACCCGCTACACCCTGGCCGGGACGACCCTGCCGGGCGCCACCGTGTCGATCGCGACGCCGGGCCGCGACCCGTACCAGATCACCGCCCGCTCCGACGGCAAGTGGTCGGCCGACGTCGACCTGCGTCGCGGGCGGAACCAGTTCGACGTGAACGCCGCTGGACCCGGAGACCGGCAAGCATTCCGAGGACACGGTCCGCGTGTTCATCACCGTGCCGTTCCTGCAGATCGAGGCACCGACCCTGACCGTCGACCAGCCGTCCGACGGCGCGTCCTTCGAGAACGGTGCGATCCCGGTCGCCGGCAAGGCCACGAACGCCGCGTCGGTCGTGGTCAGCGCGGCCTGGGTCGGCTCGTCCGGACCGGCGCCCGCCGCGGGCAAGCCGACGCCCGCCCCGCCGCCGACGCCGGCCTCGGTGACGGTCAAGGTGGGCGACGACGGGGCGTTCAGCACGCCCTACGAGCTGACGGCCGGCCGCTGGACGCTGACCGTCACGGCGAGCAGCCCGGAAGGCAAGACCGCCTCGCTGACGCGCAACGTGACCGTCGCGTACAAGGGCGTCAACGTGGTCGTGACCGTCAAGGCCGGCGCGCGAGCCTGGATCAAGGTCTGGGTCGACGGCAAGATCGATCCCGGCGTCGGACCGGCCGGCCAGGTGATCTCCAACGGGAAGTCGCTGTCGTTCACCGGCAGGGAGTCGATCGAGGTGCGCTCGGGCTCGTCCGGCGTGACGTACGTTCACGCTCAACGGGACGTCGCTGGGGACGCTCGGCAAATCTGGGGTGCCCGAGACCTGGCTGTTCGAGCCGCCGGCGCCGCCCGAAAAGACGCAGCGGCGGTAGGCCGTGGCGGACGATCCGCTGGCCGACGTCGCCACCCTGGCCGACCTTGCGATCCGGCTCGGCGAGCGCTGCACCGAGCGTGGCCTGCACGTCACGACGGTCGAGTCGTGCACCGGCGGGCTGGTCGAGCCACCTCATCACCGAGGTCCCCGGGTCGAGCGCCTACTTCGTCGGCGGGTTCGTGACCTACTCGGACCAGCTCAAGTTCGAGGTGGTCGGCGTGCCGCATGACGTGCTCGCGGCGCATGGCGCGGTGTCCGCGCAGGTCGCGATGGCGATGGCCAGCGGCGGCCGTCAGCGGACCGGCGCCGAGCTGGCCGTCGCGGTGACCGGGATCGCCGGGCCGGACGGCGGCAGCCCGGCCAAGCCCGTCGGCCTGACCTACGTGGCGGTCGCCGACGGCGTCGGGGTGGCCGTCCGTCGGCACGTCTGGAGCGGTGACCGGAGCGACAACAAGCGGCGCAGCGCCGAGGCGGCGCTGGAGCTCCTGCTCGAACGGATCGACGCCGCCGATGCGTCGTCCGGGGTCGCGACGGAGCGCGGGTGACGTCCGCCGCGGACCGCGTCGGTGCCGGGCTGGCGACGGCCCGCGAGGCCCGCCCGATCCGCCAGCTCGAGCGGATCCACGTCGTCGGCGCGGCCGGTGCCGGGGCGAGCGCCGCGGCCCTGCTGGCGGCCGGAGCCGGGGCGCTGGTCAGCGGCTGCGACCCGGGCGGGCCGTCGCCGTACACGCCGGCCCTCGAGGCCGCTCGGCATCGAGGTCGCGCCCGAGCATGCCGCCGAGCACGTGACCGGCGGCCGGCGCCCGGATCGGCTGGCGGTGACCAAGGCGCTGACCGCGATCGACCCCGACAACCCCGAGCTCCTGGCGGCACGCGCGGCCGGCGTGCCGGTCGAGCCGTGGCAGCAGGTCGTCGCCGACGCCGCCGTCGGGCGGACGCTCGTCGGCGTAGCCGGGACGCACGGCAAGAGCACGACGGCCGGCTGGCTGGTCCACACCCTCGTCGCGGCCGGCGCCGACCCGTCGGCCTTCGTCGGGGCGCTGCTGCCGGGCGACGCTGACCGGCGGCCCGCCGGCGACCGCGCGGATCGGGTCGGGTCCGGCGTTCGTCGTCGAGGCCGACGAATACGCCGGCAACTTCGATGCCTACCGGCCCGAGTCGCGATCCTGACCAGCGCGGAGTGGGATCACCCCGACGTGTTCGCCGATCGCGCCGCCGTCGCCGACGCGTTCGAGGCCTGGCTCGGCCGGCTGCCCGACGGGGCCACGCATCGTCGCCAACGTCGGCGACCCCGGGGTCGAGGACGTCGTCGACCGGCTGCGCGGGCGGGCGCTGCGCATCGTCGCCTACGCGATCGTGGACGTGGAGCCCGGCCGCGGCGGGTACCTGCGCGGGATCGCGCGATCGGTTCGCTTCGGCCGCGGGGCCGGCCACGGCGTTGCTCGGCCGGATCGCGGCGGCCGAGCCGGACGGCGACGACGCTCGTGGTCTACGGGCTCGATGAGCTGGCCGGAGCGGTCACCGTGCGGCTGGCGACGGCCGGACGGCACAACGCCGCGAACGCGCTGGCCGTTGCCGGCGCGCGCCGCCTCGCTTGGGCTCGCGCCCGCATCGATCGCGGACGGGCTGGCGGGGTTCGCCGGCGTCGGCCGCCGGCTGGAGCGGAAGGGCGAGGCGGCCGGGGTCACGGTGTACGACGACTACGGCCATCACCCGACGGCGATCCGCGAGACGCTCGCCGCGATCCGCCAGCGCGAGCCGGGCCGGCGCGTGTGGGCCGTCTACGAGCCGCTGACCTACCACCGGACGGCGGCCATGCTCGACGCGTTCGCCGATGCCCTGGCCGGCGCCGACGCGGTGGCGATCGCCGACATCTGGGCCGGGTCGCGACCCGGACACGACGATCACCTCGGCGGCCGCCCTGGCCGAGGCCGTGGCGACCCGACGGCGCGACATCCCGGTCCTCGCCCCGGGCAGCGTCGAGGCGACCGCGGACGCGCTCGCCGCGGCCGTCCGACCCGGCGACGCCGTCCTGGTGATGGGCGGCGGCCGGTCGTACCTGATCGGGGAGCGCCTGCTCGAACAGCTGGAGGTGAGCCGATGATCGACTACGCGCGTGGCGGCGACCTGCTGGAGGCGTACGGCGCGGCCCGGGCGTCGTTCGACGGCGACGCCTGGGTGGCGCTGTTCACCGAGGATGCCGAGTACCATGAGGACCCGTTCGGCGCACCGCACGTCGGTCACAACGCCCTGCGGTCGTTCCTGCTCGATGCGGCGAACCGGCAACGCGACGTCGACTTCACGGTGGAACGGCACTGGGTCTCCGGTTCGACGGTGCTGGCCGCGTGGCACGCCTCGTGGAAACGGCGATCGGACGGGAGTGTCGAGCGCATCGCCGGGTTCCTGACCGCGGACCTGGCGGACGACGGGCGCATCAGCCGCCTGCACGAGTGGTGGATGGCCGCTCCGACGACGGCGGGGTAGGGGACAGGAGGATCGATGGCGGGAGACCAGTCATTCGACGTCGTCAGCGACTTCGACGAGCAGGAGCTGCGCAACGCGCTCGACCAGGTCCGGCGCGAGGTCGGCACCCGGTTCGACTTCAAGGGCGTGACCGTCGACCTGACGCAGGTCGAAGGACGAGCTGATCCTGATCACCGACGACGAGTACCGCGCGTCGGCCGTCAAGGACCTCATCGAATCGAAGGCCATCCGGCGCAGCCTGTCGCTCAAGATCTTCGACTGGGGCAAGGTCGAGGAGGCCGGCGGCAACAAGGTCCGCCAGCGGATCGGGCTGCGCCGCGGCCTGTCGGAGGAGATCGCCAAGAAGATCACCAAGCTGATCCGGGACGAGTTCCCGAAGGTCAAGTCGCAGATCCAGGGTGACGCCGTCCGCGTGTCCGGCAAGAGCCGAGACGACCTCCAGCGCGTCATCGCCCGGCTGCGCGAGCTCGATCTGGCCGTACCGCTCCAGTTCGAGAACTACCGCTGATCCTCGCCCGCGAGGGCACCGACCGAAGGAGCACAGTCGTCATGACCGAGCTCAATTCCGCGCCTCCCGACGATCCCGTTCCCGACACGATCGATCCCGTGGCCGAGTCCGAGGCGGAGCCGGAGCCCGATCAGGGCGTGACCGGGGCCACTGAGCCTCAAGCCGCGAACGGAACGGAGCCGGCACCCGAGCCCGAAGCGACCGAGGCCGAGCTGCCGAGCCCGAGACCGCCGAGCCCGAGGCCGCGGCCGAGCCCGAGACCGCCGAGCCCGAGAGCGAGCCCGAGCCCGACGTCCTCGACGAGACGGCCACTGAGCCCGAGGCGACCCTCGATACCTCACCCGAAACGAGCCCCGCGCCCGACGTGTCCGAACCGACGACGGAGGTCGTGCCCGACGCGCTGACCGAAGCGGACCTCGCGCCGGTCGCCGCCGACGGACCTCGCACGGTCGGCCGGTTCGTCGCGGACGCGCTCCGCGCCGCCGGCGTTCGCTACGCCTTCACCGTCCCCGGCGAGTCATTCCTCGGCCTGCTCGACGCGTTCGAGGGCGCGGGCATCCGGGTGGTCGCGACCCGCCACGAGGGCGCCGCCGCGTTCATGGCCGAAGCCCACGGTCAGCTCACCGGCCGACCGGCGGTCTGCCTCGGGACGCGTGCCGTGGGCGGGGCCAACCTGGCCATCGGGATCCACACGGCGCGCCAGGATTCGGCGCCGATGTTCGCCGTCGTCGGCCAGGTCGAGCGCGCCGTCCGCGGCCGCGAGGCCTTCCAGGAGGTCGACCAGGTCGCCACGCTCGGCGGGCTGGCCAAGTGGGCGGCCGAACCCGCGACGGCCGAGGCCGTGGGCGAAGCGGTCAGCGAGGCGATTCGCCAGGCACTCGGCGGCCGGCCCGGGCCCGTCCTGCTCTCGCTCGCCGAGGACCTCCTCGACGAGCCCGTCCCGGACGACGCGAAGCTCGAGGGCACCCGTCCGCCCACGGCGCGCGCGAGCGACGACGAGGTGCGCACGATCATCGAGTTCCTCGCCTCGGCCCGCCGGCCGGTCATCCTGGCTGGGGCGGGCGTGCTGCGCGCCAGGACGTCGACCGAGCTGACCCGCTTCGCCGAGCTCCTCCAGGTGCCGGTCATCGCCGCCTGGCGGCGTCCCGACGTCGTGTCCAACGAGCATCCGCTCTACCTCGGGATGGCCGGGTTCGGCGCGGCAGCGTCGGTCCGCGAGCGGCTCGACGGGGCCGATGCGCTGCTGGTCATCGGGTCGCGGCTGAGCGAGCCGACGACCTTCGGCTACGAGGTGCCGCGCGCCGGGCTGCCGTGGGCGCAGATCGACCTCGAGCCCGGCGATCACGCCGGATCGCCGCCGCCGACGCATGTCGTCACGGCCGACGCCAAGGCGTTCCTCAAGGCGGCCAACGAGCGGCTGGTCGGTCGGGCCGTCCTCGACGCGGAACGGGTCGCCACCCGCCAGGCGAACAATCGCGACGACCGGGCGGCCTGGGAAGCGGCCGTCGATCGTCGACGCGACGCCGTGGGACGGACCCGGCGTCCACCCGGGACGCACGGTCGCGACGCTCCGGAAGGTCCTGCCCGACGACGCGATCCTGACCACCGACGCCGGCAACTTCGCCAGCTGGGCCGGGCGCGGCTTCCGCTTCCGCCGGCCGGGGACGTTCCTCGGCCCCACCTCGGGGGCGATGGGCTACGGGCTGCCCGCGGCGATCGCCGCGGCGCTCGTCCACCGCGACCGGCCGGTCGTGGCGCTCGTCGGCGACGGCGGGCTGGCGATGTCGATGGCCGAGCTGGAGACGGCGGTCCGCGTCGGCGCGCGCGTCGTCGTCGTGGTCTTCGACAACGAGCGCTTCGGGACGATCCGGATGTGGCAGGAGCGGCGCGGCACGGGGATCGGGGTCGCGACCGAGCTCGGTCCGGTCGACTTCGCGGCGATCGCCCGGGCGTGCGGCGCTCGCGGGGCGCGCGTCGACCGCGACGTCGAGTTCGAGCCGGCCCTGCGCGCGGCTCTCGCCGCCGATCGGAGCACGGTCATCCAGCTCGCGCTCGACAAGGCCTGGCTGTCGATCGACCAGCCGCCCGGCTGATGCGCCCGACGTTCCACCTCGTGCCGGCCGCGGTGTGGGCCGCGACCGATCGAGCAGGGCCCTACGAAGCGTCGTCGCTGGCGAGCGAGGGCTTCATCCACTGCACGGACGGACTCGACGAGCTCGGGGCGACGTTCGACCGCCACTACGCCTCGGATCCGCGGCCGTTCCTGGCCCTGACGCTGGACCTCGACGCGCTCGACGTCCCGTGGCGGTTCGACGATCCGGGCTCGCCGTACCCGCACATCTACGGCCCGGTCGCGCCCGCCGCCATCCTCGAGGTCGCTCGCGTCGAGCGAGCCGCGGACGGGCGGTTCGCCGGGCTGCAGCCGGCCTGAGGACGACCAGCGGTCCTGCCCTGCGGGGCGGCCGGACCGCTCAGGAGCGCCGCCCGACGACCGAGAACGACAGCGGGACCCGGCCGCGGTCCTCGGCACGCACGTCGTCGTGGCCGCCCCACCAGTCGACCGGGTGCTCGGCGACGGCCTCGAGCCGCAGGTCGGCGCGCAGCAGCGCGGTCACGACCTCGCCGAGCGTCCACGCCCGGGCGAACTTCCAGCTCTGCTCGGGCTCGGCGATCGACAGCCGGTCGATGTACTCGGGCGCCCAGCCCTTCGACGCCTCGGCGCCGCCGAAATAGTCGTAGTCGGTGGCGATCCAGCGGCCGTCGGCGTCGGCATCGAACAGCCACTCGACCGGATGCCCTTCGAACAGGACGAACCGGCCGCCCGGCGCCAGCAGCCGGGCGATGACCGCGGCCCAGGCGTCGAGGTCGTGCAGCCAGATGATCGAGCCACGGCCGGTGTAGACGAGGTCGGCGGTCCCGTCGAGCTCGTGCGGCGTGGCGAGGACGTCGGCCTCGATCCAGCGCGCCGGTGCGCCGGTCGCCTCGGTCAGTCGTCGCGCGAGGGCCAGCATGCGCGGGCTGAAGTCGACGCCGATCACCTCGTCGGCACCCTGGTTCCACAGCGAAAGCGTGTCGCGACCGCCGGCGCACTGGAGGTGGATCGCCCGGCGGCAGCGCCCGTGGAGGTCGCCGATCAGCTCGGTCTCGACCCCGAACAGGTTCGTCCCGCCGGAGCGGATCAGCGCGACCGCCTCGTCGAACCACGCCTCGTACCGCTCGGCTGCCTCGTCCCAGGCGGCCCGATTGGCGTCGTGCATCCCGGCCACGTCGGCGAGCTCGGCGTCGGTCGGCCGGCGGACGAGCCGCTCATCGTCATCCATCGCCGGAGCGTACTGCGCAAATAACTGTTGCGTAGTCAACGATCTTGCGGTAGGCTGCGTGCGAGAAGGAGCCTGCCACCCATGCCAGCCGTCGTCGTCGAAGACATCACCATCCTCCCGCGGATCCCCGAGCCGGACCCGACCGTCGCCCGGCCCCGCCCCGTACGCAGCGTGACGACCTCACCGCGCGGCTTCGAAGGCGAGGGCTTCCCGGTTCGCCGCGCGTTCGCCGGCGTCGACCTGGCCGACCTCGATCCGTTCATCCACCTCGACCAGATGGGGGAGGTCGAATACGCCCCGGGCGAGCCCAAGGGCACGCCATGGCACCCGCATCGCGGCTTCGAGACCGTGACCTACATGATCGACGGCGTGTTCGAGCACGCCGACTCGAACGGCGGCGGCGGCGTGATCACCAACGGCGACACCCAGTGGATGACCGCCGGCGCGGGGATCCTCCACATCGAGAAGCCGCCGGAGTGGCTGGTCGTGAGCGGCGGGCTGTTCCACGGCCTCCAGCTGTGGGTGAACCTGCCCGCGGCGCAGAAGTTCGCGACGCCGCGCTACCAGGACCTGCGGGCGAGCGAGGTGGCGCTCGTGTCGTCGTCGGACGGTGGCGCCCTGGTCCGGATCATCGCCGGCGACGTGGCCGGGCACGCCGGCCCGGGCTCGACCTATTCGCCGATGACGATGGTCCACGCCACGCTCAGCCCGGGCGCCCGGCTCACGCTGCCGTGGCGGCCCGAGTACAACGCCCTCGTCTACGTGCTCGCGGGCGACGGCACCGTCGGCGCCGAGGGCAAGCCGATCGGCACGGGCCAGCTGGCGGTCCTCGGCGAGGGCAACGCGGTGACCGTGTCGGCCGACCTCCTGCAGGAGAGCCGCCACCCCAACCTCGACGTCATCGTCCTCGGCGGCCAGCCGATCCGCGAGTCGGTCGCGTGGCTCGGGCCGTTCGTGATGAACACGCGGGACGAGGTGATGCAGGCCGTCGCCGACTACCAGGCCGGCCGGCTGGGCACGATCCCGGCGGTCCACAACACGCCGACGACCCTGATCGAGGCGAACCGGCCCGCCGACCCGGCCTGACCCTCGACGAGCTCGCGCGGCCGCCCTGGCCGCCGCTCCTGGCGTCGTGACGGGCGTCGTACGGGCGGGGCGTATCGTGTCGCCGCGGGCGCCCCGCTGCCGTGCCGGGGACCCTGACACCGGAGGGCAGGGACATGGACGCACGCGACCGACCATCGGGGGGCGGCGGGGCCACGACGGACCGCCGGGCGCCTGACGCGACCCTCATCGACACGATGCTCACCCGGCGCAGCCGCCGTGTGTCGCTGGGCAGCCGGCTCCACGGCAGCGCCCTGGCGTTCGAGAGCCAGTCGCATCCGGTCCCGCTCGGCCTCGACGAAGAGGCGGTCCTCGCCTTTGCCGCGTCGGGTGTGACGGGCCAGGTGAACGGCGAGCTGCCGTATAGCCCGGACGCAGGCCCGGAGACAGGCGGCGGCCAGATCATGATGGCCACCGTCGGCCGGACGCAGTCGAGCGCCGACGCCGTGGCGACGGTCAACCTGGTCATCACCAACGACGACGGGCACGTACCTCCTGCCGCGGCCGCAGGACCTCGACCCGGCGCAGTACGAGGCGCTTGTCGGGCTCAACCGCGACCATCGCTTCGGCGAGGCGTACAGGCGAATGCGGATCACGCTGCGCGACGGACGGTCGGAGATCCCGCGTGAGGTCCCGTTCACGCCGCCGTTCAACAAGTGGTCGGCCAACATCCCGGGCGCGACGTACTTCGTGCCCGTGACCGAGGTCACCGCGCTGTACCTGACGATCCTGTTCGCGGCGCTGGGCGAGGAGTTCGCCTACTTCTTCCATGACGACAAGGACGCGCTGACGCGCCCGGCCGGGATCGGCCGGTTCGGCCGGTCGAAGGGCGGCCACCTGCTCGACGACGTGCACGACGGCCGGGTCGGCACGATCGACGAGATCGAGACGTACCTGCTCGAGATCTGCGGCTTCGAGCAGGGCCTCATGATCCAGAACATCGCGCTCGCGACCGAGGCGCTCGGCCTCGGCGGGTTCCCGCACTACGCCGCGCATCGGTTCGCCTGGACGAAGTCGCTCGGCTTCCGGATGCGCGACCGCACGTTCGCCCAGGTCCTCCACAAGGGCTTCTTCGGGACGCTTCTCATGCGCCTCCTGGGCAAGAACGTGACGATCCCGCAGGCGATCGGGCTCGAGCACGACGGCACGGACGCTGCATCAAGCCGTTCGCACCGCCGTACTACCCGACGATGGCGGACGCCGTCCGGGCGTTCGTCGACTACAAGTTCGCGCCGGGCACCGGGCTTCTTCCGCGACAGCGTGCGGCCCAGCGCGTGGCGCGATCCGGCCACCGTCCAGGCGACGATCCCGGCGGTACTCGAAGGCCAACATCGACGCCGTGATCGGCTACTGCGAGTACGTTTACGACCACTACGGGCAGTTCCCGGCGAACTTCGGTCCGATCCGGACGCTGATGGCGTTCCAGGCCCATCACATCGACACCGCGTTCTACGATCGGTTCTACCGGCCGGGCGCGTACACGGCTGCCCACGCCACGCACTTCGAGCGTTGGCACAGCGACCCGGCGAGGTGACGGACGTCAGCCGGCGGCCGCGCCGGCATGCCTCCCAAGGAAGGGCTCGATTCGCGCACACAGGGCCGCCGCACAGACCGGATCGAGGATGTGGTGGCATCCGGGCAGCGTCTCGGCCGCCACGAGGTCGCCGAAGAGCTCCCGCGCTCGGGGAAGGACGCGGTCCGGCGGAAAGAGCGGGTCGCGTTCGGCCGCGAACACCATCACGGGTGCGGTGAGCCGCGCCAGCTCCTCGGGCGTCGCCGTTCGGGGCATCTCGGTATCGAGCTGCGTCCCGGCGAAGGCGAGCGCGGTCGACTCGATCATCATCGGGTCGGGATTCGGGCCGGCCAGCTGTCGCACGGTGGCTGCCGCGATCCCGGGCCGCTGCACGACGCGATAGGACAGGTAGCCCGCGGCCAGCGACAGCATCGATCGAATCGGTACGGCCGTCATCCCGGCCGGTACGACCAGCACCGCCCGGTCGATCCGCGTTCGGCGCCACCGTCGCCAGGCGGAGGAAGACGCCGGCGCCGTACGAGGCCGCCGATGAACGCCGCGGACCGAAGCTCGAGCGCGTCGAGCACGTCGACCATCCAGTCGCCGAGGCTGGAGTCGTTCGCCGACACGCGTGGTCCCTGCGTCTTGCCCGGCTGGCCGATCGTGTCCGGGGCGTAGATGCGGCAGGTCGCGACGAGCGGGCCGAGCCACGCGAGTGTCAGCGGGTTGACGACATTGCCGCCCTGGAGCGCGACGAGCGGCGGGCCGCCTCGTCGGGCCGGCGACGAGCACATGGGTCTCGCCGAAGGCGTCGGAACCATGCGCGAATCGGTCGGGAACGGCAGACGTGCGCGAGCGCGGTCGTAGAGCTGCTCGACGGCGACTCGGGCGGCGTCGGACCGGTAGATCGAGCCTGCTCGCACGGAACCTCCTCAGATCGTACGGCGATGGGCCGGGAGCATAGCGGAGCCGATTGGGCAGACCGAGCCTTGACGCCGACCAGCGTGAGGCGCACAGTCGGCCAGCGAAGGTGAATGTGCGCACACCCCAGGCGAACGGACGAGGAGTCCGGGCGGGTGCGGGCGACGCGACCCATCCTGGCGTGCGGGGGGCGCGGCCGGATTGCCCAGGGTCGACCACCTGGAGTGGAGGGTGCCATGTCCCGCAAGCTGGCGGCCATCGTCGCCGCCGTGGCCATCTGCCTGACCGCCGTGCCGTTGGCGTCCGCGGCCCCGCCATCTCCGTTCCCGGCGGGCTCGTCCGGTCTCGGTGACCCGTACTTCCCGCTCGATGGCAACGGCGGGTACGACGTCCAGCACTACGACCTCGAGCTCACCTACGACCCCGCCACGGACAGATTGACGGGCATCGCGACCATCACGGCCGTGGCGACGCAGAACCTCTCGGCGTTCAACCTCGACTTCATCGGGATGAAGTTGCGGTCGCTGACCGTCAACGGCACCAGCGCCAAGACCACGCGCAACCGGCAGGAGCTCACCGTCAAGCTGGGGACCGGCCTCACGAACGGCTCGGCCTTCACGGTCGTGGCCCGCTACGACGGCGTCCCGGAGCCGATCGTCGAGGAGGGCCTCGGCGAGCTGGGGTTCCTGCCGACCGAGGACGGCGCGATCGTCCAGGGCGAGCCGCACGTCGCCGCGACATGGTTCCCCGCCAACGACCATCCGCGCGACAAGGCGTCGTTCGCGTTCCACATCACGATCCCGACGGGACTCGAGGCGATCGCCAACGGCGTCCTCGTCAGCCAGCAGCCGAACGGCGCCTGGACGACCTGGAACTGGAATGCCGTCGAGCCGATGACCCCGTACCTGGCGATGATGGTCATCGATGACCTGTACATGCGCGATTACGTCGACGACGGGATCGCCTATTGGGATGCCATCGATACCGACCTGATGACCGATGTCGCCCCGTCGGTCTCACCGGTGGCCGGCTCGCAATTCATCTGGTCGCAGCGAGGCGAACCCGCCTACAAGCGGCTGACCCGGACGATCTCGGTTCCGGCCGGCGGCGCGACGGTCTCGTTCCAGGTCAACCGCGACACGGAGTTCTTCTTCGACTTCCTCTTCGTCGAGTCGCGGACGGCCGGCGGCGACGACTGGACGACGCTGCCGGACCTGAACGGCCACACGTCGCAGGACTTCGGGGAGTGCCCGTTCATCACCGAGGTCAACCCGTTCCTGCTGCACTACCTGACGCCGGTCGCGGTCCACACGGGCAACCCGCACACACCCGACGACGACACCTTCACCTGCGAACCGACCGGGACGACCGGTGCCTGGAACGCCGTCAGCGGCACGGGCGACGGCTGGGAGACCTGGACCGTCCAGCTGGCCGACGCGGGCGGCGCGCCTCGTCAGGTCGAGCTGTCGATCAGCTATGCCAGCGACTTCTTCGTCCAGGGACGGGGCGTGATCGTCGACCAGATCGTCGTCTCGACCGGCGAAGGTTCGACCGGCTTCGAGGACGACGGCGACACGTTCGACGGGTGGACGACGCCCGCGGCGCCGGATCCGGACCAGCCGAACCCGAACACCTGGATTCCCACGGGCTTCGTGCCCCACGTGCCGGGGCCGGGGGAGGGCGCGTTGCTGTCGTTCGACCGGCAGCCCGAGATCATCGCCTGGGAGGCAGACCTGTTCGGGGCGTACCCATGGACCGCGTCGGGCGGGGTCGTCCAGGAGGGAGCCGTCCGGTTCGCCCTGGAGAACCAGACCCGACCGGTCTACTCGCCATTCTTCTTCGGGGAGGAGGGCAACGACTTCGTCGTCGTCCACGAGCTTGCCCACCAATGGTTCGGCGACCTCCTCGCCGTCGACACGTGGAACGAGACATGGCTCAACGAGGGCTTTGCGACCTACACCGAATGGATGTGGGGCGAGCACGAGGGCTTCTTCACGCCGCAGGACGCGTGGGACGACCTGACATCGATCCCCGCCGACGAGGGGTTCTGGGACCTGCCGATCGGGGACCCCGGCATCGAGAACATCTTCGCCGGCCAGATCTACGACCGCGGCGCGCTGACCCTGCACGCGCTCCGGCTGGAGGTCGGCGACGACCTGTTCTTCCAGATCCTGCCGGCGTGGGTGGCCGCGCAGGCGGGTGGCACGGTGTCGACCCGTGAGTTCATCGACCTGGCGGAGAGCATCGCCAACGAAGACCTGGACCCGCTCTTCGCAGAGTGGCTGTCCGCCGGCAAGCCCGCGTCACTCGGAGAAGCAGCTGGCATCCAGAATGCTCGGAGCCACGCTGCGAAGCTGAGGACCGTGTCTGCCCAGATCGCCAAGGAGAAGGCAACCCGGGGTCGCTAGGCACACCACGCGCCGACGTTCGGTACGGAGATCGGCGATGGCGGATGGCGCGACGGGTCGCCCGTCGCGGCCATCGTGGGTGCCCGACGACCTGTATCCGTTCCAGGATCGCTGGGCGGACGTCGATGGCAACCTCGTCCACTACGTCGACGAGGGCGACGGACCGCCGCTCCTCCTGTTGAACGGCAATCCGAGCTGGTCGTTCGGCGCGCTGCGTTCATGGTGGCGTGACGACGCCGCCGGCGAGGCGCCGGGCCGTCAGGCGTAGGGCGTCGGCCGCCGGCGTTCCTGGATCACATAGAACGCGGCCACCACCGCGGTCAGCAACACCAGCGCGCCGCCATAGCCGGCGATCGTGTCACGGCCGGGGATGAACTCGTCCCGAAACACGACGACGGTCGCCAGCAACGCGATCCCGTTGAGCAGGAGCAGCTGGATCCCGCGGCGGATCTCGTCCCAGTCCCGGCGAAGGCCATCGTCCCGCACCACACGGACCAGCCGAGGAACCACGCCGCGACCATCCGTGCATCGAGCGGGTTGAGCTCCCATGGCCAGCGCGCCGCGGCGAACTCCGGGTTGGCGACGAGCAGGAGCCCATGCATGAGGAACAGGCCCGTCAGGAACACCAGCCAGCCCTTGAACAACGGATGGAGCGGACCGCCCGTCGCCGGCGCCTCGACCGAGAAGATCCCGCGCGGGATGAGGTAGAGCATCGTCACCGGCTCGAAGATGTAGAGCACGATCCAGATGTGGGCCAGCGGGGTCTCGAACGGGTTCCAGTGGAACTCGTCGATGTGCCAGTAGGTGGCGAGCAGCAGCGTCCCCGTGAACGCCAGGTTGCCCCACACGATCCAGCGCAGCGGACCCAGTTGGGCTCGCGCGCGGCATTCAGGAAGAACGCCGTCCGGAAGATGTAGCCCGCGCCGATGAACGCCATGCGCGTAGCGCGGCTGCACGTCCCAGGCGAAGTAGTCCGCCACGTAGCTCGGGAAGAACAGCATCCAGATCGCGAACCATGCGGCCGCCGCCGCGCCCAGGAGTCCCCAGGCGATCTGGGTACGCGGTGGCCAAGCTCGATCCATCGGACATTCACCCCCGCCTGCTCGCCAGCAAGTTGGAGGGAGGGTACGCCTCGGGTAGCGCCCGCGTCGAGTGCCGCGCGACGATCAGGGCACGCCCGGGCGGCCCGCCGGAGCGGACCGCCCTCCGGTTACGCGACGATCAGGCCACGCCGCTGACGGTCTCCTTCGCCCGCGACGAGCTGCGCCGCAAAACGGCCCAGGCCACGAGCCCGCCGAGCACCGCTCCGCCGAAGGCGGCGACGAGGAGCAGGCGGCCGTCGACCTGCGTCGCCTGCGTTGCGGCGGCTGGCGCCGACGCGGCGGTCCCCGTGGTCGTGCCGGTGGTCGTCCCGCTCGTCGTTCCCGATCCCGCGCCTGCGGCCGCCGCGGCCGTCCCGTCGCCCACGACGATGACACCCGACATCCCACGGTGGAGGGCGCAGGCGTACGGGTAGACGCCGGCCTGGTCGAAGGTGTAGCTGGCCGTCTTGCCCGGCTGGATCTCCACGTCGCGCGAGCCCCACGCCTGGTTCGCTCCGGTGATGAGGTGGGTGAACTCGCCGCCGTTCACGAACTTGACCGAGGCGCCGACGTCCACGTTGGTGACCGTCGGGCTGAAGGCGCACGGCTCGAGCCTGATCTCGGGTCCGGACCCGGTGGTCCCGGACGGCATGCTGAAGCCGTGGTAGCACGGGTCGCCCGCGGACACGAGTGGCACGGCGACGAGCCACAGGAGCAGGCCGGTTGACAGGACGATGAGCGAGAGGGGAGCGGTGAGGCGTCGGCGCACGATCGTGACCTCCAGCGGGGCGAGACTGTCGAACCATCTACACCGCGCGGCCGGCAATGGTTCCCGGCGATGCCTGGCGGCCGGCAGGGACTCCCGGCTGGCACCATTGCCCCATGGCCCGATCCGCGGCACCCGGCGACCGCCTCGACTGGCGTGCGCTCAACCGCGCGACGCTCGCGCGCCAGTCGCTGCTGGAACGCTCGACGACATCGGTCGAAGACATGCTGGAGCGACTGGTCGGGATGCAGGCCCAGACGCCGCACACGGCCTACGTCGGGCTGTGGAGCCGGATCGAGGGCTTCCGGGCCCAGGAGCTGTCGGACCGGCTCGTCGACCGCTCGGTCGTGCGGATGGCGTTGATGCGCTCGACGATCCATCTCGTGACCGCGCGCGACGCGTGGGACCTCCGGCGCGCTGCTCCAGCCCGTCCTGGATCGGATGCACCGCGGCCAGTTCGGTCGGCGCCTCGAGGGCGTCGACACCGACGCCGTGATCGCGATGGGCCGCGCCTTCGTCGACGAGCGCCCACGGTCGTTCAAGGAGCTCGGCGACCACCTCCTGACGCGCTGGCCGGATCGCGACCGGATGGCGCTCGAGCAGTCGGTCCGTACCGGCGTCCCGCTGGTCCAGGTCCCGCCGCGGGGCCTGTGGGGTCGCAGCGGGCCGATCGCCCACACCTCGATCGAGGCCTGGCTCGGCCAACCGCCACGCGAGGGAGCGACCCTCGACGACCTGGTCAGGCGCTACCTCGGGGCGTTCGGGCCGGCCAGCGTGATGGACGTCCAGGCGTGGTGTGGCCTCACGCGCCTCGGCGAGGTGATCGAGCGGCTGCGGCCCAGCCTGGTCGCCTTCCGCGACGAGGCCGGTCGCGAGCTGTTCGATCTGCCGGACGCCCCGCGACCCGATCCCGACACGCCCGCGCCGCCGCGGTTCCTGTACGACTTCGAGAACCTGCTGCTGTCGTATGCCGACCGCTCGCGGACGGGCGATGCGGCCGTTGCCCGCGCGATCGCCCCCGTGACGCAGGAGCCGATCAGCACGTTCACGATCGATGGCTTCGTCGCCGGAACCTGGCGGATCGAGCGGGCCGGCAAGGCCGGCAAGCGCAACGTCCGCGACGCTCGTCATCAAGCCCGTCGTCCGCGTGGCACCGGAGGCGGCTGCCGCCCTGGCCGAGGAGGGTGCCGGCCTTCTCGCCTTCGCGACCGACGGTGCAACCGACGTCGATGTCCGCATCCTTGGCGTGGACGACCGCTGACGATCGCAACCGACGCGCAACCGACGGCCTCTTGCCAGATGAGACGACGCAGTGTCACAATCCGCGAACGATGAACGCCTCGAGTTCGCTCACGTGCTCCTGTCCGCACTGTCACGCCGCCCATCAGGGCCGGTGGTGTAGCTAGGCGTGCGACAGAACTGACCGCACGCCCGGACCGCTCCACCCCCCTGCAATGGCAGGGGTTTTTGTTTGGGCCTCAACCGTCACGAAGGACCTCCACCATGACGACCATCTCCATCACCGAACTGCGCGACCGGATCGACGATCCGACCCTGACCATCGTCGACGTCCGGCCGCTGACCGCCTACAACGGCTGGCGGCTCGACGGCGAAGCGCGCGGCGGCCACATCCCGGGCGCCCGTGCGTTTCCGGCCGCCTGGCTGCGCAGCGTCGACGAGGCCGAGATCGAGCGATTGCTCGACGAGAAGGGCGTCGTCGCCGGGCGCGACATCGTGATCTACGGGCACGGCGACGGACGACGTCACGGCCGTCGACGGCCCGCCTCCATCACCTCGGCATCGACACCGTCCGCTCGCTCGACGGTGGCTCCCGGGCCTGGGCGGCCGATCCCGAGCTCCCGCTCGACAAGCTCGCCCACCACGACAAGCTGGTCCACATCGACTGGCTCCGCGACGTCCTCGACGGCGGCCGGCCGGAAGCGGCGCCGGCTGGTGCCTTCCGCCTGTTCCACGTCAACTTCGGCGTCCCCGAGGAGTACGCCGAGGGCCACATCCCCGGCGCCTTCTACCTCGACACCAACTGGCTCGAGAACCCGGTCGACTGGAACCGCCGCTCGCCGGCGGAGATCGACGCCGCGCTCCGCCGCCTGGGCATCACCCGCGACACGACGGTCGTCCTCTACGGCCGCGACACGGAGGGTCACGCCAACGAGAAGTGGCCGGGACGGCGGGCCGGGCAGATCGCGGCCACCCGGGCGCTGATGATCCTGCGCTATGCCGGGGTGGACGACGTCCGCCTGCTCGACGGCGGCTACGACTGGTGGGTCCGCGCCGGCAACCCGCTCGAGCTGATCGTGCGCGAGCCCGAGCCGGTCGAGGCGTTCGGCGCCACCGTGCCGCTCCGCCCGGAGGTCATCGTCGACATCGACGAGGCCAAGCAGATCATCGCCGACCCGGACGGGGCGGCCCTGGTCAGCGTCCGCACCTGGCGCGAGCACATCGGCCAGGTGAGCGGCTACAACTACATCGGGCCGGCCGGCCGGATCAAGGGCGACGTCTGGGGCAACTGCGGCACCGACGCGTACCACATGCAGCACTACCGCAACGTGGACAACACGATGCGCGCCTACCCGGAGATCACGGCGAACTGGGCCGAGGCCGGGATCACCCCGGACAAGTGGGTCGCGTTCTACTGCGGCACCGGCTGGCGGGCGAGCGAGACCTGGTTCTACGCCTACCTCCAGGACTGGCAGCGGATCGCGGTCTACGACGGCGGCTGGTTCGAGTGGAGCCAGGACCCGCACAGCAATCCGATCGAGATCGGTGAGCCGCTCGAGGCGCTGGCGACGCCGGCCTGATCGCAACGCGCCCGATACGCTCGGGCGCTCCGTCGTTACACGCGCACCGGTCCAGAGCGGGCTATGGTGACATCGCTCGAAGGAGCCACGAACATCTAGTGATCTGACCGTTGTTTACATCGGTTTGGAGCATCTAGTGATCGCCGGTTCCTTCGGGCGTTTTCGTGCCCGGCGCGCAGCCAGCCCCGTTCGGTACCATCGCCCGAGATGGATCGACTCCGGGAGGACACGCTGGCCGCCGTCGACGCCGTGTTCGACCGGTTCTCGGCGCGGGCCGTCGTACCGGGATTCGCCTGGGGCATCGTCGCCGACGGGGTCCTCGTCCACGCCGGTGGGTCCGGGACGCGACGGGTGGGGGAGGACCTGCGGCCCGACGAGGACAGCGTCTTCCGCATCGCCTCGATGACCAAGAGCTTCACCGCGGCGACCGTCCTGCTGCTTCGCGACGACGGCCTGCTCGGCCTCGACGATCCTGTCGCGCGACTGGCTGCCGGACGTGGACCTGCGCGGACCGACCGCCGATTCGCCGGCGATCACGATCCGCCACCTGCTGACGATGTCGGCCGGGCTGCCGACCGACGATCCGTGGGGAGACCGCCAGCAGGGCCTCGACCTCGACCGCTTCGCCGAGCTGCTGCGCGGTGGGTTCAGCTTCGCCTGGACGCCGGGAACGCGGTTCGAGTACTCGAACCTCGGCTACGGGATCCTCGGCCGGATCGTGACCCGAGTCGCGGGGATGGAGTATCGCGACGTCGTCCGGACGCGCCTGCTCGAGCCGCTCGGGATGACGCGCCACGACCTACCTTCCGGAGGACGTCGCGGCCGACCGCCTTGCGCTCGGCTACGTGCGCCGTGACGACGCCTGGATCGAGGAGCCGATCGACCCGTACGGCGCCCTGGCCGCGATGGGCGGCATCCTGACCTCCGTCCGCGACCTCGCCCGCTGGGTGGCCGAGTTCACCGACGCCATGCCGCCGCGCGACGATCCGGAGACCGGCCACCCGCTTCGCCGGGCGAGCCGGCGCGAGATGCAGCAGGTCCACCGGCCGGAGGGCGCCGAGCTGCGTCGGTCGTCGAGCGACGCCGCGCCCGAGCTTGCCTGCGCCGGCCTACGGCTACGGCCTGTCGATCTGGGAGGACCTGCGGATCGGCCGGATCGTGGGCCACGGGGGTGGCTACCCCGGCTTCGGGTCGCACATGCGCTGGCATCCGGCGTCGGGCCTCGGCGTCGTCGGCGTCGGGAACGCCCGCTACGCGCCGGTCTACCTGCCGGTCCGCGAGGCGCTCGCCCTGCTGGTCGAGCGCGAGCCGGCGCATGGTCCGCCGGATCCGTCCGTGGCCGGCCACCATCGAGGCCCGCGCCGGCGTCGAGCGGCTGCTGGCGGACTGGGACGACGAGCTGGCCGAGCGGCTGTTTGCGATGAACGTCGACCTCGACGAGCCGCTCGAGCGGCGGCGGGCGACCTTCGAGCGGCTCCGCGGCGTGCACGGGACGCTGCGACCCGATCCGGACGCCGAGCCCGAGTCGGGGACCCCCGCGCACCTGTCGTGGTGGCTGGTCGGGGAGCGGGGTCGCGTCGGCGTGGACATCCTGCTCGACCCCGAGCTTCCGCCGCGCGTCCAGCGGCTGACCCTCATCTCCGTGCCCGAGCCGCCGGCCGCGCTGGCCGCGATCGCCGCGCGGATCGTCGAGCTGCTCGGAGCGCCAGGCCCGACCTGGCCCGCCGACCTGGCGCTGGCCGACACGGTCGACACGGTGGCGCTGGGGCGGGCGCTGCGTGCGGCCGAGGCCGGCTGGGGTCCGGTCACGCTCGGCCCCGTCGTGTCCGGGGACGGCGATGCCGCCGCGACGTGGCGGCTCAGCGGGCGTCAGGGCCTGCTCGACCTCGAGCTCGAGCGCGACCGGGTGAGCGGGGCGCTGACGCGCGTGGCGTTCGTGCCCCGGCCCCTCTCGGTGGTGGGCCAGGCGGATGACCTGACGGGACCGCCGAGGGTCCGGCGTCCGCTCAGGGGATCCTGACCCGGCTGAAGTTGGTCCCGTTGTAGCGATTGAGGTCCACGCGGCCGCTGATGCCCGGCACCGAGCCGTCCGACGTGTACTGCCAGAACGTCCAGCCGTCGCCGCCCCAGGCGCCGCCCGGCACGATCGGCGTGGTGGCGGTGGTCCAGTGGGCGACCCACAGGACGTCGTAGCCGTTGTCCGAGAACCAGGTCGTGTCGCCCATGTTGGTCCGCCAGAAGTTCGGCGAGCAGTAGATGACGCCCTGAACCCCGGTCCGCTCATAGATGCGGGCCATGTACTCCTGGACCCAGGCGATCAGCTTGTTCTGGCCGAGACCGCCGGTCCGCTCGAGATCCAGGACCGGCAGCAGGTCACCGGAGGCGGGGGTGGCCGTGTCGAGGAAGTGATCGGCCTGGGCCGTCGCTGAGCCGATGGTGGCGTTGGGCTGGGAGAAGTGGTACGCACCGACCAGCAGGCCGTTCGCGTTGGCCTGGGCGCGGTTCGTCGCGTACGTCGGATCGACGTACCAGGTGTCCTCGGACGCCTTCATGTACGCGAAGCGCTTGCCCGCGGCGGCGACCTTGGTCCAGTTGATCGTGCCCTGCCAGTGGCTGATGTCGATGCCCTCGGTCGTGCCCGGCAAGGGTGTCGGAAGCGGCGTGGGCGTCGGCGTCGGGGCGGCGGTCGGCGTCGGGGTCGGCGTCGTCGAGCCGGACGGCGTGGGCGTCGGCGTCGGGGCCTCCTGGGTCGTGACCGTCGCCTTGAACAGGCCGCTCGCGGCATACACGGCGCCCACGCCGTAGAGCGTCTGGACGCTCGTGCCGTCGACGGCCGTGATCCGGTACCACGACGACCCGGACACGGCGGCCCCGGCACACGTCGTATTCCAGCCGCCGCCACTCACCGTGGCCGCGATGGACACGCGGGTGTTGACGTCGATGATGCCCTCGCGGGTCGCATCGGTGGAGGGGCTCGTCCGGAGACGGACGCTGCAGGCGGCGTACTTGGTCACGATCGGCGGCGCAACCGCCTTGAACAGCTTCCGTGCGGCGTAGACGTAGCGCACGCCGTACAACGACTTGACGCTCTTGCCGTTGATCGCGCTGATCCGCCACCATCCGTGCCCCGAGAGGGCCTCGCCGGCACAGCGGGCCTTCCACTTGCCACCCGACACGCTCGTGGTGACGGTGACCCTGGTGCCCTTGCTGACGGTCCCCTTGAGCTTCGCCGTCGTCCACGGATTGACCCGAAGGTTGGCGCCGCAGGCGGCGACCTTCGTGCTCGAGGCGCCGAGCACGGCACCTGGGTTCGCCACCGCGGAGACGGTGAACAGGAACATCGGCACTGAGCAACGCCACGGCGACGAAGGCGAGCGACGGTCGAGCGTGCGGACGGGTGATGACGTGAGGCAAGGGGGATACCTCGTGTGGCAGGGACCCGGAGCATCCCTGACCCATCCAGACCGGACAATCACCCCATAGGGCCACTGGTGACCAGCCCCGATGGACCAGTCACCGCTGGTCCCGTGCGCGCCGTTACCTTACATGCCAGCCCGGGTCAGGTCAGGATTTCGACCGTGTCGCCGTCGACGACCTCGTGCTCACGGCCCACGCGTTGACCGTCGAAGCGCGCGGACGGCCCCCACACCCGCGCGCCGCTGAATGCGGCCGCCAGGTCGTGATGGACCCAGTCGGCGACGTCGGTCACGGTCGCCCCGGGCTCGAGCGCGAGGGGCTCGGGATCGACGCTGCCGTCCTTTCGCAGCCGGACGCGGATCAGGCCGGTCAGCGCCCAGACCGCGTCGCGGAACGCTTCGAGCGACGCCTCGTCGAGCACCGAGACCGCGATCACCGGGAGGGTGGGGAACTGCCGTCGGAGCCCGACGATGGCATCGAGGGGGGCCTCGTCGGCGCGCGTCGCGGCGAGGATGGCCGGCTTGTCGATGCCGGCCAGGGCGATCTCCGCGAGGACGGTCTCGAGCTCGGCCGGATCGCCGCCCGCGCGGCAGCAGTAGACGATCGCGTCGACCGTGCGCAGGACGCCCAGTAGCGCCCGGCCGCCGCCCCGATCGTCCGTGGCGCCGCCGATCAGACCCGGGATCTCGACCAGCTGGACGAGCACGCCGCCGATCCGGGTGAGCGCCGGCACCGGCCGGAGCGTGGTGAACGGATAGTCGCCCGTCTTGATCTGGATCTCGGACAGGGCCTGCAGCAGCGACGACTTGCCGACGTTGGGCGGCCCAACGAGCGCGACCTGGGCCGCGCCCTCGCGCCGGACGGCGATCGAATCCCGGTGGACGGCGCTCGAGCGGACGCGCGTGTCGTCGATCTCCGCCAGCAGCCACTTGCGCAGGTCGGCGTATGGCCCGTTCTTGTAGTCCGGGAGCTCGGCCAGGAGCGAGTTGACCTCGCGGATCCGCTCCCGTCCCTCCTTGCCCGTCAGTCGTCGCTTCGCCACCTGGGCGAACGTGCGATGCGGCATCGGCATCGTCATCTCCTTCGCTCTGGCGGGCGGCGGCGCGCGCAACCACGGCAGCGGTCGCGCGCGCGTCCGTCCCGCCCCTTCCTCCGACGCGTGAGCTGGAAGGGGCGGGTCAGCCGTTCCTGTTGGAGATGGTGGCCAGCCAGGCGTCGCGTGGACGCCGGCCGAGGGGTGTGCTCATGTCGCGGGCAGGGTACACGGCCGGCGACGACGGCGAGGTCATGATCGCGTCGCTCAGCCGGCGCGGAGGGTCTCGATCGCCTTGTCGACCCGGCGCTGGCGCGTCTCGGGTGTCTTCGCGGCGTCGATCGGCTCCACGATCCGGCGCTGGTTGCTGTACGACAGCTTGTCGAGGGCCGCCCGCGCGGCCGGATCGGCGGCAAGCAGGGCCTCGAGCTCGGCCGGGATGGCGACCTTGCGCGGCTCGGTGTCGAGCTCGAGCGTGACGTCGACCTCCTCGCCGGCGGCGACGCCGGCTGCCTGTCGAACGTCGTTGCTGACACCGATCATGAACACGCCGTTGACCGTGGCCACGGTGCTGCGGTACTGGTAGCCGTTGATCGTCACCTTGACCGCCGGCTTGCGACTCGTGCCGAGCGCGTCGACGACGGCCACGGGGATCTCGATCCCGGTCGCTGTCTTGCCGCCCGACAGGATCGTCGTCCGAAACTGCATGGCCCGAGTATGGACCGTCTGGGCGCCGCTATCCTTCGCGGGTGGCCGAGCGGACCCTGACCCAGCAGGACCTCAACCGGGCCCTGCTGGCGCGCCAGCTCCTGCTCGAACGGGCGTCGATGTCGATCCCCGAAGCGCTCGAGCAGGTCGGCGGCCTCCAGACGCAGTACGCCCCATCGGGGTATGTCGGCCTGTGGACGCGACTGGCGGGCGTCCGGCGCGATGCGCTGACCGACGACCTCGAGACCGGACGGGTGATCCAGGCCACGCTCCTGCGGGTGACCATCCACCTCGTCTCGCGACGGGAGTTCTGGCCGTACGCGATGGGCGTGCGCCAGGCCCGCCGGGCGTTGGTCATGCGGACACCGATCCTGGCTGCCACCGAGCCGGAGATGGTCGAGCGAGCGGAGCGGCTGCGCGTTGCCCTGGCGGACGGGCCACGGACGGTCAAGGAGCTCGGCGAGCTCGGTGCCGGGTTCGTCGGCAACCTCGGGCTGTGGGTCGACCTCGTGCGGGTGCCGCCATCGGGCACCTGGGAGCGGCGGCGAGCCGACCGGCTGGCGCTGGCCGAGCAGTGGATCGGACCGAGCGACACGACCGAGGAGGAGGGTCTCCGACACCTCGTCCGCGCCTACCTCCGCGCGTTCGGGCCGGCCGCCTGGAAGGACATCGCGTCGTGGGCCGGCATCTCGGCGAGCGACGCCAGACGGGCCGGCTCGGAGCTCGACCTCGTCACCTTCCGCGACGAGGCGGGACGGCCGCTGGTCGATCTCGCCGGCGAGCCGTTGCCCGACGCCGGCGTGCCAGCGCCGGTGCGCTTCCTGCCCCATTGGGATGCCAACCTGCTCGTCCATGCGCGGCGGACGGGCATCCTGCCCGAGCCGTTCCGGCCGCGGGTCTTCAGCACGAAGAACCCGTTCTCGGTCGGGACGTACCTCGTCGACGGGTCCGTGGCGGGCGCCTGGTCGATCCGGGAGGGTCGCGTCGAGCTCGAGCCGTATCGGGAGCTCGGCGCACGCGATCGGCGGGACGTGGACGACGAGCGCGAGGCCCTCGAGGCGTTCGTCGCCTGATCGGCTGAACGCGTCGGTCAGGCGTTTGCCGGCTGCGGCGTCCGTCGCCGCGGCTTGCGTGGCGCGCGTCGGATGGCCAGGAGCGTGACGTCGTCGGCGTTGGGCTGCTCGGCCTGGAAGTCGTGGTACGCCCCGCACACGGCGTCGACCACTTCGGCGGCCGTACCGCCGCGGGCGGCTTCGACGGCTTCGAGGAGCCGCTCGTCGCCGAAGCGCTCGCCCGACGATGCCTGGGCGTCGGTCACGCCATCCGTATAGAGCAGGACGAGGTCGCCCGGTGCGAGACGGATGGTCTGTTCCACGAGATCGAGCCGGGTGAACGCCCCGAGCAGCGGCCCGGATCCCTCGAGCCACGTGATCGGACCGCCGTCGGCCGGGACCAGCAGGGGCGGCTCGTGTCCCGCGTTCGCCAGATGGAGCAGCCCGCGGCGGAGCTCGACGGTCGCGCACAGGGCCGTGATGTAGAGCGCCGACCGACGCTCCTCGACGAGGATCCGGTTGACCAGCTCGAGCGCACCCGCCGGCGTCCGGACGTTGTCGATCGCGGAGCGGAGGAGCGGTCGGGCGAACGCCATGAGGAGGGCCGCGGCGATGCCCTTGCCGGTCACGTCGGCGATGCACAGCGCAAACCGTCCAGATCGGCCGCGCATCCGGAACGCATCGAAGAAATCGCCGCCCACCTGGCGCGCCGCCTCGTAATGGTCGCCGAGCTCGTACCCCTCGATCATCGGCGGCACGATCGGGATGAAGCTGCGCTGGATGCGCCGCCCGAGGGCCAGCTCGGCGTCGAGGCGGGCCGCCGTGGCCGCGGCCTCGGCCTCCGCGGGCGCCGGCGCTGATGACGCCACGAGGGCCCCGGCTGCGGCCGCCAGCGCGCCCACGATCGCCTCGAGCAGCGGCCGGTCGGGCTCGCCGCGCCCGATGACATGGCCGACGATCTTGTCGCCGGACGCGATCCGTTGGCGAACGTCACTCACCGCGGAGGGCGCGGCGTCCGAGCCCGCTGCCGCAATGCGCCGCCCTTCCAGGTCCTCGATCGTGATCGACACGCCCGATGCGGGGCTGCCGAATGGGTCGACGATGGCCTGCAGGCGATCGGCGAGGGGCGTGAGCCGATCGGCGCTCACCGACCCGCCGGCACCGGTCAGAACGCCTGGATCCCGGTCGCTCGATCGGGATGGATGTGGAACAAGCGGTCGAGCCCGGTCCGCTGCAGGACGCGTTCGACGGACGGCTGCGGCCCAGCCAGCTGGACGAGCGTCTGCGTTCCGCCACCCGCCACGTCGTGACCGAGCTCGTGCAGCGCGCCCCAGCCGGTCTCGGGGTCGAGCGGCGCCTTGCCATGAAAGATCCGCACGATCGAGCTGAGCGCAACGAGCCCCGAGCTGGCGAGGAAGGTCAAGTCGGTCAAGTCGAGCAGGAGGTTGCGTGACCCCGCCTCGTACAGGGCGTGCACGTCGTCCGTGAACTGCTCGAAGTTCGAGGCGTCGAGCTCGCCGTTCAGGGCCACGATCGTGATCGGGACTCGCCCGGTGGCCTCTTCGACCGAGGTGCTCAGCGCCATCTAACCCTCCTTGCTGCGTTCGGCTGCCAACGAGCGGATCATCGTCAGTATGTTGCCGCCGCCCGGTCGCGGTCGATAGCTGAACCCGTCGGTCGATTCCCGGATGAGGTGGATGCCCATGCCGCCGGGACGACGGTCGAGGGGCGGGATCGCCAGGTCCGGCTCCGGCACAGCCGTCGGATCGAAGGTGGGGGCCACGTCCTCGAGCGTGATCACGCAGCGCCCATCCGCGATGTCGACGTCGACCTCCAGCCAGCCGTCCGTGCCGCGATAGCCGTGATTGATGACGTTAGTGGCCGCTTCGTCCACCGCCTGCACGACGTCGTCGAGGCACTCGGCCGGCGCCGCGGCCGCCGTGACCTGCTCGCGAACGAAACGCCGCACGTCCGAGAGCCGCTTCAGGTCGGCGTCGACCCGAAGGTGCGCGCTCACGTTGAGCTGGGCTCGTTGGGTGGCCGCGATCGGGTCGTCATCGGAACGCGATGGTAGAGGACGAGGGCTCGCGACGGTTGGTCGACGCGAACGGCCGGTCAGAACGCCTTCTTGACCAGCATCAGGCCGACGATCACGACGACCACGCCTGCGAGGAGCGCCAGGGGCGGCATCGTCGACAAGGTCGTCACCGAGTCGTTGACGGCCTGGGCAAGGGCCGCGCCGACATCCATCGACTGGCCGCCGCCACCGCCCGTGGAGCGACCCGCGACCTCACCGACGCCGTTGCCGTATTCGACCATGCGCGGATCATCGCACGGGGTGCAAGGGGGGTCCCGCCAACGACAATGGTTCAATGACACCGCCCCGCTGGCTTCTGGAGGAACGGCATGGATTACAAGCTCGAACTGGTCGTCGTCCCCGTCACGGACGTTGACCGGGCCAAGGCGTTCTACAGCGAGCAGCTGGGCTTCGTCGTCGACGTCGATCGACAGCCCCAGCGATGCATTTCGCGTCGTCCAGCTGACGCCACCCGGGTCGGCCTGCTCGATCTCGATCGGGAAGGGGTTGACGACGGCCGCCCCCGGCTCCCTGAAGGGCATGCAGCTGTGCGTCGCCGACATCGAGGCGGCGCATGCGGAGCTCTCGTCCCGGGGCCTGCCGATGAGCCCGATCCAGCATCACGACGGCAGCGGAATGGTCGACGGCAAGGGTGACGACTGGAACTCGTTCATCTTCTTCGACGACCCGGATGGCAACAGCTGGGCGATCCAGGAGAGCCCGACCATGCGCGCGGCGGCCAGTCCAGGCGCCGGCTGATGGTTGCTGACCTGCGTTGACGCGCTGCTCGCTGTCGCCCAGCCGACAGCCAGCGTGTAGCCCGCATGGCAGACCGATGCGTGCATCGGCTCTTAGCGTGAGCGCCTGGCGGTCCGACTGAGCCTCGTTCCCCCGGCGGCGTGACGTCGGACCGCCGGTTTCCTCGTCCCGCGACCGGTCGAGGACGGGTCCCGTGCGGCGCGCCACAATGCCGGCGTGGACGAGCATCGATCACTCCCCGACGCGATCCGGCTTCGTCGGCTGTCCACGCCCGAGCTGTCGCCCGAGGCGACCGTCGCGATCCGCGCGATGCTCGACGCGGCGTTCGGGAACGACGAGGAGGAACGGTTCACCGACCACGACTGGGAGCATGCGATCGGCGGGCTCCACGTCGTGCTCGACATCGACGGCACGATCGTCAGCCATGCCTCGGTCGTCGAGCGCATCCTCGAGGTCGACGGCCGGCCGCTGCGAACCGGCTATGTCGAGGCGGTCGCCACGGCGCCGGCCGAACAGGCTCGCGGGTACGGGACGCTCGTCATGCGCGAGATCACCGCGGACATCCATGCGCGGTTCGAGCTCGGCGGCCTTGGCACCGGCAGCCAGCACTTCTACGAGCGGCTCGGCTGGCGAACGTGGCGCGGTCCGTCGAGCGTCCGGACCCCGGACGGAGACCACCGCACGCCCGACGACGATGGCTACATCATGGTCCTGCGGACCCCGTCGACGCCGGCCGGCCTCGACGAGACCACCCCGATCAGCTGCGACTGGCGTCCCGGCGACGTCTGGTGAGCGGCCGGCGGCCTCACGCCCTGCCCGACGGCCGCCCAGCGCACCGGCAGCGAGCGCGGCTTGCGGAAGATGACCCCGCTCGGCGGCGTGGCGGCCGGGTCGAGCCTGAGCTCCGGCCATGCGTCGAGCGCTGCATCGAGCGCAGCGCGGGTCTCGAGCCGGGCCAGGTGCAGCCCGATGCAGGCGTGCGGACCCTGGGCAAACGTCACGTGCGATGTCGCATCCGGGCGCCCGAGGTCGAAGCGGTCCGGGTCGCCGAACGTGGCGGGATCGCGGTTGGCCGCCGTCAACGACACGATCACGAGGTCGCCGCGCCGGATCTCGGCGTCGCCCAGCGCCACGTCGTCGGTGGCGTAGCGGTCCACGCGGGCGGCCGCCGGTTCGAGGCGGAGCGACTCCTCGATGGCGTTCGCGGCGAGCGAGCGGTCGGCTCGCAACGCGGCGAGCTGGTCGGGGTTGCTGAGCAGGTGCCAGAACAGGCTGGTCGTCATCCCCTCGCTGGTCTCGATCCCGCCGAACATCATCACCGCGGCGTTCGACACGACCTCGGCCGAGGCCAGGCTGGCAGTCGCCCCGGCAAGCATCCCGCTGCCCCGGTCGAGCGAGCCCGCGACGTGGCCCGCCAGGGCAGCGACCGCGGCCTCGGCGGCCGGACCGACGGAACCGCCCGTGGACACTCGATCGACCGCGGCCACGATCTCGTCATACCAGCCCAGGACGACCGCGGGGTCCGTGTCGCCGAGCTCGAGGGCGAGGGCGACCACCGCGACGGCCAGCGGTCCCGCGAGGTCGCGTCGGATCTCGGCCTGCCCGGCCGGTGTCAATGCCGCGACCATTCGGCGCGCGGCGGCGTCCACCGAGGCCGCGTAGGCGGCCGTCGACCTCCGGCCGGCGGTACGCGGCGGCGAACGGGTCGCGATGCCGCCGGTGCTCGGCGCCGTCGAGCGAGAGCATGCTCGGCCCGACCACCTGGGCCGTCGAAAAGCGCGGGTCGTCAACCGTGAACCGGTCTGCGTCGCGCATGACCGCGATGCACAGGTCGCGGCGGGTCACGAGCCAGCCGTCGAGGGCGGGGACCCACGACACCGGCTCGTGCTCGCGAAGGCGGGCGAGCGGCTCGTACGGATCGGCGTCGAGCTGGGCGAGGGTCAGCGCGGCGCCAAGCGGGTAGTGAGGGGAAGGGGCGGTTCCGGTCAATCGGCCTCCGGTCGGGCGGGGTTTCGGGGCCAGTATCGGCGCGGCGGCGGGACGCGGTCCAGCGCGACCCGAGGCCGCGGGCCGACGCCTCGGGACCGGCCTGGCGCCGGTGTCACAATGCCCCGATGAGCGAGATCACCACCCCGGTCGCGTCGCCGCCGCTCACGTACCACGTCCCGGGAGCCGTCCTGACCGAGCGCGAACACGTCGTCCCGCTCGACCACGGCGATCCCGGCGGATCGACGATCACGGTCTTCAGCCGCGAGGTCGCGGCGCCGGACGGGCTCGACCGGCCGTACCTCCTGTTCCTGCAGGGCGGCCCCGGGTTCGAGGCCGCCCGGCCGACGAGCCCGCCGATCGGCTGGCTCAAGCGAGCCGTCCTCGACTACCGCGTGATCCTGCTCGACCAGCGCGGCACCGGCCGATCGACGCCGGTCGGCTCGGTCATCCCGGGCGACGGGCCGGCCGAGCAGGCGGCGTACATGACCCATTTCCGCGCCGACTCGATCGTGCGCGACGCGGAGCTGATCCGCGCCGAGCTCGGCGTCGACCGCTGGAGCGTGCTCGGCCAGAGCTTCGGCGGCTTCACCACGATGACCTACCTGTCGATCGCTCCGGACGGGCTTCGCGAGGCGTACATCACCGGTGGCCTGTCGCCGATCGGCCGGCACGTCGACGACGTGTACGGCGCGACGTACCGGCGGGTGATCGACGCCAACCGGCGCTACTTCGAGCGCTATCCCGACGACCGGGCACGGGTCCGCGACATCCTGCGCCGCCTCGAGGCGGACGAGGTCCTGCTGCCGAGCGGCGAACGATTGACCGGCCGTCGCTTCCGGCAGCTCGGCCTGTGGCTCGGCGACAGCGCGGGGTTCGAGCTGCTCCACCACGTGATCGAGCTGCCGTTCGGCTCGCCGGCGTTCCTGCACGACGTCGCCGGCGGCGTCCGCTTCAACCGCAATCCGATCTACGCGACCCTCCACGAGTCGTCGTACGCCGACGGCGTGGCGACCCGCTGGTCGGCGCAGCGGCTGCTGCCCGACGAGGTCGAAGCCGAGGGCCTGTTCACCGCGGAGCACGTCTTCCCGTGGATGTGGCAGGACTACGCCGGGCTGCGGCCGCAGCAGGCCGCCGCCGAGCTCCTCGCGGAGCATCCGTGGCCGGCCCTGTTCGACGCCGACCGGCTGCGCCGGAACGAGGTCCCCGTCGCGGCCACGATCTACGTCAACGACCTGTTCGTCGACCGCGACTTCGCCGAGGAGACCGCCTCGACCATCGGCCGCCTCCGGACGTGGCAGACCGACGAGTACGAGCACAACGGCCTGCGGGCCGACGGGGAGCGAGTCCTGGGACGGCTGATCGACCTGATGCGTGGGCGGGCCTGACCGGGTGTCCGATTGGCGATCGCCGCCGGCCCGTCGCATACTCAGGCCATGGCTTCCTACACGGTCAACGAGCGCGCCGTGGCCCGCGCTCGCCGGCTCATCGATGCCCGCCAGTACGTGCTCGCCAGCGACTGGGGCGAGGCGCAGCCACGCGCCGAGGACGAGAACGCCTACCTCGAAGCGCCACTCGTGGGAGCGACTACGGCGAGTGGTTCCTGGGCCTGACCGACGGCGCGACCGACGAGACCAAGGGTCGCTACGGGTTCGTCTACGGCGACTTCCGGCGGGTCCACCGGATGGGCCTCATCGCCTGCCAGTTCCGTGCCGCCGAATGGCGCCACAAGGCGATCGAGCTGGCCGCCAGCGACCTGCTCCAGCGACTCGACCGCAAGAGCGCCTGACGTCCCCCGGCACGGCCGGAAGCGGCTTCGGCGAGCCTCGATGACAATGGCCGGATGAGGCGCTGGATCGTGGCGATCGTGGTCGCCGGCATCGTGGCCGGATGCTCGCCGACGACCCAGCCGAGCGCCACCCCGACGGCCTCGGCCGTTGCGTCATCGTCGCCGTCGACGGCGCTCCCGTCCGGCTCGCCGCCGACGCCGAGCCCCAGCGCGGCCGCTTCGTGCGCCGACCGGACGTTCGCCGCGTTGACCGAGACCCAGCGGATCGGACAGCTGTTCATGGTCGGGCTCAAGAAGGACCAGCTGGACTCGGCCCTCGAGGCCGCGATCGCGGGATCCCATTTCGGCTCGGTCGCGTTCACGAAGCAGACTGCCGTCGGCGTCGCGGCCGTGCGGGCGCTGACCGACGCCGTCCAGGCGCTCGCGACGCGGGCGGCGACCGGGCGGATCGGGTTCTTCGTGCGCGCCGAGGTGTATGGGCTCCAACCAGGTCCCACCGGCGATCGAGATGGCCCAGGCGCTGACCGATCGGGCCGCCCGGAACGACGCGTTCCGAGCTCGGATCGACGACGCGGCGCGACGCGTCCTGGAGGCCAAGGCCGCGGCCGGCCTGCTGCCCTGCGGCGGCTGACCAAACCCTCACCGCACGTCCCGAAACCTCTTGTCTCGACCCGGATCGCGGGGCATACTCGTCCTGACGGCGCGTCCCGCGCCGAACCCCGCTCCGGCGCTCACGCCGCCGGCCTCGATGGGGCAAAGGGGAACTGGCTTCCCCGGGACGGATCGTCCGGCCTTCTCCGGCGGGCTGCGAGAGCGTGAGTCGCGCGGCTGCGTCGACCGAGAAGGATACACGAGACGATGCCGACCCAGAAGATCTTCAAGGCGCGTGTGCGCGCTCGCATGACCAAGACCGGTGAGTCGTACACCGCCGCTCGACGCCAACTATTGGCGCAAGGCGCCGGTCAGCCTCGGCCGCGGCACCGGAGCCCGCGGTCGCGGCACCAGAGCCCACGGTCGGGGCGACGGCCCTGCCCGACGGAGCCATGGTCTCGGATGCATCAATGGTCCGCGCGACCGGCAAGTCGCACGCGGCGTGGTTCGGCCTCCTCGACGATTGGGGAGCGACCACGCACACCCATACCGAGATCGCACGCTGGCTGTCCGAGACGCACGGCGTTCCCGGCTGGTGGACGCAGAACGTCACCGTCGCCTACGAGCGGGCACGCGGCCTGCGGGCACCGCATCAGATGCGCAATGGCTACAGCATCGGCGTCACTCGGACCGTGGACGCCGGCCCGGAGCACGCCCTCGAGGCCTTCACCGACGCGGCCCTGCGCTCGCGCTGGCTGCCGGCTGGATCCATGCGCCAGCGGCCTACCCGCGCCGCGCTTGCCCGGCGGTTCGACTGGTCCGATCCACCATCGCGGGTGGTCGTCGGAGTCGTGGCCAAGGACGCGGGTCGGACCGTCGTCTCGGTGACGCACGAACGGTTGCCCGACGCGGACGCCGCCGACCGGCTCAAGCGCGAGTGGCGGGGCTGGCTGGGCGCGCTCAAGACCGAGCTCGAGCAGATCGATGCGTGACGCCCAAGCCCAGCGGACGAGCGACGCATCAGGAGGACAATCGCGATGGGCAAGCAGCAGGCGGCAACGGGAATCACGCAGGTCTGGACGATCGGCATCCCGGTCAGCGACCAGGACCGAGCGCTCGCGTTCTACCAGGGGACCCTCGGGTTCGAATCCCGGATGGACGCGACATACGGGCCCGGCCAGCGCTGGATCGAGGTGGCGCCACCCGGCGCCACGACCACCGTCGCGCTCGTGCGCACGGAGCCGGGCGAGCCGATCGGCATCGACACGGGCATCCGCTTCGCGACGGGAGACGCCGCCGCCGATCATGCGGCGCTCATGGCCCGCGGCGCCGACGTCGATGCGGACCTCATCCCGTATCCGGTACCGATGTTCGTGATGCGCGACCCGGACGGCAACCGCCTGATCATGGTCGAGACGACGCCCCCGGGTTGATCCTGGCGTCGCGCGCGGCTGCGAGGTGTGCCGGGGGCCTTGACAGGCAAGTCACGACTTGCCTATCATGCTGCGTGAGCGACGTCTACCGGGCCCTGGCCGACCCGACCCGACGGGCCATCCTCGATGAGCTGCACGAGCGTGACGGCCAGACCTTGTTCGAGCTATGCGTCCGGCTGATGACCAGGCACGGGCTCGGCTCGTCGCGGCAGGCCATCTCGCAGCATCTCGACGTGCTCGAGGAGGCCGGCCTCGTCCACACCCGCCGCGAAGGGCGCTACAAGTTCCACGACCTGGACACGGCGCCGCTCCACGAGATCGCCGACCGGTGGCTGTCCAACGATGAAAGGGGACCGCAATGAGGATCGTCGTGACCAGCGTGCTGGTCGATGACCAGGAGAAGGCGCTGCGCTTCTACACGGACGTGCTCGGCTTCCTGAAGAAGGAAGATGTGCCATTGGGTGGTGACGCCCGCTGGCTGACCGTCGTCTCGCCGCAGGATCGAGACGGGGTCGAGTTGCTGCTGGAACCCGACGGGCACCCCGCGGCCGGGCCGTTCAAGGCGGCCCTCGTCGACGACGGGATCCCGTACACCTCGTTCGGGGTCGACGACGTCGAGGCCGAGTATCGGCGGCTGCGGGACCTGGGCGTCCGCTTCACGCAGGAGCCGGCGGCGATGGGCCCGGTCACGACGGCCGTGTTCGATGACACCTGCGGCAACCTGATCCAGATGGCCCAGCGGGTCTGATTCGCGTTCGACACGTGGTTGTAGCGCCGGCCGTCGGTCGGGATCGCGGTTGGACGCCGCCGCGCCTACCGTGGTCCCATGGACAATCTGCTTTCGACCCGGCAGGTGGCGTGGGTCCTCGACCGCTCGCCCGGCACGATCCGCGACATGATCCGGGACGGCGAGATCGAGGGCACGCGACTGCCGGGCGGGTTCCGTGTCCCGAAGGCCGAGGCCATCCGGCTGGCGCGCGAGCGCATCGAGACCGAGGCGGGCAAGGAGCTGTCGGATCGGACGATCGAACGCCTGATCGACGACGTGATCAGCACCAACGAGCAGCGCGCCACGCCGGCGGCATCGTAGGGGACAGCGCCCCTCAGCTCGGTTCGATCGGGTCGAGGACGAAGACCGGGATCTGCCGCTTCGTCTTCTTCTGGTAGTTCGCGTAGTCGGGCCAGGCCTCGACGGCCCGCTCCCACCAGAGGTCCTTCTCCTCGCCGGTCACCTCGCGCGCCTCGTAGTCACGCGTGGTCGGGCCGTCCTGGAGCTCGACGTGCGGGTTGGCCTTGAGGTTGTGGTACCAGACCGGGTTCCTGGCAGCGCCGCCCAGCGAGGCGACGACGGCATACCGGCCGTCGTGCTCGACCCGCATCAGCGCGGTCTTGCGGAGCTTGCCGGTCCGTGCCCCGACCGAGGTCAGGACGATGATCGGACGGCCGCGCAGGTCGCCGGCCTCGGCGCCGTCGGTCGCCTCGTAGCGCTCGGCCTGCTTGCGCGCCCAGCCGGAGGTGCTCGGCGCATAGTCACCCTTGAGCGGCATGGTCACCCGATTCTACCGGCGCGGGTCGGCTCGGGGTCCGAAGGCCGCGATTGCAATGCGATCGAAAGGCACCTGACACACCGCTCGTGGTCATCGTTGGCCGGTGGCCACGCTCGGCCGCGTAGGGTCTGGGGCCAACGCATCACCCGAGCGGAAGGGGACGAGAACACCATGGACAAGATCACGCCGTGCCTGTGGTTCGACGGCGTCGCCGAGGAGGCGGCCCAGACCTACACCCGGATCTTCCCGGACAGCCGGATCGACGCGGTGCATCGCTCGCCGGCGGACACGCCGAGCGGCGAGAAGGGCTCCGTCCTGACCGTGGACTTCACGCTCAACGGGCGGTCGTTCATCGGCCTCAACGGCGGCGACGACTTCAAGTTCAACGAGGCGGTCTCGTTCTCGATCGACTGCGACGACCAGGCCGAGGTCGATCGCTACTGGGACGCACTGCTGCGCGACGGCGGAGACGCCGAGCGTGTGCGGCTGGCTGAAGGACCGCTTCGGCGTGTCGTGGCAGGTCATCCCACGCCAGCTGAACGAGTACCTTGCGAGCTCCGATCGTGACGCCGCGCAGCGCGCGATGGAGGCGATGCTCAAGATGACCAAGATCGACGTCGAGAAGCTGCGGGAGGCGTACGAAGGCGTGCCCGCCTGAGCCGGCTCGACGGTTCTGACGCTCCCCGGGCCGTCCGTCGCACCGCGGCGGGCGGCTCTTCTGTGTCGCGGCGCTCTACGCCTTGGGCGGTGGTGCGCCGGTCGGCTCGTAGGTCGCGATGAGCACCCCGGTCGTGGTCGTCTTGCAGTCGATGAGCTTCAACGCCGCGTAGGCACTCGCGTCGAACAGGCGCATACCCTTGCCCAGCACGAGCGGGATGGATCAGGAGCGTGACCTGGTCGACCAGATACCGCTCCATGAGCGCGCGCACGAGCTGGCCGCTGCCGAGGATGACGATGTCCTTGTCCTGCTCGGCCTTGAGCTTCGCGACCGCGTCGCCGGCGTCGCCCTTGAGCAGCGTCGAGTGCTCCCACGACAGGGGCTCCTCGAGCGTCGAGGAGACGACGTACTTCTGGCGGTGGTTGAGCACCTTGGCGAACGGGTTGTCGTCTGGCTGGCTCGGCCAGAACGCCGCGAGGTCCTCGTACGTCCGTCGTCCGAACAGCATCGAGCCGCCCTTGGCGATGCCCTCGCCGGCCGCCTCGGCCATGACCGTGTCGGCGTACGGTGTCGCCCAGCCACCGAGATCGAAGCCGCCACGGCGGTCCTCGTCGGCGTGGCTGGGCCCTGCATGACGCCGTCGAGCGTCACGTTGTCGTTGACCACGAGTCGGGCCATGAACGTCCTCCTCCTCGTGAGCGGTCGACGACCATGATGCCTCTCTGCGGCGACAGGAGGGTCGTCAGGTCGCGGCCGGTGCGAAGGTGTAGACGTGGCCCTGCTTGCGGTCGAGGTCCTCGAGCTCGGTCGTCGTCCGGACGTCGTACGTGGCGAGCCGGATGAGCTCGGCGGTGGGCAGGTATCGCCGCCCCGGGTCGCCCATGAGGACGTCGATCCCGGCGTCACGGGCGCGACGGAGCCACGGCAGGACTCGCTCGGCGAGGGTCGCCTCGTACCAGCAGTCGCCGGCCAGGATCACCTCCGTGTCCGGTGGCGGGTCGTCCAGCACGTCGCGACGGACGACCGCGACGCGCCGGCCGTTCGCCCGCGCGTTGAGCTCGATCGCCGCCGCGGCGAAGGCATCGATGTCCGCGGCCGTCGCCGTCGCCGCACCCGCTTCGAGTGCCGCGATCGCGCACAGCCCGGACCCGGACGCGAAATCGAAGACACGACGCCCGGCTACGGCCTCCGGGTGGTCGCGCAGGTAGTGCGCGACGCCCAGTCCGCCGCCCCACGCAAACGCCCAGTAGGGCAGCGCGGCATCCGGGTCACCCGTCTCCACCTGGACGGCGTGCCACAACGGCAACACCTCGTCGGCGAGATGCAGGCGGATCGATTCCAGCCCGGGGACGGGTCGGAGCCGCCCATGCCGAAGGACGAACGCGCGCTCGTCGGGCCACGGTCAGGCCCGGCCCGCCGCGACGTCGTCGACGAACGCATTGACGATCGACCAGTAGCGCTCCGGGGCGTCGAGCCACGGGAAATGGCCGACGCCCTCGATCACCTCGAGCCGACCCATGCCGGGCGCGAGCGCGGCGACGATCTCGCGGGACGCATCGGGCGGAGTGACGCCGTCCAGCGCGCCGACGCATACGAGCGTCGGTCGGTCGATCCGAGCCAGCTGGCCGACGACATCGAGCTCCTGGAAGCGATGGAAGCCCGGTTCTGCGACTGCCGCGTTCCCGGTTCGACGGGCCAGCGCGTCGGGATCGGGCACGTTCGGGCCGAACGCGGCGAAGACTCGGGCCCATTCGGCGTCGGTCACGGCCTCGCCGCCGTAGTCGCGCCTGGCCAGCTCGGCCACCTCGTCGCCGCCGGTCGCGCGGAAGCCTTCGACCAGGCGGTCGAGATCGAAGCGCGCCATCGTGCCCTGCAGGACGAGGCCAGCCGCATGGCCCGGATGACGCGCGCCGTACAACATCGCGACGAACCCGCCCATCGAATGGCCGAGCACGATCGGACGAACGATCCCGACCACGTCGCAGAACGCGCGCACGTCGTCTGCGCACTGCTCGAACGACCACGCCGCCGGATCGTTGCGCCCGGAGCGGCCGTGATCGCGGAGGTCGAGGTAGACGACCTGTGCCCGGTCCGTCAGCGGCGTGAAGCCGGGCTTGAAGTACGAATGGTCGTAGCTTGCCGGGCCGCCGTGGATGAGGACGACCGTCGGCCGCTGGCGCATCTGCGAGCCGTCGGGCACGAGCGCCGGCCCGTCGACGTCGAACCACAGTCGCGTGCCGTTGACCTCGACCTGCATTCGCTGCTGCCGCCCTCAGCCGACCTGAGCCCGAGCGCCTGTCGGGTTCCTGGGGCGATCGTGCGCATCCGTGAATCAAACCACGCGCCGACCGCTCTTGCGACGACGCTGCAAGCCGCCCGTCACGTCCGCCTGCCTGTCCGTTGGCGGATTGGCACGCGCCGAGCCCTACGGTCAGCGCCACCCTAGTGCTGAGGTCTTGTCATGTCGATCCGCCGCTCGATCCTGGGGCTCACCGGAGCCGCCGTCCTCGCCGTCGCCGCCTGTTCGGGCGCATCCTCGAGCGGGTCACCGAGGTTGACGCTGCCGTCGATCGCGATCCCGTCGAGCCTCCCGTCGAGCCTCCCGTCCGTCGCCCTCGAGGGCTTCTGCGCGGACTTCAAGTCCAAGGTCGACGCGGCCTGGCCGAACATCGATGCCTCGACTGCGGCGGCGATCGCGCCGCTCATCCGAACCTGGGCGGACCAGCCCGAGACGTCGAGCGTCAAGGCCGACGTGACGACGATCGTGACGTGGATCACCCAGGCCGCGACGGGCACGAGCGTGACCTCGCCGCCGCCCGACGTGATGACCGCGTTCGATCACATCAAGACGTTCGCCGACACGAACTGCTAGCCCGTCGCCTCGATCGAGGTGGCCTCGCCCGGCCGCAGGACCGTGACGGTCGTGGTCGGTGCGAGGCGGGCGGCATGAGCCGCGAACCGGTCGCCGGGCTCGGTCAACGGCCGGCTCCACACGCGGTGCAGCCGCCGCGGGTAGAGCGTCCCCCAATGGATCGGGATCGCGACGGCCGGGCGGATGTCGTCGAGCGCCTCGGCCGCTGACCGCGGACCGAGGTGGCCGGGCCCGCGATGCGGGCCCCACGTCCACACCGGTAGCAGCGCGACGTCCACCTCGCCGGCGAGCTCGCGCATGGCGGACAGCCGTGCCGTGTCGCCCGCGAAGTAGATGCGTGACCCGAGATCCAGCACGAAGCCGAGGGGCTGCGCTCGCGGTGCGCCGGGCGAGATCCAGTGGCGTGCCGGCACGGCCGTGACCCCGACACCGCGCGCTTCGAGGCGTTCCCCGGCCGCGATCTCCAGGACCTCGCCGCGGACGGCCTGGCGTGTCGCGTCGCCCAGGCCGCGGGGCACCACGATGGTCGGCGCCCCGTCCAGCGCCGCAAGCGACGCGCGGTCGAAGTGGTCGGGGTGGCCATGCGAGATCACCACGAGGTCCAGCTCACCCAGCTCACCCGGATCGGGCAGGGGACCGTGCCGCTCCAATGGCCCGAGCCGATCGCGCAGGAACGGATCGGTCAGGACGCGCCGCTGGGCGCCCTCGAGCAGGACGGTCGCGTGCCCGACGTAGCGGACCTCGAGGGGCGGCGCACCCACGGACGCGGCGTCAGGCGCCCGGCCCGGCGGGCACATCGTCGGCGTGCAGGACGACGACCGGATCCGTCGAGCGGCCGGGCACCCGCCGAAGCCGCGACGGGTGGCGCAGCAGGGTGATCACGCCGCCGAGCATCGCCCCAGCGGTCGTCTCGATCAGGTCGGTCATCGTGTCGTCGTACGACAGGTTCATCCCGCGGGCACCGAGCTTCAGCCCGATCCACTCGCCGATCTCCCACAGTCCGGCGGCGGCGGTCCCGGCGAGCGACGCGATCCCGGCAGCCTCCCACGAGGTCTTGACGCGCGGCGTGGCCAATGCTCCGACCACCGAGGCGACCAGTGCGCCGTCGGCGAAGTGGATGAGGTCGTCGACGCGCGCCCGTTGGTAGATGCCGCTCGCATTGCCGGCAGCGTCCGCGAGGAGCGGCAGGGTCACCGCCAGGTCGAGCTCGCGGGGGTACGGCTGCGGCCGGCCGCGCGCGCGCCAGGCGATCGGCACCACGAGCATCCCTGCGGCGTAGCCGACGGCCCGGAGGCGCATGCCCTTGCCCTGGTACTTCGGTGCGTTCGAGTTCAGGAACGCGTCCACGGCCAGGGCGATGACCGTTGCCTTGGCCGCCGTGATCGCGGCGACCCAGGCGACGTCGGCCGGCGTCGGGGGAGGGGATGGCGTGGCAGGCTGCGGCTGGGTTGTCACGCCCCGCATGGTGACGCATCGAGCCGGCCGTGGCCCGGAACGCGCCGAGCCGCGGCGTGACACCCGTGTCGCAGTCGCCCTGGCCGGTGGACGCCTAGCCCGGGCCCTTCGTGTACGTCACCGTGATCGAGGAGCTGGGCGGGAGGCAGGCGCCGGGCGACTCGCTCTGCGTCAGGACGGTGGCGTTATCGTGCCCGTTGGTCGGATTGAGCGGACCAGTGAACCCGGCCGCGGACCAGGCGCCGCGCGCCGCCAGGACGGTCTGGCCAACCAATCCCGGAACGTTCCGACAGGCGGGCGTGGGCGTCGGCGTCGGCGCGGGCGTCGGTGTCGGTCGGGGCGTGGGGCGTGGCGTCGGCCTGGGCGTGGGTTCGGGCGTGGTCGCCGGGGTTGGCGCCGGCCGTGGGGACCCCCCGGGGCTCAGGCGTTTCGGGTGGGTCGTCCGTCGCCGTGGGGATCGGTACGTCGCTCGCGCCGGGCGACGCCGGTGCATTGGTGCCCGTTGTCAACGGCGTCGCCTCGGCCGTTGGCAAGCCGCTCGCCAATCCGCCGCCCTGGCTGGCGCCGCGCGATGGTGATGGCGATCCGCCGTCGGTCCCGGCGGTCAGCGGGAAGCCGCCGCCCATCGCCAACGCCAGGATCGCGACGACCACGACGAGGAAAGCGACGCCGAACGGGGCACGCAGGTCCCTGCCCGCCGCCGATGCCGCCCGAGCGGACGACGGCTACGGCGGCCGACGCGGCCCCCGCGCCCGGCCATTGCCCCCACGGCTGATGCCGACCGGGCGGCGACCGCGACGGCGGCCACCGGGACACCGGCGAATGGAAAGGCGCAGCTCGGGCAGTCCCCGGCGGCATCGACCCAGCAGCGGCGGCAGGCATACACCTGGCAGTACTGGCAATGGCACAGCCCGACCCGGGCGCCGATCGTGTCGGCATCGACCGGGTGTCCGCATTGCTGGCAGATGGGCGGCGGCGGTTCGCCGGCAGGAACCCCGCGCTGGCCGCTCAGGACCGATCCTCCGCGCAGCGGCCAGTGATCCGCGCTGGCTCCGGATCGGTCAGCTCACGAACGAGATATCCGCGGCATCGCCCGAGAATACCGTACGGACGAGGCACGACCGCGCGGCCACGCGGCTCGGCGACCCGCCTCGCAGGCATCGGGTAGCGGTTCGCGCGTGCGCAGTCGCTGGATCCCGGTTGCCGCCACCATGCGTGCTCCTCGTGGCCTGCGGGCCCGCGCCCTCGCCATCAGTCAGGCCCTCGTTCGCGGCGGCGCCATCGGCGGCCGCCGCCTCGGCGACGCCGGCGTCGAGCTCGCCTTCGGCGGCCGTGCCACGGGAGCTGGTCGCCGGGTCCGCACCGCTCGAGCCGGGGACCTATACGCGGACCGGCTTCCGGCCGACCGTGACCTTGGCGGTCGAGGACGGCTGGTTCGCCGGATCCTCCACGACCGGCTTCTTCGACATCCAGCAGGACAAGGGGTCGCCCGACGTCATCGCTGTCCAGTTCGCGCGCGTCCTCGGGATGGTCGGCGCGAGCGGGTCAGTCGAGCCGGTCTCGACGGCGGCCGCGGCAGCCGCGTCGCTCCATGCAAACCCAGGTGTCAAGGTCATCGATGAGAGCGCGGGGCGGGTGGGCGGCCTCGAGGGCCAAGTCCTGATCGTCGAGAACCAGGGCTCGGCGACGGCCGGGATCATGAACGTGTCGCCGGGCCGGCTGGCGATCGACCCCGCTCGCCGGTTGTGGATCTCGCTGTTCGACACGCCCGACGGCTTGCTCGCGATCATGGTCGGCGGCTCGGTCGCGAAGTGGGACCGGGCGCTCGACCTCGCCGAGCCCGTGCTCGAGTCGGTCGTGGTCGGCGCCCCGGGCGCTGCGTCCCCATCACCTTCCGGCTGACGGGGCCGCGTCAGCTCTCGCGCGACAGGATCACCACGCTGTACGGCCCGAGCGAGACGAGGCCGCTCTGCCGGCAGCCGTCCAGCGGCTTGCCATCGGCGTCGAGGTCGAACGACTCGTGGCTGCCGAATCAGGTCGCGCGTAGCCCGATGCGTCCGAGTTGAAGCGCACGTTCCAGCGGCCCGGAGCATCGGGAAGCCGAGGCGCAGGTCGTCGATCGTCCGGTCGGCGAAGTTGGCGACGACGACCGTGTCGTCGTGCGGGCCGCCGTTCATCCAGCGATGCATCGCCAGGATCTTGGCCTTCTGGTCGGCCCGGAGGATCCGCACGTTCGGTCCCGCGCAGGCCGCGCGTCGTGCCGTCGCGGGCGCGCCGCAGCGCGATCAGGTCGCGATGGAGGCTGCAGGATGCCCCGGTTGGTGGCCAGTCTTCTCCCAGTCGAGCGAGACGGCGTCGTCGAACCAGCGGTCCTCGAGCAGCTCCTGGCCCTGGAACAGCATCGGGATGCCGGGCGAGGTCAGGACCAGCGCCGACCCGAGCACGGCCCGCTTCTTCGCCCACCAGCTGCCGGCGTGCGCCGGGCGCGATCGCCTCGGGGACGCGGACCAGGCCGTTGGCGACCTCGTCGTGCGACTCGGTGTAGATGACCCGGCTGAGCGGTCCGCCGCGGCCCTCGCCGAGGATGCCCGGCGACGACCGCGTCGATGTCCCGGTGCGGCATCGTCGTGCGCCACGAGCTGCGGCCGCACCCGCCGGATGAACCCGGCGTCCCATTGCGCCTGCGAAGCCCGCGCCGCCGTCGGCGGTCGGCGTCGTCGAGGATCGGGTCGTCCTCGAGGTCCTCGGCGATCGTGATCTTCCACGGCTGCCGGCCTCGCGGATCTCGTCGTTGATCCAGGCCAGGAACGACCAGCCGTCGGGCAGCGGCTGTCGAACCGGGCAGGGCCGGATAGCCCTCGACGGTCCGCATGTGGACGGTCGAATCGAAGCGCAGGCCGTCGCAGCGGAACTCCTCGAGCCAGGTCATCGCGCTGTCGCGCAGGAACGTCCGGACCTCGCCGCGCCCGTAGTCGGGGCGCGTCGCGCCCCACAGCGTCACGCCGCGATCGTCGTTGTAGAAGTAGATCCCGCCGCCGTCGCCCTCGCGCCCAGCCGTCGAACCGCCACAGGTCGAGGTCCGACGGGCCGAGGTGGTTGTAGACGACATCGACGATGACCGCGATGCCGCGGCCGTGCGCCTCGCGGATGAACGCCTTGAACGCGTCCGGCCCGCCGTACGACGACTCGATCGCGAACAGGTGGGCCGGGTTGTAGCCCCACGAGACGTCGCCGGCGAACTCGAACGGCGGCATGACCTGGACCGCCGACACGCCGAGGTGCTCGAGATAGCGCAGCCGGCGCCGCGCGCTGTCGAACGTGCCGCGTCGCGTCCGCCGACGCCCCGAACGTGCCGATGTGCATCTCGTAGATGACCAGCTCGTCCCAGGTCGGCATGACCGGCGTCGTCGTCACCCCAGTCGAAGGCGGTCGGGTCGTACACGATGCTGTTGCCGACCGAGTTGGTGACCTCGCGCGCGTACGGGTCGATCCGCGACAGGTCGCCGTCGGTCGGTCCGGATCGTGAACCGGTACTCGGACCCGGGCCCGACGCCGTGCGACATCGGCCGACCACGTGCCGCTCGTGCCGTCGCCGTCGCGCGCCAGCGCGGTGCGGTCGCCGGCCCAGTCGTCGAACGTCCCGGTCACGAAGACGGCCTTCGCGTGCGGGGCCCAGACGCGGAACGAGGTCCCGTCCGGATGGGGGATCGCGCCCATCCAGGGGCGCGTCGACGGGGCCGTCGTGGTCACCCGGCGACGATAGCAGCGGGCGGTTGGATGGGTTGAGCGATCCGGGCGACCGTCGTATGCTGGCCGCCCAGACGATGGCGCAAGGATCGTGATGGAGGACCCTCCGATCTCGACCGAGTCGATCCGGATGCGGCTGCGAACGGCCCTCGTCGCCGTCGTGCTCGTCGCGTCGCTGCTCCCGGTCGCGGCGACGTCGGCCGCCGACCCGCTGAGCGTGACCATCGCCGGCTCGCTCCAGTCGGAGGCCGGCTGTCCGGCGGACTGGGACCCGGCCTGCGCCACGACGCACCTCGCCTACGACGCCAATGACGACGTCTGGCAGGCGGCATTCACCCTGCCGGCCGCGAGCTGGGCTACGAGTACAAGGCCGCCCTGAACGACTCGTGGGACGAGAACTACGGGCCGCATGCCGAGCTCAACAGCCCCAACAACGTGCCACTCGCGCTCGCGGCCGGGGGATCGGTCAAGTTCTACTACGACCACAAGAGCCACTGGGTCACCGACAACCGCGGCTCGGTCATCGCCGTGGCGGCGGGCAGCTTCCAGAACGAGCTGGGCTGCGGAGGCGACTGGGACCCGAGCTGCCTGCGCTCGTGGTTGCAGGACATCGACGGCGACGGCACGTACACGCTCGAGACGACGGCCCTGCCCCAGGGGTCGTACGAGACCAAGGTCGCGATCAACGAGAGCTGGGACGAGAACTACGGCCCGAACGGGGAGCCGAACAGCCCGAACAACATCGGTTTCTCCGTCCCGAGCGACAACGCCAAGGTCACGATGAGCTACGACTCCGTGACCCACGTCCTGTCGATCACGGTCGCGGCCGATCACGGCGCACCCGGCGGTCCGGGAGCCCTGTCGCACTTCGACCTCGCCCGCAAGGACTGCCTGGGCACCGCTCGCAACCGGACATCCAAGGTCTGGTACACGGTGGCCGGCGGGATCCTCAGCGACGTCTACTACCCGACGGTCGACAACACCAACGTCGAGACGCTGCAGTACATCGTCAGCGATGGGTCGACGTTCACGGACCTCCAGGCCCGCGACATGACCTACACCGTCGCCGCGATCGCGGACACCGGTGGGATGGCCTGCCGGGTGACCGCGTCCGCGAATCGCGGGACGTACCAGATCGTCACCGACTACATCACCGACCCGGCTCGAAACACGCTGCTGATGCGCGTGACGTTCGTGCCGGAGTCGAATGGCCTGCAGCTGTACGTCCGCTTCGACCCGACGGTCAACGGCAACGGCGGCGGCGGTCCGGGCAACGGCGGCGCGGACTCGGCGACGGTGGCAGGCTCGCCCGACCACCCGATCCTCGTGGCCTCGGATCCGGTCACCGCGACGAACGCGGCCAATCGCGACTACGCCCAGCCCGTGTTCGCGGCGCTCGACGGCACCTTCACGGCGGCGTCGACCGGCTTCGCGGGCTCCGAGAGCGACGGGATCGTCCAGCTCGACGCGTCGCACGGCCTCGCGACCACGTTCCCCGACGCACGGGACGGGAACGTCGTGGCGACCGCCCAGGTGGCCCTCGACGACGAGGGCAGCGCCGTCCTCGCGCTCGGGTTCGGCGCTTCGCAGGACGAGGCCGTCAGCGCGGCGCACGGCTCGCTCGGCCCGAGCTTCGACAAGACCCTGGCCGCCTACAAGAAGGGCTGGAAGGCGTACGACGCCGGGTTGACCCGGCCGAGGACGGAGAAGCTGCCCGGGATCAATGGCAAGGACCAGAAGGCCCTCGAGGCGACGTACTACCTGAGCGCGAACGTGCTCAAGGCGTCGGAGGACAAGACGTTCCCCGGCGCGATCGTGGCCAGCCTCGCGTCGCCATGGGGTCAGGCCGTCTCGGCGGGCGACCCGGCGAACACCTACTTCGGGTCCTACCGCGAGGTCTTCGCGCGCGACCTGTACGAGGCGTGGACCGGCCTGCTCGCCGCCGGTGACCTGGCGACGGCGCGGGACGCGACGACCTTCCTGTTCGAGCGCCAGCAGCTCGCGGACGGGTCGTTCCCGCGCAACAGCCTGGTCAACGGCAAGACCGCACCCGACTCGTTCGGCACGCAGCTGGACCAGGTCGCCTACCCGATCCTGATGGCGGACCAGCTCGGATTGACCGATCCCGACCTGTACGAGGACCACGTCAAGCCCGCCGCGAACTACCTGGTCGCCCACGGCCCTGCGTTCGGTGTCGAGCGCTGGGAGGAGCAGAGCGGCTATTCGCCATCGACCATCGCGGCCGAGATCGCGGGGCTGGTCGCCGGGGCCGATCTCGCCCGGGCGAACGGCGATCCGGTGTCGTCGGCGATCTGGCTGGGCGTCGCCGACGAGATGCAGCGATCGATCAAGGACTGGACGGTCACGACCAACGGGCCGCTGTCGCCGGATCCGTACTTCATCCGCCTGTCGAAGACGGGCGACCCGAACGCGGCGATCACCTACAACGTCGGCAACGGTGGGCCGACGCTCGACCAGCGCGCGGTCATCGACGCCGGGCTTCCTCGAGCTGGTCCGGCTCGGGGCGCTCCCACCGAACGATCCCGATGTCGCCCGCTCACTGGCGATCGTCGACGCGACGATCCGCACGATCACGCCAAGCGGCCCGGGATGGCACCGCTACAACGGCGACGGCTACGGCGACCGGGGCAGCGACGGCCGGCCGTGGGCGCCGAGCGGGCAGGGGACCGGCCACCTGTGGCCCGTGCTCTCGGCCGAGCGGGCCGAGCAGGCGCTCGCGACAGGCGACGCGGCGGCTGCGGCGTCGCTGCTGGCGGGCATGCACCGCTTCGCCTCCGGGATCGGCCTGATCCCGGAACAGGACTGGGAGCTGCCGGACGTCCCGGCCTCGCCGTACGGCACCGACCCGACGGTCGCCTCGATCGGCTTCGTGAACGGGCGGGCCGCGGGCTCTGCCGCGCCGTTGACGTGGTCGGCGGGGGCGTACGTCCGCCTCGCGGCGGACCTCGCCGCCGGCCGCAACGTCGTGCTGCCCGAGGTCACGCACGCGCGATACGTAGCCAACGAGCAGGGTGAGACGACGCTCGAAGTCACGAGCCCGGCCGACAACGCCTCGGTCTCGGGCTCACCGGTGACCGTCAGCGGCACGACCGCCGTGGGCAACACCGTCTACGTCGCGGCGACGAACACCGACGCGAACTCGGCGACGACCGTGGCCTCGGCGACGGCCACGGACGGAACGTTCAGCATCGACGTCGCGGTCACCGGTGGGACCACCGTGCTCACGATCGTGGCCGTCAGCCCGGACGGTGCCACGGCGTACGAGCGGCGCACCATCCTGTTCGACTTCGTGCCCGGGACATTGCTCCTCGACGTCGCCGACCCGGATGGCGACGACCACGGACCGGGCAACTACGCCTACCCGACGTCGCCCAACTTCCACCCGGCGCCTTCGACATCCAGGCCTTCCAGGTCTTCGACGCCGGCAGCGACGTCATCTTCAGGGTCAGGACGCGCGACCTGTCCGAGACCTTCGGCAGTGCGCTCGGCGCACAGCTCGTCGACATCTACGTGCGCGATCCGGCCGGCGGGCCGACATCGACGGCTGCCGCGAACGCGTCACGCAACTTCCAGATCGCGGCGCCGTTCGCCTGGAACCGATTGATCCAGGCGCAGGGCTTCGGCCAGCGCTACGAGGACGCCGCCGGTGCCACGCTCGGCACGGTGACGATCACGGGCAATGCCATCTCCCGGTTCATCACGGTTCGCGTGCCCAAGTCGTCGCTCGGCCAGCCGGCCGCCGGCTGGGGGTTCACGGTGGTCCTGACCGGCCAGGACGGGTTCAGCGGCGACCAGGCACGCGGCTTCCAGCCCATCCCGGCGGACTTCCAGTTCGGCGTCTGCGCCGAGGCCAGCCTCGACGCGCACTGCACCGTCGATCCGGGCAGCGTCCCGAAGCTCATGGACGTGATCCCGCCGCCCGGCGTCGACCAGTCCAACGAGGTCGACTACACGCTCCACAACCCGGTCGTCCTGAGCGGGGTCGTCATCCCACCCGGCTGACGTGGCGAGCAGGGCCTCGCCGCCCGCTCCTTACTCGATCTCGAGGCGCTCGTAGGCGATCGTGAGCTCCTCGATCGCGACATCGGTGCCCTTGCCGTTGAGCGGGCCGCTCGTGTACTTGATCGGTCGGGCGCGGAGGAGCTTCCAGGTCATGACGACCGCGGTGTGGTCCTCGTTCTGGAGCTGGATGGTGACGTTTCGGATTGCGGTCGGATCGCCGTTGCGGACCTGGTCGATCCAGCGATAGAGGTTCAACGAGCCGATGATCCCGCGGCTGAGCGTGACGTCGGCGACCCGCTCGAGCCCGGTCAGCTTGCGCGGCGCGTTCTCGCGCTCGTTGCCGTTGCGGTATTCGATGACGTCAACGCTCATGGAGATGCCGGAGATCTCCTGGAACCCGGCTTCCGGGCCTTCGGTCGTACCGGTCCCGAGGTCGACCAGGAAGTTGAACTGACCGTACGGACGGTCGCGCAGCACAGCCATCTCACCCTCCCCGGGACTTCTTGCCACGATCGAGCCAGGCGAGGTCGTCGAAGCGGAGCTCGATCTCCTCCATGGCGATGTCGGCGCGCAGCGCATCGAACGCCGGACCCGACCAGCGCACCGGCCAGGCGCGCACGAGCTGCCACGCGTTGACCACCGGGCCACCGGGGGCCGACAGCTGGCGGACCGTGACGTCGCGACGATCGTCCTTGCCCGCCACGATCGCCGCGCGCCAATCGAACAGCTCGGTCGAGCTCGACAGCGCCCGCCGCAGGACGACGGGCGCAAAGCGGTCGGCCCGGGCGTCGGGCGACGCTGGGTCGGTGTCCGACGTCAGGCGGCCGACCTCGGCGAACGCGATCTCACGATCGCCGATGAGGACTTCGAAGCAGTTGGTCCGGAGCAGCGGCTCCGGCTGGCGCGACGGCATCGTCGATCGATGCTACCCCGCCGGGCAACCCCTGCCACCTGCCGGCAGGCGTAGGATCGATCGACGGCCTGATCGATCGAGCTCGGGAGCACAGAGCAGATGAGCACCTACAACCTTGCGCAGCTGAACGTCGGGCGCGCCGTCGCCCCGATGGACGACCCGCAGATGGCGGGCTTCGTGGGCTGGCTCGACGAGATCAACGCGCTGGCGGAGCGCAGTCCGGGCTTCGTCTGGCGCCTGAAGGGCGACAACGGCAACAACACCGATCTCAAGGTCACCAACGACCCGCAGTTCATCGTCAACCTGTCGGTCTGGGCATCGGTCGACGCGCTCCATGCCTTCACCTACGGCTCCGAGCACAAGACCGTGTTCGCGCGCCGCTACGACTGGTTCGAGCGGCGGCAGACGCCGAACACGGTCCTGTGGTGGCAGCCGGCGGGCACCATCCCGGACATCCACGAGGCACTGGGCCGATTGCGCCGGCTGTCCGACCTGGGCCCGACCGCCGAGGCGTTCACGTTCAAGCAACGCTTCCCGCCACCGGACGCGACCGCAGCCGGGCTCCGTCGGACTGTCGACGACTCGCCGGTCGCCGGGTCGATCTAGCGGATCGCGTCGAGCGGTTCGGCCGCGTCAGGGCCCGTCGCCCAGCCCGAGCGTTGCCATTCGGCGTAGGACGTCACGAGCCCGTCGTCGTCGACGGTCAGGTCCGCCTCGAACGTGCCGCTGGCGTAGTGGTAGGTGAACTCGTCGAGGCGGGTGTAGGTCTGGGCCGCCTTGACCACGGTCAGCTCGGGGAAGCGGACCCACGCGGCCTGGATCTTCTTCGTTGCGCCGATCGCGAGCCGCAGCCGCCGGATCGGCAGCGTGTTGGTCGACGGGCTGCAGCCGAGGTCGACGTCGGTGCAGGCCTTGAGCCCTCGCATCCCTTTGCCGTCGACGCTCCAGCTGCCCTTCGGGTCGCGCTCGAGGACGAGCGTCCGGACCTCGAAGCCGCGCAGGTCTCGGACGTGAGCAGCGGTCGTCATGCCGGCGCCGTCGGCCAGCACGCGGTATTCGATCCGGACGGGCTGGCCGGCCTCGGCACCGAGCACGGTCCCGACCAGCGACAGCCCGCCGTCGCGCACCGTCAGCGTGCAGTGCTCGTCGGTCGCCACATCGTCGGAGCGCCGCCAGGCCACGCGTCTCGTCGTCATCCGGACCTCCTCGATCCCCGTGAGGGTACGCGACGCGGCGTCACGACGATGTCCAAGTCCTGCCGGGAGCCGGAGGTAGGATCCACCCATGCGGTCGATGCCGACGATCCTGCTGATCCTGTCACTCCCGGTCGGTGCGGTGGCCTACCTGGTCACTGCCCAGATCCTGCAGTCGCCTGCAGTTGCCCGAGGACATGCGGCCGTTTCTCGTGCTGTTCGTGCCGCTGTTCGTGGCCGGCCTGGTCATGATCCCGTTCCTGATCCCGTTCTTCGATCGGAAGGCCAAGGCCGACCTCGCCGAGCTGGCCCGTCTCCGGGAATCGGAGGCGGAAGGTCGCCACCAAGCCTCCGGAGACGAGCCAGGAGTAGGGCCGCGGGGCGTCCGCCTCAGCGGAGGCCGGCGAAGAACGCCCGCAGGTCGCCGACGACCAGGTCCGGGACCTCCATCGCCGGGAAGTGGCCGCCGCGCGTCGTGCTGGTTCCAGTACGGGATCTCGAGGTTCGGGTCGAGGATCCGCCGGACCAGCGGCTCGTCGCCGAACGCCACGAACCCCTGCGGCCGGTCGTGCGTCTGGCCCCACGCCGCCTCGGCGTGCATCGCCTCGTACAGGAAGTTCGCGGCGCCGGCGCCGCCCTTGCCGAACCAGTAGACGCTGACGAGCGTGAGCAGGTGGTCGAGCTCGACCGCGTCCTCGGGCAGCTCGCGGGTCGGATCCGTCCATTCGCGGATCTTCTCGACGATCCAGGTCAGCTGGGCGACCGGGGAGTCGGTCAGCCCGTAGGCGATCGACTGCGGCCGGGTCGTCTGCAGCTGGAGGTAGCCGAAGTCCTCGGCGCGGGCCGCCTTGAGCGCCTGGTGATGCTCCCGCTCGGCGTCGGTCAGGTGATCGGTCGGTGGCGTGAAATCGGTCGCGATCGCGCCCGGATCGGTCACCACCAGCGATCCGATGACGCGGTCGCCGGCCTGGATGCACAGCTGCTCGGCGATCCCGGCGCCGACGTCCCCACCGTGCACGCCGTAACGCGCGTAGCCGAGCGCCTGCATGATCGCGTCGAAGGCCGCGGCGGACTCCCGGATGGCCCAGCCGGGCCCCGCAACCGGCGTCGAGAAGCCGAAGCCGGGCGGCGACGGGATCACGACGTGGAACGCGTCCTCGGCCCGGCCACCGTGGGCTTCGGGGTCGACCAGTGGACCGATCATCCGAGTGAACTCGACGAACGAGCTCGGATAGCCGTGCAGCAGGAGCAGCGGCGTCGCGTCCGCCACTGCGGACCGGACGTGGACGAAGTGGATCGTCTGCCCGTCGATCGACGTCGTGAACTGCGGGAACGAGTTGAGCCGCGTCTCCTGCGCGCGCCAGTCGAAGCCGTCGGCCCAGTAGGCCGCCAGCTTTCGGGCGTAGGTCGTCGGGACGCCCCGGCTCCAGTCGGTCGCGACGTCCTGGGGCCAGCGGGTGTTGCCCAGGCGCGCGACGAGGTCGTCGACCTCGGACTGCGGCACGGCGACGGTGAAGGGCTTGATCTCCACGGCGATCTCCTCGATGCGTCGATGGGCGCGCGTGCGCGGCTGCTGGGTCCATCAAAGCCGATGCGGGCGTCCGGGTCTTGAACCGAAACGACAGCGTCAGATCGGCTCGTCGCGATGCTTCGTCTGGCCCGGCGTGAAGCCCGTCAGGCGCTTGAGGTCGCGCGTCAGGTGGGCCTGGTCCGCGTAGCCGAGCTCGTGCGTCACGTCGAGGATCGGCACGCCGCGCTGGAGCATCTCGGCGGCCGTTCGCGCCCGGACGATCTGCCGGATCCGGTTCGCGGTGAGGCCGGTGACGGTCGAGAACGTGGCGCTGGACGGACCGCGTCGAGGTCGATCGGACGCGCCCCGGCGAGGACGGCCAGGACCAGCGGATCGTCGCTCAGCAGGTCCTCCCGTTCGAGCGCGGCAACGAACTCGTCGACGGTCTCGTACGTGGGGACCGGCCACGTCCGGCCGGCCATGCACGAACGAGCCGTCGTCGGCCATCGGCAGCGTGATCGTGGTGTCGACCATGACGGACGCCGGCACGTGGGTCAGGAACGATCCCCGCACGAACCGGATGCCGACGTTGCGGTTGCCGGCCCGGTACGGAACGGGCGTGATCATCGACGACGGGCCGCTGAGCAGGACGCGCGTCGCGTCGCCGCTCCGGATGAAGATCATGTCCCAGCAGGCGTCGGCGGCGGCGAGGTACGTCCCGTCGCTCGTGTCGTGGGTTCGCCAGACGATGTCGACGAACCGGGAGCTCGAGGGCTTGTCCTCGTACTCGAACGTCATGGCCGACAGGGTAGCCCAGCCTCCTATCATCACTGGACGCGGTTTGCCCCCAGCCGCGATCGCACACGAGGTCGAATCGATGGATGAACAGGCCGTCCGGGACCACGCGGAGGTCGTCTGCGACGCGCTGGCGAGCGGCGACATCGCGCGCGCGACCGGCGAGTTCAGCCCGGAGCTCCAGCGCAACCTCGGCGAGATCCTGGCCCTGATGCCGCTCCCCGCCAACGAGGTCGAGATCGAATCGATCGAGCATTCGGGCGCCGGCTACAACGTCGTCCTCCGGATGGCCGGCGAGGTGGACGAGGTCCTGATCCAGACCCGTTGGAAGGACCGCGACGGCGTGCCCAAGATGGTCGAGGCCAGCCACCTGTCGTCCGTGGCGACCGCGACGGGCCCCGCCGCGGAGGAGGGTGACGAGGCCGCCGACGCCGGCGAGTCGAGCCCGTGACGGCACCCACGATGCGGGCCGCCCTCCGGGATCGATACGGCTCGCCCGATGTCGTCGAGCTGCGCGAGATCGAGCGGCCGGTCCCGACGGACGACCAGGTCCTCGTCCGCGTGGTCGCCGCGTCGGTCAATCGGGCCGATCTCGACGGCCTGACGCCCAAGCCTGGGTTCGTGCGCCTGTTCATCGGGTTGCGCGCACCGCGGAACCACGGCCTCGGGCTGGACGCGGCCGGCGTCGTCGAGGCGGTCGGCCCGGCCGTGACCCGCTTCCGACCCGGCGACCGCGTGTTCGCCGACCTGTACGCGTACGGCGTCGGTTCCTTCGCGGAGTACGCGTGCGCGCCCGGAGAAGGCATTCGAGAAGATCCCCGACGCGCTGTCGTTCGAGACCGCGGCCACGCTTCCGCATTCGGCGGTCCTCGCGATCCAGGGGCTCCGAACGCGCAAGGGCCGAACGCCCGGGAAGGGCGACAAGGTCCTGATCGTCGGCGCGTCGGGCAACGTCGGCCCGTTCGCGGTCCAGATCGCCAAGGGCTTCGGCGCCGAGGTGACGGGCATCGCCAGCCCGGCCAAGCTGGACTTCGTCCGCTCGCTCGGTGCCGATCACGTCATCGACTACACGACCATCGACTACACCACGACCGGCGAGAAGTACGACTGGATCGTTGACACCGACTCGCACCAGCCGATCCTCCAGAGTCGCCGGGCGCTTCGGCCGAAGGGCGTCTACGTCACGCTCGGGGGCTCGTCGCGCCGGATCCTCTCCGCACTCGTGCTCGGGCCGGTCATCTCGCTGGCGAGCGGGAAGTGGACGGGACTGATGCTCTGGTGGAAGCCGTTCAACCCGCCGGACGTCAAGACCGCGACCGACCTCATCGCGGCCGGCATCGTCAAGCCGGTCATCGACCGGCGGTATCCGCTCGACCAGGTCGTCGATGCGCTGCGCTACGTCGACGAGGGTGGCCCCAGCGGCAAGGTCGTGATCACCGTGGCCGAGGGCGAGGCAGCCTGAACGCTGGGGCCCCGTCCGTTCGGTAGGATTCGGCCGATGCAGGACGAGGACGGTCACTTCGGCGAACCCGTCGCCGACCGCTACGACGAGACCTCGAACGCGATGTTCGATCCGGCGGTGGTCGAGCCCGCCGTGGACTTCCTCGCGGAGCTCGCGGAGGGCGGGCGCGCACTCGAGCTCGGCGTCGGGACCGGGCGGATCGCGTTGCCGCTCGCCGCGCGCGGCGTACCGGTCCACGGGATCGACCTGTCGCGGGCGATGGTCCGGCGCCTCCGGGCCAAGCCCGGCGGGGAGGGGATCGAGGTCACGTCGGCGACTTCGCGACCACCCGGGTCGAGGGATCGTTTCGCCTCGCCTATATCGTCTGGAACACGATCATGAACCTGACCACGCAGGCCGAACAGGTTGCCTGCTTCCGGAACGCCGCGGCGCATCTCGAGCCCGGTGGCCGGTTCGTCGTCGAGGTCGGCGTGCCCGACCTCCGTCGCCTGCCGTACGGCGAGCGGTTCGTCATCTTCGACGCCAGCGAGACGCATTGGGGCGTGGACGAGTACGACGTCGCGAACCAGGGCCTGATCTCGCATCACTTCGAGATCCGTCCGGATGGCGTCGACAAGACGTCCGGTCCGTTCCGCTACGTCTGGCCCGCCGAGCTCGACCTGATGGCGCAGCTGGCCGGCATGGAGCTCCGCGAGCGCTGGGCGGGGTGGGGCAGGGAGCCGTTCACCAGCGACAGCCGGCAGCACGTCTCGGTCTGGCAGAAGCCCTAGCTCAGGCGGAATCGCCCGGCGGCAACGCAAGGGCGACGTCGGCGTCGAGGCGGCGGGTCGTCTCGGCGTCCGCCAGCGATCGGCTGCGTGGCTGACCCGTCAGCGCTTCGAGGAACGGGCCGCGGTCGAGCGCAAGGAGCTCGGTGGGCACGATCGCCGTGACCGTCGCCGTTCGCGGGATGTCGCGGAGGAGGGCGATCTCGCCGAACGCATCGCCCGCCTGCTGTCGACGACGCACACCCGCCGCCGTCGTGACCTCGACCTCGCCGGCCAGGATCACGTAGAACCGATCGCCGATCTCGCCGGCAGTGATGATCGCCTCGCCCGCCGCGACCTGAACGGTCGTCGCGCCGGTCGCCAGCCGCTCGAGGACCGGGGCGGACAGCGGCCCGAACATCGGGACCGCGCGCAGGGCCCGGAGCTGACGCACCCGGCTGGGCACGAGCCGATCGGCACGGATGAGGGTCGGTGCCGCGGCCGCCACGACGACACCGAGCGCCAGCCCGCTGACGACGATCGCGGGCATCACCCCGACGAGCGCGATGAGGACCGGGACGGCCAGGGCGCCGAGTGCCTGCGAGGCCATCATCGTCGACTCCATGACGCCGAAGACCCGGCTCATGACATCGTCGCCGGCGAGGCGCTGCGCGAGCGTGAGGGCTTCGACGTAGACGAACGCCCAGCCGACGCCTGCGGCCACGACGCACGCGAGGATGACGACCGGCCCGGGCCCGAGCCCGATCAGGACGACCGCCCCGGCGAACAGCGCGCCGGCCAGGACGTAGACCGTGGCCAGTCGTTCGCGGCCCATGAGGAAGCCGGTCGCGCCGGCCCCGACGACCGATCCGAGCCCCGCAACCGCCGCGACGTACCCGATCGTGCTCTCATCGCCTCCGAGCAGGTCGATGGCGATCACCGTCAGGAACACGTTGAACGCACCCAGGAGCGCGATCGCGCCGCTGAGCACCGCCATGACGGCGAACAGCCGGCGGTCGCCGACCACGGCACGCAGGCCGGCGCCGAGCTCGTGCAGCAGACCGTCGCGGCGCGGGACCGCGGCTGCGACGACCGAGCGACGCGCGGCCAGGCCGAGCGGCAGGACCAGCAGCGCCGATCCGAGCGTCAGGACCGCGATCGCCCCGTACACCGCGGCCGGGCCGGCCAGCCCGATCAGCAGCCCCGCGACCAGCGGCCCGATCAGCGCTCCGAGCCCCTCCACGGTCCCGGATGCAGCGTTCGCGACCGCCAGCTCGTCGGGCGTCGCGGACGATCTGGGGCAGGAGTGCGGCGTGCGCCGGCCGGACCAGGGTGATGCTCGTGGCCGCCAGGGTCGCCATCAGGTAGGCGACGATTGGCGGTGCAACCGCAAGCGCGACCGCGGTCGCCCCCATCGCGAGGGCCACCACCGCGTAGGCGGCCGTCAGGACGCGTGCCCGCGGCCATCGGTCGCCGAACATCGACGCCGCGGGCGCGACGAGGATCGACGGCAGGAAGACGACGCCCGGCGACCAGCCCGGCCTCAGACGGTCCGCCCCGCGAGTAGGCGTACACGACCAGGGCGATCCAGGACGCCCACTCCGCGATGCTGAAGGCGAGGAATGCCGGGACCAGCCGTCGCAACGACGGGAGGCGAAGGACCGCGCGGACCGTCAGCAGCGCGCCGGACATCCGGCCAGTCTGACGACCGGTGATCGGTGATGCGAAGCGTGTCGGATAGCGGGTCTGATCGTGACCTCCGGCTCTGGTCGATCCCAGTCGTCGCGTGCCACGCTCAGGGCAAAGGAGGATCGACCATGAAGATCCTGGTGGTGTACGCCAGCCGGCACGGTGCCACGAAAGGCATCGCCGAGCACATCGCCGACACGCTCGGCCAGTCCGGTCTCGAGGTCACGCTCAGGCCGGTCACCGACGCCGGGTCACCCGATGCGTACGACGCCTTCGTCATCGGCAGCGCCGCGTACATGGGCGGCTGGTTGGGCGATGCAACGACGTTCGTGCGACGGCATCGAGACCTGCTCGCCAGGCATCCCGTCTGGTTGTTCAGCAGCGGCCCCGTCGGCCCCGACAAGGTGGATGCGAAGGGGCGCGATCAGGTGGAGGCCGCCATGCCAAAGGAATTCGCGGAGTTTGCGCGAACCATCCAGCCGCGCGACCAGCGCGTCTTCTTCGGGGCCTACGACCCTGATGCGGCGCCGGCCGGCGCGATCGACGGGCTGATGGTCAGGTTCATCCGGCTGATGCCCGCCATTCGGAACGCGCTCCCCGAGGGCGACTTTCGGGATTGGCCGGCGATCGAGGGATGGGCGGCAGCCATCGCTCGCGAGCTGCGGCCGGTTGGAGCGTCGGCATAGCCAGCACGCGGCGGCCCCGTGGCCGACTGTCGTTGACATCGGCGCGGTGCCGGTGTATCACTATCGTGGGCTAGTACAAGAAGCGTGCACGCTTGGCCCGAATGCCGGCAGGTCGAACCCTCACACAAACCCCAGAGAGGTGACTGCTGTGTCAGAACAGAGCCTGTATGACCGCTTGGGCGGCGTCTTCGCCATCGCCGCCGTCGTCGATCACTTCAGCGACGCGATCGTCCAGAACCCGAAGGTGGGCCAACGCTCCGAGAATCCGGCCCTGCGCGAGTGGCATACGAAGCAGCTGGGCCGGCTGCCCGGCCTGAAGTTCGAGCGGACCCTCTGGCTGTGCACCGTCGCCGGCGGACCGTTCCAGTTCACGGCCACCCACCCGGGTCGAGAGGCGTTGAGCCTGGAAGAGGCGCATCGCACGTTCGAGATCTCGCCCGGACCAGTTCGACGAGGTCGCCGCGGAGCTCACTCGCTCGCTCGACGCGTTCAAGGTGCCCGAGAAGGAGAAGTCGGAGGTGCTCGCAGCTTTCGCCGCCCACAAGGGCGAGGTGACCGAGGGCTTCATGGCGGTGGCGTAAGCCACGGAGGTACTCGCCGGTCAGACGTGCTGGTCGACGAAGATCGGGTTGCCGTCCGGGTCCAGCACGATGAAGCTGCCCGGTCCGGAGCCCGACTCGTCGACCTCGGCCACGAACTCGACGCCGCTCGCCTTCAGCGTTCGCTGGATCTCACGGATGTCGGTGAACGAGCCGACCGGGTTCGCCGCATCGTCCCAGCCGGGATTGAAGGTCAGCGTGTTCTTCTCGAGCATGCCTTCGAACAGTCCGATCACGTGATCGCCGTTCCTGAGGATGAGCCACTTCTGCGTGGCCTCGCCGAAGAACGGGACGAACCCGAGCTGCTCGTAGAAGCGCCGCGACGCCTCGAGGTCCCGCACGGCGAGGCTCACGGAGAATGCGCCGAGATCCATTGGGCCCCCACGCGGCCGGTCCGACCGCCTCGACCCGGCGCCGACAGCCGGAGTCTACCGAGGCGAGCGCCGCGCCGGCTCCCCAGGCTTGTTCGTCTGGATACGACCATCCGACGACCTCGGCAGCGCTCTACCATCCATGGTCATTGACGCGGCGGCTGCCAGCGGTCAGCGGTCACGATGCTGTCGGTCATGCGCGTCGGCGGCGGCGAGCGTACGCGCGATGACACACGGCGTCGCGAGCGGTTGGATTCCCCGGATGGAGCCGCATGGACGCCCATACCGCGGAATCGTTGCTGGAGGTCGCGGAGCAGGCGAGCGCCGGCGCATCGGGTCCGAACGCCAAGGCGTCGCTCGACCAGCTCGAGTCGCGCCTGGACGAACTGCTGGCGGCGATGGCCTGGTTCGTCGATATGGGCCGGACGGACGAGGCGCTCCGCCTCGCGAACGCGCTCTACCGGTTCTGGATCACCAAGCAGCGATTCGCCGAGGGCGCGGCCTGCGTTCGAGCGGGTCCTTGCGTCGCCGGGTGGCGACGACCTCCTGCGAGGCCGGGCCGAGCTCAACGCCGGGATGATGCCGTTCTGGATGGGCGACGACGTGCGTGCCTCGGAGCGCTTCGGCGAGGCGCTCGAGACCGGTCGCCGGCTTGGCGATGCGCCGCTGACATCGCAGGCGCTCGGCGGGCTCGCCCGGGTGGCGTTGCGCACGGACGTGCCCGAGGGTCGCCGGCTCGCGCGAGAGGCACTCGCCGTGAGCGACGCCGCGGGGGACGAGGCGGGCCGCTCCAATGCGCTCCATCTCCTCGGCGTCGGCGCCCAGATCGCCGGCGATCTCGTCGAAGCCCGCGAGTGGATGACCCAGCGCCTGGCGCTCGTCCGCGCGACCGGCAACGACTTCCTGATCTCGTCCGAAGCCGCCAATCTCGCCATGGTCGAACGCCAGCTCGGGGACCTCGACGCCGCCGAAGGGCTCGAGCGCGAGGCGCTGGAGATCGACGCTCGGACGGGTGGCAAGTTCGTGACGCCATTCGCGATGAGCGGACTGGCATCCATCGCCACGGAACGCGGCGCAGTTCGAGCGGGCCGCGACGCTCGTCGGCGCGGCCGAGGCGATCATGGAGGCCCAGCAGATGGCCTGGCCGCCCGACGAGCGGCCGCACTACGAACGGCTGCTCGCCGACCTGCCCGAGGCGATGGGCGCGGACGCCTTCGAGCGCGCCCGCACCCGTGGCCGGGAGATGCCGGCGAGCGAGGCGTCGAGTTCGCGCTCGCGCCGCAGGCCTCGGCGACCTAGGGCGCTGGCGGCACGACGATCGGGTCGGCGCTCGCGGCTTCGACCAGTCGTAGGTGACGGTCGTCCGGTCCGGGCCACCGTAGAGGGCCTTCTCGCGGGCGATCGCGTACCGAATGCGCCGCAGCATCCCGTCGACGAGCCAGACCTCGATGTCCAGGGCATCGATGCGGTACACGTCACGGAGCGTGGGCGCATCGGGGACGTCGGCCGGGACGCCCTCGACGACGGTAGCTTCGACCGGCACGCGGACGAGCCAGCGCTGCGCGTCCTCGCCGTCGATCGGCGCGTCCTCGAGCGCGGTGACCTCGTCGGGCTGGCTCGCGGCGACGAGCCTGACGAGCCCCAGGACCTCGTCGGGGATGCGTCCCAGGTACCCGCTGTTGGTGCGTGCCTCCGCCCTCGACCGGGTTTCCCACGCTTCGGTCGGCCGGGTGGCGGACCGCGCGTACAGGTCGTCCGGCGTCCAGATCAGCTCCACGATCGGGTCCGCGCCCGGCGACGCCGATCGCACCGGGGACCGCGACCAGCCCGCTGAAATCCAGGCGCGCTTGACCGCGTCCGAGCGCAGGTTCGATGCGCCCTTCGAGCAGGATCAGCGTCTCGACCGGATCAGTCGGGCGCTTCTCGCGGCGAACATCCATGACGACGGCGGCGGCCCGGGTCTCGAGCAGCTTGCGCGCCGCTTCGATGGCTCATGGGCATCCGCAGCAGGCGAAGCCGAGGGTGCCACGCTGGTCGTGGAGGGCGGCGGTTGGGGGGACGTGCCTGGCGCTGCCGGCGTTTCGGCAGCGCCCGCGGCGGGTGACGGCGTCGCCTCGCCGCTCCGAGCGGCCGGGGCGGCCGTGCAGGCAGCGACGAGGACCGCGACGAACCCCAGCGTGGCCAGACGTGACCGTCGGGTGGCGGCTGGGCGCGACATCGACCCCATGTGGCCGATGATGCGAGGCACGTCAACCTGGCGCCACCCCTCGATGAAGGTTTCGCTCACTACCGATCGGCTAGATCGTCTCCGCCACGAGGATGGTGAACCGGCTGAAGGTCGTCTCGTCGGTCAGCCGGAGCCCGGCTCGTGAGACCCTGGCTCGCAGCTCCGCGGCCGTGTCGATGCGGTTGCCCCACGTCAATTCGAACCACTGGGCGACTGCGGTGAACCGGCTCGGCATCGTGCGCATGGCGTCATCGGTATCCGGGTAGGCCTCGTCGAAGATCACCAGCGAGCCGCCGCGCACGAGCGCCCGGGCAGCCGCGGCGAGGACACGGTCCTTCAGCTCCGGCCCGATCTCGTGCACGACGAGGAACATCGTGATGACGTCATAGCGCCCGACGTCGGTCAGCCCATCCGAGCTGAGCAGCCGGGCGGTGCACCGGTCGGCCAATCCCCGGCGCACGATCCGGTCGGCCGCGAGCTCGACGGACCGCGGCTCGATATCGGCGCCGTCGACGCGGCTGGCGGGGTACCGCTCGGCAAGCTCCACGATCGCCCATCCTGCTCCGCATCCAAGGTCGAGGACGCGCGCTCCGGCGGACAATCGCGCCCCGAGGGCCGGGAGACGCGGCAGCACCACGTTGACGAAGATCCGCGGCAGCGAGCGCAGGCTGTCGCCGATCTCGGTGATGAAGGCATCGCTGTGGTCCTGGTAGGGGACGACCCGGCCGCTTCGGAGACGGTCGGCCATGTCCGGGTAGTCCTCGTCCCCGATCATCAGGTGGACCCGGGCAGCCCGACCGAGGTAGAACGGCGAGTCGGCGTCGCCAAGGATCGCGTCCAGGTGCGGGCCCATCCGCCAGCCATTGCCGTCGCGCTCGAGGATCTCGAACGCGAAGGCCGTCCTGCACAGGACGTCCGTGTAGTCCGGATCCGTCCCCAGGGCGGCGGCGAGGGCCCTGGAGCTGATCCCGGGTCGCGCGGTCACCGTGTCCCAGACGCCGACCTCGCGGCCGACCTCGATCAGGTTGGTCAGGTGGTAGCCGGCGATGAGGTCGTAGAGGCGGGAGACCTGGTCGGCCAGTGACGGACCCTCCGGCCCCCCAGTCGGTATCGCCGTCATGACGGCATCCTATCCATTCGCACAAGGAGACCGGACGGGAACGGCGACAGCTCGGTCGTACACTCGACCCGCGGCGGAGCGATCTTCGGTGGTGTCGTTGCAGGGGGAAGCAAGGATGACGACGGTGCGAGTTGCGGCCGTACAGGCCACATACGTCCTGATGGACCGCGAGGCGACGATCGATCGGGTCGCCGAGCTCACGGCCGACGCCGCCGCGCGTGGCGCCCAGCTCGTCGTCTTCCCCGAGGCCTTCATCCCGGGCACGCCCATCTGGATCGACACCCAGCCGATCTGGGACGGCGACGCGGACTGGTTCCGGCTCCTCGCCGAGAACGCCGTCGTCGTCCCGAGTCCAGCCACCGATCGTCTCGGCGCCATCGCCCGCGAGCACGGCGTCTGGCTGGTGATCGGTGTGCAGGAGCGGGAGGCGCACGGGGGCACGATCTACAACTCGGTGCTCTACATCTCGCCCGACGGATCGCTCGTCGAGAAGCATCGCAAGCTGGTGCCAACGGGCTCGGAGCGGACCGTCTGGGGCATGGGTGACGGCTCGACGCTCCGTGTCGTCGACACGCCGTTCGGACGGATCGGTGGACTGATCTGCTGGGAGAACTACATGCCCCTTGCGCGGTTCCACCTGTACGCGCAGGGAATCGACATCTGGCTCGCGCCGACCCTCGCACCGGGCGACGCGTGGGTCGCGACGATGCGCCACCTCGCGCGAGAGAACCGCATGTTCGTGATCGGCGTGAACCCGGTCCTGCACGTCGACCGGATCCCGAGCGGCTTCCCACACCGCGATCGGCTCGTGCCGGCCGCCTACGTCGCCGAGAAGGGTCCCTGGCTGGAAGAGGGCAACAGCGTCATCGTCGGACCCGGCGGCAACATCATCGCCGGCCCAGTTCGGGAAGCGGGAGGAGACGCTCATTGCCGACCTCGACCTGGGTGACGTCGCGGCGGCACGCCGCGTCATGGACCCGGTCGGCCACTACAACCGACCGGACGTGTTCCGGCTCCACGTCGATACGTCGCCTCGGCCGGCCGTCGTGGTCGAGACATTGGCGATGCCGGACGCCTGATCGTCGCCAGGCTGCCCGCCGCGTCGGCGGGACGACGGTTGCCGCGTCGGCGGGACGGTTGACACGAGGCAACAGGAACCGCTAATCGTTGTCCCGTCGCACCAATCGGGCGGGATCAGGCGGTATGCTCCGCGGATCATTGGCCAGGCGTCATGGAGTTCGGGCACATGTCATTGATGCAGCGGGTCGAGCGGGCGCAGCAGGGGACCGACGGGGTGGCGATCCCGATCCCGGTCGTCGCCCCGCGGTTCGGTGGGCGTCCACCTGGCAGGCCGGAACGGGACGAGTTCCTGCACCAGGCGCGGCTCGCCCTCCAGGCCGAGGTGGTCGGGTCGTTCGACACGTTGCTCGACATGCCGCCGGGCGAAGCCAACGTCGTGATCGAGAAGCTGGTCGATCGGGTCCTCGCGGGCAAGGGCTACATCGTCACCCGGGAAGAACGGTTGCAGTTCATCGAGGACACCGTCGCCGACGTCACCGGCCTGGGCCCGTTGGAAACGCTCCTCAACGACGACTCGGTCACCGAGGTCATGGTCAACGGGCCGAACCAGATCTACATCGAGCGGGGCGGCAAGATCCTGCGGGTCGACACGCACTTCCTGAACAACGAGCATGTCCTGCGGATCATCGACCGGATCATCACCCCGCTCGGACGCCGCATCGACGACTCGAGCCCGAGGGTCGATGCCCGCCTCGCCGACGGCTCCCGCGTCAACGCGATCATCGCGCCGCTGTCCCTGGTGGGGCCGGTCATCACGGTCCGCAAGTTCGCCAAGAAGCCGTACACGGTGGACGACCTGATCGGGTTCGGAACCGCGACGGCCGAGATGTTCGAATTCCTCGACGCCTGCGTCAGGGCCAAGCTCAACGTCTTCGTGTCGGGCGGGACGGGCTCCGGCAAGACCACGACGCTCAACGTCATCTCGCAATTCATCCCGAACGATGAACGGATCGTCACGATCGAGGACGCGGCCGAGCTCCAGCTTCGCCAGGAGCACGTCATCACGCTCGAGGCACGCCCGGCCAACCTCGAGGGCGAGGGTGAGGTCACGATCCGCAACCTGCTGCGCAACGCGATGCACATGCGCCCGGACCGGATCATCGTCGGCGAGTGTCGTGCCGGCGAGGCGCTCGACATGCTCCAGGCGATGACGACCGGTCACGATGGTTCGCTGTCGACCGGCCACGCCAACACGCCCGAAGGACATGCTCCGTCGACTCGAGACGATGATCCTGATGACCGGCTACGAGATGCCGCTGTGGGCGATCCGCGAGCAGATCGCGTCCGCGGTCGACCTGATCGTCCACACCGCCCGCCTCAAGGACGGTTCGCGCAAGATCGTCAACATCACCGAGGTCTACGGGATCGAGGACGAGGAGATCCTGACGCAGGACATCTTCGTGTTCGAGCAGACCGGGCTTCGGGACGGCAAGGTCCAGGGCGAGCTCAAGCCGACCGGGTTCCGGCCGACCTTCATGGGCCAGTTCCAGCGCAACGGCGTCATGCTGCCGCCCGGGGAATTCGGGATCCCCTCGACAGAAGAGGCGCGGCCGATGCCACGCCGCAAGCTCAAGGAACGATGGGGCGACGCCAACGCCGTCCACGGCGTGGACCCGTCCGGTGTCCAGGTCGGCCACGGTCGGGCGGTCGCCGCCGGCGGGATGATCTATGTCTCCGGGATCGGGCCGGTCGATCGGGACAACGGGCGGACCGTGACCGGCGGGGTCAAGGTCCAGGCCCGGCAATGCCTGACCAACCTGAAGGCGATGCTCGAAGCGCAGGGGAGCTCCCTCGAGAAGGTCGTGTGGGCCAACTGGTCACTCGTCGACCGAACCGAGTTCGACACGTTCTACGAGGAATGGATGAGCTGGTTCCCGGCGGCGCCCCGGTCGGACAGGGCACGCTCATGGCGTCGCCGGAACGGCGCGCCGGCTTCCGTGTCTCGATCGGCGTGATCGCCGAAGCGTCTGGTGCCGGGGAGATCGGCCCGATCGGTTGACCGCGGCATGCCCGGACGCGCGCAGGTGAGGCCCGCACTGCGACCACTTCCGAGGCAGATCGGCGGCATCGACGTTCCGCAGGACGACGTGTCGGCCGCGACCTGGCGGCGGGCGCAGCGATCGTTGCCGGCGTACCTGCTGTTCCACTCGGTCCGGTCGTATTGCTGGGGCGCCGCGATCGGGGCAGGGGAGGGCTGGGCGTTCGACCGCCAGGTGCTCTGGACGGCATCGCTGCTCCACGACCGTGGCCTGACCACGATCCCGACCAACGACGATTGCTTCGAAGTCGCCGGCGGGAGGCAGGCCCGACGCTGGCTCGAGCGCATCGGCCTGGCGCCCGAGAAGGCCGAGCGCGTCGATCGCGCGATCGTGCTCCACATGCAGCCGACGGTGACGCTCGACGACGGGGTGGAGTCCGTCCTCCTCGACCGGGCGACCGGCCTCGACGTCCGCGGCGCCGGGTTCGAGCTGGTCGACGCCGTCCGCGAGGACGTCGTTCGCGACTATCCCCGCGGCGACTTCGACCGCCACTTCCTCGCCGCGATCCGTCGGGAGGTGGCTGTCCGCTCGACCTGTCAGAGCGACCGCCTGCTCAACGTCACCGGCCTCGCCGAATGGATGGCGGCATCCCCGTGGGCGACCTCGCGATGAGCGGCCAGGCCAGCCCGGAGTGTCCACGGCGTCAGCAGCGGATTGGACGCGCCTTCGGGTGGGCGGCCGCATAGCTCGACTTGACCGTCGAGTAGCGCACCGCTTCGACGATGAGCTTCGGATAGGTCGTGTTCGGGCCGGTCGATGTCTGGAGCCACAGGCGTTCGTTCGTCAGCGAGTAGGCGCCGGCCATCTTGCTGGTGGTCGTGCGGACCTTGTTGATCCGGTAGTAGCTGACATAGCTGTCGCTCGTCCAGACCTTGACCGTCCGGCCGATGAGGTTCGCACCTCGGTTCTTCCTCCATTGCGTCAGCAACGGCAGGAACATCCCGGTCCGGGCGTGGGCGTAGATGAACGTGACGCCGGGCTCGCGCGGCTGCGCGACGGACGCGTGATACATCGCGACCCGGCACGGCGGGTACGTCTCCGGCCCCCTGATGACCGGCAGGTCGATGTCGAGCCCGGGGACTTTCACGCGGGTTGCGTGCACGAAGCTGAACTTGCCACAGCGGATGGAGGACCCGCTCACCAGCCTGACCACGAAGGTCGGCTTGCGGGCGGCCGTCCAGACATCGGTCATGACCCACGGCATGAGGTTGTCGGCGCGCCGCACCGTCCCGGTGGCCGACGTCCGGATCGCCGGTAGCCTGGTCGTCACCGAGCCCAGGTTCTTGCAGGTGCCCTTGCGCACCTGGACGGTGTAGGTGGCGTTCGCACGCAGGCCCCTGAGGTTGTAGGTCGCCGACCCGACCCCGTTCGTGTACGCCTTGACCGTGAGCATCCCGTTGGCGCCATTCGAGCCGACCTTGGCCCACCAGGTCCGCTGCAGGGTGAGCGCCTCAACGGGCGCTGCGGCGATCGGAATGAGGATCGCCAGGGCGATCAGGATCGAAATGCCTCGACGTCGCGTGGGTCGCTTGGATCGCATGCGTCTGTCCTGTCGGTCGATGGACGGGACATCGCTCGCCCCGGACGGTGAGGGTAGCGATAGCCGCGGGCGCGCCGCAAGGGGGCCAACCCGTTCCCGGTGTCGGAGAGCACCGACGGGACGGCCCGCCACGAGGGATTCGCTTGCCGTTCAGCCGACGCGCGGAGCCCAGATGGTGCCTCCGCGCCCCATCGTCAGCTTGTCGACCGCGCCGTCCTCCGAGGCTCCCCGGCGATCGAGCCCGGGCCAGTCGGTGGCCCGGCGCCCCGGATGCCGCGTATTACATCCTTGACTTATATAAGTCAGCCCTTCTAGACTCGCGGATGTGCACGCGTTCGACGTCCTTGGCGACCCGGTCCGGCGGAGGATCCTCGAGCTGCTCACCGACGGCGAGCAGGCCTCGGGGGCGATCACCGCGATCGTCCAGGCCGAGTTCGGGATCTCACAGCCGGCCGTTTCGCAGCATCTCAGGGTCCTGCGCGACAGCGGTTTCGCGACCGTTCGGCCGGACGGAGCTCGGCGGCTGTACGCCGTGGACGCGGGACCGCTCCACGAGGTCGACGCGTGGCTCGATCCCTTCCGCCACTTCTGGGAACAGCGGCTCGACTCGCTCGCGACCGAGCTCGCGCGTGGCAAACGTGAACGGCGCCTCGGCGCCGCGAGCGCCAACGAATCGAAGGAGGACCCTATCCGATGATCGACATCCCCCGGGAGATCGAAGCCATCCACCGCTCGGTCGGAACCAGCCCGCTGGGCGCAGGCGAAGGACGGGCGGTCCGCATCCAGCGCACGTTCGACTCGCCGATCGAGGACGTCTGGGACGCGCTGACGACGCCTGAGCGGATCAGCCGTTGGTTCCTGCCGATCAGCGGCGACTACCGCGTGGGTGGGCGATACCAGCTGGAGGGCAACGCCGGCGGCGAGATCCTCGACTGCGACCGGCCGCGCCGGTTCCGGGTGACCTGGGTCTACGGCATGGCCGATGAGGGCGGAGCCTCCGAGCTCGAGGTACGCCTCGCGCCCGCAGGAGCTGGATCGACGACCCTCGAGCTCGAGCACGTCGCGATCGTCCCCGACGAGATGTGGGACCAGTTCGGACCGGGCGCCGTTGGCGTCGGATGGGATGGAGGTGTCCTCGGGCTGTCGCTCCACCTGCGCGGTGAATCCGTGGGTGATCCGATCGCCTGGCAGCTGTCCGCCGAGGGGCGCGAGTTCAATGCGCGGAGCAGTGCGGCGTGGGGAGTCGCGAACGAGGCTGCGGGCGCGGATCCGGCAGCCGCAGCGAAGGCCGTGGCAAACACCACGGCCTTCTACTGCCCCGGACCCCGAACAGACCCCGTCCTGAGGTTCAGCCTTCGGCGAGGACCTCGCGCAGCTTCGCGGCAAAGGCATCCGGCTCGCCGCTCTGGCCGTACTCGCCACCGAAGAAGCCGCCATGGTCGCCCGGGAACGTCACGGCGGTCGTGCCGAGGCGCTCGGCGACGGCGAATGCGCCGCGGGACGCCATCGTGCCCCCCGACTCGATGCCGGCGGCCATCACGATCCGGGTCGAGGCTGCTCGCAATGCCTCGAAGTCTGGCTCGAAATGCGTGCACGGGATGATGTACTGCCCCAGGAGGGGATCGTTGCGGTTGCCATCGTCTTCGGTTGGCAGCCCGAACATCGCCGGATCTGGCGCCGGCTGACTGAGCGTAGTCCGGGCCGAACGGACCCTGGTGGCTGACCGCGGCGATGAACTGCGCCATGCCGGCACCGAAGCCGCTCCGTTCGTACGTCTCATGGACGGCCTCGGTCGCAGCGAATGCGCTCTCGCGATCGGGCAGGATCGACGCAAGTGGCGGCTCGTGCGCGACAAGCGTCCGCACCTGCTCGGGGTGCTTGGCCAAAAGAGCGAGCGAGTTCACCGCGCCACCGCTACTGGCGAAGACATCGACCGGGCCTGCATCAAGTTCGGCGATGAGGCGATGAAGGTCGTCGCCGTGCACCTCGGGCGTGGACGGGGCTGGCCGGATCGGCCTTCGTGCTGCGCTCCACGCCTCGCGGGTCATAGGTCACGACGGTGCGATCGGCGAAATAGTCCGGCAAGCGTTGCGAACCCGCCGGCGCCCATCGGGCATCCGATCAGGAGCAGAACCGGCCCGGCAGGGGAGTCGGCCTGCCGGACGTCGTAGGTCAGGACGGCACCGGGCACGTCCAGGGTGCGCGTCGTGGGTTCGGTCATCGTCGTCATCGTGGGTCTCCTTTGTGGTGCTGGCGCTGCGCTCACGCTGAGTGGACCGCATCCTCGGCGAGGATCGCGTCGATCTGGCCGACTGCCTGGGTGAGGCCCTCTTCCATGCCCATGGCCAGGACCTGCTCCATCGCCTCGGTGCTCGGGAAATGGCTCTCGATCGACATCTGCGTGCGGCCGGCACCGATCGACTGGATCGTCACCCGGGCCTCGCCGCGCGGGAAGTCGTCGTTCGGCGTCCCGTCGTCGTTCGCGAACCCGTCGACGAAGACGAGTCGATGCGGGGGCTCCGCCTCGACGATGTCCCAGAAGCCGCGCGGCTGGTCGCCGCTCGGCCCGGTCATGTGGTACTCGATATGACTGCCTGGCGCGAGGTCGTGGGCGGTGAAGGTGGCGGGGTAGGTGGGCGGGCCCCACCAGCGCTCGAGCTGGCGCGGATCCGCCCAGAGCTCCCAGACGCGCTCCGGGGTGGCGTCGAACTCCGCGGTGAGGACCATGGTCAGGGCCTCGGGGTCCTTGCGGACAGCGGTGACCGTCATGGGTGCATCTCCTTGCTGCTGCTGCGGATGATGAGGTCGGTCATGCGATCGATGCGGCCGCGCCACAGCGCCTCGTACTGGTCGAGCAGGCCGCGCGCCAGGCGAAGCCCCTCGATGTTGGTGCGCACGACCTTGCGCCGGCCGCTGCGCTGCTTGGTGACCAGCCCGGCCCGCTCGAGCACCGCAACGTGCTTCTGCACCGCCGCGAAGCTCATGGGGTAGTGCCCGGCCAGCTCGGCCACGCCTTCACGGCCGCTCAGTGCGCGCAGGACGATGTCACGTCGCGTGGCATCTGCCAGGGCGGCAAAGACGTGGTCGGGGTTGAAGGTGGGTTGCATTGGTACAACCATACGGTTGTATGGCAACGCCGTCAAGTCCCGTCTCTCAACGCGCAATAATCAGCGCGAGGCCGGGAGGATCCGCGGCTCATCAATTGAGGTGAACGTCGGTGGCAACACAACGCTTCGAGTCGTCCGTCACCGCGGTCTCGTGGATCCCATCCGAAGCCATCAGCGGCCCGTCGAAGATCCCGTTCAACGCCGGCATCACCCACTACGACGACCCGCCGCCGGATCGACTCGATGATCTCGAGCAGCTCCGGACGAGCGACCGCTTCCGGGAGGCAAACGAGCTTCGGGCGTTCATCGAGGTCGATGGCGGGCGGATCGTCAACGCCGGCCATCTCGGCCAGGGCCACATCGGCGCGACCAAGGTCCAGGTCGGGCCGGCTGCGCTGCGGTTTCCCGCCGTCCAGCTGCCCGACATCCAGGCCGAGCCGGAGATCGGCGCGTCGTCGGTCCGCTTCGTGCAGACCGTCGGCGGCCGGATGGGGCTGCCGACGCCGCGGCCGGTCCCGCACAAGCCGTTCGTCCAGTTCTGGCCGTCGATCGCGTGGACGACCCTGGGCCTGACGATCAACGCCGATGGGAGCTCGAGTCACGAGCTCGTCGGCGCGAGTCCTTCCCGCGACACTGGATCTACGACGACGAGGGACGTCTCGTCGAGAAGTCCGGCGTGATCGACTTCGCGAAGTGGTTCCACGACTCGTATGGCGACCGGACGCCATGGGGCAAGCAGGATTCCCCGGCTGTCGTGGCCGCGGTCGAGACGGCGCTGGAACGGTCGCTGTCGAGCGCGATCATGGGCGGCGGCACGAAGCCAAAGGTCCGGACGATCGCCGAGGGCGAGAACCTCGTGCGCCAGGGAGAGTCCGGGACGGATGTCTACCTGATCCTCGACGGGATCTTCATGGTCGAGGTGGACGGCAACGTTGTCGCGGAGATCGGGCCGGGCGCCGTCGTCGGCGAGCGCGCCGCGCTCCACAACGGCATGCGGACGGCCACGTTGTGGGCTCGCACCCAGGGGCGCGTCGCGAGCGTGCCGAGCGACAAGCTCAATTCAGAGGCGCTGGGGACCCTGGCGGCGACGCACCGCCGCGGGGAGTAGCGGAGCTCCGGCGGTCAGGGCAATTCGTACGAGCCGACGAGCGTGATCTCCGTCGCGACCGGGGGCTCGTCGCAACGTTGTTCGATGTCGGCGGTGAACGACTTGAACGCATCGAGCTGATTCAGGATGGCGCCCGGCTGGTCGCTGTCCACGACGACGTGCATGAAGCTCACGCCGTCGGGAAGGCGAAAGGTGGCGTAGTGCAGCCCCTCCGGCCGTTCCCGATCGAGCTGCGCGTAGACGGCCTCAACGAGCGCGACATTCTCGTCCACCCGTTCCGGCCGAACCTTGTAGCGGACCATTGAGCTGCCCATCCCGGTTTCCTCCTGACGCCGTGACACCGTAACACATTGGTTCACCGTTAGGTCGATGGGTTGCAATCGAGGAGCCCGACGCGGGACCATCTGCAGATGACCGTCATCGACTGGCTGCTCGACGCCGATCCCGCGATCCGCTGGCAGGTGATGCGCGACCTCACCCACGAGCCGGCGGACGTCGTCGCCGCCGAGCGGGCGAGCGTCGCGACCGAGGGCTGGGGCGCCCAGCTGCTCGCGCTCCAGGCGCCGGACGGCCTGTGGGCCGGCAACGCCGTTCTCGCAGGATCGGACCGACACGTTCCACGTGCTGGAGCTCCTTCGGCGCCTCGGGCTCGATCCCGCCGAGCGAGCAGGCCAAGCGGGCCGTCGGTCTCGTCCGCGAGCACGTCACCTGGGGCGACGGCGCCTGGTGGAACCCACCGTGGGCCGACAACCGCTTCTTCGAGGGCGAGGTCGAGCCGTGCATCAACGGCAACGTCGTCGCGACCGGCTCGTACTTCGGCGTGGACATGACGCCGCTCGTCGACCGGCTCCTCGGCGAGCAGCTCGCCGACGGCGGCTGGAACTGCGAGGTCGAGAACGGCGCAACGGTGTCGTCGTTCGGGACGACGATCAACGTCCTCGAGGGCCTGCTCGAGCACGAACGGGCCGTCGGCGGTTCGGCCAGGGTGGGGGAGGCCCGCCGCCGCGGCGAGGAATACATGCTCGAGCGCCGGCTGTTCCGTCGGAAGTCGACCGGCGAGGTGATCGACCCCGACTGGCTCCGGTTCTCGTTCCCGACCTGGTGGCACTACGACGTCCTGCGCGGGCTGGACTACCTGCGCGAAGTCGGGGAGCCGCCGGACGAGCGCGTGGCCGAGGCGATCCAGGTCGTCGAGGGCAATCGGGATCCCGACGGCCGGTGGCCGCTCCAGAACGTCCATGAGGGCAAGGAAGCCGTCCGAGATGGAGGACGGCGAGGGCAAGCCGAGCCGCTGGAACACGCTCCGCGCGCTGCGCGTGCTCGACTGGTTTGCGCGAGGCCAGTAGGCCGCCGTCATCTCCGGCTCAGACATCGAGCGCCACGAGCAGGCTTGATACGAGCATCACGGTCGCGACCGGGACCCAGATCCGGCGTTCGCCGGGGCTGCGGCTGATGGCATTCAGGATGACGGCAACGGCAGACACGACGACGACAACCCAAATCAGCCAGGGCAACCTGACGGCAAGATCCGGCACCAGGAAGCCCGCCGCCGACAGGACGGCGACCGTAAGCAACGCGATCAGGATCGCCTGGGCGAAGGCGGCGACCCGCATCCGTGGCGGGAAGCGGCCCGGGACTGCCCCGCCCATCGCGTAGCGGCCCCATGGCGCGCCAAGGGCGAGGGCGACCTGGAACGCGATGACGCCGACGGCCGCGACCGTGAACACGAGGGCGGCGATCGACGTGACGTCCATCGACCAATGATGGGGCCCCGAAGCGTTGCTCCGGGGCCCGCCGACTACGTGACGTTCGAATCAGCCGCCGACGATCGTGAAGTCGGCGAAGCCAACACCATGATCGGGACCCGCCGGGTCGCCGCCGTCAAGGATGGCCGGGATCGCAGGAAGGCCACCAGCGTCCTGCCCTGGCGCCGCGTGACCACTGTGGAACGAGATGAGGAAGGTGTCGTTGATCTTCCCATCACCGGCCGAGACCGTGCCCGACAGATCGAAGTCGAGATAGACGTCGATGAAGCCACCGATGAATTTTCCGGCCTTGTTCACGCCCGCGAGCGGCGTGACAGCTTCCGTGACCGGGTTGACGAGGATCACGGCGCGCTGACCTGCGCCATCGGGCTTGTTGTTGACGCCGCAGTGGGTGGCGAATACGGTTCCCGCGACGGCCAGGCTGAGTAGCGTGGCAGCCGGGACGGCGAGCATGAAACGGCGCATCGGGTCCTCCCCTAAAGCTTGTGTTCCCCTGAGGCAGTTTACGGGGAACGAAGTGCGGAGAGGAGAGGTTCTGTGTGGTCCGCGGTGCGCACGCGCACCGCTCGACTCGTGTTCCGACGGGATCGCCGTTCGTCGTCAGGCGGCCGGATGCGTCTCGCGTTCGGCGATCCGGGCGAACTTCTCGAGCTCACCGCGAAAGCTGCCCTCGTACGATCCACGCGAGAAGATCCATGACGAGATGGCCGGGATCAGGCCGACGGTCTCGAACGTCTGGGTGATCCGCGTCCCGTCCCCGTCGGGTTCGAAGGTGGCGCTCGAACGGCCACGGAGCAACCAGTTGCCGAAGCGAGTGGCGAAGCGTCGGGGGCGCTCGACCTCGAGGATCTCGGTCGGGCTCTTCATCGGGCCGAAGTGGACGACGTACGTCGTACCCGCCTGGTCGATCGATCCGGACACGTCGGTGACGCCAGTGACGCCGCCGACCCATTCGCCCATGCGCTCGAGGTTCGTCCAAGCGCGAACACGTGCTCAGGCGGCGCCGCGACATGGGTGGAGATGGTGTATCGGGCCATCTGAGGCACCTCCTCGTCGCGTTCCCGTCGCGGGGTGTGCGCGGAACGATACAGCCGCCCATGCGGTTGGCACGGCGCGGGCTCGTCGATACCCCGATCAGCGCCAGTCCGGGATCCCGCCGAGCGGACGGTCGATGCCATCGGCGCGGAGCTCCAGGCGCCCGGTCCCGTCCGGGCGAACGACGTAGAGCGCGTGTCCCGAGATCAGCAGGTAGCGGCCGTCGGGCGACCAGGCCACGAACTGGCCGATTTCCGGCGACACCCGACGCGGGTTGGAGCCGTCGGCGTCCATCAGCCAGACGTCGCGATGCTGATCGTCCGGACCGTCCGCCCGCCAGCACTCCTCGCCCGCCGGCGCGAAGCGCAGTCGTCCCGTTCCGAGGTGAAGGCGATCGTCGAGCCGTCGGGCGACCAGACCGGCCAGCCGTCGTTGCCGGGGGCGTCGGTCAGCTGCTCGGTCGCGCCCGTCTCGAGGTCGGCGACGTAGATGTCGTAGTCGCCACGGTCGTGGCCCATGTACGTGATCCGGCGTGCCGTCCGGCGAGAACGACGGGTACTCCACCCAGCCCTCGACGTCGATCAGGCGAAGGTTCGTGCCGTCCGGGTCGACGAGGTACCCGCGCAGCCGGCCACCGTCGCGGTCGGAGTTGAACGCGATCGTGCGCCGTCCGGTGACCAGTCGGGGCCCCAGTCGTTTGCGGGGTCCTTGGTCAGATTCCGTCGGTCGGTGCCGTCGGCCCGCGCGATGAAGATCTCGTCGTCGTCGTTGATGCCCCGCGTCGAGTCGCGGTAGACCACCCAGTCGCCATCGGGCGACCACGCTCCGTCGAACTCCGATCCCGCCGGGTCATCGGCGATCTTCACGACGTTCGATCCGTCGACGTCCATCGCGCGCACGTCCTCGAAGTCGTCGAACACGATCCGTCCCGACAGGTCGCGCAACGTGATGGGGTCGCCGACCGTGGACGGGCCGCCGCCCGTGTGGACGATCCGCGAGGGGAGGGGAGCGGGCCGAGCCGATGCCGTGGGAGGAACCGGTGCAGCCGTCGGAGGCGGTGATCCGGCCGACGGTCGGCTGGGCTCGCCCCCACCCGCGCACGCGATGAGCCCGACGGCCAGCACGAACATCGCAGCCAGTCGGCAGGGCTTCACGCCCTCTCTACACCGGCCGGCCCCCTCCGGTTCCAGCCCGGCCGTCGCCCTACGCCCCGGGCAGGTTTCCGTCGTCCCTCGCCTTGAGCAGGGACTTCGGGGCCCGGCAGCGCCATGCGCCCCAGAGGATGGTCTCGAGCGTCGCGACGTCGATCGCGGGCAGGCGGACCAGGATCGCCGGATAGCCGTCGTAGTGCGGCTCGGTGAAGAACACCGAGGGATCCATCTCGATGAGGATCTCCTTCTCCGACTCGTCCGCCACGCGGACCCCGATCACGTCCTGGTTCGGGACGCGCGCCCGCTTCGGGTCGACCCGCTCCAGCCACGGCCAGGCGATCGCCTTGCCCGCGACCTTGTAGCTCGAGCCGGTCTCGTCGCCGGTCGTCTCGGGCAGCGCCAGCGCAATCCGCCGGAGATCCTCTCGCGTCGCCACGAGCTCGTCGCGGCGGGCTAGCGCGCCCCGACCGGCGCTTCGCCCGCGACCAGCTGCAGGAGGTCGCCGATCCGCGCGATCTGCTCGGGCGTCCGATACAGGTTGTTGTTGAACGTGAAGCCCGTGAAGCCCGCCTCGATGTACGGGCGAAGAGCTTCGGCCGCCTGCTCGGGCATCCCGACCTTGACGAAGGGCCGCCGTTCGGGCGGGAGGCGCTCGAGGAATGCCTTCCCGGCGGCCTCGTTCTCGGTGACGATCACGGGCGCGCCGGCCGTGCGTTCGATGGTCGATGGATCACGGCCGATCTCCTCGCAGTAGCGCTCGAGGACCTCGGTCTTGTGCTTGAGCGGTCGAGTCCGAGGGCGAACCAGTGCGTCATGTCGGCGTACTTCGCCGCGATCCGCAGCGTTCGCTGCTCGCCACCGCCGCCGACGAGGATCTTCGGACCGCCAGGCTGGATCGGTCGCGGCACGTTGTACGCCTCCTCGATCCGGTAGTGGCTCCCGGTGAAGGTCGGGTGATCCTCGGTGAACATCGCCTTGATGATCGTGAGGGCCTCGTCGAGCCGATCCATCCGCTCGCGGATCGGCGGGAAGTCGTAGCCATAGCCCTTGTGCTCGACTTCGTTCCATGCGGCGCCGAGACCCAGGATCGCCCGCCCGCCGGAGATCGTATCGAGCGTCGTGACCTGCTTGGCCAGCAGCGCCGGATTGCGGTACGTGACGCCCGTCACGAGCGTCCCCAGCCGCACCCGCGTGGTCTCGCGTGCGAGGGCGGCGAGCACCGACCAGCCCTCGAGCATCGGCTCGTCCGGTCCGCCGATGCCGTCGATCTGGTAGAGGTGGTCCATCACGGTGACGACGTCGAAGCCGGCCGTCTCGGCCGCCTTCGCCTGTTCGACGACACGGTCGAACAGCCGCTCCGGCAGGGTATCGGGGTGGGTGTAGGAGGGGAGGTGGAGACCGAACCAAACGCTCATTCGAACAGCCTAGACCGGTGTCCGCAAACGCGCCTCCGATACGGCGGTCAGCTCGTGCCGGGCCTGTCGGGGACGTGCAGTCGCCAGGCCTCGACGGGCTCGCGCTTGCCCTTGACCCGAACCGGGCCGAGTGACTCACCGGCCGTCGGATCGGCAAGGATCGCCCAGGTCGTGGCGCCGACGACGATCTCGCCGGCCGTCGCGACGGTCATCAGGCGGGAACCCGTGTTCACCGGGTCGCCGATGGCGGCGAAGCTCCGCCGGGCATCCGTGCCGACGACGCCGACGACCGCGGAGCCCGTGTTGATCCCGAGCCGGAAGACCGGCCAGTCGGGGTGCGTGGCGCCCAGCCGGCGCCGTGACCTCGAGGATCTCGCGGGCGGCTTCCACGGCACGGCCAGCGTGGTCCGGCTGGTCGCCGCTGACGTTGAACAGGGTCAGGATCCCGTCGCCGGCGAAGTGCTCGATCGTCCCGCCGGCGCGTTCGATGACCGGGACGACCTCGGCCCAGTACGCGTTGAGCATCTCGACGACCTCGCGCGGCTCGTGCCGCTCGCTGTACGGCGTGAAGCCGGACAGGTCGGCAAACATGACCGTGATGACCCGCTCCTCGCCGGGCGTCGGGCGCGTCGCCAGGCCGCGGCGGCCGATCCGCTCGGTGACGACGGACGGCAGGTACGGGCGGAAGATGGCGTCGAGCCGGCCGACCTCTCGCGCGGTCTGTGCCAGGAGCGCCAGCTCCTCCTCGGTCGCGCCTTCCCGGCGCAGCTCCGCGAGGACGCGGTCCGTCGACTCACCGCTCGACTCGGCCGCCGCGACCGACGCGACGGCTGACGCGTACCAGCGCTCGACGCGGGCCAGGGTCGCCTCGAGATAGAGGCCACCGAACGCCCCGGTCAGGGACCCGTGTCGCTGGTATTCGCGCCGGGCCGCCAGGGCGATGATCGCGAAGGCCGCGAGCAGGAGGATGTGCCACTCCCACCAGCTGAACTGCCAGTTTCGGCTGACGAGCATCGCGATGAGCGCTTCGGCGAGCAGCGCGACGGCAGCGGCCATCGGCAACAGGATCGATCCGCCGCTGTACCGGAATTGCCGGGTCGAGCTGCACCGCCGCGAACACGTACAGGCCGACGGCGAAGATCGACAGGGTGTCCAGGATCCCGACACCTTCGCGGGGTGGCGGTGGCCCATCGAGGGGCGGGAGCTGGGCGATCGAGCCGACCGCCCACAGCGCCATGAACGCGATGAGACCCCACAGGAGCACGGTCCTTGCCCGGAGGACGTCCATCGCCCGCGGGCCCGCGAGCGGCGTGGCCGACGCGGCCGCGAACACCGAGGCGATGATGAGCCCGACCGGCGTCGCGATCGTGAAGCCGATGTTCGCCTTCGGCAGCAGCACGGCCGGCGTGGCCAATGCGTGGAGGCCCAGGAAGCCAGCGCTCGCCAGGAACGCCAGCGAGATGAGCGTCAGGCGCGCGTCGCGATAGCGCCCGGCCGCGATGTTCGTGACATACGCCAGCACGACATTGACCGCTGCCGCAATGAGCACGAGCCAGAAGTGGCTCGGGTGGTGCTCCCAGTGGAGATCGAACTCCGGGCGCGCGATGAGCAGCGCGAGCCCGGCCAGCGGCAGGAGGAGCACCAGGCCCACCGGCCACAGCCGCGAGGCGTCCGTCCTTGGCTCGCCGGCCATGGCCACAGGATACGTTCCCGCGAAACCTGCCTAAGGCTGACGGACATGCGAAGAGCCGGTCGCCCTCGCGTGGGGGCCGACCGGCTCAGGGTTGGCAGCCGCTATTGCGCGAGCTCGCCGACCGTGTGCGGCTGGAGCAGATCGGCCCCGCGACGGAGGCCACGCGCGAGGGCCGCGCGCAAGGAGCGCTGTCGGTGTGGAGCCGCGACCGAGCGGTGCGCCCGCTTGGTGTCGGTATCGTTGTCGGTTGCGTTGAGGCCGATGAGGAGGGTCCCCATCGCTCCGGGATCGAACATATCGCTGTCTCCTGTGGTGGCGTCCTGCGTCAGGACTTCATGGCACATACCTTCCGACGCCCGCGCCCGCGCGTCCAACACCTGTCGACGTCCGATTACCATCAGCAATGCGTGAATACTCCCGGCGGGCCGATCGGCAACGAGCTCGAGATCCGCTCGCTGCGCTACTTCGTGGTCGCGGCGGAGGAGCTCAACTTCACCCGCGCCGCGGCGCGCCTGTTCGTGGCGCAGCAGGCGCTCAGTCGCGAGATCAAGCGGCTCGAAACGCAGCTGGGCACGACCCTCTTCATCCGGACGACTCGTCGCGTGACGTTGACGCCGGATGGGGAGCGGCTGCTCGTGAGGGCCCGCGACCTCGTTGCGCGGCACGACGCGGTCTGGGCGGATGTTCACGTGCCGGCCGCGCAACCGACCGTGGTCGACCTCATGAGTGGCGGACGGTTCACGGCGACCCGGATCCTCGACCTGGCGCGCCAGCGAGCGCCCGGCCTCGAGTTCCGTGGTCGCTACACCGGCGGGACCGGGGTTGCGCTCGAGAGCCTCGCGGCCGGCGGCCTCGACGTCGTGCTCGGACGAGTCGACTGGCTCGATGCGCCGCCGATGCCAACGATCGATCGGGTCCTGGTTCGGCTCGAACCGCTGGCGGTGCTGCTACCCGCCGCGCATCCCCTGGCCCAGCACGAAGCGGTCCCCGTTCGAAGCCTGCAGGGGCTCGAGATCGATGGCGTGCCGTCGCATTCGCAGGCTCCCGAATGGACCGATCTGATCACCCAGTTCTTCGCGCTGTCCGGCTCGCACTCGACGCCACCGCATCTGACGGCCATCGGGCTCGAGGAACAGGGCTACCACCTCGTGCGACAGGGCGTTCCGATCCTGGCGTCGGCCGACCACCATCGACGTCCCCGGAGGCGTGCTCCGCCCGCTGGTGGATCCGGTCCCGCTCTACGCCTGGTCGATGGCGTGGCGGCGCGATGCCGAGGGCGAAGGCATCTCCGCGCTCCGTGGCGCGGCGGCCGAGCTCGCGGCCGCGGAAGATTGGCTTCCGACGGCCGTCAGTCGGGATCGCGAGAACTGGCTGCCGGAGCCCGACGCGTCACGCCTGGCCAACGGCGAATTCGAGCTGGTGACCGCCTGACGGACTGACGCGCACCTGCCCGCCACCGAGGTGTGTCCAGGCGCGACGACGCGACCAAGACGAGGCCGAGACGACGGCCGTTCACGATCCGCTGAACAAGGGCTGCCGCGGCAGCGTTCCGGCCGGCGCGTGGAGACCCAGTTGGACGACTGGCTAGAAGAGATCGTTGAGGACATCCTCTGGCAGGCCATCAAGGATGCCTACGACGCCGTCTCCGAAGCCGCGCTTGATGCGGCGCAGGACGCACTCGATGACCTGACACCCAAGAAGCTTTCGACGTCGCCTCTCGTCGAAGTCCTGGCCGTCACTCCGTCAACGGGTCCCGGCGACCATGGCACGGCCACGATCGTCATTCGCGGGCGTCAGCCGTTCTTCAAGGGCGCCCTCTCCCCATTCGTCCGCATCCAGGTGCTGATCTCGCGAACCATCCCGCCCGACCTCGATCCTCCCATTCGGATCCTCGATTGGCAGACCGTGATCGGGGATCTCAGGATCGAAAACGAGGGCGTCTTCCTCGGCGAGCTTGGCTTCGGCTGGGACCGTGACCATTGGCTCGGTCGCGGGGTTCTGAAGATCGGACCACCCAAGTTCGGCGTCGACATCAAGCTCGGCGGGCTGAACGACCGCGGCCTGATGCTCGGCATCGACCTTCGCCTGCCCGCGCCAATACCGCTCGGCCCGACCGGCATGGGCCTGGCGGGCGTCGGCGGCGACTTTGCCTACAACTTCAAGCCGGACCTGGGCCTCGGCGGAGCAGACCCGGTCTCGCCCACGGCCGAGAACTACGTCACCTGGGCGCGTGACCACGAACTGGACAACTGGGAATCCGCACCGATCCAGGAGACCGCAGTCGGGATCGGGCTTCGGGCGGTGTTCGCGGACGTGGCTTCGAACGGATTCATCTTCAGGCTGGATCCGATTGGCCTGCTCGTTCTGGTTCCCGGGCCGGTGTTCGTCCTGGGCGGTTCCGGCCAGCTCCTCAACACGAAATCGATCAAGGCCGAGGGCTACTTCGTCGTCGACATTCCCTCGGGGTCGCTGGCCCTGGGGCTTGGCGTGACCGTCAAATACCCGCCGCCACCGGTCGACCCAATGCTGTTGGATGCCAGCGGCACCCTCGACGCGCTGTTCTCGTTCACGAGACCATCGATCTGGTACATCCACCTCGGGACGAAGGCTGCCCCGATCAAGGCCAAGGTCATCAAGGTCTTCGAGGGCACCGCCTATCTCGTCATCGACAGCGGCCAGATCATGTTCGGCGCCAGCATCGCGATCGGCGACGAATGGAAATTCTGGATCATCAAGTTCGTCGCCAAGGCCGGCGCCAGGGTCGACGTACGGTTGGGTTGGGACCCGATCCAGCTTGAAGGACGGTTCGAGCTATTCGGCGAGCTCGGGCTGTCGGTGTGGGAATTCGATTTCAAGCTGACGCTGAAGGCTGCGGCGACTGGCCGGATCCCGACCCCGACCAATGTCGAGTTCGAAGTTTCGTACGAGCTCGATCTGCCGTGGCCGATCCCGAACATCGATGGCACGGCCAAGGTGACGGTCGGCGACGATCCGACGCCTCCTTCGCTCGCCACACCCTTGCGCTCCAGTGAAGCCGTCGACGCAAGTGACCGGATGACCTTGGCGTCCGTTCACCCCATCACAGGGCGTCAATGGGATCTCGCCAAGACGGTCGCTGCAGGAGCCGAGGGCGCGGATGCCGCTCGGGCGCAGGGATACCCGTGGCCCGACGCCGAGATCGTCATCCCGTTCAACCAGGCCACCAAGGACCTGACCGGTGTCGTGAAAAATCCACACCCAGGCACGAGGAACCAGGGCGGCTACGACGTCACCCACCAGATCACCAAGATCGAGCTTCGGAATCTCATCGACGACACGCTGGTCAACCCTCTGACCGGCGTTTGGGCTGCCGGACCGGACGGCAAGTCCGGACGGCTCCATCTCCTCGGAACGAACCCGTTCGATTGGCTGTCGCCGCACACCGACACCGCCAGCTGGGCGTATCTGATCGGCGGCGAAACCGTGGAGCAGCGCTTCGGATACGGGGCACCGGAGGACCTCGCCGGCGGGTCCGTCCATCGGTTCGGCGATCTCGAGGTCAAGGTGGCGGCAGATTCCAGGCTCATCACGGACTATGCGCCGCTCGTCCCGAGTCGCGTCCTGCGGACCAGCGAGGCGTCCTTCAGCTTCTCGACATCGACCGGCTTCGGGCTGACCGTCGAACACGTCCAACTGTTGATGCTCGTCGGTCGCCGCGATCGCCACCCGGGTGCCAGCATCGAGGCCGGTTCGCTCGGGATCGCGTCGTCGGCGGGCTCGGTCGCGATCGTCGCGGATCTTGGATCGGTCTACGGGGACCTCCGACTCGTCGCCGTCGAGGTCATGAGCGCTCCGGGACAGGATGTCCAGATCACGTCCACGTGGAAGGAGGCGCCGTTCCTTGTCGTCGGCGTTCGGTACCACATCGGCGACCACGTCTTGCCTGGGTCATTCGCCAGAACCCTGCTGGTCCCTGCTCGATATCGGCTGACCATCGAGGGCAATTCGGGAGGGACGCACGCCGCCGGAGCGCCATCCCCGACGCCGATGGCCTGGTCGCAGACCCAGGAGTTCGAGGTTCGCAATCCGGAGTCCCTCCGACCCTACATCCGCATGACGACGCTGGGCGATCCGCGCGTCTTCGGACGGCTCGAGGCGTGGAATCCAACACCGGTCGGGCTCGGGTTCCCGGCCTATCGGCGATACCACCCGGTCGTGCGTTTCCTGGTTCCGTACATGGACGACATCTTCGATCACATCAGGACGCGGGTCACGTACCACACGGGGACGGTGGTTCTCGAGGACCTCGTGCCGACGTCGGCAGCCGATGGGATGAGCTCTTGCCGGCCGAGAGCCAGGTCTGGCTGACCGCGCACGGTGGCGTCGCTCCGGCCGATCAGGAGGTCGTCGTCGCAGCGCCCCTGCCGGAGTCTGGACCCGTCGCGGTCGCCTTGACCTATCGTCTTGGCGACGGTCGCGAGATTCCGCTCGACGAGTGGCCGGCGACCGCTTCCGGGTTCGATCGGTTCGCCGAGCACGTCGCCTGGTCCGGGACATCCGTCGTCACTCTCCACAGTGCGACCGGTACGACGACGGTCGCGCCATGTGCGCTGCCGCAGGAATTGCCACCAGGCGGGCGGGCCGTCGGCATCAAGACTCGGGCCGCCCTGGAGCGAACCCTCGTCGACGTCGGTGACCTGCGTGACGTCCCGTTGTCTCGCGCGCGATCTCGATATCTGGTGGACCTGACCGACCTGATCGGCGACCTGGTTCCGATGCCCGACGAGCTTGCCACGCCGCCGATGGATTGGGTCCTGCCCCAGCGGCTGGTCGATCAGGTGACGGAGCCGGGCGGCCAGGTGCGGAGTCTCGATGCGCAGTCGGCGGTGCGGTTCGTCCGGTTCGCTGCCGCTTCGGGCGCCCGGTTCGGGCCGAGCACGTCCGAGCCCCTCGATACGATCGGCGGTCTCGCCACGTCAACCGCCATCGAGGCGATCGTCGACGACGTAGGCCGACCGTACGCGCTGTGGCTGCGGACACCCGAACCCGTTGACTGGCGGCGGGTGACGACGTCCTTGCACATCCGTCACGTCGCCCAGACGGGTGCCTGCCCATCCACGTACGCCCGACGCCACGAGCTGGCGGTGACCCTGGCGCTGCTGCCGAACGCCGATGCCTCCTCGGCGCTGCTCGTCGGGCAGGTTGGCGGGGTCTGGACCCGCTTGCCACGCGGCGTCTACCAGCTGACGCTGTCGTACAACCCAACCCACGCCGACCTACCGACGCTGCGGCCGGATCCTGCTGTCGGCAGCACCCCGGAATTGGTGACCTATCGCTTCGTACAGCCTTCGGGCCTGGACTGGCCGCTCCCGTCGGACGGGATCGTGCTTCCACATCGCTTCTTCGAACTGCTCCAGACCTACCTGGACATTGATCCTGGCCCGATCCACGAGCTGATCCAGGAGGCGTACGACGTGGATTCGCGCTACCAGCTCGAGGCGATCGACGAATTGGGCAGCCTGGATGCGAGCGGGACCAGCGTCATCGAATCGGTCGCAGGTGACGACGATCCGGCTACATCGAAGGGAGAGGCGGCCGAGTGAGGATCTATCTCTCGGCGCTCGGTTGGATCACCGACGCGCCAGCCGGCAACCGACTCCGATGGGTCTATCCGTACGACACGATCATCAACGGCGCCTTCGCAGGCCCACCTGAGGTTCTCGTGGTCGAGCGCGCCCCGTTGAACAAGGACCGGCTGTGGCAGTTGGAGCGCGTTGCCCTCCATCTCTCGTCGCTGACGCCGTTCGATTGGTGGGAGGCACGCGGCGACGTCACGTTGGGATTCTTTCCGGATTCCTTCCCGCTGGGAGGCGTGCAGGGCGTGCGATTTACGTATCGCGGCCCGGCGGCACGGATCCTGGCGATCGACGCTGATCGGCCGCTGCTGCCCGCCTTCGATCAGGTGGTCAGCGATGGTGAGCCGGTGATCATCGAAGGCTCCAATCTGGAAGAGCTCCGCGTGCTTGCGTTCGGTGGGTCCGGCCTGGAGGATCTCAGGGTCCTCGATCTCTTTGCCGACCATCCCGAGCTGGATTGGCGTCCCCTCGCCGAGATTTGCGTGGCTGACTCGTTGACCGCGGACTGGACCGCCGTCGAGCCACGGCGGGACGGTCCGGGAACCATGGATGATCCTCGGTGGACGGAGCTCCGGGCCGTCGCTCAGGGGGCGATGGCACAGGCGCCGGCCTCCGTGCTGCCTGGGGAATCCAACGCCTGGAGAGCGGTCGAAACCGTGCTCGGCGTCCGTTGGGAACACGCCCTGCTCTTTGGCTCGGCTTGGTTCGACGGGCCGCGGTCGGCCGTTTCGTCGCTCGACCGCATGGACACCGCGGCGGTGCTGCAAACCCTGCCGTCCACACCGATGGCGTATCGGGTCGTCGAGCGGGAGGGCCGGCTCGGGACCGCGAGAAGCAACGTGGTGATCGTGCTGGACTCGGTGGCGTCCGCCCTCGCCTCGCTCGCAGCACCGACGTACGCCGATGCGGAGGTTCGACTCGATGCAGCCAGTCGTCTCCGCGCCTCGGCGACGCTGGCATGGGCGACGGCCGATCCCAACGCCATTGGTGTCCGAATCCGGGAAGAAGTGAGTGCGAGCGCTTCGACTGGGGCCCCATCGGTCGCGACCGAATTCTTCCATCGAACACGTCAGAGCCGGGGATCCACCGCTCGGAGGGCAAGTCCGTCGTGAGCTGGAGGTGTCGTGGCATGACGTGACACTCCGCGCAAGCGTGCAAGCGATCGACGCCTGGGATCGGGAAGGCCCACCATCACCGATGGGTCCGCCTACGCCACTGCTCCTGCGCCACACGCCGTTGGCGCCACCGCTGAGCTGGGCCAGACGAGACAGCGGGGTCGTCACACTCCATCGCGCCGTTCCCACGGTGGGGTCTCCGGGGCCGCAGGACGATTGGGCGGCGGATGTCATCGTGGAACGTGCCGCCGGAAGGGTTGTCGTCCTCAAGCGGGTCATGTCACCGGCCATCGCCGACGTCGTGGTCGATGCTCCGTGGCCTGTACCCGGAACACCCCACTATTCCGTATACATCGTCAGCCCAGGATCGTTCAACGCGATGCCGTATGTCGGTGGCTCGCTGGTGGTCGGATCCGTGCGGGTGGACGTCGTCAGTGCCGGGCACACCGGGGCCCGGAGGAACGGAGCTGCGGTTCGAGCCAGTCCTCGATGGTGCTCTCAATCCCGTGGTCTTCGGGGCCGGCGCGGGCGTCCTGCAAGAGGATCCGTCCCACCCCGGACTGTGGACCCAGGTCGCATCATTCGGTGTCGATTCCCTGCCGGACGACCTCGTGTTCACCGAGCCTGGGCCACTGCCAACGGACACCATCGATACGGCGACCTATACCACGGCGGTCACGTTTCTGGGTCGTACCGGTCCCATCGGGAACACGGTCAGCGCAACGCTGCTGCCGGCAATCCCGATCCAGCCTCCGCCGTTCGTGGTCACCCGACTCGGTCACGACTTCTTCGCCCGAACCCTGGTCAAGGTCGAGCTGACGGAAGCGATCCCAGGCGGTCGATTTCACGCTTTGGTGGGCGAATGGCGTCGTCGGAGACCCGGGCTGGCCGGCAGGCTCCCTCTTCCAGGACCACGCGTCCCCGGGCGAGTACGGCAACCAGGATGCCGTCGGTGGCGTCGTTCTCTACGACGTCCTGCCGCTGCCGATCCCCGGCGTCCGCGATCGGCACGTCACGTTCGGGTTGCAACGCGTCAATGGGGCGGGCGGCCAAAGCGCGTTCCAGACGCTGCAGGTGACGCTGCCGCACGTCTGAGGCGACAAGGACGGACAGCACTTGCCCGCCGCGAAGCGCGCCCAGGCGCGACGACGCGACGGGCGCTCGATCAGACCGCGGCCAGCGGCGGCGCGGTCTGGTACGCCTCGGGCAGGGGCGTTCCCGTGGCCGGCGTCTCGACCTCGACGATGTCGCCGCGGAGCGGGCCGAGGATGCTGATCAGCTGACCCTGTTCAGCGTCCGGCACGCCAAACTGGTTGAGGGTCGCGATCAGGTCCTCGACGAGGGCATCGAACTCGCCGGCGGTCACCTGCATCCCTCGATGCGTGTCTGCCATGCTCCGGCCGGTGTACTGGACCGGGCCACCCGTCGCCGCGGAGACCTGCTCCACGAGCATTGCCTTGAGGCGAGGGACGTCCGTCCGCGCGAACTTCGAGTTGATCCGGGCGTCGCCCGCGCATCGAGCGACGAAGTCGTCGACGACCGCCGTGATGGCGGCTCCTCCACCGAGTCGGTCGAACAGCGATTGCTGGTCCATGGCGCGCTCTCCCCTTCGCCCCCGTACTACAGCCCTGCCACTGTACGCCTGCCCAGGCCGGGTCCAAGCGGTCGGCCGGCGAGGCCCGCCTTATCCGCCGGTGCGTCCGGCTCCGGCCGATGCCGGGCACGGACCTCGGCCAGCCGGTCGTGCGCCTCGGCGATGAGCGGCACCACGACATCACGGAACGTGGCGTCGCTCGGGTTGAGGATCGAGATCCACAGCTGCTTTGCGTAGACGGGGTGGGGGAGCAGGCGGTCGTACGCGGCGTAGTCCGGCGATTCGACCGAGCCGACCAGCCGCTCGAACGTCTCGCGGCCGACGCCGATGTTCAGCCGGAAGGCGCCGGGCCGCGCCAGATCCGACGGCGCGCCCTCGTCGTGCTCGTCGGTCGTCACGATCGTCGCGTAGTTCGGCCAGTGCTTCTCGTCGAGGGAGAAGAAGGTCGCACCGAGGGCTTCGGCGACGACAGTCTCGGGGTAGCGCTCCAGGATCGAACGGGTGATGGCATCCGGGTCAGGGCCGACAGGAAGGGTCGAGGAAGTCATGTCTCGACCTTACATCCTGCATGTCAACCCTAGGTTCTGGGGCCAATTCCCTAGATACAGGTCAACAACGGCAGCGCGTCGGCGCCGTGGATGCCAGCCTCGATCCAGGCCGTCACCGATGGTCGGGTTTCGCCTCCAGGTATCGCCGGAGGTCGCCGCTTGCTTCACGGATGCCACCCGGACGCGTCGTGAAGCGCCAGCTCTGCAGCCCCTCGGCGCGGGCCGAGATCAGGCCCGCCGAGCGCAGGATCCCGAGATGGTGGTGGAGGCTGGTCCGCTCGATCCCGAGCCGCGCGGAGAGCTGCGACGCGGTGTATTCGTTGCCGGCGAGCTCGCGCAGGATGCGGAGCCGGAGCTCGTCACCGAGCGCTGTCGCGATCTTGACGAGCCGGCGCGGTGGCGCGGCGGGGTCCTGATCGAACGCCTCGTCGGCCACCGAGCACAGGACGATCTGGATCGGCCCCGACTCGGCTGGCGCGATGAATGGCCTGAGCGCGACGGTCGGCACCAGCACGATGTCCGTGGCCCAGCCCGTCAGGTCGAATTCGACCCCGTCGGTCGCTGACCGCAGGACCTCGATCGCCGGGAGCGAGCGCAACAGCCGCTCCTTGTCGAGGACGTCGCGCCGGATCAGGTCCAGGGCGTCGTCCGCAAAGGCCGGGAAGACGGCCGCTGCCCACGCCTCGACGATCCCGGCGACCTCGGTCTGGAGCGTCTCGGCCGGCGTTGCGAAGAGGCGGTCGATGGACCGGCGCGCCGGCGGGTTGAGTCCGAGCGTCCGGCGGACCTCGGCTCGCGCCCGAACGTTGCCGGCGAGCGCGCGGTCGAAGGCGCCGTCGGAGAGCATCGCCTGGTTCGGTGCCGACTCGACCCCGAGAAGCCGGCGACGCAGCCGATCGGCAGGGAGACTGCGGATCCGTTCGACGAGCCCCTCGACCGCGAATGGCTCACCCGCCTCGAGCGCGATCGGGGCGAGCTCGGCATACAGCGGGAACGCCCAGCCGTCGACGCGCCGAATGAGCTCGGGGCCTGCAAGCCTGCGGACGTCGCGGATCCACGACTTGCCTGATTCGAGCGCCGCGCGGGCCGGTCCGCTCTCGAACGCCGCCAGCTCCGCGATCAGCTCGAAGGCCGGCCCGGAGACGATCCGGACTGGCGGGTACGCATCGGGCTCGGGACCGTGGCCGCTCTGACCCTGCTGCGCGAGTTCGCGTGTTCGCCATCGAGTCCAGTATCGCGGGTCAGGCGGGACGGGCTGGGCTCGCGGGAGGCAAGCCCAGCCCACGATGGTGGAGCTACTCGAGCCCGACGCAGAGCGCCGGGAATGGCGTGCCGTCCTGGTGGCCGGCGGTGAAGTCGATCGACAGGATGGCGCCCGTGCTCGTGTCGAGCGTGGCCGTGATCAGGCCCGTATTGCCGACGATGAACCCGATCCCGGGTGCGGTGTACTGCTGGGAGTTGCCGGGGATGCGCAGCGTCGTCGTCCCGTCGCCGTTGTCGGCGTAGATCGCCGGGCCGGCCAGCACGGCTTGCAGGGTCTTCCCGTTGGCGGGATTGAGGTAGGTGATCTTGCCGTTCTTGTAGCTGAAGGTCGTGGTCGTGCGTCCGTCGGCGTCCGTGAATGTCGTCGTCACGAGGGTGCCGTCGATCGTGCGAACCACTTCGAACGGACACCGGGCGCCCGCCGCGAATGTGCCGCTGATGTGGACCTCCTCGACGGTCCTCGTCGGGGCGGCGGCGAGGACGGCCGGAGCACTGATCGAGGCCAGTGCGACAGCCATGAGGCCGAGGCCGGCTGTCCGAAGGATGGTACGCATATCGGGCTCCCAAGGCGGTCGTGGATAGCACCGATACTAACAGGTGTTGACATAGTTCAACAACACGCTAGTAACGACCGTCGATCCTCAGCGATCCGACGTGCGCGCCTCGAACAGCTCCCACTCACCGGGTACGCCCCGCAGGTTCGTGACGCCCAGCGGGTTGAACGCCAGGTCGGTGCCGGTGGCGAGGTCGCGGACCGTCTTGGTCACCACCACCTGGCCACGGTCGGCCGCGGCGAGCAACCGCGCGGCGATGTGGACGCCGATCCCGCCGATGCCGGTCTCGCGGCGCTCGATCTCGCCGGTGTGGATGCCGGCACGGATCTCGACGCCGAGGTCGCGCGCCGCATCGACCAGCTCGAAGGCGCAGCGCAGGGCCCGGGTAGGGGAGTCGAACACCGCCATGACGCCATCCCCGGCGAACTCCACGTTCTGGCCGTGCCACCGCTCGATCTCGCCGTGGACGACGCGCTGGTGCTGCTCGAGGAGCTTCCCCCATGCGCGATCGCCCATCGCGGCCGCCCGACCGGTCGAATCGACGATGTCGGCGAAGAGGACGGTCGCCAGCGTTCGTTCGATGTCCTCCGCGGCCTGAAGCGAGCGGATCTGCTCGCGCGTCCACTGGTATTCCTCGACGAAGCGGCTCGTCGGCACCTCGGGGTCGGGCGCGTAGGTCAGGAGGACGACGCCGGAGCCGAAGGCGCGGGTATCGACCAGCCGCAGGTGGTGGGTGTCGATGCGATCACGGAACAGGCGCTTGCCGCTGCCCAGGATGACCGGGTAGACCAGCACGCGGAACTCGTCGACCAGGTCGTGGCGCAGCAGCTCGTCGACGAGGTCCGGACTGCCGTACACCAGGAGCTCGCCGCCCGGCTGGGCCTTCAGCTTCGCGACCTGGGTCGCCACGTCGCCCGACAGGATCGTCGTGTTGTTCCAGTCCGCGCGCTTCAACGTGTTCGACACGACGTACTTCGGGACGGCGTTCATCTTCTCGATCATCTCGAGGTCGCCGCCGCTGGCCGTCGGCCAGAAGGCGGCCCAGATCTGCCAGGTCCGACGGCCCAGCAGCAAGGCATCGGCCGACATCGCCTGGCCCTTGTTGTAGACCTCGTCCTCGTCGGTCTGGACGCGAAGGGCCCAGGCGTTGCGCCCAGTCCGGTGCTCGTCGAACCCGGGCGCCTCGACGACGCCGTCGAGGGTCACGAATGCGGTCACCACCAGCTTCATGGCCCAAGCCTAGAGCCGGACAGCACGTTTGCCCATGCACCTATGGCGATGGAGAACGCGGGGGTTTACCGTACTCGCGGGTCGCATCACACCCAAGACCGGGGACAGCAGGAATCTCGCACGATGGTCGAGACGGTCGAACGGGGTCGCAACGCGATGGACCGGCACGCCTGGGCGGAGGCGATGGACGTGTTCGTCGCGGCCGACAAGGATGAGGGCCTTGCGCCGGGCGATCTCGAGCGCCTTGGCACGGCTGCGTGGTGGGCCGGCCAGCCAGACGACGCCACGGAGGCGCTCGAACGGGCGTTTGCCGGCTACACCGACGCCGGCGAGCCGGCTGATGCGGCCCGCGTCGCCATGGCCCTCGCGTACCAGGCGTTTCGCCGCCAGCAGGGCTCGGTGGGGGGTGGGTGGCTGGCTCGGGCGGAGCGTCTGCTCGAGTCCGAGCCCGAGTCCTCGATGCACGCTCGCCTGATGGTGTTCCACGCGCTCGGGGCGCTGATGGAGAACCGGATCACCGATGGCATCGAGCTTGCCGATCGAGCGATGGAGCTGGCCCGCAAGCACCACGAACCCAACGCCAATTTCATGGCGATGTCCTTCAAGGGCATGGCCCTCGTCTTCACCGGGGATTGGCAGGCCGGCCTGGCCTTGATCGACGAGGCGGCCACGGCTGCGTCGTCGGGCCAGCTCGATCTGCGCGTGGCGAGCGACATCTACTGCAACACGATCGCCGCCTGCCGGAATGCCGGGGATCTGAGGCGGGCTTCGCAGTGGACGGAGGAAGGGGAGCGCTGGATGCGTCGCCAGTCGGTGGGCGGCTACCCGGGGATCTGCCGCGTCCATCGTGCCGAGCTCAAGCGGCTCCACGGCCACTGGTCCGAGGCCGAACAGGAAGCGCGACAGGCGTGCCAGGAGCTCGAGCGCTACGGGCTTCTCGATGCCGTCGGCTACGCCCAGTACGAGATCGGTGAGGTTCGGCTGCGGATGGGCGACCTGGACGGGGCGGCCGAAGCGTTCGAGCGGGCGTATGAGTACGGGAACGATGCCCAGCCCGGCATGGCGCTCCTCCATCTGGCCCGCGGCGATATCGAGGAGGCGGCACGGTCGATCGGACGCGCCATCAGCGCAACCGCGGGTGCCGATGGACCAGCCGACCGCTCGACCCGCGCCCGCCTGCTCCCGGCTCAGGTCGACATCGCGCTCGCTGCCGGCGACCTGGAGACAGCCGGTTCCGCGGTCGCCGAATTGGAATCGATTGCCGCCGATTTCCAGCGGCCGGTTTTCGAGGCCGGCGCGCTCACGGCTCGTGGTGAGCTGCTCCTCGAAGAGGATCGGCCGTCGGAAGCGTCGCCGGTCCTGGGGCGGTCGTGGAGGCTCTGGCAGGATTCGGATCTGCCCTACGAAAGCGCTCGAGCGCGTCTGCGGTACGCCGAAGCCGAGGCGGCCGATGGCGATTCGGCGGCAGCTCGTCTCGACCTGCGAGCCGCTCGCGGCGCGTTCGAGCGGCTGGGGGCCAGGCGCGACCTGGCGCGGGCGGACGCACTGCTCGGGGAGGGGCAGGAATCATCCGCTCGTGCGCCCCAGCGGGTGACAAAGACATTCATGTTCACCGACATCGTCACCTCGACCGACCTGGTCGGCCTCATCGGTGACGACGCCTGGGGCCAACTGCTGGCGTGGCATGACCGCGAGCTTCGATCGGCGTTCGCGAGTCACCGCGGCGAGGAGGTCCACCATACCGGCGACGGCTTCTTCGCCGCCTTCGAGGCGGCGTCTGACGGGCTCGACTGCGCGGTCGACATCCAGCGGCGACTGGCCAGACACCGCCACGAACACGGGTTTGCGCCGACGGTCCGGATCGGAATGCACACCGCCGAAGCGTCGCGCGAGCACGGCGATTACCAGGGACGCGGCGTCCACATCGCCGCCCGGATCGGTGCCGCCGCGGTGAGTGAAGAGATCCTCGTCTCCGACGCCGCGCTGAGCGCGATGAGCTCGGTCCGCTTCGCCCTATCCGACCCGCGCCAGCTGACGCTCAAGGGGGTCGGCGAGCCGATCGAGGTCCGGAGCGTCACCTGGCGATAGCACGACCCAGCTTCATCAGCCACCCGTTTCCAGTGGCAGCTCGGCGACGGTGAGCCAGCGATCTCCGAGCGCCCGGCGGACCGCGAACGTGCGCGCGAACGGCGAGGTCGTCCGATCGAGCAGCGCGCCGCTGGCGTCGTAGGTCTCCCGGGTGACCGTGCCGCGGGACTCGAACCCGATGCTGCCGCCGGTCTGCACGCCGAACGGCGCGATGACGACGACGCGGACCAATCGAACTGGTAGTGCGACGCGACCGTCCGGCCCGACGTCGCGGCCTCCCGGAGCCGGCCCTGCATCTCCGTCAATCGGTCACCGTGGTCGACCGCGGCGAGGATCCCCGGGTCCCGCCGCAGCAGGGCCTGGTTTTCCAGCTCGAGGTTCTCGGCGAGCGTCACGAGGATCCCCTGCGCGATCGGCGCGGAGTTCATGCCCTCCCAGGCCTCGACGTCCACGTCGATCGTCGGGAACGTGGCTGGATCGACGGTGCGCGGCACGCCCGCCAGCGACTCGGTCGTGTCCGCGACGACGATCCCGCGCGCCGGCGTCCCGGCGACGACGATGCCTGCGCCGAGGACGAAGACCGCGCCGACCACCAGTCCGACCCGAGCCACGGTCCGGCCGAGGCCGGGGTGGGGCCGGCCGCCGATCGCCACCCGGCGCGCAAACAGGCCGAGCTGGTCCGCGGCGGATCGGGGCTCCGGCAGGAAGCGGTCGAGGACGGGACGGGCGGCGCACACGACCACCAGGCCGGCCAGCAACCCGACCTTGGTCCCGAACTCGTTCGTCTGCGGTGCCATCAGCAGGACACTCGCGATCGCCACGAGGACGCCGAAGGCGACGCGCCCAACGCGCCCGGCCGGCGCCGTCTTCGGGTCGGTGATCATGAAGAACAGGAAGATGAGGACCTCGGGTGAGGTGGCGATGACGCGCAGGTAGTCGGCGCCGCAGACCGGCTCGAACGCCCACCGGGCGGTCATGCAGTGACCGGACCCGGCGAGCATCCCGAGTCCGACCGTCAGCGTCACCCAGAACGTGGCGGCAAGGGCCAGCAGGTGGAGTCGGCGGGTGATCAGCAGCCCACCGCCGATGATCACGGCGTACGCGACGAGCATCCAGATGTCCAGCGGTCCCCACCAGAAGTCGAGCGGCTCCACCCGCGAGCTGCCCAGGATGACGAAGGCGAGGACCAGCCCGATGTTGGACGGGTTGAAGACATGCGAGCCGCGGTACTTGATGACGTACTTGGTCAGGAGCGAGAGCCCCGCCACGGCCGCGAAGATGTACCAGCCGTACGTGTCCCAGGGCTGGTCGGGCGGCGTCCCGACGACGCGCAGGATGAGCGCGACGCCGCTCCCGGTCAGCATCGCGCTGGCGGGCCACACGAAGGCCTTGCTCTGCCGGAAGGTCAGGGCGACTTCGATGATCGCGCAGGTCAGGATGGCCGCCAGGATCTGCGGAATGCTGACCCAGAAGTTCAGCCCCAGCTGGCCGAGGACGTGGATCGTGATGATCACCGCCGCCACGTGCAGGCGCGGATCGCGGATGTTCGGCAGGATCAGCGGGTAGGTGCCGCCGCCGACCGTCAGCGTCCGGGCGGTCATGGACGGCGTCCGGCAGCGACCACGGCGTGACGCCTGTGGCGACGAGGTGCGCGCCGGAGGAGAGCGTATGCAGCCATGACGGGCTACGGATCATACTTCGGGCGGATCTACCCGCCACCAGACCGGAGAACGACCGACATGACCGATCGCGACGACGAGCGCCTCATTCGTTCTCAGCAAGCGCCCATCGTCGGCGGTCTGCCCGATGCACCCGGCATCCTGCGCCGCGATCCGGCTGACCCCGGGCCTGGGCATCCACCTGCGTGGCCTCGCCGACGAGCTGCTCGTCAACGACTTTCCGGGCGCCACCATCGGCCGCTCGGATCGGGAGATGCTGGCGACGGCGGTGTCGGCGGCCAATGACTGCTTCTACTGCATGGACTCGCACGGCGCGTTCGCCAGCGCCGTCCTCGAGCGAAGCGGCACGCCGGAGCTCGTTCCGCTCATCGACGGGATCAAGCTCGGCTCGTCCGACGGCCTCGACGCGAAGATGCAGGCACTGCTGCACATCGCGCGAACCGTCCGGCGCGACCCGCTGGCCCTGACGGCCGACGACGTCGCCACGGCCCAGGCAGCCGGCGCCTCCGACGGCGACGTCCAGCTCGCCGTCCTCATCGCCGCCGCGTTCTCCATGTACAACCGGATGGTCGACGGCTTCCGGGCGCCGACGCCGCCGACCGCGGAGGCGTACCGGGCGCGGGCGGCCGAGATCGCCGAGCACGGCTACAGCGACCAGCGGATCGTCAGCGTCCCCCGATGACGCAGGAGCGAGCACCCGATCGCGCGCAGTCAATGATCGGAGGCGGCGCGGAGACGACGTCCTGGGAGTTGGCACGGGAACGCCTCGCGAACCCCGAGGGGCCGCGGACCTGCTGGCTCGCGACGACGCGTCCGGACGGCCGGCCGCACCTCATGCCCGTGATCGGCTTCTGGATCGATGGCGCGATGCACGTCGTGGCGGGGGAGGGGACGCAGAAGGCCCGCAACATCGCCGCGGACGGTCGCTGCGTCATCGCGACGGGCAGCACGACGCTGCCATCGCTCGACATCGTCGTCGAGGGTCGCGCCGAGGCGCTCACCGACCCCGATGCCGTTCGACAGGTCGCCGAGTTCCTGAACGACAAGAACTGGCCGCTGGAGGCCAAGGGCGACAAGGTCTACGGTCCGCACGGCCCGACGGCCGGCCCGCCGCCCTATGCGATCTTCAGGATCGTCCCGTCGAGGGTGTTCGGCCTCCCCGGCATGACCGGCATGGAGCAGTTCGAGCCCGGAGACCTGCCGAAGCCGACCCGCTGGGACTTCAGCGGCGGCTGACGGCTCGCGGCGCGGTCAGAGATGAGGTCCGCCCTCGTCTAGGCGGTGTCGTCGTCCTGGGCTCGCGTTCCGGCCGCACTTGGGACGGCCGGCGGATCGATGCCGCCCGGGATGTACCCCGACGCAGCGTCGCGCGCGAGCGTGAGCCGGTGCGTCTCACGCGTGATGACGCTCGCGAGGAGCTCGTCGGTGGACCAGGTGAGAAGCACGGCTCGGTCGACGCCACGCTTCTGGTCGTAGCGCCTGACGATGGTGACGAGCTCCGTGAGACCGCTCCACATCTCGGGGTCGCCCTCGAGTGCGCTCTGGGCCTGGATGACGGGCTCGAGCAGGCGCCACCAGACGACGATCGCCGCTCCAAACGACCGGGCGATCTCCTCGTCGCCGAGGTAGCCCTGCCGGTTGAGGTCTCGAACGAGCTCGAAGAAGTTGAGGACCGTATCGGCGCGCGTGTCATTGGCGACGTCGAGCGTGCCATCGCGAAGCTGGAGCGCGACTTCGAGGCGCGCAAGGACCAGCTCCTTCGACCCCCAACGGCGGTGGACGGTTTCGATCCGCTGGAACGCGTTCGCCGCGCCCTGGGCCTTGAGCTGGCGGTAGATGATGACGAACGTGACGGCTACCACGAGGCCGCTCACCATGGTCCAGAACCACTCGGAACCGGTCCCGATGAAGGTGAGATCGCCGAGGTTCACGAGTTGGACTGCGTCGTCATGTCTGCGCATCCTAGATCCGTGACGCCGCCATGAACGGACTCCCGCAAACGGAACAAGGTCAGCTGGACGCGGTCGTTCGGCTCTGTCCGCGAGGTGATGGGCGAGGCGGCCGTGGGCGCCTACCTCTTCGGATCCGCCGTCACGTCCGGCCTTCGACGCGATAGCGACCTGGACATCCTCGTCATCTCGAGCCGTCAGACCACCGACATCGAACGCCGCGCCCTGATCGACGGGCTGCTGGCGACTCCAGGTCCCGTGGGGACGTGACCGACAAGCGGCACCTCGAGGTCACCGTCGTCGCGCGGCCAGACATCCAGCCATGGCACTACCCGCCGCCGATGGAGCTCCAGTACGGCGACTGGTGGCGGCGCGAGTTCGAATCGGGCGCGGCCGAGCCATGGTCTTCGCCCAACCCGGATCTCGCGGTGCTCCTGACCGCGGCTCGGGCGGACGGCGTGCCGCTGTTCGGCCCACCCATCGCCGACCTGGTCGACCCCATCCCGCGCGACGACCTCGGGCGCGCGATGCTCGACGTCATCCCGGACTTGATGGCCGACCTCGAGGACGACACCCGCAACGTGCTGCTGACCCTGGCGCGCGTCTGGTTCACGCTCGAGACGGGCGCGATGGCCGCGAAGGACGTTGCCGCCGACTGGGCGATCGCCCGGCTGCCCGAAGGACGTGGCGACGCCCTTCGACGCGCGCGAGCCGGCTACGTCGGGCACGCCGACGACGCATGGGACGACGACGCGATGGTCACTGCCCGCGCAGACGCCGCGGCGATCCGCGCGTCGATCGAGGCGACACGATCCGGGCAGGGTGACCCTGCCCCGGGGGTCGGTCCTCGTTCGTCCTGAGTTGGATCCGCGACTAGCGGTCGAGCTGGCAGCGGAAGGCTCCGCCCGGGAATCGCGTGTTGTGCAGGTTCACGTAGTAGGCGTCCGGGTGAGCGACGATGTCGGCCAGCAGTGCCGGGTCGGCCGTCACGCAATCCTTGATCCGGCCCCGCTCGACCGCCTCGTGCCGCGGATCGGTCACCAGCGCGTCGCCCGGTCGTAGCTCGAAGAAGGGCACGACGATCGGGCCGTTCTTGCCGGCGAGCTTCCTTGTGGATGTGGCCACGATTGGGCGTGCCGACGCGGTCGAACGTCGCGTCGAAGCAGACGGTCCCTGCGTCGGCGTCGATCTTGATCACGGCGTTTCCCATGGCGTCCGGATCGGCCGCCGGCACCTCCTGGGCGCCTTCCAGGCGGGTCGTCAGCGTCACGGTGCCATCGTCGGCGTTGGCGACGGCGCCCGTGGCGAGAAGGGCCGATGCAACGATGAACCCCAGGAACCAGCGCGAGCGCTTCCTCATCTCGGTACCTCCCTGTCCTCCGGTGGGCCCCCGGCCTTCGGGATACGCCGAGATGAGCTGCGCGGATTGCGAGGTGCCGAGCCTGACTCAGGGATTGCTGAAGCCGAGCATCCAGGCGTAGATGTCGTTGCCGTTCGCTCCGCCATACGCGGGATCCCAGCTGTTGTGGTCCCGGTCCGGATACACCGTCAGCATCGCCTCGTCAGCCGGGACGCCCGGGCAGGCCCGCGAGGGCGGTCATCGGTTCGATGCTTCCGAGCGGGTTGACCACGTCGTCGAGCTCGCCGTGGAACGCCCACAGCGGCGTCGCGCCGAGGTCGCAGTACGACCCAGCCGACCCGGCCGGCCATCGCCGGCGATCGGGACAGCCGCCGCCACCTGCAGATCGTCGTGGTACTTCGCCAGGTACTCCCAGATGCCGTAGGCGCCGCAGGACAGCCCGGTCACGTAGACCCGTGCCGGGTCGACGTTGTAGTTGGCCACCGCGAAATCGATGAAGTCGTGCACCTCGTCCGGCGTCGTGCAGAAGGCGGGTTGCGCGTTGTCGAGATCGTGCTGGACCTGCATGTTGCAGGACCCGTCCCAGGGTTGGCCGTCGCACGAGGAGAAGTCGAAGCCCGGCGCCTCTTCGACGTGCTGGGGGGCGAGGACGACGAACGGGCGGTCCGTCGGCCAGCCGCCGACGTTGATGTAGCGGGGGATCGCCGCGAAGAGGAGCCTCTCGAGCGCCTCGGGACTCCGTCGCCCGTCTCGCCGTAGCCGTGGAAGAACAGGAGCAGCGGGCTTTGGGCGCCAGTCGCCGTGTAGCTCGGCGGCAGGTATTCGTAGAAGCCCGTCGGGGAGTCGGTCGAGCCGATCGGCCGTGGCGTCAGGTACAGGTCAGAGTCCACGCTGGTGAGCGGCGCCACGAGCGGTTGGACGGCCTTGCAAACGTCGGCATTGAACATGGGGTGCGGTCCCCGGAGCTGGAACTCGAAGTTCTCCGACCCCGAGTCGAAGTCGACCGTGAACTGACCGGCGAAGATCCCTCGGTCGCGGGAGACGACGCGCCCGTCCGAGTCGGTGATGACGAACGGCTGACCGGCTTCGTGGAAGGTGAACTGGTACACGGAGCCGCCGAGCGACTTGGCCGTGATGTCCTTGAAGATGCCGTGGGCCGACAGCTTGAACCACCGTCCGTCGAGCGCCGTCCATGTCTCCTCGACCTGATAGTGGTTCGTGAACAGGGGTTGCCGTCGAGCTTCTTGTCGGTGCGCCACTGGAACAGGTGGGACTCGACGCCGTCGACGTGCATCTCGTAGCCGCAGTCCCAGCTGTCGAACGCATAGTCCGGCTGAACCGCTCCCGCTCGACGTTCGCCGCACTGGCGGACCCTGCGACCATCGTCATCGCGATGAGCGCCGAGCCGACGACGGCCAGCCCGCGGAGGCGACGCGTCCGCGTTCGCCGAATCGGAAACGTGTTCGTCGCCATGTCGACATCTCCGTGAGCGGTGCGAGGCTCGACGGATCTCCTCCCGCCCACGATTGAGCTCGCGAGCGCTGTCCCTCGTCGCGCATCTTCCTCCTCGCTCAACGGAGGGTCAATGGCGTTCTGTATGGTGTGACACCTGCCGTGAACCCTGAAGTCCGTTGGGAGGGAACGATGGTCGAAGCAGGCACCCGACTCGCGCCACGCCACCTCGATCAGCTGCGCCGATCGTGCGGCGACATCGTCACGCCCGACGACGAGGGCTACGACGAGACGCGCCGCCTCTGGAACGCGATCCACGATCGGCGACCGTCGGTCATCGCCCGGCCGAGGAACGCCCAGGAGGTCGCGGCGGCGGTCGCCTTCGGACGCGAGCACGACCTCGAGATCGCGGTCCAGTCCGGCGGTCACGCGGCACGCGGGTTGGCGGGCCCGGATGGCGGCCTCGTCATCAACCTCTCGAACATGCGCGGCGTGGAGGTCGATCCGAGCGACCCGGATCGCCCGGGCGAACGGCGGCGCCTACCTCGGCGAGCTCGACATCGCCGCACAGGCGCATGGCCTCGTCTGCCCGGTCGGGGTCGTCGGCCATACCGGCGTCGCCGGGCTGACCCTCGGTGGGGGAGTCGGCCGCCTCCAGCGCCGCTTCGGGCTGACCATCGACAACCTGGCTGCCGTCGAGCTCGTCACCGCCGATGGCCGGCTCGTGCGCGCGACGGAGACCGACGAGCCCGAGCTCTTCTGGGGCCTCCGCGGCGCCGGCTGGAACTTCGGGATCGCGACGGCGTTCGAGTTCCGGCTCCAGCCGTTCGGACCGGACCTGCATCGGGGCGTCCTGACGTACCCGGCGGAGCAGGCGCAGGAGATCTGGGGCATCGTCCGCGACTTCGCGGCGCGGCGCGCCCGATGCCCTCACGCTGATCTTCGGCGTCGCCAAGGCCGGGGAAGGGGAGGGCTACCCCGACGACGCGGTCGGCCGTCCGATCGTCTACATCGCCTGGAACCACAGCGGTTCGGCCGACGAGGCCGAGCGCGACACGGCGGCACTTCGCGGTGGGGCCCGAGCCGCTCACCGCGACGATCGGCAGCGCACCGTACCTCGAGGTCCAGACCGCCCACGACCTCGCCTTCTCGTGGGGCAGCCGCTCGTTCATCAGGGGCCACTACGCGAACGACGTCCGACCGGCGGCGCTCGACGAGGTGGTCGAGCTCGCCGGATCCGCGCCGGGCGGCGCGAGCTTCTCGATCACCGCGCTCGGAGGCGCGATCGGCCGCGTCGCCGAGGACGCGACCGCGTATGCCGGTCGGGCCGCGGCGTTCGACCTGAGCGCCGACTCGAGCTGGGATGACGCGGCCGACGACGAGGCGAACATCGAGTGGTGCCGCCGGGTGATCGCAGTCGTCGAGCCCGACCGGTCACTCGGTGCCTACGCGAACGGCAACAGCGACGCCGGCCCCGAGGAGACGCTGCGGATCTTCGGCGACGCCAAGCTCGCGCGCCTGGCCGCGCTCAAGCGGACCTGGGACCCGGACAACGTCTTCCACGTGAACCCGAACGTGGCGCCCGCCCCGGGGTGACTGACCCGGATCTCGGTGCGCTTCTCGCGAAGCATGCGTCGGCGCAGGGCATTCCCGGCGCCACACTCGGTGTGCTCCGCGACGAGGTTGCGACGATCGCCACGTACGGGATCGAGGACGTGCGGACCGGCAAACCAGTCGACGCGGGCAGTCGTGTTTCGGTGGGCTCGCTGACGAAGTCGATGGTGGCGACGGTCGTGGCCCGGCTGGCCGCTCAAGGCCGTCTTGGCCTCGAAGACAGCGTCGCCTCGCACGTGCCCGAGCTCGCCGGCGCCAGCTGGGCCCGGACGGCCACCCTCCGCGACCTGCTGGCGAACCGTTCGGGGCTCCCGCTCCGTCTCGGGCTGGAGTTCGACTTCGAGTCCACCGACACCGGCGAGGATGCGCTCGCACGGTTCGCCGCGCGCGTCGCGGCCGAGGAGGCCACGCCGATGCCGTGGTCGTACACGAATGCCGGATACGCGCTACTAGGCCGGGCGATCGAGACCGTCACCGGGAGCGTCTGGGAGGAGGCGATGCGGGCCGAGCTTCTCGAACCGGCCGCGATGTCCGAGACCGTCTTCGCGCTGCAGGACGCCCCAGTCGCCCGTGTCGCGGGTCACGACATGACAGACGCCGGACCCGTCCCTGTGGAGCCGCTCACGACGCGGGCCCTCGGGCCGGCCGGCACCACCCTGGTGTCGACCGTCGGCGATCTCCTCGCCTTCGCTCGCTTGCACCTCGAGGACCCGGCGCTCGCGGTCCTCCGCGAGCCGACTGCGGACGTGCGAATCCACGCCTGGTTCGACCGCTGGTGCCTTGGCCTTGGATGGTTCGATTGGCGGGGAGCCGACGTGTGGGGCTGGGACGGCCTCATCGCCGGCGAGCGCGGCATGCTCCGACTCATCCCTGAGCGCCGCGCAGCGGTCGTCCTCGTGACGAACAGCAGCACCGGGCGCCTGCTCTACCGCGGGCTCTTTCCCGAGTTGATGCGGTCGCTGTTCGGGGTGGACGGTCCCGCCGCTGGAGCTCGACCCCGACCCGGGCGCGGCCGGAGATCTGTCGAAGTTCACCGGGACGTACGCCTGGCCCGACCGCCGGGTCAGGGTGCGTGCGGTCGGGGACCGGCTCGTCATCACGGGTGATGGTCGCTCCCGCGAGGCGTCACCGATCAACGAACGGGCCTTCCTCGTGGATCTGCACGATCCCGACAATCCAACGGTCACGTTCGGGGATTTCGACGCCGAGGGCCGGCCGCAGATCCTGTACCTGATGCTATGGGGGCTGCCGCGCATCGGCGAGAATTGACTCCAACGACTCGGGAGGTACGGATGAATGACGCCATGCGCCGCCTCGACGGCCTGGTGGGGGAGTGGGACGTGACGATGACCCACGCCTGGTTCCTCGAGAGCCTGGACACCGAGATCAAGGGCTCGGCGACCTTCGAGTGGCTGGCCGACGCGTTCCTCGTGATGCGGTCGCAGGTGGGAGGACGACTCGACGCAGGAATTCGTGTTCGGCCGGAACGATGCCCGCGACGAGTACGTGGCCTTCTCCCACGACGACCGCGGGGTCTACCGGGTGTTCGACATGGCGTTCGCCGACGGCGAGTGGACGCTCCTGCGCGAGGACCCGGACTTCCACCAGCGCATCGTCATGCGGGTGCAGCCCGACCGGATCGACATGCGCGCCGACGCCTCCGAGGACGCCGGCCAGACCTGGCGCAAGGACCTCGACTACATCTTCGATGCGCCGCGACGCTAGAAGGAGCGATGACCATGAAGCTGATCGCCACGATGATGCTGAGCGTGGACGGCGTGTACCAGGGTCCCGGCGGCCCCGACGAGGACCGGCGCGGCGGGTTCGACCGCGGCGGTTGGACCGCGGCGCACGCCGACGAGGAGATGTGGCCGTTTCTGACCTCGATGTTCGAGCGCGCGGACGCGCTGCTCCTCGGGCGCAAGACGTGGGAGATCTGGGAGCCGTACTGGCCGCATCACGATGGCGGCGATCCGGTCTCCCACGGCATCAACGTCCTGCCCAAGTACGTGCCCTCGACCACGCTCAAGGACCCGACGTGGCAGAACACCCACGTGATCGACGGCGACGTCGAGGCGGCGGTGCGCGAGCTCAAGGCGAAGCCCGGGCGCGAGCTCCAGGTCCACGGCAGCGGCGAGCTGCTCCGGTGGCTGCTCGAGCGCGACCTCGTCGACGAGCTCAACCTGCGGCTCTACCCCGTCGTGGTGGGGGACGGGCTGCGGCTGTTCCCGGAGCACGGCCAGACGCACAACCTGGCGCTGGTCGAGTCGCGGATCGATGCCGTCCGGCGTGACGCTCCTGACCTATCGACCGGCCGGGCGGGCGACGTTCGGCAACGCCGGCTGACGGCGCAGCACTCCCGGAAACGCGGTCAGCCGAGCGGCTTGAGCCTGGCGACCGGGATGACTCGGTCGGTCTTTGTGAGGTAGTCGGCGAACTGCGGGTGTTCCGCCACGTGCCGGTCCCACAGGGCGTCGCGGTCGGCCCCTTCCGCGACCGTCGCGGTGGCCTGGAGCTTCAGACGGTCGGTCTCGACCGTCACGATCGGGTTCGCGACGAGGTTCGCGATCCACGCCGGATCATCTGGATCGCCACTCTTCGACCCGACCACGACGTAGTCGTTCCCATCGCGCGAGTAGGTCAAGACGGCCTCTCTCGGTTTGCCAGACTTCGCCCCCGTCGTCGTGAGGACCATCACCGGTCGCCCTTCGAAGTAGCCACTCGTGGGGCGGCCGTTGGCGCGAATGTCGGCGATCAGGTTCTTCGTCCAGTCGGCGTAGTTGGTCATCCGAGATCCTCGGGTTCAGGGCGCGCTTCCGTTGCGTCAGCAACCATCCCACAGAGCAGCAGTTTCCGCTACACCCGCTTGGTCGCGCACCGCCTACAGTGGGCGCCGATGCCCGAACTCATCCGCCCGCCCGCCCTCAAGGCCGGCGACACCGTTGCCATCGCGGCGCTGTCCAGCCCGCTCGAGACCGAGACACTCGAGATGTACGAGCGCGGGATCAAGGAGCTGGAGGCGCTCGGTTTTCGCGTCCGCGCCGCGCCGCTCGTCGACATCGAAAAGACGTGGTGGTGGGCCGCGGCGAAGCCAGTGGAGATCGCTCATGAGCTGAACGAACTGTTCCGCGCCCCCGACATTCGCGCGATCTGGGGCCTCGTCGGTGGGCGCTTCACACTGAGCTACCTCGATCAGCTCGACTACGAGGTCATTGCCGCCAACCCTAAGCCGCTCATCGGCATGAGCGACATCAGCGCGCTGCTCATGGCGATCCACTCGAGGACCGGCCTCGTCACCTTCCATGCCGACCCGTTGCTGTTCGGGGTAGGGGAGTGGAACGCACTGTCCGACACAGATCACCGCGCGCAGGCCGACGCATACCGTCGCGTTCTGACGTCGACCGAACCGATCGGGGAGGTGCCCGCCCTGTCGGCATGGGAGACCTGGCGCAGTGGGCGTGCCGAGGGTCCGCTGCTCGGAGGGATGCTGCACCGCCTCATCCGGATTCAGGCGACGCCCTGGGTGCTCGGCCCCGAGCGGTTCGACGGCGCGATCCTGTTCTTCGAGGACCTCAACACCCCGACGATCAACGTCTGGAACGACCTCCAGGTCCTGCGCCACAACGGCACCTTCGACCGCATCGCCGGCCTGCTCGTCGGCCCAGTCGAGACCGTTCAGGTCCTGGACGAGGCTCCGCAGTCCCTGCGCGAGGTGGTGCTCGACGTCCTGGGTGACCGCGACATCCCGGTCATCGGAAATGTCAACCTCGGCCACGCCGGCCCGAACATCCCACTACCCCTCGGCATCCGCGCCACGATCGACGCCGACAGGCGCACCGTGGAACTGATCGAGGCGGCGGTCGCGTAGCGGCGGGGCCGGAGGCAGGCGGTCCCCATGGTGGGTTCTTGAGCGCCGAACAAGGCAGGGGACTGCTCAATGCCCGATCAGGCGTCGCCCTCGGGCGCATCCATGCGCTCGAGCAGCGCGATCGTCGTCGCCCAGCTGCGGATCGTCATCGCCTTGTATGCCGGGGTACCGACGATCTTGCTGAGGCGGCTCTTCGTCCGTTGCGCGCTGAGCCTCTGTGAGTAGATCACGCCGGGTCCCGGCCAGACCTCGTCGACGCCGGGCCGCGGGTCGAAGACCTTCATCGCCGTCGGTGCATCGATCCCCATGAGGAAGACCGCGTCGCTGTGGTACGTCTCCGGCTCATCGCCAAAGCCCTTTGGCCGCTTCCGGACGACTGCACGGAGTTGCGCTCGCGTCAGGACGAGGACGGCGATCAGCTCGCTGTCGAGCCTGAAGGCCTTAGGCAACGCTTCCTCGAGCTCTCGCTTGATCGCAGCCGCGGTGTGATCGGAGCTCAGGATCACGTTGCCGCTGGCGATATAGGTGGACACCTTCGTGTGGCCGTGCGTCTCGAGAAGCTCGCGCAGGGCCGCCATCGACACCTTGTTCCGGCCGCCGACGTTGATGCCGCGCAGAAGGACGAGGTATCGGGTCATCGTGAACCGCAGGATGCCACGATGTTCAAGCGTTTGGGATCGGCGGACTCCGTACGAGTGCCGGGCTTCGCCGGCGGGTGTGCATCCGAAAGAAGCAAGCTCGGAACTTGGCTTGCGACTGGCGGGAGAGGCCCTCCGACCTTAAGAACGTGAGATCCCGCATTTCTAGGTCGTTTCAGCGAGAGTTCACACTCGACTCCGAAACCTAGAAGTGCTGTGTAGACATAACTTACCTTATCGGAAGTAGGTCAAGAGGCGACGCTAGTCCATGGTGACGTTCTCGTCACGTACCGCGTTGGCTAAGATGACGGTGCCCCAGAGCGCAACGTCGGGAGGATGCAGACGGTGGGCGATCTCGAATTCGACCGCGACGAGGTGTTCGAGCAGGCGCGCGGCCATCAGACGGCGGTCTGGCACCTTGCCGCTCGTTACGCCCGTGAACGCGAGGGCTCCGTCGACGCGTGGGCGTCATTCGTCGGCGCCGCGTTCGCTCCCAGCTGGGATCCCATGGGCGACCGACCGTCGGCACGCCGCGTCGCGTTGCAGTCGGGCCTGACATGGCGACCACGGCGGATATGCATCCGCTGGAGGTCACGGGCGACGACGAACGAGCCGAGCTCCTCCTCGGTGGCCCGGAGCAGCACTGGCTCGATGATTTCGACACCACTCTCGAAGAGATCGACCGGACCAACGAATTGGTCTTTCGGGCGATCGCGGAGGGTAGGGGGCTCACGCTCGAGTGCCGACGCGACGACGCCGGCCTTCATATCGTCTTCGCGCGATAGGCCGGGGCCCTCCCCCACTCGACATGCGCTTTGAGAAGTCGATCGAGATCGATGCTCCTCAGCAGCGCGTCTGGGACGTGCTGAGCGACCTCGAGGCCTGGCCGCAGCGCATCGAGACCGTCGACAGCGTCGAGCTCCTGACGCCGGCGCCGATCGCCAAGGGCAGCCGCGTGCGGCTCAAGCAGCCGAAGCTGCCCGAGGGCACCTGGGACATCACGGCCTGGGACGCGCCGTCCTACTTCGAGTGGACGCAGAAGGAGACCGGCACCACCAGCGTCGCCGGCCACCGCGTCGAAGCGCTGGGAGAGGGCCGGGCGCGTCTCACGCTGACCCTCGACATGCGCGGCCTCCTCATCCCGATCATGGCCCTGTTCTACAGGAAGCTGACCAACGACTACATGAACCTCGAGGCCGAGGGCATGAAGCGGGCGGCCGAATCGGCCGATCAGGCGTCGCCGGCAGAAGCGGGAGCGTAGCGGCCGAACTCGACTTCCCAGGCCGGAGGCACACCGAGCGACCGAACCAGGTCGCCCTCCAGCTCTGACAGGCGCCCCGCCAGCTGCTCCTTGACCTCCGGTGGGTCGTCGTCGAAGGTCAGCCGCTGGAAGAGGTCGATGTACGCGGCCGTTGCCGGCGTTCGATAGCGATCGAACCCGCGCACCCGTGTCTCGATGAGGTTCGGGTCGGCCGCGAGCTGCTCGTCGGTCAGGTCGCGGATGTCGTTCCACAAGGCGGCGCGCTCACGCAGCAGCGACCACGCCGCCTGCGGACCACCGGCCGCGCGGACGAACAGGCCTGGCTCGACGGACGCCAGCAGGAGGCCGCCCCAGGCGAGCACGATCAGGAGGACGCGGATCCAGCTCATCTCCACGATGAGCGGCACGACCTGCATCGCCAGGGCGAGCGCCGCTAGCGCCAGGACGGCGACGATCGCCGCGGGCCGGGCGCCCCAGGCACGCACCGCTGCCAGCGCGAAGCGCGTCAGGACCACGACCGTGACCGCGACAAGCAGCGACGCGACGAGATGCACCGGCCCTGCCTGCAAGGTCAGGGCGGCCATGAACATCGCGACGGTCGCGGTGATGAGGACCAGGGATGAGTTCGCGCGGAGCCAGCGCATCGCGCCATCGTCCCCGCTCTGGGCCGCGAGCGTCAACGAGCGCCGGGAGTCGACCATGTCGCCGGTCCGCTCGGTCGCCCCTGGTTGACTCCTCGGCGTGCTTCTGGAGCGCGTCGATCAGGGCCTTTGCCTGGGCATGATCCTTCTCGTTGGGATGGTCGTGATCGGCCATGATCCCGCAGTAGACGTCATGGATCGCCCGGCTCATGGTGTCCTCGTCCGCGACGGCGAGCCCGAACTCGTGGATCCGCTTGACGGTGTCACTGCCCTCGGGGAGATGCATCGCCTCGATCAGGTTCTGCTGCATGGTCATGTGTCAGCCCTCCGTCGCCGCATTGGGGCCTACAGGCTACGCCGGGCGCGGGCGGATGGGAACCCTTGCCCGACCGGCATAGACTCGACGTAACGCGGTGGGGGCGAGAGTCATGCGCCGAGTCCATTCCGTCCTGTTGATTGCGTGCCTGGCGGTGGTCTTCGCAGCGCCCGTGGACGCGGCGGCGCCGGTAGGTCCGGCGTTGAGCCATGGCGTGGTCGTCGGTGATGTGCGGGCCGAGTCGGCGATCCTCTGGGCACGAGGCAGCGGGCCTGGAGCCCTCCATGTGCGGCTCGTCGGGCGGCGCGCACCAGCCGATTCCGCCGATCGACTTGACGGCCGGCCATGATTTCACCGGGCAGGCCAGCCTCACTGGGCTCCAGCCCGATACCCGCTATCGCTACCGCGCTTGGGTCAGCGCCGGTGCGCCGGGCCGCGGCCGGGGCGCTGAGCTGCGTGGCTCATTCCGGACGGCGCCCGCCGCGGATGACGCGCAGCCGGTCCGTCTCGCCTTCGGTGGCGACGTGTCGGGCCAGGGCGTCTGTCGCGACGCGATCGACGGCATCCCCATCGCGGCGACGATCGACGCCTGGGATCCGGACATCTTCGTCGGGCTCGGCGACATGATCTACGCCGACGACGTGTGCCTCCCGACCGGTCGCTACGGCAACGCCCAGGTCCCGCGCGACCAGGCGCAGGCGACCGACCTCGCGGGCTTCTGGGCGCATTGGCGCTACAACCGCTCGGACCCCAAGCTCCAGTCGCTCCTCGCCTCGAGCGGTTACGTCGGCGTATGGGACGACCACGAGGTGCTCAACGACTTCGGGCCCCTCAGTGACACTCGTGCCACGCCGCCGTACGACCCGAGTGTGCATCTCATGCCGCTCGGACGACACGCCCTCCAGGACTACACGCCGACGACCCGCGACCCGTCGGACCCGAACCGGCTGTACCGGTCGATCCGCTACGGCGCGCACCTCGAGCTGATCGTGCTCGACACCCGTCAGTACCGCGACGCCAACATCTCCACCGACGATCCGGCCGATCCCAAGACGATGCTCGGTGCCGAGCAGCTGGCGTGGCTCAAGGCGACGCTTGCCTCGTCGACCGCCACCTGGAAGGTCGTCGTCTCGAGCGTCCCGATGTCGATCCCGACCGGCTTCCCGCCGACCAACGGGCGCGATGGCTGGGCTAACTTCGACCAGACGACCGGCTACGAGCGCGAGCTGCTCGACATCCTCCGGTTCGCCCAGCAGCACGGCGTCGACGACCTCGTCTGGATCACGACCGACATCCACTTCGCCGAGGCGTTCCGCTACACGCCCTTTGCGGATGCACCCGACTTCGCGGTCCACGAGATCGCGACCGGACCGATGAACTCGGGCATCTTCCCGAACCGCGACTTCGACCCGACGCTCAACCCGGAGCGCCTCGCGTTCTTCGGGCCGGTGGCGGCGACCGACGTGACGACCTGGGAGCAGGCCAAGACCTGGTTCAACTTCGGGACCGTCGAGATCGACGCCGACGGAACGCTCACGGCCGGCATCGTCGACATAGCCGGCCACGCCCAGTTCGAGCTCACGCTGGAACCCTGAGCGCCTTAGCGCGTCGCAAATCCGCCCGAGCGAACGATCCCCATCTGCCCTGCCGCTCGATCGACGACACGCTCGACTTCTACGCGCGCTCGGGTTCGAGGTCACCTACCGGCAGGAGCGGCCGAACACCTACGCCGTCGTCCGGCGCGGCGGCATCGAGCTCCAGTTCTTCGTCCTCAAGGCGCTTGACCCCGCGGCCAACTACAGCACCTGCTACGTGCTGGTGTCCGACGTCGACGCGCTGTACGCGGCGTTCACCGCCGGCCTGCGGGCGGCGCTTGGGCGACTCCCTCCGCGGCATTCCGCGGATCAACGCGCTCAAGGACATGAGCTACGGCGTGCGCCAGTTCGTGGTCGTCGACCCGGGCGGCAACTACATCCGGATCGGGCAGCCGATCGAGGCACGGCCGGCGCCCCGGGCGGAGACGGCGGGACGCCTCGAGCGCGCGCTGGAGGCCGCGATCCGCACGGTCGCCGACGACCTCCGACGCGCCGACGACCTCGAGGAGCTGCTCAGGGAGTAGGGCGCCCCGTAGGCATGGCCGGCATGGCGGCGCCGAGCGCGGCGCGGAGGTCGGCGGCCGCGTCCTCGGGCGTGATGTCGCGCTGCGGCTCGGCCAGCAGCTCGTAGCCGACCATGAACTTGCGGACGCTGGCCCGAAGCAGCGGCGGAAAGACGTGGGCGTGGAGCTGCCAGACGCCTCGAGATCGGCGTCCTCCGCGCCGAACGGCGCCTGGTGCCAGCCCATCGAGTACGGGAACGGGCGGCGGAACAGCGCGTCGTAGCCGCCGAGGACGCGGTCAGCACCGCGGCGAGGTCGTCGCGCTCGTCCGGCTCGAGGTCGGCCAGCCGGGCCGCCGGGCGCTTCGGCGACGAGCATCTCGAACGGCCAGGCCGCCCAGAACGGGACGACGACCAGCCAGTCGCCGTCTCGTCGACCACCCGCGGGCCGCCCGGTTCCTGGCCGACGTAGTCGAGCAGCAACCGGCGCCCCGTGCGGCCGTGATGGTCGCGCTGGGTGGCGTCCTCCTTGGCGGCCATCGGCCGGCAGGGCCGACCCGGCCCAGATCTGGCCGTGCGGATGCGGGTTCGAGGCGCCCATCTCGGCGCCCCGGTTCTCGAACACCTGGACCCAGCGGTAGCGCTCCCCGAGCTCGGTCGGTCTGGTCGGCCCACAGGTCGATGACGCGGCGGACGTCGCGCTGCTGCCATGGCGGCCGAGGGCCAGGTCATGGCGCGGCGAGAAGCACACGACGCGGCACGTCCCCGCGCTCGCCCTCCGCGCGCAGCAGCCCGTCGCGAACGACGCCGTCGGCGTGTCGGGGCTGGAGCGCGCGAAGTCGTTGGTGAACACGAACGTCGCCTCGTACGCCGGGTTGCGCTCGCCGTTGGCGCGCACGTTGCCCGGGACACAGGTAGCAGTCGGGGTCGTAGCGGCGCCGGTCGATCGGAGCAGCCGCCTCCTCCGCCCCGAGCCACGGCCGATGGGTCCGCCCGGCCGATACCAGGACCCACTCGTCGAGCAGCGGGTCGTGGCGCCGATGCGGGTCGCCGGCGCCGTCGACCGGCGAACAGTCCGTCCCCGGAGGGATCGACCGTGCCGGTCACGGACGAGTGGGCTCGACGGCGGCCTCGGCGACGATCAGATGGCGGGTCGCGCTCTCCAGGCTGCTCGCGCGCATCCGGGGCGATGCCGTTGTCGGTGATCACGACGTCGGCCTGGCGAGCCGGGCGATCGTGCTGACCCCGATGACGCCCCACTTGGTGTGGTCGGCCACGACGACCAGCCGTCGGCCGGCCTCGACCAGCGCCCGGTCGGTCTCGGCCTCGAGCAGGTTGGGGGTGGTGAACCCGGCGCGCGGGTCCATGCCGTGGACGCCGACGAACACCAGGTCCACGTTGACGGTCCGCAGCGCCGCGACCGCGAAGGGACCGACGAGCGCGTCCGATGGGGTTCGCACGCCGCCGGTGAGGATGACCGTCTGGTCCGGTCTGCCGCCGTGGTACTGGAGGACGTCGGCGACGGGCACCGAGTTGGTCACGACGGTCAGGCTGCGGGACGTCGAGCAGCTGCTGCGGCCACGGCGTAGGTCGTCGTGCCCGCCGAGATGCCGATCGCCATGCCCGGGCTCGACCAGCGCAGCGGCCGCCCGGGCGATGGCGTCCTTCTCGTCCTGCTGGAGCTGCGACTTGGCCGCGAACCTCGGCTCGAACAGGGCGCTGTCCTCGACCGCGGTCGCGCCGCCGTGGACCTTCTCGACGAGGCCCTGCTCGTGGAGCATCTCGAGGTCGCGCCGGACGGTCATGTCCGAGACGCCGAGCTCGCGCACGAGGTCGGCCACGCGGACCGCGCCGTCTTCCCGGACCCGCTCCAGGATTATCGTCTGCCGTTGCCGAGCGAGCATCATCCCACCCTCGTCAGTCCCTCGCCCGGAGCCACTCGCCGCGTGCCCGGATCGCGGGTTGCGCGCACGATACCCGCTTGACCGGTGGAAGTCAACGAAATCGCACAGGAACCATCGTGTGCGCACGTTCGAATCTTGACAGGTCATGGTGGTGCGACCCACAATCCGAGCGAACCTGTTGGTTTATGTCGCAGGTCCATGAGGAGGAGCAGCCATGGCCGACCCCATCAATCCGCGCGGTCGCCTGGTCCGGGCACTGGCCGGACTCACCACCGTTGCGCTGCTGGCCGTCGCCTGCAGCAGCAGCGGGGCGTCGACCGCGCCGAGCAGCGCCGCCAGCGTGGCGCCACCGAGCGCACCGGCCAGCGGCGGTGCGAGCGTCGCGCCGAGGGAGCCAACCTCGGAGAGACGACACTCGGCTCCAACGAGTCCGACGCGGTCCCGAAGGCCGCGGTCCAGGCCATCGTCGACTACTGCCAGACGCAGACCGGGGCGACGGTCAAGGTCAACGTCAACGACCACAACACGTTCCAGAACTCGATCAGCTCGTACCTGCAGGGCACGCCCGACGACGTCTTCAAGTGGTTCGCCGGCTACCGCCTGCGGTTCTTCGCCGTCCAGGGCCTCGTTGCCCCGATCGACGACGTGTGGGCCGACATCGACGCCGAACATGACTCCGAGGCCTTCAAGGCCGCTCGACGGGCAACGACGGCAAGATGTACTTCGTCCCGGTCTACAACTACCCGTGGGTCGTCATGTACCGCAAGAGCCTGTTCGAGGAGAAGGGCTACACCGTCCCGACGACGATCGGAGGAGTTCACGGCGCTCGGCGACCAGATGAAGACCGACGGCATCGTCCCGCTCGCGCTCGGGGACAAGGACGGCTGGCCCGCCATGGGCACCTTCGACATCCTCAACATGCGCCATGAACGGCTACGACTTCCACGTCGGCCTGATGGCCGGCAGCGAGAAGTGGACCGACCCGAAGGTCAAGGCCGTGTTCGAGAAGTGGAGGGAGCTGCTCCCGTACTTCCAGGAAGGCGCCCTCGGCCGGACGTGGCAGGACGCGCGCCCAGGCTGCCCTGGTCGACAAGACAGCCGGCATGTACTTCCTGGGCACGTTCGCGGTCGAGCAGGCCCGGTCGACGACGCCGCGGACGTCGACTTCTTCCCGTTCCCGACGCTGGGCACCGAGTTCGACGCCGAGAACGCGATCGACGCACCGATCGACGGGTTCCTGCTGAGCGCCAAGCCGAAGAACCCCGAGGCCGCCAAGGCGTTCCTGCGCTGCGTCGGCACGCCGGCCGCCCAGGTCGTCTACGTCACGACCACCGGCATCGGCGAGCGTTGCGGTCTCGCCGACGCGCCGACACGAGCGGGTACAACGATGTCCAGAAGGCGTCCGCGGAGCGTGCTCAAGACGCCGGCAAGATCGCCCAGTTCCTCGATCGCGACGCCCGGGCCGACTTCGCCGGACCGTCCGGCATGCAGGGCTTCCTGATCAGCTTCCTGAACGATCCGAACCAGGACCTCGACAAGTTCCTCGGAGATATCCAGGCGTACTACAATTCGCTTCCCGCCGCAGACCTAGCAACTAGCCGTGGGAGCTCGATGACGTGAGTGGAGCGCCACTTGTCGCCCCGCCGGCCGACGCCGGCGGGGCGGCGGCGCGCCCGCGGCGGCGGAACCGCTACAGCCTGCTGACCACGCGCGATCGACTGACGATCGCCGCGATGGTCGGGATCCCGACGTTCATCCTCGTCCTGTTCGTCATCATCCCGACGATCGCCTCGATCGCTCCTGTCGTTCACCAGCTGGAGCGGCATCGGCGGCCTCGACAAGATCAAGTTCATCGGCATCGACAACTACGAAGACCTCGTCACGGTCTACAAGCCGTTCTTCCCGGCCCTCGTCCACAACCTGACCTGGCTGGTCTTCTTCCTGTTCGTCGCGACGCCACTCGGGATCTTGTTCGCGGTCCTGCTCGACAAGGAGATCCGCTTCACGCGCTTCTACCAGAGCGCGCTGTACCTGCCGGTCGTCCTGTCGCTGGCCATCGTGGGCTTCATCTGGGAGCTCCAGTACGCCCCCGAGCAGGGGCTCATCAACAGCGTCCTGGGCCGCACCGCGCAGGGCAACCAGATCTCCTGGCTGGGGGACCCGAACATCAACCTGTGGGCCATCCTGGTCGCCGCGAGCTGGCGCCAGGTGGGCTACGTGATGTTGCTGTACCTGGCCGGCCTCAAGTCGGTCGACAACACGCTGCGCGAGGCCGCCGCGATCGATGGCGCCTCCGAGCGGCAGACGTTCTTCCGGGTCGTGTTCCCGGTCATGCGTCCGATCAACCTCGTCATCCTGGTCATCACGATCATCGAGTCGCTGCGCGCCTTCGACCTCGCGTACATCACCAACAAGGGCCTCAACGGCCTCGAGCTCCTGTCCACGCTGGTGACCAACAACATCCTCGGTGAGACGAGCCGGGTCGGCTTCGGCTCGGCGATCGCGGTCGTGCTGCTGGTCATCTCGGTCGGACCGATCATCTGGTACCTCAACCGGTCGCTCCGGCAGGAGACGCAGTGAGCACGCGCGCGGAGACCCTGGCCGCCACGGAGCGCGTTGGCTCCTCGGCCGCGGACGCGGAAGCGGCTTCACCGGTTGGCGCTGCACGCGTTCCTGTTGACCATCGCGCTGATCTGGCTGTTCCCGCTGCTGTGGGCCGTCTACACGTCGTTCCGGCCGTACTCCGACACGCTCGAGCACGGCTACGTGTCGTTCACCGGCAACCTGAGCCTGGTCAACTACGAGAATGCCTGGGCGCAGGCGGAGATCCCGAAGTACTTCATCAACACCCTGATCATCGTGGCGCCGGCCGTCGTCATCGTGCTGTTCCTGGCGTCGATGATGGCGTTCGCGACGTCGCGCTTCAGCTGGAAGTTCAACGTCACGTTGCTGATGCTGTTCACCGCCGCCAACTTGCTCCCGCCACAGGTCATCATCAATCCGCTCTTCCGGATGTACCTCGCGCTGCCGCTGCCACCGTTCCTGAGCGACAACGGGACGTTCTACAACCAGTATTTCGGGATCATGGCGATCCACGTCGCCTTCCAGCTCGGGTTCTGCACGTTCGTGCTGAGCAACTACATGAAGACGCTGCCGATCGAGCTGAATGAGGCGGCCTTCGTCGACGGCGCGTCGGTCTGGCGGATCTTCTGGCAGATCACGTTGCCGCTCACGCGGCCGGCCCTCGCCGCACTGGCGGTCCTCCAGGTGACCTGGATGTACAACGACTTCTTCTGGGCGATCGTGCTGATGAAGGATGGCGCGCGATTCCCGATCACGTCCTCGCTCAACAACCTCAAGGGCCAGTTCTTCACCGACAACAACCTGGTGGCCGCCGGCGCGATCATGGTTGCCCTGCCGACGCTGATCGTCTTCTTCGTGCTCCAGAAGCAGTTCGTCCGCGGCCTGACCCTCGGCTCGACCAAGGGCTGACCGCCGGCCGCGACGCGGTCAGACGGCCTCGAGCACGAAGAGACGTGACCAGAAGTCGCCCAGCTGAGCGGCCTCGTGACGGGTCCGGTCGAGGACAAGCCCGTTGGCCAGCAGGTCCGCGCCGACCCGAAGGCCGAGATTGGCCGTCGCCAGGGGGTCGCCGGGTCGATCCGGCCAGGCCGTGACCCGGTACTCGCGCTCGGCATCAATGCCGCGCAGGCGGACGCGCTGTGGCTCGGGTGTCGGCCGGTTGAGCGTGCCGTAGACGCCAACGAGCGCGGTCAACTGATCGGGCGCCACGGTCATCCATGCGACGTGACCGGCCGTCCCCGACGGCGGGCCCTCGAGGCGGTGGAACCGGCCGTACTGGAGCAGCTCGCGATGGCGCGCGTAGAACGCGACCTGCTCGCGGATCTCGGCCCGCTCGCCCGCCTCCATGGCGGTCGGGTCGAGCTCGTAGCCGAAGACGCCGAAGAAGGCCACGGCGGCCCGCGTGGCGAGCGGCGTCACGCGGCCCGTCTGGTGGTTCGGGACGGCCGAGACGTGGGCCGCGATCGCGCTCGGCGGGTAGACCAGCGAGGTCCCCCATTGGATGGCCAGCCGCTCGATCGCATCGGTGTCGTCGCTCGTCCACGCCTGCGGGGCGAAGGCCAGCATCCCCGGGTCGAATCGCCCCCCGCCGCTGGCGCACGACTCGAACAGGATCTCCGGGAAGCGGGTGGTGAGCCGCCGATACAGGTCGTACACGCCGAGGATGTGGCGGTGGACGACTTCGCCCTGGCGGTCTGGCGGGAGCGCCGCACTGGCAGGCTCGGTCAGCGTGCGGTTCATATCCCACTTGACGTAGCTGACGGGCGCGCTGCCGAGGACCGCCTCGAGCTGGGCAGCGAGGTGGTCGACGACCTCCGGACGACCCATGTCGAGGACCAGCTGCCGCCGGCTCTCCGTCCGCTTCCGTCCACGGATCCCGATCGCCCAGTCGGGATGGGCGCGGTACAGGTCGCTGTCCGGGCTGACCATCTCCGGTTCGATCCAAAGCCCGAAGGCGAGCCCGAGCTCGGTGATCCTGCGGCCGAGACCGTCGAGCCCGTCGGGCAGCTTGCGCCGGTCGACGACCCAGTCGCCGAGCGAGCTATCGTCCGCATCGCGATGGCCGAACCAGCCGTCGTCGAGCACGAACAGCTCGATCCCGAGGTCGATTGCCGCCGCGGCCATCGCGACGAGGCGTTCCTGGTCGAAGTCGAAGTACGTGCCCTCCCAGCTGTTGAGCAGGATCGGCCGCGGTCGATCGCGCCATGCCCCGCGCGCCAGCCGCGCCCGATACAGGTCGTGGAAGGCATGGCTGAGGCCGCCCAGCCCGCGATCGGTCCAGGCCACGACCGCCTCCGGGGTGGTGAACGCATCGCCCGGTTCGAGCCGCCACGAGAATGTGTCGGGCTCGATCCCCAGTCGAACCCGTGCCGTGGCGAACGAATCGACCTCCACCTCGGCAAGGAAGTTGCCCGAGTACACGAGGCTGAAACCGATCGCCTCGCCGGCGGCTTCGTCGGTCGTCGCCCGGCGTAGCGCCAGGAACGGATTGTGCTCGGCACCGGACGCCCCGCGCGTGCTCGAGATCGCCGCACGGCCCGGCCGAAGCGGTCCGCCGGTGACGTGCGTCTCGCGCGCCCACGCCCCGGTCAGGTGGACCATCGTCCAGCTCGCGTCGGGGAGGTCGAGGACCACGCTCATGGCGGTCTTGACGGTTAGCGGCATGGCCGTCGCGCGGATCGTGGCGCTCCGCGCGATCACCGGCCGCCCGGCGAAGATCGTCCAGCGCAGGTCGACCTCGAGGCCCGTCAGTGGATCGGCCAGGGTGACGGTCAGGGTGTCGGCTTCCTCGTCAGCCTCGACGTAGGTCGACGGGAGTGAGTCGAGTGAGGGCTTGCCGGGCATCACCTCGTGACGGACGTAGCGGAGGGCGACCACGCCGGTGCCATCCGGACCGACGGCGACAAGTCCGGGGACGCGATGGTCGCCCAGCCCGCTGGTCGGAAGGGCGAACGGCACCGGGTCCCCTACCCGCTCGTCGAACCCGCTGAAGGACGCCGGACCGAGATGGCGGTAGGACCGCCCGTCGGGCAGCGGCGCTCCGAAGTGGAGCGCGCCGAGCGACCCATCCTCGTAGACACGGAGGACCATGCTCACCAGCCCGTTGTGGAGGTGAAGCTGGCGCTCGTCGGGCCGCCACTCGACGGTCATCGCTCGACCGGCTCCGTCGTCGCCGCCTCCAGCCGCCACGACCAGCGATACGTGCCCGGGCCGACCCGATAGGCAGGCAGCGTGTCCGGGCCGCAGGATGCCGTTCCCAGGCCGCGATGGGCGATGTCGGCATGGATGACCGTCCCCGGCCGCGGCACTAGCTCCTCGTGGTGCGTGGCGGCCGCAAGATCCGCGGCGGCATGATGTGTCGCCGAAACCTGCGCCGGCGGGTCGAAGGTCAACCGGAGGCCCTGCCCGGCGTCGTCCGCGAGCACGAGCCAGCGCACGTCGGCATGCCCGCCATTCTCCTGGGGCCGGATGTACGGGACGGTCTGGTCGCGGACGCTCGAGCGGTGGATCGCGACGATGCCGCTCCGGCGGCGGTCGGGGTACGTCTCGTGGGGACCGGTCCCGTACCAGGTCACCTGCTCCAGCCCAGCGTTGGTCTCGAGGACGATGCCGACCCGCGGCAGGTCGGCGATCTCGGGTGGGATGGTCACTGCCTCGTCGACCGTGATCGCCCCTGCCCGGCCAACCGTCACCGTCCGTTGGTGCTCGATCGCGATCCCGGTCGCCGTCGTCAGCCGATCCTCGATCACCACGGTTGGACCGGACCGGTCGAGCGCGATGAGCCGGCGGTCGAGGCGGTCGAGCCCGAACACGGCCCAGGTCGCGGCGAGACCGCCGATCCGGTCGTTATCGGTCGGGGCGCGCCACAGCGCCAGCGACGGGGCGCCGGCGAGCAACGGGTGGACGATCGTGCCGTCGGCCGTCACGACCGACTCGGTCGAGGCCCCGCGGTCGGGCTCCGGATCGACTCGCGTGGCCCGGCCGGCCCCGAGCGGCACGTTGGAGGACGCAGATCTCCGTCCCCGCCGGCGCCCAGGCCAGGTCGTGGGCCGACGTCCATCGCGTGGTGAGCCAGCTGTCAGCAGCGTCGAGCACCCGGTCCGGAAGGCCATCGAGGACGATCGCGACCGAATCGCCCGGACCCGCCGCCGGGAGCACGACGCGACCACCGGCCACGACCTTGCCCTCGATGGCAGCCTCCCAGGTGGCATCGAGCCAGTCGAGGCCGCGGACGGCCTGTCGGTTGCGGGCGACCAGCCGCCGGCCGTCCGGCTCGAACCCGATCGCGACCGGTGCGGCGAGCGCCCGGTGCTCCCACAGGGCGGGCTTTGGCGATCGGTCCGGCCACACCAGGCCGTCGGCGCAGAAGTTACCGTCGTTGGGCTCGTCGCCGAAGTCGCCGCCGTAGGCCCAGCGGGTCGTGCCGCCGCGCAGCTCCTGGACCAGGCCGTGGTCCCACCATTCCCAGATGAAACCGCCCTGGAGGCCGGGTGTGGACTCGATGGCATCCCAGTGGTCAGCAAGCGTGCCGTTCGAGTTGCCCATCGCGTGCGAGTACTCGCACATCACCAGCGGGTGGCGCTGGAGCCCGGACCGGGCGTGCTCGATGATCGCGCCGAGCTCGGGATACATCGGGCAGGTGAGATCGGAGATCCGCTGGTCGTTCGTCCAGTCCCAGCGGATCGCGCCCTCGTAGTGGAGCGGCCGCGACGGGTCGAACCGACGCAACCAGGCGGCCGCGGCCTCGTGGTTCGTGCCATGCCCGGATTCGTTGCCGAGCGACCAGGCGATGACCGACGGATGGTTCCGATCGCGCTGCGCCATCCGCGCGACACGGCTGACCCATTGCGCGAGATAGCGCGGGTCGTCGCACAGCGTGCTCTGAAACGCGTGTGATTCGATGTCGGCCTCGTCGATGACGTACAGCCCGAGCTCATCGGTCAGGTCGAGGAACACGGGGTCGTTGGGATAGTGCGAGGTGCGGACGGCATTGAACCCGAAACGCTTCATCGCGATGACGTCGTCGCGCATCGATTCGACCGAGATCACCCGGCCGGTGTGCTGGTCGAAGTCGTGGCGATTGACGCCACGGATGAACTCGCGCCGTCCGTTGATCAGCAGGTCGACGCCATCGATCTCCACGCGGCGGAAGCCGATCAGGATCGTGGCGCGCTCGACGATGGTGCCATCCGGGGCCGCCAGCGCGACGTCGAGCGGATAGCGCGTCGGCGATTCGGCCGACCACGGCTCCACAGGCCCAACCTCGGCATCGAAGGCGACGCGTCCACCGAGGGGCGGCACGAGGCGGTCGCGCAGCCGCGCCCACGCGGCCGCGTCCGGACCGATCGCGGCCGGCCCGCCAACCGCGTGGCGTCGCATGAGGTCTTGCGAATCGGCGTCCTGCGGGTGGTCGGGGCCGATGGCCGGCGGCGCGATCGCACGCTGCGGCACGAGGAGGCCCGGGACGGCGATCTCGATCGTCCAGCCGGGCTGGGGCGCGACGCCGGCGAACGCCAGATCCGCGACCACGCGGAAAGTCCCCGTCCGAAGGTCGTCCGCCAGCCCCGCGGTGACGCCGACGTCGGCCAGGTGGACCGGCCCGGTCGAATACAGATAGACCGAGCGGGTGATGCCGCCGTGCCACCACTGGTCCTGGTCCTCGATGTACGTCGCGTCGGACCACTTGACCACGCGGAGCTCGAGGTCGTTCGTGCCCGGCCGGACGAGGTCGGTCACGTCGAACTCGGCCGCCAGGTGCGAATCCTTGCTCGCGCCGACGTCGGCACCGCCGAGCCGGACGAGCAGGACGCTCTCGGCCGCCCCGACGTGGAGGACGACCCGCCGCGACGACCAGCTCGCCGGCAGCTCGAACGTCGTCCGGTAGTGGCCGGTCGGATTGAGCGCCGGTAGCTCCGGCGGCAGGCCGGGAAAGGGCATCTGGACGTTGGTGTACTGCGGCAGGTCCCAGGTCCCCTGGCGCGTCCAGCAGCCCGGAACGTGCACCTCTCGCCAGCCGTCGTCGGTGGGCGCCTCGATCGGCGTCCGCGTCAGCTGGAACCGCCACTCGCCGTCGAGCTCGAGGCGGTCGTGGTGCGCCAGGGCGTGCATCTGGAGGCGACCCAGCGACACGAACTCGGGGCTGGTCCACGGATGGCTCACGGGACGGATTGTGGCAGCCGCGGGAGCCGCCCACCGGTCAAGGCCCGGATCAGGCGACGCGCCGGGCGCCATCCGCGGCGCGAACGACGTAGACGCGCGGCGTCAGCCCGGTCATCGCTGGATACCGCGTCTCGATCGCCGCCCCCAGCGCGGAGACGGCATCCTCGCGGACGAGGTTGACCGTACAGCCGCCGAAGCCCGCCCCGGTGAGTCGTGAACCGATGACGCCAGGGACCGAGTCCGCGATCTCGACGAGGGCGTCGAGCGCGGCGGAGCTCACCGCGAAGTCGTCGCGCAACGAACGATGGCTCGCCCCGAGCGCCGCCCCGACGATGTCGAGATCACCCGCAGCGAGGGCGTCGACCGTGGCCAGGACGCGGGCGTTCTCGGTGACCACGTGGCGGGCGAGCCGGTACGTCGTGTCGTCGAGCAGGTGGCGCGCCACCTCGAGGAGCTCAGGGTCGACGTCGCGCAGGGCGCGCACCTCGGGATCGATCTGGCGCAGGACCCGGACCGCCTGGTTGCATGCCTCTCGCCGGGCGTTGTACTCCGACGACGCCAGCTTCCGCGGGGACCCCGAATGGCAGATCACCAGGTGCGTGCCCGCCGGAATCGGCACGGCGCGATGCTCGAGGCGACGGCAGTCGAGGAAGAGCGCATGGTCGGCCGTTCCGAAGGAGACCGCGAACTGATCCATCAGTCCGCAGGCGACCCCGACGTAGTCGTTCTCGGCATGCTGGGCCGTCCGAGCGAGGGTCATCGTGTCCACGGCCGGGCGCTCGCCACCGGACAGGGCCCACGCGGCCGCCAGCTCGAGGGCCGCCGACGATGACAGCCCGGCGCCGGACGGGAGGTCGGAGGCGAGCAGCCCGCGGAAGCCCGATGTCGGCAGGCCGGCCTCCTCCATCGCCCAGGCGGTCCCTGCGACGTAGTCGATCCAGCGCCCGGCGGGCGGATCCTTCGCGTCGAGATCGAACGCCGCGCGTTCGCCCGTTGCGAGGAGGGTCAGCTCCACCCGCCGGTCCAGGCTCGGCACGATTGCGATGCTGATCCCCCGATCGATCGCGGCGGGGAGCACGAACCCATCGTTGTAGTCGGTGTGCTCGCCGATGACGTTGACCCGGCCGGGCGCATGGACGACGCGGATGCTGTCCGGCTCGGCGGCGGCGATCGGATCGATCGCACGGAGGCGCTCGGCGAAGGCGTCCGGCGATGGCAGTGCGGGGTCGGGCGCCATCCCGTCAGCCGCGGGCCAGGAGCTCGTCGAGGATCTGTGGCTCGTGGTGGTACGGCGTCAGGTGGCCGCCGTCGGGCCAGACGTTGAGCCGGGCACTGGGCAGCTGCGCGACAACCCGCCGCGCCGCGGACAGCGGGCAGTTCCGGTCGCCGTCGCCGTGCCACCAGGTCACGTCGGCACGGACCGACGCAAGGTCGATCTCCCACGGCCGGAGGGTGGCGATGTCCTCGTCGTACCAGCCGCCGACATCCTGGCGGAGCGCCTCGGTGACCCCGACCACGAAGCCGCGCTGCCAGGCGGGCTCCTCGAGGATGGCCCGGTCGGCCGGTGTCGACGACGCCATCACGCCCCGGAAGGCGTCGAGCGGGTCCGCCAGGAGCTCGGTCCGCAGCTCGTCGGTGATCCGCCAGATCTCGTCGAGGTCGCCGGCGTCGAACAGGCGCTGCTCCTCCGCGTTGATGTCGATCTGCTGGGCAGCCTCACCCGGGTCGAGCGGGGCCGCGCCGACGATGATCGTCGCCGCCGTGACCCGATCGGGGTGCCGGGCGGCCAGCGCGAGGATGTGGGGACTGGCGCCGCTCGCGCCGTAGACCGGGAGCGCATCGATGCCGAGCGAGTCGAGCGATCGCGATCGTATCGTCCGCGTGCTCGTCGAAGCCGCGGCCCTTCAGCCGGGTCGACGCTCCAAAGCCCGGCCGCTCGGTGGTGATGACCCGCAGCCCCCGCTCGAACCACGGCGTCCGATCGGCGCGGATCGACAGCCGCGAGCCCGGTGTGCCCGGGACGCGGAGGACGGGTCGCCCGCCGGCGGTCCCCGATTCGGTCCAGGCCACGATGCGGCCGTCGGGCCGGGTCAGGCGATGGTCGGTGACGTCGCTGCCAAGCGCCAGGACGGGATCGTCGATCGTCATCGCGCAAGGAGACTGGACGGGCGGCCCCGTGTCAAGGCGTCGGTCGTTCAGGTCGCGGTGGACCCGCCGGGCGGCCCATCGCATCGGGTCCGGCGGCCTGGATCCGCCGCACGGCCTCGTCGAGGCCACCGGTCCATGGCTGACCGTGGCCGGGCAGGGCCAGGCCGGCGTCGAGCCCGCGCAGTCGATCGAGCGACACAAGCGCCTGGGCGGGATCGGCACTGAACGGCGCGATCATCGGTCCCGTCGCGCCGTTGGTGACGGCGACCGTCGCGAACGCGTCGCCGACGAACACGACCGACCGCGGCTCGACCACGAGCGCCGCGCTGCCCGGCGTGTGACCGGGCACGAGGACGACCCGCGGCGCGCCCGGCGACGTCGAGCGTGGCGCCGTCGCCGAACGTCCCGACCGCGCCGAGGTTCTTCGTGCGGAGCGCGCCCTTGCGGATGCCGAGCAGCAGGAACCGCAGCATCGGGAGCGGCCGGATCGGGCCGCCGCCCTTGGCCGGGTTGGGCACCTCGCCGCGCGCGAGCGCCGCATCGAGCTCGTGGACCGACACCGGGATCCCCCGCTCCGTGCGCGCCCGCTCGGCAAAGCCGATGTGGTCCGAATGGCCGTGGGTCAGCACCAGCGCTCGGACGTCGTCGAGGCTCCGCCCGATGGCGCTCAGCTCCGCAAGGAGGTCCTTCCACTGGCCCGGCAGGCCGGCGTCGACGATCGTGATCGCCGTGCCGTCGACGAGCAGGTAGCTGTTGACCAGCCCCGATCCGAGTCGATGGATCCCGTCGGCGATCCTCATCGACGCCATTGTGCGCTCAGGTGGCGCAGGCGAAGGCGTAGTAGATCGGGATGTCGAGCCCGATGTGGATCGCGATCGGGAACAGCAGCGAGCGCGTCCGTACGGCGATGAGCCCGGCGATGAGCCCACCGACGCCGAGCGCCAGGCTGAGCGGGACGCCGTTGCCGATCACGTCGGAGCCCGAATGCGCGAGGCCGAACACGACCGCCTGGCCGACGAGCGCCGGCCCGACGCCCATCACCCGGGCCGACCAGCCGAGCAGCGCGCCGCGGTAGGCCAGCTCCTCCATCGTCCCGTTGGCGACCGCGAAGACGAGCGCCGGCACGATCGCCCCGGCGATCGTCAGGTCGTAGCCGACGTCCCCGAAGAACGGCCGGGCCAGCAACGGACCGAGGAGCAGCGCCAGCGGCCCGGCGACGAGGAACCCGATGAGCGACCAGCGGACGACCGGCCGCGCCGGGCGGCGCAGGAACAGCGAGGTCCGCGACGCGTGGAGGACGGTCGCCAGCGCGCCGAGCGCGGCGAGGACCACGGCGGCCTCGGCAAGCCGCCAGATGGCCACCGGGGAGCCCGGGTTGGCGCAATCGGAGCCGTCCGTGGCGACGGCGGGCGCCGGCAGCACGCCCCAGGCGAGGCTGATGGCGACCGGGATCGTCGCCGCCCAGGCCCAGCGGACGGGCGCATCGCGGGCGATCCCGACCGCGACGCCGGCGCCGAGGGCCACGAGCACCGGGAGGCGGAGCGGGACGACCGCCGCGGCCAGCGCGAGGAGCGCGAGCGGCACGAGCGACCGCGCGAAGTCGGGCCAATCGGTCGGGAGCGCGCCGATCCGTCGCACCGCTCGTCCGGTCCGGTCAGACGTTGCTGCCGGTGACGATCACGAGCGCCGGGCCGGCGGGCAGCTGGCCGGCGAGCAGGCCGGCCCACGATGCCGCGGCCGCGCCCTCGACGGTGATCCCGAGCTCGTCGGTGAGGATCGGCCTGGGCCGCGTGGAGGTCGTCCTCGCTCACGGTGCGCATCTCGTCGACGCGGCCGGCCATCAGCTCGACCGCGGCCGGGATCGCGATCCGCGTGGCGATGCCGTCGGCGTACGTCGCCGCGGAGTCGGTGTCGATCGGCCCGGCCGGCGCGGAAGCTGATGGCCATCGCCGCCGCGCGCCTCGGCCTGGATGCCGACGACCCGGCAACCCGGCAGCTCCGCGCGGAGCCACGAGCCGACGCCGTTGATCAGCGCGCCGTTGCCGACCGGGACCGACACGATCGCGGGCGCCGGCAGGTCGCCGGCCGCGACGGCATCGGTCACCTCGAGCGCGAGCGTCGCGGCACCGGTCGCGATCCGCGGGTCGTCGCCGTCGACGAGCAGCTCGACCGGGTGGTCGGCCGCATACGACCTCCGATGCGGCGCGGGCCTCGTCGAAGTCCTCCCCCACCTTCGATGACCTCCGCGCCGAGCGCGCGCATCCGCTCGATCTTGCGCGCGGTTGGCGTGGACGCGAGGTGAACACGACGGCCGGGACGCCCAGCGCGCGGGCGGCGTAGGCGACGCCCTGGCCGAAGTTGCCGGCCGACACGCAGGCGATCGGCCGGTCGGGCCCGATCCTCCCCTCCCCTGCCAGGGCGGCGACCGCGATCCACGTCCCGCGACCCTTGAACGAGCGGATCGGGTTGACGGTCTCGACCTTGACGATGACCGGCACGCCGAGCCGGCGCGACAGGCCCTCGTGCACGTACTGCGGCGAGCCGGTGAAGACGCGGTCGATCCGGCCGTGGGCGGCACGGATCGCGGCGGGTTCGAGCTCGGGGATCGTGATCATCGCGCGGTCGGGCTGCCGGCTCATGCCGCGGGGCACAACAGAAACGCCCGAAGGAACCGCCGGTCCGTAGTCAGCGCCGCTGATTTGCATCCGCGACACTGCTTTCGGTCTGGGGCCCCTTCGAGCAAGGCCAACGATAGCCGACGGCTCCACCGGCTGGATACGGACTTATCCACGACTTTGCGCGGGAAGATCGCGGCCGAAATGCGGTCCGTTGTCCACAGCCTGTCCACGAACGCCGGTCAGCCGGCTTCGAGCGGCCAGCGCTGGCCGCCGCGCTCGAGGACCGGCAGCCCGTCATCGTCGATCTCGATCGGGCTCCCCTCCCCGATCCGCCAGCGGCGTCGTCGACAGTCGGTCGATCGCGATCGCCGCGTTCGCCGCGAGCGACCCCGTCCCGACCGATCACCACTCCGGCGACGATCGCGCCGCCGACCGCGGTGCCAGCACGTCGCGATGCGCCCACGCGATCGCCGCGAGCGCTGACGGGCGACCCCTCGACGAGCAGCACGTCGCGCGGCCCGAACGGCCAGCCGACGACGTGCCGGACGCCCGGCTCCGGTCCGGCCGACGTGGTTGCCGTGGAGCGTCCCGTCGCCCTCGGGATGGAACGTCCAGAGCCCGTCGGCCCGCGCCAGCTCGAGGTGGCTGAACCGGCCGTCGGGCGCCGGTCTCGAGCAGGACGGCGTGGCCAGCCGTCGGACCGCCGCGCCACGACCTCGCGCCAGCGCCGGCCCGTCCGGCCCTCCGCCACGGTCCAGGTCACGCTGCGACCCGTCGGCGAGCGCTGCCCCACCCGGCGACGCGCGTCGGCTCGGTCATCGCCCCGGCGCGGTCGCCGGTCTCGACCGCCTCCGCGCGCCGTTGAGCGAGTCGGCCCAGCGCGCGGCGACCGCCTCCAGCTCGCCGGCCAGCGGCGGGCGCGACGCGCCCGATGACCCGCACGTCGCGCTCGCCGTACTCGAGCTCGATCGTGCCGCGCTCGCGGACGCGGGCGAGCAGCTCGCCCGCCGCGTACGGCACGGCAGACGTCGACGTCGACCCACATCGACGCGAGGAGGGCCGCGATCTCGGCCCGCAGCGTGTCCATGCCGTAGCCGGTCAGCGCGGACACGAACACGCGCCCGGCGATGGCCGGGGCCGGCGGTCGAGGCGTCGCGGGCGGCCGGCTCGAGCAGGTCGGCCTTGTTGAACGCGAGCAGCCGCGGCTTGTCGCCCGCCCCGAGCTCGTCGAGCACGGTCTGGACGGTCGGGCGATGCTCCTCGAAGTGCTCGTCGGAGGCGTCGACGACCTCGATCAGGACGTCGGCCCGGTTGACCTCCTCGAGCGTCGCCCGGAAGGCGTCGACCAGCTGGTGCGGCAGCTTGTGGATGAACCCGACGGTGTCGGTCACGATCGCGGTCTGGCCGTCGCCGAGCTTGACCTGGCGGCTGGTCGGGTCGAGCGTCGCGAACAGCTTGTCCTCGGCGTGCGCCACCTCGGAGCCGACCAGCGCGTTGAGCAGCGTCGACTTGCCCGCGTTCGTGTAGCCGACGATGCCGACGGTCGGCCACAGTCGCCGGTCGCGGCCGCGCGCGGCCGTCTCGCGCTGCTGGCGGACCTGCTCGACGCGCTCCTTCATCTTCGAGATCCGGGTCCGGATGATCCGCCGGTCGGTCTCGAGCTGGCTCTCGCCGGGCCCGCGCGAGCCGATCCCGCCCTGGGTCCGCGACAGGTGGGTCCACAGCCGGGTCAGCCGCGGCAGCTGGTACTCGAGCTGGGCGAGCTCGACCTGGAGGCGGCCCTCGTGGGTCTGCGCGTGGAGCGCGAAGATGTCGAGGATCAGCCGGCTGCGGTCGATGACCTTGACGTTGAGCAGCTCCTCGAGCGCGCGCTGCTGGGCGGGCGACAGCTCGTCGTCGGCGACGAGCACGTCGAAGCCGGTCTCGCGCTTGGCGGCGACGAGCTCCTCCGCCTTGCCCTTGCCGACGTACCAGTTCGGGTCGACGTGGCGGCGGTTCTGCCACTCGGCGCCGACGACGTCGGCGCCGGCCGTCGTGGCGAGGTTGGCGAGCTCGGCGAGCGAATCCTCGGCCGACCAGCCGTCGTCGCCGCCGGTGTCGACGGCGACGAGGAATGCCTTCTCGACGGGGGCGGCGAGATCGATCAGGTGGTGGGTGTTGGGCATGCCGGGGAAGGATACGTCCGATCGGCGCGCGCGAGACGCGAATCCGGGTTGCCGCGTGGCGTATCCTTCGTCGTTGGGGCCGCCGAACTCGGCGACCCGACCAAAGGAGGGTTGGAGTCTATGCATCGACCGATCGGCGTCACTCTGCTGGCGATCGGGGCCGGCCTCGCCGGACTGCTCGAGATCTGGCGCACGCTTGTCTTCCTCGGCATCGTGAAATTCACGTTCATCGGCAAGGAAGTCGCGTTCCCGGATCCCCAGTGGGGCCAGGCGCTGTTCGCGATCCTCCTCGCGGCGATCTGGTTCTGGGTCGCGATGGGTTTCTGGAACGTGCGCGCCTACGCCTACTCGTTCGGCGTGTTCATCTGCCTGTTCACGATGGTCTTCGGGTTCATGGCGCTGCTCTTCGGCTCGACCGTCGAGGCCGAGGCCGCGCCGATCTTCCTGGCGATCATCATCTTCTTCTACCTGAACTACCCGGGTGTCCAGAAGCAGTTCGTCGATCACGAGATGGCGCTGATGACCCCCGAGCAGCGGGCTGCGCTCGAGCAGATGCAGGCCGCCAACGCGGCCATGGCCCGGGCCTCCGCGGCCGCGCCGACGACGTCCGCTCCGCCGCCGGCCGCCCCGCCGCCGGCCGCTCCACCCCCGCCGCCGGCAAGCACCGGCGACACCACCTAGCCAGCGTCCGTCCGGGCGCCCCAGCGGCCGGACGAGTCGACCGTCATCGCACTCGAGACCGATCGGCACCGCGCCGGTCGGTCTCCTCGTTCGCGGCGATCGTCAGCCGATGGCGGGGCTGGCCGACGAGCTCGGAGCGCGCTACTCGACGCGGCCAACCCACGAGCATGCCAAGGCAGGCAACCTCAACCACGCCCTCGGGCATCATCGAGGCCGACCTCGATCGCGCGTGCTCGATGCCGATCACGTGGCCTCTCCGGACTTCCTGGTGCGCACGCTCGGATACTTCGACGACGAGCGGGATCGCACTGGTGCAGACGCCGCAGGAGTTCTACAACCTCAAATCGTTCGAGCAAGAGGCCGGGCGGCGACCCGCGCCGCGGATGGCAGCGTGGCGACGACACCGGGCGGTTCCACGAGCAGACCCTCTTCGATCGCATCCTCCAGCCGGGGAAAAACCGCTGGGACGGTGCGTTCTGGTGCGGGACGGGCGCTGTCGTCCGGGTTGCCGCCTCGCGCGAGGTCGGCGTCGTCGCCACCGACACGATCACCGAGGACATCCACACCACGATCCGGCTCCACCGTCGCGGCTGGCGTGGGTGCTGAAGGGGTGCGGGCGCGCTGATGGCGGGGCGTGGTGGTGCTCCAGCGCTCCGCGGGAAGGGATCGTCCGTCGTGGCGTCGAGCCACTCGATCCCGGGCTCGGTGCGGAACCAGGTCCGCTGGCGGCGGGCGAACGCGACGTTGCGCCGCGCGTCGATCTCGATCGCCTCGTCGAGCGTCGGCGTCCCGTCAACGACCGCCCAGGCCTCGCGGTAGCCGATCGCGGAGAAGGCCGGCAGGGCCGGGTCGTATCGCTCTCGCAGCGCGACCGCCTCGTCGACGAGGCCGGCCGCGAACTGGGCACGAGCTCGGGCCGCGATCCGCTCGGCGTGCGCGGCGGGGTCGACCGTCAGTCCGATCCAGACCAGCGGGCCGCCGTAGCCGAGCGGCCGGCGGGCGCGGCGCGTCACCGCTGAGCTCGGCGATCTCGAGGGCGCGGACGACGCGTCGCGGGTTGCGCAGGTCGATCCGCGCGGCCGTGTCCGGCGCGCGCGTCCGGAGCCGGGCCACCAGCGGCATCGAGGCCATCGCGCCTGCAGCTCGGCCTCGAGCCGGGCGCGGACGGCCGGGTCGCTCGGCAGGGCGTCGGTGTCGAGGCCCGTGGCGATCGGCGCGCAGGTACAGCCCGGTGCCGCCGGCGAGGATCGCGATGCCGTCCGTAGCGTCCAGGTCGGCGAGATGGGCACGAGCGTGGGTCGCGAAGTCCGCCACGCTGAATGGCTCGTCGGGGTCGACGAGGTCGAGCCCGTGGTGCGGGACGCGGGCCCGGTCCGCGGCGGTCGCCTTGGCCGTGCCGATGTCGAGCCCGCGGAACACCTGCCGCGAATCGGCCGAGATGACCGCCACGGGCCGGCCGCCCGCGCCGACCGCCTCGGCGAGCCGGATCGCCAGGTCGGTCTTGCCGGTCGCCGTGGCGCCGGCGATCACGACGAGCGGCGGGGCGGCGGTCATCGGAGGTATCGGCTGCGCCAGGCCGCCAGGAGCCAGCCGAATGCGACGAAGGCCGCGCGCAGGACCAGGAGCGACGATGAGCCAGACCGATGCCTGCCTGGGCCACCGACGCGGCCGAGAACGACGACGAGCGTGGCGATCTGCCGGTTCGCCTCGATCGGTCCGGCGAGATCGTCGACGGCTAGGACCACGACCGAGTCGGTGGCCACGATCCCGGCGCCCAGCAGCAGCCACCAGACCACCCGCCTCGATCCGATCCAGTCGGACCGTAGTCCAAGCCCGATGGCGAAGGCGCCGAGAAGGATGGACGTGAACCCGGCGATCGCCTCGGGCACGACCCCGAACGATCCGACGCCCGGTCGGGTGAGGACCGCGAAGAACCGCGATCCCGAGCCCGAACGCGATGCTCGCCACCCCGGAGATGACGACGATCGCGCTCGGCCTGACCCGGCCTCGGCCGCGGTCGGCTGGCCTCGGGCGCGGTCACGCCCCGACGAGCGCGCCCCGCAGCGCGTACGGGCCGGCGTGATCGATGCGGACCGCGACCGCCCGCCCGACGAGCGCCGCGTCGCCCGCGAGGTGGACCAGCTTGTTGCCGCGCGTCCGGCCCGACAGCCGGACGCCTCCGTCGGCCGGCTGGGCGGCCTCGTCGCTGCCGTGCCCATGCGAGCGCTGGGGCTCCACGGTGTCGACCAGGACCTCGACCTCACGGCCGAGCCACGCCTCGTTGCGCTCGAGGCCGATCGCCTCCTGGACCGCGAGCAGCGTGTTGAGCCGGCGGCGCTTGACGTCGGCCGGCACGTCGTCGTCGAGGCGGAGCGCCGGCGTCCCGGGCCGCGGCGAGTAGGCCGCCGCGAAGACCTGGTCGTAGCGGACCGTCTCGAGCAGCGCGAGCGTGGCCTCGAACTGCGCCTCGGTCTCGCCGCAGAACCCGACGATCACGTCGGTCGAGACGGTGATGCCGGGCACGGCCTCGCGGATCCGGTCGAGCCGCTCGCGGTAGTGCTCGACGGTGTACTGGCGGCCCATCCGGCGCAGCACCGCGTCCGAGCCCGACTGGACCGGCAGGTGGAGGTGCTCGCAGACCGAGTCGCACTCGGCGAGCGCCGCGATCAGCCGGTCGGACAGGTCCCACGGATGCGAGGTCACGAAGCGGAGCCGGCCGATCGCCGCCCGGCCGTCCGCCGTCCGCAGCCCGTCGATCGCGCGGATGAGCTCGGCGAGGTCGGGTCGCCCGGCGAGGTCGAGCCGGCGGCCGGCCCAGCGCTCGGCGGCGACGTGCCCGAACCGCGGCTCCGGCGGCGAGGTCGTGGCCGTACGAGTTGACGTTCTGGCCGAGCAGCGTCACCTCGCGGTAGCCGGCGGCCGCCAGCGCACGCGCCTCGTCGACGACGTCGTCGAACGGGCGGCTCCGCTCCGGGCCGCGGCTGAACGGCACGATGCAGTAGGTGCACGTCTTGTCGCAGCCGTAGATGATCGGCAGCCAGGCGGCGATCGCCGAGCCGCGCGCGACGGTCCCCTCCCCGATCGCCTGGGCTCGCGTTCCCGGCAGATGGTCGGCGACGCCGACGACCGTGCGCCCGACCGTCGTGGTCGCCCCGGTCGCGCTGGTCCCGGTCGCCCCGATCGGCGCCTGCGCGGAGGCCAGCCCGAGCCGGTCGACCAGCTCGGGCTCCTCGTCCGGGCGCAGGAACAGGTCGACGGCCGGGTAGCGGCGGCGCAGGCCCGCGCGATCGGGCTCGCGGACCGAGCAGCCGGTGAGCACCACGCGCATCGCCGGGTTGGCCGCCTTGAGCCGCGCGAGCTGGCCCTGCCGGCCGATGACCTTCTGCTCGGCGCCCTCGCGGATGGCGCACGTGTTGATGACGACCAGGTCGGCGTCCTCGAGGGCCGTCGCCTCCTCGCAGCCGGCGCGCAGCAGGCGGCCGGCCATCTCCTCCGAGTCGCTCCGGTTCATCTGGCAGCCGAGCGTCCAGAGGTGGAACCGCGGCAGGCTCCGGGCGTCGGGCAGGTACTCGGCCAGACGCGCGTCGGCCGGCGCGACGGGCTCGCGGGGCGCGGTGGGGACGGCTCCGGCCGTCGCGCCAACGGCCCCGAGGTCGAGGACCTCGAGGACGGGCAGGCGGCGCGGGGCGGTTCGGCTGTCGGTCACGGCCGGGCCATGGTACGCCGAAGCGCGGCCCGGACCCGCGTATCCTCGAACCATGGAGCTGCTGACCAACCCCGAGACGTGGATCGCCCTGCTGACGCTGACGGTGCTCGAGATCGTGCTCGGCATCGACAACGTCATCTTCATCTCGATCCTCGTCCAGCGGCTGCCGGACGACCAGCGCGACCGCGCCCGGGTCGTCGGCCTCGGCCTCGCGATGGGGATGCGCATCCTGCTCCTGCTGACGATCTCGTGGATCGCCGGGCTGACCGCGCCGGTCGTCACGATCGCCGGGCAACGAGCTGTCGTGGCGCGACCTGATCCTCATCAGCGGCGGCCTGTTCCTGGTCTGGAAGGCCACGACCGAGATCGGCGAATCGCTCGAGGGCGAGCCGGCCCACCACGTCGATCGAGCGGCCGGGTCCGCCTCGCTCCGCAGCGTCCTCGTCCAGATCGTCCTGCTCGACATCGTGTTCTCGCTCGATTCCGTGCTGACCGCGGTCGGGATGGTCGACGAGGTCGCGATCATGATCGCCGCCGTCGTCATCGCCGTCGGGGTCATGCTCTTCGCGTCGGGGCCGCTGGCCCGGTTCGTCCACGCCCACCCGACGGTCAAGATGCTCGCGCTGGCGTTCCTGCTGCTCATCGGCGTGACGCTCATCGCCGATGGCTTCGGGTTCCACATCGACAAGGCGTACATCTACGCCGCGATGGGCTTCAGCGTCTTCGTCGAGGCGCTCAACCTGCGGGCCCGGCGGCGGCGCCAGGCCGCCGGTCGAGCTGCGCCCGACGTTCGTCAAGGACGAAGCCGAGCCCGACGCCGCGGGCTGACGGCGCGGCGTCCGGCCGGTCAGTCGCGGTCGCGGCGACCGCTCCCGGATCGCCGAGCGCACCGAGCAGCGCCGGGCGGACCTCCGGCGGCACCCACAACGCGCTGTGGGCCTCGGCGTAGGGGCTCGCGTCGCCGTGGTAGTCGGTGCCGCCGGTGGCCAGCAGGCCGAGCGCGGCGGCGACCTCGCCGACCGCGAAGACCGTGGCCGCGTCGAACGAGCGGTAGTAGACCTCCAGCCCGGCCAGCCCGGCCTCGGCCAGCTCGCGGACGACCTCGACGCGCGACGGCGCCTCGGCGAAATGGGCCAGCACCGGCAGCCCGCCGGCCGCGCGGATCGCCCGGATCGCGCTCGATCGGGTCGAGCCCGGTCCGCGGCGACGTACGCCCGGCTGGCCCCAGCTCGAGGAACCGGTTGAAGGCGTCCTCGACGCTCGTCGGCGTGGCCGGCGGCGATCAGCGCCCGGGCGACGGTCGGCCGGCCGAGCGCGTCGTCGGTCGAGTCCGACAGGTCGGCGAGCTGGTCGTCGATCGGCAGGCCGATGTCGCGCAGCCGGGCGACCGTCCGCTCGAAGCGCTGGCGCCGCTGGCCGCGCTGATCGGCGAGGGCCGCCTCGAACGTCTCGTCGGCCGGCATCCATGCCGAAGCCGAGGATGTGCAGCTCGCCCTCCCACAGCCCGAGGTCACGGGTGACGATGGCGTTGATCTCGACGCCGGGCACGAGGGTCAGCCCGGGCGGCACGGCCCGTGCCTCGACGACCTCGCGGTAGCCGGCCAGCGTGTCGTGGTCGGTCAACGCGAGGAGCGTGACGCCGGCGGCCGCGATCGCGGCGACCAGCTCGGCCGGCGGCACGATCCCGTCGGAGCGGGTGGTGTGCGTGTGCAGGTCGATCGTGGACGGGCTCGGCGGCACGACCCGGCCCGGGCCGTCGGGCGGCAGCGGATCGTGGCGGTTGCTGGCTGGTCACGCTCGCCACGTCACGCCTCCACGAGGCGCTGGATGCGCTCGATCGCCAGCGCCCGACCGGTCGCCGGATCGATGTCGACCTGGACGGCGTTGAAGATGACCGTCCCGTCGACCCGACCTCGAACCGCGTCGGCAGCGCGTTGATGAAGCGCGGGATGACGGTCCGCGGCTCGAACCCGATGACGCTCCAGACCGGGCCGGTCATCCCGATGTCGGTCAGGTAGGCCGTGCCGTTGGGCAGGATCCGCTCGTCGCCGGTGACGACGTGGGTGTGCGTCCCGACGACGACGCTGACGCGCCCATCGAGGTAGAGCCCGAGCGCGTTCTTCTCCGACGTCAGCTCGCAGTGGAAGTCGACGAGGCGGACCGGCGGCAGCGGCTCGGACGACTCCTCGAGCAGCCGGTCGGCGTCGGTGAACGGGTTCTCGATCTGGGCCATGTACGTGCGGCCCTGGAGGTTGATCACCGCGAGGTCCGTGCCGTCGAGCGCCTGGTACGTGCCCCAGCCGCGACCCGGGACCTCGTGCGTGCCGTAGTTGAGCGGGCGCAGGACCCGATCGCTGGCCTCGAGATACGGGTAGATCTCGCGCTTGTCCCAGATGTGGTTGCCCGACGTGATGACGTCGACGCCCGACGCCAGGATCGCGTCGGCGGTCGAGGGCGTCAGCCCCATCCCGCCCGCGACGTTCTCGCCGTTGGCGGTGACGAAGTCGATCCCGCGCTCGTCGCGCAGCGCAGGCAGCAGGCCCTCGACCGCCTCGCGGCCGGGCTTGCCGATCAGGTCGCCGATCATCAGCACGCGGCACGCGCCGGGCGGCCGGGGCGCGCCGCCGTTCGGTGGGTTGCCGAGGCTCGTCCGGCCGAGTGGTCCGGTGGCAGGCTGGCTGTCGGTCCCTACTTCGCGCGCTCTTTCAGTCTGGTCTGGAGATTCGTACACGTGCGGGAGTCTACCCGTCCGACCCTACCGAACGTGGATAGCGCGGCCACAGGTACCGGAATTGCACCGCGACGGACGCCCGCTCGCACGGGCCGCCCTGGTCGCGGTGATCGCGCTAGGCCTCCGCTGTTTCCAGTTCGTCCGCGGGGCGGAGCGACGCTCCCAGCCAGATTGCCCAGATCGGCACCATCGCGCCGGCGACCGCAACGAGAACCCAGAAGTCGAGGTCCGGGTTGATCTGTAGAAAGGGGATCGCCACCGCCGCGACCATGCCGATCGCGGTAAGCCACGAGAAGACGTTCCATGACGCCGGCATCCGGTCGCGGAAGGCCGTGCCGGCCGCCGCCACGCCGATCGCCCCGAGCACGAGCGCCGCACCGGTCAGCCATTGGCTGGCACTCTCGGCGAGTTGCTGGCCCCAGATCTGGGCGACGATCTCGGTTTCCTTGAACCCGCAGTCGCAGTACGCGCTGTCGATCGTGGGCTGCGTCACGCCGATGATCAGCAGCTGGCCCACGGCGCCGAAGATCCCCGCCATGCCGAGACCGGCAGCGATGCCGACCCGGAGCGAATTGTCGCTCGCAACGCGGCCCGCCAACGCCAGCCCGAGCGCGGTCACCGCCATGAAGCCGATGCCGGTGGCGAGGTTGGCAAACAGGAAGATCGGCCAGACCGCAACCCGGTAGTCCTGGACGGCCAGCCGGAACTCGACCATGTTCAGCGTCCCGGGGAGGTCCGGCGGCGTCTGGTAGAGGTTGAAGAAGTCAACGAGCTGGAACACCGCCCCGACGAGGAACAGGAAGCCGACCGACCACGCCAGCCACCGAACGAGCCTCATTGCCCAGCTCCCTCCTGCACGCAGCGCCCCGGCCCGGCCCCGAATGGTACGCGCGTTGATGCGCTTGGCGCGCTGTCCAGTGCGAATGGGCCACGATGCGACACGACTTGAGGCTACGGCGACCGAAAACCGGTGAAGCGGCAAACGGGATCGTGGCCGACCGACAAGCGTTACCAGTCGCGCCGCTGGCGGGAGACACGACTCGCCGTCCTCCGCCGCGATCAGTGGACCTGCTGGGTAGCCGGCTGTACCCGCCTCGCGAACGTCGCCGACCACATCGACCCCGTGACCCCCAGGACGACGGTCGCGGAGTTCCACCGCGTGGACCGGATCAGGGCCTCGTGCAGACCGCACAACCTCGCCCGCGGCATCGCCGGCCACGGCGCCCCCGAGCTGGGCATGACGCCGCGGTCCAGTGTGGCGGAACGGGGCCCACGGGATCCGCTGGCGACAGTCCGCCGCGACTACTCGGCGAGGCCGTGACGGAGCCCGTCGCCTTCGATCCAAACGACCCGACCACGGTACCGGCTCCTAGCTCCCGGCGACGAGGCAGGGTCGGACCCAAGCCGCTGACCGCCGGACCGCTTATCCATCTCGCGAGTGGCGTCGTGGCGCGGTCGTGACAGACGCGCCCGCTCACTCGGGGCCGGCGCGTCTGTAACCGGGTCTTCGATTGGGAAACCTCTAGCGAACCGCGAACTCGATCGAATCGATCACCGCTGCGATGGCGTCGGAGTCCGACGGGTCCGTCTGGCTGGTGGCGATGACGACCCGGTGGCCGTCCACGTCGATGATCCAGAGCGTGTCCCGTGATCCTGGTAAAAGTTGTCGACCTGGCGCTCGAGCAGGTGGTCCAGAAGGCGGCAGGCCGTTTGGAATGACAAAATAGAGCTTGCCCTCAAGGCCCTCGGCGGGAGGCTCCGTGAAGCACCCGTCGTTGACCTCGGCAATCGTGACGACGACGACCTTGCCGGCAAATCCTCCGACCTCTGTGTCGACCGCCGGCGACATGTCCGTGTTCGCCTGGGCGTCGAGCGCCCCGACAAGGTCGTCGACGGTCGGCCCGACCGCCGGGTCGGGCAGGCTTCCGGCATCACACGGGTCCTCGTAGACGTTTTCGACCGTCCAGAACGAAACGTGCGTGGGGGGGAAGGGGGACCTTGCTTTGATGATGTACCACCCGTCCCCCGTCCACCCGTCTCCGATGGTGAGGGCAGCGGTGACGGCGGAATCGGGAACCGCGATGCTGTATCGGCCTGGTTCGAGCTCTCCGGCGCCGAATTCCGGGAGTGGACGGACCGCAACGGGCGTAGCTGTCGGGCTCGGCGCGACGGTCGGGCTCGGGGTGACGGTCGGGCTCGGCGGTGACGGTCGGTGTCGGTGTGGCGACGGCCCCGCCGGAAGTCCCGGGTGAGGTCAATCTGATCCCCAGGAGAGCAACCACCACGACCGCCGCGGTCGCAATGGAAATGCGCAGCGCATTGTTCATTTCAGGAAACCTCCGCGCGAGCCAGCGGGCTCGGCTCTGTCGATTGGCATCAAGCTGATCGCGGACGCTGTCAAGAATCCGTTGGGGATCCTCGTGGGCGTCTTCCTTGAGCCACGACCGGACGATGGGGGTGACGTCGCGATCGGTGCTCATTGCGCAACCTCCCGCGGCGTGGGCCGGGCATCGGCATCGAGTGCCGCGCGCAACCCGCGCATCGCGTAATGAAGTCGAGAAGCAACGGTCCCTTCCGTGACGCCGAGGGTCTCGGCGATCACGTCGAGGGGCAGGTCGAGATAGTGGTGCAGGACGACCACCGTCCGATGATCGAGCGAGAGCCGCCGAAACCCGCGCTCCAGCTGGTCACGATCGGCGACCGAGCTGAGGCCATCCGCCGCTATCGGCTCATCGGCCGGCAGGAGTCGGATATTCGGCGTCCAATGGCGTGTTCGGCCGGCCTCGGCGTAGCAGGCGTTGACGAGGAGACGGTACGACCAGGCATCGAAGCGTGCCGGATCGCGGAGCTGGGGAAGGTCCCGCCAGATCTTGAGCAGCGCCTGCTGCGTCGCGTCCTCGGCGAGGTCGAAGTCGCGAAGGATCCTGCGCGACACGGCGAGGTACCGAGCGGCCACGGCGGCGGCGAGGCTCGTGAACGCCTCTTTGTCGCCACTCTGCGCCCGCTTCACGAGTTCGGTATCCATGCCCTCTTCCACCATCGGCATCGGTTCAGACCGATGCGTTCACACGGTATGGCAGGGGTAGACCGACGGGAGCTTCAATCTTTGCTGAACATGACGCTGCCGGCGAGCAGGCGCACGGCGAGACGACACTCAGGGCCTGACGTCGCGGTCCCTGCTCGAGGTTCGAGCTGAGTCGCAAGAGCGGCTCCGGCGACGACCTGACACGGTGCGGCTGGTGGGTCAGCCGCGCCGACGATCCGGAGGGCTACAAGTCGGTCGCCGACGGCACCGTCGCCAACGACGACGAGGTGATGACCCTGTCAGCCGCGATGGTCGGCCTCAAGGTTTGGGGCGACTGCGTCGTCGCGCCCAGCTAGGCTGACGCGGCCTCGGCTCCGGTCCCCTTGTGGTGACGCGGCGCACCACAAGGCTAGACGCGACGTGGACGGCAGGTAGACCATGCGGAACACCGCCGGGACGTACAGGGGAGGGATCACGATGCCTAAGCGGTTCTTGGCGTCCGTCGCGCTCGCGGCGACGTTGGTGCTCGTGATGGCGAGCACGGCATTCGGACACGAGTGCTTCATCGCAAATCGCTCGGCTCAGGGGGACGCCAACGCGACGCATTCGGGCCGCTGGGCGACATGGTACTGGCTGATTTCGTCAACAGCCCGGGCTTCCCGCCCGGCACCGACCCAGACTGCTTCCTCGACTACTGGTCGTCCAATGGCGGTCCCGACTCCTTCACGGTCCGTATCGACAAGACCATCGGCGAGGGCTCGAAGAACCCGAACCTCGGGAATGGCAGCGGCCTCGACCACATCGAAGCCGCCTACGGCCCGTTGGTCGGAGCAGCCTTCGCGGCCTGCGCCGTCTAGCGACAGCCCCGGCTCCGGTCCCGGACGCGCGATCCCGCTCCCAGGGCGGCCCGCGCCAGTCGGCGAGTTAACCGCCCCGGCCTCGGCCTCGCGACAGGCTGACCGCCACTTGTCGTGGGGCCTCAGGCACGACGCGTCGCAAGAACCCACAGAAACGGTGCAGGTCCTTCAGGTTCGGGCGTATCCATGACATCGTCGATGAGAACATCGAAGTTCGCGGCGGAGAGCAATCGGCGGTTGCCGTCCGCGTCGTGACTGCTGAAGAACATTGGCTGACCCAGCCAGTCGCCGATCCACTCTGAGTCGTCGCCTGCTCCGAGCGTCGCCAGAAAAGCCCGCCGGGGACAAGCCATCGAGCAACCCGCTCGAACAGCTGGCGATGATCGTCGCGTGGCACGTGGATGATCGAGTAGAACGCTGTGACGCCGTCGAAGGACTCCGGCGGGAACTCGACGTTCATGATGTCGTCGCAAACGAACGAGGCCTCGGGGACGTTGTGGCGCGCAGCCTCGAGCTGTGCCTGGGAGATGTCCACCCCGGTCACCTCGAAACGATCGGCGAGCAACCGCGTCGCCGGCAGGCCGGGTCCACAACCGAGGTCAAGGACACGGGCACCGATGCCAGGCGAGCGACGAACTCGTCGAGCATGCGGTCTCGGGCAGGATCCGAAAACGCCGAGCGCCACCCCATGTAGTCCGCTCCGAGCGCGTCATAGCCTCGTGCGACAACGGTCTTTCGATGGTCTCGCATCACTGTGGAAAGCCTAGCCAGAACGCACGTCGCGTCGTAGCCCGACGGGCGGGTTCACTTGCCCTGCGCGTGATGCAGTCTGTCGCTACCCAACCCGCCCGAGTGCGGCCAGCCCGTCCGGGCCGACCGGGTCACAGCCTGCCCAGCGATCATGTCGGTCTAGGGTCGCGATACGCCGGGCCGGGAGCGATGCTTATGGAAATGGAGGAGGTCACTCATGGTCCGCAGACTATTGCTTGCGCTTGCGCTCGGCGCACTGGTAATCGGGGCGCTAGCACCGGTCGTATCGGCAGCCAAGCCGGAGCATTTCACGGAGACGTTCGAAGACGACTTTGTCCTCGCCGCAGGTGAGGTCTGCGATTTCGACTACGGGCAGTCCTATACAGGACGGGACATCGTCACCATCTTCGATGACCGTGTCCAGGTCCAGGAGAAGGTCACGATCACGCATTCGAACCTGGATACCGGCTACACCTTGACCGAGCGTCCTCAGCTACAACATCACGTTCTATGAGGATTCGGACAAGACGGTCGGGCATCATCTGGCATCTGCGCGATGCGGACGGCAAGATGCAGGTCGTGCAGGCCGGACAGATCACCTTCGATGGAGACGACGTCACGCATACCCCCGGCATCAACCCGAGACTTCAGAGACGTGGTCTGCCCTGCGCTCGGCGGCAATCCGGCTTAGTCATCCCCGGCACCGGTCCCGGACTCGCCCGCGGCCGGTCGCCTCGAGCGGGTGCTGCGGCGGTATTCGGGAGACTTCTAACCGCGGCCCATTAACGACGCCCGTGACCGTTCGTTAAGGAGATCGAGACCCTTGGTGCCAAGCCAGTGCCCGGCGAGGTTCCGAGGGTCTCGCTCAGCGCCATTCATTCGTCCGGCCCGGGTCAGTCGCATTCCGGCCGGCACTTACACCTCACACGCGGATCCCCATCGGCCGCTGACGTGGTCTACGGAGGCTTGCGGTCGGCTGAGATAGGCTGATCCGCGCCGCACAGGTTCAGTGCACCGCTGCCCGGCCAAGTTTCAGGTTGGCGAGCGCATAAGCTGTGTACTTGAGTCCCGGGTTCGAAGAACCCGAACCTCGGGAATGGCAGCGGCCTCGACCACATCGAAGCCGCCTACGGCCCGTTGGTCGGAGCGGCTTTCGCGGCCTGCGCCGTCTAGCGACAGCCCCGGCTCCGGTCCCGGACGCGCGATCCCGCGTCATGCGGCCAGCCCGTCCGGGCCGCCTATCGAGGCCGTTCAGCTGGTGATGACTTGACGCTCTCGGGTGCGCCAATCCTCGGAGACTTCGCCGTACGTTTTGACTCGGCCGTCCTCGTGCTCGATGACGAGCCCCGTCAATTCAGGCAGGCTCATCTTGTGATACATGGTCGAGGTGACCCTGACCCGGCAGTCGTCGCGCCGGCATTCGTAAACGGAGAAGCGCGCGGTCGCCGGATTGGACAACTCGTCAAACCCCCGGTGGGAACGACGGTCTAGCACCATCCGCATCGGGATGTGGTCATCGTCTGCATGATATGATCGATCTCCACGCGTGACCGTGACCTGCCTTCGCTGTAGATCGGGGTGATAGTGACCTTGCCCATGCCCGCCCTCCCTCGTCGGGAGGACGGTACGCCGCGCGGCAGGCTCCTGTCCGCTAGTGCTAATTACGGACTGAGGACATGCACCGCGGCCAGCCTGTCCGGGCCCACCGGGATATGCACCCTCCGGTGCACCCTCGATATCGACGCGTCGTGACCCGCTAGGGCTGCATCCCCGATCGGATGCCACGCGATGCGACGCCGTGCGACATCGTGACTGTCACTTCGCGTACTCCACGGCCCGCGTCTCGCGGATCACGGTGACCTTGATCTGGCCCGGGTACGTCAGCTGCTCCTCGATCTTCTTGACGATGTCGCGGGCCAGCCGGCTGGCGGTCAGGTCGTCGATCTCCTCGGGGCGGACGAGGATGCGCACCTCGCGACCGGCCTGGACCGCGAACGAGCGATCGACCCCGGTGAAGCTCTCGGCGATCGCCTGGAGGTCCTCGAGCCGCTTGACGTAGGTGTCCATCGACTCGCCGCGGGCACCCGGTCGCGAGGCGCTGATCGCGTCGGCGATCTGGACGATGGGCGCCTCCAGGCAGGTGTACTCGACCTCCTGGTGGTGCGCCGCGATCGCGTTGATGACCTTGGGCGACAGGCCGTGGCGCAGGGCGATCGAGGCGCCGATCGCGGCGTGCGGGCCCTCGACCTCGTGGTCGACCGCCTTGCCGATGTCGTGGAGCAGCCCGCCCATCTTGGCGACCTGGACGTCCGCGCCGATCTCGGCCGCGATGACCGCGGCGAGGTGGCTCGTCTCGACCACGTGGTTGAGCACGTTCTGGCCGTAGCTGGTCCGGAACTTGAGCCGGCCGAGGGTCTTGATGATGTCGGCCGGCAGGCCCGGCACGCCCGCCTCGTAGGCGGCCTGCTCGCCGGCCTGGCGCATGATCGTGTCGACCTCGGCACGCGCCTTGGCGACGACCTCCTCGATCCGGCCCGGGTGGATCCGGCCGTCGGCGATGAGCTTGGTGATGGCGATCCGGGCGACCTCGCGGCGAACCGGGTCGAAGCCGGACAGGACGACCGTTTCGGGCGTGTCGTCGATGATCAGGTCGATCCCGGTGGCCTGCTCGAGCGCCCGGATGTTGCGGCCCTCGCGGCCGATGATCCGGCCCTTCATCTCGTCGGACGGCAGGTGCACCACCGAGACCGTGTGCTCGGCGGTGTGGTCCGCGGCGACGCGCTGGATGGCGGTGATCACGATGTCGCGGGCACGGTCCTGGGCGTCCTCGCGCGCCGAGCGCTCGATCGCACGGGCGATCTTGACCGCGTCGTGCTCGGCCTCCTCGCGGACGGCCTCGATCAGCAGGCCCTTGGCGTCGTCCGCGGACAGGTTGGAGACCCGTTCCAGGGCAGCCACCTGCTCGGCATGCGCCCGGGCGAGGTCCTCGCGGGTCTTGTCGAGCTCGCGCTCGCGGTCGAGCAGCTTGCGGTCGCGCTGCTCGAGCATGTCGCGTGCGCTGGTCGAGCTGCTCATCACGCTGGAGCAGCCGACGCTCGAGACCAGAGAGCTCGGCGCGCCGGGCGCGGGCCTCCTCCTCCGCCTCGCGCTGCATCCGCAGCTTCTCGTCCTTGGCCTCGAGGATCAGCTCTTTCTGGCGTGCACGCGCCTCGGCCTCGATGCGGCGCGCCTCGGCGGTCGCCGCCTTCATCGACTGCGACGCCCAGAGGCTGCGCAAAAGCACGCCAACGGCAATGCCGCCAACGGCGGCCAGCACGGCCACCGCCAGGAGGGGCAGGGGTTCCATCTTCAGTTCCTCCCGTCCGGCCGATTGCGGGCCGGACGCGCGTGATGCTGTGGTCGGCTCGTTCGCTCGTGGGCGGGAGTCGTCGCGGCGAGTGGTCCCTCCGTGGGCCGCGATCGAGCCGAAGCTGTGGTCCGCGCCGCTCACGCGACGCGTCGTTTATCTGGTGCGTAGCGTACGGCGGCCCTCCCTGAGGGTCAACCGACTGTTAACGGGCCACGGTGCCGCGATGCGCCGGACTTGCGGCCCGACTTGCGGAGGTCGCTTTCCGCGGCCTCCCGGACGTGCGGAGGCCCCGGACGCGGCTCGTGTCGCGCCCGGGGCCGGTGGATCCTGGTTGACTACAGCTCGGCGAGCAGGGCCTCGAGACGATCCCAGGTCTCGATCGCGCCTTCGACCATGCCGGTCGCCAGCGCCCCGTCGATGACGTCGGGCGAGCCCATGTGACCGACCGAGATCACCCTCGTGCGGCCATCGATCTCCTCGAACGAATGGGTCTCCGGGCCGCCCATCGGATCGCCGCCCTCGACCTCGAACATGAACGTCCAGCGAATGCGCTCGGGCGGGTCCACCTCGAGGTACTCGCCGAAGAACGTGACGTCCTCGCGATCCGGCGCGCTGCTGACGTAGCGCCAACGGCCGCCGGGCCGGACGTCCATCTCGACGACCTTCGTCGTGGTGCCGTGCTTGCCCCACCAGCGTGGGACGAGCTCCGGGTCGGTGAACGCCCGCCACACGAGGGCGCGCGGGGCATCGAACGTGCGCTCGAAGGTGAGGTCGCCACCCTCCGAGTAGATCGTTGTCGTCGCGGTGCTACCGCGATCGATCCTGGTCGTGGTCATCGCCATCTCCTTGCTCCTTCTCCTGATCCGTGGCCTGTAGCTCCTTGAGCACGACATCCAGCTGTTCGAAGCTGTCCTCCCAGTGGCGCCGGTAGAGCTCGATCCAGGCCGCAACGTCCTGGAGGGGCGCCGCCCGTAGCCGGCGTGGTCGCCATTGCGCCTGCCTCCCCCGCTCGATCAGTCCTGCCCGCTCGAGCACCCGGAGATGCTTCGAGATTGCGGGCTGGGTCAGGTCGAACGGCTCGGCGAGCTCCTTGACCGTCGTCTCGCCGCGGGCCAGGCGGGCCAGGATGGCGCGTCGAGTCGGGTCGGCGAGGGCGGCGAACGTGGTACTCAGTTGATCGGTCGGCTGCATCGTGCATCACCATGTGGTTATATAACCTATGGGAACTATACACCTCGACGACCGCGTGTCAACCCCTGATCTCGCGAACGAATCCGGTGTCGGCGTCCCCCTGTACCGCTCAGTCGTCGACGGTGTCGTCCCGCTCCTCGAGCGTCCGGGCCGACACCGAGCGGCAGACCTCGGGATCGAAGCCGTTGCGGGCGAGCAGCGCGTACGCCTTGTGGCGGCGCTGGCGTGGGTCGGCTACCCGGGCGAGGCTTCGCGCGTTGCGGGCGAGCAGGCGTTCGGCGGCCGCCTCGTCCGCAGAGACACCGTCCACCGCATCCTCCCCCGACGCGTCGGCCACGGCCTCACGCCGTTCGGCCAGGACCAGGTCGACGGTGGTCCGGTCGACACCCTTGAGCGAAAGCTCCTGGCGGATGGCACGTTCCCCGCGAGGCCGCGCCCGGTCACGCGACTCGACCCAGGCCCGCGCGAACGCCTCGTCGTCGAGCATCCCGAGCTCGAGCAGCCGTTCGACCGCACCGTCGACGAGCAGCGGCTGGTAGCCGGCCCCGGTCAGGCGGCGGCGGACCTCCGAGACGGACCGCGCACGCGGCTCGAGAAACCGGGCTGCGGCCTCGAGCACGACGGCGGGGTCGTCCACGGCGGCACGACGCTCGCGCCGCTCGGCGTGCGTCACCCGGCGACCGCCGCGGCCGGCCATCGGCTGGCCGTTCAGAACGGCTTCGCCAGCATGAGGACCAAGACCACCGTGATTGCGCCGAGCTCGTACACGTGCGCTGCACGGACGACGGGATCGCGCCAGGCTGCCTGGAGGTCGGCGGTCACCGAACCCTGGTCTTCCGCCGCGGCGAGGGCCGCCTCGAACACCTTGCCGCGTGGCAGGAACACGAGCGGGACGAGCGGGAGGATCGAGAAGTACAACAGCAGCGGACACGAACAGCCAATCGACGGTTCCACCGCTCAGCGGTCCGAGCACCGAGCGGCCCGCAAGAAAGGCCGCGGCGACCCCGAACACGAGCACGAGCATCGAGCCGACGATCACCATCCGCTCGAACGGAGCGGCGGCCGCGGTCAACGTCTTCATGGCCGGCAGGTCGGTGGCCCGCGACGCGGCGCCCAGGACGATCCAGCGGCCGATCAGCCCGGCGAGGAACAGGATGCCGATGAGCGCGTGGACGAGGACGACGACGTTGGTGGCCGTCATGCTCCCTCCGCCGGCGGACTACGCCTCTTCGATGCCCTCGACCGGGATCGGCACGTCGTTGATCTTGGTCCGGATCAGTCGATCGATCTCGGCGGTGATGTCCGGATTGGTCTTGAGGAAGTCCTTGGCCGCCTCGCGACCCTGGCCGAGCCGCGTCTCGCCGAACGTGAACCAGGCACCGGTCTTGGTCACCGCGTCCATCGCCACGCCGACGTCGAGCAGGCCGCCTTCCTTGGAGATCCCCTCGCCGTACATGATGTCGAATTCGGCGACGCGGAACGGCGCCGCGACCTTGTTCTTGACGACCTTGACGCGGACCCGGTTGCCGACCGACTCGGTGCCGGTCTTGATCGTCTCGATCCGGCGGATGTCGAGGCGGACCGAGGCGTAGAACTTCATCGCCCGCCCGCCCGGTGTCGTCTCCGGGTTGCCGAACATGACGCCGATCTTCTCGCGCAGCTGGTTCGTGAACACGAGCGCGGTGTTCGAGCGCGACACCGCGCCGGTCAGCTTGCGCAGCGCCTGGCTCATCAGCCGGGCCTGGACGCCCATGAAGCTGTCGCCCATCTCGCCTTCGATCTCGGCGCGCGGCACGAGCGCGGCGACCGAGTCGACGACGACGCAGTCGATGCCGCCGGAACGGATGAGCGTCTCGGTGATCTCGAGCGCCTGCTCACCGGTGTCCGGCTGGCTGACGAGCAGCTCGTCCACGTTGACGCCGCAGGCCCGCGCGTAACCCGGATCGAGCGCGTGCTCGACGTCGATGAAGGCGACCACGCCGCCGCGCGCCTGCGCCTCGGCGAGGACGTGCTGGCAGACCGTCGTCTTGCCCGACGACTCCGGGCCGAAGATCTCGGTGATCCGGCCGCGCGGGATGCCCCCGACGCCCAGCGCGAGGTCGAGCGCGATCGAGCCGGTCGGGATCGTGTCGAGCACGAGCTTCTCGCGCGACCCGAGCTTCATGATCGCGCCGCGGCCGAATTGCTTCTCGATCGTGGCCAGGGCGGCATCGACCGCCTTGCCTCGTTCGGCCGTTGCGCGTTCCGCGGCCCGCTCGTCCGTCATCGCCATCTGTCCGTCACGCTCCTCATCCGATCCGTTGGACCGCCCGCCCGAGCGCGCCTCGATGGCGTTCGTCGGTCGATCAGCCTTCCTCTGCCTCGTCCTCGACGACGTGGCGTTCCTTGCGCGGCTTGCGGATCACCTCGACGTTCTGGGGTGGCTCCGACAGCGGCGAGAGACTGGGTTGGGCGGTCTTCGCCTTCGGCTTCTTCTTGGCCTCTTTGTGGGGCCGATCTCGAGAGCCCATCGCTTCGCCTCCGCGTCGTCCAGCAGGTTATCGAGCGATCCTTCACGCCGACTTGTCGGCCACTTCGCTGCCGCTCAACCGGCCCGCGCGAGCGCGCAATTCCGGCATCGTGGCGGGGAAGGTTCCGGATCGGATCGCGGCTCGGATCCTGGCCATGAAGTCTAGGGTGAAGGTCAGGTTGTGACAAGTCGCGAGCCGGTAGCCGAGCAGCTCGCGGGCCCGGAACAGGTGGGCGAGGTAGGCGCGCGAGAAGCGCCGGCAGGCGAGGCACGGACAGTCCGCCTGGATCGGCTCGGGATCGTCGAGGAAGCGCTGGTTGCGGATGTTGAGGCGGCCGCCGGGGATCCACAGCTGGCCGTTCCGCGCGACCCGCGCCGGGAGCACCGAATCGAACAGGTCCACGCCCCGCGCGACCGCCTCGAGCAGGTCGGCCGGCGAGCCGAGGCCCATCAGGTAGCGCGGCCGCGGGTCGTCGGCGAGCAGCGGGATGACGATGTCGAGCGCGGCGTCGCGCTGGGCCGGCGTCTCGTCGCCGGCCAGGCCGCCGATGCAGATGCCGTCGAACGGCAGCGCCGCGACGAACCGGGTCGAGGCCGCCCGGAGATCCGGCTCGAGCCCGCCCTGGATGATCCCGAACAGCGCCTGGTCCGGCCGGTCGTGGGCGGCCAGCGAGCGCTCAGCCCAGCGGTGCGTGCGCTCGGTCGCGTCGGCCACCACGGCGCGCGGCGAGCTCGGGTAGACCGGCTGGTCGAAGGCGACCGCGATATCCGAGCCGAGCGCCTGCTGCACGCCCACGGCGAGCTCCGGCGTGAACCGGTGGAGCGATCCGTCGAGGTGGCTGCGGAACGCGACGCCGTCCTCGTCCACGACGCGCAGGTCGCCCAGCGAGACGACCTGGAAGCCGCCCGAGTCGGTCAGGATCGGGCCGTCCCAGTCCATGAACCGGTGCAGCCCGCCGAGCCGCTCGATGCGCTCGTGGCCGGGCCGCAGGTACAGGTGGTAGGTGTTGGCCAGGATGATCGACGCGCCGGTGTCGCGGATGTCGTCCGGCGACAGCGCCTTGACCGTGGCGTTCGTGCCGACCGGCATGAACTGCGGCGTCTCGACGACGCCGTGGGTCAGCGTCAGGCGCCCGGTCCGTGCCCGCGTCGAGCCATCGGCCGGCGCGTCGACCTCGACCGCGAACGAGGCGGCGCCCACCTACGCGTCGCCCGACCGGTTCGAGGCTGTCCATTCAGGCGTCCGGCGCGTCGTCGACGGGCAGGTCCCACAGGCTGGCGGTGCCGGGCTCGGCCCGGCGCGGCGGCGGGATCTCGTAGCCGAGGCCCGACAGGTGGGCGCGCGCCAGGTCGGTGGCGATCCGTCCCTGCGGCGTGCGATCGATGAACCCGAGCCGGAGCAGGAACGGCTCGTACACGTCCTCGATCGTCTCGACCTCCTCGGACAGCACGGCGGCCAGCGCTGCCACCCCGACCGGTCCCGAGGCGAACTTCTGGATGATCGCGGCCAGCAGCTTGCGGTCGGTCGAGTCGAGGCCCTCGTCGTCGATCTCCATCGCCTGCATCGCGGCGGTCGCGATCGCCTCGTCGACATGGCCGTCGCCGTGCACCTCGGCGTGGTCGCGGACGCGCTTGAGCAGCCGGTTGACGATCCGCGGCGTGCCCCGTCCGCGGCGGGCGATCGCCGCCGTGGCGGCCGGCTCGATGCCGACGCCCAGGATCGCCGCCGAGCGGTCGACGATCGCGGTCAGCTCGGGCTCGGTGTAGAAGTCGAGCCGGTAGGTGGCCCCGAACCGATCGCGCAGCGGGCTGCTGATGCGACCGGCGCGGGTCGTGGCGCCGACCACGGTGAACGGCTTGAGGCTGAGCCGGAGCGAACGGGCGGATGGGCCCTTGCCGATCATCACGTCGAGCGCGTAGTCCTCCATCGCCGGGTAGAGGATCTCCTCGACCGCCCGGTTGAGGCGGTGGATCTCGTCGATGAACAGGACGTCGCGCTCCTCGAGCGAGGTCAGGATCGCGGCCAGGTCGCCGGCCCGCTCGATCGCGGGGCCCGAGGCGTACTTGACGTTGACGCCCAGCTCGCGCGCGATGATCGTCGCGAGCGTGGTCTTGCCCAGGCCCGGCGGGCCGTAGAGCAGGACGTGATCGGCCGCCTCTCCCCTGCCCCGCGCCGCCTGGAGGAGCACCGACAGGTTGGCCTTGACCTCGCGCTGGCCGATGTATTCGGCGAGCGTCCGCGGCCGGAGCGTGCCCTCGATCACGAGGTCGCCATCGTCCTCGAGGTCCGCCGAGAGGATGTTCGAGAGGTCGTCGGCCATCGGCGTCGAGTCTAGCACGCTCGCGGCGCTTTCGCACGGATGTTCGGTCTCGGGAGAAGCCCCATGCCCGACTAGGCGATGGCGGCTAGGATGGCGGCATGCGCCTCTCCCGTCGCTCGGAGTACGGCCTGCGTGCCCTCGTTGATCTCGTTCGGCACGCCGACGATGGGCCGGTCGCGCTGGCCGCGCTGGCCGGGCGCAACCGGCTGCCGGCCAAGTTCCTCGAGCAGATCATGGCCACCCTCAAGCACGCCGGGATCGTCCGGACCACGCTCGGCGCGCACGGCGGGTACGCCATCGCCGCCGATCCGGACGACCGTCTCGATCGGCCGGATCATCCGTCTCCTCGATGGGGCGCTGGCCCCGCTCGGCTGCGTCTCGCTGCGCTACTACGAGGCATGCTCGTGCGTCGACGAGGCTGCCTGCCCGCTGCGCGACGTGATGATCGACGTGCGCGACGCGATGCTCGACATCCTCGATCGCGAGAGCCTGGCCGAGCTCGCCGCGCGAAGCGGCCGCGGCTCGATCGATCCACGCGCCCTGCACGCGGATGCGCTGGCCGGCCGGCGACCCTGAACGTGGCATCGGCCGCGGCCTAAAGGTCGCGGGCTCGTCGCCCGATGGAAATGAAGGGTCTGCACCGCATCGCGATCGGGTGATCACGCGATGTGCAGCGAACGTCCCTGGCCCGTAGCTTGTCGATAGCGACCTCGCCCCCGAGGAAGCGGCCAAGGGAGACCGATGATGCACCTCCATCCGAACGACTACCTCTGGATGGCCGAACAGGATCGCGACCGAGCGATGGCCCAGCGGGCCCTCGAGCGGGCGGCGCGGTCCGGCGGCAACGACCAGCCCGGCGCCGTTCGCGGCGGCTTCACCAGCCTCGCGGCGATCCTCCGCCGCGCGGCGGCGGCGACCACGCAGATCCGGCTCGGCGGGTCGAACCCGACCGCTCCACTGGGCGGACCGGCCGCTTAATTGGAAGTTCCCGAAGGCCCTGTCCGCTCTGCGGGGAAGCGGGCAGGGCCTATCATCCGCGGCATGGCTCGGCGCCTCTCCAGCCCTGTCTTCGTCGGTCGCTCTCGGGAGTTGCCCATACTCCTCGGAGCGGCCGACGCCGCGGTTTCCGGCCGCGCCTCGCTGGTCCTCGTGGGCGGTGAGGCGGGCGTCGGGAAGACCCGGCTCGTCGCGGAAGTCGCGAACCGCCTGCGCGACGACGGCTGGCTCATCCTCGAGGGTGGCACCGTCGCCCTCGGCGACGACGGACTCCCGTTCGGCCCGATCGTCGAAGCCCTGCGTGCCCTCGTCCGCAACGTCGATCCGGGCCGTATCGCCGACGCCGCCGGGCCGGCCCTGCCCGAGCTTGCCCGGCTGGTTCCCGAGCTGTCGAACGTCGTGACCGACGCGTCCACTCCGACGAGCCACGCGGATTGGCTCCAGGTCCACATCTTCGAGGGCATGCTGCGGCTGCTCGGTCGGCTCGGCGATGACACGCCCGTCCTGCTCGTCATCGAGGACCTGCAATGGGCGGATCGATCGACGCGCGACTTGCTGGCCTTCCTGTCGCGGAACGCCCGCGGCGAGCGACTGCTCATCGTCGGGACCTATCGGACGGACGATCTTCACCGCCGCCACCCGCTGAGCGGCTGGCTGGCCGAGGCCGAGCGCCGACCGAACGTCGAGCGGGTCGTGCTGGGTCGTTTCGAGCGGCCGGAGCTCGTCGAGCTCCTGGCGGCCATCGAGGGTGCCTCGCCGAGCCCGGAGCTCGTGGAGTCGATCGCGCGCCGCTCTGACGGCAACGCGTTCTTCGCGGAAGAGCTGATCGCCAACGTCGAGGGCAAGGGCGGCGATCGCGACCGGCTACCGGATACGCTCCGCGACGTCCTGCTCGTGCGCCTGTCTGCGCGGTCGGAGGCAGCCGGCCATCTCGTCGAGGTAGCCGCCGTGGCCGGCCGGGAAGTCGCGCATGAGCTTCTCGCCGAAGTCTGCGGCCTGTCCGAGGCCGAGCTGGGAGCGGCGCTGCGGGAGGCGGTCGATGCCCAGCTGCTCATCGTCGACGTCACCGCCGATGTCGAGCGCTACCGGTTCCGACACGCCCTCGTGCAGGAGGCGGCCTATGACGAGCTGCTGCCGTCGGAACGGAGGACGCTGCATGCCGCCTACGCGCGGGCGACCGAGGCACGACCGGCCGCGGGCGGCGCCGCCGCAGCGAGCCGGCTCGTCGAGCTCGCGCACCATTGGACGGCCGCGCACGATCCAGCGCACGCCCTCAGCGCGTCGATCGATGCAGGTGACGCATCGCGGGCGGTCTTCGCGTTCGCCGACGCGGCCGGGCAGTTCGAGCGCGCAATCGAGCTGTGGGACGCGGTCGGGACGGACGACCACCCGGAGGGCCGCGACCTTGCCGAGCTCTATGACTCGGCGTGCGCCGCGGCCATCCTGGCCGCCGACGGGGCACGGGCGGTCGCGCTGGCCCGGAAGGCGATCGAGCTGATCGATGCGGCGGACGACGCAGCCGGTGACCGCGAGCGCCGAGCGCGGGCCCGGGAGCGGCTGGGCATGGCGTGCTCATTGGCCGGCGAGTCGGTCAAGGCCGATTCAGCTCCTCGAAGAGGCCGTCGAGCTGTTCGAGGGTAGCCCGGCGTCCACGGACCAGGCCCGCGTGCTGGCAGGGCTGGCGGCGAACCTGATGCTCGCGGGACGCTCGAGCGAGTCCATTCCATTCGCCCTGCGAGCCATCGACCAGGCGCGAGCTGTCGGCGCCCAGGGGATCGAGGCGCGCGCGCTCGAGGTGCTCGGCATCAACCGGGCAGCGCTGGGCGACATCGCCGGAGGCATCGTGCTGCTCCGTGAGGCTCTCGGGATCGCAACGGCGGCGAGCGATCCGATGGAGGTCCCCCGCAGCCACGCCAACCTCAGCACGGTGCTCGAGATGGGTGGGTTCGTCGAGGAAGCCCTCGCCGTCTCCCTCGCGGGGGCGGATGTCGTCCGACTGTACGGCGGCGAGTTCGGGTTCGGGGTCTTCCTGGCCGTCAATGCGGCGGCGATGCTGATCGAGCTCGGACGGTACGACGAGGCCGCCGACCTGCTCGAACGACAGACGCCCAACGTCCGGCCCGGGGTCAGCACGTTCCACTTTCACGTCACGTTCGCGCACCTCGGCGTCCGAACCGGGGACCTGGCATTGGCCCGCCGCCATCTGGACATCGCCGAGGCAGAAGCGGCGCACGTCGAGGATGCCCAGTACAGCATCGACCTGGCCACCTTCCGGACGGAGATCGCCCTGTGGGGCGGTGATCCTGCCGCGGCCGTCGACGTCGCACGGCAGGCATTCGATCGACTGGTCGACCTCGATGACGCGGTCATCCTCGGCCAGCTCGCGATCCCGGCAACCCACGCCGCAGCCGACCTGGCGGACATGGCCCGGGCGGCGCGCAACCCGAGCGGCGTCACGGAGGCGGTCGGCGTTGCCCGCGAGATGATCGATAGCTATCGCTCGTCAACGGCGCGCCTCGAGCATCCCGACGCGCTCGCCACCCACGAGATCGGTTGGCGGATGGCCATCTGCGAAGCGGAGCTCGGCCGCGCGGGCGGGACGGACGATGCCGCGCAGTGGGATGCCATCGGTCCTGCGCTCGTGGCCCGACCGGCGCCGTTCCTCGAGGCGTACGTCCTGTTCCGCGCTGCGGAGGCGCTCGCCGGGGCCCGCCAGATGCCGGAGGCGGCTGCTCGATTGCGCGCGGCTCACGACATCTGCCGGCGCATCGGCGCGTCGCTGCTCGAAGCGGCGGTCCAGAGTCTCGCCCGCCGGCTGCGGATCGACCTCGAACCGGGCGCGGCCGTGAGCCGTGGGTCCGGTCCCGGAAACAGCCGCGCCGGCCGACCCGTTCGGCCTGACCGGCCGCGAGCGCGAGGTCCTGGCGTTGGTCGCCGAGGGCTACACGAACCGCCGGATCGCCGAGACGCTGTTCATCAGCGAGAGCACGGCCGGCGTCCACGTCTCGAACATCCTGGGCAAGCTCGGCGTGGGGACGAGGACCGAGGCCGCGGCCGTGGCGGTGCGCCTCGGGCTGGACGGCACGGTCCCGACGCCCTGAACGACCCTCGGTCCGCCGCACCTTGGCGCGCTGTCTAAAGGGGTCCCGGGGCGAGATCAAAGGGTGCGGACCGCCAACGACTGACCGATCGCTCGATGGCAGGGACCGCGGCCGCTCGTAGCGTGATCCCATCGACCTCATCCCCGGGGTCGAGAAGAGGGAGAACCGCGATGCGCACCCAGACGACCAGCGATCAGGCATCCTCGCAGTCCCGCGCCAAGAAGAAGGCGACCGCGGGCCTCGCGGGCCTCGCGATCACCGGCCTCCTCCTGGCGGCCTGCACCTCCGCGGCCGGCGCCGCCCGGCCCCAGCCCGGCCAGTACCGGCAGGCCACTTCGACGGTCCAGTCCGAGAGCCAGACCTCCGAGCGCGAGATGCTCCGCAAAGAGCACCTTGGCAGCAACGCCGCGCCCGCCAGCAATGAGCGCGAAACGCTTCGGCAGGAGCACCTGGCGAAGTAGACCCACGCGGGACGCTCGCTGACCCGCTCGGCACCGCGCCGGGCGGGTCAGTCGCGTAGCAGGCTGCGCAGCGCCGCCTTGACGCGTTCCTCGAGCGTCGACTCGACGCCGACGTCGGCCAGCGCCACGCGCGACGCGTCGCGCGCCTCGGCCAGCGAGTAGCCGAGGGCCTGGAGCGCGGCCACGATCTCGCCCTCGCTCGCCGCACCACCCGGCACGGACGGCCCGGCGACCGACACCCCGGCCGCGGTCACCTTCTCCCGCAGCTCGAAGATGATCCGCTCGGCGAGCTTCTTGCCGATCCCGGGGATGGCCACCAGCACCGCCTGGTCGCTGGCCATGATCGCGAGCTGGAGGTCGGCCGTCGGGCGCGAGCCGACGATCGCGAGCGCCACCTTGGGACCCACCCCGTTGACCGTCAGGAGCAGGGTGAAGAACCCGAGCTCCTCGGTCGAGCGAAAGCCGTACAGCGCCTGCTGGTCCTCGCGCACGAGGTGGTAGGTGTGGAGCTTGAGCCGGCCGCCGGGCTGCGCCGAGGCCAGGATCGCTCGGCGCCGCGAACACCCGGTAGCCGATCCCGCCGACCTCGATGACCAGCGAGTCGGCGGCAACCGCCCCGACCACGCCCTCGACCGAGGCGATCACGGGCGTGCCGGCGTCACGACGGGTCTACGACGCAGTGCGCTTGTCGGCGCGCTCGGCACGTTCGGTGGCGAGGGCCTCGCGGATCGGCCCGCTCGTAGCCCGTCTCGCCGCGCTGGATCGGCGGCACCGCCGCGCGGTCGAGCACGCCGGCCGCGGCGGTCGTCGTCCCGGCCCGGTCCGTGTTGGCGACCCAGGTCGCGATGGCGAGGGCGTCCGCGGCGTCGTCCGGTCGTGGCCGCTCGCTCATCCCGAGGACGAGCTGGACCATCCGGGCGACCTGCTCCTTGTCGGCTGCGCCGTAGCCGGTGATCGCGCTCTTGACCTCGCTCGGGGTGGCCTCGCGGACCTCGATCCCGTGCTGCGCCGCCGCGAGGAGCACGACGCCGCGCGCCTGGCCGACGCCGAGCGCCGTCTGGACGTTGCGCGAGAAGAACAGCCGCTCGACGCCGACGACGTGTGGCTCGTGGAGCGCGATCAGCTCGTCGACGCAGCGCGTGGATGGCCAGCAATCGCTCGGGCAGGGGCAGGTCTGCGCTGGTGGACAGGCAGCCGTGGTCGACCTCGCGGAGGCGCCCGCCGGTCCGCTCGACGATCCCGTAGCCCAGTGCGGCCGTCCCCGGGTCGATCCCGAGGACCTTCACCCGGCGACCTCGGCGTACACGTCCTCGGGGATGTCGAAGTTGGCGGTCACGCGCTGGACGTCGTCGAGGTCCTCGAGCAGCTCGACCAGGCGGAGCGCCTGGCGGGCCTTCGACGAGTCGAGCTCGACCGTCTGCTTGGCGACCATCGTGGACTCGGCCGACTCGACCGGCACCCCGGCCGCCTCGAGCGCCGACGGACGGTCTCGAGGTCCGCCGGGCGTCGTGTAGATCTCGATCGCGTCGTCGCCGTCGGTGTCGACGTCCTCGGCGCCGGCGTCGATCGCCGACAGGGCCACGTCGTCCGGGTCGACGCCCGCCCTCGGGACCGCGATCAGGCCGCGCGGCTCGAACTGCCAGGCCACCGCGCCCGAGCCGGCCAGCTGCCCGCCGGCCTTGCTGAACATCGAGCGGACCTCGGCCGCCGTGCGGTTGCGATTGTCGGTCTGTGCCTCGACCAGGATCGCCACGCCGCCCGGGCCGTAGCCCTCGTAGACGATCTCCTCGAACTGCTCCGCGTCGCCGCCGCCGGTCGCCTTCTCGATCGTCCGCTTGATGTTGTCGGCCGGCATGTTGACCGAGCGCGCCTTCTCGATCGCGAGGCGCAGCCGGTAGTTGCCGTCGGGGTCACCGCCACCCTGCCGCGCGGCGACCGATGATCTCCCTGGCGACCTTCGTGAACAGCGCCCCGCGCTTCGCGTCGGTGACGCCCTTCTGGCGCTTGATCGTGGACCATTTGCGATGACCTGACATCGCGGGCCGGAGTATAGCGGACTATCATGGCCGGACCCCTCGCTCCCCGCGACGTCCCGTGTCCCCCAACGAACAGGAAGGACCGACGAAGCCGATGACGATGAAGAGCGTCGACCTCCCCCACCTTCGGAGCGTCGTCCTGGCCGGCCACGCGGGATCCGGCAAGACGACGCTCGGCGAGCAGCTGCTGTTCAAGGGCGGGGCGATCCCGCGGCTGGGTCGGGTCGACGACGGGACGGCCCACCTCGATTTCGAGCCCGAGGAGCAGAAGCGGCGCGAGTCGCTCAGCCTCGCGGTCGGCACGTTCGAGGCGGACGGGACGCGGATCTCGCTGCTCGACACGCCGGGCTACCCGGACTTCATCGCCGAGGTGATCGAGGGCTTCGCCGCGGCGGACGGCGCGATCTTCGTGATGGACGCCTCGGGCGGCGTCGAGGCGGGGCTCGAGCAGGCGGTCGCGATCGGGCGGCGGACCGGCACGGCGGCCTGCTTCTTCATCAACAAGGGCGACCGCGAGAACGCCGACCCGACGGCCGCGCTCGACGCGCTGCGGGCGAGCTTCGGCGAGAAGATCGCGCCGCTCCAGCTGGCGATCGGGGCCGCCGACTCGCTTCGAGCGGCTACGTCGACCTCGTCCACCGCAAGGCGTGGCGCTGGAACGGCACGGCCGAGGAGGAGATCCCGATCCCGGACGAGCTGGCCGACGAGGTGGCGCGCCGGCGCGACCAGCTGCTCGAGGCCGCCGCCGAGGCCGACGACGACGTGCTGACCAAGTACCTCGAGGGCGAGGAGATCGCCGATCCCGAGCTCGAGGCGTGCCTGCGCAAGGGCGTCAAGGAATCGGTCCTCGCGCCGGTCCTCGTCGGCAGCGCCGACGAGCGGGATCGGGCTGCAGCGCGCTCCTCGACGCGATCGTCCGCTACCTCCCCTCCCCGGCCGACGAGCCGCCGGCGAAGGCGCAGGACAAGGGCGGCGCGCCGGTCGAGGTCGAGGCCGACGAGAACGGGCCGCTGCTCGTGCGCGTGTTCAAGACGACCGCCGACCCGTTCGTCGGGCGGCTGACCTACCTGCGGGTGCTGTCGGGCACGCTCCATTCGCAGGCCCACGTCTGGAACAGCAGCCAGGGCGAGGACGAGCGGATCGGCCAGCTGCTGCTGCTCCACGGCAAGGAGCAGGAGCCGATCGGCGAGCTCAAGGCCGGCGAGATCGGCGCGGTCGCCAAGCTGGCCGTGACCGCCACCGGCGACACGCTGAGCGTCCGCGAGAAGCCGCTGGTCGCTGCCGGCGCTCAGCTTCCCCGAGCCGACGCTGATGGTCGCCATCGAGCCGCAGAGCAAGGGCGACCTCGACAAGATGGGCCCGGCGCTGGCGCGGATGCTCGAGGAGGAGCCGACCGTCCGGCTCGAGCGCAGCGCGACCGGCGAGCAGGTCCTGCGCACGATGGGCGAGGCCCACAACGCGGTGATCATCGAGCGCCTCAAGCGCAAGTTCGGCGCCGCGATCGTGACCCACACGCCGCGGGTGCCGTACAAGGAGACGATCCGCGGCACGACCAAGGTCCACGGCCGGTACAAGAAGCAGACCGGCGGGCACGGCATGTTCGGCGACGTCTGGCTCGAGCTCGAGCCGAACCCCGACGGCGGCGTCGAGTTCGCCGAGAAGGTCGTCGGCGGCTCGGTGCCCCAAGGGCTTCTTCGCCGGCGTCGAGAAGGGCATCCGCGAGGCCGCCGAGGGCGGGGTCATCGCCGGCTATCCCCTGTCCGACTTCCGGGCGACGCTGTACGACGGGTCGTTCCACCCGGTCGACTCGAACGAGCTGTCGTTCAAGATCGCGGCCTCGATGGCGCTCAAGGACGGCGTCCACCAGGCCAAGCCGGCGCTCCTCGAGCCGATCATGAAGGTCGACATCCGGATCCCCGAGGCGTACATGGGCGAGGTCAACCGCGACCTCAACGGCCGTCGCGGGCGGGTGCTCGGCATGGACACCGACGGCGAGATGCAGGTCATCACCGCCCACGTCCCGCAGGCCGAGCTGTTCACCTACGCCACGGAGCTGCGCTCGCTGGCGCAGGGCCGCGGGTCGTTCAGCGCGACGCTCGACCACTACGAGGACGTGCCGGGGCACATCGCCGAGAAGGTGATCGATGCCCACCAGAAGGAGCTGGCCGCGGCGGGCGGGCACGGCGGGGGCCACTGACCGAGTCCGAGCCGGCCGCTCCCCGTCTTGGGCACCCAGGGTGGTCTGGCGCTCCTGCTATCGTAGTACCACGCTACAACGATGAAAGAGCAAGCACCGACGGAGCGTGGTGATGGCGACCGACTGGCGCACCCCCGACATCGAGGCCCTGGTCGAGGCGATCCTGCGCCTGGAGACGCTCGACGAGGCCGAGCCCTTCTTCCGCGACCTGTGCACCCTCAGCGAGCTCCGCGACATGGCCCAGCGCTGGGCGGTCGTTCGGATGCTGGACGCGGGCATGCATTACGCCGAGATCTCCCGGACGACCGGCGCGAGCACCGCCACGATCACCCGGATCGCGTCGTGGCTGCATCACGGCGAGGGCGGGTACCGGGCCATGCTCGACCGGCTCGCGGCCGAGGATGCGGTCGGGTGAGCCCGACCCCGGTGACCTTCTCGACGCCCAACGCACCCGCCTCGTACAGCTGGGAGGCAACCGACGAGGAGGTCGCCGCGCGGTACGGCCTGGACGTCGCGACGATCGTCCGGTTCGACCTCAACACCTCCCCCACCCCGCCGCCCCTGGTCGAGCGGCTGCTTGCGGGCGGCCGGTTCGAGGCGCCGCTTTCCGAGTACCCGCCGACCGACTACCGACGTCTGATCGCGGCCGCTGCGGCACGACTACGAGGTCGAGCCCGGCGAGCTGATCGTCGGAGCCGGGGCCGATGAGATCCTCGACATCGTGGCCAAGTCGTTCGTCCCGCCGGGCGGACGAGTGGTCGTCCCGGTGCCGACCTACCCGATGTACCGGGTGGTCACCGAGCAGCGCGGCGCGACCGTGGTCCCCGTGCCTCGCCTCGGGGACGAGGCGGGCTGGGCGACCGATCGGGACGCCGTCCGGCGCGCGGCGTCGGATGCGGCGGTCGTCTGGTTATGCAGCCCGAACAACCCGACCGCCACGGCCGAGCCGGACGGGGCGATCGCCGACCTGCTGGCCGGGCTGGCGTCGGATGCGGCCACCGCCAGCCGCGAGCCGCCGATCGTCGTCCTCGACGAGGCGTATGCCGAGTTCGTCGGATCCTCGCAGGCCGGGCTGCGGACGTCGTATCCCAGGCTCATCACGGTCCGCACGGTCAGCAAGGCCTATGCGCTGGCCGGTCTCCGGATCGGGTTCGGGATCGCCCGGCCGGAGATCATCGGCCTCCTGAACCCCTTCAGGCCACCTGGGTCGATCTCGACCGTGTCGGTCAGCGTGGTCACCGAGGTCCTGCAAGACCCGTCGATCCTCGACGCCAATCTCGAGCGTGTCGAACGCGAGCGCACGCGCCTCGGCGACGCGCTGAACGCGGTGGGCTGGCACGTAGGGACCCTCGGTCACGAACTTTCTCCTGGTCGACCTCGGGTCGACCGACCGGGCCGCCGCGGCCGCCGAGGCGTTGCTGACCCGCGGGCTCGTGCCGCGAACGTTCGGCGAGGGCCACCGGCTGGCCGATCACCTGCGCCTGACCGTGCGGAACCCGGATGAGAACGACCGGCTGATCGCGGCCGCCCGCGCGTTCGAGGCCACGGCCCGGGCGACCTAGGGAGCGCGAGTCAGCCCCGAGCGCTACCTCGCCTGCCGCCGCCCGATGGCGCGCCGTCGCTTGCCGATCCGCACGTCGAGCCACTCCCCGGCGATCGGCTCCGGGACGAACGCCGCGTCCGTCACCCGCGTCCCGTTGATCGTGACCCCGCCGCCGGCGATCATCCGCCGGGCCTCCCCTCTCGAGTCGACGAAGCCGGCGTCCGCGAGCAGCACGGCCGTTCCGGCTGCCAGCGTCGCCGCATCGAACGCGAACCCGCCCGTCGAGTCGTAGAGCGAGGCGAGGACCGACGGGTCCTCGATCGAGGGCGCGCCGAAGCGTGCCGCCGAAATCGGCCACGGCCTGCTCCGCGGCCGCCGCGCCATGGGTCCGCGTCGTGATGTCGAGCGCCAGCGCCCGCTGGGCCGCCCGCTGCTCGGGCGCTCGCGCGAGCTCGCGCCTCGAGCGCCTCGATCTCCTCGCGACCGAGCTCGGTGAACCAGCGCAGGTAGGTGCCGACGTCGCGGTCGTCGGTGCGCAGCCAGTGCTGGTAGAAGTCGTACGGCGACGTGCGGGCCGGATCGAGCCAGACCGAGTCACCGGTCTCGCTCTTGCCGAACTTGGTGCCCGACGGCGAGAGCAGCAGCTTGTAGGCGAGCCCGTGCACCGGATCGGCGTCGGCCTCGCCGGCGCCGCTCGTCCGCCGGATCAGCTCCAGCCCGGCCGTGATGTTGCCCCACTGGTCGGCGCCACCCATCTGGAGCTCGACGCCCATCGTCGCGGTGGAGGTGCGCGAAGTCGTACGCCTGCAGCAGCATGTAGCTGAACTCGGTGAACGACAGGCCACGCTCGAGCCGGACCTGGACCGAGTCCTTGGCGAGCATGTACGGGATCGTGAAGTGCTTGCCGGTGTCGCGCAGGAAGTCGATCAGCGACAGCTTCCCGAGCCAGTCGAGGTTGTTGACCATCGTCGCGCCCGTTCCCGGCGTGAAGTCGAGGAACCGCTCGAGCTGCGAGCGGATCGCCGCCAGGTTGGCCTCGAGCGTCGGGCCGTCGAGCAGGTTCCGCTCCGTGGACCGACCCGAGGGATCGCCGATCATGCCCGTCCCGCCGCCGACCACCGCGACCGGGCGGCCGCCGAAGCGCTGCAGCCGGATCATCCCGAAGATCGGGACGAGGTGGCCGATGTGGAGCGAATCGCCGGTCGGATCGAACCCGTTGTAGCCGCTGATCGGCCGGCCGGTCGCCAGCCGGGCGGCCAATCCGGGCGTCGCGGCGTGCAGGATGCCGCGCCATTCGAGCTCGGCCAGCAGCCCGTCGGAGCGCCGTCGCGGGCGCGTTCGTCACAGGGTCGCGCGTCGAGTCGTCTCGACCCATCGGGAGGCGGCTGACGGTTCGATCACGCCCCCTATGCTATCGTGCGGCCACCCATGCAGACCACACTCGCGAGGCGCCAGCGCCGTCGACGCGCGCTCGGGCACCGACCGAAAGGACGCCGCGGCTCGACCGCCGGCACGATCCTCCTCGTCGTTCTGATGTCCTTCGTCCTGACCGCCGGCCTCATCGCCGGGGCCGGCGCGTTGGTGGCCGTCAGCGCCTACAACCACTATGCGGCCGGCCTGCCCGACCCCGTCGAGAAGCTCACCAACATCCAGTTCGAGCAGCAGACGATCATCTACGACCGGACCGGCAAGATCGAGCTGGCGCGGCTCGGCGACCTCAAGCGCGAGCTGGTCGACGTTCGACCAGCTGCCCGGCCGAGATGCTCGATGCCACGACCGCGATCGAGGACAAGGACTTCTGGACCAACCCGGGCTTCGACCCGGTCGGCATCGTGTCGGCCGGGCTCGACACGATCTCCGGCAAGCCGCGCGGCGCCTCGACGATCACCCAGCAGCTCGTCCGCGCCCGGCTCCTCCCGGCCGAGGCGTTCGAGGGCACGACCTACGAGCGCAAGGCGCGGGAGATCATCCAGTCGATCCGGCTGACCCAGGCGTATCCCGGGCGAGGCGGGCAAGCAGCAGATCATCACCGCCTACCTCAACCAGAACTTCTACGGCAACCAGAGCTACGGCGTGAAGGCCGCGGCCAAGGGCTACTTCGGCAAGACGCTCGACCAGCTGACCCTCGCCCAGGACGCGATCCTGGCCGCGATCCCCCAGTCGCCGACCAAGTTCGACCTCGATGCGCAACGCCGAGGAGATCTGCCTCGAGAACGTCGCCGAGGGCGAGGAATGCACCAAGTTCAAGCTGGTCGTCCCGCAGGACTCGGAGATCGTCGTCCGCCGCAACCACGTCCTCGACCTGATGGCGACGCGCAGCCCCCTCAGCGGCAGCAAGCACACCCAGGCCGAGTACGTCGCGGCCAAGTCCGAGCCGGTCGAGCTCCGCCAGCAGGTCTCGGTCGACTGGAAGGCCCCCCACTTCGTGTGGCAGGTCCGCCGCGAGCTCGGGGCGATGAAGTGCCCGAAACGCCCAACGACTGTCCCGAGGTCGACACCGGCGGCTTCAAGGTGATCACCACGCTCAACTGGGACATGCAGAAGACCGCCGAGAAGTGGGTCTACGTGGCCGCGCGCGCACCCAACGCCGGCGATCCGCAGGCGATCCTGACCGGGCGCAAGATCCCGCGCGCCGAGCGATCGTGGATCCTCGGGCTGCGCGGCCACAACATCAACAACGCCGCCGCCGCGGTCATGGACTACCGGACCGGCGAGGTCCTCGCCTACGCCGGATCGGCCAGCTACACGTCCAAGGGCAACAAGAAGTTCCAGCCCCAGTTCGACGTCCTCTCCGACGGCTGGCGTCAGCCCGGATCGGCGATCAAGCCGGTCGACTACGCGATCGGGATCGACGACAAGACCCTCACCGCCTCGACGATGATCATGGACGTCACCACGAACTTCGGCGGTGGCTTCACCCCGACCCAGGCCGACAACCTCGAGCGAGGCCCCGTCCGCCTTCGCTCGGCGCTCCAGTTCTCGCTCAACATCCCGGCCATCAAGGCCACGATCATGCAGGGCCTCGAACACACGTACGACCGGACCAAGGACTTCGGGCTGAGCTACCTGCGCACCGCCGTCCCGGTCTTGTCGATGGGCATCGGCACCCTCGAGGTCCATCCGATCGACCTGCTCGGCGCCTACAACACGATCGCCAATGGCGGCGTGCTCATGCCGCGGCGAGTCATCAGCTCGATCGTCGACGACGACGGCCGCACGGTCTGGCCACTCCCGACCGAGCAGCCCGAGGGCAGCCAGGTCATCAGCCCGGACGCGGCCTACGTGGTCACCGACATCATGGCCGGCAATACCGACAAGAAGGTCAACCCGTTCTGGGGCAAGTGGGCGATCTATGACGGCAACACCCGTCGCCCGGCGGCCTACAAGACGGGCACGACCAGCGACAACAAGGACGTGGCGGCGTACGGCTACCTCGCGCCGCCGGCCGACAAGAAGGCACCCGCCTTGTCCGTCGGGGTCTGGATGGGCAACAGCGACAGCACGCCCAACGACGGCAAGCTCTCGCTCGACACGTCGGCCCCGCTCTGGTCGGCGATCCTGACCGAGGTCAGCCGCGGCGAGAAGATCGCGCAGTTCAAGCCGCCACCCACCATCCAGACCGCCACCGTCGACGCGTTCACCGGGCTCAAGCCCGGGCCGTTCACGACCAAGACGGTCAAGGAATACTTCGTGCCGGGCACCATTCCGAACCAGAAGGAGACGCTCCGCACGGCCGCCACCATCGACAAGGCGAGCGGGCTGCTGTGGCAGGACGGCTGCCAGGGTCCGAAGGTCACCCGGGGCTACTTCGACCTGCGAGAGATCGAGGCCAACTTCCCGGCCTGGCAGAAGGCCAACGCCGCGTGGGGCGCCCGCGCGGCACGCGGCTCCGGGGTCCGTGGCGGCCCGAAGGGCACCCGCACGTCGTACTTCTACAACGGCGCATTCGCGCCGTACGGGCGGACCTGGGGCGCGCCGTTCATGCCTCGCGAACTGTGCCCGAAGTACACGCCGCCGGTCGTACTGCGATCCGTTCTTCACCCCGGATCCATTCGCGTCCAGTCCACCGACCTGCGTGCCGCGACCGACCTTCGAGGCCGCGCACGCCCCGCCCGTTCAACACGCCGAAGCCGCCCAAGGCGACCGCGACGCCGAGGCGCTAGCAGGCACTAGAGCTCGACGATCGTCGCCCCGTCCCCGCCCTCGCCGCGCTCACCCGGGCGGAGCGACTTGACCAGCGGATGATCGGCGGCCGCGGCCCGCACCGCGTCGCGGACCGCGCCGGTGCCCATGCCGTGGATGATCAGGACCTTGTCGAGGCCGGCCAGCCCGGCGTCATCGAGATAGCGCGTCAGCGCGTCGAGCGCCTCGTCGACCCGGGCGCCGCGCAGGTCGAGCGACGACGCCACCGAGCGGGCCCGGTCGAGTCGCAGCGCGGCCGCATTCGACGTCGCCTCGCCGCCGCCGTTGCGCGACCGATCGGAGGCCTCGTCGCCGAGCGCCGGCACGAGGTCCTCGACGTCGACCGTGACGCGCATGCCGCCGGCCTCCAGCGTCGCCCGCCGGCCGCCTCGTTCGAGCGCCGCGATCCGGCCCTCCCAGCCGCCGGACCGGCTCCGCGCCCGATCGCCGAGCCGCCATGTCCGCTCGATCGGCGCCTCGGGCTCGGGTGACGGCCGCCGGCGCGGGCAGCCGGCCGAGCTCGGCCTCGGCGCGCGCCACGGCCTCGTCGAGGACCGGGGCGGTGACCGTCTCGCGCTCGAGCGCCTGGCGGGTGGCCAGCACCTCGCCGCGCAGGTCGTCGACGATCCCCTCGGCCTCGACGCGGGCGGCCCGGACGGCCTCCTCGCGCTCGCGCCGGGCCCGGCGGCGCTCCTCCTGCGCCGCGTGGAGCGCCTCCGTGGCGCGCAGCTCGGCGGCCCGGGCACGATCGAGCGCGTCATTGGTCGCGCCCTCCGTGGCGCGGATCGACGCGAGCGTCGCCTCGAACGAGCGTTGCGTCTCGGTCAGGCGCGACCGCGCGTCACCGACGATCGCCTCCGGCAGCCCGAGCCGCTCGGCGATCGCGAACGCCTGGCTGCCGCCCGGCAGCCCGATGGTCAGGCGGTAGGTCGGCGACAGCGTGTCGAGGTCGAACTCGACCGCGGCGTTGCGCGCGCCCGGCGTCGTGTGGGCGTAGGCCTTGAGCTCGGCGTAGTGGGTCGTGGCGGCCACGAGCGCGCCGGCCCGGATGAAGTGGTCGAGCAGCGCCTGGGCCAGCGCCGAGCCCTCGGTCGGGTCCGTCCCGGCGCCCAGCTCGTCGAGCAGGACGAGCGTCCCCGGCCCGGCCGCGGCGACGATCCGGATGATCGAGCGCAGGTGGCCCGAGAACGTCGAGAGCGACTGCGCGATCGACTGCTCGTCGCCGATGTCGGCGAACACGTCGCGCCAGATCGGCAGGCGGCTGCCCGGCGGCGGCCGGGACGTGCAGCCCGGCCTGGTGCATCAGGCTGAGCAGCCCGAGCGTCCGCAGCGTGACGGTCTTCCCGCCGGTGTTCGGGCCGGTCACCACGAGCGCGGTGTAGCCGTCCCCGAGCCGGATGTCGATCGGCACGACGCGCCCGCTGAGCCCGGGGTGGCGGGCCGACAGGAGGATGACCTCGGGCCCCTCCGCGGTCTCGGCACGGGTCCCGTCGAGATCGGCGGCGAGCGACGCCTTGGCGGCCCACAGGTCGAACCGGGCGAGCGCATCGAGCGTCTCGCGCAGCGCCTCGGCGTTGGCCGCGACGAACGCCGACAGCTCGTCGAGGATGCGCGCGACCTCCTCGGCCTCGGCGACCTGCGCCTCGCGCCAGGCATTGCCCAGCTCGACCGCGACGAGCGGCTCGATGAACAGCGTCTGGCCGCTGCCCGACGCGTCGTGGACGATGCCCTTGACCCGGCCCCGCGCCTCGGCCTTGACCGGCACCACGTAGCGCCCGTTGCGGAGCGTGACGATCGGCTCCTGGAGCGACCCGCCGAGCTCCGATCCGACGAGCGCGTCGAGCCGCCGGCGCAGGCGGTCGTAGGCCACCCGGACCGCCGCCCGCAGCCCGCCGAGCCGCGGCGAGGCGGTGTCGAGCAGCTCGCCGACCGGGTCGAAGCTGCGCGCCAGCGTCGAGCGCAGGGCCGGCAGGGCATGCAGCTCGCCGGCCGAGCTCGCGCAGCAGCGGCCGCCGCTCGTCGGCCAGGCGACGTCGCCAGGCGGGCCGTCGCGTCGAGCGTCTCGGCGATCTCGAGGAACTGGGACGGGTCGAGCCGGCCGCCGCGGGCCGCGCGCTCGATCGCCGGCCCGATGTCACGCGCCGCCCCGATCCCGATCCCCGGGCGCTCCTCGATCAGGCCGCGGGCCTGGTCGGTCTCGTCGAGCATCCGCGCGACGACGACGGGATCGCTCGACGGCTCGAGCGCCTCCGCGAGCCGCCGCGACGGCTCGAACGACGTGGCCTCGGCCAGCCGGGCGCGGACCGCGGGGAACTCGAGCAGGACCGAGCGAGCGAGGATCCACGAGCGGTGCCGGCTCAGCCGGCCGGAGACGGGCCGGACAGCGACGGGTGGCCGCGCTCGACGAACCGCCACGGGTGCGCCGCCCACGGCTCGCCGGCGTAGGCGATCCCGATCCGCGGCGTGGCCAGGATCGTCCGGCGGTGCCTCGTCCGACGGCGCCGCCTCGAGCCGCAGCGGGCGATGCCGGGTCGCACAGGTCGAGCCCGGTCCAGCCGGTGTCGAGCCCGAACGCCGCGGCGACGAGGCCGGGCCCGCTCGCCAGCCGCGAGGCGGGACAGGCGCTCGATGCGGGCCGCCGTCCGGACGGCGGCCTCGGCGCTCGGCTGGCGGCGTCGCGTCGTCGCGCGCAGCACCCGGTCGAGGCGCATCGCCTCGACGCCGTCGAGCGGCTCGACGGCGCGGACGAGCACGGCGGCCGGCGATCCGGCCGGCTCGGTCACCACGTTGAGGCAGTCGTACATCCCGTAGACAAGGTACACGTAGGCCCGGCCCGGCGGCCCGAACATGACCCGGTTGCGTGCGGTCTCGCCGAACCGGGCATGCGACGCCCGATCGTCCTCGCCGATGTACGCCTCGACCTCGACGATCCGGCCGACGCGCCGCCCGGTCGCGTCGTCGCGGACCAGCCGGGCACCGATCAGCGCGGCGGCCGCCTCGAGCGTCGGGCCGGCCAGGACCGCGCGATCGATGACGCTCAGTCGAGTGGGTAGTTGGCTTCGATCGTGTCGGGGACGAGGAACCCGGTCAGGACGAAGAATGCCGGGATCAACGTCTCGCGGAAGATGGCCACGATCTGGGTCTCATCGAGCGCCGTCCAGATCTCGCGCAGGAACGGCAGCTCCTGCGGATCCGTCGGCATCCCGGGGATGGCGAAGAACGAGTCGAGGATCACGATCGCCGCGCCGAGGATGATCGCCGCCTGGACGATCCCGAGCAGGCCGCCGAGGATCTCGTCCACGAAGCGGTATTTCGCGAACAGCGGCTGCGGCTTGTAGAAGCCCTGGATGACCAGCGCGAAGGCCACGCTGAAGGCGACGAAGATCGCGCCGAACCCGACCATGTAGCTGTACTCGGGCGGGAACTGCGTCCAGTTCTTGCCCAGGAAGCCGGACACCGGCTCGGCCAGGTTGGCGGCCAGGAACCACGAGAACAGGATCGAGCCGATCCCGAGCAGGCGACGGATGGTCCCCTGCGCGAAGCCGAGCACGAAGAAGCCGATGAAGTACAGGACGAGCAGCAGGTCGACCGTGCCGATCCCACCGAGGAATTCCCCGAAGTCCAACCCATTCGCCTCCGTGTGCGGGCATCCGGCGGGGCCGGAGCCGGGAAAGGGTAGCAGCGCCCATCCGAGCGTCGCAAGGTCCCGCCAGTACCATCCCGGGGCGGTATCGAGCGGTGCGGTCGGGAGCGGTCCGCGGTCGTCCGGTCAGGTCCGGAAGCGGGCCTCCACGTCGTGGGTCAGCCCGTCGACGACGGCCGCGACAGCGCGGTCGAGCTCCTCCTCGGTGAGCGTCCGTTCGTCGTCGCGCAGGAACAGCCGGTAGGCGAGGCTCTTGTCGCCGGCCGCCAGCGGCTGGCCGCGGTACACGTCGAACAAGGTCACGCCCCGGAGCAGCGGCCCGCCGTGGCGCCGGATGGCCGCCTCGACATCGGCTGCCGGCCGGTCGTCGCGCCACGATGACCGCGAGGTCGCGCTCGACCGACAGGTGACGGGACGGGGTGCCCACCCGCGGGACGGCCGGCTCGCCGGCGGCGAGGCCCGCGATCGCCAGCTCGGCGACGATCACGCGCTCGGCGCGCAGGTCGAGCTCGGCGACGACGTCCGGGTGGAGCTCGCCGACCGGCCCACGAGCCGCCCGCCGGCATCCACGCGCGCGGCCCGGCCCGGGTGCAGGTTCGGGTCGTCGACGATCGGGGTCAGGGACGGGGCCGGGAAGCCGAGCCGGCGTCCGAGCAGCTCGAGCAGGCCGATCGCGTCATGGAAGTCGTACGACCGCCCCGGCCGATCCCACGCCGCTGCCTCGGCGGCGCCGGTGAGCGCCAGGCCGAGCCGCCACCACTCGTGCGTCGGCGGGTCCCCGGTGGCGCCGTAGCCCTTGCCGACCTCGAACACGGCGACATCCCCGCGACCGACGCGCTGGTTCGTGGACACGACCTCGAGCAGGCTGCCGATCAGGCTCTGACGGAGGACCGAGTGCTGCGACGACAGCGGGTTGGTGACGACTACCGGCCGGCCGCCGGGACGTTGCCCGGGCTCGCCCTCGAGCGGACCGTCGTCATGCGCCGGGAAGCGCTCGACCATCCGCGGAGCGACCAGGGCGAAGGTCACGGCCTCGCTGACACCGGCCCCGGCGAGCGTCTCGCGGACGACCCGGCGCACCGCGAGCGGATCGTGTCGGTAGGGCGCCATCGGCGTGTCCGGGAGGGTGGGTGGAACGAGCTCGTAGCCGCGGACCCGGATGATCTCCTCGGTGATGTCGGCCTCGACGGCGAGGTCGCGGCGCCAGGTCGGGACGGCGGCCTCGACGACCTCGTCATCGCCCGCGTCGACGTCGAGCGGTCGCGTTCCGGCAGCGACGCGGATCCGCGTCCCGGCAGCGGCCGCGCGCGTCTCGATCCCGACCCGGCCGAGGAGCGCCCGCTGCTCGGTGGCGTCGAGGTCGGTCCCGAGCAACCGGTTGACCCGTGCCGGGCGGAAGGCCACGTGCGCCGCCGGCGGCTCGACCGGGGTTCGAATCGACGGCGCCCGGCGCGATCTCGCCGCCGGCCCACTCGGCGATCAGCCGGGCCGTCCGGTCGGCGCCGACCCGCGCCAGCCGCCATTCCTGGCCCTTCTCGAAACGGAGGCTGGCATCGGACCGGAGCGCGTAGCGGAAGGCCGTCCGGCGAATGCTGATCGGGTCGAAGATCGCCGACTCGATGACGACGTCGGTGGTCGACGCGCCGATCTCCGAGGCGGCGCCACCCATCACCCCGGCGATCCCGATCGGACCGGCCGAGTCGGCGATGACCAGCGTCTCCGGGTCGAGCTCCCGGACGACGTGGTCGAGCGTCTCGAAGCGCTCCCCCGCCGTCGCGCGGCGGACGACGATGCGGCCGTCGTGGACCGCGGCGGCGTCGAACGTGTGGATCGGCTTGCCCAGCTCGAGCATGACGTAGTTCGAGGCGTCGACGACGTTGCTGATCGGTCGCTGGCCGGCGGCCAGCAGGCGCATCTGGACCCAGTCCGGCGACGGGCCGACGTGGACGCCGCTGACCCAGCGGCCGACGAAGCGCGGGCACAGGTCGGGATCGACGACCTCGACGCGCAGCCGCTCGGCGGTCGGCCGGCCCGACTCGACCAGGTCGGTCGGTGGCAGGCGGAGCGACCGCGCCGGTCACCGCCGCGACCTCGCGGGCGAGGCCCACGATCGACAGCGCATCGCCGCGGTTGGGCTTCACGTCGACGTCGAGGACGGTGTCGCCGAACAGCTCGACGAGGGGCCGGCCGAGTGGCGTGCCCTCGGGCAGGATCAGGATCCCGTCGGCGTCGGCGGTCAGCCCCAGCTCCTCGCCGGAGCACAGCATCCCGTTGCTGACGACGCCCATCTTCTCGGTCCGCTCGATCCGCCGATCGCCGGGCAGCACGGCCCCGGGAAGCGCCACCGGCACGCGCTGGCCGGCGGCGATGTTCGTCGCGCCGCACACGATCTCGAGCGGCTCGCCGTCCCCCAGCGTGACGCGGGTCAGCGACAGGCGGTCGGCGCGCGGGTGGCGCTCGACCGAGAGCAGCTCGCCGACGACGACGTTCTGCCAGTCGTCGCCCCAGCGGACGATGCCCTTGACCTCCATCCCGAGCAGGGTCAGGCGTTCGGCGAGCGCTTCGGGCGTGAGGTCGACGTCGACGTACTCACGCAGCCAGCTGAGCGGGACCTTCATCGGAACGGTCCCGGACGTGGTGTCGCGGGGAGGAGTCGGCGGATCGAGGGGTCATGGCATGGAGGGCACGGGGAACGATACCCGCGGGCTACCTTCGGCGCAGTCCGCCCGACGCGACCGACACCGGCGGCCGACGCCGCCGGATCGCGCTGGACTTGGCTCAGTTGACGCCGAACGTCGTCGTCGAGATCCGGTACACGCCGCCGGCCTGGGTCCGTGCCCTGACCGTGACCTTTCCCTTGGGTGTGGCCTCGGTCACGGCAAGGGTGGAGTACGCCCGTCCATCGGCATTCGTGGAGCCGGTCGTCCTCAGCACGGATCCGTCCGCGAACGTCCATCTCCAGGTGACCGCGAGGTTCGCAACCGGGCGACCGGCGCCATCCCTGGCGCGGGATCCGACGGTGACCGACTGGCCTGGGAGGACACTCGTGGCGATTGACGGTGGTCTTGAACCCGGCCTTGCCCGTCGCGAGCCGGCGGGTCGCCATGAACCACGGCGTGACCACCTTGGTGACGTCGGCGGTCTTGACCGTGATCTTCACGTCCCGTCGGACGCCGAGCGGGCTCTTGCCGACGCTGCCGTACGCCGTCACCTTGCCCTCTCGGGTCGTATACCGCCGTAGGAGCGTGGTCCCGCCCGTTGCCTTGGGGAAGGCGATGTCCACGCGGACGCCCTCGAGCGGCCGGCCGGCCGCGTCCTTGACCGTCACGTAGATGGTCTGGGTCGAGTACCGGGCGACATAGGTGGTCTTCAGGCTGGCCGTGACCGAGGCGGCCACCGCTGCCTGGCCGACGCCCTGGTCGATCGAGTACAGCACGTCCGCCAGGTCGGATGAGGCGCGCTTGAGGAGGATGCCGGTGATCTCCATGACCCGCGGCGTCAGGACGGTCTCGTCGGCATGGAACAGGCGATAGAGCTCCGGGTAGAACTTGCGTGAGAAGGCCGCCGCGGCGATGGCCGTCGTCCGCACGTCGGTCAGCGCGGTCGGGGTCCGATCGTCCGTGATCCAGGCCGGCGACATGTCCGCCGTCCGCGTCATCGGGCCGACCAGCGTCTCGTAGCGATGGTGCGAGACCTTCCGGTCGACCGCGTCGTGGTTGGTGTGATACGGCTGCAGGATGTCGCCGTAGTAATGGGCCAGCCAGCCGAACGCGATGGACGCGGTCGCGTCGTCGCCCGCGGCGTGAGCGGTGAACGCCAGGTGGTAGTTCTCGACGATCCGATCGACCGCGCCGCGACCGTAGCCCTTCTCCATGAAGACGTGCTCGCCCGCCGCGCGGAACTGCGTATCCGGGTCATCGCTCGCCCGAAGGGCCAGGTCCACGTCAAGCCAGGCCGGCGGACTCCCGTCGAACACCCTGAGGGCCTGGCTGATGATGTAGTCGTGGGTCCCGAGCCCATTGCCCTCGTCGGGCCCGTTCGACCAGGCCAGGGCGGGCGTCGCGAAACCGGCCAGGAGCGCGAGCCCCAGCAGCAGTGAGACGAGCGGGCGGAAGCGGGTTCGGCGCACGGTCGAGCAACTCCGATGGCGGATGAGTGTCGCTCGATGATGGCCGACGAGTCGCCGGACGCCACCCCACCGAGTCGTCCCGGCGACGGGGCGGCAAAGGGGCTACGGGACGGTGCGCGGGCGCTCAGTCGGGCCGGGGCGGGTCAGGCCGGGCCGGCAGCCTCGTGTCAGCGGAACTGCTCGAGGAAGCGCAGGTCGTTGTCGAGGAACAGGCGGATGTCGGTGATGCCGTGCTTGAGCATCTTGATCCGCTCGGGGCCCATCCCGAACGCGAAGCCCTGGTAGCGCTCCGGGTCGAGGCCGCCGTACTGGAGGACGACCGGATGGACCATGCCGGCACCCAGGATCGTCATCCAGCCCGACCGACCGCAGGCGGGGCAGCCGACACCGCCGCACACCAGGCACTCCACATCGAACGCGACGGACGGCTCGGTGAACGGGTAGTAGCCGGGCCGAAAGCGCGTCTTCTTGTTGTGGCCGAACATCGCCTTGGCGAACTGTTCGAGCAGGCCCTTCAGGTCGCCGAGCGTGGTGCCCTCGTCGACCATCAGCCCCTCCACCTGGAAGAACTCCGTCCCATGCGACGCGTCGATTGCCTCGTAGCGGTAGCAACGGCCCGGGCAGCAGCGCGCGGATCGGCGGCTTCATGCTGCGCATCGCGTGGATCTGGCCGGGCGACGTGTGCGTCCGCAGGAGCTGCCCCTCGACGTCGACGTACAGCGTGTCCCACAGGTCGCGGGCGGGATGGTCCGGCGGGATGTTGAGCATCTGGAAGTTGGTCAGGTCGTCCTCGATCTCCGGGCTCTCGAAGACGACGAACCCGAACTGGCCGAAGATCTCGGCGATCTGCTCCATCGATTCGATGCTCGGGTGGAGGCTGCCGCGGCGGATCGGCCGGCCGGGCAGGGTCACGTCGATCGTCTCGTCCGCGAGGCGTTCGGTCAGGGCCGAGCCGCGGAGGACGGTGCCGCGCTCGGCGAGCGCCGCCTCGATCGCGCCGCGGACGCTGTTGGCAACCGCCCCGACGCGCGGCCGGTCCTCGGCGGGCAGCGCGCCGATACCGCGAAGGACCGTCGTGAGCCGGCCCTTCTTGCCGAGCACGTCGAGCTCGAGCGCATCGAGCGCCGCGACGTCAGCCGTGGTGGCGGCCGCGGCCAGGACGTCGTCGCGCAGCGCCTCGAGATCGCGGGTCAGGTCGGCGAGGTCCACGTCCGTCCTTCCGTGGGCGGCGGGTCGCGTCAGGCGGTCTTGGCGAGCTCGGCGATCTTGCCGAAGGTGGCCGCGTCGCGGATGGCGAGATCGGCCAGGATCTTGCGATCGATCGCGACGTCCGCCTTCTTCAGCCCGGCGATGAACTGGCCGTAGGTCAGGCCGTTCTGGCGTGCCGCGGCGTTGATCCGGACGATCCACAGCTCGCGCATCTGGCGCTTGCGCTGCTTGCGGTCGCGGGTCGCGTAGGCGAGGGCGTGGAGGAGCGCCTCGCGGGCCGGCTTGACCAGGCGCGACTTGGCGCCCTTGCGGCCCTCGGCGTCCTGCATGAGGCGCTTGTGGCGCCGGTGGGACGTGACGCCCCGCTTGACTCGTGCCATCGGATTCGACCTGCTCCTAGAGGTACGGCAGCAGGCGACGGACCTGCTTGGCGTGTTCGGGCCCGATCACGGACTTGCCGGCGTAGCGCCGGGTCCGGCGGGACGACTTGATCTCGAGGTGGTGCCCGCTCCAGGCGTTGACGCGGATGACCTTGCCGGAGCCGGTCACGCCGATCCGCTTCTGGGCCGCCTTGTGGCTCTTCATCTTGGGCACGAGGGCCTCACTCTCCTGATGTCACCGGCTCCGGTGCCGGCGTGCTTTGGGTCTGTCTCGGTTCGGTCCGGGCCGCGACCGGGGTCGGTCGTGGCTCGGGAGCGTCGGCCGGGGCCGGCGCCGGGGTTGGCGGTGCTGGTGCTGCCTTGGCGGCCGGGGCCGTTTCGGCTGGTGCTTCCGTCACGGCCGGGGTTGCCGTCGCGGCTGGTGCTGCCTTGGCGGCCGGTGCCACCTTGGCGCTGGTGCTGCCTTGGCGGCCGGGGCCGCTGCGGCGGGTGTCTCTGCTGCGTCCGCGGCCGGGGCCGCTTCGGCCGGGGCCGCTTCCGCCGCACCGGCATCGGCCGGCTGGGCGTCGGACCCCTCCGCTCCCCGTGCCGCCGGTCCCTCGTGGACCTTGGGCTTGTGGAGCGATGCCATCGTGAGGTGCATCGACTTGCCTTCGAGGAGCGGCGTCCGTTCTGCGACCCCGTGATCCTTGACCCGGTCGACGAACCTGGCAAGCATGTTGCGTCCGAGCTCCGGGTGGGTCAGCTCCCGCCCGCGGAACCGGACGGTGACCTTGATCCGGTCGCCGTCCTCGAGGAACTCGATGGCGCGATGGACCTTGGTGTCGAAGTCGCCGATGCCGATCTTGGGTGAGAGGCGGATCTCCTTGAAGGTCACCGAACGCTGCTTGCGCTTGGCTTCCTTCTCCCGCTTCGTGAGGTCGTACTTGTACTGACCGAAGTCGAGGAACTTGACGACCGGTGGCGCTGCCATCGGGGCTACCTCGACGAGGTCGAGGCCTCGTTCCTGCGCCATCTCGAGCGCCCGGGGCGTGGGCATGACCCCAAGCTGGGCACCTTCTTCATCGACGACCCTGACCTGTGGGATCCGGATCATCTGGTTGACGCGCAGGTCTCGACTGATGGTCTATCCCCTTCGTTTTGAGTGTTTCGAGCGACCGGCGCGGGTACACGACGACCCGGTTCCGGCCGAAGCGGGAGGATAGCATAGGCCGTTCCGAGGCGACAATCGCCGGGACCCCGCAAACAGGCCTCAGACCGACCGGACGCGCGCCTCCTCCGCCAGGCGATCGGCCAGCTCCGACCACGGGACGGCCTCCTGCTGCTCCCCGCGCTCGGCGTTGCGGGCGCGAGGCGCCACCGTCCGTGCCTCCACCTCGCGGTCGCCGAGGACGAGCATGTACGGGACCTTCTGCTCCTGCGCCAGCCGGATCTTGTTCTGCATCCGGTTGTCCGAGACGTCGACCTCGACGCGCAGCCCACGGGCGCGGAGCTCGCCGGCGAGCTCCTCGGCGGCCTCGGCGTGACGATCGGCGATCGGGATGACGACCGCCTGGACCGGCGCGATCCAGAGCGGGAAGGCGCCGGCGAAGTGCTCGACCAGGATCCCGATGAAGCGCTCGATCGAGCCGTAGATCGCGCGGTGGATCGCGATCGGCCGCTGCGGCTGGCCGGCCTCGTCGATGTAGGTCAGGTCGAACCGCTCGGGGAGCATCATGAGGTCGACCTGGATCGTCGCCATCTGCCATTCGCGACCGAGCGCGTCGTCGATGTAGATGTCGATCTTGGGCGCGTAGAACGTGCCGTCCTTCGGCTTGAGCGTGTAGGTGATGTCGGCCGCCGCGAACGCCTCGCGGATGAGCTGCTCGGCGCGCTCCCACAACGCGGGGTCGCCCAGCGCCTTGTCGGGCTTGGTCGCGAACGCAAAGCGGGGCTCGAGGCCGACCCAGCCGTATGCCTCGCGGACCTCGCCGAGCAACGCCTGGAGCTCGTCCATCAGCTGGTCCGGGCGGACGTACAGGTGAGCGTCGTCCTGGATGAACTGGCGGACGCGGGTCAGCCCGCTGAGCGTGCCCGAGCGCTCGTTGCGATGGAGCCGGCCGAACTCGCTGAAGCGCAGCGGCAGGTCGCGATACGAGCGCAGGTGCGAGCGGTAGATGAACGTGCTCTCCGGGCAGTTCATCGGCTTGAGGCTGTACGTCTGCCCTTCGGATTCGATCAGGTACATGTTGTCGCGGTAGAGGTCCCAGTGGCCCGACTGCCGCCACAGCCGCTCGCTGACCACGATCGGGGTGCTGACCTCCTGGTAGCCGCGCCGCGCCTGGAGCTCGCGCATCGCGCCCTCCAGCGTCCGCCAGATGCGCTGGCCCTTGGGGTGCCAGAACGCCGAGCCGGGGCTGACATCGTGGAAGCTGAACAGGTCGAGCTGGACGCCGAGCCGGCGGTGGTCGCGCTTCTTCGCCTCCTCGCGGCGCCAGAGGTAGGCGTCGAGGTCCTCCTGGGTCGCCCAGGCGGTGCCGTAGATGCGCTGGAGCATCGGGCGCTTCTCGTCGCCCCGCCAGTAGGCGCCGGCCGTCCCGAGCAGCTTGAAGGCGCCGATCTTGCCGGTGCTCGCGACGTGCGGGCCCCGGCACAGGTCGATGAACGGGCCCTGCCGGTAGAAGGTCGTCGGCGGGACCGGCGTCCCGTCGCGCTCCGCGGCCGCGACGAGGTCGTCGATGATCTCGATCTTGAACGGCTGGTCGCGTTCGACCATGAACGCGCGCGCCTCGGCCGGGGTCATCTCGCTCAGCTCGAACGGATGGTCCGCGGCGATGCTCTCGCGCATCCGCGCCTCGATCGCGGGCAGGTCGTCCGGCGTCAGCGGGCGCGGCAGGAGCAGGTCGTAGTAGAAGCCGTCGTCGATGACCGGACCGATCCCGAGCTTCGTGCCCGGGAACAGGTCCATCACCGCTTCGGCGAGGACGTGGGCAGCCGAGTGCCGCATCGGACCGAGCTCGCCGCCTGCGCCGTGATCCATCAGCTCGGCGGCGGATCCGCGTTCGGGCGCGTCGAGCCCGATCTCGATCGCCTCCTCCATCGCGGCCGCGCCGTCCTGTTCCTGGCTCATCCGACCGACCTCCTCGAGAATCACGAAACCCCTCGTCCATCGACAGGACGAGAGGTTCACTCCCGCGGTCCCACCCGCCTTCGCGAGCCTGGCTCGCGCGCTCGTGGTCGCGCTAACGGGCGACGCCCGGGCCGGTTCGCCGGCCGCTCACGGGTGGTGCGTCATCGCGGGTTGGCGGGGCTCTCAGCCGATGGCCCGGCTCTCTGGATGCTCCCTCGACGACGCGTGTCCCGATCGACGCGTGGTATTCGACTCCGGCGCCGGGACGAACCCGGCACCGGCGTCATGGTAGCCGATCAGTCGACGTTGATCGTGAACGTGATGCCGGCCTGGAAGTCGAGCGACTCGAACTCGTCATAGGCCCGCAGGGTGTGGGTGCCGGGGCTCAGCGGGCTGATCACCATGTAGTAGCCCTTGTCCAGCGTCAGACCGGCGTCCGCCGCAGCAGGTTGTCCGGCGGCAGCGTGTCGAGCTCCGTCGTCACCACGTACTGGTCGAGGTCGCTCGTGGTGATGCCGTTGAACGTCACCTCGGCGTAGCTGAGCAGGTCGAAGCCCTCGTTGACGCATTCGAGCAGCTCCTCCTCGTTGGCACCGAACCACGGCTCCGGCTCGAGGGACGAGCACTCCCAACCGCCTGCCGTGAGCACGAGGAAGACGCCTCGCGGGACGTCGCACTCGGCCTCGTATTCCCCACCGAGGGAGACGGGCAAGAACCAGATCCGCGGGTCGAGGGGGCTCGGCTCGCAGCGGACGGCAAGCAGCGGGCTCGTGTCCGCGGGCGCGGCGAAGGCCCAGTGGTTCCAGGCCGTGCCGATCTCGGTCAGCGAGTAGCCGAGTGGCCGGGCGTCGGCCGGCAGGATGCCGCGCATGGCTGGCTTCGCGGCGGCCGCGGGTCCGGCGGCGGCGGCGAACAGCACGCACGCGAGCAGGGCAGCGCTCAATCTGCGCATGGACGAGGTCCCTCCACTCCGCGGGCCCTGGGCTGGGCCCTGGCGGCCATCGATGCGCAAGATGATGGACGCGGGGACCGTTGGGCGCAATGCCCTTTCCGCGACCAACCGGTCGGCCGCATGGAGGGTCCGTAAGAAAGACGCGGCCCCGGCGATTGCCGGGGCCCGCGTTTTCGGTGTCAGGACGTTGCCCCGATGGGTCAGCGGACGGTGACGTAGCCCCACATGTTGGCGAACTGGAAGTGCGGGGCGATGTAGCAGACAACCAGGTACTTTCCAGGCTCCTGGAAGGTGAAGTCGGTCGGGGCGAGCGGCGGTGCGACATGGAGGGTGCCACTGCCATTGCCGATGAATGGGAATGCCGCCGGGTCGACCGCGACATCGGCAGGCTTGGTGCCCGCCGGGTATACGGCGACCTGGTGGAACCCGTTGATCGCGAAGTCGACGGTCGTTCCGACGTCGACACCGATGCTCCGTGGGTTGATCTTGTCACCCGCATGGAACGAGAGGTCGTGCTCGCAGCCCTCACCGGGCTGACAGCCGGTGCCGACCCCAAAGCGGCCGAACTCCATCGTCGGGTTCGCAGCCGACACGGGGGCGCCAACCAGGGCGAGCACCACCCATAACGTCGCTGCGAGCGTCAGTGCTCGGCGCGCGTGAAACCTGACCAGCTGCATCCGTTCCCTCCAACCTGCTGCCCACGCATGGGACGCTATGACCACTCCAATGGTCCTACTGGAACGAACGACCCCAGAGCAACGGTGTTATGGCGACGAGGCTGTCGGCTCGCCGACAGTCATCGCCGCATTCGCGGCCGAAGAAGATATGACCGCCGTCGTGGCGGTCATGTCGTGCGTGTTCGGCGGTGTGGTCGGCGACACTGGACTCGAACCAGTGACCTCTTGCATGTCAACGAACCGTCGTCGACAGCACGTCCAAACCTCTTGCCACATTCTGTGGCAGCACGAAATTGTAGCAGATGATGTGCCTTGATGGGGATAAGGCAAGGGGTGTGAACGAGGGTCTGACAGACCATAATCGCCGGCATGGCAGTCCCCAGTTTTCAGACCCTATTGCTCCCGGTGTTGGAGTCCCTCGCCGATGGCTCGACACGCTCGACGGTGCAGGAGATCACGGACAAGATCACGACTCACTTCCACCTGACCCAGGAAAGACCTTGACGAGCGCTTCACGTCCGGGCAACCGACGTAGCGGTCAGGGCTGAGGTCAGATCGAACGTCACCTGGTGGATTGTCTGCTCGGGAAAAGGGGGCGAGATGACAACTCAGTCCAGTCTGAGCGACCTGATCAACGGGTTTGGCGTGCTCTTCGTGATATTCAACGCGTTCGGGTTGGGCCTCAGGCTTCCGGTCGGCAGGCTGCTGGCCTCGGCCTCTGCCCAGTGGAAGATTGCCGTGTGGGTGTTGGTGATCAATTTCGTCATCATCCCGGTCCTGTTCATCGGCTATTTGCTGACGATAGCCTCGTCCATTCCTGGCGAGATCAAGGTCGGATTCTGTGTGGCGGCGCTCTGTGCAGGTATGCCTTTCGCTCCCATCCTCGCCCGGTTAGCCAAGGCGGATGTCAGCATCGCCACCACGCTGTTAGTGGTCTTGACGGTTGCGACCATGATCGCCCTCCCGCTAGGGCTGCCCCTCGCCGTCGATGCGGTTGACGCGCAATTCGAGGTCTCGGCCTGGGATATTGCCTGGCCGCTGCTGCTCTTCTTGCTCCTGCCGCTGGTTCTGGGGTGCGGCTTCAGGATCTGGTGGCCCGACTTGACGCCGCAATTGGCACGGTGGGCTGTCCGAGTTGCCATTCTGTGTCTGCTCTTCAATCTCAACTTCACGCTGGTTGCGTATTGGAATTTGTTCGTCCAGACCTGGGGCACCGAGAGCTACATCGCGGCTCTGGCTGGCCCATTCATCGGCCTCGGGTGCGGCTACCTTCTGGTTTCCACGCTTCGAGTCAAAGACGTGGGAATCAGGCACGCGACCGAGGTGACCACGGCGGTCCGCAACATCGCTCCGATGCTCCTGATGATGATTTTCCCCTTTGGAGCCGACCCGTTGGTCACGGTGTCGATCACGATCCTCAACACCGTCGGCATCGTGGTCGTTGTGCTATTCGTCCTGATGTGGAGGCGCGCTGCTTCACCTTCGGACACCCACCCAACGACCAGCCAGCCAGCAAGCGAAGGCCTGCCGACGCCAACTTCATAACCTTGAAGTGGTGTGTTCATCACCACGTCGCACTTCACCGGCGAGGCCGAGGACTACTTGAAGCGCATCTCCAAGCGGATCGTCCTGATCGACGGCAAGACGCTCGCGCGGCTGATGTACGAGTACGGGGTCGGGGTGCGGACGCGCCGCACCCTCGACGTCAAGAGAGTCGACGAGGCATATTTCGAAGGAGACGTGTAGCGGGGGGCCGCCATCATTCCGGGTGTAAGGCCGAGCGCGGGGCCGCGATGAGCGCCGATGAACCCATGGTCGACGGTGAGGTTCTGGCGAGCGATCCTGCTGGGGACGTTTGGCAGTTCCGGGCGTTTGCCTCGTTGCCCCTCGATGAGCCAGTCTGTGGACGTCTTCAAATTTCTGCGGGGTGCAGTCGTGGCCCAGTTACCCGTTGAGCTGATCCTGGTTCGCCAACTGGCCCACGGCCTGGCGGTCCCGACCTTCGTTGTCGATGCGGCCGGCGACCTGGTCTTTGTCAACGAAGCTGCAGAATCCCTGCTCGGCCTCGATTTCGAGGATGGGGGCCAAGTGTCGTTTGCCGACTGGACGACGGCTTTTGCGTCACGCACAAAGGGGCGCCAACGAGCCGACCCGGCGACGCATCCTCTTGCCGTCGCCATTCGGCAACGGACGCCTGTACACGGACCGCTACGGATCGTGGGCCGAGACGGCGTTCTGCGATCGCTCGTGGTGACCGCACTCCCTCTGGAGGGCTCTCGCGGTCAGCTCCTCGGTGGCCTCGCCATGTTTTGGGAGCCACCGACCCGATGAACATCCGCCTCTGGGGGACCCGCGGGTCGCTCGCCAGCTCCGGCCCGGAAACGGCGGGTTACGGGGGCAACACCGCCGCGGTCGAGATCGTGAGCGCCGATGGCACCATGCTCGTGCTCGACGCCGGGACCGGCATCCGCCGGCTCGGAGCCGCCATCGACCCGTCAGTCGAGCGGCTCGACATCCTCCTGACCCACCTCCACATGGACCACATCCAGGGCCTCGGCTTCTTTACCCCATTCTTTCGGCCCTCCGGCGGGATTCACCTTTGGGGGCCTGCGTCGGCGACGATGGACCTGCGGACTCGCCTCACACGCTATCTCTCGCCGCCGCTCTTCCCAGTCCGGATCCGCGACCTCGACGCTCGCGTCGTCCTGCATGACGCGCCCGAGGAGCCCGTACGCGTCGGCGGCTTCGAGGTCGTCGCCCAGCATGTCATCCATCCAGGACCCACGGTCGGTTACCGGATCTCCGCCGACGGGGCGAGCGTTGCCTATCTGCCCGACCATGAACCGGCACTCGGTGCGCGTCGGTTTCCCGACGAGCCGCGCTGGACGTCCGGCTTCGATCTTGCCTCAGACGTCGATCTCCTCATTCACGACGGGCAGTACTCGGATGACGAGCGCGCGGTGCGTATCGGCTGGGGTCACAGCTCGGTGAGCGAGGCAGTCGCCTTGGCCGAGTTGGCGAGGGTTCGCCGACTCATCCTCTTCCACCACGACCCATCCCATAGCGATGCCGAGCTCGACGAGCTGATCGAGGTAGCGCGCGCACGCGGGACCTCGATCGAGGTTGTCGCTGGTCGCGAGGGCGCTCAGTACGACCTGGGAACCGGCGTCCACGCCTGAAGGCGCGCCTGCCATGGCTTCCGCCGTCCGCTCGCGCTCTGTCATCGTCCGTTGGCGGACTGCTGCGACGCCACAGCGGTCCTAACCGGCTGGGGCGTCGTGCCTATGGCGGCGATGTGGTGGCGGGCCAGCAATGACTCGATGACCATCGCGTCATGCAGGGCCGTCTTGCGACTGACCGCTGACGCCTCGGTCTTCGCCGAGGCGAAGAAGGCCGTCGCCGCGAAGCATGTGAAGCAGCACGGCTCGTCGCCGGCTGTGGCGATCCGGTTCATCGAGCGATCCGGGCGCAGGTCTTGCAGGTGCCGTGACCGCGGTCCAGGGACGTTGGTGTAGACGACCTGCCCGTACGGGATCGCCCGCCCGCAGGCCGTTCGGCCATGGGCCAGGTACGGCTCGCTGGCCACGTCGAAGACGGCGTGCCGGGCGATCCGATGCGACTTCGTCTGGTACGGCCCCGGGACGGCGAGGCGCGAGTTCTCCTTCCACCACCACCGGCACCAGCCGGCGTCGACCATGCCCGGCTCGCTGGTGGTGATGAACTGCCCGCCCGCGTCGTCAGTGATGATCTTCGTCATCGGTCGAGCAGCGCCTGCATCGCCTCGATGGCCCGGCCCTCGACCCCGAACTGCCCGTATCGGGCCGTCGGCATGGCCGGCGACGACCAGCCGCGCGCGGACATGAGGTAGCCCATCGGCAGCCCGCTCTGGGTCATCCGTGCGCGCCCAGCCATGGCGGAACGAGTGCAGGGTGACCTGCGGCAGGCCGGCGGCCTTCAGGCGACGCCGTGAGGGCCTCCAACGCCCCGTTCGGCGACAGCGAGCCATGGGGGCTGATCCACAGTGTGCGTCGCCCTGACGCTTGGTGCGGGCGAAGAAAGAGTCGCGGACCTTGAGGTAGGTCTTGAGGTGCTGGGCCGCATCGGCGACGATCGCGACCGTCCGGCCCGTCCGGGTCTTGGAGGTGATCGCGCGGATGTGACGGTCGCCATCGGCTTGCCGTCAGGGTCTTGGGATCGAGGTCGACGTGGGTGACGCGAAGGCCGATCAACTCACGCGGCGCATGCCCGAGGCCAAGACCCGGAACATGGCCGCGTCGCTGATATCCTCGAGCGAGGTGCTGGCCGATGCTCGCGAGCAAGGTCTTGACCTGATCGTCGTCGAGGAACCTGACGGGCTCGATGACGACACGCGGGGTCATGACCTGACGGGCGGGGTTAGCGGTGATGATGTCCTGCTCGACACACCACGGGAAGAAGCGCCGGAGGCGTGCGAAGGGTGGACGGACAACGAAGCGAGCTTCATGGCCACGCGTTGCTCATGGGCGAGGAAGCGGGGTGATGGCGCGCGGTCGGGACCTGATCGACATCGGTGATGCCGTTTTGCGCGAGGAAGTCGATCATCTTGCCGACGTACAGGGTGAACAGTGAGGTGGTATGAGGGGAACGACCTGAAACGATGTAGGCGTGGGTCAGGTCAGTCGAGCGCCTCGGTCAGGGTGACGGTCAAGGTGCCGGTCGGGATCGGTGTAGGCAAGAGTGTCTACCTCCAAAGCAGCGGCTGAACGGAGAGGTCTTGTGCTGAGGTGGCACCTGTTCAGCTCAAATCGAGCGGATGTGGTGGGCGACACTGGACTCGAACCAGTGACCTCTTGCATGTCAAGCAAGTGCTCTAACCAGCTGAGCTAGCCGCCCGACGTCGCCGGTCCCCCGCTCCACCTGGCCATGGCTTCGCTTGGTTCACGGGTGTTCCACGTCCGTGCCGAAACCATGGCCGCAGGAACGAGGAGCCAGCGGCGACCGGCATCATACCCCGACTGGCAACGGACTCGCAGCAGGCGCCAGGACCCGGCACGCCCGGGCCGGCCGCGGTCCTGTGCTAGCCTCCGACCGGCTCGCACCGAGGAGACGGACCTGGACATCGCCGCATCGCCGCCGCTTGCCCCGCGATCCGGGCTCCTCGAGCGCCTGCGCGCCGGCACGAATGCGGGCAACCTCGCGGCGATCACCTCGGGGCTCTTCGCGGCGATGGTCTACGCCAGGACCGTCCTGCCCGGGGTCAGCTTCGGCGACTGGGCAGAGGCGGAGATGATCCCGGCACGCCTGGGCATCCTGCATCCGACCGGCTACCCGTTGTACCTGCTCATCAACAAGGCGTTCACCCTGATCCCGATCGGGTCGGTGGCGTATCGGGCGAACCTGCTCTCGGCAGCCGCTGCCGCGGCTGCAGTCGGCGTCGCGGTCCTGATCCTCGTCCGGCTCGGCGTCCGGCCGGTGATCGCCGCCGGGGCGGGCCTGGCGCTCGCCTTTACGGGCACGCTGTGGCAGGAAGCCACGTTCTCCGAGATGAACGGGCTCCACCTCCTGATCGTCGCGCTGCTCCTCCATCGGGCGCTGGTGTGGCGCGCCGAACGCCGCCCGCGCGACCTCCTGCTCGGCGCGCTGCTGGCCGGGCCTGTGCGTGTCGAACCACGGCCTGGCCATCACGGTCGTGCCGTTCGTGATCCTGTTCGTGCTGGTCGACGCCCGCCGCGAGCTGGCGGCCACGCCGTGGCTGCTCGTCCGGGCCGCTGCCGGGTTCGCGCTCGGCCTCCTGCCGTACCTGTACCTGCCCCTGCGGGCCTCGTTCGGTCCGCCGGAGGTGTACGCCCCGTTCCTGACCTGGAACGGGTTCTTCGGGCACGTCAGCGGGGCGCAGTTCCGCAGCGACATGCACTTCCTGTCGCTCGACAGCGTCAATGCCGCGTGGGTCGCGATGCCCAAGGTGGTGGAGCACCTGGTCGGCACCTCGAACGTCGTCTTCGTCGCCCTCGGCGTCGTCGGCCTGGTCGTCCTCGTCGTGCGCGACCGGTGGTTCGGGCTGCTGCTGACGATCCTCGGCGTCGTCAACGTCTACTTCTACGCCAACTACCTCGGCGACCTGTCGCACTACCTGCTGGTCAGCTGGCTGATCCTGGCGATCGGGCTCGGGTACGGCGCCGAGATGGTGGTGCGCGCCCTGGTCGGGCGGGTCGGGCCGCGGGCCGGCGGTCGGTCGCCTGGGCGATCCTCCTCGTGCCACTGGTCCTCGGCGTCTCGAACTTCGCGGCCAACGACCAGTCGGACAACACCGACGGCGAGCGGTTCACGGAGGAGGTCTTCGCCGCGCTGCCCGACGACGCGGTGCTGGTGACCTACTGGGACGCGCTCACGCCGCTCAGCTACAAGCATTGCGTCGAGGGCGTCAAGCCAGGCGTCGACCTGCGCGCCTACGACTCGAAGGCGCTGGTCACCTGCGACCCGGCGATCGAGCCGCTGACCGAGCTCGCGCGGGAGCGGCCGATCTACGCGCTGATGATGTTCCCGGAGTCGCTCAAGCAGCAGACCGGGCTCAACCCGGTCGCGGTGGGCACGATCCGCCTGCCCTACGGCAAGCGCTATCCCGAGTTCAACCGTCCGCTGTACCGGCTGGAGCTCGACGACGCCACGCCCTGAGGCCGGCGCGGACGCCGGCTACGCGCTGCTCGACGTGGGTGGCGCGGCCCGCCTCGAGCGGTTCGGGCCGTGGGTCGTCGACCGGCCACATCCGGCGGCGCTCGGCTCGCGCGGCGATCCGGACGCGTGGGCGGCGGCCGACCTGCGCTACGACCGCGAGCGTGGCTGGGTCGGCTCGGCGGCCGCGCGCGAGCCGTGGCCGTTGTCGATCGACGGCGTGACGCTCGAGCTGCGACCGACGGAGGCTGGCCAGCTCGGCGTCTTCCCGGAGCACGCGGCGATGCTGCCGTGGCTGCGCGATCGAGTCCGGGCGCCGCTCCGGGGCCGGCGTCGGTCGCCGACGCGCCCGCCGTCCTGCACCTGTTCGCGGCCACGGGGCTCGTGACGCTCGCCCTGGCCGCGGGCGGGCGCGTCGGTCGTCCATGTCGACGCGGCCAGGCCGACGGTCGCCTGGGCCCGGCGCAACGCGACCCTGTCCGGCCTCGCCGACCGGCCCGTCCGCTGGATCGTCGACGACGCGCGCGCCTTCGCCGAGCGCGAGGTTCGGCGCGGCCGTCGATACGCCGGCATCGTGCTCGACCCGCCGTCCTACGGCCACGGACCGGGCGCCGCCGCGTGGCAGATCGAGCGCGACCTGGCGGGGCTGCTCGCGGACGTGCCGGTCGTTGCTCGACGAGGCCGGGTTCGTCCTCCTCACCGCGCACAGCGAGGGGTTCGCGGCAGACCGGCTCGGCGCGGAGCTGGCCGCCGGCCTTGGCACCGCCGCGGGACGCGTGGAGACCGGCGGCCTCGACCTGCTGACGCCCGACGGCCGCCGCCTTGGGCTCGGATCGTTCGCGCGGCTGGCGGGCGGGGCATCATGACGGCATGCCCTCCCCCACTCCCGAGGTCCTGACCAGCAGCTCGAACCCGCGGGTCGCGGCGGCCGTCGCCCTGCGCGATCGGCGCGAGCGCGAGCGGACCGGGCTGACCCTGGTCGACGGTGCGCGCGAGGTCCGGCGCGCGCTCGATGCCGGCGTCGAGGTCGTCGAGGCATTCATCTGCGAGCCGCTGCTCGCCGGTGCCGACGCTCGCGCGGCGCTCGACCGGCTGCTCGCGCGGCCCGGCGCCACTGCACCGCACGTCCGAACGGGTCTTCGCGAAGCTCGCCTTCGGCGAGCGCGCCGAGGGCATCGTGGCCGTCGTCCGGATCCCGTCGCTCGAGCTCGAGCGGCTGTCGCTGCCGGTCGACCCGCTGGTGCTCGTCCTCGAAGGCGTCGAGAAGCCCGGCAACCTCGGTGCCGTCCTGCGCACCGCCGACGGGGCCGGGGTGGACGCCGTCGTGGCCGCCTCGCCGCGGACCGACCTGTTCAACCCGAACACCATCCGGGCGAGCGCCGGCACCGTCTTCGCCGTCCCGACCGCGTCGGCGCTCGACCGCCGACGTGCTGGCCTGGCTGCGCGACGCGCGGTGTCCGGATCGTGGCGACGCGGGTCGACGCCGAGCGGCTGTACACCGACGCCGACCTGACCGGGCCGCTCGCGATCGTGCTGGGCGCCGAGGACGACGGCCTGACCGACGCGTGGGACGCACCCGACATCGAGTCGATCCGCCTGCCGATGTCCGGGATCGCCGACAGCCTCAACGTGTCGGTGACGGCCGCGGTCGTGGCCTACGAGGCGCGCCGGCAGCGTGGCGACCCGCAGCGTCCTGGGAGGTGAGCGTGGACTCGTTCGACTTCGTGATCATCGGCGCCGGGCCGGCCGGCGAGGCCGCCGCGTTCAAGGCGCTCCAGCTCGGCGCGACGCGTCGCGATCGTCGACCGGCTGTGGTTCGGCGGCAGCTGCCCGCACATCGGCTGCCTGCCGTCGAAGTCGCTCCTCGACGGAGCCGCCCGGCATGCACGCCAATCCGTCCCGCTATGGCTGGCCGGATGCCTCGGCCGCGCGCGACTACATGGTCAATCGACCCGCCGACGCCGCCGAGCCCGACGACTCGGGCCACCTCGAGCGGCTGCGCGAGGCCGGCGCCGTGGCCTACCGCGGCAGCGGCACGATCGTCGGCCGCGGGCGGGTCGCGGTCAGCCATGACGACGCCACGCACGAGCTCGACGGGCACGAACGTCGTCGTCGCCGTCGGCTCGGAGTCGAAGCGTGCCGCCGATCGACGGCCTCGACACGATCCCGGTGCTGGACCAATCGCGAGGCGACGCTCGCCCGCGAGCTGCCGCGCGAGCCTGCTCGTCCTCGGTGGCGGACCGACCGGCTGCGAGCTCGCCCAGGTGTACGTCCGGTTCGGCGTCCCGACGACGATCGTCCAGTCCGGTCCGCGGCTCGCGCCGACCGACCACCCGCGCAACTCCGACGTCATCCGGGCCGCGCTCGAGCGCGACGGGGTGACCGTCCGGACCGGCGTCCGCGCGCTGCGCGCGCGGGCCGGGGCCGGCACGGACGGCGCGCACGTCATCGACCTCGACGACGGGATCGACCGCCGAGGGCCACGCGATCCTGCTCGCGGTCGGCCGCGTCGTTCCCGATCGACGACCTCGGGCTCGAGCACTACGGCGTCGACACGACGGGCCGGACGCCGTTCCCGCGCGACGGGCGGCTGCGGATCGCCGACGGGCTGTGGGTCATCGGCGACCCGGCCGGCCCGGAGCTGCACACCCACCAGGGCCACTACCAGGGCGAGCTGGCGGTCCGGATGGCGCTCGGCGAGCCGATCCGGCCCGACTACCGGGCCCTGCCGCGCGCGACCTACACGGACCCCGAGGCGGCGTCGGTCGGGCTGACCCTCGACGGCGCGATCGACGCCGGGCTCGACGCGTTCGAGCTGGTCGCCGACTTCGCCACGAGCTCGCGGGGCTACGCGGTCCAGGCCAAGCTCGGCCACGTGACGATCGTCGTCGACCGCGCGTCGCGCGAGCTCGTCGGCGCCGCGATGGCCTGCCCCGACGCCTCGGCGGCGATCCACGAATGCGTGCTGGCGATCAGGGCCCGGGTCCCGGTCGACGTCCTCGCCGACACGATCCACGCCTTCCCGTCGACGTCGCGGATCCTCAACGGCCTGTTCGCCGACGCGCTCAGGGAGCTCGATCGGGGCGGTCCGACTGAGGCCTGCGCCGAAGCGCTCGCCCAGCGATGCGATTTCGAGATGGTTCCAACGCAAGCGGAACGACCGCGAGCATCGCGCCGAGCTAGCCGATGCTCGGCGCGGCCGGGTGCATGGGTGGGATCCGCTGAGCCGACGACTGGTTCCGCTTGGGCGGAACCATCCCGGGAACGCCTTCGCTGCGCGGGTCGTTCCGACGCGGTGTCCGGTTCGTCTGACGCGGGTCGTTCCGTGCGCCGGCGAGTCAGGCCTCGAAGGCGACGCGGCCGTCGACGAGGACCATCGATGGGCGCGTCGAGGCGAGGGCGCCGCCCGGTTCGACCGGCTCGACCAGTGACGCCGCCGGGATGACCACCACGTCGGCGCGCTGGCCGACGACGAGCCGGCCGCGGTTCCCGTCCCGCGCCGAGCGTGGCGGGTCGACGCACGCGGCGCGCAGCGCGCGCTCGAGCGTGAGCGCCTCGTCCGGCGCGAAGGGTGGCGTCCCGGCCGGCCAGCGGGGGTCCTCGCGCCGGACCGCGAGCGCGATCCCCGGCCACGGGTCGAACGGCTCGACCGGCGCGTCGGTGCCGAACGCGAGGACTGCCCCGGTCGCCGCCAGCGAGCCCCACGCGTAGCCGCTGGCCTCGGCGCGGGCGCCCCACAGGCGCCGCGCCTGCTCCGCGTCGGTGCCGAGATGGACGGCTGGACGCTGGCCGCGATGCCGGCCTCCGCAAACCGGCCGCGGTCGGCCGGATCGAGCAGCTGGACGTGCTCGATCCGGGGCATGAACGGGACGGTGCCGGCCGTCGGCGCCAGGACATCGAGCGCGGCCCGCACCGCGGCGTCGCCGATGGCGTGGATCTGGGTCGCGATCCCGCCGGCCGCCGCTCGCTCGACGAGCTCGCGCAGCTCGTCCGGCTCGGTCATCCAGACGCCGCGCCGGCGCTCGGGCGGGAGCGGCCGGTCCGCCTCGGGCTCGATGTCGGCCAGCAGGGCGGCGGTCCGCGACCCGAGCGAGCCGTCGGCGAAGCACTTCTGCCAGCCGATCCGCGCGCGACCCTCCGGGTTCGCCCCGAGGATCGCGCCGCTCCGCAGGTCCGCCGGCGAGCGCGGTGTCGAGCGCGTCGTCGCGCAGCGAGGCCAGCACGCGGAGCGGCAGCCGGCCGGCCTCGGACAGGTGCGCGTAGGCCGGGTACGACCACTCCAGGTCGGGATCGGGCGACAGCGGCCCGGGATCGTGGACCGCGACCACGCCGAGCGACAGCAGCGCCAGCGAGACCGCCACGATGCGCGCCTCGAGGTCGGTCTGCGGGAGCGGCGGCACGTGGGCCGTGACGAGCTGGGCGGCGCGCCTCGTGGAGCACGCCCGTCCGGCTCGCCGTCGGCGGTCGCGGCGGATCACGCCGCCGGCCGGGTCCGGGCTGTCGCGATCGACGCCGGCCGTCGTCAAGTGCCGCACGGCTGACGAGCAGCGCGTGGTGGTCGTGCGCCCAGAGCGCGCAGCGGCGGCCGGGCGCCACGGTCTCGAGGTCGGCGGCCGTCGGCCAGCGGCCCCACCGATCCGGCATCCCAGCCGTGGCCCTCGAGCCAGGCCTCGGGGTCGGCGAGCGCGAGGTGGGCGGCGCCGATCGAGGGCGAGCCCGTCCGCGAGCGTCGCCGCCTCGGACAGGTCGACCTGGCGGGTGGCCGCGGCGGCGCCGGCGAGGTGGAGGTGCGCGTCGGTCAGCCCGGGGATCGCCACCTCGTCGGGTTCGAGCACGATCCGCTCCGTGAACGGGTCGGCCCGGGTCTCGAGCGCGACCTCGGAGCCGGCGAACGCGACCCGGCCGTCGCGGATCCCGATCGCCTCGACCCAGCCGAAGCCCTGCTCGCCGGCGAACGTGGCGATCCGGCCGGTGACGAGCATGTCGAGCGGCACGGCTCAGCCCTCGGGGTCGGCGAGCAGCGCCGCCAGGCCGTCCCGGTCCAGCCCGGCGCCGATCCCGAGCGCCAGCGCGACGCGCGCCTTGACCGCGCACAGGTGGCCGACCGGCAGCGCCCCGGCCCGGACCCAGGTCGCGCCACCGCCCGGGAACGCGTAGGCCGTGCCGCGCCCGACCGGCCGGGCAGCGGGTGGCCAGCGCGACCGGGATGCCGGCCTCGATCGCCCGCGTCGCGGCGGCCAGCAGCGCCGGGTCGGTGTTCCCGGCTCCGGTCGCGGCGACCACGATCCCGTCCGCGCCGGCGGCCAGCGCGGCCTCGAGGAGCGAGCCGTCCATCGCCACGGTCGCCGTGATGAGGTGGACCCGCGCGGCGGCCCGGGTCGTGGCCACCTGCCGCCGGCCGGCGCGTCGGCGGTGGACCACCACCCCGTCGTCCCCTACCCGCCCGAGCGACCCGCCGTTCGGGCTGCGGAACGTGTCGAGCGCGGACGCGTGCATCTTGATCACGTCGTCGGCCGGCTCGATCGTGCCGCCGAGGGACACGACGACCCCGGCGCCGCGCATCGACGGCGCGGCTGCCACCCGGACCGCGTCGCGCAGGTTGGCCGGGCCGTCGAAGCCGGCAGCATCGGACGCCCGCATCGCGCCGGTCACGACGACCGGCTTCGCTCCGTCGAGGACGAGATCCCAGCAGAACGCGGTCTCCTCGATCGTGTCGGTGCCCTGGACGACGACCGCGCCGTCGATCGCCGGATCGGCCAGCGACTCGCGCAGCACGTCGCCGATCTCGAGCAGGTCCGGGAACGTGAAGTGGCTCGCCGGCGTCCGTCCCCGGTCGATCGCCACGACCTCGGCGATCGCGTCGAGCGCCGGGCGTCCGGGCGAGGATCGCCGCGCCGTCGAGCGTCGGCACGTTGCCGCCGGCGACCGGGTCGAAGGCCGTGCTGATCGTGCCGCCGGTGAACACGACCGCGACGCGCGCCATCGGCCGGCTCAGGGCTGGTCGGCGGGGTCGGGCAGCGGCGAGGGCGGCGTCGGGATCGGCGCCGTCGTCCGGATCGGGCTCGTGGCCGGTCCACGTCGGCAGGTCGGCGCCGAGCGCCGCCGCGATCGGGTCGACCTGCGTCGGGTCCGCCGCCGGTCGGGCGCCCGTCGGCTTCCGGACCGGGCCGCGGGTCAGCACCGACACGATCCCGGTGACCAGCACGCCGATCGCCATCACGAAGATGACCGCGGTCGTGCCGACCAGGTCCGAGATCGGGCCGACGATGATGATCGGCAGGAAGCTCGCGACCGACACGAGCATGTTCAGGACGCCGAACACGCGGCCGCGGACGTCCTCGGGCAGGTCCTCCTGGAGCTGGGTCTGCGACGGGATCGCGACGAGGCCGTAGGCGATGCCGGCGAAGAAGGCGATGACGACGACGACCGCGAGCAGCGAGGTCACGGCCGACAGGTCGACCCCGCCCGGTGCGTCGGCCCGCTGCAGGAAGCGGCTGATCGGGCCGGCCGCGGACAGCGCCGCGAGCAGGATGCCGAGCGCGATCAGCCCGCCTTCGATGGTCCGGCGGCGGGTGAAGTAGCGGCCGTAGGAGTTGAGCAGCAGGATCCCGGTCACGATCCCGAACCCGAGCGGCAGGACGACGACCGCGAAGTCCTTGGCCTCGAGCCCGAGCGTCTCCTTGGCGAAGTCCGGGCCGAGCACGCCGAGCACGCCGACCAGCGATGCGGCGATCGCCGAGGTAGATCAGCGACCAGGCGATCGCGCGGTTGGCGCGGATGAACGCCGAAGCCCTCGCGCAGCTGGGCGAGCGTCGGTCTCGACCGCGCGCTCGGCCTCCCCGACGCCGAGGCCGTGATGCAGCTCGCTTCTCGGCCTGCGGTGGCGGCGCCGGCGGCAGCGTGAAGCAGAAGACCGCGGCCAGGAAGTACAGCGCGGCCACGACCAGGATCACCGCCTCCGGGCCGGCGACGTTGACGACGAGCGGGCCGAGCAGCGCGAACCCGAGCGCGAACGCCGCGTTGAGCGTGAGCGTGAAGATCCCGTTGGCGGCGAGCAGCTGCCGGCGCGGGACGAGGACCGGGATCATCGCCGCCTCGGCCGGCGCGAAGAACACGGTGACCGTCGAGATGAGCGATGTTGAGCAGCAGGATCACCGCGAGGTTGTCCGCCGACGAGGAACAGCGCGATGAACGCCAGCGCCGCGCAGCACGTTCGTGGCGATGAGGATGAGCCGCCGGTCGATCCGGTCGACGTAGACGCCCGCGACCGCCGAGAACAGCACGGCCGGGACGAGGAACGACAGGATCAGCAGGCTGACCGCGGTGTTCGAGCTGGTCGACTCGACGACGATGACGGTCAGCCCGAAGAGGACCATGTTGCCGCCGATCTGGGTCGCCGCCTGCGACAGCCAGAGGCGCAGGAACCCGCCGTTGCGGAAGACGCGAGAGCGGCGCCGGAGTCCGGCTCGGCTCGGGCGTCGCGGTGGTCGGCCGTCACGCCGTCCGGGCCGCCCGGCGACGCCGCCAGCGCAGCGGTCAGGGCGGCGTCACCGCGTGACACGAACGTCGACGAGCCGGCGCTCGAGCGCGCGGCGCTCGAGCAGGACGTGGCGGCCGCAGGTCTGGCAGCGCAGGCCGATGTCGGCGCCGAGCCGGTCGACCAGCCACGTGTCGCCACCGCACGGATGCGGCGCGGCGGAGGCGGACGACGTCGCCGAGGAGCAGCACGAGGACGGGACGGTCTGGCATCGGCGGGTCAGGGTATCAAAGGCGCGGCCGCCCATGGGCCGGGACGAGCGTCCGGGTCGTCGCCGGCAGCTCGATCCGGTCGACCGGGGTCACCGTGACGATGACCTCCGGTCTGCGTCGCCGCGAGCTGGGCGATGACGCCGCCCGACCGGGTCAGCGAGCCGGTCAGCTTGTCCGGCGCGCCGATCGCCGCGAGCTCGAAGCCATCGCTCCAGGCGCACGCCATCGAGCCCCGCGCCGCCCGGCCCGCCGGCGACGACGACGCCGGTCACGACCCGCACGCCGTCGACCGCGATCGCCTCGGCGCCCGCGTTGCGCAGCTCGTTGATCAGCTCCTCGACGCCGGGGCCGTCGATCGGGCCGCTCGACCGTGATCGTGACGCCGGGCCCGGCCACCGGGTCGAGGCCGGCGTACGCCCGCACCCGCTCGAGGTCGGCGGTGAGCTCGTCGACCGAGACGTCGCCGCGCGCGCGGTTCTCGACGAGCGTCTCGAGCTCCTGGTCGAGCATCGCGATCTCGCGCCGGAGCTGGTCGTTGCGGGCGTTGAGGTTCGCGACGAGCACCGTCAGGTCCTGCGCGGACAGCTGGGCGAGACCGGCGTCGCCGGCCTGCGAGCGGAGCTGGACGACGACGAGCAGGCCGAGCACGAAGGCGACGGCCGCGATCGTGAGCTGGCTGCGGCGGCGGTGCATGCTCAATCGCCTGCCGCGCGGCTGGGCGCCGCCGACGGCGAGGCCGAGGGCTGGATGGGTCGCGAGTAGCGCAGCGTCACGGTCCCGACGAAGGCCGGGATGTCGACCGACTCGGGCTCGGCGAACGAGATCCGGATGCCGTAGCCCTCGCCGCGGGCCCGGACGAACTCGACGAACCCGGGCGAGGTGCCGAGCCGGTCGTACAGGTCGTCGGGTCCGAGGGCCGCGATCTGGTACGGCGGGGCGAGGTACGCCGAGTTGACGAGCAGCGACGTGCCGATGTCGATGACCGCCGTGGTCGGGGTGATCCGCTCGCCGTTGACCGCGATGGCCTCGGCGCCGGCGACCCACAGCTGCTCGACCACGCGCCGGATGTCGCGCGACCCGACCAGGTAGTCGGACTCGCTGCCGTCGGGCGGCACGGGCGCCCGGGAGTCCTCGAGCTGGAGGACGATCCCGGTCCCGGTCAGCGCGATCAGCCCGGCGGCGATGCGGGCGTCCTGGAGCTGGGCGTTGAGCTGGCGGACGAGATCGGCGGCGCCGGCCCCGGCGCCCTCGACCGACTGGATCTTCGAGCGCAGCTCGAGGATCTTGTCCTTGAGCCCGTCCTGCTGGGCCTGCAGCTCGTCGGCGGTCTCCAACAGCGGCGCCCGTTCCTGGGTCGTGTACCGGACGCGCGGACCCTCCGAGGCGAGCTGCGCGGCGATGAGGAAGCCGAGCGCGAGCAATGCCGCGCCCAGCGTGATCTGCCAGCTCGGGATGCGCCGCAGCCGTCCGATCATCGTCACGAGACCCCGGTCGACGGCCGGCTGCGGCGGGCGGCCACCACCAGGACGATGACGATCGAGCACGCCGATGACCGCCAGGAGCGGGGCCATCCAGCCGGGCACGTCGTCCGCGCCGGCCGAGCCGGCACCGGGGGCCGTCGAGCCGCCGTTCGCGCCGGGCACCACGCTGGCGCCAGCGTTCGCCGGCGGCGAGGCGGTCGTCCCGCCGCCGGACCCGGTCCAGGCCGCGGGCAGCGGACCCGACGGCGCCGGCTGCGGCCCGAGGCGCTCGGGGGCCGTGCCGTTGACGTCGGCCAGCCAGGCTGTCCCGAAGGCGGCGACGTCCACGCCGAGCGCGGCCGAGAACGCCTCGTCGTCGGTCCGCCCGTCGGCATACGACCGGATCAGCGCGACGAGCGCGTCGTCGCCGTAGGTGCGGACGAGGTAGTCGACCGCGGAGACGCTCTCGGCGTAGGCCAGGTAGAAGCGCGCCGACTGCGTCGGGAACTGGCCGGTCAGGCCGTCCAGCGGGATCAGGCTGTCGTCCTTCGCCGCGTCACCGACGGCGTTGCGATAGTCGCGGTCGTAGCCCTGGCTGACGTAGTCCGCGAGGCCCTCGTTGAGCCAGTGCGGCGGGAAGTGGTACGGGTTCTTCGAGGCGGTGTCGAACACGAGGTGGGTCAGCTCGTGCGGGATGACGATCCCGACCCACGCGTCGTCGATCTGGTTCGGCGGGATCAACGCGAACAGCGTCCGGATGTCGGCGACGGCCAGCCCGCCGACGCTCTCCCGGATGCCCGGGCCGATCGCGCCGCGGAACGAGTCCTCGTCCGGGTAGATGTAGAAGTCGATCGGCTCGGTCTCGGTCACGCCCAGGAGGTCCGACGTCTCGCGGATGGCGTCCTCGGCGATCCGCAGCGCCCGGCGCCCGAAGGCGGCCGACCCTTCCACCCAGTGGACGCGCACGACGTCGCCCGACTTCGGTCTGCCACTGGAACCGGTCGTCGGCGTAGGTGACCGAGATCTCGGGCCCGAGCGCGACGTCCGTCGGGTCGTCGGCCGAGACCAGTCGCCAGCGCGCGACCAGCTTCGTGTTCGGGAGCATGTGGCCCTCGGCCGGGTCGAGCAGATGGGTCAGCGTGCCCGCCCCGGAGGTCGGCGGGTTCGACACGTCGATGACGGTCGGGCCGAGCGCGTCGGCGGTCGTCAGCAGCAGCTCGGCGCGCGCCGCGGCCTGGCTGACCGTCACCGGCTGGCTGAAGCGGACACCGGTCTCGAACGACGACTCGACCGTGGGCGACCCGAACGTGGCCCAGTCGGCCGCCATCGTGACCGGCACCGACGCCGACCAGGAGGCCCGCCGCCGCGACCAGGGCGAGCAGCTGCCGGCGCATCACTCGGCCCACGCCAGTCCGGCCATCCGGACGATCCCGAGCCCGTTCTGGCCGGCGCCCAGCAGCCCGGTCCGCGACAGCGACCAGCCGGGGCCGTAGGCCAGCGGGACGACCGGGACATCGTCGCGGACGATCGTCTCGGCCCGGTCGTAGGCGTCGGCGGCGACCTGCGGATCGGTCGCGCGACACGGCCTCGGCGATCGCCGCATCGAACGGCGCCGAGCTCCAGCGCCCGTAGTTGTTCGAGGCGCCGGTCCCGAGCAGCACGCCCAGGAAGTCGTTGCGGCCGGGGTAGTCGGCGACCCACGCCAGCGACCACATCGCCGGCGGCTCGGCGCTCAGCCGGGCGAAGTAGCCGTCGCCCATCGTCTCCGACCTGAGGGTGATCCCGAGCTCGCGCTTGATCTCGGTGACGATCGCCTCGTCGAACCCGGCGCCACCGGTCATCAGCACCGTGTCCGGGAAGCCGGCACCGCCCGGGAAGCCCGCCTCGGCCAGCAGGCGCCGCGCGTCATCCGGGTCGTGCCGCGGCAGGAAGTCCTCGTCGCTCCGGCCCGGGATCCCCGGCGGGACCATCGAGTTCGCGACCTGGACCGTCTCGTCCGTCCCGCTCAGCGCGGCCATCCGCCGCCAGTCGACGGCCTCGCCGAACGCCCGCCGGACGCGCACGTCGTCGAACGGCGGCTTCGAGGCGTCGAAGCCGTAGTACTGGACCGACAGCGAGCCGACCTTGCGGAGCTGCGGCCCGAGCGTCTCGTCGTAGGCGATCCACGACGCGTCGAAGCTGCTGACCGACGTGTAGTCGAGGTCGTCGCTCTCGAACGCGTCGACCGGGCTGCGCCCGCCGAGGTCGCTGACCAGCTCGATCTTCGAGATCGCCGGCCTGCCCGCCCAGTAGCGGTCGTTGGCCGTCAGGACCAGCGCGTTCGCCGTCGAGCCGGTCAGCACGTAGCCGCCGCTGGCCACGAAGCCGGGGCCGGGCAGCAGGGCCGCGCGGTCGCCACCGACGCCGGGCGGGACGACCCCGAACGACGGGCCGGCGACGATCGTCGACGAAGTCGGTGGCGGGCCGGACGAGATCGACCACGAGCTCGTTCGGCGCCGTCGTCGGCGTGCAGCCCGACAGCACCCGGGTCCGGGTTCTGGCCGCGGAGGTACGCCTCGGCACCGGCGATGTCGAGGGCGATCGAGGCCAGCGGTGACGGTGCCGCCGGGTCGATCAGCCGGAGCCAGCTGCGGACGACGTCCGACGCCCGGAGCGGCGAGCCGTCGGAGAACGTCAGGTCGGGCCGGAGGTGGAAGGTCGAGCCGCCGTCCGCCGTCGTCGAAGCGCCACGACTCGGCCAGCGCCGGCCGCAGCTGGAGGTCGGTGTCGATAGGTCGTCAGCGACTCGAACAGCTGTGCCGTGATGGCCGCGCTGCCCGCGTCGCTCTGCGCGGCGGGATCGAGCGTCGTCGGCTCCCCGGTCAGGATCCGGACCGGCCGATCCGGTCCGGCTCCGGTCGTCCCGCCGCATGACCCGAGCAGCGTGGCGAGCACGGCGAGGGCGATCAGACGGCGCATCGCGGGGAGTATAGGGCCGCTTGCCCCGGGACCCCTCCGAGGTGCCGGGCACGGAATGAGGCCTCGCTGGTCCACACCGCCGGGGGAACGATGGGACTGGACCGCGAGGCCTCTGGGTCATACAACGAGAACTCGCCGGAATCGTTAGGGCCGGTAGCATGGGCGTCCACCCACGCGCCCAGGACGACGTCCGATGCTCCGCCTTCGCAACACGCTCAGCCGCCAGGTCGAGCCGGTCGAGCCGCTCGAGCCCGGCCGGGTCAGGATGTACACCTGCGGACCGACCGTCTACCGCTTCGCCCACGTCGGCAACCTCCGCAGCAACCTGCTGGCCGACCTCATCCGCCGCGCGCTGCTCTACCACGGCGTCGAGGTCCTGCACGTCAAGAACATCACCGACGTCGGCCACCTGCGCGACGAGGGCATCGACCGCGGCGCCGATCCGATGCTCGTCCAGGCCGGGCTGGAGTCGAAGACCCCGGCCGAGATCGCCGCCGCCTACGAGGCCGCGTTCCATGCCGACGAGGCGCTGGTCAACATCCTGCCCGCCCACGTCTTCCCGCGGGCGACGGAGCACATCCCCGAGATGCTCGACGCTGGCCGAGGCGCTCCAGGACGCCGGGCATTGCGTACGCCACGCCGGAGGGCAACGTCTACTACGCGGTCTCGGCGTTCGAGGGCTACGGCCGGCTGTCAGGGAACACGCTGGCCGATCTGCGCGCCGGACACCGCGGTGACATCGAGCCCGACAAGCACGACCCTGCGGACTTCGCCCTCTGGAAGGCGGCCGGACCGGGGCGGCTGCTCAAGTGGCCGACCGCGCGCTGGGGCGAGGGCTTCCCGGGCTGGCACCTCGAGTGCTCGGCGATGGCGATGCGCTACCTCGGGCCGACCTTCGACATCCACACCGGAGGCATCGACAACGTCTTCCCGCACCACGAGGACGAGATCGCCCAGTCCGCCCCGATCGTCGGCGACGTCCCGGCGCGCCATTGGGTCCACGGCGAGTTCCTGCTGATGGACGGCAAGAAGATGGCCAAGTCGGCGGGCAACTTCCAGCGCGTCACCGAGCTCGTCGAGCGGGGCATCGATCCGCTGGCGTTCCGGTACCTCGTCCTCACGTCGCGCTATTCGCGCAAGCTCGAGTACTCGGACCGGTCCATCGCCGCCGCCGCGGCGGCGCTCGAGTCGCTGCGCAACGGGCTGCGATCGCTGGGGCCACCGCCGGCCGACGGGCCATGGGCCGCAGCCGCCGGTGCTGCGGGCCGGGCGCGCCGGCGATCGTCCGACGGGCGTCGCGACCGGGGTCGCGGGCCATGACGACGGTGGGGCGGGCCGCAACGGGCGCGGCCCCGCCTACGAGGTCCGCGACCGCGCCACCGCCCCTGCCGCTCCCCTGACGACCGAAGGTCGCGCCCTCCACGATCGATTCGTGGCGGCGATCGACGACGACCTGGACATGCCGGTCGCCCTGGCGTTGCTCCGGGAGATCCTGCGTGCCCCGATCGCCGACGACGAACGGCGCTGGCTGATCCTCGATGCCGACGCCGTGCTGGGGCTCGACCTCGACCGTGTCTGGGACGCGTCCGCCGACGACGGCTCGGCCGTCATACCGGCCGAGGTCACGGCACTCGTCGAGGCGCGCACCGCCGCCCGCGTGGACCGGGACTGGGCCCGTGCCGACGCCCTGCGTGCCGAGCTCGACGCGCTCGGCTGGGACGTGACCGACACCCCCGACGGACCCGAGCTGGCCCGGCACGGCCCAGCGGTCGAGCGGCTCGGCTGATCAGGCAGGACTAGTCAGCCTCGGCCCTTGTCACCGCCGACCAGCAGGTCGCGCCGCCAGCCGAAGCGATCGATGATCCGATAGAAGTTGCGCTTGCTCAGGCGGTCGCGCTCGGCCTCGGACAGGCTCGTGTAGCCGCGGTGCTCGTGACGGGTGGCGGGCAGGCCGTCGAGCCTAACGGCCCGGCGCGGCGCGGTCCCCTCCCCCTCGTCGCGCAGGACCAGGCTCCACCAGATGTCGAGGTTGCGGTAGAAGCGGAAGTGCTCGTCGAGCGGGCCGCGCTCGGCAAGATCCGCGCGCCTGAACGCCTGCAGGTAGCCCTCGATCGCGTCGACGTCGCCGGCCGGCGCGTCCTCGAAGTGGCGCAGGTCGGTCGAGCTGATCCCCCACCCGCCCGCGACCGCGACCGTCGGATCGTCGAGGATCCGCGCGAGCGGCGTCACGAGGTCACCCTCCGGCTCGACGCTCGGGTCGAGGAGGATGGCGATCGGGCCAGTCGAGCGACGGAGACCAGCGTTCGTCGCGGCGGCGTGCCCAAGGCGCTCGCTGGTCCAGACGACCTCGACGGGCAGGCCTCCCGATGCGTCGGCGCCGTCCGCCTCGAGGGCCTCCAGCGCGGCCGCCTGGTCGGCGGACGGTCCATTGGCGACGACGACCGCAGTGGTCCCCGCCGGGGATCCCGCGCGCAGACCGGCAACGGCCCGATCCACGTCGTCCGGCCAGTCCGTCGCGACGATGACCACGGTGGCCAGGCCCGTGGACGGCTCTTCGAGGCGCGAGGGCACCGTTGTGCTCGAGCCGTACCGGACGCGGACCCCTTCGTCGAGGTCGGGCGGCGCCGCGGGGGTCAAGGCGAAATCCGTCCCGCGATCGGCGATGTTCCAGCCGGCGGCCTCGATCTCGGCACGCAGGCGATCGGCCTCCTGCCAGTCGCGGGCCTCGCGGGCGCGAGCCCGGGCGTGCGCCGCCGCCAGGACGTCGTCGGGGATGCGCTGGCGGGTCACCCGGGCAGGATAGCCCGCAACGCCTCCGGCACGGTCCGCTCGATGTCGTGCTCGCCGGGCAATGCGGCGAGCACGCGATGTGCGATCTGCGCACGGTGGAGCGGCTGGACCACGCGTGCCAGGTCCAGTGCCGCGCGACCGGCCGCCTCGCTGACGACACCCGATGCCAGCCACGGCCCGAGATACGCGGCTTCGAGATCGGCGTCCCGCGGAGCGAACTCGCCGTGGGCAAGCAACGCCGCGCCCGACAGGAATGGATTCGTGATCGATCCGTCCGACCAGTCGAGGAACACGGGCCCCATCGCGCCGACGATCACCTCGTCGGGCGCCAGGTCGCCATGGTCGAGGCTGTCCGGGATGCCGATCGCGGCCAGGGCATGGCACGCGTCGACCAGCTCGGGCAGCCGCCCACGAAGGGACGCGGCCTCCGCGACCGACAGGCCGCCTGCCGCGCCGACCAGGAGCGCACGGTCGTCGGCGAGGAGCTCCGGCAGGAAGGCGGCCAGCTCGTCGAGCGGTGACGCCGCGACGCCGGCCACCCGCAGGGCCAGCGGATCCGCGGCGAGGACACGCTGGATCTCGGCCAGCCGGGACAGCGCGGCCCGCCACGTCGGCACGTCGTCGATCGAGTCGAGCGCCGGGCCGTCGACGTGCTCGGTGATGATCCGCCCGAGCGCGCGATCCGCGGCGACGACCGGCGGCACGATCCCTGGGTCGACGTCGGCCAGCAGCTCGGTCACCGCGACCTCGTGCGAGAACAGGTCCGGGACGACCTTGACCCAGCAGCGGCCGCGATCCGTGTCGACGGTCAGGACCAGCGCTCGAACCCAGTTGCGGACCTCGCGGACCTGACCGCGACGGCGCGAACCGTTATCGGCCAGCCGGTCGTCGATCCAGGCCGTGATCTCGTCGAGCAGATCCATCCCGGAAGGCTAGCGTCCACGACCCACCGTGACGCACGGAATCGGACGACGACCGCCCCCACAGCGGTCGTCGTCCGTGGCACCTCGGGGGCGGTGCCGGGTCAGGGGGCCGTGTTGTCCACGCCGTTGAAGAAGTACGCCGGATTGCCGGGAGTATGCGGCCGGTCCTTCATGCACACCATGCAGGTCGTCGTTCTTGTCGATGCCAAGCCATTGCTCGACCCAGACGAAGTCGTACAGCCCCTGCCCGCTCCCGAACCCGACCTCCGCGGAGAACTCGTCGAAGGCCGCCGTGAAGCCGTTCGCCGGGTCGCCGCCCACGTAGACGTGGATCCCTTCGGCCTCGAACCCGGCGACCGTCCGGTCCCACCACGTCTGCTGGTCGACCAGCGCATACCCCGACGTGTCGTTTGGACAGCCCGCCACGGGCCGGGCCGCCAGGACCGTCCCGGGCACCAGCGCCAGCGCCGCCACGAGTCCGAGCATGATCGCCATTCGTCGCATCTCGCACACCTCCGCTTTCGAACGAGCGACGTCGATGGGGCCGACGTCAGTGTGGCACGGATCGTGTCCGGCCTCGCTTGCCGCACGCTTGCCGCTCCCTTGCGCCGCCCACGGACCGGCACGGATACTGCCGGCGTCGTCGCCACCGGTGCCCAGGGAGGTCGATGGAGTACCGCCTGCTCGGTTCGCTCGAGGTCGTGGGCGATGGGGGTGAGCCCATCGCGATCCCGGCCCCCAAGCGCCGAGCGCTGCTCGCGGCCCTGCTGCTCGAGGCCGAGCGGCCGATCTCCCCGGCCCGCCTGTCCGAGGCGCTGTGGGGCGAGGATCGCACCGCCGGCCGCTGAGGCGTCCCTGCACGCCCACGTATCGCGCTTGCGGCAGGAGCTCGGGCCGGACCGGATCGTCACCCTGCCGGCGGGCTATCTCGTTCGCGCCACCGCCACCGAGCTCGACGTTCGCCGCTTCGAGGACGGAGCTCGCCGACGCCACGCCGGGCTGCCGATGCCGGGGCGCGCGCCGAGGCCGCCGGATCGGCTTCCGCCGGGCGCTTGACCTGTGGCGCGGCCCGGCGCTGGCGGACGTTCCGTGCTTCGGCTACCTCGAGCCGGAGAGTCGCGTCGACTCGAGGAGCTGCGCCTGACCGCCCTGGAGGGCCGGATCGACGCCGATCTCGAGCTGGGACGCCACGCCGGGCTCGCGGCCGAGCTCAGCGCGCTGGTCACCGAGCACCCGCTCCGCGAGCGGCTGTGGCGCCAGCTGATGCTCGCCCTGTACCGCTCGGGCCGCCAGGCGGACGCGCTGGCCGCCTACCGCCGCCTACGTTCGAGCCTCGTCGACGAGCTCGGGATCGATCCTTCGGCGGAGCTGCAGCAGCTCGAGGGCCGCATCCTCCGCCAGGACCCGACGCTGGACGGGCCGTCCGGCGGGCTGACCCAGCCACTCATCCGCCTGCCCTTGCCGTCGACCTCGCTGGTCGGCCGTCGAGACGAGCTGGAGCGGGCCGTCGCGATCGTGCGGTCGCACCGGCTGCTGACGCTGACCGGGCCGGGTGGCGTGGGCAAGACGCGGCTCGGAATCCTCGTCGCCCATGCGCTGCTCGGTGACTTCCCGGGCGGCGTCCTGTTCGTTGACCTGTCTACCGCGAGGGTTCCGACCGAGGTGATCGCCCGGATCGGCGAGGCGACCGGTGGTGGCGAGCGACCGGCGGCGGTGATCGGTGACCGCCGGATGCTGCTCGTCCTCGACAACTTCGAGCAGGTCGTCGATGCCGCCCCGGCCGTCGCCGAGCTCCTCGAGCAGTGCCCGCGGCTCCACGTCCTCGTCACCAGCCGGGCACCGCTACGGATCGGCCCGGAGCGTCACCTCGAGGTGCCGCCGCTGTCGAGGTCGGCCGGGATCGCCCTGTTCGAAGACCGAGCACAGGCCGCCCTGCTGTCGGCGGTCTGGAACGAGCCCGTAGTGGACGACATCGTCAGCCGCCTCGACGGGCTGCCACTGGCCATCGAGCTCGCCGCCGCGCGGATCCGGGCGCTCTCGGCGGAGGCGCTCCGCGATCGCCTGACGGACCGGCTCCCGATGCTGACCGCCGGGCCACGCGACGCACCCGAGCGCCACCGAACCCTGCGCGAGACGATCGCCTGGAGCTACGACCTGCTCAGCCCGGACGCCCAGGCGGCGTTCCGGTCGCTGTCCGTCCCGGCGCCCGGGTTCGACCTCGCCGCCGCCGAGTCGATCGGCGCGACCGACCTCGACACGATCGCCGAGCTGGTCGACCAGAGCCTCCTCCGTCGGGTCGACAACCGCTACTCCATGCTCGAGACGATCCGCGAATTCGCCGCCGAGCGCGCGGCCGACCACGATGAAGCCGCGACCGCGCGCGACCGACATCTGCGCCACTACCTGCTCGTCGCAGGCTCCACGCGACGCGGCACAACCGAGGGTGGCTCGATGGCGGGCAATGCCTGGGTCGTGATGTGCACGGCCGAGCGCGACAACCTGCGGCTCGCATTCGACTGGGCGGTGACGCGCGACGACGCCGAGGCGGTCCTGCGCCTGTTCCGGGCGACCGGGATGTTCTGGCTGCTGTCCGGGGCGATCGACGAAGGCCAGCGCTGGGGTGAGGCAGCCGTCGCCGTCGCCCGGCGGCTCGGCGATCCGGCTCGGCTGATGCAGCCGCTGTTGGTGCTCAGCGAATACCCGAGGTTCAGCGGCGAGCCGGCCCGGGCCCTCGCCCTCAAGGCGGAGGCGCTCGAGATGGCGGGGTCGGCCGGCCAGGACGATGAGCTCTGCTTCATCCGGGACGACATGGCCTCGATCCATGCCGGCCTGGGCGACTATCCGACCGCCCATCGCCTGCTGGCCGACTCGATGGCCGTCCACGATCGGACGCCCGACGGCGACCCGCTCGACCGCGCCCACACCGTGGTGACCCTCGCGGAGCTGGCCTTGGACGAGGGCGACGTCCCGGCCGCCGAGCGGTACATGGTCGAGCTCGAGGCGCTGGAGGCGCGCGCCGAGCTGTTCCCCGACTGGATCGTGGACTCGGACTGCCTCCGCGCCAAGACGCTCCAGGCGGCGGGCCGCGCTTCCGAGGCTGCCGCGCTCTACCGGACGGTCGTCCGGAATGCCGCGGATATCGGGTTTCGGATGGCCCTCGTCGACTCGCTCGACGGACTGGCCGCCATCAAAGCCCCAGGCGACGCGGTCGCGGCGGCCGGGCTGGTCGGCATGGCCGACCGGCTGCGTGCCGAGGCGAGGCTCCGGACCTGGGCGCCGGCCGAGCACGCTCGCACGGTGGCCTCGCTCGTCGCGGTGCTCGGCGCGGAACGTTTCGCCGACCTGCACGCCGAGGGGCACGCCCTGCCACTGCCCGCCATCGTCGAAGCCGCCCAGGCCGGCTGATCAGGCGGCCCTTCCCCGCTCGGGACCCGCCCGACTATGCTCTGCCCCGTGATCATTCGCGTCCTGACGGCCCGCGTGCCGAGCGAGAACATCGGTACCTTCAACGAGCTCCTGCGCGCCCAGCTCGTCGAGCTTCGGACGCAGCCGGGCCTTGTCTACAGCAAGCTGGCCCGCCGCCTCGAGGACGACGGCAGCGAAGAGGTGGTCCTCTTCGAGGAGTGGGCGACGACGGCCGACCTGTTCGAGTGGACGCACGGCCGGCTCAACCAGCCTCGCCTCCTGCCCGGGACCGAGGATCTCATCGAGGACCTGATCATCACCCACTACGAGGCGCTCGACATGTTGCCCGCCGACGTCGCCGATCGCGGGAAGGGCACCGGGTCCGTCCGCCCTGTCATGGACGACCCGGGCGGCGACGCAGCGGGGCCTGCCGCCAGCAGCTGATGTCCCTCCCGACGAAGTCAGTCGCCGATCCCCCCGATCCGCCTGCCGAGCCCGGTTCGGCCGCGCATCCGGCCGCCGCCCCGCGTCCGGAAGCCGAGGCGATCTTCGTCGTCGGCGTGAGTCGGAGCGGGACGACGCTCCTGCGCAAGGTGCTCGAGAGCCACTCCCGGATCTCGATCGCGTCCGAGAACCACTATCTCGGGCACCTGCTTCCCGGCGCCGGGGCACGCCACGCGTTCCGGCGAGCGGGCGCACTCGACGATGACGACGCCATCCGCCGCCTCGTCGCCCAGATCTACTCGCCCGAGTTCCAGAAGGGCACGCGGCTCCGGGAGGCCAGCCCGTTCTGGGGCTGGCTCGCGCGGAACGTGCCGCAGCCCGACCTCGAGGCGCGCCTGCTGGCCGCCGAGCGCACGGAACGGGGCATCTTCACGGCCCTCCTTCGGACCTACGCCGATCGACGCGGGAAGGCGATCATCGGCGAGAAGACGCCGGCCCACCTGGCCTCGGTGGACATGCTGATCGAGTGGTATCCGGGCGGCCGGGTGGTGCACATGCTGCGCGACCCACGGGCCGTGTTCGTGTCCGAGCTTCGACGTCGAGGCGAGCACGCCGTGACCTTCCCCTACCGGCTGCTCGTCCGGATCCCGCCCCTCATGCGCGGCTTCATCCTGCTCGAGGTCGCGTGGGCGTGGGCGGGGGCGGTGTCGCGCCATCGTGCGTACGCTCGACGCTTCCCCGACGCGTACCGGCTGGTCCGGTTCGAGGATCTCGTGCGCGACCCGGAGGCCACGATCGACGACCTCTGCGCCTTCCTCGGCGTGGCGCCGGAGCCGGCGATGCTCGAGCAGAAGGTCGTCTCGAAGGGCAGCCTCGTGGGCCAGGCCGGCTTCGATGCCGGCGCCGCCGACCGCTGGCGCGAGACGATCTCGCCGGGGTCGGCGCGCTGGCTCGGCCGCCTCCTCGGCCACCGCATCGTGGAGATGGGCTACCCCCGGTCGTAGCCGCTGGGCCGGTTGCCGGAGGCGATAGGATGCAGGCCGACGCAAGGCCGCGGGAGGGTAGCCAAGCAGATGGCCACGGTCGAGACCCAATACGCCCAGGCACCGGACGGCGTCCACATCGCCTACCAGGTCACGGGATCGGGCGATGTCGAGATCGTGCTGCTGCACGGGACCATCGCCCACCTCGAGATCGCCTGGGAGGACCCCAAGCTCCGCCGCCTGTACGAACGGCTAGGGTCGTTCGCGCGCCTGATCCGCTTCGACCGCCGTGGCATGGGGATGTCCGACCCGCTCGATGCGGTCCCCACGTTCGACGAGCAGCTCGAGGACTTCGGGACCGTGATGACAGCCGCCGGAGCGGACCCCGCAGCGTTGTTGGGCACCGGCGATGCCGGGGTCCTGGCTCTGTCGTTCGCCGCGGCGCATCCGGAGCGGGTCTCAGCCGTGGTGGCGTTCGAGAGCACGCCAAGAATGCTGCCGTCGCCCGACGACGACTTCGGCTTGGACATGGCGGTCCTGCGACAGATGGCGAAGGCCAGCGAGGATCTGGACTTCGAGACGCACCTATCGATCGTGGCGCCCGCCCGAAAGGACGAACCCGGCTTTCGGTCGTGGTTTCGCCGGTTCACGCGATCCGCATCGAGTGGCTTCCGCATCGACGCGTTCATCCGGGACCAGATGTCGTGGGACATCCGCGACCGCCTTGAGGCCGTCCGGGCTCCCGTGCTGGTCATGAACCGGACCGGGAACACGATCAGCCCGATGCGCAATGCTCGCGCGCTGGCCGCGGCCTTGCCGAACGCACGGCTGGCCGAGATCGAAGGGACCGGCACGGCGATCTTCGCCGACGACGTCGAGGACATCGCCGACGAGATCGAGGGGTTCCTCACCGGGGTCCGGCCGCTGCCGCGCCATGACCGGGTCCTCGCGACCGTCCTGTTCACCGACATCGTCGGCTCCACGCAGCGGGCGGCCGAGCTGGGCGATAAGCGCTGGCGCGAGCTGCTGGACCGCCATAACCGGCTGCTGCGCATCCACCTCGACCGGTTCGGCGGTCGCGAGGTTCACACCGCGGGCGACGGCTTCCTCGCGACGTTCGACGCACCGCGTCGGGCGATCGAATGCGCTCGCGCAGCGGGTGACGCGGTCCGATCGATCGAGCTCGAGATCCGGGCCGGCGTGCACACCGGTGAGATCGAGCTGTCCGACGGCGACATCCAGGGGATCGCCGTGCATATCGGCGCACGGGTCGCCGCGCTCGCCGGCGCCGGCGAGGTCTTCGTCTCCTCCACCGTGAAGGATCTCGTCGCGGGCTCCGGCATCGAGTTTCTTGACCGCGGTGAACACGAGCTCAAGGGCGTGCCCGGCACGTGGCGGGTGTACCAGGTCGTCTGACGGGCCTGCCTATCGTCCGGTCGCGCCGAGCACGCGAACCTCGGCGCTCGGGAGCGTGTTCCACCAGTGGGCGTAGCGGCTGTAGACCGTCGGTTCGCGGTCGGCAAGGAACGCCAGCAGGCTCGCGTGCCTCGGCTTCGAGGCCCTCCCAGGCGTCGTCGGCCAGATCGATGGAAGGCCGTCGCCTCGATGCCGTCCTCGACGGGGCGCCAGACGCCGGCCACGTATCCGTCGACGAGCAACGTCGGCAGGACGTCGCCGTTCCGTCGCGTGACGAGCGGCCGGTAGTCCGGCGGGATGATCCGGCTTCGATCGGCGTACGCGAGCAGGATGCTGTCCCACATCGCCATCAGCCGTGGCGGCGCCGGCGTGTCCTCGGCCGGGATGCGGGCTCCGGGGACATCGAACAGCTCGGCGCCATCGGGGCCGTCCAGCCGGCGCAGATCCGCCATCGCCTGGAGCGCCGCCCGGACGTTGGCGCGCGGGATCAGGGCGAACTGGGCGACGTCCTGGACCGACGCCGGTCCGAAGCCCTCGAGGTACCGACGCGCGAGCCATTGCACCGAGGCGTCCACGTCCCCGGCGACGACGCTGCTCGGGGGCGGCGACGTAGGACGGCCGGTAGCCGAACGACCACGAACCTCCGGTCGCCACGTGGACGAGCGGCGCGAACCGGCGGATCGCCCACCACGCGCCCGATCCCGACTCGACGCCGGGCCGCTCGCCGAGCCAGGCCTCGACGTCGGCGTTGGTCCGCGGCTGCGCGGCGAACTCGACCAGCTCCGGGACCAGCGCGTCGGTCTCCGCCACGGACAGCCCGGCGACCGTGAAGCGAGTGTCGGTCAGGCAGGATGCGCGCAACGTCCGCTGCATGGCCTCGTGGAACGCGGGGTAATCGGCCGCGTCGACCGCGTGCATCGTGATCCGTATGAGCGTCGCCTTGACGATCGCGTGGTCGGCGAACGCGCGGTCGAGGTCGGCCGGGTCGAAGCCGGCGATCCGGTTCCAGAGCGCCAGGTAGGGCGACGCCGGCGACTGCGCCTGGATCGCGACGATGCGATGCACGGCATCGACCACCGGGATCGACGCCCGGCGGAGCAGCAGCTGCCGGTCGAGCGAGGATCGATTGAGCTGCCGCGCGGTGAGGGTCACCGCGCCATCTTGCCTCCGGCGGCCAGGTGCGCCGCCGATGGACAGCGTCATGCCCGCCTGACCGTTCGGCAGCTACGCCATCAAACGGGATGGAGCTCGAAGACGCACCGACCCTCGGCCTCCTCCACAGGACGGTCGACATCGACGCCATCGACGATGCGGATGAACGAGACACCGAACGGCATGTCGTGCGCGACGGGCCGAAGGACGTCGCGAAAGAACTCGACGCGTTGCGACGGGTCCAGCTCCGTCGCACGGACCTCTTCCTTGCGACCGCGGACGGTGACGGTCGCGCGGCCGGCAGCGCGCAGGTTGCGCACCCAGTTGACGTCACCCCACGGGGACCAGACCCAGCGCCGGCCCGAGACGTCGATGATCGCCAGCGGCGTCGTGCGCGGCAGGCCACTGGTCCGGCCAGGAATGGTGAGGAGCGCGTTGTAGCCCAGCGGGACCCGCCTGGCCAGGAGGAACTTGGTCACGGGTCCGAAGAACGTGACCCACCGGGGGGCACGTGCCGCCGTTGCGGCTTTCGCGCCGTCGATCTGCGTTGTCATCGCGGTCTCCTTCATGAACGTCGATTCACAGAGGAAACCCACGAGAAGGCGCGAATGTGACCGGGGGCCTGGCTGACGTGCTCAGCCGGTGACGACCGAGAGGTCCACCTCGCGGAGCCGGTCCGGGTCGGCAAGGATGTCGATCGCGACGATCCGCCCGCCCGCGACCGTCAGGGCGACGACCGCGAACGGGCTCCCGTCGGGTGCCCATGCAACGCCCGCCCGGCGTCCCGTTGACGAGGATCCGCGTTGCCGACTGGGCAAATCGACGGAAGCTCATCGCCTGCTCGGCAACCGCCTGCGCGCCGTGGACCAGCGAGGCCAAACCCGGACGCGTGTCGCCGCCGTCCGAGCGCAGCACGACCTCAGGATCGAGAACGTCGAGGAGGCGTTCGAAGTCACCCTCGCGCGCCGCCGCGAGGAACGCGTCGACAACGGCCCACTGGCCCTCGAGATCGATGTCCGGGACGGGCGCACCCTGGACGCGGCGACGGGCGCGGCTCGCGAGCTGCCTCGCCGCCGTCGGGGTTCGGCCGACGATCGGTGCGATGTCGTCGAACGGCACGGCGAAGACGTCGTGGAGCACGAAGGCGACCCGTTCGGCGGGCGTCAGCGAGTCGAGGACGACGAGCATCGCGAGCCCGATCGAATCGCCCAGCAAGGCCTCCTGCTCGGGGCCGAGTCCCTCCTCCGGACTCACGATCGGATCCGGGAGGTGGGTCTCCAGGGACGCTTCGCGACGCGTCTTGCGCGATCGCAGCATGTTGAGGCTCACCCGCCCGACGACCGTCGTCAGCCAGGCCCGCAGGTTGTCGACCTGGCTCGTGTCCGTACGGCTCAGGCGGATCCACGCCTCCTGGACGGCGTCGTCCGCTTCGCTCACGGAGCCGAGCATTCGATAGGCGACGCCGCGCAAGTGGGAGCGATTTGCCTCGAAGCGCTCGGCGAGAAAGTCCTGGTCGTTCATCGGTCACGTCCCTGCGGTTGATCGGGTCACCTCATTGACCCGCACGCCCGCCTTCGTGTGACCGATTGTGCGATGGACGCTCGCGCAGCGATCTCGTTCGACCCTCCGACGGCGTCAGCGACGGGAACGCAGGATCCAGATCGACACCAGCGACCCGACGACCAGGATGACGACGGCGCCGACGCTGGTCTCCATCGGTACGCGGTGCTGGCCCGACCAATCGAACAACAACCCGACGGTGTAGACGAAGGCGGCGAGGAGCAGCGTCACCACGAACATCAGGAGTGCGGCCGCCACGCGCCGCCAGCTCAGTGCAGTCCGGCCTGGTGCCATGTTCGTCTCCCTCGATCGGCCGCGACGAGGCTGCGGCAGTCCGTAGCAGAGACGTGCCTCGGCGTCTCGTGTTACGGGGTTGAGGTCGTATCGAACACGCGTTCATCCGGCTGACGCGTCCGGGTGCTACCCGGCGCGGGGGTTGGTGACCTTGTCCGGCCTCCAGAGGTCGATCTGCGGGAGGCCGTGGATCCCGAGCGTCTGCGACAGCTCGCCGGCGTGGTACGCGTCGTGGGTCAGCATGCGCATCAGGATCTGACGCCGTGAGTGATGCTGGGTTCCGGTCGACATCTCACGGACGAACAGCGTGTCGAGCATGTCCAGCGTCCACCGGCCGAGGCATCCGTCGACGACCCGCCAGGTGGTCTCCATCGCCGTCACCAGCTCCTTGGCGCTCCTCGGATGGTCTTCGTCGTCCTCCCAGCCGCCGTTCATCGGATCGGGGAACGGCGTGGTCTCGGCGCCGGGTTCCCCGAAGACCGCGCACAGCCAGTACACCCGCATCCCGGCCATGTGGCCCACGACGGCCCAGATCGGCATCCGGTCCGGCGCAGAGCGGATCGCCAGCTGCTCGTCGGTCATGGTGCCCACGACCTCGACGATCGCGTCGTTGTAGGTCTGCCAGTCCCTGAAGATGGGCCGGATCGTCCCCTGCACGTCGCTCATTGGCCGATTCTGACAGCCATGGCCAGACGACGCCGTCGGCGGAACGCGTCAGCGCAGCGTCCGGAACCACGCCGCTCCAGGGAGGCCGTCTGAGGCGTCGTCGTCCACCCCAGCCGACGTCAAGCCGACCGCCACGATCACGTCGTCATTTGCCGCAGCCGCATACGGCCCGAAGCCCTCGAACGCGGCGACCGTTGCCTCGCACCGCCAAGCGCGACCGTCGGTCGAAGACCAGATCCCGCCGCGGCAGCCATCACCACCCGACGGGCCCGTGGCATGGAACCCAATCGGTGTGGTGGTTGCGCTGAACACCTGACCGTCCACCGCCTTGTCGACCTCGGCCCTCGCCCACGTGCGCCCGTCCGCCGACCACCAGGCGCGGACGCGATGCGCTTCGGATTGCACCATCCCAAGTACCACCAGGGCGCCGTCATCCCACGCGACAGCCGTCGCAGCCACCGGCGGACCGTCGCCCGATGCGCGACTTCCGAACATCGGATCGTCCGGCACGCGCGACCATTTCAGCCCGTCGGGCGAGGTGAGGATCACAGCGTGGCCCCCAGCACCGCCGACTGCCGCAAATTCGTCGGCCCGTCGGGTCACCGCATTCAGGCCCGCCCCCTTGAAGGCAGCCTGGCCGGGGATCAGGGTCCATTCCGAACCGTTGCTCGAGGTCCAGGCGAGACCACGTCTGGCGGTCGTCCCGCAGTCGATCTGACAGAAGGGATCCTGCCGCCCGACCGCAAGCCAGCCGTTCCCGCGCGCGACGACGTCGGTGACGGTTACCGTGTCGTCGCCGACATCGGGCATCGGGAAGGCATCCCGCCGCGGGGTCCAGGCCACACCATCCGTCGAGAACCAGCTGGCGGGTCGCTCGCCGATCGCGCCCACTGCGACGACACCACCGGGGCCGGCAGCAAGCCGTGTTGGATGCGCGTTGGCGTTGAGATCCGACTGCCGATTCCAGGTGGACCCGTTGGTCGAGTCGAGGAACACACCGCCGCCGCTCATGGCCACGCCGACCGCCACGAAGCGCAGGCCCGTCCAGGCGACGTCCTGGAACTGGGCGCCCTTCACTGATGGCTGAGCCGGGACTTCCTTCCAATCGCCGATCGGCACGGCGGTCGGCGAGGCCGTCGGGACCGGCGTCGGCGTCGCGGTCGGGATCGCGAGTGGCGTCCCAACGGCGCTGGGCGATGGCGAAGGGTTGGGCGATGTCGTCGGAGCCGGCGTGGCTTCGTTGGCCGCGCAGCCGGTGCTGAGCAACGCGACGAGCAACACGATCGTCGGGCGTCGGCCTGTCATTTCAGACTCTCACCAGTTCCCGTCGCGGGTTTGTCACCACATCCTGACAAGGCTGCTGGCTCCTGCCAAGGTCCTCAGTCGAGACGCCCGAACGAATCAGTCAGCGTGCCTGCAGGAGGAGATGCCAGTAGGCCCAATCCTCGTACGTCTCGGTGTCCTGGTCGACGATGGCGAGACCCTCGGCCTCGAGCCAGCGCGCCACCTGGTGTCGCCCCGGATAGTAGTGGTAGCCCGCGACGTCGCCCTCGATGACCTCGCCCCTGACGACAGGCAGGCCGCGCGCGCTCAGGTCGGCGAACGCGTCGTCGACCACCGTCTCGGGAACCTCTTCGACGGTCAGGTAGAGGTGCCCGCCAGGGCGAACCGCCCGGCGAAGGTTGGCCAGAACCGCCGGCCAATCCTCGGGGAAGACGTTCTCCATCGCATCGACGGTCATCGCCGCATCGAAGTCACCGTCGAACGCGAGCTCCTGCAGGCCGACCAGATGGAGGGCGACCGCGATGTCTCTCGCCCGCGCCTGCGCCAGCATCCCCGCCGACTGGTCGATCCCGACGACCCGCCGGCCTGCGGCGGCGACGAGGGCGAAGTACTGACCGGTTCCGCACGGGGCGTCGAGGACGATTCCGTCCGGCGGGCACGTTGCAACGAGGCGTTCGACGAACCGCCGCTGGGTTTCGACGGGGTACGGGTCCTCGTCGTAGGTCGGCGCCTCGGAATTGTACGAGGCCTCGACCGCCGCCCGTCGCTCGAGGAGCCATGCCCGTCGGTCCATCCATCCCTCCAATCGCTGGATGGTATGCCCCGGCCAGGGCGTGGTCACACCGGGCGCCGGGAGGTCACTAGAATTGGCGTGTGAAGAAGATCGGGTTCCTGTCGTTCGGACATTGGTCCGATTCGCCCTACTCGCAGGTCCGCTCGGGGTCGGACGCGCTCATCCAGTCGATCGAGCTCGCCGAGGCGGTCGAGGACCTGGGTGCCGACGGTGCCTACTTCCGCGTCCACCACTTCGCCCAGCAGCTCGCGTCGCCGTTCCCGCTCCTGGCGGCCATCGGCGCTCGCACCAAGCGCATCGAGATCGGGACCGCCGTCATCGACATGCGCTACGAGAACCCGCTGTACATGGTCGAGGATGCCGGTGCCGCCGACCTCATCGCGGGTGGTCGCCTGCAGCTCGGGATCAGCCGAGGATCACCCGAGCAGGTCATCGACGGCTTCCGGTACTTCGGCTACGTGCCGCCCGACGGCGGGACCGATGCCGACATGGCCCGCCAGCACGCGGAGGTCTTCCTCCAGGCGCTGTCGGGCGTCGGGTTCGCCCAGCCCAACCCCTCTCCGATGTTCCCGAACCCGCCCGGCCTGCTCCGCCCCGAGCCGCATTCGCCCGGGCTGCGTGACCGGATCTGGTGGGGTGCGGGCTCACGCCCCACCGCGGAATGGGCCGCCCAGCAGGGCCTGAACATGATGTCGTCGACGCTGATGACCGAGGACGCCGGCATGCCGTTCCACGAGCTCCAGGCCGAGCAGATCCGGCTATTCCGTGAGGCGTGGGCGGCCGCCGGGCACGAGCGCGAGCCGCGCGTGTCGGTCAGTCGCAGCATCTTCGCGCTGGTCGACGATCGCGACCGAGCGTACTTCGGGCGTGGCAACCAGGAGTCGGACAAGGTCGGTTACATCGACGCGCAGACCAAGGCGATCTTCGGGCGTTCGTACGCCGCCGAGCCCGACGTCCTCGTCAAGGAGCTCGCCGGCGACACGGCGATCCAGGCGGCAGACACACTCCTGTTGACGGTCCCGAACCAGCTCGGCGTCGAGTACAACGCCCACGCGATCGAGAGCATCCTCAAGTTCGTTGCGCCGGACCTCGGCTGGCGCTAGCCGTTCCCGTCCGTCGGCTCCATCGCCGACCTAGCTCCGGAGGCCCGCATGACGCAGCCTGCCCCACCCCCTGACGACGACATCACCCCGCTTCTGGACGACCCCGCCGCTCGAGCATGGTTCGAGCAGCACCTCCCGGATTTACGGAAGGAAGCGTACGGGCAGCGGATCCTGTTCCAAATCCTCGGGGTCACGTTCGTCGTCGGTCTCGCGGCGTACGTCGCCGGCTACCTGCTCAAGTCGACGACGACCACGGAACCGCTGGGACTGCTGGTCGACATGCTCTATACCTTCGGCTTCGCACTCTGGACCGCAGCCGTCGTCGTCGTGCTGATCGAGGTCATTCCCGAAGCCAAACGTCGGCAGATCAGGCGCGCCCTCGAAGCCTACGAAGCGGTGCGCAAGGAAACGGCGCGCAAGCGATGAAGCTGCTTCTCACATCCGCCGGGATCAAGAACCCGAGCATCCACGAGGCGCTGGTCGATCTCCTGGGCAAACCGATCGCCGAGTCCAACGCCCTCTGCATTCCCACGGCGAACCACGCCCAGCGCGGCGGTGCCGTCCGCGCATGGGTGTTCATCAGCGGACAAGAACCCAGAACCCCCATGTGTGAGCTGGGCTGGAAGTCCCTTGGCGTGCTGGAGCTCACCGCGCTGCCCAGCATCGAACGAGACCATTGGGTTCCAGCGGTCCAGGAGACGGACGTGCTGCTGGTGAATGGCGGCGACCCCATGTACCTGTCCTACTGGATGCGGGAGTCCGGGTTGGCGGAGCTCTTGCCGTCGCTGCGCGCGGTGTACGTGGGGCTGAGCGCCGGCAGCATGGTGATGGCCCCCAGAATCGGAGAGGACTTCGTGCGCTGGAAGCCGCCCACCGGCGGCGACGAGACGCTCGGACTGGTCGATTTTTCGATCTTTCCGCACCTCGATCACGAGGACCTGCCGGACAATTCCATGGCCGGCGCAGAAGCATGGGCCGCCGGCATGTCGGTACCTGCGTACGCGATCGACGATCAGACCGCCATCCAAGTGGTCGACGGCACTGTCGACGTCGTCTCCGAGGGGCACTGGAAGCTGTTCACCCGCTGACACCGGAGCCTCGGCCGAAACGCGACCATCACCGGCGCATCGACTCGAGGTCGCGGAGATCGGCCTCGTTGGCGGTGATGCGTTCCTCGAGCCTCCGGTCGAACGACTGCTGATCGAAGGCCGCCTCCGGGTGGAGCCGCACCATCGTTCCGGCGAGCCACTCGAAATGCTCCCAGAAGCTCGGATTCGCGTCCGCGGTCCGGACCTTCAGCACCCACGGGGCAAGGATCCCCCACCAGTCCTGGGCCCCACCGAAGCCCTCGGCACACCAGGGACTGATCGATATGTCCTGCCCGCACGAGTGCCCCGACCTTCTCCCAGAAGTTGGCGATTGCCGCGGCCGGCGAATCCGGGACGTCCGCGTGGGCCGCACCATCGCGGATGGCGACGAGCACCCCGATGCGCTTCCGGACCAACAACTCGCCCTGCCACTCATCCACCAGCGCGCCGAGCTGGGCGAACGCGTTCGCGCTCCGGGAGATGCGGAGCTGGTAGTAGATGCCCACGAGGGTCACCGCCACGATGACGAACTGGAGCATCGACCAGAACCACTCCGAGCCTGGTCCGATGAGCACCAGGTCGTCCGTATTGATCAAGCCCATGCGTGGCCTCCGCCTCCTGCTGCCTCGATTGGCGGACTATGGGGGCGTCCGGAGTAGCGAACAAGGATCAAGGGGCCCACCGCCGTCGTATACCGTGGACAGCCGACGCGGCGTGCTTGGCGTCGCGACCCGACGACGTGGACGGGTTCTCGTCAAGCCGTCGAGCAGCACGCCTTGCTCGGTCGGCGTCAGGTAGACCACATTCAGAGAGGGTGTTGCCCATGCGCGTTGTCCGCGGAAGTCTGTCTGCGCTTTTCGTCGTCGCTGCCTTGGCGGCCTGCGCCTCCCAGCCGGCCTCGACCCAGCCGGCCGCCTCCGCGGTTGCCAGCACTTCGCAGTCTGGCAACGTCCAGATCGGTGCGAGGACCATGCGCTACGAAACGACTGCCGTTCAGGTCCCCGCAGGAACGGCCTTCAAGATCGACTTCGACAACAAGGACGCGGCCACGATCCACGATATCGATATCCACCGGAACGGTGCGGGCGGCGAGCTGGTCTTCGACGGCGCCACCGTGTCCGGACCCGCCAAGGCCACCTACGAGATTCCGGCACTGACGGCCGGCACGTACGCGTTCGTGTGCTCGGTCCATCCCAGCGACATGTCCGGCACGATCACGGCGAGCTGACCGCGACCTGACGGGTTCTTGCCAGTTCGAAGACCCGAACCGGGCCGAACCCCTTCAGCTCGACGTCATGGCCCTGTCCGAAGGAAAAGCCCTTGTCGGTCCCCATGTCATGGACGAGGTCTGATGTGAGGATGTGGCCCGGGGCGCTGGCATCGCAGATCCGGCTGGCAAGGTTGACCGTCGAGCCGAACAGGTCGTCGTTGTGATCGACGGGCTCACCGGCGGCGATCCCGATCCGCACGACAAGCTCGCGCGTGGCCTCGGGCATCCTGGCCTCGAAGCCGTCCTGGATCGCGAGCGCGCATTGCAGCGCATTCGCGACATCCTCGAACGAGGCCATGACGCCGTCGCCGGTGTGTTTCACCTCGCGTCCCCGCCACGCAACGAGCGACCGCCGGATGATCAGGTCGTGTTCGCCGAGCAGGCCCATGAAGACTCGCTCACCGACCTCCTGGAGGAGCGACGTCGAGCCCGTCAAGTCGGTGAAGAGGATCGTCCGGAATGCATTGGCGACCTGGGTGTGATCGACGGGATCGCTGACCTTGCCCAGGAATCGGAAGACGTCGTCTTCGGATACGGCGATGATCTCGTTGGGCACGAGACCGTGCCCCTCCCGATGGACCGCCGCCATGTCGTCCGGTCGCGCCGCTCTGGCGAGACAGAACACCTGACCGTGGTCGGCATCGAACCAGTAGGCGAGGAAGTGGACCGCGTATTTCGACTCGATCTGGATATCGGTCTGATGGGCCTGGGCGACCTCCTCGGCAGTGATGCCAGGCAGGTCGTGACGATCCATGAACAGGGGCATCCGGTCCCTCGCAGTGGATGCGCGATTGTACCCAAGGAGCCGCGGGGTTCGAGGAGGCATTTGTGGCGACGCCGAAAGAGCCAACGGTCGGTGCCGGCGGACCTGACAAGGACTCCGTCAGCGTGTCAAACCACGTGACGCCGAAGACGGCCAAACCCACCAAGCGAACGGCCGCGCAACGCGACGTCCTCACGACGTTACCGGCCGCCATGACTGGTCGGGCAAGCCCCGCGAAGGCCGCGGTCGGCGACAAGCCGGTCTTCGCTTACATCAGCAGCTTGCCGCAGCCGCAACGCGCCATCGCCGAACGCGTCGATGCCCTGGCGGCCGAGACGCTGCCGGGCCTGCAGCGCTCCGTGAAGTGGGGCATGGCGTGGTATGGCGTCGGCGACGGCTGGTGCTTCTCGTGTGGTGGCTTCGCCGGCCACGTCAAGCTCACGTTCGGGCGCGGCACGTCGCTCACGCCCGTCCCGCCGGCTACGCCGATCGGGATGGGCAAGGACTCGCGCGGCGTGGACCTCGAATCAGTCGACGACCTCGACGAACGTCAAGTCGCGTCGTGGATGAAACAGGCCGCGGCCATCCCGGGTTTCGGGGGCAAGAAACGATGAGCCCGCGCGCGGTCCGTCGATTCGCTGGGCGAGGGCAACGATGATTTCTTGCGGCCCGCGAACGTAGGCCAAGCGCCACATGGCCTCGTACTCGCCGACGCCGCCGACCGGGCCGTAGCCGTCTGCAGCCAGCCGTCGACCTCCGCTTGGAGGTCGTCCACCACGGAAGGGGCGGATGAAGCTCGCTGCCGGGCGGGCTCTCCCGGTTGGGATTGGCGCCCCCGGACGGACTCGAACCGCCGACGCAGGCCTTAGGACGGCCTCGCTCTGTCCACTGAGCTACGGGGGCGCGGGCTCCATCGTACCGCGGACTTGGCGGCGAACCGGGCTCCGAGCGGACCTCGCCTACAATCCGAGCCGACATGCACGACGCTCCCCTCCCCGACCTCGTCCTCTACGCGCGTCCGGGCTGCGGGCTGTGCGACGAGACGCGATCGCTCCTCGACGCGCTCCTGAACGAGCGCGAGGCCGCCGGGCTCCCGACACCGCAGCTCGTCGATCGCGACATCGAGTCCGACCCGGCCTGGGAGCGCGCGTTCTTCGCCTCGATCCCGGTCGTGGAGCTCGGCGACCGGCGCCTCGAGCTGGCGACCAGCGCGGCCAAGCTGCGCCGACTCCTGAGCGACGTCCTGGACGCCTGACGAGCGCATGTCCGGCACCGACCTGACGATCCTGGTGGCCTTCGCCGCGGGCGTCATCAGCTTCCTGTCGCCGTGCGTCCTGCCCCTCGTCCCGGCCTATCTCGGCCAGCTGACCGCGATCGCCGTGGCGGCCAACGCCAGCGGCCTTCCGCCGTCGCGCTGGACGGCGATGCGCCACGCGTTCGCCTTCGTGGCCGGGTTCGGAGGCGTGTTCACGCTCCTCGGCATCACCGCGACGTTCGCCGCCGGGCCGATCGTCGACTACCTGCCGGCGCTGCGGATGATCGGTGGCGTGATCCTGATCGTCCTCGGGCCTCAACCTGGCGGGGATCCTCCACATCCCGCTCCTCGAGCGGACGTGGCGCCCACTGGAGACCGGCGCGGCGACCTCACTGGCGTCGACTACCGGCTCGGTCGCGTTTGCCAGTCCGTCCTCGACGCCGTCGATCGGCGATCGGCTCGGTGGCCGCGTCGTGAACCCGGGTGGCGGGCTGGCTCGCGTCGTTCGGGCTCGGCGCGATCTTCGCCGATCGGCTGGACGCCGTGCATCGGGATCATCCTCGGCGGGATCCTGACGATGGCCGCGTCGTCGACGACCGTCGTCCAGGGCGGCGTCCTGCTCGTCGCGTACACGCTCGGGCTCGGGCTGCCGTTCCTGCTCATCGCCGCCGTCTACGATCGCGCGCCGCGCGTCATGGCGCCGCTCGTCCGGCACGGCAAGGTGGTCTCGTTGATCGGCGGCCTGCTGGTCGCGCTGATCGGTGTCGCGATGCTGTTCGACTGGCTCGCCATCCTGCCGCGCTACTTCACGTTCAACACGGCGATCTGAGTGACGGACCGACCCGAGTTCAGCCACCGCCGAGAGCGCCACGGTCTGGTCGGCCCGTTCAGCGGCCGCCAGCTGGCGCTGGCCATGACGGCGATCATCGTGGCCGTGATCCTGCTGGTGGCCGTCACCACGCCCCTCGGCAACACCGCCGGTCGGCCGGCCACCGTCGACCCCCGCGCGACCGCCTACCTGATCTCGTCGCCGCCGCCGGTCGGGCTCAAGGTCGGCCAGTCGGCGCCCGACTTCGGGATCACGGCGCCTGACGGCTCCCCGGCACAGATGACCGACCTGTCCGGCCGCCCGATCCGCCTGTCCGACCTGCGCGGCAAGGCGGTCTGGGTCAACTTCTGGACGACGTGGTGCCCGCCGTGCCAGGCCGAGGTGCCGATCCTCCGCGAGCTGTCCGAGCGGTACCGCGACCGCGGGCTGGAGCTCATCGCGATCAGCGTCCAGGAGACCTCGCCGGCCGACGTCGCCGCGTATGCCGCGCGCTACCAGCTCGGCTACACGATCGGCTTTGACGGGACCGGCCAGGTCTTCCGCGCATACAAGGGCTATGGGCTGCCGACGCAGCTGTTCATCGACGCGAACGGGGTCATCGCCGCGATCGTCGGTGCGCCGCTCGACGAGGCCGGCGCAGCGGCGCAGATCGAGCGGATCCTGCCGAAGAGGGCCACGGCCGCCAGCCCGGCTCCCTAGGCCAGGCGGTCCCGCTCCCGTCGTCCCTCGGCGCTCAGGAGCTCGTCGATCAGCCGCGTCAGCAGGTCGTGGCGGAGCCGCGCCAGCCGGCCGACCTCGCCCATGACCTCGCGGCTGGTCTCGTCGCCGTAGCCGGCCGTGAACCGCAGGTCCTGGCGGCGCACCTCGCTCAGCTCGGTCGCCCGCGCCTTGACCAGGGCCCGTTCGAGCTCGCGGGCCTCCTCGTCCGATTCGATCGCGAGACGCAGCACGAGGACGCGCGGGTCGTCGCCCTCGGCGCGGTCAGTCGGGCTCATAGCGGAACCGGTCCCGATCGCGCACCAGCCGCCCGACCGGGTGCTTCGCCTCGTGCGACAGCACCACGATCCAGTCCTCGTCGGCGGCCTGGGCGAACAGCTCGGCCTTGCGCGCGACCGAATTGAGCGGGAAGTCGTCAAACGAGGTCACCCAGCGCGGGTTGGCCGCCCACGGCCGCATCAGCAGGTCGCCGAAGAAGGCCAGCGTCCGGGCGCCGTCGCCGGTCCCGCGCACGACGATCGCCTGGTGGCCCGCCGAGTGGCCGCCGGTCGGCACCACCGACACGCCGGGCAGGATCTCCTTCTCGCCGTCGGCCCAGCCCTGCTTGCCCCACGATTCGACGAGGCGGAGCTCGGGCTGGACGTACGAGGCCACCAGCCGCGGGTTCTCCCCGAGCGCGACCTCCCACTCCGCGCGCTGGGCGACGATCGTCGCGTGCGGGAAGGCGCGCGATCCGTCGGCCCGGAGCAGCCCGCCGGCGTGGTCGAAATGGAGGTGGCTCATGGCCACGACGTTGACGGTCTCGGGCAGGAACCCGGCCGTCTCCAGCGCGGCGGCGATCCACGGCCCTTCGTAGGTGCGCATCGTCCGCGTCTTGTCATCGACCCGCTCGCCGATCCCGGTCTCGACCAGGACCCGGCCCGAGGGCGTCTCGATCAGCAGGCAGTTCAGCGCCTGGAGCAGCCGTCGCGACTCGTCGACCTCGTCGCCGACCAGCCCGCCCCAGAGCACCCACGGCACCGGTCCGAAGAGCGTCCCGGCATCGGAGCGGAACGTCCCGGCCTGGACCAGCGCGACGGTCGTGCCGCCACCGAGGTCGCGCGCCCAGTCGACCGAGTCGTTGATCGCCATCGCTACTTGCGCGACGGCTCGCCGGTCGCCCGCCCCTTGTCGAAGTCGCGATGGAAGGCCGAGGCGGTCGGCTCGGACTGGCCCTGGTACTTGGACCCGAGCTCGGGCGAGCCGTACGGCCGGTCGACCGGGCTCGACATCTTGAAGAAGCTGATCTGCCCGATGCGCATCCCGAAGTAGAGCGCGATCGGCAGGTTGGCCACGTTCGACAGCTCGAGCGTCAGGTTGCCCTTCCAGCCCGGGTCGACGTAGCCCGCGGTCGAGTGGATCAGCAGCCCGAGGCGCCCCAGGCTCGACTTGCCCTCCAGCCGGCTCACCAGGTCGTTCGGGAGCTCGACCCATTCCAGCGTCTGGCCGAGCACGAACTCGCCGGGATGGAGGATGAACGGGTCGTCCTCGTCGACCGTCAGCAGCTCGGTCAGGTCCGGCTGCGGGGAGCGGACGTCGATGAACGGGTAGCGGTTGTTGCGGAAGACCCGGAAGCTCTTGTCGAGGTGGAGGTCGACCGACGACGGCTGGAGGTCGTGCGGATCGTACGGATCGATGCGGATCGACCCCGCCTCGAGCGCCTTCCGGATGTCGCGATCCGACAGGACGCTCACGCCCGGGCCCGCTTGGCGCCGTTCGAGCGGACGTCGATGGTGATCGTGTCACCGCGCTCGGCGTACAGCGTGTCGACCTCGCGCTTGAGCGCCTCGAGGTCCTCGAAGCTCTGGTACACGCTGGCGAACCGGATGTACGCGATCTGGTCGATCCCGCGGAGCTGCTCCATCGCCAGGGCGCCGATCCGCGACGAGGGGATCTCGGTCACGCCGGCGGCGCGCAGCTCGGCTTCGATCGCGTCCGCGGCCGCCTCGGCGGCGCCATCGGCGACCGGACGCCGGGTCAGGGCCTTGCGCAGGCCCGAGACCAGCCGCTCGCGGTCGAACTCCTGGCGGACGCCGTCACGCTTGATGACGACGAGCCGGGCGGCCTCGACCCGCTCGTAGGTGGTGAACCGCATGGAGCAGGCGGCGCATTCGCGGCGGCGCCGGATCGTGGCCGAATCATCGAGATCGCGCGAGTCGACGACGCGGGTCTCCCGCTCGCCGCATTGGGGGCAGCGCATCGCTCTCCTGTTGCCTCGCACCACAAGGGATAGTGGTGTCACCCGAGGATACCACTAGATGGTGTGGTGTCGCGCGGCGATCAGACGGTGGGGCGGCCCGCCTTCTGGGCCGCGTCGTCGCCTTCCAGCGATTGGGCCTCGAGCGCGTGGCGGGCGATCGCCTCGCGGGCGTGGAGGAGGTTGAGGTAGCCGCGCTTGATCGAGGTCTGCGCCTCCAGCTCACGCGAGCCACGACGCGCGGCAGCCAGGATCGTCGCCCCGTGGTCGACCATCCCGAGCGCCCGCGCCGCACGCTCGAGCTCGGCCACCAGGTCGGCGCGGAGCTGTCGCGCCGTCGAGGGGCCGCGGAGCCCCCGGGCTTCATCCGCGTAGCGCTCGACGGCGTCCGTCGCCGCGGCGACCGTGTCGGTGATCGTCTCCGGGCCGACGGTCCGGCGGCGGACGGCGTCGATCTGGATCGGCGGCGCTGCCGAGCGACGCGTCGACCCGGGCCGCGAGATCGCGAACCCCGTGCTTGAACTGCTCCAGCTCTCGCGTCCGCTTGACGATCCGGCCCGTGCCCCGCAGCACGACGACCAGCCCTGCGGCCAACGCCACGAAGGCCATGATCGGCAGCAGGATCTCCGGTCGCACGTCGTTCTGCCCCCTGCCGCGCTCAGCCCGACCGGGCGCTGAGGCGAGCGAGCAGCGCGTTGCCGACCTCGAACAGGTCGCCCGCGACGAACAGGTCCGCGAACTCGGCGATCGGGGCATCCGGGTCGCGGTTGACCGCGACGATCGTGCCGGCCGTGCGCATCCCGACCTTGTGCTGGATCGCGCCGCTGATGCCGAGCGCCAGGTACAGCTCGGGCTTGACGATCTTGCCCGTCTGGCCGATCTGCCGGCTGTACGGGATCCAGCCCGAATCGACCGCGGCGCGCGACGCGCCGACGACGCCGCCGAGCGCCTCGGCGATCTTCTCGACGAGCTCGAACCCTTCCGGGCCGCCGACCCCGCGCCCGCCGGCGACGATGACCTTGGCTTCCTCGATCGACACCGCGGCACCGGCCTCCGCCACGCGCTCGACGACCGTCACGGGCGGCACGGTCGCGTCGCCCTCCACGGTGCGGGCCTCGATCTGCCCGGGCGATGCAGCGGGTGCCGCGGCCGTGACGTTCGGGCGGACGGTCACGATCCCGCGTCCGTTGGTGAACCCCGACGTCGTCAGCAGCTTGCCGCCGAACACGCTCATGTCGACGGCCGGCCCGTTCTCGGTCCAGGCCACGCCCGTGGCGTTGGTCAGCACGCCGAGACCGGTCATCGCGGACACCGCCCCGGCCAGGTCTCGGCCATCGGGGCCGGCGCCGACGAAGATGGCATCCGGGTCGGCGCCGGCTCCCTGCGCCTCGATCAGGGCCGCGAGCCGGCCGGCTGCGACCGCCGACCAGGCATGATCCGCGGCCGCCGGGTCGGCGATGGTCAGCACGAGCGGCAGATAGCCTGCCAGGTCTGCGGCGGCCGGGCCGGGATCGGCCGCGATCACGACTCCGCAGGACCTCATGGCCGCCTGCGCGTCCCGAGCTCGCGGGCGAGCGTGGCGACCTCGGTGCTGATCCGCGCCAGCCCGCCATCGGGACCGGGCTCCCCGACCACCCACATGCCGGGCCATCAGATGATCTTCCGCTCGGCGAGGAACTCGACGATCCGGGCCGCGCCGTCGTCGGCGGAGCCGCGAACCACCTCGGTCGCCGCGCGCGCCGGCGGCTGCTGCGTGTCCAGCACCGTGGTCGTGGCCACGGCACCACCGACCGAGGCGCCGTCCAGGCCCAGGTCGGCCAGCGAGCGGGTCACGATCTCCTTGTTGCGCGCCGCCATGATCCCCTTGAGCGATGGGTAGCGCGGCTCGCCGAGCGACTGCGTGCAGCCGATGACGGCCGGCAGCGGCGCCTCGAGCAGGTCGTAGCCGGTCGGGCTGATCCGCCGGACGCGAACCGTCCGGGCGGCCATGTCGGGCTCGATCCGTGCCGCGTAGGACAGGTATGGGAGGCGAAGGTGGGCCGCGACCGCCGCCGGGACCGTGCCACCGACACCGTCCGAGGCGTCGACCCCCGCCAGCACGAGGTCGAACTCGAGCTCGCTCAGCGCGGCCGCCAGCACCCGGGCCGTCGAGACCGCGCAGGAACCCTCGAGCGCCGGGTCGGACACGAGCACGCCGCGGGTGGCGCCCATGGCCAGGGCCTTGCGCAACGTCTCGGGCGCCGTCGGCGGCGCCATCGACAGAAGGGTCACCTCGCCCTCGCCCGCCGCCTCGATGAGCTTGAGCGCCGCCTCGAGCGCGAACTCGTCGTTGCCATTGACGACCGCCGGGACAGCCGCGCGATCGAGCCGCCGGTCTGGCCCGAGGCGCTCGCCACCCGAGGCCGGGTCCGGAACGGGCTTGGTCAGGACGACGATGCGCACGAAGTCGAATTCCTCCCTGCGGGCCCGTGTCAGCCGTCGCGGCCGAGCAACGCCCGCGCGACGACCAGCCGCTGGATCTGCTGGGTCCCCTCGTAGAGCTGGGTGATCTTCGCGTCACGCATCATCCGCTCGACCGGGAACTCGTCGATATAGCCGTAACCGCCCAGGACCTGGACCGCGTCGGTCGTGACCCGCATCGCGGCGTCGCCGGCGACGAGTTTACACAGCGCCGACCAGCGGCCGGCGTCCGGCGCCCCCGCATCGATCTCGGCGCAGGCCTTGTACAGCAGCTGTCGCGCGCCCTCGGTCGCGGCGTCCATGTCGGCCAGCATCGCCGCGATCATCTGGAAGTCGCCGATCCGCTGGCCGAACTGGCGCCGATCGGCGGCATAGGCGGTCGCCACCTCCAGCGCGCCCTGCGCGATCCCGACGGCCTGGGCCGCGATCCCCGGCCGGCTCCGTTCGAACGTGCGCATCGCGAGGTCGAACCCGGCACCCTCGTCGCCGATCCGGGCGTCGGCCGGGACGCGCACGCCATCGAACACGAGCTCCGCGGTCGGGCTGCCACGGAGGCCCATCTTGTGCTCGATCCGGGCGACCGAGAAGCCGTCGCACGGGACCTCGACGATGAAGCACGACAGCCGGGCGTGGCGCGGTGCCTCGGGATCGGTCACGGCGAAGACCGTGATGAGGTCCGCGACGGAGCCGTGGCTGATGAACCGCTTCGAGCCGCTGATCACGTAGTCGTCGCCGTCGCGGACCGCGCGCGTCCGGGCGGCCGCGACGTCGGAGCCCGCCTCGGCCTCGGTCAGGGCGAACGCGATGAGCAGCTCGCCGGCCGCCAACCGTGGCAGCCAGCGGGCCTTCTGGGCGTCGGTCCCGGCGAGCAGCAGCGGCAGCGACGCCAGCTCGTGGACGGCGAGGATCAGCCCGGTCGTCGCGCACGCCCGGCTGAGCTGCTCGACCGCGAGGCACACGCTCAGGAGGTCGCCGCCGAGCCCACCGTGCTCGACGGGGAACGGCAGGGCGAGGATGTCCTGGGCGGCAAGCAGCTCGCGCAGGTCCTGCGGGAACGTGCTCGTCCGGTCGATCTCGGCGGCGCGCGGGGCGACGCGCTCGTCGGCGAGGATGCGGACGGCGTCGCGGAGGAGGGCTCTGCTCCTCGGTCAGTCGATACGTGGGCGGCGTCGACTCGGTCACCGCCGGCATCGTAGCAGCGGCATGGCGGCCGGACGGATCAGTGCATCACTCGCCGGGCGGCTTGCGGCTGGAGGCGCGGTCGGACGCCTGCTTGTAGCGGTCCTGCGCCTCGGCCTCCTCGAGGTCGGCCATCGCGTTGACGGACTCGGCATCGGCCACGTCGGCCCGCGACGAGAGTGCGGCGAGCTTGGCGGCGTTGGCCGTCTTGGCGGCGGAGGTCTCGGCCAGGGCCATCGCCGCCAGCGCGGTCTTGGCTGCCTCGGCCGTTGCGAGGGCGGCCTCGGCGGCATCGGCGGCGGCGACGGCAGCGGCCTCGGCGGCGACGCGTCCACGACGGGCGACCGCGGCGGCACGTTCGGCGGCTCGCCACTCCCCGAGCGCCTCGGCGGTGGTCGGCTGGTCGTCTGCGTTCTGGTCGGGCATGAGGGCCTCCTGCAAGGGTCGAACGGACGACTTGCCAAGCGTATACCGCGCGCAGCGCCGAGGAGTAGGCTACGCGCACGTTGGCGAGTTCGGCGCCGGGGGCCGGGCTCCAGCCACCGGGGGAACTGTCATGGACCAGACACCGATCATGGTTGGCCTGATCGCAGCGGCGGCGGTCGGCATCTTCGCGGCGGCCGCGATCCTGCGCCGGGGCGCTACCGCGGGTGGGCCGAGCGTAGGCGGCGGCGAGAGCCCGTTCGCAGCCTCGACCGAGGGCATGAAGCGCTGCCCCAACTGCGGGGCCGGCAACCTCGTCACCGAGCGGACCTGCTCCGAGTGCGGCAAGCGCCTGTAGGGGCTAGGCCTTCCGGCGCGCGACGAACGCCTCCGACTCGGTCGCCAGCGCGACCCAGGTCTCGAACTCGTCCGAGTCGACGTCCAGCCACTCGCGCTGGATGCGGCCGTGCCCGGGGTCGAAGCGTCGGCCGCTGCCGTCCTCGACGAGCGCCTCCACTCGCCCGGCCGGCAGCTTCACGACCAGCCGGTCGTGCACGAGCATCGCGAAGATCTTGCCGTTGGTCTTGAGCGACGTCGCGCCGAACGCGCGCTTCGGACCATCGGACGGCGTGGCGCCGTGCGTGGCCGGCCCAGTCGCCAGCATCTCCGCGACCAGCCGCTCCCACCGATCAGCGGCGTCAGAGCCCATCGTGGTCAGGGCGTCAGCGCGACGGACACCGGCAGCCCCTGCTGAACGTCGAGCACTGTGCGGTCGCCGAGGGGGGCGGCCAGCTCGACCGTGGCGGTGCGTTTGGCCCCGACCGCCGAACAAGCTCCGATCGTCACGTGGGGATGGCGCGTCACGATGACGACGACCGCCAGGTCCGACTCGACCGCCTGGGCCGTGTAGTCCTCACCACAAGGCTGATCACCCGGCAACGGTGCTCCGACGAAGGCGACCGTGAGCTGACGCCCGCCGACGGTCCCGGTGGCCCGATTCGATGGCGACGCCGCCAGGCGGATCGTTGGCGTCCCAGGGCGGCGGCACGACCGTGGCGGCGTCGGCAATCGCCACGCGCGTCACCTTGACCGCGGTGTCCTGGACGGTGAACTCCCAGATCGGCGATATGGCCGGTCCGCGGCTCGTCTCGATCGGCCCGGAGGTCAACCGTGCGGCGGTGATCCTGAGGGCGGTGCAGTCGGCTGCACGGCTCCGGTGCGCCACTCTTGATCGCGGCGAGAGCCTGCTGCGCGGAGATCAGGGGTATGGTCGCCGTCGTACCGTCCGGCCAGCGCACTTCGCCGTCCGGCGGCTGCTCTGCTGGCAGCGTGGCGCCCGCCTCGACCATGCCCGCCATGAGCGCCCGCTTGTTGTTGTCTCCGACCGCCGGCTCCCAGACGCCGGCCTGCCCCGCTTGCTCGCCCACGAGAACGACCGGCGATGGGCCACCCGCCGCGGCGACCGCGTCGGCCCATCGGGTGAGCGCGGCCTGGGCCTGCGCCTGGAGCCTGGCCGGATCTTCGCCAGCAACGTCACATCCGGCCACGGCGAACGCGACGGCAAGGCAGACAAGGACCGCGACTGACCGGAACCGTCGGGCCACTACATGACCGGCAGCTGGCGTGACGGATCGGCGGTGGCCAATCGCGCGGCGAGGACTTCGCTGATGTCCATGGCCTTCACGGCGGTGCCGCCATCCGCGGCGGCAAGGCCGTCGCTCATCATCACCATGCAGAACGGGCATGACGTGGCGACGGTCGTCGCGCCCGGTCTCGAGCACCTGGCGGGTCCGCTCGGCGTTGATCCGCGTGCCGCGGTTCTCCTCCATCCACATGTGGCCGCCGCCGGCGCCGCAGCAGAACGTGTCCTTGCCCGACTTCTCCATCTCGGTGATCGAGACGCCGGCGGCGCCCAAGACGTTCCGTGGCGCGGCGATGACGTTGTTGTAGCGGGCCAGGTAGCACGAGTCGTGGACGGTGACGCTCCCCGGGCGGTGGTCGCCGGTCGTTGACGCGGCGTCCTCCGGCAGCGTCGCCAGGCGGCCCGAGGCGACCAGCCCGGCGAGGTACGTCGAGTGGTGGACGACCTGGTACTGCCCGCCGAGCTGGCCGTACTCGTTGCCGATCGAGTTGAAGCAGTGCGGGCAGGCGGTCACGATCGTCCGCTCCCCCATCCCGTAGCGGTCGAGCGTCTCGACGTTGCCGCCCGCGAGGATCTGGTAGACGTAGTCGTTGCCCATCCGGCGGGCCGGATCCCCCGTGCACGACTCCTCCTGGCCGAGGACCGCGAACCGGACGCCGGCCGCGTGGAGGCACGTCGCGACCGCCCGGGCCACCTTCTGGTTGCGCGTGTCGAAGGCGGCGGCGCAACCGACCCAGTACAGGACCTCGAGGTCGTCGAGCCGGCCGGCCGCGGCCTCGGCGGCGACGACCGGGACCTCGAACGGCAGGCCGGCCGTCCAGTCGAGCCGCGCCGACGCGGGCTGGCCCCACGGGTTGCCCTGGCTCTCCATCGCCCGGAACGCGCCGGTCAGCTCGGCCGGGAAGCGGCTGTCCTCGAGCACCAGGTTGCGCCGCAGCCCGACGATCTTGTCGACGTGCTCGATCAGGACCGGGCAGGCCTCGACGCACGCGCCGCAGGTCACGCAGTCCCAGACCGCGTCGTACGGGATCGCGGTGTCGACGATCGGCGTCGCCAGGCTGGCCGCGGGGACCGTCGTGTCGTCGAGCCCGTACGTGTCGCGCACGATCGGCGAGTTCGGGATGATGTCGAGCCGGTGCTCGGCGCCCTCGGACATGTCCCGGATGCCCATGATGAAGGTCTTGGGGTTGAGCGGCTTGCCGGTGTTCCAGGCCGGGCAGGCCTGCTGGCAGCGGCCGCATTCGGTGCAGGTGAACCCGTCGAGCAGGTCCTTCCAGCCGAGGTCCTGGAGCGTCCGCAGCCCGAAGGTCGCGTTCTCGTCCTCGATGTCGAGCTTCGGCAGCTCGCCGCGCGGGGCGAGCTTGCGGTAGTAGATGTTGATGAAGCTCGTGTAGACGTGGAAGTGCTTGTTGGTCGGGATGAACAGCAGGAACGCGGCGAGGACGACGACGTGCGCCCACCACAGCGCGACGAACGCGTTCTCGGTGGCGGTCTCGCCGAGCGACCGCAGCGGCACCGCCAGCGCATTGGCCACGAACGCCCCCGGGATGTCGCCGTGGGCCGCCGCCTCGAACGCCTGGGCGAAGAACTCGGTCGACACGACCAGCGTGATCATCACCAGGATCAGCAGCCCGGTCCGGCCGAGCGTGAGCCGCGACGGCCGGTCGATCAGCCGTCGCTTGAACATGTAGGCGAGCGCCACGAACACGCCGATCGCGACGATGTTCTGGGCCGCCAGCGCCAGCGCCCACAGGGCGCCCCCGAGTGGCCAGCCGACGACCGCCTGGAGCAGCCCGCCGGTGACGATGTTGATGTTGCCGATCAGCAGGATCGTCGAGCCGAGGAACAGGGCGTAGTGCATCGTCCCGACGCGGCTCTCGGTGAACATCCGCGTCTGCAGGAAGGCGTACTGGATGACGCCCCAGGCGCGGGCCGGGATGTCCGCCAGCGCGCTCGGACCGCCGGCGTGGACCGCCTCGAACACCCGCAGCCGCCGGACCATCATCAGCGCGAAGATCGCGAACGCGCCCCAGAAGATCGGGAACACCAGCGGATAGGCGGGGACCTCGGAGAACGTCTCGAACATCGGCGGCGTCAGCCTCCCTCCGACCTGATCGCGTGATCGTACGGTCCGGCGAGGGTGTCGAGGGCGTGATCGAGCACGGCGACGATGGCCTCGAGCGATTCGAGGGCGCCCTTGGGGCTGCCCGGCAGGTTGACGATGAGACAGCCGCCGCGCACGCCGACGACGCCGCGCGACAGGTCCGCGAAGGGGGTCGTCGCCCGGCCCGCGGCGCGCATCGCCTCGGCCAGGCCCGGCACCTCGTAGTCCACCACGGCCCTGGTCGCCTGCGGCGTCACGTCGCGCGGGGTCAGGCCCGTGCCGCCGGTCGTGACGACCAGCGGATGCCGCGCCGCGGCATCGACCAGCGCGGCCTCGATCTCCCACTGCTCGTCGGGGACGACGCGCCGCTCCACGTCGAACGCCAGCGCCGCCAGCCGCTCGGCGACCTGCGCGCCCGATTCGTCGGCGCGGACGCCGGCCGCGGCCCCGTCGCTGGCGGTCAGGACGAGCGCCGTCCGCCGCGGCGGCCTCGGTCACCGCGGCCTCACCCGCCCTTGCGCTTCGAGCCGACCCGGCCGGCGACCCGCGCGCCCGGGCGAGGCTTGTGGGCGTGCTCCTCGCTCGGCGGCGCCTGGCGGACCCACGTCCCGCTCTTGCCGCCGGTCTTCGACACGAGCCGGACGCCCCGGATCTCGACGCCGCGCTCGACGCCCTTGACCATGTCGTAGACGGTCAGGGCCGCCACGGACGCGGCCGTCATCGCCTCCATCTCGACGCCGGTCTGGCCGGTCGTGGCGGCCTCGGCCCGGATCCGCAGCACGCCGGCGGCCCGGTCCGGCGTGATCGCCACGACCAGGTCGGTCAGCGCGAGCGGGTGGCAGAGCGGGATCAGGTCGCTCGTGCGCTTGCCGCCCATGACCCCGGCCAGCTCGGCCACGCCGAGCACGTCGCCCTTCGAGCCGCCGCCATCGATGACCAGGCTCATCGTCTCCGGCGAGACCGCGACCGCCGCCTCGGCGACGGCCCGCCGCGCGGTGACCGGCTTGTCGCTGACGTCGACCATCCGCGGCCGCCCGGCTCGGTCGACATGGGACAGCCGTCGCCGCTCGGCACGGGGTTGCGGTCTCGATTCCATCGGCTCCTCCGGGTGATCGGCTGGTCGGGCTGCGTGCGTGTCGTCGGTGGGCACCCGAATCATGCCCGGTCGGTCAGCCGCGGTCGAGCCACCACAGCGCGACCTCCGAGCCGGCGGGCAGGCTGTCGTCGGCTTCGGGGACGATCGCCAGGGCATCGGCCGCGGCAAGCGCGGAGATGACGTGGCTGTCCTGCCCGCCCGAGAGGTGCACCCGGACGCGGCCACGCTCGTCGCGGATGGGGTTGCCGGTCTCGTCGCGCTCCGCTTCGACGCGCAGGAAGGCGCGCCGGCCGTGGCTCTTCGTGACGGGATCGGCCAGGATCGCCCGATCCGTCGGTCGGACCAGCTCGTGCCGCCCGGCCAGGCGGCGGATCGCGGGCCGGACGAACAGCTCGAAGGTCACCGCGGACGAGACGGGGTTGCCGGGCAGGCCGAAGAGCAGGACCGGCGGCCCACCACCCGGCCGATTTGCGATGCCGAACGCGAAGGGCTTGCCCGGCTGGACCGCGACGCGCCAGACGTCGATCCGGCCGATCGCCTCGAACGCGGTCTTGACGACGTCGTACGGCCCGACCGACACGCCGCCCGACACGATCAGCGCGTCCGCCCCCTTGACCAGCCCGCGACGGAGGCGTCCGAGGACATCGTCGAGCGTGTCGGTCGCGATCCGGAGGTCGATCGGCGCGCCACCGGCGGCCGTGACCAGCGCGCGCAGCCCGGGACCGTTGGCGTCCGGGATGCCGGCCGGACCGAGCGGCTCGCCCGGAGCCCGGACCTCGTCGCCGGTCGCCAGCACCGCGATGCGCGGCCGGCGGTGGACGAGGACCTCGGCGACGCCCGCGCCGGCCACCAGCGTCACGTGCGCCGCGGTCAGGGCCGTTCCGGCTTCGACGAGGCTCGCCCCGGCCCGGAGGTCGCTGCCGGGCGAACGGATCGAACCGCGGACCGGCACGACCGCGTGGACCAGGACGGCCGTCGGGACCGGGCCGGTCGCGTCGCGCCCGCGTGGGCCCGGTCGATCCCTCTCGTCGAGCGGCGTCGTCGCCTCGACCGGGACGACAGCGTCGGCGCCAGCCGGGAGGCGGGCTCCGGTGGCAATGCGGGCCGCGGTACCCGGGGCAATGGTGACGTCGGGAGCGGCCCCGGCCGCGATGTCGCCGACGACGCGCAGCCAGACCGGGTCGTACTCGGTCGCCGAGGCCGTGTCCGCGGCATGCACCGCGTAGCCGTCCATCGCGGAGTTCGGCCACGGCGGGAGCGAGACCTGCGCCGTCACCGTCTCCGCGGCGATGCGGCCCATCGCGTCTGCCGCCACGACTCGTTCCGTGGCGACCGGCCGGGTCACCAGCAGGACGGCCTCTCGCGCGGCCTCGACGCTGAGCAGGCCTGGCGCCGTCTCCGCCGTCACGTGCCCGGTTCCACGAGCCGGGTGAGGTCCGTGGCGGCGGGCGCGAGCGACGCCCCTCGCCGGGCGCGTCGGCCGGCGACGGCGGCGACGACGAGGGCCACGACGATGATCGCCGCCCCGACGACCATCGCCGTCTCCTCCCAGAACGCGAACGGGAAGAGCTGGACCAGGCGGTCCGTGGCCGGGTCGAACAGGTACGACCCCGCTGGGAAGAAGATCCGATGGAACAGCTCGAACAGCTGGTCGAACGCGAGGAGGCCGACGACGCCGGCAATGACCACGCCGATCGTCAGCCCGATGGCACCCCCGCGAACGGCGCGCCACGTGCCCGCCCGATCGCGCCGCCGGCTGGCAAGGACCAGGCCCACCGCCGAGATCGCGGCCAGGATCCACAGCCCGCGGAAGACCGTCCGGACGTCGGCCATGTGCTGCTGCTCGCGCTCCACGAGCACCGGCGTGCCGTCGATCTCGACCGCGAAGTCGCCGCCGAACACCAGGTCGGCCAGGATCGCATCGGTCGCGGTGCGAAGCTGCTCGGTCGTGAAACCCGTCCACGCGGTTGCCTGCGATCGCCCCTGCTCGAACGCCACCCACTGGGGCGACAGGAACGGCAGGATCACGACGGCGACGATGACGATCGCCGTGGCAAGGCCGATCAGGATCGACGCGATTCGGGCTCCGGCAGCGTTCACCGGCTCATCGTAGCCCGTCACGGTCTCGGCTCCGTCGGCGACGACAAATCGACGCCCCTATTCGTCCTCGAGCGTCTTGGCCTGCTCCCACCAGCCCTCGAGCGTCAGGTCGGAGGGCGGATCGACGCCGAGCTCACCCGCGGCGCGGGCGGCGCGCGCCCGGAAGGCGTCGAGCGGCGAGCGCAAGGATGTCGTGGAGCCCGTCGATCCCGGCCTGGATCATCAGCTGGTGCTCGTCCGGCCCGAAGCTCGCCAGGTTGAGCATGAGCGCTTCATCGCGCCACATCAGCACGTCGGTCGTGTCGGCGGCGATCTGGTCGGCCAGCGTCTGGCGGCGGGTCGCCGTCTCGGATACCTCGAGCAGCAGGCCCGTGGTGAAGATGCCCTGGTGGTCGAGCCGGTCGAGATGGGCGGGCTCGATGCGCGTCAGCTCGTCGATCGGTGGCATGCCGCGATGATGCCACGCTTGCGGGGCCGCCGGGAGCAGGTAGCATCGATCCATGACGAACACGCAGGCACCCGACTCGGTGATCCCGGACCACCTCGAGCATCGCGTCCAGACGCGGGATGGCAGGACGCTCGCGGTCGCCGAGTGGGGCGACCCGGCCGGCATCCCGCTGTTCGCCATCCATGGCACCCCGGGCGGCCGGATCGCCTATTGGAGCGACCCGACGATCTACGCCCGGCACGGGCTCCGGCGGATGACCCTCGATCGGCCGGGGTACGGCGAATCGACGCGTTTCCCGGGTCGTGCGGTGGTCGACATCGTTCCCGACATCGAAGCCATTGCCGCGTCCCTCGGCATCGACCGGTTCGCGGTGACCGGCGGCTCGGGTGGCGGCCCGCACGCCCTGGCCTGCGCGGCGCTGCTCGGCGATCGTGTGCTGCGCTGCCTCGCCGAGGTTTCGATCGCGCCGCACGATGCGGAGGGACTCGACTGGCTCGCCGGGATGACGGAAGGCAACGTCGTCGAGTTCAAGGCCGCCGTCGCCGGGGAAGACTCGATGCGCGCCGTCGCCGCCCGCGAGCGAGCGACCACCCTGCAACGGTTCGCCGATGGGCGCTCCGACTTCTTTGGCGACACCTACGAGGTGTCCGAGGCGGACAAGGCCCAGATGGCGAAGCACCATCGCCGAATCGCCAACCAGCTGGTGAACGCGCTCGCGCCGGGGCCGGACGGCTGGGTCGACGACATGCTCGCCTTCGTCAAGCCATGGGGCTTCGACGTGGCATCGATCCGAGTGCCCGTCCTGCTCAAGTACGGTCGCGCCGACACGCTCGTCCCGGGGGCGCACGGCGACTGGCTCGCGGCGCACATCCCCGGCGCCGAGCGTCGATGTCAGCGACGCCGGGCACCTGGGCGACGACGAGACGATCGAGCGAGGGATGGCCTGGCTTGCTACCGGGACGACCGTAGGACAGGCCAACGCTTCATAGCCGGCGAGGAGGCGTGCAACGGCCTCGTCAACAAGGCTACGTGGCGGTTCGCATGAACTCGCGGATCTCGGCCTGGAAGCGCTCGGGTGCCTCGAGCTCGACCGCGTGACCCACGCCGGGGACCACGACGAGCCTTGATCCGGGGATCTTCGAACGCAGGTCTTGGGCCACGGTCACCGATGAGCGCACATCGTTCTCGCCGTTGAGCAGCAGGGTCGGCACCCCGATCTCGGGCAACGCGTCACGGAGATCGGCCTCGGCCAGGGCATACGCGGCCGTGCGAATCCAGACGGGTCGGCAGTCGGACACGATGGCGACGACTTCGTCGATGAGGTTCGTTGGGGCCGCCTCCGAGAAGTAGGTCGCGACCATCTCGGGCGCCCACGAAGCCGGTGGGCGCTCGGCATTCTGGATGGCCCTTCGCAGGCGTTCGTCGACGATCTCACGAGGCAGCGAGCCAGCCCAACCCGCATAGGCGCCGACCAGGGTGAGCGTGCGCGGAACAGCTGGATGGCGCTGGTACAGCTGCAGGGCCAGCGCCGCGCCAAATGACACGCCGACCACGTGCGGCCGGTCGAGGCCGACCTCGTCGATGAATCCGGCGAGACAGTCCGCGAAGTCAGGCAGGCGGAAGCTTTCAGGCGGATCCGACGATCGGCCGGCGCCAGGGGCGTCCCACGCGACGACCGTGAACGTTCCCGCGAGGTCATGGATGGTCGGGATCCACGCACGGCTGTCGACGGTTGCGCCGTGGACCAGGACAACCGGAGGGCCGCTGCCGGCGCGACGGAACGCGATCGTGCGCCCGCCGATCTCGACCTGGCCCTCGCCGACTTCCGTCCCCAACGGATGCCTCAGCAGGTCGGTGTTTGCAGGCGGGTCCATGCGGTCACGGATCAACCGGCTTGAGGTGGATGGTCACGCCGTAGGTCTCGCCGGTCTCCGGATCGCGGCGCGGGGCGACCACCAGGCGACGTGGCCCGCCGACCGTGTCGAGCCGGCAGGCGCCGGCCTTGCCGTTGGCGAGCACCAGGTCCATCAAGGCGAAGGCCTTGGGCGGCAGGCCGAGCAAGGCCTCGCGTGCCGGCTGACCCACGACGTCGGCACCGAACGCCTCGATGAACGGGGCGTTGGCGTGCATGATCCGGTGGCCTGGCCCGAAGTGGAACGCCGCCGGATGCGGGCGTGCCGTCGACTCGATCGCCATCAGCGGCGCTCCCGGTCGAGCACGGCTCGCCCGAAGCCCGCCGTGGCCACGTCGTCGAGCGGTGGGTTGATGAGTCCGGCCCGGGCGTCCCGGAACGCACGTTCCAGGCGCCCGGCGAGGAAGCCCGGGCCACCCGCGATCCGAAGCGCCTCGTCGGTCGCGTTGACGGCGGCTCGCGTGGCGACCAGCTTGGCGAGGGCCACGTCGTCGGCCGCGGCGACCAATCCGGCCGCATCGCCGGCCGCCACGGCTGCGTCCCAGCGCCGAGCGACGTCGAGGACGACGATCCGGGCGGCGCGCAGCTCGGCGTCCAGTCGCCCGAGCCGGAGCTGCACCGACGGCACCTCGGCGACCGACGTCGAGCCGTCGCCCGGGCGGCGGTCGAGCGCCCAGTGCGCAACATCGCTCCGGGCACCGTCCCCCACCCCGAGGTACGTCGCCGCGATCGCGATGCCGAACCAGGCACCCGGGGCCGGGCCGCGCGGATCGGCATCGCCCGCCCGGCGGCGGACCAGGAGCGCATCGCCCGGAACCGCGACGTCGTCGAGGACCAGCCGCCCCGAGGCGGACCCGCGCATGCCCATGGCCTCGAACCCCGGGCGGCGCTCGACGCCCTCGCGGTCGAGCTCGACCAGCCAGACGCCGACCTCGACGGGATCGGTCCCGACGACGCGGGCGGTGACGAAGGCGTGGGTCAGGTTCGGCAGCCAGGTGGTCCAGGTCTTCTCCCCGGACAGCCGCCACGTGCCGTCGGCGGCGGCCTCGGCGGTCGTCCCGGGCACGGCGCCGCGGGCGGGCGATCCGCCGCCCTCCTCGGTGGCAGCATTGTTGACCAGCGCCCCGTCGTCGACGATCGCCCGGAACAGCCGATCGCGCAGGCCTGCCGGGACGCCGGTCGAATCGACCAGCGCGCCGACGACGTGGACCTGCATCGCGAAGCCGAGCGCCGTCGAACCGTCGACCGCGCCGAGCGCCATCAGCACCTCGGCCGCCTCCGCCATCCGGGCACCAAGCCCGCCCGGCCGGTTCCGGCACGACCAGGCGATGCAGCCCCGCTTCGACGATCGCCTGCGCCGCCCGCGGGTCGAACTCGTCGCCGAGCTCGAGCCCGCGAAGCCGCTCGAGGAGGTCGGTCACGATCGACGACGACGGCGCGCTCCGTGGTCGTCACGGCGTCTTCGTGTCCAGGCCCTCGGTCCGACGAGCGCGCCTGCCCTGGACGCCTCGATGAGCGCATCGAGGCGTCGTTCGCGGGTGGCCGCCTGCTTGGCGCTCGTCACCCAGTGCGTGATCCCCTTGCGATACGAGGGCGGGCGTGCCTGCCAGTCGGCCCAGGCGGCGGCGTCTCCCTTGAGCCGGGCGAGCTCGTCCTCGCTGAAGTCGTCGATCGCCCGCTCGTAGGAATAGACCGCGGTCTTGGCGTCCGTGCGGGCCTCGAACGCACGGAGCCCCGCGGGGCGCATCCGGCCCTCGGCGGTCAGCGCGGCGACCTTGGCCACGTTGATCGCGCTCCAGTTGCTGCCCTTCCGGCGGGGCGTGAACCGCTGCGCGTGGCTGATCTCGTCGAGCCGCTGGAGCTGGCCGTCGATCCAGCCGACGCACAGCGCCTCGTCGACCGCGTCCGACCAGCTCACGGTCGGCCGGCCGCTCGCCTTCTTGTACTGGCCGAGCCACAGCTCGGGGCCGTCTCGTGGTTCGCGTCGAACCAGTCGCGCAGCTCGGCCGGCGACGCGAAGAAGCGGATGTCGTGCGGGACGAGCTTCACCATCGCGTCGCGTGTCCGGGGCGGGTCATCCGCCCAGTCTAGGACGCCCGCACGGCCTGGCAGCGGGCGGAAGGACGGGCCGCCTAGATCGAATTGCCGACCTGCGACAGGATGTCGCGGATGGCGTCGCCGTTCAGCACGAGCGCGCCGAACGGGATCGCGAACGCGAGGAAGATCATGACCAGGCAGCCGACGACGGCGGCTCCCGATCCGCCCGGCGCGGGCTGGACGACCACCGATCCGGCCCACCGGTCGTGGATGCCCTGGTGGAGGCGGTCCGTGGCGGTCGTCACCAGCAGGACGACGATCCAGACGAGGCCGATCAGGCCGAGCCAGGACGCCCCGGGCGGCAGCACCGCGACGATCGAGATGACGCCACTCAGCGCGAGCCAGCGGATGGCCGCGGCATTGAGCGGCAGCGTGCCCGCATCGGCGGCGCGGACGACCCGCAGCTGGAGCAGCCGCATGCCGAGCGTCGCCTGCCCGCCGCTGCGCCACAGGCCGATGAAGTAGGCGGCATCGACGGCGACGAGGCGAGGCCGGCGAGGAGGGTCGCCGTCGTGTTGGCGTCGGGCCGATACGTCCCGATCACGGCGCCCACGGCGACGCTGAGCGCCGTCAGCAACGCCAGGTCGATCGTGTAGGCCACGATCCGGGAGAAGACGCCCGCGATGACGAGGCCTTCGCCCACGGTTGCCGGTGCGGCGACGGCCGCGGCCGGCGGTGCCCAGGCCACGACGGGTCCGTCCGGCTGTGCCGTCGGGCTGTCGGCAGGCCCGGTCCAGCCGACGGGTGCAGCGGAGATGATCCCGGCCGGTCGAGGTTCGGCGGTGGTCGGCGCGTCCGGGTCGTCCGGGTGGTCGGCGGGGCGGGCTCGATCGGCGGCGTGGGCGGCGGGTCGCCACCGGGCGTCTGCGAAGACATGGACTTCCTCCCTGCGTGCCGTCGATGGTACCGGCCGAATGGCCGCGCCACTCGGGTACGCTGCGGCCATGACGGAGCGCGCCGCAGTCGATCCAGCCGATCCAGCCGTCACCGACCCGCTCGGGCCGGATGCCCTCGACTTCTGGCTCGGGACATGGCTGCTGTCGTGGACCGGTGGCGGCCGCGGGTCGAACACGATCCGCCGGATCCTCGACGATCGCGTGATCGAAGAATCGTTCCTCGGGGGAGATCCGGACGGGTCACTCGCCGGTCGCAGCCTGTCCGTCCGCGACGCCGCCGACGGGCGATGGCGGCAGACGTGGGTCGACTCGACCGGCGCCTACCTGGTCTTCGTCGGGGTGGCCGTGGATGGCCGGATCGCATTCCAGCGCGAGACCGTGCTGGACGGCGTGCCGACCGTCCAGCGCATAGTCTGGCTCGACGTCGGCACCGACACGCTGCGCTGGGAGTGGCAGCACTCAGCGACGGCGGCACGACCTGGGAGGTCGCGTGGGCCATCGACTATCGGCGCGCCTCCCCGTAGCTGGCTACGAGCAGGAGCCCGCGCGGGCGATCTCCCTGACCTCGAACGCCGGCGCCGCCATCGCGCTGGCACTCGCCCCGGCGTCGTGCACCCCGGTCGAGACCACGCTCATCGTCAGGACGTCACGGGCGGCGACGCTCGGCGAGCTGGGCGTCGGTCACGGTGAAGAAGGCGAGGCTGCCATCGGCCGCCCAGTTGGCCTCCTCCCGGTTCGACGCCTGTCCGCGGAGCGTGGTGCCATTGATGGCGGTGATGCACGCCCAGACGATGTAGCCGTTGCCCGCGTACTTGTCCGGCGCGGCGACGAGCTGGTCCCAGCCGCGGCTGGTGAGGTTCGAGTAGTTGCCCGCGACCGGCGTTGCGGACCCGGCCGGCGCGGAGCCGCTGGCCGGCGCGGCCGTCGCGCTCGGCAGCGCCGTCGGACTGGGGGTCGCGGAGGCGACGGCGTGGTACCCGACCCGCCGCATGCGGCCACAAGCAGCAGCACCGTCGGGATGACGACAGGCGTCGCATCACCCCGGCAGCATAGGCCCCGCGGGCTGCGCGGACGGCACGAGGCCCCGAAACCACACCGCCGGGGGGACAGTCGGCCTCGGGACCTCACTCACAGCAACGAGTCCGACACGGTCCTCGTTTGGGCGCTATAGGCAAAGTGTCTTATTGGCGACACATGCGGTGGGCTGCCACGCTTGCCACATTCAGGCACGCACGCCGCCGGGGGAACGATGGCCGCGGGCCGTTTTGCGTGCCCCGCAGCCGTCGGCGTGCCACCCAACCCGTCAGCGACGACCGCGACGCTCGGGGGCATGGCACGACGAGCGGATCCCGAACGGATTGACGAGGCCCGTCGGGCGGCGCTCTGCAACACGTTGACGGGAACAGGGATGTCGCCCGAGACCGCCGAGCGCTGGCTCGCGGCGTGGGCGGACGAGGCAGCGTCGCGCGGACTGCAGCGGAGCGCGGCCTACTGGACGGCGGCCGCCGTCTGGATCGCCGCCGAACGGGTCAAGCGCGCGGCGGCATCTGCTAGTGGCCGTCAGCGCGGCGGCAGGCCGGCGTCCTGTTCGGCGGGCGTCTGGTCGGCAGGTTCGAACGGCGGTTCGCCGCTCCCCGACTTCGCGACGGCCGTCTCACGCCGCAGGTCCGAGGCAACCTCGCGACCCTTCGTCGCCAGCCGCCCGCCGACGGATTCGGTCTTGTCGGCCGCGCGCTGGGCCATCGGTCCGGCCGCCTCGCCCGCCTTCGCCGCCAGCTCGGCGGCCCTCGCCGCGATCTCCTTGAGGACGGGCGTGGCGTAGTTTGCGAGGTTCTCGATGATCGAGTCGAGCTGCCGGATGGCCGGCTCGCCCGATGACGAGGTCGGCGCGTCGCCCGCGGCTCGGGTGCTCAGGTCACTGCCGGGCGTGTCTTTCGGTCGATCCTGGTACGTCATCGCCGCGCCTCCTTGGTCGGTGCCCACAGCGTGCGACTCGGCGCGGAACGGTTGCGAGCGACGGCCGCAGCCCGCCACTTGCAGTCACGTGGCGGTCCGACGTCCCGGACCGTTCGACCGCCTCACGGCGTCGGGGGCAGGCCGATCCAGCTCTGGACGTCGAGCAACGCCTGCTGGCTCACCCGAAGGAAGCCTTCCTGCGGCCGGTCCAGGTCCATCACGAGCGTCATGACCGCGCCAAGCGCGACCACGAGCACGACCGCGCTGAGGATGCTGCGGCGCCCGGAGAGGCCGGCGCTGTAGCCCACCATGCCGAGCGACAGCGCGGATCCCGCCAGCAGGAGCAGCAGAATGGTCTCGGGGACTCGTGCGTACAGGCCGGAGACGACCCGTGTCTCGTTGAGGCTGACGATCTCGGTCAGGGAGTCACCGAAGGAAGCGACGAGGTCAGGGCTGTGCCCGCTGCGGGCCGCCTCCGCCGCGATCTGCCACATCTCGGCGTGCAGCTCCTTCGAGCGTCCGATGTTCGCCTTGACCTGATCGAGGTCTTCCGCGGCGATGCGCAATGGGAGGTATTCCCGCAACAGCGCCCGCATCTCATCGGTGGCCGGTTGCGGCAAGTAGTCGGCCTGGAGATACGTCGCGCCGATCGCGTTCGCCTCTGCTACCACCAGCCCGCGCCGCGTGTCGAAGCGGTCGGCAGCCATGCTCATCGTCACCGCGAGCAGGAACGCCATGAGCGCAAGGAGCGAGCCGATGAGGACGTCCGTCGGTCCCTCCTGCTCGCCCGGCATCCGTTCCTGCCACCACCGCCCGACGCGGAACCCGATCTCGTAAAAGGCGAACGAGATGATCGCGAACAGGGCCGTGACGACGAAGAGCGGGATCGAATCCAGCAGCCCTGCGTTCATCGCACGTCAGCCACGTTCAGGCCGCATGGGTGGAGCGCGCTCAGCCCAGCGCCATCCCTTCGGCCGCGCCGGACGACACCGGATCCGGTTGCCGCATCATCCGGAACGAGGTCACCAGCCCGAGCAGGCTCGCGAAGATCGGGATGAGCAGGGCGACCTGCAGGGCAAACGGGCGTGCCTCCGTGTTGATCCGGATGATCTCGGCCTCGACTTCCGGCGGCTGATTGACGATCAAGGCCTCGAGGGCCGTGTTGGTCATGACCTCGGCGTCGTGCTCGAGCGCCGCGGCGACCTCCTGCTGCTGTGCCGGGGTGAGCACCGCGCTCTGTTCCGCCAGGTTCGTGAAGCTGAAGGCGAGCGTCGCGAGCATGATCGCGCCGGCGAACGCCAGGCCGAACGACAGCCCGAACGAGCCAGCGGCCGAGTTCACGCCGGCGGCTTCGCTGACCCGTTCCTCGACGATCGGCGACAGCGTGTAGTTGTTGAGCTGGGAGACGAGCAGCCCCAAGCCGATCCCGGCGACCACCAACGGGATGGCCAGGTAATACCCGGCGTCCGCCCTCGGGATGACCGGGATCAAGGCGAGCAGGCCGATCAACAGGAGCGCGAACCCGGCGCGGATGATGCTGCTCGGCCGGCGGTTGCCGCTTCGGCGGCCCGCGATGATCGCCGTTGCGAACATGCTGAGCGAGAGCGGCGCGAGCGACAGGCCCGACTGCAGCGCGTTGTACTCGAGGACCATCTGCAGGTAGATCGGGATGGTGATCATCGCGCCACCGAGCGCGACGTTCTGGAGCAGCTGTCCCGAGATCCCGAACCTGAACAGCATGGACTTGAACAGGTCCGGATCGATGAGCGCCGGCTTGCCCTCACGCTTCCGGCGCACCAGCCAATAGGCGAAGGCGGCAAGCGAGACGACGCCGATCGCCAGGAGCAGGCCGACGGCTTCGCCCCCCTCCTGCCAGACGAGGATGCTCAGCACCAGTCCGCCCATCCCGAAGACCGACAGGACCGCACCGACGAGGTCGATCTGCCGCGGGCCGGTGAACGGCACGTCGCGGACGAGCCGGCTGCCCAGCAGCACGATCGCGATGATGACGACCTCGAGCAGGAACGCGACGCGATACGACAGGAAGGTCGTGATGAAGCCGCCGATCAGCGGTCCGACGGCCGCCGCGATCGCCGCCGCGGCGCCGACCAGGGCGTAGGTCGCCTTCTGGGCGGCCCCTTCGAAGTTGCCGTGGATGAGCGACTGCATCGCGGGCAGGAGGAGCGACGCGCCGAGGCCACCGATGACCGCCCAGAAGATGAAGATCGGCAGCACGGTCTGGGAAAGGGCCATCGCCAGGGCGCCGACCGCGTAGGCGAGCAGACCCAGGATGTACGCGCGCTTGCGTCCGAACAGGTCGCCGATCTTGCTGCCAATCAGGATGAACGCGGCCGACACCAGGGCCTCGAGCGCGATCGCGGACTGGATGGCGCTCACGTCCGTGCCGAGGTCGGCGACCACCGCCGAGATCGAGACATTCATGATCGACGTGTCGACGACGAGCACGAACATGGCCATCGCCAGCAGGATCGGGAGTCGACTGTCGCCGGTCGGCTGTTCGGAGACCTCCATGTCTGGAGCCTGACTCACCCGCGGTCCCCTCACCTTCGCGATCCACGACAGACGGCGTCGGGGGCATCTGCGGCCGGAAGCGACAGCATGGGCCATCGCGAGAGAGCCCTGCAGCGCCACCGTGCGACCCGCGGCTCACGTTCGGCGCGTCGCTGGGTGATGATTCGCGCGATGCCTCGTCTCCAGCGCAAGAGCATGTCGGCCCCGGACCTCGTCCGGACGTTCCCGTTCGGACATGTCGACATCGTCAACCTCGACGAGACCTCGGTCGCCCGGTTCACGCTGGGAGCCCGGCTGGCGATGGTCGAAGGACGTGGCGCCCGTCGTCCAGACGGCGACATGCCAGAACCGCCACGTCGGCTACGTCATCTCCGGGGTCCTGCACGTCCAGATGGACGACGGCACCGAGCTGGAGATCCGCCCGGGCGACGCCTTCGAGATCCCGCCCGGCCACGACGCGTGGGTCGTCGGCGACGAGGTCTTCGACACGGTCGAGTTCACGAGCGCCGCCGTCTTCGGCCTGACGCCCGACGAGAACGAGAGCACGCTGGCGACGGTGCTGTTCACCGACATCGTCGACTCGACCGCCATGCTGAGCCGGGTCGGCGACGCGGCGTGGCGACGCCTCCTGCTCCAGCACAACCAGCTGATGCGCTCGGAGCTCGATCGCTTCCGCGGGCGCGAAGTCGGCACGACCGGCGACGGGTTCCTTGCCCTGTTCGACGGCGCGGCGCGTGCGGTCAGGTGTGCGAAGGCGATGGTCTCGGCCGTCGGCGAGCTCGAAATCCAGATTCGCGCCGGCCTCCACACGGGCGAGGTCGCCATCGCCGGCGGTCAGGCGCGGGGGCTTGCCGTTCACGCAGCCGCGCGCGTCGCTGCCCTCGCGGGCCCGGGCGAAGTCCTCGTCAGCTCGACGACGCGCGACCTGCTCGACGGATCCGGCCTCGCATTCGTGAGCCGCGGCGACCACGAGCTGAAGGGCCTCGCCGGACCACGCGCGATCTATGCCTTGGACGTTCCCGGACCGACCGCTTGAACGGATCCGAGTAGTTCGTCCGGACACGTGACACCGGCCTGAAGGCCGGCCTCGAGGGAGTGACATGGATCTGGATCTGAACGAGGCGATCCGCTGGGTCCTTGCCCACGGAGCGCAGCTCCTGATCGGCACCGTCGTGCTGCTCTTGATCTACCGCGTGGGCGTCAGCGCCATCCACCGGATTCGTGCCTGCCATCATCAATGCGCAGGCAGCTCGCTTTCCTTCCGGAACGCGATCAGAAGACGCGTCGGCAAGCGCAGCAAGACGATCGAGGACCTGCTCCTCAAGCTCCTCCGGGTCGGTGTCCTGGCCGGGTTCGTGGTCGTGGTGTTGGCCGTCTTCCAGCTGAGCACGATCCTCGCCGCCATCGCCCTCATCATCGTGGCCGTCGTCTTTGCCACGAGGGACGTCGTCCTGGACTACGTGATGGGATTCCTGATCCTCGTGGAGGTTCCGTTATTTACCGGCGACTATGTGGTCGTCAGCAGTCACCCCGGGGTCGAAGGCGTTGTCGAG
>CAVRKB010000008.1:0-124243 GCA_963721545.1 uncultured Chloroflexia bacterium
GGCCACCGACGAGGGCCGGCACGAGCGCAAGCCCGTCGACGACTGGGCCGAACGCCTGCCAGGCGACGATGAACTCACTCGCGACGAGCGCGCCGATGCCTGCGGCGATCGCGTCAACCAGCCACTCGTAGCCAGTCGCGTGTCTCGCCGACGAACTGGGCGATCCCGCCGAAGATCAGCGACCCGACGATCAAGATCGCCCAACCGCCGAGTCCGAGGGTGATGACGAGTTCCATGAGGACCTCCTTCGATGGGTGTGTGTCGTTGTAGGTACATCGTCTGCTTCGCGTCCGCTGAATGACAGTGCCCGCCGTCACGGAGCGTCGGTGACCTTCAGCCTCATTCGCCGACCCCGCCACCGTGCCGAACGTCAGTCGAGAACGGCGGCGTCCAGCAAGACGCCGGCCGCATCCCACGCGCTCGGGGCCGCCGTACGCAGTCGGGTCGCCTCATGCCGCACGAGGCGGGCAAGGGCATCGTCGAACGACGTCGACCGGATGTGCCCATGGCGCCGTTGATCCGTGTCCCGCACGAATGCTGCGTACCGGGTGAGTGGCTCCGCTGCGGCGAAGGACCGCTCGAAGCCTGGTTTGAAGTCGACCGCGACCATCATCCGCGCGAAGAAGCCACCGATCGCGTCCGCTCCCTCGTCCCAACCCTGCGAGTGCCCGCCGCGTCGGAGCAACGGCGCTGGCGAAGCGAACGCCGCCACGACGACATCGTCGATCAGTGCGGCATCCAGATGTCCGCCGAAGGTGAGGTACTCGTTCGAGACGCCGAGCCGGTCGACGAGTCGGATCAGACCCCAGGAGAAGTCCTCCGACCGAGGCATCCGCGTGTCGTGGGTCAGTGTCCGTCGCGAACCGCGCCCATCCTCGGTCACCCAATAGTCGATCGCCTCAGGATCGTAGTGCTGCAACGTCGGCGCCTGCCGAAGCGCCACGAGAAGGAACGCCGGGCCGGGGCCGTCAGGCAGGTCCGGGTAGGCAAGGAACCCCCAATGGTCCACCTGCCCGGCGACCTCGGTCGCCCGAAGCCCGACGACGGGCCGCGGATCCGGGGTTGCCGCGGTGCCGGAGGTCAGTCGCGCCACTCCGGTTCCCATCGTTCGACCTCGGATTCCAGCAACGGCAGAAGGAAGCGTTCCTCGCGCTCGACGTTGGCGCGAAGGAGCGCTTCGAGGCCGGACAGGTCGGCCACCAGCGTGACGGTGTCTTGCGAGAGGACGTGGCTCCCCCAGGCGGAGTGGACTTGCAGTCGTTCTGCTTGTGCCGCGATCTGTTGATGGTCGAACCGAACGAGGCGGGTCGCCCACAACGTACGAGCGCGGGCGTCGATCTGGGGGAAGAGCCAGGACTCTTCCCAGGCCATGTGGGGTTTGAGGTCCGCGTCGATCCAGTGCAACACCCTGCGGATGCCGGCTGCCCGCTGATCAACGGGCAGGTTGGCCAGCTCCTCGCCCAGCTCATGGATCCGATCGATGCCGGCCGCCAGCTCCTCGTGTTCGTGCGCGGCAAACATCCGGATCGCCTGTCGCCCGTCAGTGCTCGGTTCCCGTCATGTCGTCGACCTCCCGGTGGATCGTGTTCAAGTCAACCATCCGCTGCCGTGGCTGTCCGGTACCAGTGCCGTGCGGCCCCTCCTCGGCATGCGCGACGACCTGTTCCACCGGGATGTGCCGGCTGGCAGCCGGATTCGTGACCTCTGGCCCGTGCCGGTGCGGGCTCGTCCGACGAGCCTTGCGAGCAGGAGGCATCGAAGTCATGCAGATGCATCGAATCTCGAAGGAACGCAGCGAGCATCGGATCCTCGAGGTCGAGGCCGGGCAGGTCGTCTGCCCCCGGCAGGGCATCGTGGACATGGAACGGTGTTGGGTCTGTCCCGCCTACGACGGCCTGAGCGCCGGCCGGATCGAGGGCGTCGTCTGCAAGGCGAACCTGGCGGAGCTGACGCTCTATCCCCTGCCTGCGATCCGATGATCGACCTCGCCGACGCCAAGCCCGCGCTTCGCCGGACGAACCGTCAGGTTCCCGGGCATCCCGGCGATCGTCGATGGATCGGAAGCCATCGCCCACGTCGAGACGAGGATCTCCGAGGTGGCATGCGCCTATCCGATCACCCCATCGACGACCATGGCCGCCGTCTTCGAGTCGGCCGTCGCCGCCGGCCACACGAACCTGTGGGGAACGCCACTCGCCTTCATCGAGCCGGAGTCCGAGCACAGCTCGGCCTCCGCAGCGGAGGGCGTCGCACTCGCGGGCGGGCGGGTCACGAACTTCACCGCCGGGCAAGGGCTGATCCTCATGAAGGAAGTCCTGTACGTGCTGAGCGGCAAGCGACTCCCGGTCGTCTTCCACGTCGGGGCCCGGGCGCTCACCAGCCAGGCGCTCAACATCCACGCCGGCCACGACGATGTCATGGGCGTCGCCGACACCGGTTGGGGCATCCTCTTCGCCCGCAACGCCCAGGAGGCCGCGGACCTCACGCGCGATCGCCCGGCGCGTCGCCGAGGAGACCCACACGCCGTTCTTCGTCGTCCAGGACGGGTTCCTCACCACCCACACGCTGGAGAATGTCCGGCTCCCCGAGGACGAGCTGCTGCGCTCGTTCGTCGGCGATCCACGCGAGCGGATCGACTGCCTGTTCGACCCGGACACGGCGCTCATGACCGGGGTCGTCCAGAACCAGGACAGCTACATGAAGGGTCGGATCGGGCAGCGCGCCTACTACGCGGCGTTGCCGTCCGCGCTGGCAGGGCCATGGACCTCTGGACCGCAGGAGACCGGTCGACAGTACGGCGACATCGATGCGTACCGCTGCGACGATGCCGACGAGATCATCGTCGCGATGGGGACCATCGCCGACACGGCCAGGGCCGTGGTCGACGTGCTTCGCGCGTGAAGGTCGAGCGGTCGGCGCCGTCGGGATCACCAGCTATCGACCGTTCCCCGCCGCCCACCTTGCCGAGGTGCTCCGAAGCGCCAAGGTCGTCGCCGTCGTCGAGCGGACCGACGAGCCGGCCGCTGCCGACAACCCGCTGACTCGCGAGACCAAGGCCGCGCTCTATGCGCGCGCGGCGGACGGGACACGGGTGCCGCGGGTGGTCTCGGTGTCGGCCGGGCTCGGGTCCCGGGACGTCGACGCCGCCGACCTGGCCGGCGTCTTCGACTGGTCGCGAGGCGTCCAGTCCGGCGACCCACAGTTCGGCGTCGTCGGCGTCCGCCATCCGCTCGCGGTGCCGCCGCGACCGATCGACATCTCGCCCGCCGGGTCGTTCGCGCTCCGCGGCCACTCGATCGGTGGTCTTGGGCTCGATCACCACGAACAAGCTGCTCGCGACCGTCATGGGCGAGGTCTTCGGCAAGCACGTCCAGGCATACCCGCGGTACGGGTCGGAGAAGAAGGGCCTTCCGACGAGCTACTCGCTGACCATCGCCGACGAGCCGATCCGTGGCCACGGCGAGCTGCGGCAGGTCAACCTCGTCTCGCTCCACGACGTCGCGGCGTTCGCGCTGGGTGATCCCCTCGCCGGCCTGGTCGACGGTGGGACGGTGTTCATCCAGTCACCGCTCACCGACGCCGCGGCGATCTGGTCCTCGATCCCGGCGACGGCCCGCGCCGACATCGTGCGTCGACGGATCCGGGTCACGGCGCTGGATACGGCCGCGCTCGCCCGCGCTCGATCACCTCGCCCGGACCTGATCCTCCGGCTCCAGGGCGTCGCGCTCGTCGGCGCATTCCTGCGCATGACCACGTTCGCCGCCGATGCCGGGCTGGACCGCGACGCGATGCTGGCGGCCGTCGGGGCACGCCTGCGTCGCTTCTACGGGAAGCGCGGCGATGACGTGCTCGCGGCGAACCTGGCGATGGTCGCCTCGGCGTTCGACGGCCTCATCGATGTGAGCGGCGAGCGTCGGTCTCCCGGCCGGCTCGCGGCGCGAGGTCGTCGCGATCCCCGACCAGTCGCGTGCCCTCGTTGAGGTGGCGCCATGACACCACCACCGCGCCGGTGCTTCGATGTTCGCACCTATGTCGAGGAGTTCGAGGACGCCATCGTCCCGGCCTACCTGCGCGGTCGGGCAGATGCGGAATGGCCCGCCGATGCCGGCCTGGCGCGAAGCATCATCCCGCCTGGCACAGCGGCTTCCCGCGACTTCAGCCACCTTGCGCCGCTGCTGCCCCAGTTCGTCGCGGAGCGATGCGTCGGCTGCATGGCCTGCGTCAGCGCGTGTCCCGGACAGCGCCCTGATCGCGAGGGTCGTGCCCGAGGCGGACGTCGCTCCGCCAGTGGCCGCGCTTCGCCGCCGAGGATCCCGCCGGGGCAGCGACCGCCGCGGACCTCCAGGCACAGTTCGCCCGGACGAAGAAGTACGCCGAGGTCCCCGAGCGAAACGGCACCCCGCCCGGCGCCTTCGGCCTGTTCGTCGAGCCGACGCGCTGCAAGGGCTGCGGCGAGTGCGTCGAGGTGTGCGCCGCCCTCGGGCACGACGCCCTGTTCATGACGGACAAGGTCGAGGGCGACTCGGACCGGCGTGTCGACGATCGATCGGGCCGCGACGATGATGCGGTTCCTGCGCTCGCTCCCGCCGACGCCTGACGTCTATCGGAACGAGAAGGCGCTCGCCGACCTCATGCTCGGCGAGGATGCCTTCGGGTATATCGGCGGGGCCGGCTCCTGCGCCGGCTGCGGCGAGGCGACCGCGATCCGGATGATGGTGGCTGCGACGCGCCAGGTCCACGGCCCGACGTCGATGGGCATCGTGGCGGCGACCGGCTGCAACACCGTCTTCGGCAGCACGTATCCGTTCAACCCGTACCTCGTCCCGTGGACGAACTCGCTGTTCGAGAACGCCCCGGCGGTCGCCACCGGGATCCGGCGACAGTGGGACCAGACGGGCCACGCGGATCGTCGTCTCTGGGTCATGGGTGGCGATGGAGCGATGTACGACATCGGCTTCCAGGCGCTCTCGCGGATGGTCGCGTCCGGTGCGGACATCAAGGTGCTCGTCCTGGACACGCAGGTCTACTCGAACACGGGTGGTCAGGCCTCGACCGCATCGTTCGGAGGGCAGGTCACCAAGCTGTCCGCGTTCGGTGCCGCCCAGCACGGACGCCCCGAAGCGCGCAAGGAGCTGGGCCGCATCCTGATGGCGCACGGCGACGTCTATGTCGCCCAGACGACGCCAGCCCATGTGAACCACTTCTACCGGTCGATCCTCGAGGCCAACGAGTTCCCCGGGCCTGCCGTGATCATCAGCTACGCGGCGTGCATGCCGGAACACGGCATCGCCGACGACGCCGCCAGCCGCCAGGCGCGGCTGGCCGTCGACTCGCGCGCATTCCCGCTGTTCACCTACGACCCGCGACGCGGCCCGCGCATGAGCGATCGGCTATCGCTCCAGGGCAACCCGGCGATCCGCGAGGACTGGTCGCGGACACCGGCCGGTGAGCCGATCGACTTCCTGGCCTTCGCGCGGAGCGAGGGACGCTTCGCACCGCATTTCGGTCCGGACGGCGAACCGACGCACGGAGATCGAGGCCAGCCAACGTGACCGACTCGCCGACTGGCGGACGCTGCAGGAACTGGCTGGCGTCCTCGCGCCGACCGGATAACAGATTGACGCCGGCGACGGCATCGAGGCCGGGCCGTCGAGCCGCTGGGCATCCTCCAACTCGCGCAACACCCTTCCGAGGCCAGGTTGCCGCGACCCCGTCTCGCTCGGGCAAGTAGAGGGCTGGAACGTTGGGACCAAGGCCGCAGCTAGCAAACTGCAGGTCGGGCGGCCCCCACTCGCGTGACTTACGGCCGTGGCTCCGGCCGGCTGGCTGAGGGATGCTCGACACAGGGCGTCCCATCCTAGAGAGACGCTGCGACGGTACCGAGAGGAGCATTGAGATGAAACGGATTCTGGTCGCATATGACGGCGGCGACGCCGCGCGGCGGGCATTGGCCACGGGCATCGAGCTGGCCAAGCAATTCGAGGCTCCGATGAGCATCGTCAGCGTCGTTCCCCTCCATACGGGTCGCATCCGCATCGACCCATGGGACGATCGAGCGGTTCATGCACAAGAACTCCAGGAGGCCGAGCAACTCCTCGCCGAGCATGGAATCACCGCCGAGCTGCTCGAGGCGGCTGGCGATCCGGCAGGGACGATCGAGCGGATTGCCGAGGAAGGCGGTTTCGACACGGTCGTCGTCGGTTCGCGGGGGCTCGGGGCGGTCTTGCGCTTCCTGCAGGGCAGCGTGTCCGAACATGTGGCCACCCACGCCGATGCCACGGTCGTGATCGCCCGGTAGAGGTTCGGGGTTCGCCGAAACGGAGCAAAGGCGGCAACGGGCCGTAGCACCCGTTGGAACGCGCTGTCTGGCATCGACGCGCGGCTCAGGCCTCGAATAGCGACCCCACATGACCGCGGGCGGCGCGGGTGGCGTTTCGGCCGCGCTCCTCGGGCACGTTACCGCGCGAAGAGATCCAATCCAATCAGGCCATCGGCGATGTACTGAACGGCGAGTGCCGCAAGGATCAGCCCCAACACCCGGGTGACCACGTTGATGCCCGTCTGGCCGAGGAGGCGGGCGAGCCGCGTCGAGCCTCGAAGGAGCAGGAAGGCGACAAACAGCACAACGGCCGTTGCGCAGAGGACGAGGGCGAAGAGTTGCGGTTCGCCGTGGGTCTCGGCTCCAAGGATCAGCACACTTGCAAGGGCACCCGGGCCGCTGATCAGGGGGATCGCCAGCGGGAAGACGGAGATATCCTCCTTGGCGCGCGCCTCGGCCTCCTCTTCCGGTGTTTCGCGCCGGAACTGGGCGAAGACCATGTCCACGGCGATCAGAAAGAGCAGGATCCCGCCGGCGATCCGAAGGGCATCGACGCTGATCCCGAGGTAGGCGAGAAGCGGTCCACCGACGATCGCGAAGGTGAGCAAGACGGCACCCGCGATGAGCACGGCGCGTCGAGCGATACCCGCCTGGACTTGCGGCGGGCGACCACCGGCGAGTGAGACGAACACGAGTACGAGCCCTGCCGGGTCGATCACGACGAACAGGGTGAGCAGTGCCGTGGCAGCAAACTCGACGGCGATCAGTTCGTGTGAAGGCACGAGCCGGTCTCGGATCTCGCCTGTGCTGGCGTATAGCCGATGGGCCGACGAAGGACACGGGGATGACCTCGGATGGATTCGTGAGATCAGCCTGCCGGTTTAGCTGCCGATGGCAAAGCCGAGCGTCGCCATTCAGGGGGCCAGGCGTCTCGATTCGGTGAGCGGCTCCAGGACCGATCCGGGCCGGATTCGATCGGGCCGACTGGCTGTTGGTCTTCGTGACCAACGACCGTTCCCTCCGTTCGTCCCGCGACGGATGCTGGATGCGTCGTAGCGACTGGGTGAAACGTGACAAATCGGCTTTCGCCTATGAACCGCCCCCTCACGTGGCTGACCCTCGCCGTCACGCTCGTGGTGGCCAGCTGTGGACCCGCCTCGCCGGCCTCGGGATCGCCCCCTCCGTCGCCGGGCTCGCCCATGCCGACTCCGGCGTCGACACCATCGTCCGGGTGGAGCGGGTCGCCGTCGCCTGCCGGTTCCAGTCCTTCGGCTGTGCTCACCCCGATGCCGAGTCCCACCGCCGCGCCATGGGCGGCTCGCCCAACCCCGCGCCCCACCCCTCGGTCCGACCCCCCGCCCCACACCTCGGCCGACCGCGAAGCCAACCCCGACCCCGCCTCCGGCCAGCAAGCTGATCCGGCACGGCTCGCGGACCACGAACGATGTCGCGCTCACGTTCGACATGGGCGGTCGCGTGGGCGATGCGTTGGCGATCGTCGACTGGCTCGTCAGCCACGACGTCCACGCGACGACCTTCATGACCGGCGCCATGGCTGACAACCAGTACACCGATGCCGGACGAGAGGTCCTCGGCATCATCGATGCGCTCCCCGGTCTCTTAACCCTGGGCAATCACTCGTACACCCACCGCGACTTCCGCACCCTGAGCGCGCTCGGAGATCCGGGACGAGCTGCGCCGCACCGAGGCCGCGATCGCGCCGTACTGCTCGCAGAACGCACGGCCCTTCTTCCGACCGCCGAACGGAGGCTATGACGCCGACGTCCTGGCAGCGGTCGGGGCGGCCGGCTACCGCTACACGGTCACCTGGGACATCGACACGATCGACTGGCGCCCTGTCAGGAACGACCCCCAGGGCCGACAGCCGACCAGATCGTCGCGAAGGTCCTTTCCAACGCACAGGGCGGTTCGATCGTGCTCATGCACCTTGGCGGCTACGAGACGCTCGAGGCGCTGCCCCGGATCGTGGCAAGGGCTGGAGGCTGCGGGCTACGACTTGGTCACCCTCGACGAGATGGTGGGAACTTGACCAAGTGACTGGTCGGCTGGCTGACGGAGCCCGGTCCACGGACACGGGACCCTCGGGATCAAGGACCGTCCGGTCGGTCTCCACCACCGGACGGTCCGTTGGAGACTCCCTTGCGCCGTGAATTCCGCCGGCCTGCAGCCGCGCGACCAGGGCCTGTGCGAGTTCGTCGTGCTGCCGGGCCGAGGCTTCGGTGGCTTCGACGTACATCGGCATCATCGCCGGGGAGCCTGCCTCAGGAAGACCAGCCCACCACGTTCATCGCACCGTCGTTCATGTCCGTTTCCTCGATCCCTCTGGCGCAGCTTGCCTTCGCTTGGGCGGCGGTTTGTCGATGACGCGACGCGGCAGGTGCACCTGGCCCGATGGGTGATGTCCAGGCGCTTCGCTCCAGCGGTACGCTCCGACCGAACGTTTCCGCGGTTCGCCGCCGGAGAAGCGCCGGAGACGGCGATGAGCTGGCGATCGGTGAGCGGCGCGAGAAGTAGGAGGCGATGCTGCGAAGGCGTCCGTGGTGCAGGTCGCTCTCGGCCAGTTGCCGTGCCAGGCGTTCGTGGACGGTCCCTGGACCGAGGATCAGCAGGTCGTCGTCCGCGGCCAGCCGGTTCGCGATGCCTCCTGGACGAATTGGTTCAAGTGTTCGATCCGGTGCGGCTCGCCGGCGGATTGCGGGCTGCCCGCCGCCGTGACGGATGGCGGGATCGTGCCGGACGTGACCTGTGGCCCGGTGATGAGCCGGCACCTCCGATTCCACGCGTTCGAGACGGTCCGATCACGGTGCATCCGGACGATGATGGCCTCGCTTCGCATCGATCCAGACGAGGGTGGTTGGGTGATGGTCGTCCGGCTCCGGTGCTCATGAGCGTGCCCATGCCGGTCCATCGTCGGCGTCCTCTGCCAGGTCGGCGTAGACGACAGTGCACGCGCGCTCCCAGCGCGCTCGATCCACGCGGGCGCTGAGCGGTGGCTGCCCGCGTTGAAGCTGATCTCGGGGTGATCCCGGACGGCGTAGTCCGCGTAGGTCGTCAGCCCGAACAGGGTGCCGACGGCTGGGATGGCGCCGACTTCGCAGTCGGGCGCCAGTGCCGTGAGTTGGGGCTCGGTCAGCAGTCGAACATCGCTTGCGCCAAGGACGTGGCGCGCTTTGCGAAGGTCGAGCTGGTCGGTGGCGTCGAGGACGACGAGGGCGGTCCGTCCTTCGTCCGACGCAACGGCAACGACCTTGGCGAACGTCTGGGGATCGACTCCTTCGGCCGCGGCGGTGGCGCGGGCCGTGAAGGCCCGGTCGTGTTGATGGATCTCGTAGTCGATGCCCTGAGCGGCGAGCCAGTCGACAAGGGGTTGGTACGGACGGTCGAGCATGATCTCAGCGTTCATCGGTTGTGACCTCCTTGCGCCTAATTCGGCATTCAGAGATTGGAGCGGATCCACCGTCGCTCGCATCGGCCATTGGGCGCAGCCAGGCGTGCCGAACGGCCCGAACCACGGTCCCGCGGGTCCGCGAGGCATTTCGGTCCGAGTGCCGCGGCGCATTCGGGTCGGATGGCTCTCGTTGGCGGCGAGCAAACCGCCGAGACTGGATTTTCGGACGGGGCGACGTGACGCCGTGTCGAATGGGCGCCACCGATCCGCCCGCAGCAGGAGGTGGTCAGATGACGCTCATCCGCCGCCCAACGCCAGTCGTGGATCTCGTCTCGTTCGGGGACGCGATCGAGCGACTCTTCGACGAGCGATTCTTCAGGCCGATGTGGATCGGCAACGGCGAGCGGCAGGCCGCTCCCGCGCTCGATCTGTACACCACCCCTGAGGCGGTGATCGCCAAGGTCGCGCTGCCCGGGGTCAAGCCGGAGGACGTCGACGTCACCATCGGCGATGACCTGGTCACGATCAACGGCACATTCAAGGAGGAGAAGGAAACAGGCGAAGCGGGATATGTCCACAGGGAGCTGAGCCAGGGCAAGTTCAGCCGAAGCTTCTCACTGCCGACGGCGATCAAGGCCGACGCGGCCAAGGCGGAGTTCCGGGACGGCCTGCTGACGCTGACCCTCCCGAAGACCGAGGAAGTCAAGCCGACGCACGTCAAGGTCCAGGTTTCCTGAGGCATCCACGCGATCGACTCCCGCGAACACCGATGGAGGTCTCCGCCGGGGGTGGGGACCTCCACCGCAAACGCTCGGGGGATTGGTCGAGATGCTGGTCGAGATCCGGCCTGACAACCGCAAGTAGGAGTTCCAGTTGGACTACCAGATCGCCACCCACCACGTCGAGCCGCAGGCCATCTATTCGATCCGCGAACGCCGAACGAGGGATGACCTGCCGCGATTCCTCAAGGCGGCATTTCCCGAGCTCTTGGGCAGACTCCGCCTCCTCGGGGTAACCCCGTCGGGTCCGCCCTTCGTCATCTACCACGAATTCGGCACCCAGGGCATCGATGCCGAGGTATCGGTGCCGATCGACGCGCCAATTGTCGTGGCGGGAAAGGTCAAGAGCCGCGTCCTGCCAGAGATGACCGTCGCGCGCACGTTGCACCTGGGGCCGTACGAGAAGCTCGAGGACGCCTACACGGCGTTACGGACCTGGATCAGGGGTCACGAATTCGAGATCGCCGGTCCGGTCCAAGAGCGATACCTGAACGGACCGGGTGACCACGTCGCCTCGAGCGAGTACCGGACCGAGGTCGAGATGCCGATTATCTCGATGGTTGTCGCGGCGCCCGTATGAGGTCCGACGGACGAGCAACGACCCGGAGCGACCGTCTCCATCGTCGTCGATGTGATCTCGGACGTGACCGCGACGGACGTCCAGATGAACGGCCGTCGGCTTGCCAGGTCCCCGGCTGCGCGCGCACCGAACCTGTCCGCCCTCTCATTGGCCAACGCAGCCTCTACGCCAGCGCGGAGCGGAGGAAGCGGCAGGCCCGCAGCGTGACCCACTTGCTTGGCCGTCCCTGTCGCTCGAAGTCCACCCAGGTCTTGCCGTTGTAGGCGCACTCGTGCTTCCACCGGCGATGCGCGTCCTGCTTCGCCAGTAGCCAGTCGATCGCGTTCCCGAGGCGGGGATTGCGGCCGTGCCCGAGCTCGGCGAGGACCTCGAGGTTCTGGAGCACGTCGGCCACGTACCCGACGGGAAGCCGAGCTTGAACCACGAGCCACTCGGGCGGTGTTGCCCCAGCCGGCCGGGTAGTCGGCCACCGCCGGATCGCGGCTGAGCAGGAAGTCAGCGCCGGTCTCGATCGCCCGAACCACTACGGGGGAGCGCCGCTCGATGGGCACTCGGGTGAGCCCGCTGAGCGCCTTGACGGCACCCCAGGCACAAGGAAGGGCCTCGTTTGCACCGCAGGCGAAGCGCGGCCCGGAGGTCCCCGACCGATACCACCTCGCGACATCCTCGCCGGTGATCGCGCGGGCCTGCGAGTCGACGGCTCGCATCACCCGAGGATCGTCGAGCCAGCCGAAGCCGATCAATGCCCGCAGGAGATTGCCGGTGAGGCAATGGATGACGCGAGAGGACGGCGGCGGCCCCGCACCAGCGACGCCGGAGGCACCGAAGCCGCCGTTCTGGGCCTGGCTGTGCGACATGACGTACTCGCAGGCACGACGGACCGCGTTCATCGCCGGGATCGGCTCCGAGCTGGTCGAGGAAGATGAGTTGCCACACCGTGCCGCGGTATTTCGTCGCATAGCCGGGGCCAGGCTTCTCCCAGTGACCGTCCGACGACAGGGCGGCCGAGGATGGAAGCAATCGGATCGGCAGCCATTGCCTGCTCGGCGGCTCGCCGCGACCTCCGGGTCGTCAGCCTGGCCGATCGAGCAGCTGCCGCAGGACCAGATGTCGAACCGGCCGGATCTTCCGTTTCGAGCAGCCAGTCGAGCGGGTCCGCCCGAAGAGCTGCCAGTCCAACCGGCCGATGCGTCCATCGGGTCGTCCTACGGGGCCGGCCGCAGGTAGACCGGATACTCGCGGACGGCGACCGGCCTGCCGCTGTACTCCGAGATGTCCCAGACCCGCAGCGTTCCCCATTGTGCTGTGGACACTTCGTAGGCCAGGGTCACGATCGAATCGACCCCATGCGCCCGTGCCAACCGTGGCCATCACGGGACGATCGATCAGCACCTTGTCGTTGCGATCGAGCAGGGCGATCCGGAACTGCGCCTCGAAGACGTTGGCGAGCCCGGTGACCCGGCCGGGGTTCAGTAGGGCGGCACCCCACGCTGGCCGATCGACGAAGATCAGGGGCAGGAAGTGGTCGCGGTACGAATAGTGGTCACGGTCCGTCGCGCGGGTGACGGGCTTGTCCATGGCGATCGCCTCGGACGCACCGGTTTCCGGGTCCGGCATTCCGAACAACACCTTGACCGGCTTGCCATCGAGCTTGAAGTTGACGCGATCCACCGTCGTGAATTGGGTCAGGGTGTAGACGACCTGGGCCACACGTCCGTGGAGCGAGTAGCTTACGCCGCCATCCGAGACGTCGTCAGGGGATCGCGAGGCGAACTCGGCGGACAGGTCGACCGTCGCGAGGCCTCCGGAGATCTCGATCCCGAGGAGCTTCGGCCGGCGGGGATGAGCGTCGTGATCGGCGGCGTCGCGCGCTCGCTCCTTGGCCGATGGTCCTGCGAGCAGCGCCTTCATCGCGGCCGTTGCCGTCGCCATGCTCCTGGGCACCGTCCGGAGGACCGGAACGAGAGTCGGCTCGTTGACGACCTCGCCGACCGCTTCGATCGCGCAGCAGGAAGTAGGCGCGAACGATCATGGTGGTGGGCACAGAGTCGGCGAGGGTGGCACGATCGTCGGGCTCGGTGTCGCCGGAGTGAGCGTCGGGGATGGCGTCGGCGAAGGCGACGGCGATGGCGAAGGCGACGCCGCCGGCGACGGGAGGTTGGCCGTGGGCGTGCCAGAAACCGCCGGACTCGGACTGGCGGCTGGCGTGCCACAGGCTGCGACGAGAGCAAGGATCATGAGCGCGACGATTGGTGTATGGCGGAACACGTGAAATCCTCGAAGGGGATTTATCCACCCTCCAGCATCGACCTGTGATGCCTCGCCCGCATGTGCCGGCAGTCATGACCTCAGCGGCCGACCGGCCCGAATCCGCACGCCGCGACGGCGACTGGCTCGGGCTCCAAAGGTAGTCGCGAGGGCGCAAGTCGGGACGCGCCGACGGGCGGTCTACACGCGGCCGATCGCTGCGCGCCGCGGCTCGGCCGGTTCGGACGTTGACGGGACCAGTGCCGCCATCGCGGCTTGATGGCCGCTGCTGAATGCGGCCGTGTTCGTCTCGACCAACGCCGGCCGGTCTTCGCCGACGACGTCGATGAGCGCCTGCCGGATCGACTCGCTGCGAACGATCGCCGATCGAGCCACCAGGCCACCAAGGGCGACCATGCTGACGAACCGGTCGTCACCGGCGGCCCGTGCAAGCGTGGAGCATGGGATGGCCACCACGTTGACATCCGTCCGTCGCGGCTCAGCCTCGATGAGCGAGGCATTGAGGATGAGGAGCCCGCCGGCGACGAGCAGCGGCTCGAGCTTCGCGAGCGACGGCGGGTTCAGGGCGACGACGCTGTCGGCGCTGTCGACGATCGGCGAGCCGATCGGGTGGTCCGCGATGATGACCGTGCACGAGGCCGTCCCGCCGCGCATCTCGGGCCCGTAGGACGGCATCCACGACACCATCCGGCCTTCGATCACGGCGGCCTGGGCGAGGACGTGACCGGCGAAGAGCAGACCCTGCCCGCCGAACCCGCCGATGATCGTCGCGTGCTGCATCGTCAGCCCTTCGCCGGTGCCGGTGACGGCCTTCGCCCGGTCGACGACGACACCGAGCGGATAGGTCTGGACGACGTCGCGCGCGAGGTGCTCCATCGACTCGGTCGGGGTCATCCCCCAACCGACGGGGCAGGTCGAGAGGACCTCGACGATCGACAGCCCGCCACCGGTCAGCTGGACCTCGAACGACCTGCGCAACATCGCCTTCGTCCTCCCGATCAGCTGCGGGTCGGCGATCGAGCCGCGGGCGGCGTACGACACGCCCGGCAACAGCGCGAGCATCTCGGTGATCGGGATCGGGTAGCCGGCCGTCGATGCCTCACGACCGCCCGGGCTTGACGTCGTCCGCTGGCCGAGCAGCGTGGTCGGCGCCATCTGGCCGCCGGTCATGCCGTAGATCCCGTTGTTGACGAAGATCACGCTGATGCGCTCGCCGCGGGCCGCTGCGTGGACGATCTCGGCCGTGCCGATGGCCGCCAGATCGCCATCGCCCTGGTAGGCGAAGACGAAGGCGTCCGGTCGGACGCGGCGGACGCCGGTGGCGACCGCGGGCGCGCGGCCGTGGGGTGCCTCGACGAAGTCGACGGCCAGGTAGTCGTAGGCGAAGACGCTGCACCCGACCGATGCGACCCCGATGGTCGTCGGACCGAGGTGCATCTCGTCGAGCAACTCGGCCACGAGGCGGTGGATGATGCCGTGGCCGCAACCAGGGCAGTAATGCGTCGACGTGTCGGTCAGAAGCTTCGGCCGTCGATAGATGACGCGCCGCAGATCGGATGTCAGCGGTTGCATCGGATCACCGTGCCATCGAGGAAGTGAGGATCAACTGTTCAGCGGCCGCCCAGGCGCCGTCTTCGATCAGGCTCAGCGGGTCAGGTTCCGCCTCCGCCACCGGCCCGTCGGCAGCGGACACGTGCGGCGACTCCTCGGTCAGCGCCCACGCTCGGCTGAGGGCGTCGACGACCTCGCCCGGCGTCGGGACCATGCCGCCCGTCCGTCCTTGGAAGAAGACGGGGGTGCGCCCCTCGACGGCCAGGCGCACGTCCTCGACCATCTGTCCCGCCGACATCTCGACGACAAGGACTGCCCGCAGGTCCCGGACGATGCTGGATAGTTCCTTCGCGGGGAAAGGCCACACGCTGATCGGTCGGAAGATGCCCGCACGAAGACCCTGATCGCGCGCCCGCTCGATCGCGGTGCGCGCGACACGCGCCGAGGTGCCATAGGCGACGATCACGATCTCGGCGTCCTCGAGCTGTTCGCCCGCCCAGCGGACCTCCCGCTCGGCGATCGCGGCGAACTTTGCCTGCAACCGCCGGTTGTGTGCCTCGAGATCCTCGGGCCGCAGATGGAGCGAGCGGACGATCCGCGGCGGCCGATCGACGGCGCCCGACAGCTCCCAGCCACCGGGTGTCCGGGCGGGCATCCGGTAGACCGGGACGACCGGCTCCATCGCCTGGCCCATGACCCCGTCGGCGAGGATGATCACCGGCGTCCGGTAGCGTTCGGCGATCTCGAACGCGTCCGCGGTGAGCTCGACGGCCTCGGCGATCGAGGACGGGGCGAGCACGGGCACGCGGTAGTCGCCGTGACCATGGCCCTTGGTCGCCTGGAAGTAGTCGGATTGCGATGGACCGATGCTGCCGAGCCCCGGTCCACCACGCATGACATCGATGAGGACCATGGGCAGCTCGGAGCCGGCCAGGTAGCTCATCCCCTCGGCCATCAGGCTGATGCCGGGGCTCGACGACGAGACGAGGACGCGGGCACCGGTTGCCGCCGCGCCGAGAGCCATGTTGATCGCGCCCAACTCGCTCTCGGCCTGGACGAAGACCCGTCCCAGCTCCGGCATGCGGCGGGCCATCCACTCGAGCAGCTCCGCCTGGGGCGTGATCGGGTAGCCGAAGTAGGCGTCGCAGCCGGCCTGGATGGCGGCTTCCGCCATCGCCTCGTTGCCCTTCATCAGGATCGGACGGACGACGTCGTCCTCACGACGAGTGCTGTCGCACTGCCTCGGCGACGGTGGCCACGTCAGATCTGCCTTGGGCGCGCGAACACAGCGAACACGGAGTCTGGGCAGATCCGTGCGCACAGTGCGCAGCTGGTGCAGGCGGCCGCTTCAGCCAGGCGAACCGGGTGGTAGCCGAGTTCATTCACGATCGAAACGTCGAGCTCGAGGACGTCCTTCGGGCAGATGGAAATGCAGAGGCCGCAGCCCTTGCAGCGGTCAACGACGATGTCCAGAGGCTCGAATGCGTCGCGCGCGCTCATGCCTGCCCTGATCGAATGAACGGCGATCGCCATCGGCTACCTCCGATCGAACGGTAGGCTGCCGGAACGTGACGCCGCGAGTGCCGAAGGGCGCCTTTGCGAGGGCCGTTCGGCCGCTGGGCGTCCTTGTTCGCGTTCTACGCGGCAAGCGTGCGGAGACGGTCGATGATCTCCTCGGGAGCCAGTGCGTCGGCACGCTCCACGTCCACGAGTCGATCGGGCCGTCGGAACATCGCGACGTACTCACGCTCGAGTGCCAAACGAGCGGAGGAAGGACCGAGGATCACCACCCGCTGCCGGTCGCCGATCACCCGAACCACTTGAGCCATGTACGCCGTTTCGGTGAACCAGCCCCGCGTGATCTCGCAGGTCGAAGTACGCCCGTCGTGGCTCATGAGAGCAACGAACGCATGTCTTCCGTTGATCCAGACGACTGCGCTGGGGGTCGCGGTCTCGCAAGCCGCGGATTCCAGAATCTGGGCTCCAGCCATTGGTCGTGCCTCCTGAGGACGACGATATGGCTGTTGTTGGCGGTGCGACACTGCCGATCGGCCCGTTCGCGAGGGTCATGTGGAGGGAATCCGGGCCATGTTGAGGACCCAGCGCCCGGCCTTGGTTAGGCGGCCTGGCGGCGGCAATCCCTCATCGATGACGGAATCGCCAGAGACGCCCCGTCGGCTGCCAAACGTCCACACCCGCCCAGCTGTCCGGATCGAAGCGCCCCGTGATTCACGACCGATGGCCCTACCCGATCGCTCGTGCCTCCGGCAACGTCAATGCCAGGAGTCCCTCCGCGCGGTCGCCGCGCGGACGGAAATCGCGGTGACGGCCGGAGGAGTATGGGATGTCGCTCGTGATCGATGGGCTGACCAAACGGTTCGGTGCCGTTCAGGCCTTGGACGGCGTGACGTTCACGGTGCCTGCGGGCGGCATCTGCGGGTTCCTCGGGGCTAACGGCGCGGGAAAGACGACGACGATGCGCGTCGTGCTCGGCTTCCTTCGCGCTGACATCGGGACAGGCGACCTGGAACGGCCGCGACACGCGGCTCTGGCCGCGACGCACGTGGGGCTACATGCCGGAGGAGCGAGGTCTGTATCTCCGGATGCCCGTTCTCGACCAGCTCGTGTTCTACGGATCCCTGTACGGCATGCCACGTCGCGAGGCGAGGCGTGTCGCACTCGAGTGGCTCGCGCGCTTCCGGATTGTCGAGCACGCCGACCGCAAGGCCGAGAGCCTCTCAAAGGGGAACCAGCAGAAGGTCCAGTTCATCGCGACCGTGCTGCACGACCCCGACGTCCTGTTCATGGACGAGCCGTTCAGCGGCCTGGACCCGATCAACGTCGCCCTCCTCAAGAGTGCCTTCCTCGAGTTGCGCGATCGCGGCAAGACGCTCGTGTTCAGCACCCACCAGCTCGATCAGGCCGAAGAGTTGTGCGACTCCGTCGCGATCATCGACCACGGGCGGATCGTGACCGCCGGGCCTACGCGCGAGGTCAAACGCTCGACGGGCCACCAGGTCGTCCGGGTCGAAACCTCCGCGGACGGCGATCTGGCCTGGCTCCAGTCCCTCCCTCACGTGACCGTGACCCGGCCCGGCCAGGACTACACGGAGGTTCGCGTCGACAGCGGATCCGATCCCCAGGCGGTCCTCCGAGCTGCCATGGCCCAGGGTGACGACGTCCTGCGCTTCGAGGTGGCGGACCCGTCCCTCGAGGATGTGTTCGTGGAGCGCGTCGGGGCGCTCGACATGGAGGAGCGTGTGCTGGCCGCTCCGGAGGTTCGATCATGACCGGTCTTGCCAACATCTTCGCTGTGGCGCGGCGCGAGTACACCACCCGGATCCGCACCCGGAGCTTCCTGTTCGGGACGCTCATCCTGCTCCTCAGCGTCATCGCGATCGCGTTCGCCCCGATCATCGTCGAAGCCATCGACCAGACGAGCCAGCAGAAGATCGCAGTGCACGTCACGGCGACCGACCTCCAGAGCGATCCCGTCACGACAGTCTCGGTCCTCATGAACGCCTCGGCCAACCCGAGCGCGACAACGACCGACGTCAAGCCTGACTTCGTCGTGAGCGCCGGTTCCCGACCTCGCCGCGGCCCGTCGCGCCGTCATCGCCGGCGAATACGCCGCCGTCCTGGAGATCGACCGGACAAGCGACGGCGATCTCGCCTTCACGCTCTACACGGACGACAACGCGGCCGGTCGCACCGCCGCCCTGATCCACCAGGCATCGACCTCGATCGCGGTCGGCGACAGGCTCGCGCGACTCGGCGTTGTCCCGACCGACCAGGCGAGCCTGTTCGAGCCTGCGACGTTCGCCGTCGCGTGGCCCGACCCCGCCCGGACCGATCCGACCCAGGCGACGACCGATCTGATCGGTCGGAGCATGCTGGGGTTCGGGACGACGGTCCTGATCTTCATGATGATCATCATCTACGGCACGTGGATCGCGCAGAGTGTCGTGGAGGAGAAGTCATCGCGGGTGATGGAGGTCATCCTCAACGCGGCCACGCCGTTCCAGCTGCTGACCGGCAAGGTCCTCGGTGTCGGGGCGATCGCACTGACGCAGTACGCGGCGCTATTGGCGACCGGCGCGATCGCCGTCCTCGCACAGGGGACGGTCGCGAGCATCGTCCTCGGCACGAACGACAGCGACCGCCCTGCCTGGGGGCCTGACGATCCCGCTCCTGCTGCTCTTCGGCGTGTACGGGATCCTGGGGTTCCTCGTCTACGCGACCCTCTTCGCGGCGGCCGGGTCGCTCGTCAGCCGCCAGGAAGACGTCAATGCGGCGGTCATGCCGATAACCCTCGTCTCGACCGCCGGATACCTCATCGCGGTCTACGCCTCGACCGGCGTGCTCGACGATCAGGGCGGGATGGCTGACGGTCGCTCTCCCAGGTTCCGCTCGTCAGCCCCTTCATGATGCTGAGCCGGTTCACGAGCGGCGGCGTCAGCGCGGCCGAGGTGCTGCTGTCGATCGCTCTGCTCGTCGCCTGCATCCTCGGCGCGCTCTGGCTGGCCGCCCGCATCTACCGCGCGGGAGTCCTCCTGTACGGGCAGCGGCCCGGCATCCGGGCGATCTTCCGCCTCGTCCGGTCCCCGGCATGATCATCTCAAGTGGCTCGAGCCCAACCTTTCGAAAACCCAATCAGACGGCGCGAATCCACTTCGATCGTCGTGAAAGGGGAATGGAGCGAGAGACGAGATTCGAACCCGCGATATGCTGCTTTGGAAGTCCTTGGCGCGCGAACGTCGTAGCGCGAGCGTGGATCGGCGAGCCAACTGCGGGTTGTTAGGGTGTCATGCCAGTCGACGGCTTCGTGCGCGGATTCGTTGCCGCGAAGATCGCCATCGACCCGACCGTCTCCAGCTCCACCCGCTCGAACGATGCCTCGAGGATCTCGCGGAGGCCCTCCTGGGTGTCGCCGAGGTTGTCGAAGGTGCCCCGCCGGTTGTTGGCCCTCAGAATGCTTCGCGACATCCAGGAGTGTCGCCCGGAGAGCCCGAGGATCGATGCACCGAAGAGGACGCCCGTCGGAGCGAGGACGGCGGCCACGTTGGCGACGGCCCCAGCCTTGCGCGGGAGCGGTCCTGGCAGGCAATGGAGCACGCCGTTGAGCGCGGCGGAGTCGAATGGCCCCTGGATGGGAAGTGGCTTGCAGACGTCGGCCTCAATGGTCGTGATGTCCAGGCGCTGCAACCGTCGGGAGGCGTGATCGAGGACGTTCACGTTGGGGTCGAGGAGGGTGACCGGGCTGCCATCCCGCATGCCGGCTCGTTCCAGGAAATAGCCGGTACCGGGACCCACGTCGAGGTGCCGATGGCCGAGGTGCTGCCGATACCCCTCCACGAGGCGAGCAGTCGGGCACCGCCACACGACTGGCGTGAAGAAGCCAAGGATCAGGGGGTCGTAGATCCTGAGGAAGAGCGGGGTGTACTCACGCTGGCCCGCGTGGGCCGGGTCGTCACGCTCCATCGAGCTCGAGCCCTCCTCCATTCAAGGGAAGGACTTGGAGCGGGAGACGGGATTCGAACCCGCGACATTCTGCTTGGGAAGCAGACACTCTGCCAGCTGAGTTACTCCCGCTCGGGAGGGCACCATTGTAGCGGCCGTCGGTGTGCCGGCAACGTCAGGGTCCCTGTGTCCGCGACGGCCACGGCGGCGTAAGGTGGTCGCATGGAACGGACCACCCGGCCGATCCGCCGCGGCACGACGGTCGCCGCACTCCTGCTCCTCATCGGGGTCGTTGGCGGATGGCTGACGGCGGATTCGTCGTCGCCGTCATCGAATGCACTGCTGGCTCCGATCGGCCACTTGTCCAATGCCGTCCACGTCGCATCGACGGCCGGGAGCCTGCCGCGGACCGCCTCGGGCGTGCCGCGGTTCAGGCATATCTACCTGATCGTGATGGAGAACCGCGAGTACGGAGCGATCGTCGGAAATACGAAGGCGCCCTACATCAATTCGTTGATCGCGGGCTACGGACTGGCCACCAACTACCACGCCATCACGCATCCGTCGCAGCCGAACTACTTCGCGCTGTTCGCCGGGCGAACGTTCGGCATCCGCGACAACCGCAACCACAACATCACGGCGCGCAATCTGACCAATCAGCTCCGAGACAAGGGCCGAACCTGGCGGGTCTACGCGCAGAACGTGCCCGACGGGTGCTACAAGGGCAAGGCCGCGTTCGGCGGCGTGGACCTCGTCGGCCTGCCCGGCTGGTACGTCCGCAAGCACGAGCCGGCGATCAGCTTCACCAACATCTCGCGCCATCCGCTGCGGTGCGCCCGGATCACCCAGCTCAACGACTTCAGCCCGACCGCAGCCAACTTCGAGCTGATCATCCCGAACATGTCCAACGACATGCACGACGGGACGATCGCCCAGGGCGATGCCTTCCTCGAGGCCTTCGTGCCGCGGATCACGGGGGATCCCGCGTTCGCAGAAAGCCTGCTGCTGATCACCTGGGAGGAAGGCACGACGAACCGCGGCGGTGGCGGCCGCGTGGCGACGATCGTCGTCTCACCGGAGGCGAAGCAGGGCTTCCGATCGTCGATCAGCCACGACCACTACTCGCTGCTGCGGACGATCCAGCGCGCATGGGGGCTGGGCTGTCTCAACCACACCTGCGGGTCGAACGACCTGCGCGAGTTCTTCGTCCCCTGACCTGGGGGCCCTACTCGTCGCCGCGGATGCGAGCGTAGACGACGCAGTCGACGGGCACGCCGTCGTGATGGAGGTCCCAGGCGCGGAGCACGCCCTCGCGCCGGAACCCGGCGCGCTCGACCATCCGGAACGACGGCTCGTTGCCGACCATGATGAACGTGTCGAGGCGGATGGCCGCGGTGGTGGCGAACGTCCAGTCTGCAACGAGTCGAAGGGCCTTGGTGCCCACCCCCCTCCCCCGCGCGTCAGGTGCGAGCCAGAGGCCGAACGTCGCTTGATGCCCCTCCGGGCCGAACCGGGTCACAGCTCCGAGCAGGCGGTCGGTACCGGCATCGACGATGGCGAACGGCGCGCCGGTACCGTCTCGCCACGTCGTCAGGCTGGTGTCGATGAACGCCTCCGCGTCAGCCTCGAGGAACGGCTGCGGGATGGTCACCCAACGGGCGATCTCCGGGTCCTGGCAGACGGCGAGCAGCGCGGGCGCGTCAGAGGGGCGCCACGGTCGGAGGATGAGGTCGTCGACGGTCAGGATCGCTCCGGATTCGTCCACTCGATCGATCAGATTCCCTGCTCGGCATGGATCCGACCACCCTTGATCGCGGCGAGCAGGGCGGCATGGTCCTGCTCGTTCTGGTCGGCGTAGGCCTCGGCGAAGGTCGCCATGGCGTGGTCAAACGCTTCGTCGGTTCCCAGGTAGCCGGCGATCACGGCGGGGTCGCCCGACCGGGCGTGGCCGCGCGCAAGAGCCCAGGCACACAGCTCGCCCCACGTCGCGAGATCCTCGAGCGTCATCGCGTCGATGACGGCGCTGCCCTTCTGGTCCTGGAGCTGGCGGACATACATGTGCTGACCTCGTTCGCCGACGGCCCAGCCAAGGAGGATGTCGCTCGCAGCCTGGAGACGACGCTGGCCGGTGACGACCCGCTCGCCGTGGCTGCCACGCCCGCTCTGTCCGAGGAACCGCTCGTACACGGACGCTTCCGCCTGCTTGGCCTGCAGGAACAGCGGGTCGTCGTCCGATCCGCCGATGAACAGGGCCACGAAGGCGCCGAGCCCAACGCTGCCGACGCCGACGACCTTGAGCGCGAAGTCCGCAAGCCGATACCGATCGAGCAGGACACGCAGGTCTTCCTGCAGCGTCTCGCGATACGCCCGGAGCGCCGAATCGGCCAACAGGTTCGTCATGTCCTTGAGCTTGATCAGGGTCGGGGGATGCTCGACGATGCGGCGCTTGCCGTCGACGAGCGCGGTCAGCTTGGGCAATTCATGGACGGCGTCGTGATGGGCGGTCGACTTGACGGTCCCCTCGAGCATCGCGCGCGCGCCCTTGTCGGCGTACGCGAGGATCCCAGTGGCGTCCACCCGCGCGTAGAACACGTCGATGGCGCGCATCGACGCGTAGCCGGCCATGCGCTCGCGGTAGGAGCGCATGGCGCGGTGGGCGATGTGCCTGGCGTCGTGGTGGCCGACGCCAAGCTCCCGGGCAGCCACAACGAGGCTCGTTGCGAGCCGCTTGAGGTCGAACTCGAACGGTCCCGGGAGCGTCTCGTCGAAGTCGTTGACGTCGAACAGGAGATCGCGCTCGGGCGACGCGAACAGGCCGAAGTTCGACACGTGCGCGTCACCGCAGAGCTGGACCGTGATGCCCGACGTCGGCGCCGACGCGAGGTCCGATGCCATGGGCAGCGCCGCTCCACGGTAGAACGTGAACGGCGAGATCGACATCCGGCCATACCGGACCGGTACGAGATCCGGCAGGCGGGTTGTCGCCTGCCCCTCGAGCAGCCCGATCGGATCGGCCCGATCCGGCTGGGGTGACCACGATCCGAGCCCGGCCGGCGGCACGTTTGTCCGGACCTTGGCCCCGGCCGCCGTCCGATCCGCGCGAGACGGCGGCGAACCCGCCGGCCAGTCGGTCACCGTCGTCCTACGCGCCCACCGCCGGCATCACAGCGCGGCCGGATTCGACTCGTCGAGGATGCCCTGCGCAGCGTCGTCGCCGGCCTTGGTCGGCCTGCCGCGGAGGATCCACTCGAACGCGACCGCCACCATGGCGCCGAGAAGCGGCCCGACAAGGTAGATCAGGTAGTTGGAAAGGTCGCCACCGACGAGCATCGGGCCCAAAGAACGCGCCGGGTTCATCGATGCGCCCGTCACCGGAGCTCCCCACACCGACACGAGGCCGATGTAGGCACCGACGGCGATCGCGCCGTTGAAGCCGATGTTGCGGGCGCCCGTGGCCGTCCCGAGGATGACGCTCACGAGACCAAGGGTCAGGATCGCTTCGGTCAGGATCGCGACCCCCTGACTCACGTCCGGCGTCGGCTCCGTTGCGCCGTTGATGATGCCGCCGTACATCAGCTCGAGGAATACCGACGCGAGGACGGCGCCGATGACCTGGGCGACGATGTAGCCCGGGACGCGCCGCCAAGGGAAGTTACCGCGAACGGCGAACGCCAGGGTGACCGCCGGGTTGAGGTGGGCGCCGCCGATTGGGCCCATGAAGAAGATGATGCCCATGACCATCATCCCGGGGGCCAGGGCCTTCATCGCCAGGGTCAGGTCAGACCCGAACACGGTCGCCCCGATGACGCCGCCGCCGGCCGCGACCAGGACGAGCAGGAACGTCCCCCAGACTTCGCTGAAAAGGCGCCGGAACTCGAGGCTCGCGTCGTCGAAGTCAGCCTCGACCTTACGGTCCCGGGCGGTGCGTCGGTCGAGCCATGCCAGGACGGGTTCGCCGGCAGCGCTAGCAGTCATCCCTCTCACCTCACCTGACCGGATCCTCCGGAACGGACCAACCGGTCCCGGACGCGATCGCCGGCCCTCCTCGCGGTTCGGTCATCATCGCACCACGATCCAGGCTCTATGGCCCAAATCGACGTCAACGGGACGACGGGCGAGCCGGGAGGCCGGTCCTGCCCGGTACACTCCGGCCACACCCGTGCCAACGCTCGCCTCGCCTGACCCGCTGACCCCGGAGGACGTGGACCGGATCGCGGCGATCGCCGATCCGGTCATCCGCAACCTCACGATCACGCAGGCCTATGCGGACCTGTCGGCGACCGCGGCGGCTCGCCTCGGCCCGGTCGCCAACTGGTGCACGTACGCGACCTGGGCGTCGAAGCAGGCAGGCGCAACGATCCGGCAGGAGGACCTCCGGCGGGCAATCACGGCATCGCTCGGGTCGGCGTCGAATTCAGCCACCGACGCCGTCGTCGACGTCGCCGACGAGGCCAAGCGGCTGGGCAGCCGTCTACCGTTGGATGCGGCGCTGGCAGCGATCTGGGCGACGATCGACCCGGCGGCGGCGCTCGATCGGGCGAGCGATGCGGTCGCGCGGGGCAACCTCCGGGTGTTCGAGGAGATCGGTCGCGAGTTCGCGCGGTTCGAGGTCACGTGCGGCCCCGACGCCGGCCCGGAGGCGTTCGACGGCTTCCTCGAGGGGCTGCGACCCGGCGATCCGCCGACCGGTCAGCGCTACCTGCGTCAGGCATGGACGCACTACCAGCGCGCACGCACGGAGGCCGACCCGGCGATCCGAGCCCAGCTGATCCTGCTCGCCGACCTCGAGATCGGCTTCCACGAGCAGGTCCGGCTCCAGCCGGAGATCGCCGCGGCGCTCGAGGCTGGGGTCGTCGACCCGCGAGAGGTCCGCGACCGACTCATCGCCGCGCTCTTCCCGCACGCCGCATGGCTCGTCCGACTGCGGCTGTCGATCGCTCGGATGCTCGGGCGCCGCTCGCGACTCGATGTCGCGCTGGATGCGATCGTGGCCGAGGAGCAGCGCATCGTCCGGCGCGTCCTGACCCGCCACCTGATGTCGATCCGGCTCGGCCCGGCGGTCCAGCTCCAGCTCGGTGAGGATCTCGGCGTCGGGTTCGCGCCCGCGCTGCGCGAGATCGTCCTGCCCGAGCTCCGCGAGCTCCTCGATCGGATCGATCCGACGCGGGACAGCCCGCGCGAATCGGGTGCCATCGACTGGGCGGACGTCGACGAGCGGATGCACTTCATCGCCGAGATGTTCCGGTGCTTCGCGGAGTCGGCGTTCCTGTTCGATCCGCCGTTCACCACCGCCCAGCTGGAGCGCCTCCGCGCCGGCGAACGGCCGGCCGACCCGCTCTGAGCGAGGGCCATCGGGCCGCTCCCGGCCGATTGCCGGCGATCCGCCTACCATCCCAGCGATGCACAACGGACCTGGCGCCGAGCGCGGCCTCAGCTGGCCCGTCGCCGCCGCGCTGACGTTCCTCGCGGCCGCCTCCGTGCTCGTGCTCGAGATCGCCGCGGGGCGGCTGCTCGCGCCGTATGTCGGCGTCTCGCTGACGACGTACACCGGGATCATCGGCGCGATCCTCGCCGGGATCGCGCTGGGGGCATGGCTCGGTGGCCTGGCCGCGGATGCGTTCGGGCCACGGACGCTGCTCGGTCCGACGTTCGTGCTCGGTGGCCTGGCGGCCATCGCGGCCGTCCCGATCGTCGGCGCGGTCGGAGGCGTCGGCCTCGGCGACGGCTTCGTGGCGATCGTCGTCCTCGCCACGGTCGCGTTCGTCGCGCCGGCCGCGATCCTGTCCGCCGTGGCGCCGATGATCGTCCGCGCGACGCTGACCGACGTGGCGAGGAGCGGGTCGACCGTCGGGCGGCTGTCCGCGATCGGGACGGTCGGGGCGATCACGGGCACGTTCCTGACCGGCTTCGTGCTGCTCGGCCTGGTGCCGACCCGACCGCTGATCGTGGCGGTCGGCGGGATGCTCGTGGTCGTCGGGCTGGCCCTGACCGTCGGCCTTCGCGGCGGGGGCGCGCCCAGTGTCGCGCTGGCGGTCGCGGCTGCGGCCGGTGCGGGCCTCGCGCTCGCGGCGCCCTCGCCGTGCGACACGGAGAGCGCCTACTACTGCATCTCGGTTGTCGCCGATCGCGACGACCCGAACGGGCGGACCCTCGTCCTCGACCGGCTCACCCACGCCTATGTCGACGTGGCCGACCCGACGGTCATCCGGTTCGGGTACGTCCAGCGGTTCGCAGACGCGGCGGGGCCGTATCTCGACGCGCTCGAACGGCCCGGTCGACGTCCTGCACATCGGCGGTGGCGGCTTCACGTTTCCTCGCTATCGTCGAAGCGACGCGTCCCGGGCGCGCCAGGTCGTCCTCGAGCTGGATCCGCGCGTGCTCCAGGTCGCCCGCGACCGGCTCGGGTTCACGCCGAGCGACGCCACCTCGATCCGCCTCGGCGATGCCCGTCGCTCCATCGAGACCCTGCCGACCGACGCCTTCGACCTCGTCGTCGGCGACGCGTTTGGCGGGCTGGCCGTCCCGTGGCACCTGACCACGACCGAGTTCCTCGACGAGGTCCAGCGCGTGTTGCGGCCGGGCGGGATGTACGTGATGAACCTGATCGACTATCCGCCGCTCGGGTTCGTTCGGGCCGAGGCGGCGACGGCCGGCCTGCACTTCGAGCACCTGGCGATCATCAGCTCCCGCGAGACCCTGGCCGGCGGTGGCGGCGGAAACGTCGTGCTCGTCGCCAGCGCCGAGCCACTCGACGTGCCGGTGGTCATGACCCGGGTCGCCACCTGGGGCGACCCTGCCCAAACGGGGATCCTCTCCGAGCCCGCCGCCGTCCGCGGCTTCATCGGCGATGCGCCGATCCTGCGTGACGATTACGCGCCGGTGGACCAGCTCCTCGGTCGCTGACCGCCGCAGGTCCTAGTGGAGCTCCGCGGTAGTTTCCCGCGCCGGCCGGCTGATGCAGCGGAACCCGAGGTGCGCCATCGAGGTTTCCACGGATTGCGGCTGCCGCGCTGCCGGGCGATAGCGCAGGCAGTAGTTCGGGGCGCACAGGTGTGACCCGCCCTTGACCACCATCCGCGGGAACTGCGCGCCGGGCTGGCCGACGTTGTACGAGCCGTCCGGCGTCGAGACCCGGGGGTTGAGGCGCGGGCCGGACGGACCGCAGCAGGCGTGGATGGCGACCTCGGGATGGGCCGAGCGGTAGAAGTCGGTCGTCCACTCCCAGACGTTGCCGGCCATGTCGTATAGGCCGTAGCCGTTCGCCGGGAACGACTTGACCGGGGACGTGCCATCGAAGCCGATCCGTGCGCAGGTTCTGCCAGGGGAACTCGCCCTGCCAGGTGTTGGCCATCATCCGGCCCTTGGGGGCGAACTCGTCACCCCAGGTGTAGACGGCGCCGTCGAGGCCGCCGCGCGCGGCGAACTCCCACTCCGCCTCGGTCGGCAGCTCCTTGCCCGCCCACGCGGCGTAAGCGGTCGACGTCCTCGTAGGCGACGTGGGTGACCGGATGACGGTCACGGCCCGTGACGTCGCTGCCCGGGCCCTCCGGCTGCCGCCATTGGGCGCCGGGTACCCAGTGCCACCAGTTTCGGTAGTCGTCGAGGTCGACCGGACCCCGCGTGGGCCGGAAGACGAGCGAGCCCGGGACGAGGAGGTCGGTCTCGGCCTCCGGATAGTCGGCCGGGTCGAGCGGCCGCTCGGCGACCGTCACGTAGCCGGTGTCCTTCACGAACCGGCGGAACTCGGCGACCGTGACCTGGTGCTCGTCGATCCAGAAGCCGTCGACGGCGACGTCGTGGACCGGCCGCTCCTCCGCGTAGTGCGCCTCCGACCCCATCCGGAACGTGCCGCCGGCGATCCAGACCATGTCGCGACCGGGCGGCCGATCCGCTCCCCGGTCCGGTTGCTGCATCGACGTCGGTCCCCCAAACGTCGGCCTCGTGGGTCAGTCAGGCAGTGCCCGCGGGCGCGACGAGGCCTGATTCAACCAGACCGCGCGGCGGAGTGTCGGCCGCCGCAGAGCGCGGAACGGGTTCGACGGGGCGGTCGGTCCGGCGTCATGATGTGTGCATGGCAGCACGCCACCACCGGCAGCACCTCGTCCTTGGGCTGATCGCCGCGGCCGCGCTGGCCGCAGGCTGCGCCTCCAGCAGCGCCTCCGGCGGGCCGAGCACGCAGCCGGGCTGGCGCTACGGATCGACCCTCCCGCCGTCGTCGACAGCGCCCGGGTCGGCCGCGCCATCGGGTCCGGCTCCATCCGGAACGGCAAGCCCGTCAACGTCGCCCGCACCCGGACCATCCTGAGCCGTCGCGAACCGAATGCGCCGGGCCGGCGAACGTGCCTTGGCCGGCCCATCGATGTCGGGGGTCGCTACCGCGTGGCGACCGGGATCCCCAGCTCGCGGCCCGCGGACTGCTTGCGGGCCTCCATCCGGTCGCCGAGGTCGTCGAGCTCGGCGGCATCGAACACGGATCGCGCCTGCGGGAACATCTCGCCCTCCTCCTCCTCGATGTGGTGCTCGACGTTCTCCTTCATGACGAGGGCCTTGGCGCCCCACGTCTCGTCGCTGACGTCGAGCGCTTCGAGCTCGCTCATCAGGACGTCCACGACGTGGTGCTCCTCGTAGCCCTCGAGCACGATGTCCCTGGCCTTCGGGTGCGCCTTGAGCTCCGGGTAGAAGATCTCCTCCTCGACGATCTCGTGCAGCGTGAGCTCGCCCTTGATCGTGGCGAACAGCTCGGCGCGGGTCTTGACCCCACGCTCCGTGGTCGACTCGAGGTCGGTGAGCAGGCGCTTGACCTTGTCGTGGTCGGCCTTGAGCAGGGCAATCGCGTTCATGCGGTCCTCCAGGGGATGTGGTGCGAGCGGGGCGAACGGCCCGGCCTCGTGGTCGGGGTGCGTTGCCAGTGTCACGAGGCAGGGTCACGGCTCTGATGACGCGGCACCGGACAGGTGTGACAGCGGTGTTGCGACGCGGCGTGCAAGCCCGCGTTCGGGTGTGGGTCGCGACGCTGCTACGCCGCCGACACCTCTCGGCACCGACTGCGATCCGGGCGCAACGCGAGCGGACGGACACTCGACCGATGACGGACTCGAAGAGGCGCTCCGTCGTCCTGGCCGTGACGGCCGACGACGATCGCTACGCCGCGACCCGCGCCGAGGCGGTCCGCCTCGCGACCGAGCAGGGCGGGCGCCTGATCCTCTATGACTGGGACGCCGCCACCGTCCTCGGCGACCCGCTGCCCAGCAACTGGTCAGCCGACGGGACGGCCGAGGACACCCCGACCGAGCTCGACGAAGCCGCCCTCGAGGCGGCCGGCCGGGCGCCGATCGCCGACCCAGGTCGCCGAGGCGCGACGGGCGGGCGTCGAGACCACCGCCTGGCTGCCGTCGGAACCCGGTCCCGAGGCCCTGGCGACCTACGCCCGCGAGCACCGTGTGGGCACGATCGTCGTGCCCCGCGATCTCGAAGCGGCAGGTGAGCTCGAGCGGCTGGCGACCGCGACGGCTGACCCGGCCGAGGGCGTCCGCGAGGAGGCCGACGCGCGCGTGGTGGTCGTCCCCGCCGAGCCCGGCGGCGAGGCGTCGCAGGACCGCGCCCGAGGCTAGGCCGGCGGGACTGTCGCTCGCGGACACACCCGCGCTACCCTGCGTTCGATGGAGCGCGTCGCGATCGTCACCGGTGGAGCGACCGGGATCGGCCGCGTCCTCGCCGAGGGGCTTGCCGCCGATGGCTGCGCCGTCGTGGTCGGCTATCACGGCAACCAGGATGGTGCCGAGGAGACAGCGCGCGCGATCGAGGCGGCCGGCGGGCGGGTCCGCCTCGTCCGTGGCGACCTCGCCGACCCGGAGACTGCGGCCGCGTTGATCACCACCGCCGTCGAGGCCTTTGGCCGGCTCGACGTGCTGTGCTGCCATGCCGGGCTGACAAGCTTCGGGCGGTTCCTCGACGTCGATCCGGCGTCGTTCGACCGGGTGGTGGCCACGAACCTGCGGGGCACGTTCTTCACCGCCCAGGCCGGGGCGCGACAAATGGTCGAACAAGGCGATGGCGGTCGGATCGTGCTGACCTCGTCGGTCACCGCGCGACGCGCGATCGACGGGTTGGCGGCCTACGCCATGACCAAGGCCGGCATCGAGGCGCTCGCGCGCAACCTCGCGCTCGAGCTCGCGCCGGCCGGGATCACCGTCAACGCGATTGCGCCGGGATCGATCGTCAACGACCGGAACCTCGCGGACGACCCGGCCTACGCCGAGCGTTGGGCCGCGCTCAACCCGGTCGGGCGGGTCGGCGTCGGGGAGGACGTGCTCGCGGCCGTGCGCTACCTGATCGGGCCGGGTGGCGGGTTCGTGACGGGCCAGACGCTCGTGGTCGACGGTGGGTGGACGGCGGCCGGGCTGACGCCCGACGCGGTCGTCGAACGAGCGTCCGCCATCGACGCGGCAACTGGGTCGGCCGGCGGAAGGTAGGCCTGCTGGGACGCATCCAGCCGGTCCAGCGGATCCGCTACAGCGGTTTGAGCTCGAGCCCCTCGATGCGTCCGTTCACGTCGGCTCGCGACGGCGCTTGTTGCGGCCCACGCCGCCGCACGAGAACCGACTCGAAGGGTCCATCGAGCCAGTCCTCGGGCTTTGCATCCTTCCATACGGCCATCCCGAGGTCGGGGTAGTACCTCGTCGCCGGATACTCCACGTCTTCCTTGTCGGGCTGCGCGATCTCGTCGAGAGCACTCGCGACCGCGCCTGGATCGAGGGCGAAGTCGAGGTCGTTCCACGTGACGCCTCGGTCGTCCTGATCGCGCGGTACGGCAACCTCGACTTCCTCGACGCGATCGTCCGGATCGAAGTAGGCGAACAGTTGGCGCTCGATGACCAACGCCTCCGGAGCGGTTGGCGACTTGACGAACGACGCTGCGGTCAGCCCGACATTCTCGGCGGCTTCGAAGGCTTCCGATCGCGTCATGCCAAGGGTGATCGGGCCGATGCCCTCGCCAGGCCGTACCTCAAACCTGTCCATACGGCGAGACTAGCCGGGTTCTCCGGGACGAGGGCTCAAGGACTCGTCGTTCGTCCACAGGCCTAGGCGGCCCGCCGGGTCCTTGCCCGGGCCGCGGCCGGCGGGACGTCGTCGGCGCCGAGCCGGCCGGCGCCGACCATCCAGCGCAGGAACCGGAGGCGTTCGACCTCGGCGAGCGACCAGCCGCCGGGCACTGGCTGGATGCCGGCGAGGTGGGCGGTCAGGTTCGATGCCTCCTCGACCGATAGCCCGCAGCGCCGGAGGCCGATGAACATGCCGCGGATCCCGCGGCCGACCTGCAGGTTGGTCTCCCTGCCGTCGAGCCCCTGGTCGAGCATCGAACCGTGTGCGTTCATCGTCGCCGCACTCTGCGCGCGGTGCTGCCACAGCAACGTGCCGGACCCGCCCCGGCGCATTGCAGGTCGATCACAGCGACGAGGCGGTCTAGCGGTCGTCGACGACGATCACCTCGAGGCGCCGCGGGCCATGGACGCCCTCGACCCGTTGCAGCTCGATGTCGCTGGTGGCCGACGGCCCGCTGATCCAGGTCAGCGGCGCGGTCGGCGTCAGCCGCGCCAGGGCCTCGGGCACGCTGCCGGCCACCTGGCTGGCCAGCACCACGCAGACGTGGAGGTCCGGGAGCAGGCTCAGCGCGCGACGGCCCTGGTCGGGGCCGCCGTCGAGCACGACCGTGCCGGTCTCGGCGATGGCGACCGCGCAGCCGGTGATCGTGCCGTCCACGCCATCGAGCTCGCGATGCGCCAGGGGCGGGTCGTCGCCGACGCGGGCGACGGTCGAGGCGACCAACCAGTGCTCCGGCACGCCCCGGGGAACCGCCAGCCGCTCGACAGCGTGGCGGGCGAGGACGGCGGCCACGACGGCCGGCAGCTCGACGTCGGTGGTGCGCTGGACCGTGGCGCGGTAGTCGCCGCAGCGCTCGACGAAGAGGGCGGGGATGTCGGTCGACGGCGGCGAGCGCTCTGTCGTAGTCGCGCGGGATCGGGACGGCCGGCGGTCCGTCGGCGAGGGCCGACCGGATCCGCTCGAGCACGACCGAGCGGGCGTCATCGGCCCGGTCACCGCGGGCGGCGTGGGCGTCGCGGGAGGTCGGGCTGCTCATCGGCCGCCCTCTCCGTCGCCGGATCGGCCGCCGTCGGTGCGACGCCACCAGGCCCGGAAGGATTCGCGCGCGGGCGCCTGGAGGTCGCGGGCACCGAACCAGGCACCGATCGGCCCGGGGCCGCGCAGCCGGCGGATCCGTCCGCGGCGGGTGACGACCCGCGCGAGGAGCCCGGCGGCCCGCTCCGCGAGCCCGAGCCGGCGCGGCGAGCGGAACGTCCACGCCGCGGCCCGCATGCGTGAGCGCCTCGCCGGACGGCAGCCGCGCGCGTCGCTTCGGACTGGCGGGCGACCTGCCCGCGGAGGTGGATCAGCACCTCGGGGATGTCGATGCGCACCGGGCAGACGTCGAAGCAGGCGCCGCACAGCGACGACGCGAACGGGAGCGACGCGGTCTGCGCGTCGACCGGCCCGCGGCGCGATGCCGCGCAGCTGCGGCGTGAGGATCGCCCCGATCGGGCCCGGGTAGACCGAACCGTACGCCTGGCCGCCCGTCCGCTCGTAGACGGGGCAGACGTTGAGGCAGGCCGAGCAGCGGATGCAGCGCAGGGCCTGGCGGCCCATCGAATCGGACAGCACGTCCGTCCGGCCGTTGTCGAGCAGGATCAGGTGGAACGCGCTGCGGCCCGTCCCCCGGCGTCACGCCCGTCCACATCGAGGTGTACGGGTTCATCCGCTCGGCGGTGGACGAGCGCGGCAGGAGCTGCAGGAAGACCTCGAGATCGCGCCAGGTCGGGACGAGCTTCTCGATGCCCATGACCGTGATCAGGACGTCGGGCAGGGTCAGGCACATCCGGCCGTTGCCCTCGGATTCGACGACGACGACCGTGCCGCTGTCGGCGACGGCGAAGTTGGCGCCGGAGACGGCCACGCGCGCGCGCAGGAACTTCTCGCGCAGGTGCAGCCGGGCCGCCTCGGCGAGCTCGTGCGGGTCGTCGGTCAGGCCGGTCGGGCGCCGGTCGGCCGGCGGCGGCCATCTCGGCCACGAAGATGTCGCGGATCTCGGTGCGGTTGCGATGGATCGCCGGGACGAGGATGTGCGACGGCAGGTCGTGCCCGAGCTGGACGATCATCTCGGCGAGGTCCGTCTCCCAGACGTCGATGCCCTCGAGCCGGAGGGCCTCGTTGAGCTCGATCTCCTGGGTCGCCATCGACTTGACCTTGACCACCTCGGTGGCGCCGGCGGCCCGGGTGATGCCCGCGACGATCGCGTTCGCCTCGGCGGCGTCGCGCGCCCAGTGGACCATGCCGCCCGCGGCGGTCACCGCGGCCTCGAGCTGCTCGAGCAACGCGGGCAGGTCTGCGCAGGACGTCGTCCTTGATCGCGGCGCCGGCCAGGCGCAGGGCCTCCCAGTCGGCCCGCTCCGCGACGGCGGCGGCGCGCTTGGTCGCGGATCGTGGTGGTCGCCCGGCCGAGGTTGGCGCGGAGCTGCCCGTTCGCGAGCGCGGTCCGCGCGGCCTCCGGGAACGGCGGCGTGCCGCGCGAACGACGGCTCCGGCCGGGTGCGGCCCGGCGGCTGGCTCCGGCGGGTCCGGTCATGCGCCGGCCCCGGTCGAGGCCAGGATCTCGGCGAGGTGCATGACCCGGACCGGCGATCGCCGTCGCGACAGCAGCCCGCCGATGTGCATCAGGCACGACGTGTCGCCGGCGGTGAGGACCTCGGCGCCGGAGCCGAGGACGTCGTCGACCTTGTCGAGGCCCATCGCCACCGAGGTGTCCGCGTTCTTGACCGCGAACGTGCCGCCGAAGCCGCAGCACGCGTCCGAGCGCGGCAGCGTCGCACGAGGGTCAGCCCGTCGACGCGCGGCCAGCAGCCGCGCCGGCCGATCGCCCACCCCGAGCAGCCGCGGCGAGTGGCAGGTCGGGTGGAAGGCGACCGTGTGCGGGAACGACGCGCCGACATCGGTGACGCCGAGCGACGTCGACCAGGAACTCGGTCAGCTCGTGGACCCGCGGCGGCCACCGACGCGACGCGCGCGCGCGAGCGTCGCGTCGCCCGTCCCGGGCCGCGCAGCTCGGCGACGAGCGGGTGGTGGTGGCGGACCATCGCCGCGCACGAGCCGGACGGCGTGACGATCGCGTCGTACCCGGCGAACGCAGTCGACGAACCGCTCGACCAGCGGGATGCAGGCGTCCTGGTAGCCGGAGTTGAAGTGCATCTGCCCGCAGCACGTCTGCTCGGCCGGGAAGTCGACGTCCTGCCCGAGCCGCCGGAGGAGCGCGCACGGTCGCCCGGCCGACGTCCGGGAACAGCAGGTCGTTGTAGCAGGTGACGAACAGCGCGACGCGCATCGGTCAGGCTCGTCCGCGCGCGGCCGCCGTCCGCGGCTCGTAGCGGCGGATGTCCTGGGTCGCTCCGGACGAGCGCGCGAAGCGTCTCCAGATCGCCGGCCAGCAGGCCGCGCGCACGGGCCTGGACGAGGACGTTGCCGAGCGCCGTGGCCTCGACCGGGCCCGGCCAGCACCGGCACGCCGCAGGCATCGGCGGTGAGCTGGCAGAGCAGCGCGTTCCGCGCGCCCGCCGCCGACGAGGTGGACGACGTCGACGGCCTGGCCGGACAGCCGGGCGGCGTCACGGACCGCGCGGCCGTAGGCGCCGGCCAGGCTGTCGAGGATGCAGCGCACCATGGCCGGCCGGCCCGTCCGGCTCGGGCTGGTCGAGCCGGCGGCAGGCGGCCGCGATCCGGGCCGGCATGTCGCCCGGTGGCAGGAACGACCGGATCGTCCGGGTCGATCACGGGCCCGCCCGGCGGGAGCTCGGCGGCCGCGATCAGCAGCGCGCGGCAGCGATTCGGGCGTGCCTTCGAGCTCCCAGGTCCGGAGCGACTCCTGGAGCAGCCACAGGCCCATGACGTTGCGGAGGTAGCGGATCCGGTCGTCGACGCCGCCCTCGTTGGTGAAGTTCGCGACCCGGCTGTCCTCGGTCAGCACGGCGCGATCGAGCTCCACGCCGACGAGCGACCAGGTGCCGCACGCGATGTAGGCGAACGACGCGTCCGTCGCCGGCACGCCGACGATCGCCGACGCCGTGTCGTGCGAGCCGACCAGCGTCAGCAGCGTCTCCGCCGCAGCGCCGGTCTCGGCGCCGGACGTCGTCGCGCAGCGGCCCGATCACGTCGCCCGGCGAGCCCAGCGGCGCGAACAAGCCGGCCGGGAGCGCCAGCGCCTCGATCAGCCCGCCGTCCCAGGTCCGGCGGTGGACGTCGAGGAGCGCCGTCGTCGAGGCGTTGGTGACCTCCGCCACGCGGACGCCGGACAGCCAGTAGCCGATGAGGTCCGGGATGAGCAGCATCGTCCGGGCCGCCCCGAACGACGCCGCGTCGCGCGCCGCGGCGAGCTGGTAGATCGTGTTGAAGGGCAGGAACTGGAGCCCCGTCCGCGCGTAGAGCTCGGCCGGCGGGATCGGCCGTGGACGGCCTCGACCGCGGCGGACGTCCGGCGTCGCGGTAGTGGACCGGGTTGCCGAGCAGCGCGCCGTCCTCGTCGAGCAGGCCGAAGTCGACGCCCCACGAATCGACGCCCGATGCTGACCAGCCCGTCGGCCGCCCGGGCGGCCTCGCGCAGCCCGGCGAGGACCTCGCGATAGAGCCGCAGGATGTCCCAGTGGAGCGCGTCCGGGAGCCGGACGGGTCGTTCGGGAAGCGATGGACCTCGGTCAGCTCGAGCTCGTTCGGGGCGACCCGGCCGACCATCACCCGGCCGCTCGAGGCACCGAGGTCGACGGCGGCGACGAGCCGGCCGGTCACCGCAGGAACGCCGCCGCGACACCCGCGTCGACCGGGATGTGGAGGCCGGTCGTCTGGCTCAGGTCGCCGCCGGTCAGCGCGAAGACGGCCGCCGCGACGTGCTCCGGCAGCACCTCCCGCTTGAGCAGCGTCCGCTGCGCGTAGAACTCGCCGAGCTGGTCCTCGGGGATGCCGTAGGTCCGGGCCCGGTCGGCGCCCCAGCCCTTGGCGAAGATCCCCGAGCCGCGCACGACGCCGTCCGGGTTGACGCCGTTGACCCGGATCCCGAAGCCGCCCAGCTCGGCGGCGAGCAGGCGGACCTGGTGGGCCTGGTCGGCCTTCGACGCGCCATAGGCGACGTTGTTCGGCCCGGCGAAGAGCGCGTTCTTGCTGACGATGTAGATGAGGTCGCCGCCCATCGCCTGGTCGATCATGATCCGGGCCGCCTCGCGCGAGACGAGGAACGAGCCGCGGGCCATGACGTCGTGCTGGAGGTCCCAGTCGCGGACCGTCGTCTCGAGCAGCGGCTTCGAGATCGACAGGCCGGCGTTGTTGACGACGAGGTCGACGCCGCCGAACGCGAGCACGGCCTGCCGGAACGCCTCGGCGACCTGGGCCTCGTCGGTCACGTCGGCGACGACGCTGATCGCGCGTGTCCGGTCCGCCGAGCTCGCGGGCGACGGTCTCCGCGCTGGCGGCGTCGATGTCGGCGACGACGACGCACGCGCCCTCGGCGGCCAGCCGCTGGGCGATCGCCTTGCCGATCCCCGAGCCGGCGCCGGTGACGAGCGCGACCCGCGCGGCGAGCGGCTTCGGGCTTGGGCATCCGCTGCGAGCTTGGCCTCCTCGAGCGCCCAGTACTCGATCCGGAACTTCTCCGACTCGGGGATCGGGGCGTAGCGTGGAGAGCGGCCTCCGCGCCGCGCATCACGTTGATCGCGTTGACGTAGAACTCGCCGGCGACGCGGGCGGTCTGCTTGTTCGGCCCCGAACGAGAACATGCCGACGCCGGGGACGAGCACGATCGCCGGGTCGGCGCCGCGCATCGGCGGGCTGTCCGGCGTCGGCGTGGCGCTCGTAGTAGGCCCGGTAGTCGGCGCGGTAGGCCTCGTGCAGCTCGCGCAGCCGGGCGACGACGTCGGCCGAGTCGGCGCGTCGGCGGGCAGGTCGAGGACCATCGGCCGGACCTTGGTCCGCAGGAAGTGGTCGGGGCACGACGTTCCGAGCGCGGCCAGCCGCGGATGCTCGGCCCGGCCGAGGAAGTCGAGCACGACCTCGCTGTCGGTGTAGTGGCCGACCTGCGGCCGATCGGTCGAGGCGAGCCCGCGGACCAGCGGCAGGAGGGCCGCCGCCCGGGCGTGGCGCTCCGCCTCGGGGAGCGGCTCGTAGCCGGCGATCGGCGGCCCGAACGGGTCGGCGCCGGCCGTGCTCGGCGATGAACCGCTCGGCCGTCCGGATGATCTCGAGCGAGCGCGCCTCGCACTCGTCCGACGTGTCGCCCCAGGCGGTGATCCCGTGGCCGCCGAGGATCGCCCCGATCGCCTCGGGCCGCTCGCGCCGGATCGCGGCGATGTCGAGCCCGAGCTGGAACCCCGGCCGGCGCCAGTCGACCCAGGCGACCCGGTCGCCGAAGCACTGCGCGGGTGAGCGCCTCGCCATCGGCCGCGGTCGCGAGCGCGATGCCCGAGTCGGGGTGGAGGTGGTCGACGTGGGCGGCGTCGACGAGCCCGTGCATCGCGGTGTCGATCGACGGCGCGGCGCCGCCGCGGCCGTGGAGGCAGTAGTCGAACGCGGCGACCATCTCGTCCTCGCGCTCGACGCCCGGGTAGACGTCCACGAGCGCGCGCAGCCGATCGAGCCGGAGCACGGCCAGCCCGGCCTCGGTCAGCGTCCCGAGGTCGCCGCCGGAGCCCTTGACCCACAGCAGCTCGATCGGCGTCCCGCTGACCGGATCGATCGCGGTGCCCTTGGCCGAGGTGTTGCCGCCCGCGAAGTTCGTGTTCCGCGGATCGGCGCCGAGCCGGTTGGAGCGGTCGAGCAGCGCGGCCACCGACCGAGCTCGAGTCGGCGGAGACGGGTCGCGTCGTCATGCGCCCCAACCGGCCTGCTGGCCGCCGACCCGCTCGGCCTCGATCTGGTCGGCGTAGCCCGACCGGTGCGTAGGCGGCGATCGGGATCGGGATCGAGCTCGAGGCCGGTCCGGACCTCCGCCAGCAGCGGCCGGACATCGGTGGCGTAGGCGTCCATCAGGACGGCGTTGGCGCCGAGGACGTCACCGCCCGCCTGCGCTGCGGCCAGCGCGTCGGCGTCGACGAGCAGCGCCTTGGCGGTCGCCTCCTGGACGTTCATCACGGACCGGATCTGGGCCGGGATCTTCGGCTCGATGTTGTGGCACTGGTCGAGCATGAAGGCGACGCCGAGGTCCGGCGTCGAGCGCGCCCGCCTGGACGACCTCGTGCATGATCCGGAACAGCTGGAACGGGTCCGCGGCGCCGACCATCAGGTCGTCGTCGGCGTAGAACCGCGAGTTGAAGTCGAACCCGCCGAGCCGGTCGGCGCGCAGCAGCGAGGCGACGATGAACTCGATGTTGGTGCCCGGCGCGTGGTGGCCGGTGTCGACCACGACCTTCGCCTTGGGCCCGGCCGCGACGCACTGGATGTAGGCGGTCCCCCAGTCGGGCACGTCCATCGTGTAGAACGACGGCTCGAAGAGCTTGTACTCGAGGACCATCCGCTGGTCCGGCCCGAGCCGGGCGTGGACCGCGGCCAGCGCCTCGGCCAGCCGATCCTGCCGGGCGCGGATGTCGTCCTGGCCCGGGTAGTTCGTCCCGTCCGAGAACCACAGCTTGAGGTCGCGCGAGCCCGTCGCGTCCATGACGTCGATGCAGGCGAGGAGGTGGTCGAGCGCCTTCCGCCGGACGCGGGCATCGGGGTTGCACACGCTGCCGAGCATGTAGTCGTCGTCCTGGAACACGTTCGAGTTGATCGTCCCGAGGCCGACCCCGAGGTCGGCGGCGTGGCGGGCCAGGTCGGCGTAGTCGTCCACCCGGTCCCACGGGATGTGGAGGGCGACGGTCGGCGCGACGCCGGTGAAGCGGTGGACCTGCGCCGCGTCGGCGACCTTCTCGTACGGGTCGCGCGGCACGCCCTTCTGGGCGAAGACCTTGAAGCGCGTCCCGGAGTTGCCGAAGGCCCACGACGGCAGCTCGATCCGCTGGGATCGCAGTGCCGCGACGACGGCCTGGTTGGTGGTCACGTCTGCCTCCGTCACCCCTCGGGGCGGGTCTGCGTGGTCGGGCTCGCTCGGCCCGATCCTACGCGCCGGTTGCGGCTGTTGTCCGACCCGGCCGGCGCGAGTGTCGCGGACGCCGGAGGAGGTGGCGCCCTGACGGTTGCCGGCCGGGTCGGGTGGCCAACGCGAGCGTGAGGCGGCAGCCATTGGGCAGCAGACGGGCGCTCGTTCCGGCCATGTCGCGTAGCCTGCCACACCTTTCGAATGATTTCAATTGCATTCTTGACATTTCGTTCTGGGCGGGTCTACTCTGCGGCGGAACGCAACCGAAACCCCGCTCGGACCCCCAGTTCGACCGAAGGAGAGGCGTGACCGATCCAGCCACCGCCTCCCCGGGCGACGTGTTCGCCCGTGAGCGCCAGGAGCACATCGCGCGCATCGTCGAGGAGCATGGGCGCGTTCGGGTGAACGACCTCGCGGCCCAGTTCCGCGTCTCCTCGGTGACGATCCGCAAGGACCTCGTCGTGCTCGAATCGGAGCGCCGGCTCGTGCGCACCCACGGCGGGGCGATCGCCGTCGATCGCAGCCGGCCCGAGCTCCCGTTCGACATCCGCGAGCGCCTCCAGGCCGACGAGAAGGGCAGCATCGGCGCGGCCGGCGCGGCGCTCGTCCAGGACGGCGAGAGCATCGTCATGGACGCCAGCACGACCGCCTTGTCGGTCGCCCGGCAGCTCAAGGCCCGTGGCGGCTGGAGCCAGCTGACGGTCATCACCAACGGCCTCCGGCTCGCATCGGAGCTGGCCGGGCATCCCGGGATCGTCGTCCTGATGCTCGGCGGGCGCGTCCGCTGGGAGGCGCTGTCGGTGGTCGGCCAGCTCGGCGACGGCCTGTTCAGCCGGGTCAACGTCCAGAAGGCCTTCCTCGGCGCGGCCGGCTTCACCGTCGACTCCGGCCTGGCCGACGCCACCGAGGAGGAAGCGCAGATCAAGCGCTCGATGGTCGCGGCCGCGCGCGAGGTGATCGCCATCGTCGACCACACGCAAGTGGGAGCGCGCCGCGTTCGCGACGTTCTGCTCGCTCGACGAGATCAGCCTCGTGCTGACCGACCGGGCGGCACCGGACGCCATGCTCCGGGCGCTCGATGGCCGCGGCGTCGTGGTCCGCCAGGTCGGCCCGGACGGGGTCGCGACCCGTGGTGCGACACGCCGATCGCACGCGGCGAGGCCGACGTCGTGACGGTGCCCACGGTCGAGCCGGGCGGGGTGGCCGCGAACCGGATCCCCGCGGACGGCGACGCGCCGCGCGTCGAGCTCGACGTGATCTCGAAGCGCTTCGCGGCGACCCAGGCGCTCGACGGCGTGTCGCTCGTCCTGCGCGCCGGCGAGATCCGGGCGCTCGTCGGCGAGAACGGTGCGGGCAAGAGCACGCTGGTGAAGATCCTCGCCGGGGTCCACCAGCCGGACAGCGGGACGATGTCGCTCGACGGGTCGCCCACGCTCCTTCGCGGTCCAGCCGACGCCCGGGCGCGCGGGATCGCCGTCGTGCACCAGGAGCCGCGACTGTTCCCCGACCTGTCGGTCGCCGAGAACGTGTTCATCGGCCACGCGCCGACCGGGCGCTTCGGCTCGATCTCGTGGCGCGAGATGCGTCGCCAGGCCACGCGTTGTTCGAGGAGCTCGACGTCCGGCTCGACATCGGGTCGCCGGTCCGCGGCCTGTCGATGGCGGACCAGCAGCTGATCGAGATCGCCAAGGCGCTGTCGCTCGAGGCCACGCATCCTCATCCTCGACGAGCCGACGGCGTCGCTGTCGCTCCACGAGGTCGAGCGGCTGTTCACGATCGTGCGCCGCCTGCGCGACCGCGGCGTCGCGATCCTGTTCGTCAGCCACCGGCTCGACGAGGTGTTCGACCTGTGCGACCGGGCGACGGTCCTGCGCGACGGCCGGCACGTCATCATCGGCGCCGACGAGCGAGCTGACCACGGCCGACCTGATCCGCCACATGGTCGGCCGGGCCGTGACCCTCTTCCCGAAGGTCGAGGTCCCGCTCGGCGAGGTGCTCCTCAAGGTCGACGGCCTGACCCGCGGCACGGCCTTCCGCGACGTCACGTTCGAGGTCCGCGCCGGCGAGATCCTGGGTCTCGCCGGGCTCGTCGGCGCGGGCCGGACGGAGGTCGCCCAGGTGCTGTTCGGGATCGACCGGCGTGACGCCGGGCGGATCGAGCTGGCCGGCCGGGAGGTCACCTTCGACAGCCCGTCGGCAGCGCTCCGCGCAGGCATCGCGTACGTCCCCGAGGACCGCCATCAGAACGGGCTGGTCCTGGACTTCCCGATCGCCTCGAACGTCACCCTGCCGATCATGCCCCGGCTGTTCCCGCGGCTGCTCGTCCGGCGCGAGACGGAGCGCGAGGTGGCACGGACGTTCACCGACGAGCTGCGCGTCCGGATGACCAGCGTCGAGCAGCCCGTCGCCGCGCTGTCAGGCGGCAACCAGCAGAAGGTCGTCCTGGCAAAGTGGCTGGCGACCAAGCCACGAGTGTTGATCCTCGACGAGCCAACACGCGGCATCGACATCGGCGCCAAGGTCGAGGTCCACCGGATCATCTCGGACCTGGCCGAATCTGGCCTGGCGATCATCCTGATCTCGAGCGATCTCCCGGAGGTCCTCGCGATGTCGGACCGGATCGTCGTCCTGCACGAGGGCCGGATCACCGCGGAGATCGGGCACGACGACGCCACCGAGGAGCGGGTCATGTACGCCGCCACCGGCCAGGATGCCGGCCCGGCTGAGGCCGCCACGACCGTCCCGGGGACGCCCGGTGGCTGAGTCCGCGATCCCGGCCATGGTCCCCAGCGAGAGCCTCGCGGCGCGCGTCGCCTCGTTCGCCGGTCGCAACCGCGAGTTGAGCCTGGCGGCCGTGATGCTCATCCTCGGCGCGCTCGTCGCGATCCAGGCGCCGCAGTTCCTGTCGACCTCCAACCTGACGCAGGTCACGGTGATGGCCGCGATCATCGGCATCGCCGCCGTCGGCCAGTCGCTCGTGATCATCACTCGCAACATCGACCTGTCGGTCGAATCCGTCATCGGGCTCGTCGCCTTCGTCGTCGCCGACCTCCTGGCGCGGCACGTCCTCGACACGCCGGGCGCGATCGCCGCCGGGATCGCCCTGGGGCTCGTCCTCGGCATGGTCAACGGCGTGCTCGTCGCGTTCCTCGGCGTCCCGTCGATCGTCGCGACACTGGGCACGCTGAGCATCTACCGCGGCATCGACTTCCTGCTGGCCGGCGGCAAGCAGGTGACGGTCGGCGACCTGCCGCCGGGCTATACCGAGATCGCCCGGGACACGATCGTCGGCATCCCCGTGTTCGTCTGGCTGGCCGTCATCATCATCGCGATCTCGACCATCCTGCTGCGCCAGACGCGGTTCGGGCGGCAGGTCTACGCGGTCGGCAGCAACCCGGAGGCCGCGGCGATCCTCGGCATCCGGACGCGCGTGGTGACCTTCGCGGTGTTCTCGGTGTGTGGGCTCCTTGCCGGCGTCACGGGCGTCCTGTGGGGGATGGAGTTCGGGACGATCAACGCGACGGCCGCGACGGGCGTGGTGCTCCAGGTCATTGCGGCCTGCGTGGTCGGCGGCGTGAACATCTTCGGCGGATCCGGCACCCCGGTCGGTGCGGGTCTCGGGGCGCTGTTCCTCGCCTTCATCTCAAACGCGCTGATCCTGCTCCGCCTGTCACAGTTCTGGCTCCAGGCGATCTACGGCGCGGTCATCCTCGTCGCCGTCTGGGTCGACTCGATCGTCCAGCGCCGTATCCGGCGCAACGCCGGCGGACGCACCGGTGGCTGAGCGGGCGGCGCGCCGGCCGCCTGCGACGGCCGAGCGGCTGGGCGCCCTGCTGCGCTGGGAGACGCTCCTCGCACTGGTCCTGCTCGGGCTGGTCGTCATCGGCATGCTCCTTTCGCCGGTGTTCCTCACCAACCGGAACGTCTCCAACCTGGTCTCGGCCCTCATCGAGGTCGCGCTCATGTCGCTGCCGATGGCGTTCGTGATCATCGGCGGCGAGATCGACCTGTCGGTCGAGTCGATGGCCGGCCTGTCGAGCGCCGTCCTCGGGTTCCTGTTCGCGTCGGGTGTGCCGATCGAGGTCGGCATCCCGATCGTCCTCGTCATCGGGGCGGCCGGCGGGTTGCTCAACGGCCTGCTCGTGACCCGGGCCGGGCTGCCGTCGCTGGTGGTGACCCTCGGCACCCTCGCGCTGTTCCGCGGGATGGCGCTCATCGTCCTCGGCCCGAGGGGCATCAGTGGCTTCCCGGACTGGTTCACGACCTTCGGCTTCAACGCGATCCCCGGCACGCCGATCCCGTGGACCCTCCTGCCCTACATCGTGCTCGCCATCGTCCTCGGCGTCGTCCTCCATCGCACGTGGATCGGCCGGGAGCTGTACGCGACCGGCAAGAACGTCGCCGCGGCCAGGTTCTCGGGCGTTCCCGTCGCACGGCTGAAGCTGCTGCTGTTCGTGCTGTCCGGCACGGTCGCGGCGCTCGCCGGCGTGATCCTGAGCGCCCGCTTCGCCAGCGCCCGCGCGGACCTCGGCCAGGGCATGACCCTGACGGTCGTGACGATCGTGCTGCTCGGCGGCGTCAACATCTTCGGCGGCTCCGGGACGATCCCCGGCGTCGTGCTCGCCGCAGCGACGCTGGCCGTCCTCGGCAACGTCCTGCGCCTGACCAACGTCTCGGCCGAGTTCCAGAGCATCGCCATCGGGCTGCTCCTGATCGTCTCGGTCGTCATCCCTTCCTCTGCTCACCGGGCCAAATCGGCCGTCGACCGAGTGCGGGGAGGACGACCTCCGCCGGCCGAACCGGTCCACCACGGTGAGGCAGCCATGCGGAGCGTCAATTCGTAGTACGAGGAGGAACAGCCTTGCAGCACCGATCGATGGGGCGAATCGTCGCCCTCGCCATGGTCGCGACCCTCGCGTTCGCGGCCTGTTCATCGGGCTCGGGATCGAGCCCGTCCGCCGCCGCATCCACCGCGGCGTCGTCGGCCCCGTCCAGCGCCGCCAGCGTCGCCCCGAGCGGCTCCGGCAACGCGAACCTGAATGTCGTCTTCATCCCGAAGGCGATCAGCAACCCGTACTTCGACGCCGCCGCGACCGGCGCCCAGAAGGCCGCCACCGAGCTCGGCGGCCAGTTCAAGCAGATCGGCTCGACCGAGTCGACGACCGCCGCGCAGATCCCGTTCATCCAGGACGCGGTCACGCAGGGCTACAAGGCGATCGCCGTGTCGGCCACCGGTGCCGACGAGGTCGCCCCGGCGCTCAAGGACGCCATCGCCGCCGGCATCAAGGTCGTCGGCTACGACTCGAGCCCGGCCGAGGGCGCCTATGACGTGTTCGTCAACCAGACCGACTTCAGCCTGATCGGCTCGAGCATGGCCCAGTGGGCATGCGACCTAGCGCCGAGCTGCACCGGCGAGATCGCGATCCTGTCGGCGACGGCCACCGCCACGAACCAGAACGCCTGGATCAAGGACATGGAGACCGCGCTCAAGGATCCGAAGTTCGCCAACCTCAAGCTCGTCGACACCGTCTACGGCGACGACAACCCGCAGACCTCGACCACGCAGGCCCAGGGCCTGCTGCAGTCGCACCCGAACCTCAAGGTCATCGTCGCCCCGACCACCGTCGGCATCCTCGCCGCGGCCAAGGTCGTCCAGAGCACCAGCGGCAGCACCGTCAAGGTCACCGGCCTCGGCCTGCCGAACGACATGAAGCCGTACGTCTCGGCCGACGGCATCACGCCCGAGTTCGGCCTGTGGAGCGTGCCGGACCTCGGCTACCTCACCTACTACGTGGCGGCCAAGCTGATCTCCGGTGAGATCAAGGGCGCGGAGGGCGAGACCTTCACGGTCCCCGGTCTCAACGGCGGCGCACCGTACACGATCGGTCCGAAGAAGGTCGTCATCCTCGGCCCGCCCTTCGTGTTCAACCCCACCAACATCGCCGACTTCAACTTCTAGGGTCGTCCCCAGCGATCCTGGAACCCCGAGGCCCGGAGGCGACGCCTTCGGGCCTCGGCCATTTGGAGCAACACCATGGAACGCATCGGGTTCACGATGCGCCTCCTGCCCGGGCAGGAGGCCGAGTACCGCCGCCGCCACGCCGCGGTCTGGCCGGAGATGCTGGCCGCCCTGCGCGCTGCCGGCGCGCGCGACTACACGATCTTCATCCACGGCGAGGACCTGTTCGCCTACCTCGAGGTCGACGACTTCGCGGCGTTCCGCGCGTCGATGGCGGCGGATCCGGTCAACACTCGATGGCAGGCCGAGATGGCCTCGCTGATCGACCCGCTGACCGATCCGGCGACGGGCTTCCACCAGCGACTCGAGGAGATCTTCCACCTCGACTGACGGGGGTGGGCGCCGGCGCGCCGACTGAACCCGTTGTTCTCCTGTCGAACCGACGGCCGTTCGGTCGGGTAGCCTGCGGACGTGCGCATCCGACCCGCCCGCGCCCCCGCTGTGGCCGTCGAGGGCCAGCCGGACCCGGCCCCCGCGGTCGATCCGCCGACGGCGTCGGGTGCCGTCGCGACGACGCCGCCCGTTGCCGCCGCGGCGATGCCCCAGGCGGCCCGGATCATCGCCTTCTCGGCGATCGCCACGACGATGACCGTGTTCGGCCAGACGCCGGGCGTGTCGGTGTTCATCGATTCGCTGATCGAGGACCTGTCGATCTCGCGCGCGGAGATCTCGACCATCTACTCGGTGGCGTCGCTCGGTGCGGCATTCCTGATGCCGTGGGCCGGCCGCCAGATCGACACGCGCGGCGTCCGGTTGATGGCGCTCGTGTTCGCCACCCTGTTCGGGGCCGTGCTCCTGGGCCTGTCGCAGGTGTGGGAGGTGGCCGGGCTGGCGCTCGGCTTCTTCGGCATCCGGGTGCTCGGCCAGGGAGCGCTCAACCTGACCGCCCGGGTGGCGGTTGCGCTCCGCTTCCGGACTTCGCTTGGCCGCGCCGTCGGCATCTCCGGGGCGCTCGGCGCGATCGGCCTGTCGTCGATGCCCGTGCTCCTGTCAGCGCTGATCGAGCGCTACGACTGGCGCGCGGTGTGGGCGATGAGCGGGCTGGCCGTCTGGGCCGTCGTCATCCCGCTGACGCTCTGGGCGTGGCCGCGCGGCGCGGACCGGGCGATGGCGGCCGCCGGTCGCCGGCTGACGGCGGCACGGACCGACCTGTGGACCCGCGACGCGGCGATCCGGACGGGCATGTTCTGGGCGATCACGCTGACCGTGTCGACCAACGCCCTGGTCATCACCGGGCTGACGTTCCACCAGATCTCGCTGCTCGGCGAAGCGGGCCTGTCACCCACCCGGGCGGCGGCGAACTACCTGCCCCAGACGGTGGCCACGGTGATCGCCATCGCCACCGTCGGTGCGGTGGCCGACCGGCTGCCTGGGCGGCTGATCCTGGTCGTCTCGATGACGTTCCTCACACTCGCGACGCTGATGGTCCAGTTCCTCGACGACGGCCTCGTCGCACTGGCCTACGGCTTGCTGCTTGGCGCCGCCGGCGGGACGGGCTACGCCGCGGAGGGCGTCCTCTACCCGCGCTACTTCGGGACCCACGCGATCGCAGCGATCCGCGGCATCGGGTTCACGATGATCGTCGGCGCGGCCGCGATCGGCCCGGTCATCGTGGGCGTCGCCGAGGAGCTGACCGGTGGGTACTCGCTCGCGGCGGGGCTGCTGATGCTGCTCCCGATCTCGGTTGCGATCGGCACGCTGGCGGTCCGCGCACCCGCGCCGCCGGGCGGCCAGGGACCGGATCCCGGAGCCGGCCGGCTAGCGCCTGAACGCCGGCGCGCCGCACGCCGCGAGCGTCGGAGCGCTGTCATGCTGGCAGCCGGCAAGCCAATCGCACCGGAGACGTCCGATGGATCCAACCGCGGCCCATCCGGCCCTCGTCAGCTGGGCCGACCTCGAGTTCGCCGCCCCGGAGATCGCGGCCGAAGGTCGTCGCCTGCTGTACGCCCGCGGTGACGGCGAGGCGTTGCTCGCCACGGTCCGCGGCGACGAGCCGCCGCGCATCCACCCGGTCAACGTCGCGATCGTCGACGGCCGGCTGTACACCTTCGTGATCGGCCGCTCGCCGAAGCGGCGGGACCTCGACGAGGACGGCCGCTATGCCGTCCACACCCATCAGGATCCGGCGGCACCGAGCGAGGTCTCGCTCCGGGGCCGGGCGCGACGCGTGGACGACGGACCGGAGCGCGAGGCGGTCGCCGCCGGCTGGGCGTTCGAGGTCGACGACTCGTACGTGCTGTTCGAGCTGCGGATCGGGTCCGCGCTGCTCGGGGCACGCGCGACGGCCGACGACTGGCCGCCGCGCTACACCTCGTGGCCCGCGCGACCCGCCGGCTAGTCTTCCTCGGTTCCCGCGCCCCCGCTGTCCCGCGGCCCGTCGCCCGACGAGCTCGTCGACCCATTCGTGCAGCCGGCGGTCGTGCTCCGCGTAGTGGTCGACCGCTGACTTCCGGATCCACCAGGCGGCCTCGTCGCTCGGCTCGGGCAGGTCGGCCCACGCCTGGCGCATCCGCGTCCGCGCGGCGTTGGCCTGCGTCCAGGCGACCTCCCAGGGCTGGCCCTGCATCGCCGCCAGGAACGACGCGTTGAGCCCGTCGATGTCGATGTCGTGTCCGGCGTACGAGCCGGCCACCATCTGTTCGAATTGCGTGGCGGCCTCGGCCAGCCATGTCCCGAGGTGACCGACCACGTCGCGAACCGTCCAGTCGGGGTCGTGGTAGTAGCCCGGCTCGAGGCGTTCCTCGGGCGTCAGGCTGCGAACGAGGCCGACCATCTCGTACCAGCCGTGCTCCTCGGCTTCGAGATCGGCGAGATACGGGGTCGTCATCATCCCGGCATTGTCGGACAGATTGGCGCTCCGGTCACGTCATGGAACCCGGCGGACCGTCGATGAGGTGGCCGGTCACGGCAGGACCGGATCGTTCGCGAGCGCGGCGGCAACGTCGGCCAGCGCCGCGGTCAGGATGCGCCCCAGGTCGAGGCGCACGTTCGAGCGGTCGTCGCACGCCTGGTGGTAGCAGGCATCGGCCGGCTTGCCCGCGGTCGAGCCGCCCGCCGCGGCCTCCTCGGCCGTCAAGAGCTCGTTCGCGCCCGAGTGGACGCCCCCGACCAGGACGCCCGCCTCCTCGAATGATCGATGGTCCGACCCGCCGACGGGCGCCGTCAGGGGCACGCCACCGGCCCGTTCGACCGCGGCGGTCAGCCGCTCGGAGACCGCGCGGCCCCCCGCCGTACCGCTCGAGTCCTCGTACACCCCGGCGAAGCCATTCGGCGAGGCCAGCATGTCGGCGTTGAGGTAGACCAGGATCTCGTCGCGCTCGGCGGGCGTAAGTCCCGCCACGTAATGGCCTGAGCCGAACAGCCCGATCTCCTCGGCGGTCCAGAAGCCGAGGCGGATGGTCGCGCGCGGATGGCTGTCGCGCAGCGCCGCGGCGATCTCGAGCAGCGCGGCCACGCCGGAGCCGTTGTCGTTGATGCCCGGACCATCGACGACCGAATCGAGGTGGGCGCCGAGCATGACTACGACCCCTGGCTGGCTGCCCGGGAGCTCGGCGATGATCGAGCGGGTCTCGACGGTCTCGGTCGTGGCCTTGCTCACGAGCCGGGCCGTCCCGCCGCTCGCCGCCGCGGCCGCCAGGGCATCGCCGACGGGTCGCGTCGCCCCGACCGCCGGGATGTCGATGCCGGTCGGCTCGAGGAGCGTCGGTCGCAGGACCGCGCCCGGCTCGGCGGCGGGATAGCCGGCGACGAACGCGGCCGCACCCGCGGCCTGCGCGGCCTGGATCGCGACCCGCCGGATACACGGCCCCGGCGCGACGAGGACGATCGCCCCATCCGGCAGGTCGCCGTAGTCGGAGGTGGTGCAGCCGCGGCCGTTCGGGGCTGCCGCCGTGGCGTCCCAGCCGATGGCCACGACCGGACCGCTGACGTCGCCGGCAGGCGCGAAGATCAGCGGCGCCACGTCACCGGTCGTGAACGTGTCGCCCCCCACGACCACGGACGAGCCGCCCGGATCGACGAACCCGGGAGTCGTGAATCGGTCATCGCTGACCTGCCAGCCGAGGGCCCGCAGGTCGCGCTCGACGAGATCGGCGGCGGCGGTGAGGCCGGTGCCGCCGACCGCCCGGAACCCCGCCTCGCGGGTCGACACCGCGGCCAGCGCGTCGAGCTGGGCGCCAAGGCCGGCCTCGGTGATGGCCGAGCCGGGAGACGACGGGACCGCGACCGGGGCGCGTGGACGGAGCACCCGAAGGCGGCGCGCTGACCACCGTCAGCGGTTCGGTAGCGATCGGGATCGCGGGCGCGGCGCACCCGGCGAGGACGAGGACGACGCCAGCGCGACGACGATCGGTCTCGCGAGCGGCCGGGTGCGATCCACTCGTCCCGGCCGGCGATGCGATGCAGCGATCACGTCGCGCATCGTGACAGACCAGCCGGCACGTGCACGGGGACGTCGTGCGCCGAACCCGTAGACTCCCTCCCGCATGGACACGACCGCCGAACCGGGCACCACGCTCGTCCCGCCGCTGCGGAGCACGATCCGCGAGCGACTGGCGGCGCTCGGCTGGGCGCCGTTCCTGGTCACGCTCGGCGCGGTCCTGCTGCTCGTCTGGCTCGGCCGCGACATGACCTTCTACCACGACGAGTTCGCCTTCCTGCTGCTGCGCGACCTGTCGATCGACGGCATCTTCGGGCCGCACAACGAGCACCTCAGCGCGACGCTGGTCGTGCTCTACCGGACGCTGGTCGGGACGGTCGGCATCGGGTCGTACTGGCCGTACCTCGCGGTCACCTTCGCGCTCCACGTCGTCGTCGCCTGGATCGTCTACCTCGTCGTCCGGCGCGAGGCGCTCGCCGCTCTGGGCGCTCGCGGCCATGGCGGTCGTCCTGCTCCTCGGCTCGGGCGGTGACGACATCCTGTGGGCCTTCCAGTCGGGCACGATCGGGGCGGTCGCCGCGGGGATGGCCGCCGTCGTCATCGCACCTCGGCGGCCGGCCGTCGCGGCGATCCTGCTGACCGTGGCGCTGGCCACCTCGGGCGGGGCGCTGGCCTTCCTCGCCGGCACCGCATTCCACCTGCTCCTGGTCCGGCCACGCGCCCTGGCCTGGCTGCTCCTGCCGGTCGGGCTGTACCTGGGCTGGTACCTGTTGTTCGCGACGCGCGCCGTGTCCCCCGGGCTCCACGGACTCGCCGAGTACGTCCTGACCGGGCTGGCGGCCAGCGCGGCCGGGGCGATCGGCACGACCTGGCTGGCGGCCGGGAGCGTCGTGCTCCTCGCCCTCGCGTTCGGGTTGGGGCGGGCCTGGCGGATCCCGCCCGTCGTGCTCGCGTTGCTCGTGTCGGGCGTTGCCTTCTTCGTCCTTGCTGGCCTCGTCCGTGCACAGCTCGGGGCCGAGCAGGCCACCGCGCCCCGCTACGTGTACGTCGTCGCGCCGGCGATCGTCATCGCGGGAGCCGTGCTGCTGGCGCGCATCCCGGGCCGGATCGGGATCCTGGTCGGGACCGCGGTCTTCACCGCCGCGATCGTCGGCAACACGCTGCTGCTGTTCGAGACGCACGACCGGCTGGCGTCCAAGATCGAATGCGAGAAGTCGATGACGCCGATCGCGAGAGGGTCAGCAGGGAACCCATGCTGACCTTCGGGGCGGTCACGTCGGCCCGGCGGGATTCTCGGTTCTGACTAGCGCGGTGGGGCGGTGCTTTCGCGGACGATGAGCTCGGTGGTGAGCTCGATGCGCGCCTGGGTGGGGGCCTCGCCCCGGGCCATCGCCAGGACCAGCTCGGACGCCCTGACGGCCATGTCGACGAGGGGCTGGCGGACGGTCGTCAGCGGTGGGCCGACCCATTTCGCGACCGGCAGATCGTCGAAGCCGACGACGCTCAGGTCCTCCGGGATGTGCAATCGGAGCTCGCGCGCCGCCTGGTACACGCCGAGTGCCTGGAGGTCATTGCCGGCGAAGATCGCCGTCGGCCGATCCGGCAGCTGGAGCAGCGCCCGGCCCCGCTCGATCCCCTCCTCCACGTGGAAGTCGCCGTGGCTGATGAGGGCCGGGTCGATCGGAACGCCGGCCGCGTCCATGGCGGCCCGGTAGCCGTCGAGCCGCGCGCGGCTGCACAGGATGTCCTCGGGTCCGGCGATGACGCCGATCCGACGATGCCCGAGGGCGAGCAGGTGGCGGGTCGCGGCCAGCCCACCGTTCCAGTTGGTCGCCCCAATCGACGGCGTGTCGTGGAGTGGCTCGCCGGTCGGGTCGAGGATGACGAGCGGGATGCCACGCGTCCTGAGCTGGTCCCGCATCGATTCGCTGAGGTCGGAGAAGACGGCGATCACGCCGGTCGGTCGCCTCGTCAGGACGCTCTCGATCCAGCCGCGGCCGGGTGTCCGGCGGCCCTGCATCTCGGACAGGACGACGGACAGGTGGTTCCGGCCGGCGACACGCTCGACGCCGCGGACGATCTCGAGGGCCCATTCGCTATCGAGCTCGTGGAAGATCAGCTCGAGGATCGGGGCTGGCCGTTGCGACCGGTCGGACCGCTGGTAGCCATGCTCGCGGATGGCTGCCTCGACCCGCCGCCGGGTCTCCGGGGCGACGTCCGAGCGGCCGTTGATCACCTTCGAGACCGTCGGCACGGACACGCCGGCCTGCTGCGCGATGAACGCGATCGTGGTGGGGCCGCGTCGGCGTGGCCTGGTCTCGAGCGTCGACGTCATGGATGGGAGTGTAGCGAGTTCCCGGCGGTTTCGAAAGTTTCGAAACGTGCAGACCACTCGAGATTGGGGATTGACGTCGTACATTCGCCGTGCCTACAGTCTCCAGACCGAAATCAATCGGTCAATGGATCGCAACTTTCGAGCCTCGAGGAGGACGCTCGATCGCGACCCAAGGAACGATGATGGCTCCAGTCGATCTCCTCGCCCCGCCATTCGCTCCTCCAGCTGGCGGGGCGAGCTGATCGCCCGCACAGCCCGGACGAGCGCACCCGCGATCGTCGATCGACCGCCGCTCCCGCACGACGTCGAAGCCGGACGCCTCGAATGGACGTAACCGAGGAGCCCCGCCGGACGGAGTCCCGCCGCCACCACTGCTCAGCCCCAGCTCGCGCAACGCGACAGCGAATGAGACAGGAGGCAAGGTCCATGAAGTTCCGTCGAGGAGCCGCGGTCCTATTGACGGCCACGGTCATCGTCTTCAGCGCCTGTTCCAACAATTCGTCGAGCGCCGCCCCGTCCGCGGCGTCGCCGTCAGCACCTGCGCCGTCTGGAGCGGCTGTATCGGCGGCGCCGTCTGCCGCAGCCTCGCCGTCGGGCAAGCCGGTCACCATCTCCTGGTGGCATATCCAGAACAGCGATCCGGGGCTATCGCTCTGGGCGACGATGGCGAAGGAATACATGGACGCTCATCCGAACGTGACGATCGAGACCACCGTCCTCGAGAACGACACGTTCAAGCCGAAGCTCCAGTCCCAGCTCCAGGGCGGGACCGTGCCCGACCTGTTCCAGTCGTGGGGCGGCGGCGGCATGGCCGAGCAGGTCGAGGCCGGCCTGCTCAAGGACATCACCGCCGATGTCGCGCCCTGGAAGGACACAATGAACGCCGGGGCCATGGGCATGTACGCCCTCGATGGCAAGCAGTACGGCATCCCGTTCGACCTGGGCATGGTCGGCATCTGGTACAACAAGGACCACTTCGACAAGGCCGGGATCACGGCCCCACCGGCGACGTTCGACGAGCTCCTCACCGCTGTCGACAAGCTCAAGGCCGCGGGCTACACCCCGATGGCCGTCGGTGGCAGCCCGGCGACGTGGACGGAGATGTTCTGGTGGGCCTACCTCGCGATTCGCACCGGCGGCACCGAGGCCATGCAGAACGCCATCAAGACCGGTGACTGGAGCGGGCCGAGCTTCGTCCAGGCCGGCAAGCTGCTCAGCGACCTCGTCGCCAAGAAACCGTTCCAGGAAGGCTTCCTGGCGGCGCCCTGGGACGGCGCCGGCGGCCAGGCCGCGACCGTGGCGGCCGAGAAGGCATCGATGATGCTCATGGGCCAGTGGGCTCCCGGCACGATGGCCTCCACGCTCCCCGGCAACGAGAAGGTCAAGTGGAACCTCGGCTGGTTCCCGTTCCCGGCCGTCACCGGCGGCGCGGGGGCCCCCACCGACGGGTTCGGCGGCGGCAACGGCTTCGCCGTCGGCAAGGACGCAGAGCCGGAGGCGATCGACTTCCTCAAGTACATCAGCAGCCTCGAGAACGCGAACCGCTGGGGCGCGCTGAACCGGGGCATCCTGCCGGTCACGGTCGGCGCCGAGTCGTCGGTCACCGACCCAGACCTGACCTCGGTCCTCGCGGCCCGGGCCAAGGCGAACTTCGTCCAGCTCTACCTGGATCAGGCGACGACCTCCGAGCTCGGCGGCGTCATCAATGACTCCGTCGCGACGCTGTTCGCCGGAACCGGGACCCCGGAGAAGGTGACCCAGTCGATCACGTCCGCTGCCGCCGGCAGCTAGGTCCCGTTTGACCCTGCGCACCGAACGGGCCGGCTCCACGCCGGCCCGTTCGCGTATCAGCCGGTGGGCCATCATCGGGCTGTTCCTGTTGCCCGCCTTCGCGCTGTACGCGGTGTTCGTCCTGGTCCCGGTGGCCCAGGCCGTGATCTTCAGCTTCTACAAGTGGAACGGGCTCGGGCCGATGACGAACTTCGTCGGCCTGGCCAACTTCCAACGCGCGTTGTCCGACCCGATCTTCCAGATGGCGGCGACGCACAACGCGATCATCATCGTCCTGTCGCTCGTGATCCAGATCCCGTTCGCCCTCGGCGTGGCCCTCATGCTCAACCGGCGGTTCCGGGGTCGGGCTGTCTTCCGGCTCTTGTTCTTCGTGCCGTATGTCATCGCCGAGGTCATCGCCGGGGTCGTCTGGCGGCTACTCCTCCAGCCCGGAGGCCTGGTCGACGGGCTGATGACCGCCGTTGGCGCCGGCGACCTGTATGCCCCCTGGCTGGCAGATCCGGACACGGTCCTCTGGGCCCTCTTCGTCATCATCTCGTGGAAGTATTTCGGGTTCCACATGATCCTCATGCTGGCCGGACTCCAGGGCATCCCGCGTGAGCTCGAGGAGGCCGCCGCGATCGACGGTGCCACCCGACGGCAGGCCATCCGGTACGTGACCCTGCCGCTCCTGGGTCCGACGATCCGGGTCTCGGTGTTCCTGTCGATCATCGGCGCAATCCAGCTGTTCGACCTGGTCTGGGTGACGACCGGCGGTGGTCCGGTCGATGCGTCGAACACGATGGCGACCTACCTCGTCACCTGGGGCTTCGAGCGATTCCAGCTCGGCTACGGCAGCGCCATCGCGGTCATCCTGTTCGCGGTCGCCCTCGTCGTTGGCCTCGGCTACCAGCGATTCGTCCTGCGCCGCGACATCGACGGCGCCCTGACGGGAGGCGCTGGCTGATGGCGACGCCGACGACCGCCGTCATCCCCGCCGAAGCGACACCCGCCCGGATCGGCCGCCTGATCGCGTTGGTCTTCCGCTGGGGCGTCCTCGCCGTCGTTGCGCTCGCGATCGCCGTCCCGGTGGTCTATACCGCGATCGCAGGGTTCAAGGACAACTACCAGATCACCGTCGACCCGATCGGGCTGCCGAACCCGTGGATCGTCTCGAACTACACCGACATCCTGGCCTCGCCGACGTTCTGGCGACAGGTGCTGAACAGCATCGTCATCGCGACGATGACCGCGGTCGTAGTCGTGACGTTCGCAGCCCTGGCTGCATTCGTCTTCGCGCGGCGAAAGTTCCCGGGCCGGGAGCTGACGTTCACGTTCTTCACGCTCGGGTTGTTCTTCCCGTCGGCCGTCGCCATCCTGCCGCTCTTCGTCCTCATCCGCTCCCTCGGGCTGCTCGACAATCCGATCGGGATCGCGTTGCCCCAGGCGGCGTTTGCCCTGCCCTTGACGATCATCATCCTGCGGCCGTTCTTCAGGAGCATCCCGGTCGAGCTGGAGGACGCCGCCTCGATCGACGGGTGCGGCCCGTTCGGCTTCTTCTGGCGGGTGCTGCTGCCGCTGTCCTGGCCGGCGCTCGCGACGGTGACCATCCTCGCGATCGTCACCAGCTGGAACCAATTCCTCCTGCCGCTCATCATGCTGTCCGACAAGGAGAACTGGACGCTTCCGCTCGGTGTCACGAACTTCTCGACACAGTATTCGACGGACACGGCGCTCGTGCTCGCCTACACGACGCTCTCCCTGGTGCCGGCGCTCGTCTTCTACGTGATCGCCGAGCGCAAGCTGATCGGCGGCCTGACCTCCGGGGCGGTGAAAGGATGACGACAACCACCTGGCCCTACCGGGACCCGGGTCTGGCCACCGACCGTCGGGTGAGTGACCTCGTCGCCCGGATGACGCGCGAGGAGAAGGTCGCCCAGCTGAGCGCAGTCTGGGCGTTCGAGGTCGTCGACGATGACGGCGTCGATCTCGCCCGGCTGGCGGGGGCTGCGAGCCACGGGATCGGCGAGATCACCCGGCTGGCCGGGTCGACCAACCTCCGCCCGATCGAGGTCGCGAGGGCCGCCAACGCGATCCAGCGCTACCTCGTCGAGGAAACCCGGCTCGGGATCCCGACGATCATCCACGAGGAGTGCCTGCACGGCTTGCTGGCCTGGGCTGCACCGAGCTTCCAGCAGTCGATCGGCGCGGCGGCAACCTTCGATCCGGAGCTGATCGGCGCCGTGGCCGAGACGATCCGCCGGCGCATGCTGGCGACCGGGGCGCGGCACGCCCTGGGGCCGGTCCTGGACATCGGTCGCGATCCCCGCTGGGGCCGGATCGAGGAGACCTACGGCGAGGACCCGTACCTGGCGGCGGAGCTCGGCCTGGCCTACATCCGCGCCCTGCAGGGTCCCGACCTGGCCGATGGGGTGCTCGCGACCGGGAAGCACATGGTCGGCCATGGCCTGGCCGAAGGGGGCATGAACCAGGCGCCCGCGCACGTCGGTCCGCGCGAGCTCCACGACGAGCAGCTCTTCCCGTTCGAGGCGGCCGTGCGCGACGCCGGCCTGGCGAGCATGATGCCCGCCTACTGCGACGTGGACGGCGTGCCGTGTCATGCCTCGCACGAGCTGCTGACCACGATCCTGCGCGACGAATGGGGCTTCGACGGGATCGTGGCCTCGGACTACATCGGGATCGAGATGCTCCGAACCGCGCACCGGCTGACCGCCGACCCGGGGACAGGGGCAGCGCTGGCCCTTGCCGCCGGCGTCGATCTCGAGCTGCCGCGGGTCGCCGAGTACGGCCAGCCCCTCCACGACGCGCTCGCCGACGGACGGGTCGACGAAGACCTCCTCGACCGCGTCGTGGCCCGGATCCTGCGCATGAAGTTCCGACTCGGCCTGTTCGAGCGACCGTACGTCGAGGAGCCGACAACCGAAGGCCTGCTCGCCCTCGAGGCCGACGAGCGGCGGGTCGGGCTGGAGCTGGCGCGGCGATCGATTGTCCTGGTCAGGAACGACGGGGTGCTGCCGATCTCTACGGCCCCGGCCCGCGTGGCGATCATCGGTCCGATCGCCGACAGCGCGCGCGACCTGCTCGGGGACTACAGCCACGTCGTCCATATGCAGACGCTGCTCGAGATGCGACAGGGGGGCGACGCGCTCGGCGTCGACGGTGATGGGCAGTCGATCGCGGTCCGCGATGAGCTGTCCGGTCGAACGACCATCCTCGACGCGATCCGTGCGCGGCTGGCCGGGAGCGAGGTCGTCCATGCACCCGGGACCGGGATCCACGGCGGCAGCGACGAGGACGTTGCGACGGCGGTCGCCGCGGCGCGCGGCGCGGACCTTGCCGTGGTCGTCGTCGGCGAGCGCTCGGGCCTGACCGACGACTCGACGACCGGGGAGTTCCGCGATCGACGGGAGCTCGGGCTCCATGGCCGCCAGCAGGAGCTCCTCGAGGCGGTGGCCGCGACCGGCACGCCGGTCGTCCTCGTCGTCGTCAGCGGCCGGCCGCTGGCACTCGAATGGGCCGCCCGCCATTGCGCCGCGATCCTGCTGGCATGGGTCCCCGGCGAGTCCGGGCCGGAGGCGATTGCCGACGTCCTCGTCGGCGATCACAACCCCGGCGGCAAGCTGCCGATCTCGGTTCCGTACCACGTTGGCCAGGTCCCGATCACCTATCGCCATCATCCGACCGGGGGCCGGTCGAGCCCGAAGACCGACTACGTGGACGGCCCGACCGGGCCCCTGTGGCCGTTCGGGTTCGGCCTGTCGTACACCACCTTCGAGCTGTCGAACCTGTGCGTCGACCTGGCCGAGGTCGCCACGACCGGCGGCGAATGCATGGTCAGCGTCGACGTGGCCAACACCGGCACGCGCTCAGGGGACGAGATCGTCCAGCTGTACGTCCGCGACGAGGAGGCCAGCGTCGCCCGGCCGGTGCTGGAGTTGCGCGGGTTCCGTCGCGTCGGCCTGGCGCCGGGCGAGCGACGCACGGTGACCTTCGCGCTCGACGCGGAGCAGCTCGCCTTCACCGGGGTCGATCGCCGTCGGATCATCGAGCCCGGGCGGATCACCCTGTCGGTCGGGCGTTCGTCGGTGGACCTGCCCCTCACGGCAGCGATCGAGCTCGTCGGGCCGGTGGTCGACCTACCCTACCGAAAGCGGTACCTGACGACGACCACGGTCCGCTAGAAAGGGCACGCTGTGGCGGCGTTCGACCTTCCGCTCGACCAGCTCCGCGACTACCGGCCGGAGCGGAACGAGCCCGACGACTTCGACGCGTTCTGGGCGGAGACGCTGGCCGAGTCACGACAGCTGGGATGGGCGCCGAAGTTCGAGTCGGTCGGGTCAGCCCTTCGCACCGTCGTGGTGTTCGACGTCACGTTCGCGGGCTTTGGTGGTCAGCCGATCCGCGGATGGCTCCTGGCGCCGGCGGCCGCGGATGGACCACTGCCGACGATCGTCGAGTACATCGGCTACGGCGGCGGCCGGTCGTTCCCGTTCAGCTGGCTGACGTGGGCGTCCGCGGGCTACGCCCACCTCGTGATGGACACACGCGGGCAGGGCAGTGCGTGGAGCCCCGGCGACACGCCCGACGTCGAGCCGGCCTCGGCAACCGGGAACTATCCCGGCTTCGTGACCCGCGGCATCGACGACCCGCGGACGTACTACTACCGCCGACTGATCGCCGACGGCGTCCGTGCGATCGACGCGGTTGTCGCCCATCCGCTGGTGGACCCGGAGCGGATCATGGTCACGGGCAAAAGCCAGGGAGGTGGCGTGGCCCTCGCGGTGACCGGGCTCGAGCCGAGGGTCCGCGCGGCGGCCATCGACGTCCCATTCCTGTGCCACTGGCGCCGCGCCGTCGAGGTCACCGACGAGCATCCGTATCGCGAGATCCGCCACTACGTCTCGACCCGGCGGGACCGCACGGAGCAGGCGTTCGCCACGCTCGCCTACTTCGACGGCATGCAGTTCGCCGCCCGAGCCTCGGCTCCGGCGCTGTTCTCGGTCGGCCTCATGGACGAGATCTGTCCCCCGTCGACCGTGTTCGCCGCCTACAACCACTACCGAGGTCCGGCCGAGATCCGGGTCTGGCCGTACAACGGCCACGAGGCCGGCGAGCTCCACCAGCAGGCCGAGCGCTTCGAGTTTCTGGAGGGTCTCGGCCTCGCCCCGTAGCGACCTGCGCGCCGCCGGTTTGCCAATACTTCACGGATGCGTGTACTATCCTCGTGTGCCTGAAGTACTTGCCGCCGACGACCGGCTGACCAACGTTGCCACCCAGTACATCGCGTTGTTCCGCGGCATGCCCCGCAGCGTGCCGCCGCCGCCGGTCCGCGACATCAGCCTCGGCCAGCTCCGGCTGCTGCTGTGGCTCCAGCTCGAGGGCGCCCAGCCGATGGGCCGGATCGCCGACGTGTTCGACCTCACCTCGACGGCCTCGACCGGCTTCGTCGGCCGGATCGAGCGGCACGGGCTGGTCGAGCGCCGCCATCGACTCGGACGATCGTCGCGTCGTCGAGTGCGCCCTGACCGACGCCGGGCGGCAGTTCCTCGATGCCGTGTCCGGGGTCCGCATCGAGACCATCCGGCGCGCGCTCGCGGTGCTGGACGAGGCCGAGCTGACCGAGTTCGAGCGCCTGCTCAAGGCTGATCCTCGAGCGCCAGGAGCGGCCGGCATGATCGCGCTGCTGCGAACCTACCTGCGCGCCCTACCGAGGGCCCGCTGGCCCTGGTCGTGGCGCTGCTCGTCGTCCAGGCGCTCGGCGACGCTGTACCTGCCCGAGCTCAACGGCGCCATCATCAACAACGGCGTCGCCACGGGCGACATCGACTACATCCTGACGACCGGCGCGGTCATGCTCGTCGATCTCGCTCGTCGTCGTCGTCGCCTCGATCATCGCGGTCTACTGGGGCTCGAAGACCGGGATGGCCTTCGGGCGCGACCTTCGTGGGGCGATCTTCCGCAAGGTCGAGAGCTTCTCGCAGGCCGAGCTCAACCGGTTCGGCACGCCGTCGCTCATCACCCGCAACACGAACGACGTCCAGCAGGTCCAGATGGTCGTCCTGATGGGCCTGAACATGATGATCATCGCGCCGATCCTGGCCGTCGGCGGCGTCATCATGGCCCTCCGCCAGGACGTCCCGCTGTCGGGGATCCTGATCGTCGTCCTGCCGGCTCATGGCGCTGATCGTCGGCCTGCTGATGGCCCGCGCCCTGCCGCTGTTCCAGGCCATGCAGGTCAAGATCGACCGGATCAACCAGGTCACGCGCGAGGCGCTCAGCGGCATCCGGGTCATCCGGGCCTTCGTGCGGACTCGCCACGAGGAGGAGCGCTTCGAGGTCGCGAACGACGACCTGACCGCGACGTCGCTGCGGGTCAACCGGCTGTTCGCGCTGATGATCCCGCTGCTGATGGCCGTCTTCAACCTGTCGTCGGTCGCGATCCTGTGGTTCGGCGCGATCCGGGTCGACAGCGGCGAGATGCCGATCGGCAACCTCATCGCGTTCCTGCAGTACGTCATGCAGATCCTGTTCGCGGTGATGATGGCCGTGTTCATGTTCGTCCTGATCCCGCGCGGCGGTCGTCTCGTCCGGACGGATCAGCGAGGTGCTCCGGACCGACGCCAGCGATCGGCGAGCCCGAGGCGCCGGTCGACCTGCACCGCCGACCGGCCGGGCGCGTCGAGTTCCGCGACGTCGAGTTCCGCTACCCCGGCGCCCAGGACCCGGTCCTGCGCGACATCTCGCTGGTCGAGTCGAGCCGGGCAAGACGACCGCCATCGTCGGCAGCACCGGCAGCGGCAAGATCACGCTGATCAACCTCATCCCGCGCTTCTACGACGTCACCGGCGGGTCGCTGATCGATCGACGGCGTCGACGTCCGCGACGTGCGCCGCGACGACCTCTGGGCGCGGATCGGGCTCGTCCCGCAGAAGGCGTTCCTGTTCAGCGGCACGATCGCCAGCAACCTGCGCTTCGGCAAGGCCGACGCGACCGACGACGAGCTGTGGGACGGCGCTGCGGATCGCCCAGGCCGACGACTTCGTGCGCGAGATGAGGAGGGCTCGACGCGCCGGTCACGCAGGGCGGCGTCGAACCTGTCGGGTGGCCAGCGCCAGCGCCTCGCGATCGCCCGGGCGCTCGTCAAGCGGCCCGAGATCTACGTCTTCGACGACAGCTTCTCGGCGCTCGACTTCAAGACCGACGCGCGGCTCCGGGCGGCCCTCGACCGCGAGCTCGGCGACGCGACCGTGGTGATCGTCGCCCAGCGCGTCGGCACGATCATGGGCGCGGACCGGATCGTCGTCCTCGACGGCGGCACGATCGTCGGCGTGGGCACGCACCAGGAGCTGCATGGCGACCTGCGAGACCTACCGCGAGATCGTGTACTCGCAGCTCAGCACGGAGGAAGCGGCATGAGCGGCCCGACCGGCACGGCGGCGGGTCCGGCGGCGCCCGGCCGGCCCAGGCGGCGGCGCGGCGCCGACCCCGGGGCTGCCGCGGCAGCGCCCGCCCGCCGGCCACTGCCCGTGGTTCGGCGGGGCGGGCCGTTCGGCGGACCGGCCTGCCGCCCGAGAAGCCGAAGGACCTGCGCGGCTCGTTCCGCCGGCTGGCCGGCACGCTGCGCCCGGAGGCGCCGCGGATCCTCCTGGTCATCGCTGCTCGGCGATCCTGAGCGTGACCTGCGCCGTCGTCGGCCCGAAGATCCTCGGCAACGCGACCGACATCATGTTCGATGGCGTCGTCGGCCAGCAGATCCCGGCGGGCCTGACCCAGCAGCAGGCGGTCGACGCGCTGCGGGCCGCCGGCCAGACCCAGCAGGCGGACCTGCTCGCGAGCCTGACCTGACGCCCGGCCAGGGCGTCGACTTCACGGCCCTCCGCGACGTCCTGCTGTTCGTGGCCGCGGTCTACATCCTGAGCTCGCTGTTCGCGTGGGCGCAGGCGTACATCATGGCCGGCGTCTCGCAGCGGACGCGTCTACCGGATGCGCCGGGACGTCGACGCTAAGCTCGTCGCGGCTGCCGCTGCGCTACTTCGACAGCCACCCGCGCGGCGACACGCTGAGCCGGGTCACCAACGACATCGACAACATCGCCAACTCGCTCCAGCAGACGCTGACCCAGCTGATCACCGCGTTGTGCACGATCATCGGCGTGCTCGCGATGATGTTCTGGATCAGCCCGCTGCTGGCGGTCATCTCGCTGCTGACGGTGCCCGCTGTCGATCGTCGGTCACGGTGCTTCATCGCCAAGCGGTCGCAGCAGCAGTTCGCCGCAGCAGTGGGCCCGGACCGGGACGCTCAACGGCCACGTCGAGGAGATGCACACCGGCCACGCCATCGTCAAGGCGTTCGGCCGCCAGCAGGAGGCGATCGACCGGTTCGACGCCGAGAACGAGCGAGCTGTTCCAGGCGAGCTATCGCGCCCAGTTCCTGTCGGGCACGATCCAGCCGGCGATGACGTTCATCGCCAACCTCAACTACGTCGCGATCTGCGTCATCGGCGGGATCCAGGTCGCGAACGGCCAGATGAGCCTCGGCGACGTGCAGGCGTTCGTCCAGTACTCGCGCCAGTTCACGATGCCGATCATCCAGACCGCGAGCATCGCCAACGTCATCCAGTCGGCGGTGGCCTCGGCCGAGCGCGTGTTCGAGCTGCTCGACGAGCCCGAGGAGGTCCCCGACCAGTCGCGCTCGTCGGCATCCGCCGACCGTCGCCGGCCAGGTCGAGCTCGAGGACGTGTCGTTCCGCTACCTGCCCGACGCGCCGCTCATCGACGACCTGAACCTCGTCGTCGAGCCCGGCCAGACGGTCGCCATCGTCGGGCCCGACCGGCGCCGGCAAGACGACGCTGGTCAACCTGCTGATGCGCTTCTACGAGATCGACGGCGGGCGCGATCCGCATCGACGGCATCGACAGCCGCGAGATGTCGCGCGACGAGCTGCGCTCGACGTTCGGGATGGTCCTCCAGGACACCTGGCTGTTCCACGGCACCATCCGCGAGAACATCGCCTACGGCCGCGACGACGTGACCGACGAGGAGATCGAGGCCGCGGCGCAGGCCGCCCACGTCGACCACTTCGTGCGGACGCTGCCCGATGGCTACGACACGATCCTCGACGACGACGCGACGAGCGTGTCGCAGGGCGAGAAGCAGCTGCTGACCATCGCCCGCGCGTTCCTCGCCGACCGCCCGATCCTCATCCTCGACGAGGCGACGAGCTCGGTCGACACGCGGACCGAGGTCCTCATCCAGCGCGCGATGAACAAGCTGATGGTCGGCCGGACGAGCTTCGTCATCGCCCACCGCCTGTCGACCATCCGCGACGCGGACACGATCCTCGTCATGGACAAGGGCCACATCGTCGAGCAGGGCACGCACGAGGCGCTGCTCGCCAAGCGCGGCTTCTACTTCGAGCTCTACGACTCGCAGTTCGCGGAGCCGCTGCTCGAGGCGAGCTGAGCCGCCGCTCGCCGACTCAGCGACCCGGGTCGAGCTCCCTGCGGAGCGTCGCCCGCCCGCGCGAGATCCAGCTCGCGACCGTGCCCTCCGGGACCGCCAGCATCCGGGCGATCTCGGCCTGGGTGTAGCCGTCGACGACGTTGAGCAGCAGCGCGGCCCGCGTCCGCGTGTCGAGCGTGGCGAGCGCGGCGGCGAGGTCGGGGTCGGCCGGGTCGGCCCACGGCCGGGGCTCGATGCGGCCGATCGCCGCCAGCCAGCGCCGCCGCCCGCGCAGGTGGTTGAACGCGAGCCGCAGCGCGATCGTGTACAGCCAGGCCCGGACGTCCGCCCCGTCGAAGCGGTCCCACGAGCGGAACGCCTTGAGGTAGGCGTCCTGGGCGACGTCCTCGGCGTCGCGCTCGTCGCCGAGCACGAGGACGAGCCGGCGGATGAGGTTGGCGTAGTGCGGTCGGACCGCGGCCTCGAAGGCGTCGGCGTCGCCGTTCGATGGCGGCGGCGCGGTCCACCGCGCCGCCGCCGCGTCGATCGATGGACGTCACGGCATCGGGTGCCCGAAGCAGGCGCCGACACCGGTGGCCCCGACCCGCTGGTCGACGACCATGATCACCTGCCCGCTCGGCAGCAGCGAGCCGGGGATGACGTAGCCGTGCGCCGGCGGGACCGTGACGTGGACGCTCGAGCTCGAGCCCTTGCCGCCGTCGGGCGTCGTGACCGAGCCCGTCTCGACCTGCCAGTCGACGTCGGTGAAGCCGTTGGCGGCCAGGAACGCGGCCGCCTCCGGCGGGGTCATGCACTCCATCGTCGCGCCGGCCAGCGGCTGGCCGGGGTTCTGGATGCCCGGGATAGCCCTCGGCCAGGCGACCGATGACCGCGGCGCCGGCGGCCGTCGTCGCGACGATCGCCAGGACGAGGACGGGCGCCATCGCCAGCGGGATCGCGAACCGGCCGCGGCGCCGACGGTCCGGCAGGGCGGGCGGCGGCGGCCGTCGCGGGCGCCCGGCCTTCCATGGCGCTGAGGCGGCCGGCGAGGAGCGGGTCGTCGTAGCATCGGGTTCACCTTCGGTCGTCGGGCGGGCCACCTGCCTGCCGTTCGATCTGTACAACACCGCGGCCGGCCCGATCCATGCGTCGAGCGGGTGCCGATCGTATCCCGGTGTGGCACGATCGGGTCGACAGGAGGGGCCCGATGGCGATCAGCGACCGTGCCGGGCGCCCGGCCGATCCGGCCGATCCTGGTCGACGTCGACCGGCTGATCGGCGCGTACCACGACACCCGGCCCGACCCGGCCGATCCGGCCCAGCGCGTCGCGTTCGGGACGTCCGGCCATCGCGGCTCGTCGCTGAACGGGCTCGTTCAACGAGGCCCACATCGCGGCCACGACCGAGGCGATCTGCCGCTACCGGCGACCCAGGGCACGGACGGGCCGCTGTTCATCGGGCGCGACACGCACGCCCTGTCCGAGCCGGCGTTCGAGACCGCGCTTGAGCGTGCTCGCCGCCCACGGCGTCGACGTCCGGGTCGATGCCGCCGACGGCTACACCCCGACGCCGGCGATCTCGCACGCGATCCTCGTCCACAACCGCGGCCGCGCGCGACCGGCTCGCCGACGGCATCGTCGTGACCCCGTCGCACAACCCGCCCGAGGACGGCGGCTTCAAGTACAACCCGCCCAACGGCGGCCCGGCCGACACCGACGTGACGAGCTGGATCCAGGACGAGGCGAACCGGCTGCTGGAGACCGGTCTCGACGGCGTCCAGCGCGTGCCGGTCGCCGCCGCGCGCGCCGCGACGACGCCGTACGACTTCGTCGGGACCTACGTCGACGACCTGTCGAACGTCATCGACATGGACGCGATCCGCGCGTCCGGCCTGCGGCTCGGCGTCGATCCGCTGGGCGGCGCGAGCGTCGCCTACTGGCCGGCGATCCGCGACCGGTACGGCCTCGACCTGACGGTCACGAACGAGGTCGTCGACCCGCAGTTCGGGTTCATGACCTGCGACTGGGACGGGCGGATCCGGATGGACCCGTCATCGCCGTACGCGATGGCCCGGCTGGTCGGGCTGCGGGACCGCTTCGACGTGGCGCTCGGCAACGACACCGACGCCGACCGCCACGGGATCGTGACCCCGTCGGGCGGGCTGCTCAACCCGAACCACGTCCTGCGGCGGCCATCGCGTACCTGTTCGGCGGCGGCCGCGACTGGGGCCGGACGTGGCCGTCGGCAAGACGCTCGTGTCGAGCGCGATCATCGACCGGGTCGACCGCCGACCTCGGCCGGCGCCTGCTCGAGGTCCCCGTCGGGTTCAAGTGGTTCGTGGCCGGGCTGGTCGACGGCTCGCTCGGGTTCGGTGGCGAGGAGAGCGCCGGCGCGTCGTTCCTGCGCCGCGACGGCACGGTCTGGACGACCGACAAGGACGGGATCATCGCCTGCCTGCTGGCGGCCGAGCTGACCGCGCGGACCGGGCGCGACCCGGGCGAGGCCTACGCCGAGCTGACCGACCGCTTCGGGGCCCCGGTCTACCGGCGCATCGACGCGCCGCGACGCCCGCGCAGAAGGCGATCCTGGCCCGGCTCTCGCCCGCGCAGGTCACGGCGACGCAGCTGGCCGGCGACGCGGTGACCGGCGTGCTGACGACGGCGCCCGGCAACGGCGCGGCGATCGGCGGGGTCAAGGTCACTCACCGACCACGGCTGGTTCGCGGCGCGACCGTCGGGCACCGAGAACGTCTACAAGGTCTACGCCGAGAGCTTCCGCGGCGAGGAGCACCTGGCCCGGATCATCGAGGAGGCGCAGGCCGTCGTGGCCGCCGCGTTGGCGGCCTGATCGACCCCGGGTAGCCGGTCAGCGGCGGTCCGTCGCCCCGTCCATGATCCGTCCCGCCTCGAGCCGGACCGTCCGGTCCATCGCGGCCGCGACGCTCGCGCGATGGGTGATCAGCAGCGTCGTCCGGCCGGCGATGAACGGCGCCAGCCCGGCCATCACCTCGCGCTCCGTGTCGACGTCGAGGTTGGCCGTGGCCTCGTCGAGGACCAGGATCGGGGCATCGCGGATGATCACCCGGGCGATCGCCAGCCGCTGCCGCTCGCCGCCGCTGAGCAGGACGCCGTTCTCGCCGACGCGCGTCTCGTAGCCGGCCGGCAGCGCGACGATCGCGTCGTGGATCCGGGCCTGGCGGCAGGCCGCCTCGATCCGCTCGTCGGTCACGTCCTCGTCGGCGAGCGCGAGGTTGTCGCGGATCGTCGCGTTGAACAGGTGGACGTCCTGGCTGACGACGCCGAGCAGCCGCCGGACGTCGTCGGCCGGATCGTCGCGGATGTCGCGGCCGCCGATCCGGATCTCGCCCGCGTCGACCTCCCAGAAGCGGAGCAGGAGGTTGACCAGCGTCGTCTTGCCCGAGCCGCTCGGCCCGACGATCGCCAGGGAAGTCCCGCTCGGCACCTCGAAGCTGCACCCGGCGAGGACCTCCGGCTCGTCCGGTCCGTAGCGGAAGCGGACGTCGCTGACCGAGATGCCCAGGTCGGTCCGGGCCGGCCGCGCAGGTGCGTCCGCGGGCGGGTCGACGACCGCCGGCGGCGCGTCGGCCAGCTCGAACAGGCGCTCGGCCGCGGCCTCGTTGGCATCCTGCAGCGCGACTGCCTGGGCGAGCGGACCGACCACCTCGAAGCTGGCGACCGCCACCAGCGGCAGGAGCGCGAGGAAGACGGGATCGAGCCGGCCGGCGCCGACGAGCTCGATCCCAATCGCCAGGACGGTGACGCCGGCGAGGCCGGCCACCGTGGCGGCCAGTGCGCCGCCGACGCCACGGACGAGAGCGAGGTCCGCCAGCGCCCGGTCGGTCGCGCGCCCGAGCGCCAGCACCCGCTCGCGGTGGTCGGCCGCCCGGTCGAGCGCCACCAGGTCGGCGATGCCCCGCACCTCGTCGACGACCGTGGCGCTCAGCTCGGCCCGCGCCCCGATCAGGGCGATCGCCGGCCGGCGCGCGATCCGGCGCGAGGCGAGCGGCAGCACGACGCCGCTGACGACCAGGAACACGAACAAGGCCACGCCGAGGATCGGCTCGAAGGCGCCGAGGAGCAGGCTGGCGAACGCCGTCACGAGCGCGGCGACCACCGGCGGGACGACGACGCGGGCGTAGAAGTCCTCCAGCGTGTCGATGTCGGCCACGATCCGCGCCAGCAGGTCGCCGCGGCGGTGTCCGGTCAAGCCGGCCGGGGCGAGCGGCTCGATGGCGGCAAAGAACCAGACCCGCAGGTCGGCCAGGATCGCGAAGGTCGCGCGATGGGTCACGTACCGCTCGAGGTAGCGGAACGCGGCCCGCGAAATGGCCAGCACGCGGACGCCGGTGATGACCAGGGCGACCTCGGCCACGTTGCTGATCAGCGCCGACCGCGAGATCAGGTAGGCCGATGTCGCCATCAGCAGCACGTTCGAGCCGACGGCCAGGAACCCGAGCAGCCCCCCGATCGCGATCCAGCGGCGCTGGCCGGCGAGGAGCCCGAACAGGCGCCGCAGCGTGGTCACGCCTCGGACCCTGCATCCGGGCCGCCGTCCGGGTCGGCGTCGGCGGCCGCCAGCAGCCGGCGGTAGGCGCCGTCGCGCTCGGCCAGCTCGGCCGGGGTCGCCGGTCTCGACCAGCCGGCCCCGGTCAATGACCGCCACGACGTCGGCGATGGCCACCAGCCGCAGCCGGTGCGAGACGACGACGACGGCGCGATCGCGCGCGAGCCGCCCGATCGTGTCGCGGATCGTCCGCTCGCTCGCCGCGTCGAGCTGCGAGGTTGCCTCGTCGAGGATGACCAGCCGCGCGTCGGCGAGGATGGCCCGGGCGATCGCGATCCGCTGTCGCTGCCCGCCGCTGAGCCGGAGTCCGTCCTCACCGACCGGCGTCGCGTAGCCGAGCGGCAGCTCGGCGATGAACGCCTCGGCACCCGCCTCGCGGGCCGCCGGCCGGACGCGCCTCGTCGTCGGCGTCGGGCTGGGCGAGCCGGATGGTGTCGGCGATCGTGCCGTGGAACAGGTGCGGCCGCTGCGGCACCCAGGCGACATGCCGCCGCCAGGCTGCGAGGTCGATGTCGGACAGCGGCACGTCGCCGACCAGCACCTCGCCGGCGTCCGGCTCCACGAACCGGAGCAGGACGTTGGCGATCGTCGACTTGCCGGCTCCGGTGGCCCCGACCAGGGCGACCAGCCCGCGCGAAGGGATCGTCAGGTCGAGCTCGCGGATGGCCGGCTCGGTGCGGCCGGGATACGTGACCGTGACGCCCGCCAGCCGGATCGGCGCCTCGGCCGGGACCGGGCTCGTGACCGGGCGCGGTCCGGCCCGGCGTCATCGGCACCGGCTCGTCGAGGATCGCGAACAGCCGGGTCGCCACGGTCCGGCCCGCCGCACCGCTGTGGTAGCGCGTCGCCAGCTGGCGGAGCGGCAGGAAGAACTCGGGGACGATGATCAGGACCGCCAGCGCGCGCTCGAACTCGATCGCGCCGGCCATCAGCCGGAGGCTGATCTCGACCGCGACGAGGGCGACCGCGACGGCGCCACCCCACTCGAGCACGAGCGAGGTCTGGAACGCGGTCCGCAGCACCTCCAGCGTCGTGTCGCCGTACTGGCGGCTGATCGCCCGGATGGCACCGACCTGCTCGGCGCTCCGGCCGAATGCCTTGAGCGTCGCGATCCCGCCCAGCATGTCGAGGAAGAACGAGCCGAGCCAGCGGACCTCCGCGAACCGCCGTTCGGTGATCGCCCGCGTCCGGCCGCCGATGAACCCGAGCAGCAGGACGAGGATCGGGCCGGTGAACAGGAGGACGAGCGTCGTCGGCGGATCGACGACGAAGACCGCACCGAGGACGAGCAGCGGGACTGCGACGGCGAGCGCGCGCGCCGGCTGGAACGAGGTGAGGTAGGCGTCGACGTCGTCGAGCCCGTCGGTCACGACCGCGACCAGCTCGCCGCGTTCGCTCGCGCCCGGTCCACGCCGGCCCGAGGGCGAGGAGGTGGCCCGTGAGATCCGCGCGCAGGCTCGCCCGCACCCGCGACGAGGCGGCCTGGGCCAGCGCGTCGGCGGCGACCAGGAACGGCGCGCGGAGCACGGCCAGCAGCGCGACGACCGCCAGCGGGAGCGCGACCATCGCGAGCGACTCACCGTCGAGGAACACCGCAGCGATGACGACGCTCAGCAGGTACGCCTGCGCCACCACCAGCACGGCCGCCGCGAACCCGCAGGCGATGGCCGCGGCCAGGCCGAGCCGCGCGCCGCGGCCACGATCGATGAGCCGGGCCTCGGGGGCCCGGGTCGTCCTGCCGCCGGCCGTCATCTGGCCCTGGGACGCCTAGTAGCTATGCGGTGTCGACGACGGTCTTGCCCCGGAAGATGTAGTACACGCCGGTCGTGTACAGCAGCACGAACGGGATGCCGATCGCGGCGAAGATCAGGGTGATGACGAGCGTGTTTTCGGCTGACGCGGCATTGAAGATCGTCAGGCTGTAGGCAGGATCGATGGTCGAGATGATGAGGTTCGGGTAGAGACCGACCCCGCCCGAGATGAGCAGCAGCCCGATCATCGCGGACGAAGCCAGGAAGGCGCGGAACGGCTGACCACGCCGAACGAAGACCCAAGCCGCCCCGAGCGCGACGAGGGCCGCTGTCGGGAGGATGGCCGGCCAGATGTCGTCGAGAGTACCGCTCCGAGATGGCCGGGTGGAAGACCGCCAACGCGATCACGAGGAGCGTATTGAGCAGGAAGAAGACGATCATCAGGCGCGGCATCACGCGCTCGATCCGGTCGTGCAGCTCCCCTTCCGTCTTGATCAGGAGATAGATGCCACCCTGGACGGCGAACATCGCCACGGTCGTCACCCCGACGAGCAAGGAGAACGGCGTCAGCTCGGCGATCAACCCGCTCGAGATGTTGCCATTCGCGTCGACCGGCAGGCCGGCCACGATGTTCCCGAAGGCGACCCCGAGCAGCAGGGCGAGGCCCGCCGAAGCCGCGGCGAAGACCGTGTCCCAGGCAGAGCGCCAGCGCTTGCTTTCTTCCTTCGACCGGAACTCGAGGGCGACCGTCCGCAGGATCAGCACCAGGAGAACGAACGCGAACGCCAGGTACAGCCCCGAGAAGAGGGACGCATAGGCCAGCGGGAAGACCGCGAACAGAACGCCTCCGCCGAGCACCAGCCAGACCTCGTTGCCATCCCAGACCGGGCCGATGCTGTTGAGGAACGTGCGTCGCTCGATGTCCGTCCGGGCGAGCGGCAGCAGCAGGATGCCGACGCCCATGTCGAACCCGTCGAGGATGAGATAGCCGGCGATGATCAGGATGAACAGGAAGAACCACACGTCGTTGAGGGTCATGGCTCGTCTCCGAGGTCGGCGGCACGGCGGCTTCGGCTGAACACGTCGCGGAACGTGTCGGGCAGGCTTGACATCGGCACCGTCTCGACGTCCTCCAGCTCCTCCGGACCTTCCTGGATCTTGCGGTTCAGCAGGTACAGGAACAGGACGAGCAGGAGCCCGTAGAGGACCAGGAACATCCCGAGCGACAGGACGACGTCGAGCGCGGAAAGGACCGGCGAGACCCCGTCCGCGGTCAGCAACACGTCGTAGACGACCCATGGCTGGCGCCCGATCTCGGCCGTCCACCAGCCGGCGGTGATCGTCGCTTCACCCATGAACACGGTAAGCACCAGCAGCCACAGCACGAAGCGGGACTCGAAGAGCCGCCGCCTCCACAGGAACATGAGCCCGGCCAGGACTCCGATCGCGGCCAGCGCTGGGCCTATCGTGATCATGAAGTGGTAGACCTGGAACACGAGGTTGATCGGCGGTGTCGGGTCCGGGGCGAACGAGTCGATGCCCTGGACCGTGGCGTGGATGTCCTGGTAGGCCAGGAAGCTGAGGAGGCACGGGATCGAGATCCCGGACGTGGTTTGGGTCGTCTCGTCGACCCAGCCAACCACGAACATTCGCGCGCACAATTCGCTCTCGTACAGGCCCTCCATCGACGCCAGCTTCAGCGGCTGCTCATTGGTGACCTCGATCGCCATGTTCGCGCCGAACACGAAGACATTGGTCGTCGCGAACAGGATGAACGGCAGCAGCGCCACCCGCATGTTCGATTTGGCCAGCTCGACGTGGCGCTTCTTGAGCAGGTACCACGCGCTGACGCTGAGCATCAGCGCAGCCCCGACCGTCCACGACGCCACCCAGACGTGCAGCAGGCGTGGAATGAACGACGGCGTGAACACGACCTGCCAGAAGTCCGTCATCACGGCCCGGTTGTTGACGATCTCGTAGCCCTGCGGTGTCTGCATCCAGGAATTGGCCATGAGGATCCACAGGGCGCTGAAATGTGCCCCGAAGACGACCATGAAGATCGAGAACAGCCACAGCCGAGGTCCCAGCCGGTTGCCGCCGAAGAGCATCAGCCCGAGGAACCCTCCCTCGAGGAAGAACGCAAAGACGCCCTCCGCCGCCAGCAGGCTGCCGAACACGTTGCCGACGAACCGGGAGTAGTCGGCCCAGTTCATCCCGAACTCGAACTCCTGGACGATCCCCGTGGCAACGCCCAGGGCGAAGATCAGCCCGTAGACCTTGACCCAGAAGAAGGAGAGGCGGCGCCACTTCGGATCCTTGGTCCGGATGTAGATCACGCCCAGGACCACGAGCATCAGTCCGAGCCCCATCGACAGGGGCGGGAAGATGAAGTGGAAGCTCGCCGTCAGCGCGAACTGGATCCGCGATAGCAGCTCGGCGTCCATCGCTCAGCCCTGCTTGGCCTTCGCCGCGGTCGTGGTCGGCTTCAGCCCCATCCGGGCGGTCGAGCGGCCGCTGTCGATGGCATCGATGATCCCGTTCTGGCACAGCAGGTGCGCGACGATCCCGGTCCAGCCGGTCTGGTGCGACGCGCCGATCCCGGCACCCGTGTCGCCATGGAAGTACTCGTGGAACCAGAGCAGGTCATGCCAGTCCGGGTCGGTCTGGAACTTCTCGTAGGCGCCGAACACCGGCCGCCGGCCGTTCTCGTCGTCGAGCCAGATGGACACCAGCCGGCGGGCGATGTCCTCGGCCACGTCGCGCAGGCGAACGTCCACGCCGGAGCCGGTCGGGTACTCGACCCGGAAGTCGTCGCCCATGAATGAGTCCCAGTTCCAGAGCGAGACGATGGCCAGGTAGTTGGTCGGCATCCAGACGGGGCCACGCCAGTTCGAGTTGCCACCGAACATCCCTGACGTCGATTCGCCGGGCTCGTAGTCGACCGACGCTGTCAGCCCGCCGAGCTCGAGCTTGAACGGCTGGTCGCGATGCCGCTTTGACAGGGCGCGCAGGCCGTGCGGCGACAGGAAGCCTTCGTCCGAGAGCATCTCGCCGAGCATCTTCCCGAGCTGGGCCGGCGGGACGACGCTCAGCTGGAGGTTCTCGTGACCGGCGCGGCCGGTGATGCGGCCTGCGTCGCGGAGCCCTGCACCGGTCAGATGCTCGGATTCCATGAAGCTCGCGAACCGCTTGCCGAGGGACTGCCCGCGCCGGACCATGCGCTCCGGGATCGAAGCGACGGGGAGGAGCGGGATGATCCCGACCATCGAGTGCACCTTGATCGGCACGGCCGTCCCGTCGGCGAGCTTGAGGGCGTCGTAGAAGAAGCCGTCCACCGGATCCCACAGGCCGCTCCGGTTCATCGCCGCGGAGATCCGCACCGCGTGCTCCATGAACGTCGTCTGGAAGTCTTCGTATGTCGGATCGTGCTCGGCCAGCACCGTCGCGATCCGCAGCATGTTGATGCAGTACATGAACATCCAGGCGGTCGCGTCGGACTGCTCGAGCTCGGTCCCGGCCGGCAGGTGCGACCGGTCGAACGCGCCGATGTTGTCGAGTCCGAGGAATCCGCCCGAGTAGAGGTCGTTGCCCTCCTTGTCCTGGCGGTTGAGCCACCAGGTGAAGTTGATCAGCAGCTTGTGGAAGATCCGCCGCAGGAACTCGTAGTCCTTGCGCCCGTCGATCGTGAACACGAGGTACGCGGCCGCCGCGTGGACCGGCGGGTTGACGTCGTCGAACGACCACTCGTAGGCCGGCAGGGCGCCGTGCGGGTGCTGGAACCATTCGCGACACAGCAGCAGGAGCTGGTACTTCGCGAATGCCGGGTCGATGTGGGCGAAGGTGACCGCGTGGAATGCCAGGTCCCAGGCGGCGAACCACGGGTACTCCCAGGGGTCCGGCATCGAGATGACGTCGGCGGCGTCGAAGTGCCGCCAGGTCGAGTTCCGGGCCGTCAGTCGCTCGGGTGGCGGCGGCGGCAGGCCCGGATCCCCGTCGAGCCAGCGCGACACGTTGTAGCCGTAGTACTGCTTGCTCCACAGCATGCCGGCGAATGCCTGGCGCAGGATCCGTTGCTCGTCGTCGGTCCCGCCTTCGCGACGGAGGGCCGCGTAGAAGTCGTCCGCCTCGGACTCGCGCCGGCGCATCGTCGACTCGAATGACGGTCCGAGCGGATCGATGGGCGTGATGTCCTCGGCCGCGGCCTTGCCGTTGCCGCCCTGGGCCGAGGCGGCAGGCGTGACCGCCGCGGCCGCGGTCGTGACGGCCGCTGAGGCCGCTGTCGTCGCGCCCGCCTCCTCACTGCCGGCGCGCGGCTTGGCCGCCCTGGGCACCTTATGCAGGCGCAGCCGGATCTCGGCGGTCTCGCCGGGCCGCACGTCAAGCCGGTACCAGGGCGAGGCCTTCGTGCCGACCCCGTCCGGGTTGACCGTCGCCGCTCCCTCGATGACGTGGTCGTTGATCCCGTCCTTCGGATACGGCGTGATCGACGGCGCGCCCTCGATCCGCGGGCGGTTCGTCTCGTTCTCGCAGAAGAGGAGCGTCGGTTGCTGCCGTCCGGACCGGGGCCGATATCGAGCATGTAGTCGCCGAGCTCGGGGTGGCTCACCAGGATCGACCGGCCGTCCGGAGCCGCGCGCAGCTGGGGCTTGGCCGGCTTCGGGTTCCAGGACCACTCGTTGCGGAACCAGAGCGTCGGGAGGACATGGAGCGTGGCGGTCTCCGGGCCCCGGTTGCGCGCGGTGACGCGCATCAGGATGTCGGTCGCGGTCGCCTTCGCGTAGTGGACCTCGACGATCCAGTAGCGATCGTCGTCGAAGATGCCGGTGTCGATCAGCTCGTATTCGGGCTCGAGCTTGGACCGCGCGCGGTTGGTCTTGACCAGGTCCTCGTACGGGAATGCCGCCTGCGGGTAGTGGTAGCGCCAGCGCAGCCAGGCGCTGCTCGGGACGGCGTCGAGGTACCACCAATACTCCTTGACGTCCTCGCCGTGGTTGCCCTCCGGGCCGGCCAGCCCGAACATCCGCTCCTTGAGGATCGGGTCCTTGCCGTTCCACAGGGTCAACGCGAGCGACAGGCGGTTGAAGACGTCGGTCATCCCCGCCATCCCGTCCTCGTTCCAGCGGTACGCGCGCGAGCGCGCGTGGTCGTGCGGGAACGAGCTCCACGCATCGCCGCCGGCGGAGTAGTCCTCGCGGACGCCGCCCCATGCGCGCTCAGCGAGATACGGCCCCCACTCGTACCACGGGCTGGCCTCGCGCCAGCCGTTCTCCGGGTGGCCGGCGCCCTCCATCCGCTTGCGTTCGGCGTCCATCAGCTCGACCTCCTGCGCGCTGGGGTGCCCGATCCGCCCGGCGCGCCGCCAGGACGACCACGGAACGGGCCTCGACGCTGTGGGTCGGACCGCCGACCTCCGGCGCCTCGTCCCACTCGAAGGCGATGTCATGCGGCGATTCGAGGCTGGTGTCGACCAGCCGGCGCCAGCCGTCGGTGCCGGTGCCGGGCACGGGCAGCGCGAACTCGAGCGGCTCCCAGTAGGCGTTGAACACGAACCGCAGCGCCCCCTGGTCGGCGCGCAGGGTGAGCGCCACGCTGTGCGAGTCGGGCCCGACGTCCGGCTCGCCCAGCGCGATGCCATCCCATTCGAGCGACGCGTCGGCCAGGATGTCGAGCAGGTCCGCGTCGTCGGGCAGGGCGAGCACCTCGGCGACGCGGCGGCGCAGCCGGATCAGCCCGCGGGTGAAGCGCAGGACGTCGGCGTGGCGCTCGACGGCGGTCCAGTCGAACCAGCTCGTCGGATCGTCGTGGCCGTACGCGTTGTTGTTGCCGCCCTGCGTCCGCCGGACCTCGTCGCCCATCAGCAGCATCGGCGCCCCGAGCGAGAGCAGGTCGAAGGCCAGCAGGTTGCGGATCTGGCGCGCGCGCAGCCGCTTCGACCGCGGGGTCGTCGGTCGGGCCCTCGACGCCGCAGTTCCAGCTGAGGTTCTGGTCGCTGCCGTCGCGGTTGCCCTCGCCGTTCGACTCGTTGTGCTTGGTGTCGTACGAGACCAGGTCGTTGAGCGTGAAGCCGTCGTGGCAGGTCACGAAGTTGACGCTGGCCTGCGGCTCGCGGCGCTTGTGGCCGTAGATGTCCGGGCTGCCGAGGAAGCGCTGCATGATCGCCGGCACGGTCCCCGCGTCGCCCTTGACGAAGGCGCGGACGTCGTCGCGGAAGCGGCCGTTCCACTCGACCCAGCGCTCGCCGACGAAGCTGCCGACCTGGTACAGCCCGCCGGCGTCCCACGCTTCTGCGATCAGCTTCGTGCCGGCCAGGGCGGGATCGGTCTCGATGTCCCACAGCGCCGGCGGGTTCGCCATCGGCTGGCCCTGCTCGTCGCGCGACAGGACCGCGGCGAGGTCGAAGCGGAAGCCGTCGACGTGCATCTCCTGGACCCAGTAGCGCAGGCTGTCGACGATGAGCCGGCGGACGATCGGGCGGTTGGCGTTGAACGTGTTGCCGCAGCCGCTGTCGTCGCGGTAGTCGCCGGCCTCGTCGAGCAGGTAGTAGTCGTCGTTGGCGAGCCCGCGGAACGAGATCGTCGGGCCGTCCGGCGCCGACCTCGGCGGTGTGGTTGTAGACGACGTCGAGGATGACCTCGATGCCGGCCCGGTGGAGCGCCTTGACCAGGTCGCGGAACTCGTCCACGGCGCTGGCCGGCGCCGCCCCGCTGGCGTACGCCGGGTGGGGCGCGAAGAACGACACCGGCTGGTAGCCCCAGTAGTTGACCAGCCCGGCCGGGGCCGCCAGCCGGTCGAACGGCGAACACCGGCAGCAGCTCGACCGCGGTGATCCCGAGGTCCACCAGGTACGGGATCTTGTCGATGAACCCGGCGTACGTGCCCGCGCCGTCCGGGCGCGACGCCCGAGCTCGGGTCGGCGGTGAAGCCCGCCAGGTGCGCCTCGTACACGATCGTCTCGCGCCAGGTGTGGCCGAGCGGCCGGTCGCCCTCCCAGTCGTACTGCTCGACGTCGACGACCACGCTCTTCATCGCGCTCGAGGCGTCGGCCGGGGCGCCCGGCTCGACCCGTCGGTAGGCGGCGGGGGTCGCGACCGCGCGGCCGTACGGGTCGAGGAGGACGCGGGTGGCGTCGAAGCGCAGTCCGTCGTGCGGGTCCCACGGCCCGTGCGCGGCGAAGCCGTAGAGCTGGCCGGCGCGGATCCCGGGGACCTCGACGTGCCAGTAGTCGCCGGTCCGGTTGACCGCCGGGTCGAGCCGGATGACCCGGGCCGGGGCCGCGTCATCGACCGCGTCGAACAGGAGCAGGTCGAGGCCGACCGCGCGCCTGGCGTAGACGCTGAAGTTGGCGCCATCGGGGGTGAGCATCGGCGCCCAGCCGGTCGTGACTGCCCGTGCGGGTCGCGGCCGCGCGCGATCCGCCTGGGTCCGCCGGGCGGCCGTCGGCCACGGGCGCGGTCGTCACCGGGTCACAGCCCGACGCTCGCCTGCATCATCCCGCCGTCGACCATGTAGGTCGTCGCGGTGCCGTACGAGGCGCCGTCGGAGGCGAGGAAGGCGACCAGGTTGGCGATCTCCTGGGGCTCGGCGACGCGGCCGAGCGGGATGGCGCTCTCGAGCTTGGCCTTGCGCGGCCGGATCGGACAGCGTGACCTCGTCGATCGGCGTGTGGACGGCGCCGGGCGCGACGCCGACGACGGTGATGCCGTGCGGCGCGAGCTCGACGCCGGCGGTCCGGGTCAGCATCCGCACGCCGCCCTTGGCCAGCGCAGTACGGCGAGTTGCCGGGCATCGGCCAGTCCTCGTGGATCGAGCAGATGTTGATGATCCGGCCGCCGCCGCCCTGCTTGATCATCTGCTTGGCCGCCAGCTGGACGCCGAAGAACGCGCTCTTGAGGTCGATCGCGATGACCATGTCGAACTGGTGCTCGGTCGTGTCGAGCGTGGACGTCCGCGTCTCCATGCCGGCGTTGTTGACGAGGATGTCGAGCCGGCCGAAGGCGGCGACGGTCCCGTCGACGAGGCGCTGGATGTCGGCGACGCTCGAGACGTCGGCCTGGATGACCTGCGCCTTGCCGCCTGCCGCCTCGATCTCCTTCTTCGGCGGCGTCCGCGGCGTCCTGCGTTCTTGTGGTAGTTGATCGTGACCGCGGCGCCCTGCCGGGCGAGCTCCATCGCGATGGCGCGGCCGATCCCGCTGTCGCTGCCGGTGACGATGGCGACCTTGTTCTCGAGCGACATCCGTTTCTCCCTCTCGATCGTTCAGCTGCGATGGCGGTTCAGGCGCGCGCGGGCTGCGGCCCGCGGACGACGGTGAACGACAGGAGTCCCATGGCCACGGCGACGACCGCCGCCGCGACGTAGATGGTCGACAGGCGACAGCCCGACGAGCTCCTGCAGCGGTCCGATCCCGAACGCCGCGAGCCCGTAGCCCATCTGGTAGAAGGCGATCAGCAGCCCGGCGACGGATGCGCCGATCGCGACCAGCTCGGCCTGACCGAAGCTGATCGTCAGCGGCAGCAATGCCGAGCAGCCGAGGCCCGCCAGCCCGAACGCCAGCAGGCCCAGCGTCGCGTCGCCGCCCGGCAGGATCGCGATCAGCCCCATGGCCGCGGCGGCCACGAACGGCAGCAGCCGATACGTCCGCGTCTCCGGGAACTGCCGCTCGATGGCGGCGAACAGGATCCGGCCGACCGTGACCATCGCCCAGAACGTCGTCAGCGCCAGCGACGCCAGCGGTGGCCGTCGCGTCGAGATCGTTCGTCATGTACAGCGTCGCCCAGTTGCCGTTCGTCGTCTCGACCACGCCGTAGAGCAGCGCGAAGGTGGCAAAGACCCAGAACCGTGACGGCAGGCCGGCCCGCGGCGTCCCGCTCGCGGCCGACTGGGCCGGCCACCTCCAGCGGCAGCCGCAGGCTGAACAGCGATGAGACCCGCGATCAGGATCGCCGTCGAGGAGCGGCAGTCCCCACCAGAAGCCGATGCCAACGAAGACCGCCACGAGGACGGGCGCCAGTGCGGTGCCCAGGCCGAGCAACGCGTTCAGGTAGAGCACCGCGCGATCCGCGGCCGCCGGCGCGAACGCGGCCGCGAACGTGTTGATCGCCGGCACGGTCAGCCCGAAGCCGATGCCCAGGCTGGTCGTCGCCAGGAGCAGCATCGCGTACGGGATCGATCCCTCGCCGATGAAGAACTGGCTGGCGACCAGCAGCGACATCGCGACGGACGTCGCCCACCAGCCCGGCCAGGAACGCGCGCTTGATCCCGACGCGTCGGATCAGGCTCGCCCCGGACAGCGCCGCCAGGATCGCCGCCACGGCCTGCGGCAGGAACAGGGCCCCGTAGGCCGTGCTCGACAGGTCGTAGTAGTCGGGACTCGTCAGGATCGCGCTGGACGCCGGGAAGGCCACGAGGGCCACTCCCTGGACCAGCCCGGCGCCATAGACGGCGCCGACCTCCGCTCGACTCGCCATGGGCTCGAACCACGATCGTCCGGTGGGTCAGTGTGTGCCCGGGCCCGACCCCGACGGGCTCGCGGCCGGACGCCGCGGCACCCAGCCGCTCGAGCAGGTGGTCACCGACCCGCAGCGAGTTGGCGATGGCCGTCAGGGCGGGGTTCACCGCGCCGATGCTCGGGAAGAAGCTCGTGTCGACGACGTACAGGTTGTCGAGCTCGTGGGCCTTGCAGTTCACGTCGAGGACGGACGTCGCGGGGTCCGACCCGAAGCGGACCGTTCCGGCCTGGTGGGCGACGCCCGCGATCGGGATCTCGTTCTTGAGGTAGCCGGTCCGCGGCAGCAGGTGGTCCGGGTGCATCCCGAGGTGCCCGAGCATCGACTTGAGCTGGTGGTACAGCCGCTCCTTGGGCTCCTGGTTGTTCGGCGTGTAGGTCAGCTTGACGTCGCCGGCGCGGGTCAGCGTCACGCGGTTGTCGGGCTCGGGCAGGTCCTCGGTCGACAGCCAGAAGTCGACCGCGTGGGTCGCCACGTCGGTCAGCGAGAACATCGGCGCGAGCTTGGTCTGGAGCGGCTTCTCGCCCTTGTACATCTCCCCGTCCGACTTGCCGACCATCTGGATGTTGCCCATCGGGAAGTCGAAGCCCTTCATCCCGAAGTAGAAGTCGTTGACCCCGAGCGTCTTCTGGAACATCGTCGGGTTCGGTTCCTTGGAGATGGCGAGGACCGCCACGCTGTTGTGGAACATGTAGTGCCGGCCGACCATCCCGGAGCCGTTGGCCAGCCCGTCCGGGTGGCGATCGCTCGCCGACGCCAGCAGCAGCTTGGCCGAGTTGGCGGCCCCGGCCGACACGACCACGAGGTCGGCGCGGTAGGTCTCCTCGGCGCCATCGCGCTCGACGACGACCTGCTCGACGGCCGTGCCGGCCGCGTTCGTGCCCGAGGCGCAGGGCGCGGGCGCGCGTCAGCAGCGTGACGTTGGGGTGCTGGAGGGCCGGCCGGATGCCGAAGACCTCGGCGTCGGACTTGGCCAGCAGCAGGCACGGGAAGCCGTCGCACGTCGCCGACCGGATGCACGGGCTGTTGCGTGGGTCGTCGGCCAGCAGGCGAACGCCGCACGGGGCATGGAACGGGTGGTAGCCGGCCCGCTCGAGGTCGTCGGACAGCTGCTGGATGCGCGGCTCGTGGTCGAGCGCGGGGAACGGGTACTGCTTGCTGGCCGCGCCCTCGGTCGAGTCCTCGCCGTGGTTGCCGTGGACCTCGTAGAGGTGCTCGGCCCGGGTGTAGTACGGCTCCATGTCGTCGTACGAGATCGGCCATGCCGGCGACAGGCCGTCATGGTGGCGCAGCTCGCCGAAGTCCTCCGGTCGCAGCCGGTAGAGCGCCGCGCCATACAGCTTCGTCGCGCCGCCGACCGCGTAGTGGATTCCCGGCTGGAAGGCCTTGTCCTGGTGGTCGTACCAGGTCTCCTTGGGCACGTAGCGGTTGTCGACGAAGACCGCCTTGGAGTCCCAGTTCAATGCCTCGCGGGGCACGAAGTCGCCACGCTCGATGATCAGGATCCGCTTGCCGGACGGTGCCAGGTGCCCGGCCAGCGTCCCGCCGCCGGCGCCGCTGCCGATGATGATGACGTCGTAGTCTGGTCTCGTGGTCATTGCTGCGCCTCCGGCCGTGGCCGCCGTCGCGACGGCATCGTCCTCTTCCCAGGCCATCCGCGGCGTTCCGCTCCGGTCGAGCGCCTCCGGCGCCCGCTCCTTGCCGAAGTAGTCGACCGCCCAGCTCTTGAACGCGCCGACGCGGTTGCTGCCACCGGTCATGAGCGCGGCGTGGACGCCAAGCCAGGCGGTGAAGGCAAGCTTGCCGTGCAGCTCGACGCCCTTGACCTGGGCCACGGCCGCGCCGCGGCCGATCATCGCCATCGTGCCCTTGTCGTGGTAGTGGAACGGTTTCGGCTTGTCGCCCTTGATCGCGGCGAGGATCGTGTTGGCGGCCTGACCGCCGCTCTGCAGCGCGACCGACCCGAGCTGCGGATGCGTCTTGCCGTCCTTGGCCGGGATGTTGGCGATGTCGCCGATCACCAGCACGCCGGGGAAGCCGGCCACCGTGAAGTCCGGGTTGACGTCGATCCGGCCGCCCTTGCCCTGCGGCAGCCCCGCGGCCGCGGCGACCGGCGCCGCCTTCAGGCCGCCACCCCAGATCACGCAGCGGGTCCTGATCGTCGACCCGTCCGTCAGCGTCACGTGGCCGGGCCCGATGTCGGTCACGCCGGACCCCAGCAACAGCTCGACGCCGTCCTTCTCGAGGACCCGTGCCGCGTAGGCGTGGCCCTTGTCGGCGAACATCTTGAGCAGGGAGCCGCCGTGGTCGACGAGCCGCACCTTGGCCCGTGGCGCGAGCGCGGGGAACTCGTGGACCATCGTCGTGTTGATCATCTCGGACAGGGCGCCGGCGACCTCGACGCCGGTCGGACCGCCGCCGACGATGACGAAGTCGATGGCACCGTCATCGGCCAGCCGCGGGTCGCGGTCGGCCTCCTCGAAGGCCTGGACGATTCGGGTGCTGCAGCCGCTCCGCGTCGTCGAGCGAGTAGAGCGGGAAGGCGTGCTCCGCCCCGGGCGTGCCGAAGAAGTTCGGCTGCGAGCCGGCGGCCAAGACCAGGTAGTCACCGCTGTAGGTCTCGCCGGTATCCGTGGTCGCGCTATGCGCCAGCGGGATCGATCGAGACAACCTCGCCGCGCTTCGCCTCGAAGTCGTCGATATTCGGCCGCGATCTTCCGGAGCGGATAGGCGATGTCGCGCGTGGCCAGCATCGACGTCGCCACCTGGTACAGCAACGGCTGGAACTGGTGGTAGTCGTTCTTGTCGATCAGGGTGACCTGGATGTCGTCGTGCTTCGCGAGTGCACGAGCGCAGGCGACGCCCGCGAATCCACCGCCGACGATGAGCACATGGGTCTGCACATTCCCCCCTCCGGTCGGACGTGAGGTCGACGGCTCGTAGCTCCGCTCGCGTCACGCCTGCTCGGGCCAGCGGGGAGTGGACGGATCCGTCCGACCACGCTCGGCGGCGCGAGGCGATGAGGTCCTCAAGCGCTCGGCCAGCAGCAGGTAGGCCGAGGCCGCGATGTCGCGGAGCACTCGGTCCAGGTCGTCATCGAAGGCGGTCTCGTGCGTGCCACGGGAGGACGTCGGCCGGCTCGGGCTCATGACGTCCTCGGCGACCGCGCGGATGGCATCCTCCAGCCGTTCGCGCGCGTAGACCGTCACGAGCAGTCGCGCGACGGATCCACTGTCGGTCGGCGCCGGCCGGGTCCCCGAATCGGGGATGGACCTACCAGGGTCGGCATCGGCTCACCTCGATTCCCCCATCCTCGCCCTCCGTCCTGGACCGGAGCGGGCGGCAGAGGCGCGCAGCGGATGCAGGGTCGGTGACAGCCTGGGATGGCGACACGGGGAGGTGCCTCGGGAGCATAGCGCCACGCCGCCCGCGGGGAACGTCGTTTGCAGAACGTTAACCGTCGCGCTCGACCTCGCTGGGGTGAGGGTTGCTCTACGGCGAGGTTTGCCCCGGGAACGTCTGCCGAGACGCCCGTCACCGTTCCGGCGCAAAGCTTCTTCTGCGAGAGCGATGTCCGCAGACGCTTCACGGAGGCAGCCAGGAGAAAGGGGGCGACATGTCTCAATCCAGTGAGATCGTCCTGATCAACGGGTTCGGGGTGCTCTTCGTGATCTTCAACGCGTTCGGGCTGGGCCTCAGGCTTCCGGTCGGGAAGCTCCTGGCACAGGCCGTTGCCCATTGGAAGATCGCCGTCGGGGTGCTGGCGATCAATTTCGTCGTCATCCCGCTGCTGTTCGTCGGCTATCTGCTGACGATCGCCTCGGCCATTCCTCCCGAGATCAAGGTCGGGTTCTGTGTCGCGGCCCTGAGCGCGGGCATGCCGTTCGCTCCCATCCTCGCCCGGCTCGCCAAGGCCGACGCCACCATCGCCACCACGCTGCTCGTGGTCCTGACGGTCGGGACGATGATTGCCCTCCCGCTCGGGTTGCCCCTCGCCATCGATGCGGTTGACGCGCAACTCAACGATCTCTCGCCTGGGATCTCGCCTGGCCGCTGCTGCTCTTCATGCGTCCTGCCGCTGGTCCTCGGGTGTGGCTTCAGGATCGGATGGCCCGATCTGACGCCGGAATGGGCAAAGTGGGTCGACCAGGGTTGCGATCCTGTGTCTGCTTTTCAACGCTCAACTTCACGATCGTTGCGTATTGGGATCTATTCGTGCAGACCTGGGGCACCGAAAGCTATGTCGCGGCACTCGCCGGCCCATTCATCGGCCTCGCCTGTGGCTACCTTCTCGTTTCCAGTCTTCGAGTCAAGAACGTGGGAATCAGGCATGCGACCGAGTCGACGACAGCGGTGCGCAACATCGCTCCGATGCTCCTGATGATGATCTTTCCCTTTGCGTCCGACCCGCTGGTCACGGTGTCGATCACGATCCTCAACGCCGTCGGCATCACGACCGTGGTCCTATTTGTCCTGATGTGGAGGCGCGCTGCTTCACCATCGGACACGGACGCAGCAACGAACCAGCCAGCAGGCTAGGCCTGCCAAGGCCAACTTCGTCATCGCGTGGGAGCCTCACGGACACTGAAGCACGCGCATCACGCGTTGCGGGCGATCTCGACTTTCCGCCGTTCGACGAACGCATCCAGGGCCTCGAGGACCGCGGGTCAATGGCGGCGCTTCCGTCGGGCGACGAACGCGTCGAGCTCCGCGGCGACGTCCGGGTCGAGCGGCGGCGGCACGGCCTCGGCCAGGAGCCGCTTCCAGATCGTGTTGGCCCGCTCGGTCGCGGTCCGCGCGCCGTCCTCCTGCCAGGTCTCGACGTTCCGCCAGTCGGACACGATCGGCTGGTAGAACGCGGTCTCGTAGCGCTCCAGGGTGTGGGCCGTGCCGAAGAAATGGCCGCCCGGGCCGACCTCCGCGATCGCATCGAACCCGAGGCTGGCCTCGTCGACGACGATCGGCTGGAGGACCTCCGAGATCATCTGCAGGATCTCGACGTCGATGATCAGCTTCTCGTACGAGGCGGTCAGCCCGCCCTCGAGCCAGCCTGCGCCCTGGTACAGCAGGTTGACGCCGCCCATGACCGCACCCCACACGGCCATCTCGGCCTCGTAGGCCGCCTGCGCGTCGACGACGTTCGAGGCGGTCGCGTTGGACGACCGCCACGGCAGCCCGTAACGACGGGCCAGCTGGCCGCTGGCCAGTGCTCCCTTGACCGACTCGGGCGTGCCGAAGGCCGGCGCGCCGCTGCGCATGTCGACGTTCGAGGTGAACGCGCCGTAGACCATCGGCGCACCGGGGCGGACGACCTGGGCGAGGGCGACCAGGAACAGCGCCTCGGCGTTCTGCTGGGCGAGCGCCCCGGCGAGCGAGACCGGGCTCATCGCGCCGGCCAGCGTGAACGGCGTGGCGACCACGGGCTGGCCGTGGAGCGCCATCTCCATCAGCCCGTCGCCCATCGGCCCGTCGAGCCGGAGCGGCGAGTTGGTGTTGATGACCGTCATCAGCGAGGGCTCGCGAAGGAGCGTGTCGCGATCGACGCCCCGGATCAGCGCGGCGACCTCGAGCGCGTCGTCCACCTGCGTCGCCCCGAAGCCGAGGCACTGCCAGGTCTTGTCGAGCTCGACCGCGAACGTCCGGTACATGTCGAGATGGCGCGTCTCGACCGGCAGGTCGTTCGGCTCGAGCGGGCCGCCGCCCTCCTGGTGGATGACGTTCAGGGTTCCGATCAGGCGCACGTAGTCGACGAAGTCGGCGAAGTTGCCGGCCCGCCGGCCGCGGTCGAGGTCGCGCACGAACGCCGGCCCGCCGACCGCCCCGAAGACGAGGTTGGTGCCCCCGAACAGGATGTTCCGCGCCGGGGTTGCGGGCGTGCAGCTCGAACGTCTGCGGCGCCAGCGCGACGAGCGCCTCGAGGTGCGCCGGGTCGAGGCGGACCCGGCGGGTCGCGCGGTCCACGGTCGCGCCGGCGGCGGCGAACGCCTCGAGCGCCCGGTCGCCGAGGACCTCGACCCCGATCTCGGCCAGGATCCGGGTCGACGCCCGGTGGATCGTCTCGACGTGGTCGGCGGTCAGGACCTCGAGCGGCCGGAACGGGTTGACCAGCCGTCGCCACGGCAGCTGGACGATGCCGGGTGCGGCTCGCCGCGGCCGGCGACGCGGCCCGTCGTGGGCCTCGGGTTCGGCGGCGGGCGACGGCCCCGACGCACCAGGCTCGGTCGGCGATCCCATCGACCGATCGTACGGCGACAGGGGCCGGAGCCGCCTCCCCGTCCTGCGGGCCGCGGCGCCCCGATTTCTCATGGTCGTCTCAGATGTCCGGCGCTCACTGGAGGCCTGCGAGCCGCGCCCGGCCCTGTCCGGACCCAGCACACCGGAGGCGTCCATGAAGCTCAAGATCCTCGCCATCGTCGTGCTCGGCGCCGTCGGCGTCGGGGCCGCCTTCGTGGCGCTCGGCGGCATGCCCTCCAATGCCGCGGCGACGTCCCAGTTCCTGACCAGCACCGTCACGACGGGCAACATCACCGACGACGTGGCCGCCACCGGGTCCGTCGCCACGACCGTGTCCTACGGCCTCGCCTTCGGGGCGCCCGCACACCTCGCCGGCGACGAGGCCGCCGCGGCTTCGACGACCTGGACCGTGACCGACGTCAAGGTCGCGGCCGGCGACACCGTCAAGGCCGGCGACGTCCTCGCCACGGCCGACACCGCGGACCTTCGCCGCCAGCTCGACGACGCGAACGCTGCCCTGAGCAGCGCCAGGATCCAGCTGCGGATCGCGAAGGAGAACCTCAAGGACGCCGAGGGCACGGACGCCAGGCGGCAGGCGCGGATGAGCAAGTACGACGCGGAGACGCGCGTGTCCGACGCCGAGCAGGCGCGGGCCGACCTGCTCGACCAGATCCGCCTCGCAACGCTCACGGCGCCGATCGACGGCGTCGTTTCGGCGGTCGACATCGTCACCGGCCTCGACGCCCCGTCCGGCGATGCGATCGTCATCGACGGGACCACCTACCAGGTCACCGCCGAGGTCGTCGAGAGCGATGTCGCCAAGATCGCCGTCGGCCAGAAGGCGACCGTGTCGATCGATGCCCTTGGCGCCGACATCGACGGGACCGTCACCGCGCTCGCTCCGACGGCGTCCGACGCCAGCAGCGGCGTCGTGTCGTATGCCGCGACGGTCGTCCTGACGGATCCGCCGGAGGCCGTCCGCGCGGGCATGACCGCCGACGTCACCATCACCGTGGCCAACGCGGCCGGCGTGCTGACCGTCCCGGCCGCCGCCCTGCGTGGCGACGACGGCGACTATTCGGTCCTCGTCCTCGACGCTGACCGGGCAGCCGGTCGCCAAGCCGGTCCAGGTTGGGCTGGTGACCGCCAGCCTGGCCGAGGTCAAATCGGGCCTGACCGAGGGCGAGTCGGTGGTCATCGGGGTGAACACCGCCCAGAACCAGACGACCGTCACCAACGGCGGCGGGTTCAACGCGCGACTTCGGCGGTGGCGGCGTCGCCGTCCCGGGCGGCGGCGGCCCCGCGATCAAGGTCGGCCCGTGATGAACCCGGACGCCCTGCTCTCGCTCGACCGAGTCAGCCGGGTCTACGCCATGGGCCGGATGGAGGTGGCTGCCCTCAACGACGTCAGCCTCGACGTCATGCCCGGCGAGTTCGTGGCGATCGTCGGACCGTCGGGCTCGGGCAAGAGCACGATGATGAACATCCTGGGCTGCCTCGACCGCCCGACGGCGGGTGCGTACCGGTTGGCGGGCACGCCGGTCGCCGAGCTCGACGACAACGGGCTGGCCGCCCTCCGCAGCCGGACGATCGGGTTCATCTTCCAGTCGTACAACCTGCTGCCGCGGACGACGGCGCTCGACAACGTCGCAACGCCGCTGCTGTACCAGGGTGTCTCCCGCCGCGAGCGGGCGGCCCGCGCCAGGGCCGCCCTGGAGCGACTCGGGCTGGGCGATCGAATGGACCACGAACCGACCGAGCTGTCCGGCGGCCAGCAGCAGCGGGTCGCGATCGCGCGCGCGCTCGTCACGGAGCCGGCGCTCATCCTGGCCGACGAACCGACCGGCAACCTCGACAGCAACGCGGGCGCGGACGTGCTCGGCCTGCTCCACGAGCTCCACGCCACGGGCCGGACGATCGTCCTCATCACCCACGACGCCGAGGTGGCCGAGGCCGCCGACCGGCAGATCCACCTGCGCGACGGGCAGGTCGTCGCATGACCGTCGGCGAGCTGCTCCGCCTTGCCCTGTCCCGGCTCCGGACGAACCGGCTCCGGGCCGCCCTCACGATGCTCGGGGTCATCATCGGCGTCGCGTCGGTCGTGGCCCTGGTCGGCGTCGGCCAGGGGACGACGTCCAACATCACCGACCGGCTGGCGGGCCTCGGCACCAACCTCCTGACGGTCAGCCCGTCGGGGTTCAGCTCCACCGGCGAAGGCAGCCTGACGATCGGCGATGCCGACGCGATCGGCGAGCTCGGATCGGTGGCCGGGGTCGCGCCCGGAGTCGTCGACCGATGCGACGATCAAGGCCGGGCATCAAGGATGCGTCGACGACCGTCGTCGGGACGACCGCCGACTACGCGTCGGTCCGCGCCTACGACGTGTGGCAGGGCTCGTTCCTCACCGGCCCCACGGTCGAGCGCGACCTGCGGGTCGTCGTCCTCGGCGCCACGGCCGCCAGCAACCTGGGGCTCGACGCGACGTCGCTCGGATCGGAGATCACGATCAACGGCCTGCCGTTCGAGGTGATCGGCATCCTCCAGCCGAAGGGCGGGAGCGGGTTCCAGGATCCCGACGACCAGGTCATGGTCCCGATCGGCGTCGTCCAGAAGTATTTCGTCGGAGGCGACAGCGTGCGGACGATCGGGGTGAGCGTCCGCGAACGCCGACGAGATGACCGCGACGAGCGCCGAGATCACCGCGCTCCTGACCGAACGCCACGAGCTGTCGGCCACGGACGATCCCGACTTCAACGTGTTCAACCAGACCCAGCTGCTCGAGGCGGCGTCGTCGATCAGTGCGACGCTCACCCTCCTGCTCGGTGGCATCGCCTCGATCTCGCTGATCGTCGGTGGCATCGGGATCATGAACATCATGCTGGTCTCGGTCCGCGAGCGGACGCGCGAGATCGGCATCCGCAAGGCGGTCGGCGCCCGAGGGCGCGACATCCTCGCCCAGTTCCTCGTCGAAGCCCTGACCCTGTCGCTCCTCGGCGGGCTCATCGGCATCGCCGTCGGCCTGCTCGTGTCGGCGGGGATCGGCCAGCTGGCCGGCTGGGGCTTCGCCTTCAACCCGGCGACCATCGCCGCGGCCGTCCTGTTCAGCCTCGCGGTCGGCGTCGTGTTCGGCGTCTGGCCGGCGCGGCAGGCCGCCCGTCTCGACCCCATCAGCGCGTTGCGCTACGAGTGACAAGGAGAACCCCGTGACCTTCGAGCCAACCCGTCCAATTTCGGCCGACCCGATCACGCCTGCTTCGGCGGCGTCCGAACCGGCCGCTCCGCCCGCGGCGGCCCCGCTGGCGCCACCCGAGCCCGCGATGGCGCCACCGCCGGCCGCTCCTCCCTCCCCGACCCGACGGTCCGGCTCGGGCCGCTGGCTCAATGTCGTGCTCGGCGTCGCGGTCGTCGTGGCCATCGGCGGCGTCGCCTTCGCGGTCGGTCGCGGCACGGCGCCGGCCAGCGCGGCGACCGGGAACGGCCGCGGCGGCCTCGTCCTCAACGGCGGGGGCTTCCCGACCGGCAGCTTCACGCCGGGCGGCAACGGCGGCCAGGTCTTCCGCGGCGGGTTCGGTGGCGCGCCGACGATCAACGGCACCGTCGAATCGGTCGACGGCGACAAGATCACGATCAAGACGGCTGACGGCCAGACGATCACGCTCACCACCGACTCGGACACGACGTACCACACGCAGGCTCCGGCCAGCGCTGCGGACGTCACGCCGGGATCGACCGTCAAGGTCCAGCTCGACCTCGACGGCAACGCCGTCGCCGGTGGACCGCGGGCCAGCGGCGCCCCGGGCGCAGCGCTCGGGACGGCCGGCAGCGTCACCGTCGTCCCGTGATCGAAGGGGTAGGCTGACCGCGATGCATCTGCTCGTCATCGAGGACGATCCGCGCCTCGTCCGGCTGCTCCGCCGGCTGCTCGAGGAGGATCGCCACATCGTCGAGACCGCGACCACCGGTCGCGACGGGCTCGACATCGTGGACGCGACGACCGGGATCGAGGTCGTCATCCTCGACATCGGCCTGCCGGACGTCTCCGGGCTCGACGTCGCCCGGCGCATCCGCGCGACCGGGTCCGAGGTCGCCATCCTGATGCTGACCGCGCGCGACACCGTCGGCGACCGGGTCAACGGGCTCGACGCCGGCGCGGACGACTACCTGGTCAAGCCATTCGCCTACGAGGAGCTGGCCGCCCGGCTGCGCGCGCTCGCCCGCCGCGGCGCCAGCGCCCGGCGGCCCGAGCCCAAGCTCGTCGTCGGCCCGATCGTGCTCGACGAGACGTCGCGCCGGGTGACGCTCAACGGCAAGACCATCGACCTCAGCCCGCGCGAGTTCTCGCTGCTCGAATGCCTCCTGCGGCATCCCGGCCAGACGCTGTCCCGCGACCAGCTGCTCGACCAGGCCTGGCCGTTCAGCGTCGCGGTGACGCCCAACGCGGTCGACGCGTACGTCCACTACCTGCGCGACAAGCTCGGCTCGGCCGGCAAGCTGATCGAGACCGTGCGCGGGGTGGGCTATCGTCTGGCCGATGCCTGACGGGATCCGCCCACCGAGCGACACGACCGCACCCGAGCTGGCCGCCGAGACCGCCGATGGGGCGCTGATCCGCCACGTCCGGCGGAACCTCGTGCTGTGGAGCGGCGGCACGACGCTGCTCATCCTCGTCGCCCTGGCGGTGGCGCTCTACGTCGCCGCGGCGCGCTCGCTCGCCGGCGCCGGGATCGCCCAGCTCGACGCCCGGATGGCGCAGGTCCGCGGCGAGCGCCCGAACCCGGACGACCAGACGCGCTACGGCTACATCTTCGGGGGCGGCGGGTCCGGGACGTTCGCGATGATCCTCGATCCGGACGGCAACCCGATCTCGGGTGCGCCGGGCCCGGGCTCGCGCATCCCGCCCGGGCTGCCGTACGAGCCGGGGGTCAATGCCGCCGCCTCGGACGGCCGCGACGTGCGGACCGCCGAGCTCGCCGACACGCCGGTCCGCGTCCTGACCGAGACCGTCGACGTCCCGGCGCGCGGCATCTTCACGGTCCAGATCGTCCAGGACCGCACGACCGAGCAGCAGACCCTCCAGGTCATCCAGTTCGTGCTGATCGTCGGCGGCATGCTCGTCCTGATCGTGTCGTTCGGGTTCGGCACGGTCTACGCGCGGCGCGCCCTCGTCCCGATCCGCGAGTCGCTGACCAACCAGCGGACGGCGCTGCGCCGCCAGCGCGAGTTCGCGGCCGACGCCAGCCACGAGCTGCGCACGCCGCTGACCGTCATCCGGAGCAGCGTCGATCACCTCCAGCGGCATCGCGACGAGCCGGTCGCGACGGTCGGCGACGCGCTCGAGGACATCGACGACGAGGTCAGCCACATGACCGCGATCGTCGAGGACCTGCTGCTGCTGGCGCGCTCCGACTCGGGCGCGGTCGCGCTCGAGCGCGTGCCGGTCGACCTCGGCGACGTCGCCGCCGACGGCGCGTCGGCGATGGGCAAGCCCGCCACCGATCGGGGCGTCCGCGTCGTGGTCGACCCGCAGCCGGCGGTCGTCGCCGGCGACCCGGCCCGCCTCCGCCAGCTGGTCATGATCCTGGTCGACAACGCGATCCGCCACAGCCCGACCGACGGGCGGGTCGGGGTGGCCGTCCGGGCGGTGGGCAACGGCGCCGTCGCTCGTCGTCGAGGACGACGGCCCGGGCATCCGGCCCGAGGACCTGCCGCACCTGTTCGAGCGGTTCTACCGGGCGCCCGGCGCGCCCGGCGGCGGGACCGGGCCTGGGCCTGGCCATCGCGGCCTGGATCGTCGATCGCCACGGCGGCCGGATCGAGGTCGCCAACCGGGCCGAGGGCGGCGCCCGCTTCGTGGTCAGCCTGCCCGCCATGGGCAGCGCGCCCGCCTGACCCGCGGGCACCGGCCGCCGGACGGACCGGCGGTCGGTCGCGTGGCGGCTAGCTGGCCGGCGAGCCGGTCGCCTGGGCGATGAGCGATGCGGCGGCGCTGATCGGGATCGCGAAGCCGAGGCCCTCGGCGTTGGCCGAGACCGCGGTGTTGACCCCGATGACCTTGCCGCTGGCGTCGAGCAGCGGGCCGCCGCTGTTGCCCGGGTTGATCGCGGCGTCGGTCTGGAGCAGGCCGGTCAGCGTCTCCGGTCGGCCGGTCTCCTCGTCCTGGACGGTGATCGTCCGGCCGGTGGCCGACAGGATGCCCTTGGTCACGGTCTCGGTGAACGTGCCGAGCGGGCTGCCGATGGCGATGACCGTCTCGCCGACCTGGATCGACGCCGGGTCGCCGATGACCGCCGGCGTCAGGCCGGTCGCCTTGACCTTGATCAGGGCGAGGTCCGTGTCGGCCGATTCCTTGACGATCGTGGCCGGGAACTGCTCGCCGTCGGCGAGCTCGACGGTCAGCGACCGGCTGCCCGACACGACGTGCTTGTTGGTCAGGATGTAGCCGTCGGCGGTGAGGACGATCCCGGAGCCGACGCCGGTCGACGGGATGTTGACCGGGCCGCGCGAGGAGAAGCCTTCCGAGGTGATCGTGACGACCGAGTCGCGGACGGCCTCGACGACCGTCGGGAGGTCGGCCGGGCTCGCGGTCGCGCCGTTCCCGGTCGAGGCGGCGACGCCGGTCGGGCCGTTGGCGCCGGTGTTGCCGGTTCCGGCGCCCGAGCCGGCGAGCGGGCCGGCCACGAGGGCCGCCGTCCCGCTGGCCGCAAGCACGGCCGACAGGAGCGACACCGCGAGGATCGAGCCGAGCCGCCGATCCCGGCGCCGTCGCGTTGGGGGGCGGGGCCGGCACGCGCGGCCGGCTCGACGGGTGCGCCCGCGAGTGTGGGAGGCCGGTCGCTGGTCGGCGGCGGGCGGAACGAAGCCCGGAGGTGTCAGCGGCTGGAAGGTCACGCCGCGGTCGAGGTCAGTCATCGGGTGCTCCGATCGTGGAGGGATCGTGGGGTCGGTCCGTAGTCCGCCCATCGAACCGCCGCGCCCTGAGAAGACCGTGAGAATCGAAAGCGGCGCGTCCCAACCCCTCGGGACGCGCCGCGTGACCGGCCGATCGGCCGGCTGGTGTCAGCTGGGGCTGCTCGAGGGCGCCGGGCTGGCGGCCCCGTCCTTGCCGTTGAGGTGGTCGCGAACCTTGCCCGGCCCGCGCTCGAAGCCGGTCCCGACCCTCGTCCGCATCCAGGGACCCGTCGGCACGCTGCGTGCCTTCGGCGATGACGATCGAGCCGACCTTGACGTCGGACAGGGAGCCGGCCGCGCCGTCCACCCGGAACGTCGTGTCGCCGTCGACGTGGATCGTCGCGGTCGTGCCGCCACGCTGGGTGATGGTGATCGTCGACCCGTTGACCGCGGTGACCTCGCCGACGAGCGTCGGCAGGACGACCGCGAGGCGGGTCACGGTGTAGGTCCCGTCATCGGCGCGGTCCTGGCCGATGCGGACCTCGTCGCCGACCGCCAGGTCGCCGGCGGTGATCGTCGCACCCGCCTTGGTGATCGTCGTCGTGTCGGTCAACGTGATCGTCCGGGTCCAGCCGTCATCGGTCTTGAGCGAGACGCTGGTCCCATCGATCGCGGTGATCGTGATCGAGTTGAAGCCGCCACGGCCGATGCCGCCGGGGCCGGGGCCGAATGCCTTCCATCCGAGTCGATCGCGCTTCGGCGACGCCGTCCCCGGGTCGCCACTGGCGGCAGGGCTGGCGGCGGGCGCTCGGATCGGCACCGACCGACGGCGATGGTGAGGCGCCCATCACGGCGACTGCGCCAGCGACGAGCAGGACGGCGACGCCGCCCACGATGCCGGCGCGGGCGAGGCTGGACCGGCCGCGGCGCTTGACGTGCTCGTGGAATTCGATCTCGTTGGGTTCCGTCATCGGGACCTCCGAAGTGGCTCGACGTGGTGACGATGGGCTCGGCCGGTCGTGGACCGGTCCCTGAGCGGACTCTGGGCGCCGATTCTTCGGATGTCCTGAGAATCGCGGTGCTACTGGTTCGAGCCCTTGACGGATTGGGTCAGGCGATGGATCCGCGGATGGAACGCCGCGCACTGGACGGTCCGGTCGCCGGCACGCCAGGCGTCATCGGTCGGCACCAGCCAGTAGATATCGAGCTCGGAGGCGTCGTACGCCGTGCCGACGTAGGTCGTGAAGGCCGGATTGCAGTTGTCGATGACGTACTGGTCGAAGACGGCGTCGGCCGGGTACTCCCCTTCCGGCAGCGCGCCGACGAAGAACAGCTCGAACTCGTGCTCGTTGGTGCACGGACCGGCCGTCACGTCGTTGACCTCGTCGGCCGACGGATCCTTGAGATCGAAGCAGTCACCGACCTTGAGCTCGACGGCCTGGAGATCGCCCGACTTGTTGAGCTCGCCGGTCGACGAGCGCCCGGCATTGAAGTACCAGCCAGCGATGGCCCCACCCGCGATGAGCACGACGAAGACGATCACAGCCGATCGGGAGTCGCCGCCACAGGGGGACCGGGCCGGTTGCCTCGGGCGGCGGCGTGCCGGACGGCGGGAGCCAGCCCACCTCCGCGCCGGGGTCCGGCGGTGCCTGGTCGGACCCGGCGAAGTACGCGGCCGCCGCGGGTGGGGACGGCCGCGGCGGGCGGGACGGCCTCGGGCGGTGGCGCGGCGGCTCCCGGCCTCGTGATGGCCGCGAAGCCCGGCCCGTCCGGGTCATGCGGCGTGCGCGGCGGTCGGGGCGTCGTCACCGGGGCGGGTCTGGCCGCACGTCGAGCAGACGAGCGAGGCCTCGGCATTCGACGCCGAGCAGCGCGGGCAGATCCAGCCCTCGATCATCGCCATCCCCTGGTGACCGTCGCGCGGCCAGTCGCCGTGCGGCGAGTCTACGAAGCGGTCGTGCCCGCGGCAAGGGCCGCGCCGGCCTCGGAGGACCCGGCGGCGCCACGCGCCGACGTAGAATTCGGGCCATGACCGACGGCCCGCGCGGCACTCCGACCAGGGCCGGTTCCGGGCACGACCGACCGGCCGGCCGAGGCGCCGCCGCAGCAGCGGATCTCGCTGCCGTTCGACATCTTCGCCGTCAGCCAGCGGCTCGGGACCTACCTCGACCGGGCGCTCGAGGGGACCGGCGTCCGGCCAGCCGAATACGCCGTCTACAGCCTGATGCTCGAGGCCGGCCCACGGACCCCGTCCGAGCTGGCGGCCATGCTCGGGATGCGGCCCTCCACCCTGTCCACGTACACGCGGCGATGCTGGCGCGCGGCGACGCGAAGCGGATCCCGAACCCGGCCGATGGCCGCTCGGTGCGCCTCGTGCTGACCGACCGCGGCCGGGGCGTCGTCCGGCTCGTCAACCCGCCGTTCACGCGAGCGCTCGTCGCGCTCGAGGCCAGCCTCGACCGGCCGGTCGGCGAGGTCCGCGCGATCCTGCTCGAGATCGTCGACGCCATCGACCGCGCCGACGCCGAGCTCGCGCAAGACCGACGATATGTCCGTGAAGCAGATACTACGAGCTCGTAGTATCCTGCGGCGACCACGTTCCCCCAGGGGTCGCCACATGACTCGACTGCATCGGGCATCCGCCGCGTGCGCGGCCATCGTCCTGCTCGTCGCCGCGTGCGGCGGCGGCGGGCCATCGAGCGCGGCTTCCGCGGCGCCGTCGACGGTCGCGTCGCGTCCCCCGGCGTCCGGCTCGCCGTCACCGGCAGCGTCGCCGGCCGGCAGCCCGACCGTGGCGGAGGCGCGGATCGCCGACCTTGCCTACCTGGTCGAGCGTCTCAAGGCCGTCCACCGCAACCCCTTCCTCGACGAGGGCGAGGCCGGGTTCATGGCGCGCGTCGCGGCGATCGAGGAACGCGCTGCCGGCCTGACCGATGCCGGGTTCCTCGTGGCGGTCATGGACCTCATGGGGCATCGCGACCGGGACGGCCACTCGGGGGCGTGGGCGATGGCCCAGCAGAACGGGCTGCTGACCGCGTGGCCGGTCTGGCTGTGGGACTTCCCCGACGGCCTGCGCGTGGTCGCGGCCAAGGGCAACGACGCCGGGCTGATCGGTGCCCGCGTCACGAAGGTCGGCCACCTGCCGGTCGCCGAGGCGCGCGCGGCAGTCGAGCCGCTCGTCCCTCGTGACAACGCCTCGTCGCTGCGCGCCAACCTGCCGATGTACCTGCTCCTGCCCGAGGTCCTCACCGAGCGCGGCGTCCTGGCGCCCGGCGATCCGGGGCTGACCGTCGAGCGGCTCGATGGGTCGACCACCGAGCTGACCATCGAGCCCATCCCGCTCGCGGCCTACCGCGATTGGGTTTTCGGGGCGTACGGCGGCGAGTTCCCTGAGGGCCTGCCGCCCGCCGAGGCCGGACCGCCGCACCTCCGCAATCGAGACCAGGCCTTCTGGTCCGAGACCCTGCGGGAGCCGGCCTCGATCTACATCGGCTACAACGTCGTCGCCCGAACGAGCGGCGGGCGCCTGATCAACGAGCTCGCGAATTCGCTCGAGACCGATGCCGCGGCCCACCCGGACGTGCCGGTGGTGATCGACCTCCGCAACAACGGCGGCGGCGACAACACCACGTTCGCGCCGCTCCGCAACGTCGTGGAGTCGATCGCCGAAGCCGATCCGGGCCGCGTCCGGCTCATCACCGGGCGGTCGACGTTCTCGGCCGCGGGCAACTTCGTGACCGATCTGCTCGTCGGAAAGCAGGGCGACGGGATCCGACTGGTCGGCGAGGCGCCGGGTGGCGGGCTCAACATCTACGGCGACGTCGAGGTCGTGACCCTACCGGCCAGCGGGATCGTCGTGCTGATCTCCGGGGACTACCACGAGCGCGCCAAGGGCGACGACCGCTTGGCGATCGAGCCGGACCGACCTGCCGAAGTCACCTGGGCGGACTACGCCGCCGGCCGCGACCCCGTCCTCGAGGCCGCCGTCAAGCCCTGAGGACGGTCCGGCCGGCGCGGCGACGCGCTGATGCTGCGCCCGGCCGAGCCGTGCCGTAGGCTGTCGGCGGCCCCTGCGAGCCGATCGGCCGCAGCTGAGCGGAGGCACGCATCGGCATGGCGACGACGGCACGACCCGCCGCATCCTCGTCTGCCAGGTCGTCCAGGAAGTGTCGACCTTCAACCCCGTCCCGAGCGACGCGAGCGATTTCGACATCGCGTCGGCGAGGCTTCCTGGACGCCAGCGCGGGCACGAGACCGAGGTTGGTGGGGCGCTCGACGTGCTCGAGGACGCCCGGTGTGACGGTCGTGGCCGGCTTCGGGGCTGGGCGTTTCGTCGGCCGGGTCCTGACCGCGACGGCTTCGGGACGCTGGAGAGCGGCCTCCTTGCGGCCGTCCGAGCCGCCGGCGAGCTCGACGGCATCTACCTGTGCCTCATGGCTCGATGGTCGCCGAGGGCGAGGAGGACCCGGAGGGCGGGCTGCTCGCGGGCACGCGGGCGATCGTCGGTGAGGACCTTCCGATCGTGATCTCGCTCGACCTCCACGGCGTGCTCACGCGCCGGATGCTCGAGGAGGCCGACGCGGTCGTGTCTACCTGACCTACCCGCATGTCGACTTCCGGGAGACCGGGCGGCGCGCGGCGCGGCTCCTGCTGCGGATCCTCGACGGCGGCGTCCGCCCGGTGACCGCGCGGGTGACGATCCCGGCGCTCGTCCGCGGCGACGAGCTGATCACCGAGAGCGGCCTCCTCGGGCAGTCACCCGGCGCGCCGCTGCGTTCGAGGCCGGCCCCGGCGGGCTGGCCGCCGGGATCCTGATCAGCAACCCGTTCACGGACGTCCCGGAGCTCGTCACGAGCGTGTTCGCACGACCGATGGCGACGCCGAGCTGGCGGCGACCGAGGCGCTCGCCCAGGCGACGGGCTTCTGGGCGGTCCACGACCGCGATGGAACAGCCGCTCGTCCCGCTCGACCGAGGCGGTCGCGATCGCCCTGCGACGCACCGACGGGACGGTGATCCTGACCGACGCCGCCGACGCCACCAGCTCGGGTGCGTCGGGTGACGGCAACGCGATCCTGCGCGCGCTGGCCGAGGGCGGCTACCGCGGCACGGTCCTGGCGCCGATCGTGGACGCGCCGGCGGTCGAGGCGGCGGTGGCGGTCGGGCTGGGCGGCAGGTCCAGACGACCATCGGGCGGCCGGCTGGACCCGGCGCGCTTCCGGCCGCTGCCGTTCGAGGGCGCGGGTCACGGTCCTCGGCGACGGCCGCTTCCCGAGCGAGTCGGACGGCCTGCCATGCAACGCCGGACCGACGGCCGTCATCCGCGGCGACACGGTGACGGTCGTGGCCACCAGCCGGCCGGTGATGCTCCACGACCGGTCGCTCTTCCTGGCGCACGGCCAGGACCCGCGGACGTTCGACGCGGTCGTGGTCAAGTCGCCCCACTGCGAGCCACGCTGTTCCGCGACTGGGCGGCCGCGCGTCGTCAACGTCGACGCGCCCGGCTCGACGAGCGCCAACCTGCGCAGCCTGGGCCACACCCGCTGCCCGCGGCCGATCTTCCCGCTCGACGGATCGACGTCCCGTTCGAGCCACGCGCTCGAGCTCTACGCGCGGCCCCGCCACGGGCTGCTCGCCCCTGCCGCGGAGGCGCACGCATGAGGATCCGCGAGATCCGGCGGGCGCGAGTCGGCCTGGTACGGCGCGACCCCGGAAGGCGGCTGGAGCAACGAGCTGCGGCCGGAGGACTGCGTCCACACGCTGGTCGCGGTGCGTGACCGACGAGGGGCTCGGTCGGCTCGGCAGCGGCGTTCACCAGCGTCGACCTGGTGCGGGCCGCGCTGGCACAGTGCTGCGAGCCGCTGTACCGCGGCGAGCGTGCGCGATCGAACCGGAGCGGGTGAGCGAGAAGCTCCACCAGAACACGCTTCTGGCAGGGTCGCGGCGGGTCGCTCACCCACGCGATCAGCGGGATCGACATCGCGCTGTGGGACATGCTCGGCAAGGCGACCGGGCAGCCGGTCGGGCGGCTGCTCGGCGGCCGCTACCGCGAGCGGGTCAAGCCGTACGCCTCGATCCTGATGGACGAGCCCGAGCGCTGCTGGCCGAGCTCCTGCGGCTCGCTCAAGGCGCAGGGCTTCCGGGCGTTCAAGCTCGGCTGGGGTCCGTTCGGGCGGGTCAGCGACGCGCTGGACGAGGCGATCGTGCGCCGCGGCGCGCGAGCGCGGTCGGCCCGGATGTCGCGCTGATGGTCGACGCCGGCGGCAGCGACGCGTTCTGGCCGAACGGCTATCAAGTGGGCGCTGCGGACGGCGGAAGATGCTGGCCGAGCTACGACGTCGCCTGGTTCGAGGAGGCCGCTGCGCGCCGGACGCGCTGGACGACTACGTGCGGCTTCGCGCGAGCGCAGCCCGGTCCCGATCGCGGCCGGCGAGGTGCTGACCCGCCGCCAGGCGTTCCTGCCCTGGCTGCAGGGCGGCGCGCTCGACATCGTCCAGCCCGACGTGACCAAGGTCGGCGGCATGAGCGAGGCGCGGCGGATCGCCTGGATGGCGCTCGACCACGGCGTGGCCGTTCGTGCCGCACGGCTGGAACACGGCGGTCGGCCTGGCGGCCGATCTCCAGCTCGCCTCGGCGCTGCCCGGCACCGACCTCGTCGAGTACCTGACCGGCTCGCCGTACATCGACGACATCGTCGCCGAGCCGTGGCGGCTCGACGCGGACGGGATGCTGGCGATCCCCGACCGGCCGGGCCTCGGCGTGGCGCTGGACCACAATCGCCCACTACACCCGCGGCGAACGGCTCCCCATCGCCGGCTGATCCCGGAAGCCCACGATCGCGGCGCCCAACGTGCCGCCCAGGGTGCCGAGAACGAGGTCACCGAGCGTGTCGACATACGCGGTGGCCAGCTCGGGTGAGAACCGGATGAAGGTCACGTACTCCGCCAGCTCCCAGCCGATCGCGGTCACCGCCGCGAACCCGACCGCCAGGCCGAACCGGGCCAGCCGGTCGAGCGCCGTCGAGCAAAGGACGAGCGCCGCGGCGGCAGTCAGGAGCATCCAGTTGAAGAAGTGGTTCGCGTCGTCCCACCATTCGATCGAGTCGTAGAGCCCAAGAGCATTTCCCACCACGTCGATCAGGAACGGCGCAGTGAAGAGGATGTCGACGTCGGCCGGATACGGCCGATCGCGATAGCGCAGCCACCACACGGCGGGCACGAGGACCGCAGCGATCGGGAAGACCAGTGCGCGCCCGGTCATCGCCTTGCCGCGGTATGCGGGCAGGTCGGGGTTGAGGACCGCGTAGGCCAGCAGCGCGATCAGGGCGACCTTGATCGCGATGTCCAGCGCGAGGACGGCTCGCCGGCCCACGACCCGATGGTACGTCGGTGTGCGATCGCCTCAGCAGTCATACGACGCGGGTCCCCGGGTACCATGTCAGCCTGCCCCGACCGAACGACGAAGACTCCACGCGGAGGTGACGACCATGACCCGAACGCAGCTGCTCGTCGGCACCAAGAAGGGCGCATTCATCCTCGACAGCGACGCGACGCGGAGCGACTGGTCGATCAGCGGTCCGCTGTGCGAGGGCTGGCCGGTCCACGACATGATCGTCGAGCCCGGCAGCGGCGCGATCCTCGTCGGGGCGGGCAGCCCGTGGTACGGACCGGCCGTGTGGCGGAGCGACGACGGCGGGACGACCTGGAGCCACTCGTCGGCGGGCATGACCTACGGCGACGAGGCGGAGCCGATCAAGACGGTCTGGTCGCTGGCGACCGGGCCGGACGGCACGATCTTCGCCGGCGTCGAACCGGCCGGTCTCTTCCGCAGCTCGGACGGCGGCGCGACGTGGAGCCACGTCGAGGGCCTGACCAACCACCCCACCCGGCCCACCTGGGGACCCGGCGCCGGCGGGCTGATCCTGCACACGATCATCCCCCACCCGACCGACACCGAGCGGATGTGGGTCGGCATCTCGGCGGTCGGCGTGTTCGAGACGCGGGACGGCGGGGCGTCGTGGGAGCCGCGCAACGTCGGCGTCCGCGCGGAGTTCAACCCCGAGGACCGCTTCCCCGAGACCGGCCAGTGCGTCCACAAGTTCGCGATGGCGGCGGGCGAGCCGGAGACGCTCTACCAGCGCAACCACTGCGGCGTGTATCGCTCGGACGACGGATCGGCGACCTGGCAGGAGATCACAGACGGCCTGCCGACCGACTTCGGGTTCTCGATGGTCGCCCACCCGCGCGACCCGGATACGTCATGGGTGATCCCGCTCAGCCTGCCCGACCAGGGCCGCCACATGCCGGACGGGCACACGGCCGTCTGGCGGACGCACGATCGCGGGCGCGTCGTGGATCTGCTCGGACAAGGGGCTGCCGACGCGTGACGCGTACATGTCGGTCTTGCGCGAGGCGATGGCCCGCGACACGCTCGAGCCGGTCGGTGTCTCGTTCGGGACCGAGACGGGCCAGCTGTGGCACAGCGCCGACGGCGGCGACTCCTGGCGGATGATCACCGACACGCTGCCCGAGATCTGGGCGGTCGAGGCGGTCGTCCTCGACGGCTGAGCCGATGGCCACGGTCATGCTGCCCGGCTCGCTGATCGCGCTGTTCCCCGGGACGGCGCGCCGGCAGGACGTGCCGGGCGAAACGGTCGGCGCGGTGCTGACCGAGCTCGACCGGAGCGTGCCGGGGATGCGCGACCGATTGGTCGAGGCCGGGCCGCGGCTCCGCCCGCACATCAACGTCTTCGTCGACGGCCTGCCGGCCGACCTCGCCACCGCGGTCCCGGCCGGCGCGGTCGTCCACGTCCTGCCCGCGGTCAGCGGCGGCTGACGGGCCGCGGGGCCGGCGCCGGTCAGCTCGAGCCACCGAGGTCAGCCCCGCTCGCCGAGCGTCGACGCGAACGGGTCGAACGGCTCGCTGCGCTCGGTGACCACCTCGCGCGTGCCGGCACGCGCCCGGACGCCGGGCGGCGGATCGCCGGTGACCGTGCGCCAGCCGTGGTCGGCCAGCCGATCGAGCGTGGCCAGCGCGGCCGAGACCATGCCCCGCGCGTGCTCGAGGGCGACGCCCCGGAGCGCGCCGGGTCGGGTCGCGGCGGCCACGTCGGCCCCGACGATCGCGGCTGCCCGGGCGGCGCGTGTCGAAGCGGCCACGTCCTCGCCGTGTCCCACCTCCCGGAGCACGAGCGCGGTCTCGCCCGCGTGGGCGGCCGCCGCGGCGTGGACGTAGGGCCACAGCGGCGACCGTTCGCCGCCGGTCGCCGGCTCGACGAAGCCGAGGGGATGGCCCGGGTACAGCGCCCGCCGCACGGCGACCTCGGCGATCGCCCGGGCGCCGGGTGCCGGCTCGTCGGTCAGCCATGGCGGCAGCGCGCCGGCGATGATCTGGTCCGCGGCCAGCCCGTCGCCACGGGCCAGGGCCAGCCCGAGGAGCTGCAGCGCGAGCGCGCGGCCGGCGCGCGTCGCCGGGTCCGACGGGACGCCCGCGGACAGGTCGGGGGCGACGACGAGCGGTCCCGACCCGACCATGATCGCCGTCCCGGCGCGCTTGGCGAACCGATGCGCGAAGGCGTGATCGGCGAGCGCCCGGTCGGGTTCGACGCCGCCCGACCACGATCTCGGCCATGGCGTCGGACGCGATCAGGTCGATCCGCTCGAAGGCCGCCACGACCGCGCCCTCGGGTGCGCCGAGGGCGGGCACGACCGTCGCCAGCCGGACATACGCCCGTCGTCGTGCGGCGGCCCGGTCGGCCACGCGGCGCAGGTGGGTCAGCGCCCGCTGGCTGCCGGTCGGTGCCGGCTCGGACAGGTCCGGGTCGCTGGACATCGCCGGCCGACCGTCGCGCGGGCTGCCAGGCATGCACCTCGACGCCGGCGTCGGTCAGCCGGTCGGCCAGCTCCCGCCCGATCGGCACCTCGATCCGGATGAGGTCGATCCCGGCGCCGATGAGGTTCGTCGCCTCCTCGACCGCCGCCGCGACATCCGGCTCGTGCAGGGTCAGCCCGAGCCAGGGCCGCGGCGCCTCGCCGAGCATGTCGATCGTCTCGCGCCGGACCGTCCGCTGGGCGTCGATCCGTTCGACCGCGAGCCCGGCCAGCCGCGACGCCTCGACCTCCGCGATCGACCGCCGGTCGCGCTCGCGCAGGAGCTCGGCCTCGAGCGCGAGGTCGATCGCGCCCGACGCGATGTCGAGCGCCAGCTGCTGCGGCTCGAGGTCGTATTCGAGCAGGGCCATGGCGAACGGCAGGGCGATCCCGGCCGAGAGCGCGCGCGGGTCGCCGGCCAGCCAGCGGTCGACCGTCGCGCCGGCCAGCGGCCGCCCGCCGGCGGCGAGCCCGGTCACCCCGAACAGGCGCAGGATCGCCCGCTCCTGGCCGATCGTCGTCGACGCCCGCGCTCGCGCGCCCCATGACGCCGGCGAGCGCCTCGGCGCGTTCGACCAGCCGGTCGATGGGCCCCCAGTCGGCAGTCATCGCGAGCGGCGAACGGCGTCGAGCGTGGCCACGTCGATCCTCGGTCCGGGCCGGCCCGGACGAGCGCGCCGGGGTGGGCGCTCGCAGTATGGCGTGCCACGGGTGGGCGCGGGGCAGTCGGGGGCCGCCCCGGACCGTGAGCGCCGCCACGGCCCGTCGGCCGGTCACGCCTCGTCCGCCGGGCCGGTCCGTGCCTGGTGGCCGATCCAGACGTGCCCGTCGGCGAACCGTTCCGCCTTCCAGATCGGGGCGCGCGCCTTCGTCTCGTCGATGGCGTAGCGGGCGGCCTCGAACGCCGCGTCGCGATGCGGGCGCCACGGCGACGACCGCGATCGACGCCTCGCCGAGCGGCACGTCGCCGGTCCGGTGGACGATCGCCAGGCGGTCGACCCCGAAGCGCGCCTCGATCTCGTCGGCGATCGTCGCCGAACACGGCGACGGCCATCGATCTCGAGCGCCTCGTATTCGAGCGCCTCGACCGAGCCGCCCGGCGTGCCGCGCGGCCTCGGCCTCCTGGCCCGGCGCGGGCGTCCCGGGCGTCGCGCGCGTCCGGCCGACGAACCCGACGACGGCGCCGTCCGCGTCGATGGCCAGGGCATCGGCGAGCTCGGTCACGATCGAGGTGCCGAACGGCTCGGCGCGCAGCTCGAGGATCCGCCGGCCGCCACCGCCGCCGCCCGACACGGGCGGGATCATCGCCACCTCGTCACCGTCGGCCAGCGGCGTCGTCGGCTCGGCGTAGTCGCCGTTCCGGGCGAAGCGCAGCGACGGACGACCGGGCGCGAGGACCGGGAAACGGCCGGCGAGCGCGACCCACGCCGCCTCGACGTCGGCGCCGTCGGCGAGCTCGAGCGCGACCTCGCGCGTGCCGGCCAGCTCGCGCTGGACGGCGAACAGGCGGACCCGGACCGCGATCGTCACGGCCGTCCGGTCAGCCCAGCCACGAGGCGATGAGCAGGCCGTCGCCGACAGGCAGGATCGTGGCCGAGAAGCGGGGGTCGCCGAGGACGGCCGCATCGAACGCGCGGAGCGCCTCGGTGTTGGCATCGCCGGCCTCGACCGGCCGCGTGCCGGACGCTCGCCCGCTCCACAGGACGTTGTCGGCGGTGACCAGCGCGCCCGGAGCGAGTCGCGTGGTGAGCGCCTCGAGGTACGCCTCGTACTCGGGCTTGAGCGCGTCGATGAAGGCGAGGTCGAACGGCCCGGCAAGGGCCGGGTCGCCGGCCGCGAACGCGTCGAGGGCCGGTGCGTTGACGACGGTGATCCGCTCGTCGGCGATCCCGGCCTGGCGCCACCAGCCGCGGGCCAGGTCGGTCCGCTCGCGGTCCGGATCGATCGTCACGATCGTGCCGCCGGCGGGCTGGCCAAGCGCCAGCCACAGGGTCGAGAACCCGTACGCGGTGCCGACCTCGACGATCCGCCGCCGGCCGCCGGCGAGGACGCGCAGCACGCGCCCGCTGTCCCGGTCGACGATCGGGATGCCGAGGGTTCGGCGGCCGTCTCGATCGCCTCGAGGGCGGGCGGCAGCGGCGACGCCAGCGACTCGATCCAGTCGAGGTCGACGCGGTCCGGGATCCAGTTTCGATCGTTCTTCGCCATCACGTTCCCCCTTACACGAGCAGGCCGGCCCCGAAGTAGAGGCCCGCGGCGAGGATCGTCCCCGCCGCAATCGATCCGACGTTGATGTAGAGGAGCCCCGTCGCCGACTCCATCGACCGGCTCCGGGCGGTCTGGACCGACGCCCAGCGAGACGACCAGCGGGAAGACCAGCCCGACGATCAGGCGGAGCCACACGAACAGGGCCCACGGGCCGGTCAGCGACGAGAACGGCGCGACATCGGCCGGGCCCGCGCCCGTCGCCGATCCACGCCCAGAACAGGACGACCTGGACCGCGACGACGACGAGCAGCACCCGGGCCAGCAGGATGAGCGGGGCCTCGGGCAGCTTGGGGGTCACGAGGTACCAGTGGCCGAGGATCATCGCCGCGAACACGCCGCCGATCGCGGCGCTGACGACGGCCAGCTGGACCAGCAGCCACAGCGCACCGAGCGACCCGTCACCCCACGCCAGCGCGCCGAACAGCAGCGTCGCGATCCCGGCCGCGATGGCGCCGGCGCGGACGACGGTCACGGCGCGCGGCCCGGCCGTTCCCGCGACGAGGCCGACGGCCACGAGCGCCGTGAACAGCAGGAGCGCGAGGCGTCCGCGGCGCGTCCCAGGCGGGGTCGACGACCACCGGCGAATCGCCGAGCGAGGTCGGGAGCGCCCCGTCCGACAGCCACGCGAGCGCCCCGAAGGCGAGGGCGCACATCGCGGTGAAGCGCAGGTAGCCGGGGGTGCGCGGTCGTGCGCCGGGCCAGCAGGACGACGGCGGCGTACGACCCGAGCGCCAGGCCGGTCAGCACCGTCCAGTTGACGAAGGCCAGGTTCTCGCCGATCTGCGTCGCGGACACGGGGTCGAGTGTAGCCGCGATGTAGCATCGAGCCCGGAGGTGTCAGCCGATGGGCCTGGATCCCGAGACGACGTTCACCTGGTACGGCCACAGCTGCTTCGAGGTCCGGACGCCGGGTGGCAAGACCATCATCATCGACCCGTTCTTCGCCAACCCGAACAGCCCGCGGACGGCCGATTCCATCGAGCGCTGCGACCTGCTGCTCGTGACCCACGGCCACTTCGACCACATGGGCGATGCCGTCGACGCTCGCCAGCCGGCTCCGCCCGATCTGGCCGTGCATGCACGAGATGAGCCTGTGGCTGGGCCGCCGGTTGCCGGGCGGCGCCGATGCGGCCATCGGCATGAACAAGGGCGGCACGTTCGAGGCCGACGGGATCAAGGTGACGATGACCCACGCCGACCACTCGGCCGGCGACTGGAACCCGGGCGGCGAGACGACGCTCTACCTGGGCGACCCGGTCGGCTTCGTCGTCGAGCTCGAGAACGGGTTCCGCTTCTACTTCGCCGGCGACACGACGCCGTTCGGCGACATGGCGCTGATCCGCGAGCTGTACGCGCCGTCGCTCGCGTTCCTGCCGATCGGCGGGCACTACACGATGGACCCGCGCGGGGCGGCGCTCGCGGCCGAGCTGCTCGGCGTCGAGGACGTCGTGCCGATCCACTACGGGACGTTCCCGATCCTGACCGGGACGCCGGAGCAGCTGCGGGCGGAGCTCGACGGGCGCGGGCTGCAGGGGGTCGCGATCCACGCGCCGGAGCCGGGTGGGATCCGTCGCCTGATGGCGAATCGCAGGGAGCGGCGAGCGCAGCGTCGTACAGCATCGACGCGGACGACCAACACGCGACGTCAGACGCGGTACCAGGTGATGGTGCTGATCGCCGTCGTGGGGCTCGATCCTGCTCGCGGTCGCGCAGCTCCGGCCTCGTGACGCGGCGCCCCGACGCCGAGCTGATGGTGCGCCGCCGCACCGAATCGGCCGGTCCGCGTCGCCGCTTTGCTATTGCGCCCGAAAGGTCAGCGGCGGAGACTCCGCACATGATCGATCGTCGATGGCGTCCGGCCCTGCTCCTCGTCGCGGTCGTCGCGACGCTGGCGATCGCGATCCCGGTCCTTGGCGCCGACTCCGTCGCCATCGGCCGGCCCGCCCGGCCAGTCGAAGCCCGACAAGTCGGCCAAACCCGACAAGGCGTCGAACCCCGGGCAGGCAAAGAAGGGCGAGAAGGCCGCCAAGACCCCCGAGGTCGACGTGACCGTCGAGGGGACCGTCCAGCAGGGCACCGACGGCCAGGGCCGCCCGACCTTCACGCTGACCGCCGGGGGCACGACCTGGGAGCTGTCCGCCGGGCCGCCTTGGTATTGGGGCGACAAGAACCCGCTGGCCGCCTACGTCGGCAAGTCGGTCAAGGTCGCCGGCTCGCATCACGAGGGCGAGACCGAGCTGGACGTGGCGACCGTCGACGGCACCGCGATCCGGGCGGCCGGCAAGCCGCCGTGGGCCGGTGGGCCGTGGGTCGTCGGGCCGACGCACCCGGGCTGGAAGGACTGGATGGCCGACGGCAAGCCGGGCAAGGGCCTCGGCCGCGAGAATGCGCCGGGCCAGAACAAGGACAAGGCGCCCGACGCCACCGAGAGCGAGAGCCCGGCAGCTGACGGTCCGGTGCGGCCCGGCACCACGTCACCACGCAGTCCCGTGGCATCCATTGGGCTGCGGTGCGGTCTGCTGTTGACCACTCGGCCAGATCGGCGGGACCAATCGGCCATTGGGTCCCACGCCCGCGACCCGTAGCGTACGGACAGCGGTCGCCGACGTTCACCGCCGGCATCGCGCGCCAGCTCGTTCAGGGCGACTGGATCGACAAATGGCAAACCCGTCGCGAGGCGGGGACGCAGAGCCACGAGACTGGGGTTGGTCCAGTCAGCCGGTTGCGATACTCAGGAGGCAATGGCCGCCTGCCCTCGCCAACGAACTTGGCCGTCACCGAGGGCTGGTCCTCGCGCTGATCACGGCCATGGTCGCTGGGCTGATCGGCCTTGTCACCGCCGCCGACGCCGCGTCGCGGGGATCCACTGCGTCACGCCGATCTGGGCACCTCGAACCTGCGCGCGATGCCACCTGCCGTGCCGGGCCGATGCTGACGTCCCTCGAGTGGCGCTCTCGTGGATGAGCGCCGTCGGGTGGATCACGAGGGAGCCTCCTAGACGCCGGTTCCGGACGCGGGTTCAACGGGCGATCCACGATCGCCAGCGTCGATAGATGTCGGTCAGCCGACGGGGCCGGATGGGCCGGATCGCCGCGGTCTAGGAGCGACCTGTAGCGCCGGTCGACTCGGCTCATCCAGATCGACTCGTCGTGTCTCGGGGCCACCGGCATAGTCGAGCATTGCGACCCGAAGGTCGTCCTCCTGCTCGCCGGTCGCGAGGGCCAGCAGCTGCTGGACATGGGCCCGTACGTCAGGCGGAGGCGGCTGGGCTTCCGCGCGGAGGACCTTGGCGATGGAAGTCGGCTCTACGCGCTCGACGTCGTAGAAGAGCTCCTCGTGCAGCTTCTCGCCCTGGCGCAGCCCGACGATCTCAAGCGGCTGCGTATCCGGATCTCGTCCGGCAAGTCGCACGAGGTCCCGCGCGAGGTCGACAATCCGGATCGGCTCGCCCATGTCCAGCACGAACAGGTCGCCGTTGTGACCGAGGGCGGCCGCATCGATGATCAGCCACGATGCCTCGGGAATCGTCATGAAGTACCGCGACATCTCGGGATGCGTGATTGTCAGCGGCTCGCCCTTCTCGAGCTGCTCCTGGAAGATCGGGACGACACTGCCGTTCGATCCCAGGACGTTCCCGAAGCGGACAGACACAAACGGTCGGCCAGTCCGTTGGGCAGCGTCGCTCACGAGCATCTCGGCGATGCGTTTGCTCGCGCCCATCACGCTCGAGGGTCGAACGGCCTTGTCGGTCGACACGAGGACGAACCGTTCGACGCCATTCGCAATCGCGGTGTCCAGGATCGCGAGGGTCCCGCCGATATTCACGTGGACCGCGTCCGACGGATGTTCCTCCATCATCGGCACGTGTTTGTAGGCTGCGGCGTGGAAGATCACGTCGGGCCTCTCGGTGGAGACCAGGCGATCCATGGCCGCGCGACTCGCGACATTCGCGAGGTGTATTCGAAGCTCGCCGTGGCCCTGCTTGCGTCCGCGTCGGCCCTCGAGCTCGCGCTGGATGATATAGAGCGCGCTCTCGGCCCGATCGACAAGGACGAGCCGCCGAGGCTGGAGCATGAAGACCTGCCGCGCGAGCTCTGACCCGATCGAGCCTCCAGCGCCGGTAATCAGGACGGTGCGATCGCGGACGATGTCGTGGACTTCGGTCGCGTGCTCGGTCCCGGTCGTGCGGCGGAGCAGGTCCTCGACCTGGACGCGGCGGACGCGATAGGCATCCAACGTTCCGTCGAGCAAGTCGTCCATCGATGGGAGGGTCCGTACATCGAGACCGCGACCCATGGCCGCGTCGACGATGCGTCGGATGTCCTTGCCGGCTGCGCTCGGCATCGTGATCAGGAGCGCTGTCGCGCCAGTCGCGGCGATCGCTCGATCCAACGTCTCGAGACCGCCGAAAACGCGGAGATTGGCGACAAAACCCCCGGCGAGGGCGGGATCGTCGTCCAGGAAGCCGACCGGTTCGACGCCTGCGTCTGGCTTTCGGCGGGCAGACCTGGCCATGAGCACGCCAGAGCGTCCCGCGCCGTAGAAGAGCGTGGCGCGCCGATCGGTGATCGCGGACGGCACACTCGGGGGAGCCCATTCCGAGGCGGCCCGGATCGAGAATCGGATGCCGCCGAGGACCGCGCCGGTGATCAGCATCTCGATTAGCCAGAACGATCGCGGGAAGCCTTCGGTCTGAGTCACGTTGGGCAGTGCGGATGCGCCATAGACAAGCGCGACGGCAGCGATCGATCCAACGAGTACGGCAAACGCGATCCGGCCGAGATCAGGGACGCTCGCGAACCGCCACCGACGGCTGTAGAGGCCGTATCGCACGTTGACGGCAACCCTGGCCGCGACCAGGACGACAATATGGGCAGCCAGCGCATGAAGAGCTCGCCGGCCTCGATAAGATCCTCGAACCGCAAGGCGAGCGCGACGTAGGCCGCGGCGGCGATCCCGACAATGTCCAAGACAAGGAGATGCCGCCCGCGCAAACCACCGACAAAATCCGCGGCCTTCGATCGAACGGATCGAGTAGGCTCCAGCCGGCCGAGGGTGCCAGCTGCGTGCTCCGAGGTCAGCGCGGGAGCCGAGGAGCGGCCGCGGAAACGTTCGCCGGACGGTCAACGGAGCGACCCGCTCAGACGGTCGTTATCCGCGTCGCGAAGAGCGGCGCAACCAAGGCCGACGAGCGACGACCATCCAGTAGGTCGTGGGCTCCACGAATCTAGACCCCCTTCCCCCAAATCACGGATCGCGCGCTACCCGTTGACTCGCCGCCACGGCCGCGGGTGCTGGCAGCCGTTGCGATTTCCCGGGCGCGTCCCCGACCGGGCCACGACTTGGCGCGCTCCCCCGTGCTGCGGCCTCGACGTGTGGAGGCACTGTGTACCAGTACGGAAGTACCGGCGTCAATGCCTGGCGACGTTACAAACAACGCGGTATGCGTGGGTCACCGAGAGAATGGCTCCCAATATGGTGCGGCGGTGCACCGCCCGCCCGAAGGAACCGCTGAAACGCCTTTGCAGCTCAGGCGGTCGGATAAACTTCGGTCGGGCCGGAAAGTGGAAGAACGCCGGAATGCGGCCTCGAATTTGGTGGGGTGCGCAAGGTGCACGGAGACTCGTCGTGGCATGGACATCCAGATCGCCGACTCTGTCGGTGACGCGCCGCCGCGCCTGGCGGCGCCGGTGAGTCGGCCGCGCGCATCAATCCTCCGCCACCTCATCTCGGTCTTGTCGCGGATGGTCGGGCGTGACGATCCGGCGGAGGCCGTCGCGTACGAGGAGGCCGCTCGAAAGGCCTTCCAGGCGGGAACGCTTCTCGACGCTCCGAGGGATGTGGCGCCGCCTTCGACCGCCGACTCCAGGGAAACGCCTCCTGCACAGCCCCTGGGATCGGTCAGCGGGCGATCGGGCCTGCAAGCCGGATCGAGTGCGACACGCGCAGCCAGTAGCGTTTCCGCACCGAGGGGCGAAACCATCGAGTCGCATACCGCCCCCGCAGAAGAGCCCGCGGCCGAGGTCCGCCGCCCGGACCAGGATGCGCCTCGGGTCGGTCGTCCGGCGCCAGACCTCCTGCGCACGCCAAGGAGCGTGGCTCCCGTTGCGGACGACTTCTTCGACGGCCTGATCCGAGCGTGTCGAGCGCGACCGCTGACATGCGCAGGATCACGCTGTCGAACAACAAGGGCGGCAGTGGCAAGACGACGACGACGGTTAGCCTCGCCGCCGCATTTGTCGAGCGTGGCCTACGAGTCCTCGTCGTGGACCTCGATCCCCAAGGATCCGCGACGGAATGGCTTGGCGGCGGCGAGGCGTCCATCGGGCTCGTCGAGTATTCGGCGGGCGGGGTTCCACTCTCCCGGTTGGTCGTGAAATCGACGGCGCCCGGCGTAGACCTTATCCCGACGAGCCCCAGTCTGGTGCCACTGGCGAATCCGGCAGAAACGAGACCGGGTTTGCCATCGTTCGCGCCTTTGTCCGCTTGCCGGACTACTGGGACCTCGTCCTCGTCGACACGCCCCCGACCCTGGGTTACCTGTCACTCGCTCCGTTGGTGGCGTGCGACCGGGTCGTCATTCCCGTCGAGCCGCAGGCGCTCGGCCTCCCGGGCGTGGCGAGCGTCATCGCCTCGATCGATCGCGCCCGACAGCGAATCAACCGACGTCTCGAACTCCTCGGGATCGTCGCCTGTCGTGTCGATGCGACCAGCCACACGCGTGACGTCGTCGCCCGATTACGCTCGCAATTCGGCGCCGTGGTCCTTGAGCATTCGGTACGCGAGGCCATCCAGATCGCGGAGGCGCCCGGGGCCCGGCTCCCGATCACAAAGTACGCTCCCAACGAGCGCGGTGGCAAACGACTACCGCGCGGTCGCCGGCAGAGCTCCTCGACCGGTTAGGCGACCTCAGCTCGACATGAGTCAGCTCACGCGGTCGCCTCGACGGCTCGAGATCTTGCCGGTTGTCTGGCGGTCTGGAACCCGGATGTGACGGGCACCGACGGTTGCGGTCGTCAGACCCGCGGAAGTCACGACACGAGCCTCCACAAGCGAGTCCGCCACGTACTGGACATCGTCGTCCGAAAGCCTACTCGAGAACGGCAGGGCCAGGGTGGACGCCGCCAGGCGTTCCGTCACAGGGAAGTCACCTGGTCGGAACCCGAACATTGAGCGGTAGAACGGCTGGAGGTGGAGTGGTGAGAAGTACGGTCGCGTGGGCACTCCGATCTCAGCCAGCTGGTCGATGAGCCTATCTCGGTCGATCTCGGGATGCAGGCGAATGACATAGACAAACCAGTCGACCGTCTCGTCGTCACCGGCACGGGGGAGGCGGAGCCAGTCCCGACCGCCAAGGGCGCGCTCGTAAGCGGCCGTCACGCGGGCGCGGCCAGCGCGTAGCTCCTCCAGTCGCTCGAGCTGAGCCACCCCGACGGCGGCCGACATCTCGTCGAGGCGATAGTTGTAGCCGAGGCGCACGTGGCGGAGCCACGTCCCATCGCGCGTCGCGGCCTTGGTTGCGGAGGCTCCGCATCGTCTCCGCGAGCGCCGGATCGTCGGTCACCACCATCCCGCCCTCGCCCGTCGTGATCTGTTTGTTCGGGTAGAACGCGAAGACGGAGATGTCGCCGAAGCTGCCAAGAGGCCGACCAGCCAACGGCGGAGCCGAGGCCCTCACATGCATCCTCGATCAGTTTCCAACCGCGCCGCCGAGCGATTGCCTCGATCGCCTCGATCCGGCACGGGCGACCGAACACGTGGACGGGCAGGATCGCCCGAGTCCGGCTCGAGGCGGCCGCCTCCAGGAGGTCCGGATCGATCCCGAGGCTGTCCTCCTCGATGTCGACGAACCGGGGTACGGCGCGCTCGTACAACAGGCAGTTGGCCGAGGCGACAAAGCTGAACGGAGTCGTAATGACCTCGTCCCCATTGCCGATCTCCAGGGCGCATACGCCAAGATGGAGCCCCGCCGTGCCGCTCGAGCATGCGATGGCTTGGCGTCGGTCGGTGCGAGCGGCAAGGTCAGCTTCGAAACGCTGAGTGAATGGGCCCATGGCGAGCGTGTCGCTCGAGAGAACCTCGGTCACCAGCTCAAGTTCCCGCGCACCAATGTCCGGCTTCGCCAGCGGGATCGTTCGTTTGATGGGCGGCCGGGATTTGCTCATTTGACCTTGTTGGGAGACGGAGGGAGCGACCGCTGGGCGCCGGGAGACTGCGCGGCGGGCGCGAGCCGCAAGCATGGCGGGTGCAGGCACCATATCACGGTGCCACGCAGCCAGACGCGCGTCATGGGCGATGCTGCGACGACGGCAGATCGCCAGACTGTTCGGCCGATCGACGCTCCTAAAGAGCCCGGTGGCGGGCGACTACCGTGCGGTCGGCGCAGAACTCCTCGACCGGCTGGGGACCTGCAGCTCGACGTGAGGGCATTCGTGCGAGTGTCGACTGGACGCCCCATGAATCGTCGTCGAGGCGAGTCCGCCTTGGTTTGCCAGGGCCGTCCAGTACCGCATCACGAATGAGTGGCCACATTCGCCGCGTCGACGCGCTTGTACATGAAGACAGTGGTCCCGGCGAGCTGGCTGAGTACCAACGCCCTGAACCAGGGATGCTGCCGAACATTGCGAACAATCCAGCTCTTGGCTGGGTGTGACGCCACCGAGTGATCACTCGTTTCGTCGATCAAGTCCAAGAAGGAATAGAACGCGCCAAAACCAGCCTGGCGTCCGAATGCGCACAGGTCTGCAAAGCCAAACCAATGCACGGCCGGGCGAGGTGTGTAGTTGGCCAGATAAGGATCGTAGTGGAGGTGGCGAAACACGTACGACTCCTTTACGACGGCGGGCAACCAGTTGTAGAAGGCCACGTTGAACTCACCATTGTGCCCAGTCGGGCTAAACCGCCAGCGGTTGGTCGTACTGACATAGAGAACGCCACCCGGCCGAAGGACGCGAAACGCTTCGGCGAGGCTCTTGTGGGCTGAGTCAACGTGCTCCAGGACGGACTCCATGATCACCGCGTCTTGCGACTCATCCTCCACCTGTAGGTTTTCGGCCGTGCCGAGCGTTACGAGCCCCGTCGCGCCGAGGAAGCGCGCGGCCGCTTCGACGTGGTAGCCCACCGGCTCCACCCCTGAAGCGATGAACCCCGCGTCGAGAAGCACCTTGATCGCCTGCGGGTTCGGGCCACAGCCGATCACGAGCACCTTCGAGTGCTCGTTGAGCTCGACGAGCCGCCCAATCCGCTGCATCGTCTTGAGCACATCGCTCGTGGTGCTCTGGTGCCCCGAGAAATACTCGCCTCCGAGTCGCTCGATCTCTGGATAACCCTGAGCGAGTTTCCGTTCGGCATATGCCGGCCATTGAATTGCCGTGGGCCTCGTGGGGGGATCCGCGGTCGATCCGGCGGCCACGTATCGGGTCGTTCTTCTGCCGAGCCTGACCTTGCGCATCTGCATCCTCACGTGATCACATAGGACCGCGTACCTGTCCACTGCGTACGTTGCCACTGGAGCGGTCGTTGAGCACTCTCGTGCTGCCCAGCGACACCCTCGAGGTTCCAGACAGGATGCCATCGCGAGTGGGTCCTCGTTTGCTCCGTCTTGGGTCGGCGAATCAGGAAAACGCGTGGGCCCCCGCCGCTTGGATCACCTCAGACGCGCAGCTGAGCGAGCGGAGCGCCGATGTGCAGGGCGGTGGGGATCGGTTGCTCCTAGTCCCTCAGCCCGGGGCCCGGATGACCCATTGACTATGGCCCAACCGTCTGGCCGGCGGTATGGTCCTGATGCGCTCGTCACATCGCTTGGCTGACCGCATTCGGCCGGCCTCCACGAAATAGCACACCCGTCGCGAGACGGGGCCGCAAAGCCACGGCGCTCCTTGAGCGGGCCGGGTTACCGAATGGAGTCGTTATCGCATGACGTTCTGGAACGGCACCGAATGGCTCGCCGAGACTTCCCCGACACCACCTCGAAGGATCGCGCAGCCCGGGCGGCTGCCTGGCTGGCGACACTGGTCATGGTCGCCTCAGTGGGCCTCTACGTGGTGCCGTTCGCGGATACGGGCGCGGCTGGACCGACCCTCAGCCTTTCGCCGGAACGCGGGGCTCCGGGCACGAAGGTGACCGTTACCGGGCAGGGATACTCGCCCAAGACCCAGGTCCAATTCGACCTGGGACGGCGCGAGCGATGGCATGCCAGCGACGTCGACCAACGGCCGCGGCAGCCTTCGAGTGTCCGTCAAGGTTCCCAAGACCACGGCGGGCCCTCACACCTTCGGCGTCGTAGCTGGTGATCGACACATCCTCGGGCGCCGCGCCAGTCGCTGAAACGAGCTCCGAGTCGACCCTGGCCACCGCCGAGTTCGATGTCGTGGCGGCCGACCCAACGCCTGCCCCGACGGCGACGCCTACGCCCGATCCAACGGCGAGACCGGCCACGCCAGCCCCGACGGCTGCACCAACCGCAGCGCCGACTACCGCCCCCACCGCAGCGCCGACTACCGCCCCCACCGCTGCCCCAACTGCCGTACCGACCGCGGCGCCGACCGCCGCACCAACCGCCGGCATCGCCATCTCGGCGGTCGGCGCCTCGAGCATCACGCAGAGCGGCGCGAGCATTAACTGGACGGTCAACAGGCCGGCCACAGGACAGGTCGAGTACGGCTCGACCGTCGCGTACGGCTCGTTCAGCGTCCCTGAGACTTCATACACCTACACGACGCACGCCCAGCAGCTCTCGGGCCTTGCCGCGGGTACCGTGTATCACTACCGGGTCCGATCGACCGATGCGGCGGGGAACAGCGCAATCAGCGCGGACCACACGTTCACCACGACCACGGCCACGGCCACACCCCCGCCGCCGACGTCGACGCTCACGTCAGCGACGACGCCGAGTCTCCCCCGGCCGGGCTATCTCGCGCCGGTTGTCGACCCGATTTTTGGCACGAGCGTCGTCCGGATCAGCGCCTCGTCGGGCGTCCGCCATGCCTACTCACGTACCCCGGCCTGGAACAGTGACCAGACGAGGATCCTGCTCGGCTTCAGGTACCCGGGCCGGATGCTCGATGGGACGACGTATGCCGACCTCGGCTCATTCAGCCAGGTCAGCTGGGCATCATGGGCGAACACCGACCCGAACAAGCTCTACGGGACCAGCGGCAACAAGCTGGTCAGCCAGAACGCCACGACGGCTGCGGTCACGACACGGCATACGTTCACCGGCTATTCCTCGATCAGCATCGGCGACGGCGAGGGCGCGATCGACGACAATGACAGGTTCGTCGCTCTCCTGGCCGTTACGACGGGCGGCGCGCAGCACCTCATCGTCTACGATATCGCGCTTGATTCCATCGTTGCCACGCTGGCCCTGCCGTCCCGGCCGGACAACGCCGAGATCAGCCGCAAGGGAAACTTCGTCACGATCGGCTGGCAGACCGACGGGACCGGCTTGCATCAAGGGATCGAGCGGTACGACCGGGCATTGACGTCGCGCATCAATCTCACCCCGTATGGTCGCCACGGGGACAATGCGCTCGACGCGAACGGCAACGAAATCTACGTCGCGAACTCCCCCTATGTCGATTCGTTCCTCCTCTCGACCGGTGGCCGCACGCGGCTCCTCAGCGGCTCGACCGCCTTCGAGTACGGCCACACCTCGGGCCGGAACATCCAGCGTCCCGGCTGGATCTACCTGTCGGTCTATGACAACACCGCGACGATCGGACGCGCCGGGCGCGATCAGATCATCGCCGTCCGGACCGACGGATCCGGCGCCATCGAGGCGTTCGGGTTCGCGCATCACCAGGACACCGCCACCTACGCCATGCAGCCGCAGGCCGTCCCGGCACCCGATGGTCGGCGCGTCCTGTTCGCCTCCGAGTGGGGCGGGACCGAGATCCATACCTACGTGGCGGCGCGCTGACGGACGGCCCCACATCGCTTCGTGGCTCCGCGTCACAGCTCGAGCAGGACGCATCTCGAAGCAGTTCGCGAGAGTCCCGGCGTCCTGCCGTCGTCATACGAGCGGGGCTCGCGCGGGTCCGCATCGAGATTCCGGCGGTCGATCCACACGGCGGCAGGGACCAGACCTCCCTGGCCCATCGTGACCGAACAGCTTTGGCCCCATAGGGTGATAGCGAGGGGCTTGGCGGTCGGCGACGCTCAGCTCCTGCCGATGGAGGTACACGTATTGCCCCACGCCGTCCGCCGCCCAGGTCGCGCCGGCCCTGCCAATCTTGATCGCGACCGCGCTCGTCTCCGCGCTGCTTATGTTCTCGATATCGGCCGTGTCGGCCCCGACGGAGGTCCTCGGCGCGAGCACCAAGGCTGCCGCGTGCAACGCCAACCTGCGAGCGAAACCGTACGTCTCGGCCAAGCTCAAGAAGACCATCAAGACCAACACACGCGTCACCGTGGCGACGACCGTGACCGGTGGGCGTTGGCGGGTGACATGCAACGGCAAGACCGTGTCCGGCAGGTCCTGGTACCGGATCAGTGCGATCAACGGCAAGAGCGTCAGATCGCTGTTCGGTAGGAGTTACGTCTACGGAGCAACTGGCCTATTCAAGGCCGTTACCTCGTCCGCGACCTTCGCGCCCCCGCCGCCGACGTCGACGCTCACCGCAGCGACGACGCCGAATTTCCCCGGCCGGGCTATCTCGCGCCGGTTGTCGACCCGATTTTTGGCACGAGCGTCGTCCGGATCAGCGCCTCGTCGGGCGTCCGCCATGCCTACTCGCGGACCCCGGCCTGGAACAGTGATCAGACGAGGATCCTGCTCGGCTTCAGGTACCCGGGCCGGATGCTCGATGGGACGACGTATGCCGACCTCGGCTCATTCAGCCAGGTCAGCTGGGCATCATGGGCGAACACCGACCCGAACAAGCTCTACGGGACCAGCGGCAACAAGCTGGTCAGCCAGAACGCCACAACGGCTGCGGTCACGACACGGCATACGTTCACCGGCTATTCCTCGATCAGCATCGGCGACGGCGAGGGCGCGATCGACGACAATGACAGGTTCGTCGCTCTCCTGGCCGTTACGACGGGCGGCGCGCAGCACCTCATCGTCTACGATATCGCGCTTGATTCCATCGTTGCCACGCTGGCCCTGCCGTCCCGGCCGGACAACGCCGAGATCAGCCGCAAGGGAAACTTCGTCACGATCGGCTGGCAGACCGACGGGACCGGCTTGCATCAAGGGATCGAGCGGTACGACCGGGCATTGACGTCGCGCATCAATCTCACCCCGTATGGTCGCCACGGGGACAATGCGCTCGACGCGAACGGCAACGAAATCTACGTCGCGAACTCCCCCTATGTCAATTCGTTCCTCCTCTCGACCGGTGGCCGCACGCGGCTCCTCAGCGGCTCGACCGCCTTCGAGTACGGCCACACCTCGGGCCGGAACATCCAGCGTCCCGGCTGGATCTACCTGTCGGTCTATGACAACACCGCGACGATCGGACGCGCCGGGCGCGATCAGATCATCGCCGTCCGGACCGACGGATCCGGCGCCATCGAGGCGTTCGGGTTCGCGCATCACCAGAACACCGTCACCTACGCCATGCAGCCGCAGGCCGTCCCCGCACCCGATGGTCGGCGCGTCCTGTTCGCCTCCGAGTGGGGCGGGACCGAGATCCATACCTACGTGGCGGCGCGCTGACGGACGGCCCCACATCGCAGCGTGGCTCCGCGTCACAGCTCGAGCAGGACCTCTACTTGGCCGACGGGTCGGCGCTCGACAACGCCGGCATCGCGACAGCCAGGTCATCGGCTGTTGGGATCACGACCAAATCCTCCCGATGCGTCACCCCAAGACGCCTGGCTGACCGCGTTCCTCCGGCTGGCCTCCACGAAATAGCACACCCGTCGCGAGACGGGGCCGCAACGCCACGGCGCTCCCTGAGCGGGCCGGGGTTACCGAATGGAGCCCACCCATGACCGGACGGTAGGACCCAGCTGGATGGTCGACGCCAACCGCGAGCACGCGAATGCTATGATCACCAGGACGCATCTCGAAGCGGTTCGCGAGAGTCCCGGCGTCTTGCCGTCGTCATACGAGCGGGGCTCCCGCGGGTCCGCATCGAGATCCCGGCGGTCGATCCACACGGCGGCAGGGACCAGACCTCCCTGACCCATCGTGACCGAACAGCTTTGGCCCCATAGGGTGAAGCGAGGGGCTTGGCGGTCGGCGACGCTCAACTCCTGCCGAGGGAGGTACTCGTATTGCCCCACGCCGTTCGTCGCCCAGGTCGCGCCGGCCTTCCGACCCTTGTCGCGGCCGCGATGCTGTCCGCTGTGTTCGCGTTCGGCCTCACGGTCGTGTCAGTGCCGGGGGACGTCCTCGGCGCAAGTGTGGCCAAAGCCGCAGCCTGTAACGCGAACCTGCGAACGCGTCCGAACGTCTCGGCGATGCGCAAGACGACCATCACAGCCAACACGCGAGTCACGGTCGCCACGAGCGTGACCGGTGGGTCCTGGCGCGCAACCTGCGCCGGCAAGACGCTGTCCGGCAGGTACTGGTACCGGATCAGCGCGATCAACGGCAAGAGCGTCAAGTCGCTCTACGGCGTGACCTACCTGTATGGCGCATCGGGTCTGTTCAAGCCCGCCATTACGACCACGTCCACGACACCACCGCCGCCGCCGACCACGCCCCCGCCGCCGACGTCGACGCTCACCGCAGCGACGACGCCAAATCTCCCCCGGCCGGGCTATCTCGCGCCGGTTGTCGACCCGATTTTTGGCACGAGCGTCGTCCGGATCAGCGCCTCGTCGGGCGTCCGCCATGCCTACTCGCGGACCCCAGCCTGGAACAGTGATCAGACGAGGATCCTGCTCGGCTTCAGGTACCCGGGCCGGATGCTCGATGGGACGACGTATGCCGACCTCGGCTCATTCAGCCAGGTCAGCTGGGCATCATGGGCGAACACCGACCCGAACAAGCTCTACGGGACCAGCGGCAACAAGCTGGTCAGCCAGAACGCCACGACGGCTGCGGTCACGACACGGCATACGTTCACCGGCTATTCCTCGATCAGCATCGGCGACGGCGAGGGCGCGATCGACGACAATGACAGGTTCGTCGCTCTCCTGGCCGTTACGACGGGCGGCGCGCAGCACCTCATCGTCTACGATATCGCGCTTGAATTCCATCGTCGCCACGCTGGCCCTGCCGTCCCGGCCGGACAACGCCGAGATCAGCCGCAAGGGAAACTTCGTCACGATCGGCTGGCAGACCAACGGGACCGGCTTGCATCAAGGGATCGAGCGGTACGACCGGGCATTGACGTCGCGCATCAATCTCACCCCGTATGGTCGCCACGGGGACAATGCGCTCGACGCGAACGGCAACGAAATCTACGTCGCGAACTCCCCCTATGTCAATTCGTTCCTCCTCTCGACCGGTGGCCGCACGCGGCTCCTCAGCGGCTCGACCGCCTTCGAGTACGGCCACACCTCGGGCCGGAACATCCAGCGTCCCGGCTGGATCTACCTGTCGGTCTATGACAACACCGCGACGATCGGACGCGCCGGGCGCGATCAGATCATCGCCGTCCGGACCGACGGATCCGGCGCCATCGAGGCGTTCGGGTTCGCGCATCACCAGAACACCGTCACCTACGCCATGCAGCCGCACGCCGTCCCCGCACCCGATGGTCGGCGCGTCCTGTTCGCCTCCGAGTGGGGCGGGACCGAGATCCATACCTACGTGGCGGCGCGCTGACGGACGGCCCCACATCGCAGCGTGGCTCCGCGTCACAGCTCGAGCAGGACCTCTACTTGGCCGACGGGTCGGCGCTCGACAACGCCGGCATCGCGACGAGCCAGGTCATCGGCTGTTGGGATCACGAACCAAATCCTCCCGATGCGTCACCCCAAGACGCCTGGCTGACCGCGTTCCTCCGGCTGGCCTCCACGAAATAGCACACCCGTCGCGAGACGGGGCCGCAACGCCACGGCGCTCCCTGAGCGGGCCGGGTTACCGAATGGAGCCGATATCGCATGACGTTCTGGAACGGCACCGAATGGCTCGCCGAGACGCCACCGACACCCATCCATGACCGGACGGTAGGACCCGGCCAACCACACGGCACCGCCTCGACCGGTATCGACCGCGCAGCGATTAGATCTGCGGCTCCAGAGCTGAGCCCCGCTCACCAGCCCGCAAGGTCCCGGGTATCCTGAAGCACTCGGAGCGAGCCAGATCCCGATTGCAGGCGCTCGATGGCCCGGTGACGGAGGATATCTTGGCAACGGTTGTCGGAAACGCTGGCAACGCAGCGCCGCTCTTGCGAGCCGGTGATGCTTCGCCGACGAATCGCCTGAGCTCGGACTCTCGAATTGTGGTCCCTGCACTGGCCATCGGAGGCGCAATCCTGGCGGGGATGGCGTTGGAGTTCGCTCCATTGACCATCATTGCGGCGCTCGCGGCCATCGTCGTCGCCCTCGTAGCTCCAGCCGTCGGGCTCGCACTGATTGCGTTCATGGGGCCGCTCCAGCCGCCGCTCGTCATCCCGGCGCCCGGTTTCAACGCGATCCTCGTCGGGGCCGCCGTGCTCGGTTGCGTCTACCGCCTCCCCTTCGATCGGCCTCGGATCAGCCTGACCGCGCCAATGCTGCTCCTGATCGGGTTTGTGCTCTATGTGGCGGTACAGCAGACACCCGAGATGGTCGCGGGCTATACGGGACGTGTGGGTTACCTGTCCTACTCCACTTTCAGGGAGCTGCTCACAGGGTTCGGCACCGTCCTGGTGGCAGCGTATGTGCTCCCACGAAGAAGTCCATTTCCCTTCCTCGCCATCGTTCTGGGCTCGGCGATCCTGGCGGCTGTTCTCGCCATTCTTACGGTCAACAGTCCGATACTTGGTCCACCGCTCGCCGGTTTGTTGACCCACACTCCGGACGCCAATCGCGGGATTGGCCCCTTCGGCAACGCGAACTACTTCGGGTTGTTCGAGGCTATCGCCATGGTCACCGCAATTGGATTGATGTTCGGCACTCGCTCCAATCTACTTCGGTGGGTTCTTCTTGCAGCATCCGTCGTCTTCGGCGTCGGTGTCGCGCTGTCTCTGTCCCGTGGGGCGATCATCGCCCTCGCGGCAGGGCTCGCATGCCTCGCGTTCTCGAGGGCTCGAACTCGAATCGCCTTGGGAATCGCCGCGGGACTCCTCGCTGCGGGGGGCGTCTTGTTTCCGATCTTCCTCGATTGGCGGCTCAGCATTACGGATGGCTCAGATTCGGCCGCCGCGTACTCTGCGCTCGCTCACAGCGATGCAGGGAGAGAGGGGGCGGCTCTTGCGGGTCCTCAGCTCTTCTTGACGTCCCCGCTCTTCGGCATCGGTTGGGGGCAGTACTCAGAGGCGAGCGCGCAGTTCACAGGACCCGGGCAACACATCGTTGCCCACAACTGGTACATCAGCGTGCTGGCCGAACAGGGGATGGTAGGGATCGTCCTGACGACTATGCTGCTGGTGGCGCTGGTGGCGGCATTGCGGACGCGGCCGAGGTTCCCCCGTTCGGTCGGCTTCGGGGCCCTGGGGGCATACGCCGTCGGAATGGTGTTTCTCGAGGCACCAACAACGTTCGAGACCTCCGTGCTCCCCATTCTGGTGATCGTCGCTGCGCTGGCCGGCGACTGGACCACGCCGCCTTGGGCCGGTCGACTGCCGGGCGATCAAGGCGTGCCTGCGCCAGTCAGCAAGGAGCACCTTGACCACGGAACATGCCGCCGAGGTAGCGCGGGGCGACCGCTTCGCGTTCGGTCGCAACTGGTCTGACTTCCTGAGCAATGTCGACGACTCGAGGGTCGAAGTGGCCGTCGCATCGCTCCGCTCGCGGCTTGGCGACGATCGGCTCGACGGACTCTCTTTCCTCGACGCCCAGGGTTTCGAGCTTTGCCACCTGTGGACTAAAGGCGGGGATCACGGCAACAACGAATTCGTATTCAAGCGCGTCAGATGACCCGCTCGCAGACGGATCGTCCCAACGAACTCCAGCTCACGGCCAGCGTGAACATTGAGGGCTGACCGCATCACCCTGCTGGCGGCCACGATGGACGCAGGCGGCACCCAGCGAGCTATGTCGATGATGGCCGACCACTGGGTCGCCGACGGACGGTACGTCCGTCTCGTGACACTTTCAAGCACGTCATCGGACTTCTATGTGCTCGATCCGCGCGTTGACCGCGTTGGGCTTGATCTCATCGGGCCCTCCTCCGGGGCGTGGGCGCCATCACCGCAAACGCAACGCGCCTGAAGGCCCTCCGCCGCGCCATGATCGCGGGGCGGCCTGACTGCATCATCAGTTTCGGTGATACGCCAATTGCCTCGCTCTCCTAGCGAATCTGGAACGGGCATCAAGCTCATCGTGTCCGAGCGGAACGACCCTCGACGCCTTCCGATCGGCACGAGCTGGGCGATCATTCGACGCCTGCTCTACCCGCGCGCTCACGCCGTCGTGGTTCAGACGGATCGCGTCGTCCCCTGGGCTCGCGGGTTCATTCCAGCCAACAGGGTTCGCGTGATCCCCAACTCCGTTCGGGCTCCTCGAGTGCAGGCCCTGCTTTCGTCAAGACCGAGTGCCGCACGGCAAATGGTGGCCCTGGGGAGGTTGGACGACCAGAAAGGCTTCGACATCCTCATTCGCGCGTTCGTGCGTTGCGCTCCAGGTCATCCAGACTGGAGCTTGGTGATCGCTGGCGAGGGTGCCCAGCGACGCGAGTTGGAAGCGCAGGTGGTCGAGGCCGACGTTGCGGACCGCGTGCGCCTTCCGGGGCGCGTTCGCGACGCGCTGATCGTGATCCCCAACGACAAGCTGCTGCAGATGGTCGACCACCAGATCGCGATCCTGGACGCCTTCAAGCAGGCCGACCAGGTGCTGATGCAGGGCGTGTCGGGCATCACCGACCTGATCACCACGCCGGGCCTGATCAACCTGGACTTCGCCGACGTCAAGGCCGTCATGTCGAACGCCGGGTCGGCGCTGATGGGTATCGGCTCGGCACGTGGTGAGGACCGCGCCCGGGCCGCCGCCGAGATGGCGGTCTCCTCGCCGCTGCTAGAGGCAAGCATCGACGGCGCCCACGGCGTGCTGCTCTCCATCGCCGGCGGCTCCGACCTCGGCCTGTTCGAGGTGTCGGCCGCGGCCAACCTGATCCAGGGCGCCGCGCACGAGGACGCCAACATCATCTTCGGCACCGTGATCGACGACGCGCTTGGCGACGAGGTGCGGGTGACCGTGATCGCTGCCGGCTTCGAGGGTGGCCAGCCGCCGCGGCGCCAACCGGCGATCAGCCGGTCGCCCACCTGCGCAGCAGTGCGCCGCGGCCGGCGGTGTCCGTCGCCGCCGAGCCGACGCCGGCGTCGGTGCCTGTGCACAACGGCAACGGGAACGGGAACGGCCAGCCGTACCCGGCCGCGCCGGCTGCGACGCCCCCTCCGTCGGTGGCGCCGGTGACCCCGGTTCGTCCGATGCCGGTGCCGGTTCCGCTCCTCCCGGCCGCTGGACGACGACCTGGACGTCCCCGACTTCTTGAAGCGAGGCTCCGTGGCCCCTGAGTCTGCTACGCGCGTTTCCCCGACATGCCGGAAAAACCTGGCCGCGGATGAAACGCGCGTAGCAGATTCAGGCGCGTTATGGGGGGTTCGAGCGGAT
>CAVRKB010000009.1:0-883467 GCA_963721545.1 uncultured Chloroflexia bacterium
CGGCGTGGAGCGCAGCCGCAAGACCGACGGCGTGATCGAGTCGACCCCCGAGCAGCACGGCGACGACCTGCATGCGGTGATCAAAGCCGTGAATGACGGCCGCCCCGTGGACCTGTTCGCCAGCAGCGGCGGCGCCGTGAACGCCCTGGCCCTGGTGGCTCGCCATCCGGCCGACGTCCGCATCCTGGTCGCCCACGAGCCGCCGCTCGCCCAGCTGGTGTCGGATCGCGAGGCCGCCCTCGCCGCAACGACTGCGATTCACGAGACGTACCAGCGCGCCGGCTTCGGGCCCGCGCTCGCCCAGTTCATCGCCCTGGTGGGCTTCACCGGCGAGATCCCGGCCGACTGGGGGTCGCAGCCGCCGCCGGATCCGGCGATGTTCGGCCTGCCGACGACCGACGACGGCTCGCGCGACGATGCCCTGGTCGGCCAGAACATCACCACCTGCACGCACTACCAGCCCGACATCGAGGCCCTGCGCGGGGCGCCCACGCGGATCGTGGTGGCGGTCGGTGCGGAGTCCGAGGGCCAGCTGGCGCGTCGGGCGGCGAGGCGCTCGCGCAGCGCCTCTCCCTGACGGCGGAGACCTTCCCCAACGACCACGGCGGCTTCCTCGGCGGCGAGTATGGCCAGACGGGCAAGCCCGACGAGTTCGCGGCGAAGCTGCGCGAGGTGCTCGGGTCCGCGGCCTGATTCAGGCGGCCGCCTTGCCGACGAGCGCCTCGGCTGCCCCTGCGCTGCCCAGGCCGTCGCGGAAGCCCGTGCGCCAGGTCGGGTAGATCGGCTCCCAGCCGAGCTCGCGCTTTGCCTTCGCATTCGAGGCGCCGCGGGACTCGGTCATCATCACGACGCCGTCGCCGACGAACAGCCGGGCGAGCCAGACCGGGAAGTGCCGCGGAGGTCGGGCGCCGATCGCCTCGGCGAGCGCGGGCAGCCAATTGCGGACCGCTGCCGGCTCATCGTCGACGATGTTGAAGACGCCGGTCCGTCTGCTCGATTGCGAGCAGCGTCGCGGCGGCGGCGTCCTCGATGTGCAGGAAGGACAGACGCCGGCGCCCGCACCGAGACCGGGAACATGCGCTTGCGCACTGCCTCGAGCTGACCCCCGCCGAGGCCGAGAGACGTGCCCGGGCCGTACAGGCCGCCGTATCGCAGGATCGTGACCTCCAGGTCGTCGAGGCCCGCCGCGCCAAGGAGCGTCTGCTCGAGGTACCGCATCGACTCGACCGTCCGACGGAATCCGGCCGGAGGCGTCTTGTCGAACCCGGCGTCCTCGGTCTTCACGAAGTCGCCGGTTCGTGCGAAGAACCCGGGCCCGGCGTACGACTGGGCCACGATCCGGCGCACCCGCAGGCCGCGGATTCCGGCCAGCAGGTTGTCGGTGCCCTCCGTTCGAAGGCGGTTGGTCTGCGCGAACCCCTCCTCGAACTTGCGGAAGTCGGTCATGCGGCTGAGCGCCGTCAGCTCGTCGACCACGACCTCGGGGTCGGCCTGGGCGAGCGCAACGCGGAGCGCGTCGGCGTCCAGCGCGTCGACCACCATCGGCTGGGCGCCCGCGGCGGCGAGCTCGCCGGCCTTCGACGGGGTGCGCGTCGTCCCCACCACCTCGTGACCCCTGGCGACGAGCATCGGCACGAGCCGCCGTCCGACCGCGCCGCTCGCGCCTGCAATGAAGATCCGCATCTGACCTGCCTCCTGATCTGGGTGCTCACACTCCAGACAAGGCACGAGCGCTGCCCGTGACAGGCGTGGCTACGCGGGGTCGAGGTGGCGGAGCTTCTCGGGATTCGTCACCGTGCGAATCGTCTGGACCCGGCCCTCGGCGATGTCCAGCGAGATCACCACGACCGCACGTCCCTCGGCGTCGAGGAACAGGACGCCCGGCTGCCCGTTCACCTCGGTGGTCCGCTCGGTGACGCCGCCCATGCCCTCCACCCACGCCCGCGCATTGGCCATCAGCAGCGCGACGCGCTCGCCGCCGTAGATCGGCTGGAGGAAGGTTCGCCTCGAGCCGCCGCCGTCGGAGTACGCCACGGCGTCCTCGGCGAGCAGGGCGATGAGTCCCTGCTGGTTGCCGGCGCCGGCCGCCTCGAAGAACCGATCGGCGAGCTCCTGGCGCCGCTGTCGCGAGGCCTCGAACCGGGGCCGCCGCGCGTCGATATGGCCGCGCGCCCGGTGCGCGATCTGGCGGCAGTTGTCCTCGCTCTTGCCGACGATCTCGGCGATCTCGTCGTAGTCGTAGGCGAAGACGTCGTGGAGGAGGAAGACCGCCCGCTCGACGGGGCTCAGCCGCTCGAGCAGCACGAGGAAGGCCATCGAGAGCTCGTCGGCGGTTTCGGTGCGCGCGGCGGCGTCAGGCGCCGGGTCGCTCAGCAGCGGATCGGGCAGCCAGGTGCCGACGTATTGCTCCCGTCGAACGCGCGCCGAGCGCAGGTGGTTGATCGCAAGCCGCGTCGTCACCGTCGAGAGCCACGCACGCGGCGACGCGATCGTCGTGCCCGCCTCGGTCTCCCGGTGGAAGCGGATGAAGGCCTCCTGGACGATGTCCTCGGCATCGCCGACGTGCCCAGCATCCGGTAGGCGACGGAGAGCAGTATCGGCCGGAGGCCGTCGTAGACCTCGTCCGGGGTCGTTGCGGGGTCGCCGTCTCGCTGCATCGTCACCTGTCACGACAACAGAGGCGGCCCGGTTGTGACATCGTCCGACCGGCCCGACGATCCCGGCAATCGCCGGAGTCAACACTGCACGGTTGGGTCGAGCCTCCCCTCGCACGGCCCGGCTGGATGCGGGAGTCCAGATGCGCACCTTTCACCTGCTCGTTGCAAACACGCTCGTCGCCAGCGTCACCAACAACTTCGTGTGGTTCGCGCTGACGTTCTGGGTCTACCTCGAGACCCGGTCGGTGCTCGCCACGGCGATCATCGGCGGCAGCTACATGCTCATGGTGGCCGTGTCCGGGATGTTCTTCGGGACGTTCGTGGACCGGCACCTGCGCCGGACGTCGATGCTGCTCTCCAGCTCGATCTCGCTCGGAGCGTTCGTGCTCGCGGGGCTGGTCTACGCCGTGGCGCCGGCGGGCGCGTTTCAGGACCTGGGCAGCCCGGCGTTCTGGGCACTGGTCGTGCTCGTGCTCGTCGGCCGCGATCGCCGGCAATCTGCGGGCGTGGCCCCTCGACGCGGTGACCTGCTGGTCCCCGAGGAGGGTCGCGACCGAGCGAACGGGCTCGTCGGGACCGCGAACGGCGTGGCGTTCCGGTCAGCGCGGTCTTCAGCGGCCTCGCGATCGGCTTCCTCGGCATGGGCTGGACGATCGCCGTCGGGATCGTCGTGACGGGCGGCGTCCTGGTGCACCTCCTGACCATCAGCATCAAGGAGGCGCCGCCCGGCCCCAGCGAGGACAGCGCCTCGATTCATCGACATCGGCGGCGCCGTCCGCGCGGTCGGCCTCGTGCCGGGCCTGTTCGCCCTGCTGCTCTTCTCGACGTTCAACAACTTCCTGGGTGGCGTGTTCATGTCGCTGATCGACCCCTACGGGCTGACGCTGGTGTCCGTCGAGGTGTGGGGAATCGTGATGGCGTTCACGAGCCTCGGCTTCATCGTCGGCGGGATCCTGGTTGCCCGCCGCGGGCTGGGGCCAATCCCCTCCGCACGCTGCTGCTCGCGAACGTCGGTCATGTGGATCGTGCGATCGCGTTCCCAATTCGGTCCGAGATGCTGCCGCTCGCGATCGGCATCTTCATCTTCCTCACCCTCGCCCCCGTGGCCGAGCGTCCGAGCAGACGATCATCCAGAAAGTCGTGCCGTTCCGCGGCAGGGTCGCGTGTTCGGATTCGGGCAGAGCATCGAGACGGCCGCCTCGCCGATCACGGCGTTCCTCATCGGTCCCATCGCCCAGTTCTGGATCATTCCGTCGATGACCAACGGGTCGCTGGCCGCGTCGATCGGCCGTGGTTCGGCACGGGGCCGGAACGCGGGATGGCCCTCATCTTCATCGTGGCGGGCATCGTCGGGTCGTGGTGACGCTGCTGGCGTTGCGGACGCCCGCGTATCGACTCCTGAGCGCCACGTACGCGTCCGCGCCGACGGAGCAGGACGACACCGGCTCGGTCGCCGAGGGCGCGGCCGCCTGAGCGCGACCTCCCTGGCCCGGTGGCTGTCGGCGGTGGGCGCCAGGCGGTCACCGCGTTCAGGAGCGATCGAACCGCATGCCTTCCTCCTCGTCCTCCCCGAAGTCGAGCCGCAACTCGCCGCGGTCGGTCGAGTAGATCGTGACTCGACCCAGGGACTCGAGATGGTATCGGTAACGGAGCGGTATCGCGGTCGACCAGTGCCAGCATCCCGGGACGATGGTGAGGTCCAGGGGGACCCCGACTGGGTCGTGCCGGTAGCCGTGTGAATCGGCCGTGACGATGACCCGGCCGTCGAGAGGAACTCGATCACGTAGTCGCAGGATCGGCTTCGATCGGCTGGCCTGTGGCGTTGGTCTCGCCCTGCGCCGCCCAGTGCCAGGTCGGACCGGCAAGGGATTCGGCGGCCTGACACCCCGCGACCGCGAGCACGATCACAAGCGCGCCGATCGCTCCCTTGATGCCCCGGCGAGAAATGAACCAACGCATCGTCCGGAGGATTGCTGCGATGGCTCTCATGTCTATCCCTTTCGGTGCGGAACCAGTCGACCGCGATCATGGCGTTCGACCCTCGGGCCTCGCCACGGGGCGGTCCCGGGTTCTGCGGCAGGGATAACCCGGTGTGACGGGCGAACGCCCCTTGGCGTGCTCGGGCGGGACTTGACACATTGTCGTATCGCGATATATCGTGATGGTGCGCGACGTAGCCCAAGGCAGTTGAGGAACACGCGAACATGCACCACTTACCCATCCACTCACCCCACCGCCGCCTGCACCACCGGGATGCGCGGCGGGACGCCCGCCACGAGGGCGGCGACCATCGCGAATGGCTCCATGGCCTGGGCGGCCGCCGGCGCGGCGGGGTTCGCCGCGGAGAGATCCGGCCGCTCATCCTGGCGGCCCTGGCCCGGCGCCCGATGCACGGCTACGAAGTCATCCAGGAACTCGAGGTCCAGAGCGGCGGCCGCTGGCGGCCGAGTGCAGGATCGGTCTACCCGACGCTGCAGCAGCTCTCGGACGAGGGACTCGTGACCGGGTCGGAGATCGACGGCCGCCGGACCTACACCCTCACCGACGCCGGGCAGGCTGCAGCCGCGGCAGCACCGCTATCGCGACCGCGCTGGTCGACGCCGAATCTGATGGCGAGCCGGACCTGCGCAGGCTCGGCCTCCAGGTCCGGTGCCGTCATGCAGGTCCAGCGCGTGGGCTCGCCCAGCGCGCGCCGCGAGGCAACCCGATTCTGGTCGACGCACGTCGCCAGATCTATCGGTTGCTCGCCGAGGACGAGGCCGGGGCTCCGGGCGAGACCGCCGGTACGGATGCGGCCCGGCAGTCCCGACGAACCGGGACCGGCTTGACGAAAAGGGGCTCCTAGCGGCGGCCAGGCTTGCCGGCGGTCTCCTGGATGTCGGGCCCGCCCTCGTGATGTCCGCAACTGGCGCGGACGACCAAATGTCCGGGCAGGACGGTTGGACCCTGTGCGGGTTCTCCGCGGATCCGCGCGGCGAGGCGGCGTGCCGCCAGCAGGCCCATCTCGTGGACGGGCAGCGCCACGGTCGTGAGCGGCGGATCGACGAACGCAGCCACGTCGATCTCGCCGTAGCTCACCAGCGCCAGGTCGTCGGGAATGCGGACCCCCAGGTCTCGAGCCGCGGCTGATCACGCCGAGCGCCAGATCATCGGCAACGGTCGCGATGGCGCTCGGGGGCGCGGCGCTCGTCAGCGCGGCCTCGCGGCCGCAGCGCCGGCATCGATCGAGAAGTCGGCGCACGGCAGGACGATCAACAGCCTCGATCAAGCCGCTGCCACGGCTTGCTGGAAGCCGCGATGAGCGCGGCCATGTTCGCGAACTCGAGCGTCGGCGTCATGAACGCGACCCGCCGATGGCCGTGTTCGGCCAGATGCTCGGCCAGCGCGGCCGCGGCGCCCGGAGCGTCGAAGACGATCGAATCCTCGACCTGGGCCGGCCAATCGCAGTAGACAACGGGAATCGCTGCTTCCGGCGCCCTGCGCCTCGAGCTCATCACGCGACGAGTTCGCCAACGGACGCAACGATGAGACCGCGGACGCCCGCCGTGATGAGCTGGTGCATCTGCAGATTCGCCTTGACCTGGCTGTCCTCGGCGACGGCAAGGATGGTGAGGATGTGGGTCTCGGCTCCTCCCAGCTCGATGCCTCGCAGCAGTGGCAGGTAGAACGAGTTGTAGTCCGCGATCAGGACGCCCTGCGCCGGCATCGCGCCCGCGTACCTCGGGCGAGCCTGGAGCAGGCTCGTGAGCCCTTTCACGGTCGTCCCGGCGCCCTGGCGAGTGCTGACGAGATCGCGCGCTTCCATGTCCCGGTAGACCTGGCGGACCGTGTGGTAGTGGATCCCCAGGGCGGCGCCAAGCTCGCGAATCGACGGCAGGCGGTCGCCCGGTGAGAGGGTGCGCGTCGCGATCAGCCAGGTCAGCTGTTCCTCCAGCTGCGTAGCGATCGGCACGGGGGACCCTCGGTCAAGTTCGATGGCCATCGGACCGAGGAGGGGTGACCCCTTGACATGCACCATACTGTTATATCACTCTATAACAATAGCCCGTCACGAAAGGAGTTGAGCATGCGCTCTCGTGCCCTCTCGCTCATCGCGCTGGTCGTCATGTGCACTGCCTTGTCGTCGCCGGTCGCCGCCGCCGGCGGGTGGGTCGAGCGCCTCTCGAACGTCCAGTCCGTTCTTGCCGTCGCCCTGCCCGAAGACTTCCCCGTCGCCTCGCTCATGCGCGCGAACTGCTCGAGCCTGATCCGCATCGAGCGGCCTGACGGGTCCGCGATCGAGATCCAGGACTGCCTCCTGTCGGATGAGCCGGTGATGATCCCGGCGTTCCAGGGCGCCCCGCCGAACCGGGCGTTCGTCAACGGCGGCGGCCCCTGTGTCTGGACGTCCGACTACTGGTTCACCGTGGCTGGCACCGACGTTTCGGCAAGCAGCTTCCGGTACACGGTGACGCCTTCCGGCCGCGTGCACGTGCGCTCGGAGTATCCGGCGGAACCGCTCTCATGCGAGTAGCCGCGCCGCACTCCCACCCCGTCGTCGGGGCGCTGCGACAGTCGTTCCGTGCGCTGGTCGTGACCGGTGGCCTCGTGGCCCTTCTCGCTTCGGCTGCCGGTGTTGCAGCGGCACCGGCGAACTCGAAGTGGGAAACGTTCGAACTTGTCTGCGGCGAGGCCACGTTTCTGGTCACGGCGTCGCCTGGCGGCTGGTCGGTCGCCCATGTCGTCACCGGTGGCCCCGGTTCACACCTGGTGCCGTTCACCGTCGATCTGACGGTGACGAATTTACACGAGCGAGGTGCTCGTCGATTTCGGATATGAGAAGCCGGGGCGTCGCGGCCACCCGGCGATCGAGTGCGTTGACCAGCACGAGCGGATCGACCCGGACACGGGAGACACGATCGCCATCGACTTCCGTTCGTTCGTGTTCATCCCGCGCTAGCAGGCGAGTGAGGCGCTGAGCGACAGACCTTCAAACCAGAAGCCGACGCTCGATCCGACCTCGACCGGTACCATCGCGGTCCGCGCGCCTGTAGCTCAGTGGATAGAGCGTCGGCCTCCGGAGCCGAAGGTCGCAGGTTCGAATCCTGTCGGGCGCGCCATAACAGCCTCTGGCAGCGTCAGTGCCAATCCGTGGCTGTAGGCCGCGGGTGTGAGCCGGACACCGACGAACTCCGGCCCCGCCACGACGATCCGCTCGTACACGGCTTGAACCACGTCTGACTTCTCTTCGGGCAGTCCGCCCGATGCCACGTTTCGGCCAGGATCCCCAGCCACTCGACTGCGCGGCTCGCCGGCGTGCCGCCTGCTATCCGCGCGTCCAGGGCAGAGCTGCGCCCGCAGCTCGGCCATCCGGTCGAGGTAGACGGCGTCGGCGACTCGGGATCCGGCGTGGTCCAGGGCAAGCTCGCGCATCTGGCGCTCGATGCGCCCTCGGTCGATCGACGTCGGCGCTCGCCCGACGAAAGGGCGGTAACGATCTGCGCCCGCATCGTCGCGTCGACCTCGAGCGAGCCCAGCTGGGCGAGATCGGCTCTTCCCAGGTCCCGGCCGCGAACTGCCTGCGAGCCCCAATCCGCGCACGGTTGCGGGTGGAGCTTCGCGATGCGATCGGAGTTGCCCATCCGGCCATCGGAGCGGATCCGATGCCCGCAGACGCATTCCAGGAGACCCCGCAGCAGGTCGCGCTCGCCGCGATGGCGCGGTCCCCCACCCCGGGTCTTGGCTCGCCGCACCTCCTCGACGCGCCCCCACAGCTTGTCGGAGACGGGCGGATCGGAGCGCCATGCCGCGGGCTTGCGTATCTCACCCAGGGGCCGCGCCTTCGGCGGATCCAGCCGTTGTAGAGCGGGTTCATGAGGATTATCCGGATGCGCGTCTCCGCGAGCCCGGTCTCGGCCTCGAGGGTGCGCTCACGTTGCCGAGTGCGTACCGCTCGAACAGGCCGACCGCGACCGGCATCCGCTCAGGGTCGATCTCGAGGGTGTGCGGCGGCTCCGGTCGGCGCCGGAACCCGAGGGACGCGTGGCCGCCCGGGTCACGCTCCTTCTCGAACTTCGCGGCGTAGCCCTCAGTGATGCGCTCGGAGAGACGGCGGCTGTACTACCGCACTTGCTGGCATCACTCCCATGGCGGCGCTTGGCAACGACGTCCGTGGGAATCACAGCTAGCCCGGAGTGACCCGACTGGAAGACGGGCCGGAAACGAGGGAGCCCGCCGGCCTAGGACCGACGGGCTCCGCGGACTCCAACGCATCGGCCCGCCGGGCTCGCCAAACGCTGGTTCACCGCGCGACGGTGGCGGTCTCCCAGGCGAGGTTCTGGAGGCCGTCCGTGTCGCCGCCGCCGCTGACCCGCGCGAAGTTCGTGACCACGGGCAAGGCGAACAGCGAGGGCCGGATGCGGATGTTGATGGGCGGGTAGGCGGCACCGGACGCGAGCGAGTCGGCGCGGATGCAGGTCACCTTGGCCACGAGGTTCGCACAGGCCCAGCCGGGCGCGTCGACACCGAGCGCCACGATGCCCAAGGGCAGCGTGTCCACGACCGTGACCGCGCCGAACGATGCCGTCCTGCCCCGGTTGGCGACGCTGACCGTCCAGGTGCCGGTCTGACCGCGCCGGAACTGGCCGACGTGGCTCTTGGCGATCTTGAGGTCGGGGTCGAGCTCGACCGCCAGGGTGGCGCTGGCCACCTACGCGGACGGCGTCCGACAAGTCGGCGTCTACGGCTCGTCGCGTCGGGCGCCAAGGAAGGGCGGGGGTTCGGGCGCCAGAGCCGCGCGCCTCCTCGACGATCGCGTCGTACTCGGCCCGCGCGAGGTCGCGCGTCTCCTTCAACGCGGGACGCATCGGATCGTCCTGCGCCGCCACCTCGATACGCGCGATCGACCACGCGCCATCGCTCGAGACGAAGTCCCTTACTCGTCGAGATCGGACTGGGAGGACTCGCGCCGCTGGTCCGCACGTGCGAGCGCGGGTCCGCCGGCCGGTTTGCCGCGCGGCTGTGGCGGGCTGAGGCCCTGCTGGGACGTCGCGTCCACGTCCGAACGTGACACTGCCCGGCGTGCCTGAATCATTGACCGATCCCCGCTGGTTCCTGATCGCGGGGGCGATCTTCGTGCTCATGGCCCTCGCCGGCTCCCCGTTGCGACGACTGCCGATCTCGACCTCGATGGTCTACCTCGCCGCGGGAACGCTCCTCGCGCCGATCGGTCTCGGCCTGCTCGTGGTCGACCCCGTCGGCCAGGCGCGCATCCTCGAGCTCGTCTCGGAGATCGCGGTCATCGTCTCCCTGTTCACGGCGGGCCTCAAGCTTCGGACGCCGCTGAACGACCCCGAGTGGTGGCTGCCGGTTCGCCTCGCGACCATCTCGATGATCGTGACGGTCGCGCTGATCGCTGCGGTCGGCTCGCTCGCCCTCGGCCTGACACTGGGCGCCGCGATCCTGCTCGGGGCGATCCTCGCGCCGACCGACCCGGTACTCGCTTCGGACGTCCAGCTCGCCCACCCGCACGATCGCGATCGGCTGCGGTTCACGCTCACGGGCGAGGGCGCCCTCAACGATGGCACCGCCTTCCCGTTCGTGATGCTCGGCCTGGGGCTCCTGGGGTTGCACGACCTGGGCCAGGACGGGCTCCGGTGGCTGGCGGTCGACGTGGTCTGGGCGGTGGTCGTGGGGCTCGCGACCGGCTTCGCCCTCGGCACCCTGGTCGGCCGCCTCGTGGTTCACCTGCGGAGCGTGCGCCGCGAGTTCACCGGCGCCGACGACTTCCTCGCGCTCGGCCTGATCAGTGCGTCGTACGGGACCGCGCTACTGCTCGGCTCATACGGGTTCCTCGCCGTGTTCGCAGCCGGCCTCGCAGTCCGGCGCGTCGAGCGCGCCACGAGTGGCGACCGTCCCGCCGAAGAGGTCGTCGAGATCGCCGAGGCCGGGCGGCGCGAGGAGATCGCCACCGCGCCCGAGACCGCCCCCGCCTACCTCGCCCACGCGCTGCTCGCGTTCAACGAACAGCTCGAACGCGTGGGCGAGGTTGTCGTCGTGGTGCTGGTCGGCGCGGCGCTGGTGGTCGCGGGCTTGCCGGCCGCGGCGGTGTGGTTCGTCCCGCTGCTGTTCCTCGTCCTCCGCCCGATCGCGGTCGTGATCGGCCTCGTCGGGGCGCACATCTCGAGGCTCCAGTTGGCGCTCACGTCCTGGTTCGGAATCCGAGGGATTGGCTCGGTGTACTACCTCTCGTTCGCCATCACCCACGGGTTGCCGGCCGACGTCGCACGGACGCTCGCGTCAATCACACTCGCGGCGATCGGCGTCTCGATCGTCGTCCACGGCGTTTCCGTGACGCCGCTCATGGCGTGGTACGAGGCGCGCATTCGCGACCGCGACGGGGCCAGGCGCACGGGGGAACCAGCCGACTCTGGCACCCTCTGAACGCGGCGACGATCGGGCCGGCCGGTCCCGAGCATCTACAGGTCGTGCCTGGAAACGGTTGTGCCTCTTCGGGAGCGCTAGGCGACTTTGCGCCGCAAATCCCAGGCCATCCACCGCCAGCGTGGCGCCGAAGCGGTACGCTCGCCCATGCGACATCCGACGTGGCGACGATGCTGTTCACCGACATCGTGAAGTCGACGGCGATGCTCGAACGCGAGGGCGACCGCGCCTGGCGCGAGCTACTTCTTCGCCATAACGCCGACTGCGGGAGGTCATCAACTCGTTCCGCGGACGTGAGGTCATGACGACCGGGGACGGGTCCCATGGTGGTCTTCCACAGCGCGACGAATGCCGTCCGGTGCGGGGCGGCCATGGGACGCGCCGCAGATCAACTCGGCGTTCAGATCAGGGTGGCATCCATACAGGTGAAGTCGAATTGATCGCCGGCGGTGTGCGGGGCGTCGCGGTCCATGCCGGCACAACGGCGCTGGCGCGGGGGCCCACCCCGGTCCCACGTCACGCCGCTCCGGCTGGGCTGGGGATGGGGGCTTCGGCGCCGACGCGTGTCGCAGAGAGGGCCAGCCGCCCCACTTCCGCGGCGGCTACCTCGACCATGATCGGTGCTGACGGCTTGAAGCCCTTGAACACGAGCCACAGGCCGAGTGTCAGCTCCCACAGGAAGATCGGCACGAGCGCGATCGCCGACCAGGCGGAGTACTCCTCATTGATACCCACAACCTGCCCGAGCGCGGACGAGATCATCAGTGGGGCACCGATGAGGCCCAGCAGCGGGATGACGCGCGGTCTCCCACAGGAAGATCGGCAGGACGGCGATCGCCGACCAAGCGGAGTACTGCTCGTTGATGCCGATCAACCTGGCCGATCGCGGACGAGATCAACAGGGGGCCGCCGATGAGGCCCAGCAGCGGGATGACGCGCGGCACGAGGCGGGACCGGTACATGAGCGAGCCGAGCAGGAGCGCGTTGATACCGGGGAGGAGGGTCTGCCCGATCAGGAACGACCAGTCGTGGGTCGCGACGAGCGACTGTCCGACGATGACCAGCGAGCCCGCATCGGCTCCGGCGGTCGCACCCACCTCCTGCTGCAGGGTCACGATCGAGAGGACGCTGATGATCCCGACGATGATGACGCCGGCCTCGAACAGACGGGAGGTGACGAACCCGAGCGCGACGCCTTCGTTCTGGCGCTTGAGGACGGGGAAGAGGACGACGCCGGTCCCGACGATGGCGAAGGCGACGATCAGCTCGAGGACGGCGGCCCAAAGCATGCCAGTGCTGTTGCCTGCGCTCGCGATGAAGGCGGGATCATCGAGCGCCGGCCCGTAGAGGGCGACGTCGGGATCGCCAGGTAGGTGATGAGATAGAGCAGGCCCGCAACGAATGCGGTCTTGCGAAGCGATGTCATGGTGTCGGTCCTTCTTGCTGATCCCGCCCCGACGGCGCGAACCACCTCCGTGGCTCGCCCGCCCGAGCGGCATGACGGGTGGTAGTGGCGTAGTCGCGAGGCGAGTGGGGTCGCTCGCACCCGACTGGCGGGTGCGAGCGTCATGTCAGGCTCCGACGGGAAGCCCTGCCGGCTGCGCGGTTCGAGCCGCCTTGCCGTCCGGCCCGGCGATGACGTAGATCACCATCGCGATGAAGCCGAAGTTGAAGATCCCGGTCAGCACGAGCGCGACGAACCACGCCTTGCTCTCGAGCTGCCAGGTGTTCAGCACGGCGCCGATCCAGGCGATGAAGCCGGCGATGACACCGCCGGCTGCGGTGAGGGCGCCGAGGAACGCGAGGCCCAGGAGCGCCCACGCCAGTGCGCCGCCCTGGATTGCCGCGATGTCGTTGCCGTCCATGACGAAGACGTTGTTCGCGATCGCGAGCGCGATGGCGAGGATCGAGACGATGGCGCCAGCCCCGAGTGCGATGAGGCTGCCGATGAAGAGCCGGGTGACTGTGGCCTTGAACATGGTGGTGGTCCCTTTCTGATGTGCGTGCTGTTGGTTGACGCTGGGTTCGTGCGAGGTCGGCATGAGCACCGGGATCTACACGGTGATTGCGACCTTTCCCTGCGCATGGCCCGCGGATCTCGTGGCGACCGGCGTCAAGCCGGTTTCTCCTTGACCCGCGTGGTTCCGTCATTTGCGCTCCTCTCCGTGTCCCGATGGATCGCTTGGTCGGGGATCCGACCCGCGTTGGTGAACTTCAGTCCGCGAACTGGGGCTGGCCGGACGGCGCCGCTTCGGCGGCAGGCTCACGGGCCGGTCCACGAAGCGCAAGGGCAGCCACGGCAGCCCCGACGAGGGCGACCACCGCGGCGCCGATGAACGCTGCGCCGAACCCTGCAGCCGGAGCCGCGCCGAAGCCGCTGGCGGTGGCGACGGCCGTGACCACCGCGAGCCCGAGAGCCGATCCGGCCTGGTACGTCGTGTTGACGATGCCGGCGGCGAGGCCGCCTTCCTCGGGCCGAGCGCCGGCGAGGGCGGCCAGCATCGCGGGGATGTACGCGAGCGACATCCCGGTCGCCGCGACGAGCGTCGCCGGAAGGATGGTCGAGAGATACGAGCCGTCGGCGGGGGCCAGCGACAACCAGGTGATGCCGGCGGCCAGGATCACCAGGCCCGCGATGACCGGCCGTTTGAAGCCGAAGCGGGCGACGACGCGGCCGGTGACGGCCACCATCAGGACCATGATCGTGAGCGTCATCGGGACGAGTGCGAGGCCGGCTTCGAATGCCCCGAAGCCGAGGACCTGCTGGAGGTAGAGGTTGAGGAAGAACCAGGTCGGGATCCAGGCCGCGCCGAGCAGGGCCATGCTGAGGTTGGCCGCGGCAAGGTTGGGCGCTCGCCAGATGCCCAACCGCATCAGGGGCTCACGGCCGCTGCGACTGGAGTCGAACGAAGATCGCGAAGAAGGCGGCGGCGGCGACGAGGGCGCCGATGGTCTCGGTCGCGGCCCAGCCGACGATGGGGCCTCGTACGATGCCGAAGACAGCGAGCGACAGGGCGGCCGTGACGGCCATGGCCCCGCGGATGTCGAGCCTGCCTGGGCGCCGGAAGCCGGCCGGGAGGATGCCGCGGCTGGCCACGAGCACGACGATCGCGACGGGCACGTTGACGAGGAACACCCAGCGCCAGTCGAGGCTGGAGGTCAGGACGCCGCCAAGGAAGACCCCGGCGGTCCCGCCGGCAGGCGCTGCGGCGCCATAGAGCGCGAACGCCTTGGTCAGTTCCCGGGGGTCGTGCGAGAAGAGGGTCATGAGCATGGCGAGCGCGGCCGGAGCGATGAGCGCAGAACCGACGCCCTGGAGGGCGCGGCCTGCGAGGAGTACCGAGTCGGAGGGCGCGAGGCCGGTGATCAGCGAGGCGCCGCCAAGGATGGCGAAGCCGGCCATGAAGACGCGACGGGCGCCATACAGGTCGGCAAGTCGGCCACCGAGCAGGAGGAGGCCGCCGAACGCGATGACGTAGGCGTTGAAGACCCATGACAGGTCGGGCTGCGAGAACTGGAGGGCCCGCTGGATCTCGGGCAGGGCAACCCCGATGATCGAGGTGTCCATGATCACGACGAACTGGGCGATGGCGATGATCGCCAGCGCCCACCAGCGTCGAGGATCGGGAGTCGATGAGGCCATGGCCGGTGTCCTTTCAGAAGTTGTCGAGCGGTCGCCCGGGATTTCCCGCGACGCTGGCGAGTCCAACGTCTGAGCCGACACTTGGATGCCCCTCCGAGTGGGGATGGGAGACAGCCTTGTTCAGCGGAGGCGTGCCGCCAACCGACGCGACTCCCACACTTCCCCCACACTTCGAAGCACCAACGAGATGCGCGGGTACGATGTCCCGACGATGGGCGCGCGCGAGGGCACCGACGACTTCCGGGGACAACTCCGCAGGCACCGCGAAGCTGCGGGACTGAGCCAGGAGGAGTTGGCGGAGCGCTCCGCATTGACCGCTAAGGCGATCAGCGCGCTTGAAACGGGCGAGCGCCAGCATCCCTATCCCCAAACGGTGCGCGCGCTCGCGGACGCCCTGAGCCTTTCGGATGCCGATCGCTCTGCGCTGATTGCGGCGGTCCCCACGCGTGCCCGAACCGAGCGTGCCGACCCGGCGATGGCGGCCGCCCAACCGCTCGATCTGCCACCGTCGGAGCCGACGCCATTGCTCGGTCGGATCGACGAGTTGAGGATCATTCGGGAACAGCTTCTGACTCCCGAGGTGCGGCTTCTGACGCTACTCGGGCCCGGAGGCGTGGGAAAGACCCGACTCGCAACCGCCACCGCTCGAGACCTCAGCCAAGCGGGCGAAGGCTTCGACGCGGTGGGATTCATTGACCTCTCCGCTGCCCGCGACCCAGCACTTGTTCTCCCGACGATCGCGCGCGTGTTGAGGGCCCCGAGGGCGGGCACGAGCGATCCGCTGAGAGCCGTCGCCGACTTCATCGATGGCCGACGAGTTCTGCTCGTTCTCGACAACTTCGAGCAGGTTCTTGAGGCTGCGAGCCCCGTCGGCGAGCTGCTCGTAGCCGCACCGACGCTCACCCTTCTTGTCACGAGTCGGGAGGCCCTCCGCCTTCGCTGGGAGCGAACCTTCCCGGTCCAACCGCTCGCGCTGCCGGATACCCGACATCTGCCGCCGCCCGACGCGCTGGCGACGGTGCCTGCCGTCGCGTTGTTCCTCGATCGTGCACGCGTCCTGGATCCCGAGTTCCGTCTGACGGCCGACACGGCAGCCGCCACCGCGGAGTTGTGTGTCCGGCTGGACGGGCTGCCACTCGCCATCGAGCTGGTCGCCGCGCGCGCCGCGCAGCTCGGCGTCGCTGTGACCCTTGATCGGCTCGCGCGCCGACTGCCCCTACCCGCTTCGCACATGCGCGACGCTCCCGCTCGGCAGCAGTCAGTTCGCGCGACCTTGGAGTGGAGCCTGGACCTTCTCGATGACGGCGAGCGTGAACTCTTTCGACGGCTCGGAGTATTTGTCGGAGGCTGGACGGTCGGTGCGGCAGAGGCGGTCGCCGGAGATTCCGTGTCAGATCCCGTTAGCTCGTTGGCATCGCTCGCGGATGCGTCACTGGTCGTTGTCGAGCGCAGCCAAAGCGCAGGCGACGACGTTCGCTTCCGGATGCTTGAGACCGCACGCGAGGTAGCGCTCGACCTCCTCGACGCGAGCGGCGATACAGACGACGTTCGCGTTCGCCATGCGCGCTACTTCGCCTCCTTTGCCGAGTCGACGGCGGCCGCCCTGCAGGGAGCCACGCAAGCGGACGCTGTTCGTCGGCTGGAAGGAGACGAGGACAACATCGGACAAGCACTCCGATGGACGATCTCGACGCGGCACCCTGACGCAGTGGATAGCGCCATGCGGATCGCTGGTGCCTTGGGCTGGTACTGGTTCCTCCATGGCTATCCACCGGATGCTCGCGAGTGGTTCGACGCGCTCCTCAGCTCAACAGAGGACGTTGGGTCGGGAGGAGATGGCGTCGACGAGCACGGCATAGCACTTCGCGCCAAGGCGCTAAACGCCGCCGGGTTTCGCGCCACCGACCATGCGGAGTACGGCGCCGCCAACGCCTTTCACGAGCGCGCGTTGGGGATCTGGCGCCGCCTGGGCAATACGCCGGGGCTCGTCGCGTCGCTGCACGGGGTCGGCGACACGGCCCTGTGGCAAGGAGAGGTGCGCGCAGCTCGCGCCGCCTACGACGAGGGACTATCGATCGCTCGGTCGCAAGGCACGTCCGAGGACGTGTCGCTGTTCGCCTTCCACCTCGCGCAACTTTCGTGGTTGGCCGGGGAGTTGGATGCCGGTGAACGGTTCGGCGAGGAGGCGCTCCGCGTAGGCCGCGAGGCGGGCAGCACGACGTGGCCACCCTACGCCTTGTTCGTCCTAGCGAGCCTCGCGCACGAACGCGGTGACGTCTCAGGGGCCGGCGCCCGATACCGTGAAGCGATCGAACTCGCCTGGGAACACCACGACCGACTGTGTATCCGGATGGCACTCCCGGGACTCGCCGGACTCGCGACCCTCGAGGGAGACCCAGTGCGTGCCCTTCGGCTTGCTGGCGCGGCGAACGCACTCGAAGAAGACGCAGGCATCTGGGCGTTTCCGCCGATCCGGGCCCGACACGAACGGTGGCTTGAGGCGGCTAGGGAAGCTGTTGATCCGCAGGCTCGCGAGGCTGCTTGGGCGGCGGGCCGAGCGCTGAACCTCGAGGAGACGGTCGCGTATGCGCTTGAGCAGGCGACCGCGATCGACGATCCCGTCGCCGGAGCCCAGAACAAGTCTGACTACCCGCTGACCGCGCGCGAGCGCGAGGTCCTCGAACTCATCGCCCAGGGGCGGTCGAATCGCGAGATCGCGGAGGCGTTGTTCGTGACCGAGCACACCGTGAAGTACCACGTTGCCTCGCTCTTCAGCAGGCTGAACGTCACGAGCCGGGCCGAGGCGGTTGCGCGCGCGTCAGCGCTTGGGCTTCTGCCGGACCGGACCTGACGGGCGAAACGTCGAGCTGAATCAACTAGCCACGTCGCTCGCAACAAACTAGCCATTCGGGGAGGCTCACGGCGCCACGCCTCGACGCACGATTTACCGCGTTCGGCGTCGGATTCACCACGGATGGTGGTCGGCCGGGGAAGCGAAGGGACCCAGGCCATGGCGCTGATCGCATATGCCCAATCGACAAGGAGGGTCCAAGCGCCGTGAGCGCACAGCGCGAGGGGCATGACACCGCCCCGGGGATGCTTGACCCGCAAGTGCCGCTGGCAGCCGGGTCACGCGCACCCCACTTCACTCTGCATGACGGGGCGCACTCGACCATGGGCCTCACCGACCTTCTTGGACGTGCCGCCGTTCTCGTCTTCTACGTCGCCGATTGGCACCCGGTAGCCAGCGACCAGCTCGGCCAGTTGACGGAGTTGCAGCCGGAGTTCGAGCGCCTGAGATCGTCTGTGGTCGGGATCGCCGTCGATAGCCCCTGGTCCCATGCGGCCTTCGCGGCCGAGAAGTCCATCACATTTCCGCTACTGTCCGACGATGCGCCAGCGGGCCACGTCGCGCGTGCCTTCGGCGTGTACTCGTCGGCGTCAGGCCGAAGCGAGCGGGCTCTGTTCGTCCTGGATCCCTCGGGGATGGTGGTTTGGAGCGAAACGTTTCCGGACACCGTAAACCCTGGCGTGGACGCCGTCCTGAGCGCACTTGAAGCGATCGGGCACACTCCATTGAGCGACGTGGTGCCCTCCGCGAGTAGGGACTAGATCGTGCTCAGGGTTGGTCGGCCTCCGACGCAGCCGTCCAGGGTGACGTTGATACTGAAGGTCAAGACTCCCATGCGGCGAGTCTAGCCATACAATCGCTCGCGGATGTCATGGCGCCTGCGTTTGTCGGTCGAGACGATGGTGGTCCGTTTGACGGTCATCGTTCCGCCCCGGATGGGACGCCGCAGGTCACTGAGTCGGGAGTGGCGCTCCGGTCCGTATCGCCTCGACGACGTCGACGATCGCTTGGCTGACGACGGCGGCGTGGGTCGGGTTGTCGACGAGGGACTGATGGGTTGCTCCTGGCACGACGTTGTGCAGGCTGTTGGTCGAGAGCGCCGCGATCGCGTCCTGCTTCTCGATCCATCCAGGGGCGTTCCCTTGCTCAGCCGTTAGGACGATCAAGGGCTTCCCGCCGAGGCTGGTGAGTTCCCCCGCCTCGCTCGCGGATCGGTTCGCGACCACGTACTCATCGATGAAGCTCGCCATCTCCATGGCCGAGGCACCGAGCAGTCGGCCCAGACCGAGCCGAGCCGTTGCCGAGACCAACGCCGAGACGTGCTTGAGCAAGCTGTCCGAGCCTTCGGTCGTCGGGGGCACCGGGTTGGCGTTCGGAGCGGTTGAATCGATGAGCACCATGCCGGCGACCTCGTCGGGATACTGCGAGGCGTAGCGCATCACGTACAGGCCGCCGAAGGAGTGGCCGGCGAGGACGTAGGGGCCAGGCACATCGGCTCGCTGGAGCAGCGTGTGGAGGTCGGTCGCGATCTGCGCGCCGTCGGGTGCCGTCTGGGCGGCGTCACTCCATCCCTTTCCCGCTCGGTCGTAGATGCACACCGTCGTATGGCGGGCCACGTCCGGCGCGATTGAACCGAGGGTCGCCGCCGACGCCCCCGCGCCGGGCTCGACGATGACGGTCGGGGCGCCCGTGCCGGTGCACTCGAGATGGAGGCGGTACGGCCCGACGTCGACGAGTTCGCCGCGCATGGCGACGCGGGGTTCCATCGCGCCACCGATGGTCTGGTACGCGCCACCGAGCGCGAACAGCACGAGCACCGCCAGCACCGGGTTGAGCAACCATGTGCGCGTCCGGCTCCGCAGATCACGCTTGGCGTGGCGGAAGACCCAGGCCACCAGGACGAGCAATGCCGGCGGCCAGACCCAGTCGAGCGCGCCCAATACGGCATCCGGCAGGAAGAGCAGGAGCACAGCGCCAACACCCATGAACAGTGCTGGCGCGTACGCCCACCTTTGCGGCTGATCAGTCAACCGCACCGAGAGAGCCGCCAGGAGCGCCCATCCAACGGCGAAGCCGAACAGCACCATCGCCGTGGCGAAGTTCGCGTCGACCGTGGGCCACGGGATGAAGGGGAGGAGGACAGCGGCCGCGAGGCCCACGCCCAACGAGAGCACGACGATCTTCCCGATGCCGATGCGGTTCCTTCGCGGTTCGGCGGGGCGTGCTTGGTCTTCGGAGGCCCCCGTGCTGCTCGTGCTGTGCAGGGGAACGTTCATGGCCAGGCCTCCGCGAACACGACTGAGGAAGTGACCGCTGTCCAACGACGTCATGATGCAACCGCCTCGGATGCCAAGGACTGGCGATCCGATGACTCGAGGGCTATCAGAAGGATGCGATCCCCTGATGGCCAGTTTGAAGAGCCAGACGATCAGCAACGCCTCACCGATGAACGTGAAGACGCTGATGGTCAGGGTGTAGTCGGGAACGAGGATCGTCCCGAACGAGTCGGCCAGGTAGCCGACGCCCGCGACGGCCACGAGAGCGCCAAGGACCTTCGGGAAGTCGACGGACTTGAACAGCAGAACGCCAAGGCCAACGAGATGAAGCCCGAAGATGGCGAGCGCCAGGTCCCAGCCGTTGTTGAACGAGGCGATCGACGAAGCGACCTGCGCCTGGATCTGGACCGATGACAGGGCCGTCGCGCTCGCGTTCTGGAGCAGTTGTGCGACATCAAGCAGGTTGACGAGCGCGTACGCGAAGACAGCCGCATAGGCCACGCGCAGCCACGCGACAAGAAGCGCGAGGCTCGCGTTCGTCGGTCGAAGCAGGATGTACAGCCCCCACGCGATCACGATGTCGAGGATGGCGATGATCAGGAAGGCGGCGATAGCGGCGCGAAAGACGCCTGCTGAGGCCAGGATGTTGGCGGTCGTCGCGGCCGCGTCGGCCGGCACGATGAGGCTCTGGAGCACTCCGAACTGGGCGAAAGGCGCGAGTAGCGCCATGGCCAGCAGGCCGAGCCCGGTCACCAGAGCGAACCGGCGCGAGGAGTGGTCGGCCATCTGGCCGTTCGTGCCTGTCATCGATCGACTTGTCATCGGATCCCTCATCGACCATGAGCAGCGATCGGCTTGGATGGCCGTCGGCTCGTGTCTCATGGAGACCGTAGGAGGGCAAGGGGCGGCGGCCCACGGAGCCCACCCGGCAGGTTCACGCGGTGTTTGCTCGGAGGATCGGGGCAGGGACTGCACCGATACCGCGGGCGTAGGATGGGGACTCGATCGCTTACGCGGGACCTGCGCTGAAGGGAACGCGTCGCCTAGCCGCCGACGATCGGCGCCGTCCATCCCGTGGTCGACCTTGGAGCGATCGTGAGCGATCCGCAGACCTTCAACCGGGTTCGCGCCCTGCTGATCTTCATCGCGGGCGCGCTCGGTGTGGGGATGCTCGTCGGCACCGCCCAGCAGGCTCCGCTCACTTTGTCGACGGTGCTGCAGGTGCTGGTCGGCTGGTCATTCGTCGCCTGCGGCACCTACATCTGGGCTCGCCGCCCGGCCAACCGCCTCGGGCGGCTGATGATCATCGTCGGGATGCTGTGGCTGCTCGGGCGGACGTTGACCCTGGTCCCGAATCCCGTCGTCTACACCGCGGGCCTCTGGCTGACGGACCTCTGGGCGCCCGCGTTCGCCCTGTTCCTGTTGTCGTTCCCGACTGGTCGCCTCACCTCTCGAGCGGACCTCGCGATCGTCGGCATCTTCCTCTTCGTCACCGTGCCGCTTGAGTTCCTCTGGTTTCTGTTCCTCGGTGCTCGACAATGGCCTGAACGCGCTGGGCATCGCGCCCAACGAGAGCGCCGCCCACGTGATCGACACCATCCAGCGGTACCTGATCTCGCTTGGCTCCGTGCTCCTGGTCATCGCGCTCGGTCGGCGCTGGCTGCGATCCAGTGGCCCGGTTCGGCGTCAGATGACGCCCGTCCTCGTGGGCGCCGCCGCGATCCTGCTGCAGTCGGCTTCATGGATCTATCTCTCGTCCGGGACAAGGCTCGAGCCGTTGGATGTCCTGATCTACCTGGCCCAGATCGCGATCCCGATCGCGGTCCTGTTCGTGATGCTCCAGTCCCGGATGGCCCGCGCCGGCGTCGCGGACCTCGTCGTCGAATTGGGACAGACGCCGACACCGGCACGCCTCCGCGATGCCCTGGCCAATGCGCTTGGTGACCCGTCCCTGCAGGTGGCGTACTGGGCGCCCGCTCAGGAACGGTTCGTCGACGCGGCCGGCGAGACGATGGTGCTGCCCGAAGACGGCACCGGCCAGGCCGTCACGATGCTCGAGCGGAACGGCGTCCGGGAGGCCGCGATCATCCACGACGCGATCCTGCTCGAGGATCCGGGCCTGATGGCCTCCGTAGCCAGCGCGATGCGGCTGGCGGTCGAGAACGATCGGCTGACCGCCGAGGTCGAAGCGCAACTCCAGGAGGTCCGCGCCTCGCGCGCACGGATCGTCGAGGCCGGGGATCGTGAGCGCAGGCGAGTCGAGCGAGACCTCCATGACGGCGCCCAGCAACGACTCGTGTCGCTCAGCCTCGAGCTGCAGGTCGCGCGACGTGCGCTGGGTGAAGATGGTGACCCGGCCGTCCGACGGAGCCTGGACCGCGCATCAGAAGAGGCCCTGGCAGCGCTGGCCGAGTTGCGCGACCTGGCCCTCGGAATCCATCCCCTCATCCTCACGGAGAGCGGCCTCGGGGAGGCGGTCGAGTCGCTCGCGGATCGCACGTCAGTCGACGTGGCGGTCGACATCGGCTCGGAGCGCTACTCCCCGGCAGTGGAGGGCGCCGCGTACTTCGTCATCTCCGAGGCCCTCGCCAATGTCACGAAGTACGCCAAGGCGACCACGGCGACGGTGCGGGTCAAAGCACTCGATGATCACGTGAGCATCGAGATCGACGACGACGGCATCGGTGGCGCCGACCCTCGTTCTGGCAGTGGTCTGCGAGGTCTCGCCGATCGCCTCGCGGCGCTCGACGGGACGATGACGATCGTCAGTCCGGCCGGTGGCGGGACGCGGATCTCGGCGCAGATCCCGACCATTCAACCTATGCCGGCCCCCGTGTGAGCCCTGTATGCGATGGCCCGCTCGAATGGCACGATGGGCCGCATGAGCACGATCCTGATCATCGATGACGACCCGCGCTTCCGCACACAAGCGCGCGACCTTCTGGAAGCGGACGGCTTCGTCGTGATCGGCCACGCGGTCGACGGTGCTTCTGGCCTCGAGGCCGTCCAGTCCCTCCGGCCCGACTTCGTGCTGCTGGACATCGGCCTGCCCGATGTCGACGGGTTCGAGGTGGCGCGCAACCTCGCGATCGATGGCCCGCCCCCGTTAGTGGTGCTGACATCGAGCCGGGATGCGCGGGCCTATGGGCGGCGCGTGACCAACGGGCACGCTCTGGGCTTCATCCCCAAGGAGCGGATCTCCGGGGCCGCGATCCTCGCACTGGTCGACCGCGGATGACCCTGCGGCTGGTGCTTGCCGACGACTCTGTACTCGTGCGCGAAGGTGTCGCACGCCTCCTGGGCGACGCTGGCTTCGAGGTGGTCGCTCAGGTCGGCGACGCCGATGGCCTTCTACAGGCGACCCGCGAGCACCTCCCGGACGTCGCGATCGTGGACATACGGATGCCGCCGACCCACACGGACGAGGGCCTTCGCGCCGCTGAGGCGATCCGCGCGGAGCACGGGACGGCCGTTGGCATCCTCGTCCTCTCGCAGCATGTCGAACCGTCGTTCGCGCTGCGACTGGTGAGCGACGGAGCGGGCGGGGTCGGCTACTTGCTCAAGGATCGGGTCACAGACCTCGACGACTTCGCCGACGCGATCCGAAGGATCGCCAAAGGCGGCTCGGTCATCGACCCTGCGGTCGTCGCCGTCCTTGTCGGCCGACGCTCTCGCGTCCCGCTCGACGACCTGACGGACCGGGAACGAGAAGTTCTGGCATTGATGGCGGAGGGCCGGTCGAACCAGGCCATCGGCGATCGGCTGTCGATGGCGCGCAAGACCGTCGAAGCTCACATCGCCAACATCTTCTCGAAACTCGAGTTGCCGCCCGCTTCCGATGATCACCGTCGAGTCCTCGCCGTCCTTGCGTACCTCCGCGGGCCTGGCTGACCGACCTGACTCGACGACCTTGGTCTTGACGTTCGTGGGATTCGGCGACGTACAGCAAGATCGTCCAGAACCGCCTCGCAACTTGCGACCGCCTGACGGTTCTGCGGGCTGATCGGCGCGTCGCGCCCAACGAAGCGACGGCCGAGCCCGGCAGGTCAGACCGGGTTGGATCGCAGCGACGGCGCCCACCCTGCCACCGACTCGGAACGATCCCCATCCGTGAGCACCGCGCCGCCGCCGGCGAAGTCGACGTCCAGCGTGGCAACGTCCGCGCCGTGCCGCCAACGGAGCCGAACCGAGTGATCGTCGTCTGCTTCGACCTCGAGCGTGCCGTCGAATGCCGGGTGGATGTTGCGCAGCCGGACGAGATCCATGACCCTGCGGACGATCGGCCGGTCGAGGGCGTGCGCGATCTCGCTCAGCGTGTAGTCGTGCCGGTTGATGGCGCGACCCTCGCCGGTCCGCATCGACGGCCTCGTGGTCGTTCTCGCCGGCGAGGAGACCCACGTAGTAGATCTGCGGGAACCCCTCGCGCGAACAGCTGGATCGCGCGAGCCGCAAGGTATCGGTCGTCGTCGCTCGCCGAGCGCCGAGTAGTAGGTGCAGTTGAGCTGGTGGACGTCGACGCCGATCGGCGTGCGCGTCGGACAGGATGCGGTTGACGTTGCCGCCCTGCGGCGCGGACCCGATCGGCGAGGTCGAGCATCTCCTCGGCGTCAGGATCGCCGTCGAGGTCCGGGCGGACGGGGATGCCGTCATGACAGTCGAGGTTCGTGAACTGCCGGCTCGGTGACCGCGGCAGATGGTCGGCCAGCCGGCCGGTCTCGCCCGTCTCGAACGCATGGAGCAGCAGGCCGGGCAGGACGAAGTCGTAGGTCCAGAAGCCGTGTGCCGACGAGCCGTTCATGGGTGGCATAGCTGTCGTGGACCTCGGGCAGGACGGCCAGTCCGAACGTGTCGGCGACGGCGGTCACCCAGGCGAGGAACTCGTAGATCTCGGGCTCGACCATGAAGCAGGTCGTGCCGGGCTTCTTGATCACGTAGCCGACGGCGTCGAGCCGGACGATCCGAACGCCTGCGATCGGCGAACTGGCGCAGCCATCGAGTGATCAGCGTCGCGGGTCGGCCGACGACGTGACGTCCAGGTCGATCTGCTCGGACCAGTCTGCCGTCCCGAACGAGGTCCAGATCCGCTCCTGCTCCCCGGTCTCTCGATGGTGACCGTCGAGAACGGCGCCTCCGGCTTGCGCAGGAAGATCGCGCGCGACGTCGGCGCGTCGGCGGCTCGCCGTCGGGCCAGATCTTGTCGAGCGTGATGAACAGGTCGGCGTACGGGGAGTCCCGGCCGCGGCGCTCGAAGTCCTGGAACTCGGGGCTCTGGCGCGAGATGTGGTTGATCATCAGGTCGAGCAGCACGTCGTGGTCGCGCCGCGATGCGCCGGATGTCGTCCCAGCGTCCCGAAGCGGGGGTCGATCTCGTCGTAGGTCAGCGGCGCGAAGCCGCGATCGCCCGACGACGGGAATGGCGGCAGGACGTGGACGCCGTGGAACAGGCCGTCGAGCGGGCCGTCGAGCAGAGCGCCGAGGGTCGCGCAGGTCGCCGCCGAGCGAGTCGGGGTACGTCAGCAGCTGCGGGCGACGTGGGTGCTGATCGGCGACCGGGTCGCGATCGGCATGCGTCGCGTCATCCCTTCACCGAGCCCTGGAGCAGGGCCGCGATGACCTGGCGCTGGAAGAGGATGAAGACGAGCAGCGTCGGCAGGAGGATCAGGATCGTGCCCGGCGCAGAGCAGCGGGATGTCCGTCGCGTAGTGGCCCTGGAACGCGCCGAGGGCGCCGGCCATCGTGCGCTGGGTCGGGTCCTCGACGAGCACCAGGGCCAGCAGGAACTGGTTCCACGCCCAGACCGACATGAGGATCCCGAGCGACGCGATCGGCGCCCGGGCCAGCGGCACGTGGATCCGCCAGAACAGGTCCCAGGTGTTCGCGCCGTCGACCCGCGCCGCCTCGGAGATCTCGCTCGGCATGTTGACGAAGTGGGCCCGCATCCAGAACACCGCGAACGGCATGAACAGCCCGATGAGCGGCAGGACGATCGCGAGCCGCGTGTTGAGGATCCCCATCTCGCGGGCCAGGAAGTAGAGCGGCGTGATGATCCCCTCGAACGGCAGCGTCAGCCCGAACACGAACAGCAGCAGCAGGAGCCGCGCGCCGGGGATGCGCAGCGAGGCCGATGGCGAACCCGGCCATCGTCGAGATGACCAGGGAGACCGGCACGACGGCGAGGACGATGAACACGCTGGACGCGAGCAGCGCGCTCATGTTCGCGACCTTGAACGCCTCGACGAAGTTGCCCCACTGCGGATCGGCCGGCCATCGACAGCCGACCGGGCACGTGCCCGGACGGATGCAGCGCGGTCGTGAAGATGCTGAGGAACGGCAGGACCGTGATGGCGCATCAGCGCGACGAGGAACGCCCGGCCGGCGTAGAGCTCGCCGCGGGCGACCCTCATCGGTCGCTCCCGCGGGTCAGCCGCTGGATCGGGAGGATCACGATGCAGGACGAGGACGACGAGGACGACGGCCAGGGCGGAGGCGAGGCCGACCTGGCGCTCGAGGAAGGCGAGGATGTAGATCTGGATGCCGGGCACGGCGGTGGCGTTGCCCGGACCGCCGCCGGTCGACACGTACACGATGTCGAACGCCGCGAGCGCGGCGATCACCGTGACCGTGATGCACACGCCGATCTCGTACCGCAGGCTCGGCACGGTGATGTCGACGAACTCCTGGAACCAGCCCGCGCCGTCGATCCGGGCCGACTCGAACAGCGCCGGTCGATCTTGGTCATGCCGGTCAGCAGCAGGACGGTGCAGAACCCGAGCAGGACCCAGATCCCGATGATGCCGACGGCCGGCAGGGCGGTGTCGAAGTCGCCGAGCCAGGCCCGAGTGACGTCGCCGAGACCGATCGCGGTCGAGGACCTGGTTGACGAGACCGGGCAGGGACAGCAGCCGGCCCCAGATGATGCCCGCCGCGACGAGCGGGATGACCTGCGGCAGGAACAGGACCGTCCGCGAGACCGTTCCGAGCCGCCCGGTCGCGACGCGATGGATGACGCTCGCGGTCACCAGGCCCGAGGGCGACCGGGATGAGGCTGAAGAAGAGGACGAGCCGGAACGCGTTGAACAGCGTCTCGACGAGCCGCGGCTCGCTGAGGACCGTCGACGTAGTTCGACAGCCCGACCCACGTCGCCGGGCCGACACCGTCCCAGCGGTAGAGCGAGTACTGGACCGTCAGGGCCAGCGGCTGGAGGACGAACACGCCGTACATGACCAGGGCCGGCAGGACGAACAGCCAGCCGATCGATCGTTTGCCGGCGGATCCCCGCGCCAGGGGATCCGCCGTGCGTGCCGCCGACGAGCTGTCCGTGGCGTGATGCTGCGTGCATCGCCGGCCTCGGCCTGGCCTCGTCGGCGGCGTCGCTCAACTGGTCGAGCTCCTTCTCGTACTCGGCCTGGACGGCCTTGAGCAGGCCGGCGGCGTCCTGCCTTGCCGCCGACCAGCTTCTGGAGCTCCGGCGTCCAGCCCTGGGCGAAGATGGAGCCGGTCGCGTTGGCGATGAAGTCCATCGCGCCGTTGTCCTTGGCGACGCTCGCGCCGGCGGCCAGCGTCTCGTTGGTGACCGATCCGGCGGCCGCCGACGGGATCGGCAGGTCGGTCGGGCCGCCGGGGTTCGAGCCGCCGATGTCGACGTTGATCTGGCGGGCCGTCTCGTTCGTGGCGACCCAGTTGAAGAAGAACGCGGCGCAGTCGGCGTTCTTCGGCGTTGGCGGCGATGCCGTAGGTCAGCGGGCGCCGACATCGCGGCGACGTTGCCCGCCGGCCTCGGCCGGCGGGAAGACGAAGAACCCGACGTTGCCCGGCAGGTCCTTGTCGTAGGTGGCGTTCTGCCAGTCGCCGTTGAACATGAACACGCCCTCGCCCTTGCCGAAGCGGGCGTTGGCGTCGGTGTACTCGATCGCGTTGGCGTCCTCCGGGAAGTAGCCGGCCTCGACCCACTGCTGGAGGTGCTGCGGCGGCCGTCAGGTTGGTCGGCGTGTCGATCGTCGCGCCTGGCTTCTGGAAGATCCAGTCGTTGATCGGCTCGGTCGGGCCGTAGGCGGCCATGAGGTTCTGGAGCGGGAAGGCGAGCCCGCCGCCGCTGGCCGTGGCGTTCCACTGCATGATCGGCTGGAGGCCGGCGTCCTTGGCCTTGGCGAGCAGGGCCTCGAACTCGGCGACCGTCGTCGGCGGCTCGGTCATGCCGATCTGCTGCGCCAGCTCCTTGTTGTAGAAGACGCCGGTCAGGCTGTAGTTCAGGCCCATCGCGTAGAGCGAACCCGAGCCGCGCGTGCCGTCCTCGGCGACGCGGTTCTGGGCGAGCTGCGCGGCGGGCCACTTGTCCCAGCCGAACGCCGTCGCGTAGTCGTCGAGGTTCTTGAGCAGCCCGTCCTTGACGAGCGAGACCATCGACGGCAGCCGGATCAGGTCCGGCGGGTTGTCACCCGAGAGCAGTCGCGGCGTCGCGGTCATCAGGTTCGTGAACTGGTCCTGCTTGATGTCCCAGGTCACGTTCGGGAACTGCTTGGTGAACTCCTCGGACAGCTTGAACGGCAGATCGAAGCCCGGTCTCGAAGTAGGCGTTGAGGACGACCGGGTCCGTCCCGCAGTCGGGTGCCGCTGCCGCGCTCGCCGACGGGGCTCGCTCGGCGCTCGGCCGATGGGGCGGTCGGCGCTGGCGGTGGCGCTGGCGCGGCGATGGCGACGACGGCGCCGGGCGCGGCGCAGGCGGCGACCAGGACCGCGACTGCGATCGCCGACACGCGAGCCGCACGGCCCGCGACAGCGGTGCGATTGCGCGCGATGTCGGTGCTGACCATGAACACTCCTCCTCCTTGGTGTCTCGCGTGACGATCCGGGCCAGCGCCGCGGCCCGTCATCCACGGCCCTCCTTCGGAGGCGCCGTGGTCGCACGGACCACCAGCTCGGGCGCCAGCTGGGCGACCGGCGGCTCGCTCGGATCGGCTCTCGATCTCGGCAAGGAGGATCTCGGCGCCGCGGCGCCCCGACTCGAAGAGCTGCTGGCGGACGGTCGTGAGGCCGACGTAGTCGGCCGCCTCGATGTCGTCGTAGCCGATGACCGACAGGTCGTCCGGGACATGGAGGCCGAGCTCGCGCGCGGCGGCGATGACGCCGAGCGCCTGCGTGTCGCTGGCCGTGAAGATCGCCGTCGGCCGGTCGGTCGCCGGTGAGCATCCGGCGGGCCAGGTCGCGGGCCTCGTAGCGGCCGTGGGCGCCATGACCGATCCACTCGGCCGGGATCGCGACGCCGGCCGTGCGCGAGCTCGCGGGTCAGGCCCGCCTCGCGATCGCGGCTCGAAGTGAACCCGAACGGATCTGCGACGGCGTCGCCGATGAAGCCGATCGTCCGGTGGCCGAGGTCGAGCAGGTGCCGCGCCGCGAGCGCGCCGCCGGCCGACGTCGTCGCCGATGACCCGCGGCATCGCCGGCGACGGACGGCGTGTGGACGTCGATGAAGACGACCGGGACCGGCGACGCGGCAAGGTCGGGACGGCCGCGTCGCAGCGGGCGGCAGCGACATCACGAGCAGGCCGTCCGTCCGCTGCGACTGGGCGAGCGTGCCCAGGTAGTGGTCTCGCTTCTGGACCGACTCGACGTTGTAGATGACGAGGTCGAACTCGCTGTCGGCCAGGACAGCGTCGACGCCGCGGAGCCGCTCGGCGGCCTGCGGACGGGTCAGGAACGAGACGACGACGCCGATGGTCAGGGTCCGCCCGAGGCTGAGGCGTCGGGCCGCCGGGCTCGGCGTGAACCCGAGCTCCTCCATCACCGCCAGGATCCGGTCGCGGGTCTGCGGGTTGACGACGTCCTTGCCGTTGAGGGCCCGCGACGCGGTGGCGACGCTGACGCCGGCCTGCCGCGCGACGTCCCGGATGGTCACGGCCTTCCTCGCCACGGCGACCTCCGCCTGAAACCGGTTACATGGGACCGGTTACATCACGGTATCAGCGACGTCAAGGGGTGGTCGCGAGCCTCCAGACCCCTCCCTCGCCCTACGCCCGCTTGGTGCCGTACTCGAGCGTCCAAGCTCGAAGGCCGCGACGGCAGCGAGGGAGCGCGAGGTCGCAGAAAACGACTGATAGGCATTGCGTTCGGGCGGGAGTAGCTCAGTTGGCAGAGCGGCAGCCTTCCAAGCTGCATGTCGCGAGTTCGAACCTCGTCTCCCGCTCCAACACCCTCGTCGCGAAGGTCCGGCCGCCTACGGCGGGTACGGACCGAACTCGGGCTCGAGCTCGTCCGCCCGCATGCCCGCCAGAAGGCTCGCCCGGAGCTGGGCCTGCGCGGCTTCGTCCTTGGGCCGCGGGGACCCAAGGCACCGGTGCGCATGATGGCCGCTCGCATCTGATAGAGCGCGAGCGGTGAGATCGTCCGGATCTCGATGCCGTCGATGCGGCCCAGTGGATGGGTGAGGGAGTCGCTGGGGAGCGTGACCCGGGTCAGCTCCTCGTCCGGGGGTAGGACGAACGACGGCCGTCCAGGCACCAGCTCGTCGTAAACACCGAGCTCGAGCTCGATCCCGTCCGAAGCCGCGTGATAGACCAGCGGGCTGCCTGGCACGACCTCGAAGTAGATCTCAAAGGTCGGGAATCCCCACTCGGCGAAGCGCTGGAGATGCTCGGCGAGGTCGGACCCTCCCGACCAGCACGTCGACATCCCCGTGCGGTCGAGTCGTCTTGCCGGCGAGCAGTGCGTCTTCAGCGTATCCGCCGAAGACGAAGACCGGCGGCCGGTCAGGGTGAGCTCGTGTCGGGTCCCGAGATGGCCGCGCGGATGGCCGAGGCCGTTACCCGCCTGGGGTATCGCTGGTCGCCCGAGGGGGTCACCGTCTGGGTGCGCGGCGACTTCGCCTGGGCACAGATCCTGGGAACCGTCACCGTCGACCATGACGGGCAGCCAGAAGTCGTTCCGTACTGGACAACCGGCGTCTTCGGCCGCGAAGGCGGGGCCTGGTCGTGGCGTTACTGGGGTGGTGCCGAGCCGCAGGCGGAGCCTCGCGTCTGAGCGTTGGCCCGCGTCAGCGCCCGCGGGACTACCTGCTCGCGACGAGCTCAGGCTCCTGGGCCACAAGCAACTCGTCGATGAGGTGCGCTCGCCTCGACGAGGTCGCCGGAATCGTCGACCGTCCCCTGCGCCAGGAGAAGCGGGGCGTCATCGGGGCCGCAGCCGATGGCCCGACAGAAATGAGGGTCACCCCCGCATCGCGGGCACGGCTGAATGCGGTCCGACATGATCGCTGCCAGGCGGGCGAGCGTCGCGGGGTCGTCTTCGACCGGGATGACCGGGGTCGCAACCGGTGCCGACAGCAGCCGGCCGAGGATCGGGAAGTTGGGACCGAGCACGAGTGAAAGCTCCTTGGGAAATTTGTGCTGCTTTCACCATGCCGAAGCCACCCGCGGCGGTCATCGTCGACATGAGGTAGTCCGCGACGCCATTGGTTGCCGTGACCGCGCAAGGGATGCGCTGCGTGCAGCGATCGCTCTGTACACTCTTGCCATGGGCAAGCTGATCTACGACCCTCAGCTGCTCGCGTACGCCCGCGCGTCGGCGAGGCAGCAGCCCTACATCCGGGCGAGGATCTCGGCCTTCTTGGTCTCGTACTCCTCGGGTGTGATGGCGCCCTTGTCGCGCAGGTCGGCGAGGCGGAGGAGCGTGGCGGCGTCATCGGTCGCGGCCGGCGCGGAGGTCGGGGCCGCGGGTACGGCGGTCGCCGCCGCCGCGGGCGCCGTCGGGACCTCGGCCGGCACAGCCGCAGCCTGACCCGGCCGCGGCGGCTCCGCCATCTTCTGGGTCATGACCGCGTTGCGGAACTCGACCGGATGGGTGATGGTCGTGAATCGGTCCACGCCGGCCCCACCGGACTGCGTCAGCAGCTCGATGTCGCCGTAGCCGATCTTCCCGCCGACGACACCGACGTTGCTCCGGACGTCGCTGAGCGATGACAGCAGCGTGGTCGAGCTGCGCTTCGAGACGATGCCCTCCTCGCGGAGCACGCGCATGTTCGTGACCGTGAACTCGGCCGTGCGCCAGAGCACGATGTTGTAGATGATCCAGCCGATCCCGGCCAGGAACAGCCCGACGGCGATCAGGTCGAGCACGCCGCCGACCCAGCCGAAGATCCCGTCGCCGCTCGGCGAGATCGCCCGGATGAGCAGCGCCCCGATCACCATCAGGCCCGCCCACAGCGAGGCGCGGATCGGCGCCATCCAGTGCTTCTTCGACTCGAAGATGATGGTCTCGCCGGGGATGAGACTGTCGGCGACTGCCATGTGGATTTCCCTCCTGCCGTTCGGGCGGCAACGGCGCCTCGGCGGGATCCAGCGTAGCGCCCACCCGCTCGCCCGCGCACGTCGCCGGCGACTCAGAAAGCGGACCTCGGCTATCGTCGCGCCGTGACCGAGCCGCACGACGCGCCGCCGCCACCGCCGGAACCTGCCGGCGCACCAGCCGCACCCGACGCCGCGCCGAGCGATGTCGGCCGGCTGATCGACGAGCGGTACCGGCTGGCCGAGGTGATCGGCAGCGGCGGGATGGCGACCGTCCATCGCGCCCTCGACACCCGGCTCGACCGGTCGGTCGCGGTCAAGCTCCTCCGGCGCGAGATCGTCGAGGATCCCGACCTCGCGATGCGCTTCCGACGTGAGGCACTCGCGGCGACCGTCCTGCGCCACCCGAACATCGTCGCCTGCCTCGAGACCGGCACCGACGACGGCCAGCCGTACCTGGTCATGGAGCTCATCGAGGGCGAGGACCTCGCGGCCCGCCTCAAACGCTCCGGTCGGCTGGCCCCCACCGAGGCGGCGCGGATCGCCCTCGACGTCGCCCGGGCGCTCGGCGTGGCCCACGTCCGGGGGATCGTCCATCGCGACGTGAAGCCCGCCAACATCCTGCTCGCGCGGGACGGCCGCGCCATGGTCACCGACTTCGGGATCGCGCGGCTGGCCGCCGACGCCGAGGGCGCGGTGCCGGGCATGACGCTCGGCTCGGTCCACTACTTCAGCCCGGAGCAGGCCAAGGGCGAGACGACATCGGCGACGTCCGACGTCTACAGCCTGGGCCTGGTCCTGTACGAGGCGCTCACCGGCCAGCGAGCCTGGCACGGCGACACGACCGCTCAGCTCGCCGCGGTCCGGATCGACGCCCCGGCGCCGTCGCCGAGGGCCGTCCGGCCGGAGATCCCCAGCGCGCTCGACGCGATCGTCGTCCGGGCCCTCGACCCCGACCCGGCCCGTCGCTACGCGAGCGGTAGCGCGATCGCGGCCGCGCTCGAACCGTTCGTCGCCCAGCCTGACCCCTCGAGCCCGACGGTCGCCTTCGGTGCCGCGGCGCTTGCCGCCGGGGCGCGGTTCTGCGGGGCCGGCCGCGCCCCTCGCGCCGCCACTTCGGCCCGTGTCCGCGTCTACCGTCGTCCCCGTGGCCCGGTCGAGTCGTCGACGCGCCTCGCCAGCGATCGCGGGGCCGCTGGTTGTCCTGCTCGTGGTCGTCGCGGTGGTCGCGGGGAGCGATCGGGCTGGCCGCCCTGCCGGGTCGTGACGGAGCGATCGCCGTCGCGAGCGCCTCACCCCGACCAACACGGACGCCGGTCGCGACCCCCCGGATCACGCCCAAGCCGAGCCCCACGACCACGCCCGAGCCCGCCGCGACCCCCGAGCCCGCGCCGCCGACGGCGCAGCCGGCCGGCAACGTCAGTGGCCTGTGCGAGCCGATCTTCGGCTTCCCGTGCGGCCTCGGCGCCGGCGTCTACCAGCCGTCCGGGTTCGAGCCCGCGATCCGCTTCCGGCTCGGCAACGGCTGGTCCACGACCCTCGCCGAATCCGACATCATCGCGCTCGGTCGTGACACGGGGGCGCTGACGTTCGCGAGCGATCCGGACACCGTCTACCCGTCCGGCGACCCGGTGGAGGCGCCGTCGTCTGCGGGTCGCCTCATCGATGCGTTCGTCTCGACCGACGGGGTCGCGGCCGTCCCGCCCGCAGGACGTGCGCGTGGACAAGCGCAAGGCCACGTCGGTGGACCTGACGCCGGCCGGCGAAGAGCGCATCGGCCTGTTCGGGACCGCGAACCAGACGTTCTACCTGGAGGCCCATGCCACGACCCGGGTCATCGTGGTCGAGGTCAAGGGCAGCCTCCTCGTGATCGCCATCGAGCCGACCGAGGCCACGACGCTCGAGGACGTGCTGCCCGCCGCGAACCGGGTCATCGACAGCCTGCGCTTCCGCTAGCACCCCGTCCGACCGGGCTCCCGCGCCGTCGCGCGCCCCGGCGCTCGCTCGCGCGGTACGCTTCTTGGGCCCATGAGTCTCATCGCGCTGACCGACCTCACCAAGCACTACCCCGGCGGCGTCATCGCGCTCGACGGCCTGACCCTCGAGCTCGAGCCGGGGATCATCGGCCTCGTCGGCGCGAACGGCGCGGGCAAGAGCACCCTGATCAAGATCCTGCTCGGCCTGCTCCCGCCGACCTCGGGCCGGGCGGCGGTGATGGACCTCGACGTCCGGACGCAGGGCACGACGATCCGCCAGTTCGTCGGCTACATGCCCGAGCACGACTGCCTGCCGCCCGACACCTCGGCGACCGACTTCGTCAGCCACATGGCCCGGATGTCCGGGCTGCCGAGGCACGGCCGCCCGCGAGCGGACCGCCGAGGTCCTCCGCCACGTCGGGCTGTACGAGGAGCGCTATCGCCCGATCGGCGGCTACTCGACCGGGATGAAGCAGCGGGTCAAGCTCGCCCAGGCGCTCGTCCACGACCCGCGCCTGCTCCTGCTCGACGAGCCGACGAACGGGCTCGATCCGGCCGGGCGCGACGAGATGCTGGCGCTGGTCCGGCGAACCGGCACGGAGTTCGGGATCGCGGTCGTCGTCGCCAGCCACCTGCTCGGCGAGATCGAGCGGGTGTGCGACTTCCTCGTCGCGATCGACGCCGGGCGGCTGCTGCGCGCCGCACCACTGGGCTCGTTCACCGAGCGGACCGGCGCGCTGGCGATCGAGGTCGAGGAAGGCGAGGACCGCCTTGCCGCCTCGCTCGCGGCACACGGCATCCAGGGCGTCGTGGACGGCCGGACGGTCGTCATCGCCGTCGTCGACGACCGGCCGTACGACATCGTCCGCGACGCGATCGCCGACCTCGACCTGTCGCTCGTCCGCCTCCAGCAGCGACGCGGGAGCCTCGAGGACCTGTTCCGCGACGTCGAGCCGACCGCGGTCATCGCCCCGACCGCCTCGATCGAGCCGACCGGGCCGTCCATCGGAGCGCCGTCGTGAGCGGCGGGACCGGACAGCCGCTCCGCCCCTCGCCGAATGCGGCCAGCGGCCCGGGCGGCAACATCTACGACCTCGGCTACCGCGGCTACGACGGCCCGCGGCTCGGCCGCCGGAGCGCGGTCCGCGCGCTGTTCGGGCAGAGCCTCCGGGCCTGCTTCGGGATCGGTCGCGGCGGGCGGGCCAAGATCGCACCGTTCGTGCTCGCCGGCCTGGCCCTCCTGCCGGCCGTCCTCGCCGTCGGCTTCTCGGCGCTCGCCGCGCAGGCCGGCCCGGGCGGCGAAGTGATCGAGGACGCCTCGCCGATCCGCTACGAGACGTATCACGGCATCGTCAGCCTGCTGATCATGCTGTTCTGTGCGGCGCAGGCGCCCGAGCTGTTCGGCCGCGACCAGCGCTATGCCGTCCTGCCGCTGTACTTCTCGCGGGTGCTGACCCGGACCGACTACGCGACGGCCCGGATGGGCGGGCTGTTCGCGGCCCTCCTCGCGGTCGAGCTGGCGCCGTACATCGTCCTGTTCGCCGGGCGCGTGTTCGTCGCCCCCGACCCGGCCAGCGGGTTGAGCGACGAGATCGGCGCCGTCCCGAAGTTCCTGCTCCAGGGCTTCCTCGTTGCCGGCCTGCTCGGCGGACTGGCCAGCCTGGTCGCCGCCTGGACGCCGCGCCGGGCGTATGCGACGGCCACGATCATCGCCCTGTTCATCATCCCGTCGATCGTCGTCGAGATCCTCAGCGGCGGCGCGCTCACCAACCAGGACATCGCCAGGGCGGCGGTCCTGCTCAGCCCCGGAACCGTGCTCGACGGCACGAACGCGGCGATCTTCGGGTCGCTCCCGGACAGCCCATCCCTGGCCGCGCTCGACCTGCCCGGCTGGGCGTTCATCGGCGCGGCAGTGGTCGGCATCGTCCTCTCGATCGGGCTGACCGTCCGGCGCTACCTGCGGATCTCGGCGTGACCGCGACCCCGCCCCCCACCGAGCCGGGCGCCGCCGCCGCTACGCCGCCCGCGCAGGCCGCCGCGCCCGCCGGGCCTACTCCGGCGATCGAAGTCGACCACGTCTCGCGCTGGTACGGCAACGTCGTGGCCGTCAATGACATCTCGTTCGCGCTCGGTCCCGGCGTGACCGGCCTGCTCGGTCCGAACGGCGCCGGCAAGTCGACGCTGCTCCACCTCATGGCCGGCCTGCTCGCACCGTCGGCCGGCCGCGTGCTGATCGAGGGCGGAACGGCCTGGCGGCGGCCCGCGATGTACCGCGACGTCGGGCTCGTCCCGGAACGCGAGACGGTCCACGCCTACCTGACCGGGCGGCAGTTCGCGCGGCTCAACGCCCAGCTCCAGGGCGTGGCCGACGCGGACGCCGCGGCCGCCCGGGCGATCGCCACGGTCGACCTGACCGACGCCGCGGACCGGCCGATCGGCACGTACTCGAAGGGCATGCGCCAGCGGGCCAAGCTGGCCGGGGCGCTCGTTCACGACCCCAGCGTGCTGCTGCTCGACGAGCCGTTCAACGGGATGGACCCACGTCAGCGGCTGCACATGATCACGCTGCTGCGCACGATGGCCGCCGCCGGCCGGACGATCCTCTTCTCGTCGCACATCCTCGAGGAGGTCGAGCGCCTCGCCGACTCGATCCTCGTCGTCTACGCCGGACGGCTGGCGGCGTCGGGTGACTTCCGCTCGATCCGGCGGCTGATGACCGACCGGCCGCACACGTTCACGGTCCGCTCGTCGGACGACCGCAGGCTGGCCGGAGCGCTGCTGCTCGACCCCGCTGTCTTCGGAGCCGAGCTGGCCGACGGCCGGGTGTCGATCCGGACGGCCGACTACGGCGCCTTCACGCGCGCCCTGCCGCGCATCGCGCGGGATAGCGCGGTGACCCTGTTCGAAGTGACCCCGACGGACAATTCGCTCGAGAGCGTGTTCAGCTACCTGGTGCGGCGATGACGGTGATGGTGCCGATCGCCGACGTCACGCTGCGCGGGCTGCTCAGCCGGCGCCGGATGATCCTGCTCGTGCTGCTCGCGGCGCTGCCGGTCCTGATCGGCCTGCTGATCCGGGTGGCCGGTGGCCGGCCCGATCCCGACCGCGTCCTCGACACGTTGGTCGTCCGCTTCGTCATGCCGCTCCTCGCCTTGATCGTCGGCACCGGCGTCCTCGGCTCGGAGATCGACGACGGGACCGCGGTCTACCTCATGGTCAAGCCGATCGCGCGCTGGCGGATCGTCCTGTCGAAGGCGCTGGTTGCCGCGGGACTGACCGCCATCCTCGTCGTCCCGGCGGTGGTCTTCACCACCGTCCTGCTCGGTGGCCGGGGCGACGTGGGCACGACGATGGTCGGCTTCGCGGTCGCCTGCCTCGTCGGCGGGAGCGCCTACGCGGTCGCATTCCTGGCGCTCAGCCTGTTCACCACCCGGGCATTCCTGATCGGCCTGGGCTACGTGCTGATCTGGGAAGGCGTCCTGTCGGGCCTGCTGGAGGGGACGAAGTTCCTGTCGATCCGGCAGGCGACGCTCGGCGTCGCGGCCGCCCTCGGGGTGGACCTTCCCGGGGATCCGCTGGCCGCCAACGTGAGCGTGCTCGTGCTCGCGGTCGTGCTCGTCGGCGGCTTCCTCATCGCGAGCTGGCGGCTCGCCCGGTTCGAGATCCGCGGCGGCGACTGACCTCCGAATCGGTCACGCTTGACCGATTTCGACTGGCTCGCTAAATTCCCGATGACAAGCGGCCTTGAACGATGAAGTCATGCTTCCTTGCTGATTTCCGTCGGCCGACAGCCGCCGCGACTCGACCGGAGGCCTTCGCCCGTGACCGCCGCGTTCTTCATCGCGCTTCGCGAAGGCCTCGAGGCCGCCCTGATCGTTGGCGATCATCGGCGCCTACCTGGTCAAGCTCGGCCGCCGCGACGCCCTGCGGGCGTGTGGGTCGGGGTCGGTGCCGCGCGTCGCCCTGTCGATCGTCGTCGGCGTCGCTCGTGGTCGCCACGGTCGGGCGCTTGCCGCTGGTCGTCCAGGAGACGATCGAAGGCATCGCCGCGGTCATCGCCGTCATCGTCCTGACCTGGATGCTGTTCTGGATGCGCCGCCAGGGCCGGGCGATGAAGGGCGAGCTCGAGCACGGCGTCGACATGGCGCTCGCCGGCGGGTCCGTCCTGGCCCTGGCCGGGCTGGCGTTCGTGTCGGTCGCTCGCGAAGGCCTCGAGACGGTCCTCTTCCTGTTCGCCATCGGAACCTCGAGCGGCCCCGCCGTGCAGACGCTGGTCGCCGCGTTCGCGGGCCTGGCGGCGGCCGTCGCGATCGGCGTGGCGATCTTCGCCGCGGGCATCCGGATCGACCTGCGCCGCGTTCTTCAACATCACCGGGATCGTGCTGATCTTCGTGTCGGCCGGGCTGGTCGCCTTCGCCGTCCACGAGTTCGGCGAGGCCGGCCTGATCGCCAATTCGGGTACGGCCTTCGACCTCGGCGCGATCCTGCCCGAGTCGAGCCCGCTCGGCGCGCTGCTCGCCGGCCTGTTCGGCTACCGCTCGACGCCGACGCCGCTCGAGGTCATCGCCTACCTGGCCTACCTCATCCCGGTCCTGTCGTGTTCCTCCGGCCGATGCGGAAGGTCGCCGTCGGCCCGGCGGCCGCGGCCACGGCGATGCGTCACACTGGCCATGGTCGTCGCCGGCTGCAGCGGATCCGCGGGCAGCTCGCCGAGCGCGACGGCGCGCTTCGTCGGGCGGGGCCTCGGCCGCCGCGGGTGTGATCAAGGTCGCCGCGAGCGAGTACAAGTTCGACCCGTCGACGATCGCGACCAAGGCCGGCAGCGTGACGTTCCAGGTCACCAACACCGGGACCGACCGAGCACGAGTTCGAGATCTTCAAGGGCGAGACCGTCGTCGACGAGATCGAGGGCCTCGTGCCCGGGCTGACCCGCGACCTGACCGTAACCCTCGATGCCGGCGACTACACGTACGTCTGCAAGCTCGCGGCGCACGACACGCTCGGGATGAAGGGCAACCTGACCGTCAGCCCGAGCTGACCGGCGCAGTCGGCGCCGCGGCGCCGGCTCAGAACGGGAAGATCGCGCCGAGGTCGGGGAGGGCCCCGTCGAGGCCGAACAGGAAGATCGTCCCGACGAACAGGCTGAACAGGCCGGCCACGGCGCCGATCGCCACGTACAGCTGCTCGCGCGCCTGGCTGGACACGAAGCTGACCGAGCTCAGGAGCACGATCGCGAAGTTCGAGATCAGCAGGCCGATCACGAACGCGAACAGCATCGGCACGCCCAGCCCGGCGCTCGACGCGCCGCCGACCGCGGCGATGAGCAGGACCTGCGTCCCGGTCTCGGCCCCGACGCCATGGATCATCCCGACGCCGAACGACGTGCGCGCCCCGTACGAGCTCATCTCGAGCGGCTCGACGTGCTCGTGCCCGTGGAGCCGGGCCTGGAACCGGCGCCAGCCGTAGCGGATCGCGTCGAACACGAGCATCCAGCGGCTGCGCAGCCGGAAGCGCTCGCCGGCCCGCGCGTAGCGGTAGATCGAGTACATCACCCACAGGCCGAGGGCGACGAGGGTGAAGCCCACGACGCGGCCCATGAGCGGGTCGAGCCAGTCGGGGAGCAGCGCCCCGAACGCGATCGCCGCCAGGCCGAGCGCGACGACGACGGCGCCATGACCGAGCGCGTACAGCGTCCCGAGCCGGATCGCCTCGCCCTGGCCGCTCAGCACGTGGCGACCGGTGACGGCCGGCCGCGTGGCCAGCCCGGGCGCCACGGTCGCGCCGCCGGGACCGCCGTCGTGCGCGCGCAGCTCGTGCTCGCCGCCGTGGCCGTGCTGGTGGCCCGCGTCGGTCGCGTGCTGTCCGGCGTGCGCGGCGTCGGCCATCCCCGCGGCCGCGGTCGTGCTGGTGATGTCGGTGATCGCCGCGATGTGGTCCCAGTCGATGCCGTGGCGGATCCCGAGCAGCAGCCCGGTCATGAGCACGCCGAGGTTCACGGCCGTGGGGGCGATGGCGGCGGTGGCGCCGATGAGATCGATCACGCGGGAGTCCTCTCGGGGAGACGGTCGATGCTACCGGACACGCCGCGATATCGCAACGTGTTGCATTTGAGGGTCGTGGCGTCCTCGACTATGCTTTCGCACGATGCAGGCATCCGGATCGCTCCACGCCCCGCCCGGCCCGGGCTGGACCGACGTGCGCGAGCGGCTCCGGGCGCGCGGCCTGCGCTGGACGCCGCAACGACGCACGCTGATCGAGGTGCTGTCGCAGACCGACGGCCACGTGACCGGCGCCGAGCTCGTCGACCGCTGCCGGGCGATCGACCCCGAGACGATCCCGTCGACCGTCTACCGCACGCTCGACGTCCTCGAGGAGCTCGGGCTGCTGAGCCACAGCCATGCCGCGGACGGCCGCGAGGAGTTCCACGTCCTGCCCGCGGCGATCCACGGCCACCTCCATTGCATCGACTGCGGGACGACCTGGGAGATCGACGCGGATGAAGCGTCGGCGCTGGTCGCGACGCTCGCCCGACGGCGCGACTTCGCGGTGGACGTGAGCCACCTGTCGATCGCGGGTCGGTGCGCCGGCTGCGCGCCGTGCAGGCGGACAGACTGAGCGTGCCGGTCGAGCGGATCGTGCCCGGGCCGGGTCAGGAGTCGGTTTGGGACTATCCGCGTCCGCCGCGGGTCGAGCCTGTCCCCGAGCGGTTGCGGGTCGTGATCGATGGGGAGGTCGTCGCCGACACGGCGCGCGGCCTGCGGGTATCGAGACCGCCGGCGCGCCCGTCTACTACTTCCCGCCCAACGATGTCCGCATGGACCGCCTCGTTCCCACCGAGCGAAGGACGGTGTGCGAGTGGAAGGGGTCGGCGAGCTACCTCGATCACGTTGGGCCCGACCGGCGGATCGAGGCCGTCGCCTGGGCATACCCGGATCCGTCGCCCGGATACGAGTCGATCGCCGGGTACCTCGCGTTCTATGCCGGCCGCGTGGACGAGGCGTGGGTCGGTGACGAGCGGGCGACGCCGCAGCCGGGCGGTTCTACGGCGGCTGGGTGACGTCGCGGATCGTCGGACCGATCAAGGGCGAGCCAGGCTCGTTCGGCTGGTAGCCGACCTCGGGGACACCGCGCGACGAGGCAGCGGCCGCCAGGTCAGTCGCCGGTCGCCACGCCCACGATGTTGAACCCGCCGTCCACGAACAGGACCTCACCGGTCACCGCCGCCGACAGGTCCGAGGCGAGGTACAGCGCGCTCCGCCCGACGTCCTCGGGCGTGATGTTGGCGCGCAGCGGGGCGACCTCGGCGAAGCCGCGGTACATGCCCTTGAAGCCGGCGATGCCCGATGCCGCGAGCGTCCGCACCGGCCCGGCGCTGATCGCGTTGACCCGGACGCCGTCGGGTCCGAGGTCGGCCGCGAGGTAGCGGACCGACGCCTCGAGCGCCGCCTTGGCCACGCCCATCACGTTGTAGTTGGCGACGACCTTGTCGGCACCGTAGTAGGTCAGGGTGATGATCGACGAGCCGCGGCGGAGGAGGGGACGGGCCTCGCGCGCGAGCGCGACCAGCGAATAGGCCGAGATGTCGAGGGCCAGCGCGAACCCGTCGCGCGACGTGTCGACGAAGCCGCCCTCCAGGTCCTCGCGCCGGGCGAACGCGAGCGCGTGGACGAGGATGTCGAGCGAGTCGTGGGTCTCGCCCCAGCGGGCGAACACGCGGGCGATCTGCTCGTCGGAGCCGACGTCGCACGGCTCGACGAAGGTCGACCCGATCGATGTCGCCAGCGGCCGGACCCGCTTCTCGATCAGGCTCTCGACCGACGAGAAGCCGACCTCGGCGCCCTCGGCATGGAGGGCCTGGGCGATGCCCCACGCGATCGAGTGGTCGTTGGCGACCCCGAAGATGAGCGCCGTCCGCCCGTCGAGCAATCCCATCCGGTCCTCCACGCGTGCCGTCGCCGGGCAGCCTACCATCGGCCAATGGCACGGGACCGGCTCCGGATGGCGCTGCGCGGGGTGCGCGGCTTCGTGCTCGACGCCGACGGGGTGATCGTCCTGCGCGGCGAGCCGTTGCCCGGCGCGGTCGACGCGCTGCGCGTCCTGCAGGAACGCGGGATCCCGTTCCGGGTCGTGACCAACTTCTCGCAGCTCCATCGCGAGACGCTGGCCGGCTGGTTCGGGAAGGGCGGGCTGGCGATCGACCCGGAGCGGATCATCACCGGCACGTCGGCCACGGCGGCGCACACCGCGAGCGCCCACCCCGGCCGGCCGCTGTTCGTGCTGGCCGCCGAGGATGCGCGGCGCGAGTTCGACGGGCAGCACCTCCTCGAGCGCCGACGAGGCCGACGCCGCGCCGGCCGGAACGGTCGCCGCGGTCGTCATCGGCGACGCCGGCGACGACCTGTCGTATCGCAACCTCGACGTCGCGTTCCGGCTGGTGCTCGGCGGGGCAGAGCTCCTGGCGATGCACCGCAACCCGTGGTGGCTGACACCGAAGGGCCCGACGCTCGACGCCGGGGCGTACGTCGTCGGACTCGAGTTCGCCACGGGTCGGACGGCCCGGACGCTGGGCAAGCCGTCGCCGATCGTCTTCCGCCAGGCGGTCGCCGGGCTGGTCGCGGATCTGGGCGAGCGGCTGCCGCGGTCCGCGTTCGCCATGGTCGGTGACGACCCGCGAGCCGACGTGGCGGCCGCACAGCGCGTCGGGCTGCGCGGGATCCTCGTGCTGTCGGGCAAGACGACGCGCGCCGAAGCCGACGCGCTCGGCGCCGGCCGGACCGGGCGGCCCTGGCCGGCGGCGCGGCCCGGACGGCGTGGCCGACTCCCTGGCCGACGTGGTCGCCGCGCTAGACTGACGGCAACGTTTCCGCAACCCGGACCCGGCTCCCAGCCCGGACCTGCCACGAGGGCCCACCGACATGACAACCGACTCTTCCCCGCGCATCAAGATCACCTACGCCACGCTTGGCGCCGACAACGAGGAGCTCCACGCCGGGTTCGAGGCGGCCGTCGCCGAGGCAAAGACCAAGCTCGGCTGGCACTACAAGAACTACATCGATGGCGAGTGGCGCGATGGCGCCGAGGCGTTCGAAACGCGCTCGCCGATCGATCGCGACCTGGTCGTCGGGACGTTCGCCACCGCAACGACAGCGGATGTCGACGCCGCGGTTGCCGCGGCGCGGGCCGCCCAGCCAGCCTGGGCCGCAGTGCCCTGGCGCGAGCGCCTCGCGATCGTCCGTCGCGCAGCCGAGTACATCAGCGACCACCTGATGCCGTACTCCGCCGACATGGCGATCGAGGTCGGGAAGAACCGCATCGAGGCGCTGGGCGAGGTCGAGGAGTGCGCAGACCTCCTGCGCTACTACTCGCAGACGATGGAGGACAACGACGGCTACGACCGTCCGATGGGCAACCTCGGCGATGCGACCGTCCACACGCGGTCGGTGCTCCGACCGCATGGCGTGTTCGCCGTCATCAGCCCGTTCAACTTCCCGATGGCCCTCGCGACCGGTCCGACGGGCGCCGCGCTCATCGCCGGCAACACGGTCGTCCTCAAGCCATCGAGCGCGTCGCCGCTCTCGTCGGTGAACCTCATGATGGCCTACATCGAGGCCGGCGTTCCCAAGGGCGTGGTCAACATGGTCATGGGTCCGGGCCACACGATCGGCCAGGCCCTCCAGGACCACCCCGGCATCGACGGCATCGTCTTCACCGGCTCGTACGAGGTCGGGATGGGGCTGTTCCGCACGTTCTCGACCGCCTGGCCGCGCCCGTGCATCGTCGAGATGGGCGGCAAGAACCCGGCGATCGTTTCCCGCCACGCCGACCTCGAGGAGGCGGCCGAGGGGATCATGCGCAGCGCCTTCGGCTTCGGCGGCCAGAAGTGCTCGGCCAACTCACGGGTCTACGTCGAGCGACCGGTCCACGACGAGCTCGTCAGGCTGCTCGTCGAGAAGACCGAGACGATCAAGCTCGGCGACCCGCTCGTCCGATCGAACTGGCTCGGCCCGATCATCGACCAGCGGGCAGTCGACCGGCACCAGACGGCCGTCGCCGAGGCACGTCGTGACGGCGCGGTATTCACCGGGGGCGAGCACCTGACCGATGGCGACCTGGGGCGCGGCTACTACGTCGAGCCAACCGTGGTCGGCAACCTGCCGACCTCGCACCGGCTGTTCCGCGACGAGCTGTTCGCGCCGTTCACCGCGGTTGCAGCGGTGGATTCGATCGACGAGGCGCTCGCGCTGGCCAACGACAACGTCCTGGGTCTGACCGCCGGCGTCTACAGCGAGGACCCGGGCGAGGTCCAGCACTTCCTCGACACGATCCAGGCGGGCGTCCTGTACGTGAACCGGCGCGCGGGCGCGACGACCGGCGCGTGGCCGGGCATCCAGGCGTTCGGTGGCTGGAAGGGCAGTGGCTCGACCGGCAAGGCCGGGCTGTCGATGTACTACGTAGCCCAGTTCATGCGCGAACAAAGCCACACCGTTGTCGACTAGCGCGGCGTCTGGCGGCGCGGGCGCGCGTTGCGGCCTGCGCTCCTCGCTCACCGCAGCTTGGGCTGCGCCTCGCTCCGGTGCTCGGTCGCGCCTTCGCCGGCACCGTCATACGCCGCGATTCTCGGTTCGGCGTCGATAGCGGCGCGGGACGGCGCGGGCGGGCGTTGCGGCCCGCGCCTTCGCTACCGCTACTTGAGGTGCAGCGCGTTCCGCTGCACGGTTGTGCCGTTCGATGGCGTCCGTTGGCGCCTTGGTTCCGTGCTCGTGCACCTTCGCTTGCGCTCGGTCTGGTCCTCGGACCGTGCTTTCGCTGGCGGATTCCGGCGTGACGATGGTCGGCGTCTCGTCGACTGGCGCCGGCTTGCCATGTCCCGGGACGCGTTCGACCGGGGCCCCTTCCGCGGGCGGGCTGCTCCCGACGAGGGTGTCCGTGGACGATGGGCTCTGCGCCGTCTTGTCCGGGCGGAGCCGGACCGTGCCTTCGACGAACGTTCCGGTCGAGGCGCCATCCTCCGTGAACACGAAGACCTCGCCGCCGACCTCGGCATTCCCGGCGAGGAACTTCGTCGTCTCGCTGGTGAGCTCGACCGACCAGGTGGTCGTCTCCGGACCACACGTGGCGATCTCGCTGAAGCCGCTGCCCTGTGCGTCGAAGCGGCCGCCCTCCTGGAACGCGAAGGCGTTCACCTCGCCCGACGCCTCCCTCGAGCAACTGATGGTTCCGTGAATGGTTGCGACGCCCGTCTTCGTGTTCAGGCTTCCCGTCGGATCGAGCGTCACCTCGAGCTCGATCGGCTCGGGCGGCGGCGGGGGCTCCACGCCCTCGATGACCGTGAGCGTGAGCATCCCGGAGGTGCCGAAGAACGATCCGATCATGATGCTGTAGGTCACACCCGCCGTGGCCTCGAAGGTGGCCTGCGACAGGTTCGATTCGGGCGCCTGCCCGTTGCACGCGACGATCTCGTCACCGTCGAGGATGAACAGGTACGTGTCGTAGTCGCTGCCGAACGTGTTCACCTCGACGAACCCGTCGTCGGTCGCGGTGAACTCGTACCAGACGGTGTCGCTCTGGCCGACACCGAACTGTTCGGGACATTCAGTGGGGTCGGTGGCATTTGGTGTCGCGCCCGTGGTGTTCTGGTCGAGGCTTTCGCCGAGCGTGATCGGGAACGCACCATCCCGTTCGTCATTGTCCGGCGGCGGTGGCGGTGCGTCGGTCGGTGCCGCCGTGATGACGAGGTGTCCTCCTGGCGATTCGGCGAACGTGCCGCTCATGACCGCGTACGACGTGCCTGCCGTCGCCCAGGAACTTGACCTGTGACTGGACGCCGAAGGTGTCGTCGTTGCAGGCGATGACGGCGTCGCCGTCGAGGACGTAGAGGGTGGTGTCGTAGTCGCTGCCTTCGGTGTTGACCTCGACCCAGCCATCGATTGCCGGCGTCACCGTGTACCAGACCGTGTGCTCGCTCGGCGGGAAGCCGGCGAACGGACACTCCTGCGGATCGGTCGCGAGGTCGACCGTCGCACCGGTTGTGTCGGCCTCGAGCGTCGGCCCGCCGACCTCGAGCGGGATCGCGTCTGCCAGCGCATCGTTGTCAGGCGCGGGCGGCGGCGGCGGCGGGGGCGGCGCCGGCTTGTTCGAGATCGGGCGTGCCTTCACGGTCGCCTCAACGAAGTCGCCGACGCAGAGGGCTGTACAGACCTGGATGTCGACGGAGACGTCCAGCGCGCCCGGATTGAACGGGCCCGTCTCACCGAAGAGGGTGAGCGTCCAGCTGGTCACGCCGTCGCACGGCTGGCTCCCGAACGTCTCGCCGAAGCCGAAGACCTGGTGCTTGCCGATCGATCTGGCGAGCAGATGCGGACATGAAGAATTCGGCAGGCGTCAGGCAGTCGACAGTCCCCGAGATCGTCACTTCGTTGGTCTGGGGGTCGTAGGCAGCAAGGCCGTCGACGGTCAGGTCGGATGCGAACGGCTGCAGGACGGTGATCACCGCCGGACCACCGCGGTCCGTCTCCGGCAGGCTGCCGGTCATCGCGTAGTACGTGGTTCCGGCCTCGGCGGAGAACTCGATCGTGGCCGGGAACGCGCTGCACGCGACGGTGTCCAACCCGCCGGCCCCGTCGTCGGCGAACACGAACAGGATCGCCAGGAACCCGAGCTCAGCGGGATCCGGGAAGCTGTTCACGTCGACGATCAGCTCGCCGGAGTCGGCGGCGTGAACGTGTGCCAGAACGTGTGGCTGAACGGGCCTTCGAACAGGCCGCTCGACGTCGAGTCGCACACGTCGGGGTCCGAGGCCTCGGACGTCGCACTCGTCGTGTCGTAGTCCTGCGCCTCACCCAGCGTGGCGATGGGGATCGCGGTCGCCGATTCATCGCCGGGATCGGCGGCGGCAACGGGCGTTGCCGCGAGGAGGCCCAACAGGACTCCGCCGACTACGACGAGCACGGACCAGCGTCGAACACGCAGCCCACTTCGGCCGCTGACCATGGTCATCCCCTCCACGCGATGACGGGCCGGTTTCGCCTGTGGCTCGACGCGGGCTTGTCGGCGACCAGGGCTTCGCCCGCGCGTCTTGGCCTCCCGTTAGGCGCACGGTACGTTGTCGCGAGCCGCGTCGCGCGCAATGGTGATGGGGTTAGTGGTGCGCGCAAGCACCGCTTTGGCATCGAGCCCGTCGTGCGGTTGCCTCGCTTGTTGCTCGGCTATACTCCCGCTCGATATCCACAGTGCATAGTCCTTATGCACTCCCCACCGAGGTGCAGCGTGTCGTCGGGCTCGTCGCGGATCGCCGGGGACCGGCCGGTCCCCCACATCGTCACCGAGATCCCGGGCCCCAAGGCGCGGGCCCACGTCGCGTTCGACGAGACGTGGACGTCGCCGAGCCTGCCGCGCGCCTATCCGCTCGTCCCCGTCCGTGGCGACGGGCTGACGGTCGAGGACATCGACGGCAACCTGTTCCTCGACTTCGCCGCCGGCATCGCCGTGAACTCGACCGGCCACTCGCATCCGCAGGTCGTGGCCGCGATCAAGGAGCAGGCCGCCGAGCTGATCCACTTCTCGGCGTCCGACTTCTACCTGCCGATCTATCCCGAGGTGTGCCGCGAGCTGGCGCGCCTGGCGCCGATCTCCGGGAACGTCCGGGCCTACCTCGGCAACTCCGGGACCGAGGTCGTCGAAGCCTCGATCAAGCTGGCCCGCTTCGCCACGAAGCGGCCGTACATCGTCGCCTTCCTCGGCGCGTTCCACGGCCGGACCTACGGATCGGTCTCGCTGACGGCCTCGAAGGCCAAGTACCACGCCGGCTTCGGGCCGCTGCTCCCCGGGGTCTTCCACGCGCCGTACGGCCGCGTCGAGGACCTGCGCTGGTTCGACGAGGTCCTGTTCGACAAGCTCGTGCCGGCCGACGAGGTCGCCGCGATCATCGTCGAGCCGATCCAGGGCGAGGGCGGCTACGTCGTCCCCGAGGACGGCTTCCTCGAGGGCCTCCGCCGGATCTGCGACGAGCACGGCATCCTGCTGATCGCCGACGAGATCCAGTCGGGCGCCGGGCGGACCGGCAAGATGTGGGCGGTCGAGCACTGGGGCGTCGAGCCCGACATCCTGCTGACGGCCAAGGGCATCGCCTCGGGGATGCCGCTTGGGGCGATGATCGCGCGGGCCGAGCTGCTCGAGACCTGGGGCCCGGGCGCGCACGGCTCGACCTACGGCGGCAACCCGGTCGCCTGCGCCGCCGCGCTCGCCACGATCGAGCTGCTCGAGGGCGGCCTGATCGACAACGCGCGGGTCCGCGGCGAGCAGGGCTTTGCCGGGCTGGCCCGGCTCCGGGCGCGGTTCCCCGGCCTCATCACCGATGTCCGCGGCAAGGGCCTGATGATCGGCATCGAGTTCGACACCGGCGCCCACGCGGAGGAGGTCCAGTGGGAGGCCTTCCAGCTCGGGCTGCTCGTGCTCGAGTGCGGCCGGCGAAGCGTCCGGATGTCGCCGGCGCTGACCGTCAGCGAAGCCGAGATGACGACCGCGCTGCGCATCTTCGGCGAGGCGGTCGCGGTCGTGGCCGGCGCAGCCCGAGGCGGCCCTCGAGGCGGTCGCCGCTGCCGGGGCGATGCACGAGGTCGAGGCGGCGGGCTGAGCCCGATGACGACGTCCAAGGTCGCGTCGATGCGCGACGCCATCGCCGACCTCGTCCGTGACGGCGACACCGTCGCGATCGAGGGGTTCACCCACCTCATCTCGTTCGCGGCCGGCCACGAGATCATCCGCCAGCGCAAGCGCGACCTGACCCTCGCGCGGCTGACGCCGGACGTGATCTACGACCAGATGGTCGCGGCCGGCGTCGCCCGCAAGCTCGTCTTCTCGTGGCTCGGCAACCCGGGCGTCGGTGGGCTCGGCGCGATCCGCCGGCGGATCGAGGGGGAGATCCCGGCCGAGCCGCTCGAGGTCGAGGAGTACAGCCACTTCGGGATGGTCGGGCGCTACACGGCCGGCGCGATGAACCTGCCGTTCTTCCCGCTGCGCAGCTACTTCGAGACCGACCTGCCGAAGGCCAATCCGCTCATCCGGCCGATCGCCTCGCCGTACGGCGACGGGACGGTCTACGCCGTGCCCCCGCTCCGCCCGGACGTCACGATCGTCCACGCCCAGCGCGCGACGGCCCGCGGCGACACCCAGGTGTGGGGCCTCCTCGGCTGCCAGAAGGAGGCGGCCTTCGCGGCCGACCGGGTGATCGTCGTCGTCGAGGAGCTCGTCGACGAGGCGGTCGTCCGGGCCGACCCGAACCGGACGATCATCCCCGGCCTGATCGTCGACGCGGTCGTCGTCGAGCCGTTCGGCGCGCATCCGTCGTACGTCCAGGGCGCCTACGACCGCGACAACCGGTTCTACCTCGACTGGGACGCGATCACGCGCGACGAGGCGACGACGCAGGCCTGGCTGCGCGACTGGGTCCACGGCGTCGACGGCCGCGCGGCGTACCTCGACAAGCTCGGCGCCGAGCGGATCGCGTCGCTCAGGCCGGGCAGCGCGCCATCCGGCTCGGTCGACTACGGGGCGTACCGCTGATGGTCGCCACCGCCGAGCCGATGATGATCCTCGTCGCCGGACCGTACCGATCCGGGACGGACGGCGACCCGGCCAGGATCCAGGCGAACGTCGACGCCATGACCGCGGTCTCGCTCGAGCTCTTCCGGCGCGGGCACCTGCCCGTGATGGGGGAGTGGTTCGCGCTGCCGCTCATCGAGGAGGCGGCTCGGACCGCCGACCGGGACGACCGCCGACGAGGCCATCTTCCATCCCGTCGCCGAGCGGGTCCTCGCGCGGTGCGACGCCTGTCTGCGGATCGGCGGGCCGTCCGAGGGCGCCGATCGGATGGTCGCGGTGGCGCGGCGCCTCGGCAAGCGCGTCTTCACGGACGTCGGGGACGTCCCGTGACCGAGCCGGCCGCCTTCAGCAAGTCCGAGATGATGATCGTGGCCGCCGCGCGCGAGCTGGCCGGCCAGCACGTCTGCTTCGTCGGCGTCGGGCTGCCGAACATCGCGGTCAACCTGGCCAAGCGGACGGTCGCGCCCGACCTCGAGCTCGTCTACGAGGCCGGCGTGTTCGGCGCCCGGCCGGCGCGGCTGCCGCTGTGCATCGGCGACCCGACGATCGTCACCGGTGCGACCGCGGTCGTGAGCATGCTCGAGCTGTTCGGCTACTACCTCCAGCGCGGGCTGATCGACGTCGGCTTCCTGGGCGCCGCCCAGATCGACCGGTTCGGCAACATCAACACGACGGTCATCGGCCCGTACGACCACCCGACGACCCGCCTGCCCGGCTCGGGCGGCGCGTGCGAGATCGCGATCAACGCCCGCCAGGTGTTCGTGATCATGCGCCAGAGCAAGCGCAGCTTCGTCGAGACGATCGACTTCCGGACCTCGCCGGGCAACCTCGGCGGCGCCGAGCAGGCGGAGCGGATCCGGCGCGAGGGCGGCTGGCTCGGCCGCGGCCCGACGGTGGTCGTGACCGACCTCGGGATCTACCACTTCGACGAGACCGGGGAGATGCGGCTCGACTCGCTCCACCCGGGCGCGACGGTCGAGGCCGTCCGCGACACGATCGGCTGGGACGTGGCGGTCGCGCCCGACCTCGCGGCGACCGCGCCGCCGACCGCCGCCGAGCTGCGCCTGATCCGCGAGGAGCTCGACCCGGGCGGCGTCTACACGAAGTAGCCGGTCACCAGATCGACCAGCCGCCGTCGACCATCAGGTTGGCGCCGGTCATGAACCGGCTCGCGTCCGACGCGAGGAGCACGACCGCGCCCTTGAGGTCCTCGGGCGATCCGAACGTCCCGAGCGGGTTGCGTCGCCGGCAGCGTTCGACGAACTCGGGGTCGCTCTTCTCGCTCGGGAAGTAGCCCGGGCTGATGCAGTTCACCCGGATGCCGAGCGGTCCGAGCTCGGCGGCGAGGTTGCGGGTCAGCGCGAGCACCGCCGCCTTGCCGGCCTGGTAGCCGGGCCCGGAGCGGATCCGCATGTCGATGCCTTCGTACAGCCGCGGGTCGGCGGTCAGCGAGCCGTGGATCGACGACACGGTGACGATCGCGCCCGACCCGCGGGGCCCCATCTGGCGGGCCGCGGCCTGGGCGCACAGCAACGTGCCCACGGCGTTGACCTCCATCGTCCGCCGGAACTGGTCGAGGTCCGTGTCCGGCGGGTACGACGTCTCGAACGAGGCGCCGGCGTTGCAGACCAGGATGTCGAGCGGCCCGACCTCGGCGGCGACCGGTCGCGAACACTGACTCGACGTCGTCCGGGTCGGTCACGTCGAGGGTCACCGCGCGACTGGCCAGGCCCGCGGCGCGCATCGCCGCTGCGCTGGCCTCGACGACCTCGGTCCGCCGGCCCGCGAGGACGACGCTGGCGCCCTGCTCGGCCAGGCCCTCGGCCATCGCCCGGCCGAGGTGGGTGCCGCCGCCGGTCACCAGGGCCGTCCGGCCGGTCAGGTCGAACAGCCGGGCCGGCGGGCTCGATGTGGTCATCCGCGATCCTCCGTCGCCGGCCGGTGGGTCGTCGCGGCCGCTCGGCACACCATAGCCAGCCGGGCGGCACCGGGAGTGGTCAGCCCTTGCTGAAGGTGACCAGGAACTCGAGCGTGCCGCTGTCGGCGATCGAGACGATGAAGCCGCCGATGTTGGGGGCGGTGATGTCGAAGTCGGACAGCGGGAAGGTCGAGCGAGCCGGCGACCTGGATCGTCCCGTTGACGAGCTGGGCCTGGGCCGGGATCGAGACCGCCTTCTTCACGCCGTGGAGCTCGAGATCGCCGGTCAGGGTGATGTCCGACGGCGTGCCGCTGAGCGCCGCGGCGGGGATCTCGACCGGCTGGGTCAGCGTGAACGTCGCGGTCGGGTAGGCGTCGGTCTCGAGCCCTTCGTTGCGCAGCCGGTTGTCGCGGCGCGACTCGTCCGAGGTCGATCGAGGCGGTGTCGACGGTGATCGACCCCGCGGTCAGCGTCGTGGTCGTGCCGCTCGTCTCGAGCGTGATCGAGCCGGTCACCTGGTCGGTCCGTCCGACCGCGTCGCTCTCGGCGGGCAGGGCGGCCAGCTGCTCGCGGACGCGGTAGCCGGCCTGGCTGCCGGTCGTCACGGTCCACGTCCCGGCGATGTCGCCGTCCGATGGTGCGGTCGTGCTCGCGGCACTCGCCGGGGTCGTCGCCGCAGCGCTCGGAACGGTCGTCGCCGACGAGGCGCCGCTCGATGGAGCCGCGCTCGGGAGGCTGAGCGCGGCGGTGCTGTCACCGCGCAGGACCTGGTCGTAGACGATGAACCCGCCGACCGCGACCGCGAGGACGGCGACGGCGACGATGGCGAGGACGCGTGATCGGGACATGTGGGCAACTCCGGTTGCGGGGCGGGACGGCCCCGTCTGCGTCGGACCGTGGCGACGCTCCCTGAGAACGGCCTGAGAACCGCCTGAGAGCGAGCGGTCCCGCGATTCGGCCAGCTCGACGGTCCGATCCATGCCCAGCGCGGGCTCGAGCCGGTAGGTGATCGGGCCGTCCGCCCACAGCAATGCGTCGCCAACCCAGCGACGCTCGTCGAAGACGGCCCCGCCGGCGTTCTCGTAGAACAGCAAGTGCGGCGCGCCGCTCAGCCAGAGGCGGGTCCGTCGTCGAGCCTGACCCCCCGCATGGTTGCGCCGTTGCGATGACCTTGTTGAAGAACCCGTCGTCGACCGCGCCCCGGAACGCTGTCAGGACGAGACCGACGCCGGGTTCGAGCGTGGCCGGAAGGTCGGGCCGCGCGGCCCACACGAGCGCGACCTGGCCGTTCTTCGACGGATCGATATAGGCGGCATCGGGCGGCCCGAGCGCCGGATCGGACGGCCAGCGCACCGGGAACCCGGCCTGCGCGTCGAGGTCGGCCAGGTCGACGCGCGTGCCGAGACCCATCCTCGAACCGGGGGCACCGGCCGGGGTGCTGCTCGGCGCGACGGTCGGCGGCGGGCTGAGCGACGGGCCGTTGACCGGACCCCGAGGATGAGCCGGAGGCCCGGCAAGCCGAGCCCGGCGGCGCCCGCCAGCGCGGCAAGCACGGTCAGCGTCAGCACGACCACCAGGGCGATGGCGAGCAGCCGGCGGGCCGGTCGCCACGAGCCGAACCCTCCGAACCACCCACGGCCCGGGGCCGGTGCGTCGCCGGCCTCGATCCGGGCGCGGACGACGGCCGCCAGATCCGTTCCGCCCGCCGGCGCTGGGGCCGGCCGCCGGCCAGTCGATCGCGTCGGCCAGCCCGCGAAGGGCGGCCTCGAGATCGGCGTCGGGGCGAAGCGGGAACGATCGGTCAGTCATCGACCGGTCCTCCATCGGCCACCGAGGATCGTGCGAAGCGCGGGCCAGGCCGCGCGCCGTCCTGGACTTGACGGTGCCCGGCCGGGATCCCGAGCGCCGCGGCGGTCTCGGCCTCCGACAGCCCGAGCAGGTAGCGCGCGCCGATCACCTCGCGCTCCTCGTCGCGCAGCTCGCCGAGCGCCGCCAGGAGCTGGCGGCGGCGCCTCGTCGGCGATGACCTCGGCCTCCGGCGACGGGGCGAGCTCGTCGCGTGGCGCCGCGACGGACGCCCGCATCGCGAGCCCGGCTCGTCGGGTTGCCGACCGTCGCCGGTTCCGCGCCTCGTTGGCGACGATCCGGAGCAGCCACGGTCGGAGCGGAGACCCGGACCGGAACCGGGGCAGCGCGGTGTACGCCTTGAGGAACGCATCCTGAACGGCATCGGCGGCATCGGCCTCCGGGGCGACGAGATAGGCGGTGCGCAGCGCAACATCCTGGTACCGCCGCACGAGCGTTTCGTACGCTCCGACGTCACCAGCACGGGCGCGGTCGATCAACTCGGCGTCGTCCAGGCCTGGCCTCCGCGCTCAACCGTACCAACTACACCGCGCGGGCCGAGTCGGTTCCGGCTGCCTTCTGACATCGTATGCGCGCATCCCGAGTGCTACGCTTGCACGGATGGGATCGGAGGGACCGGGGGGCATCGACACGACGCGCGAAGCGGAGCGGCCGGCGAAGCAGCGGCCCCCGACGCATGTCCCCACCATGCGCGACATCGCCCGGGTGGCAGGCGTGTCCCAGAGCACCGTCTCGCGTGTGCTCAACGACGCCCCGACCCGCGTGCCGATCGCGGCCGACACCCGCGAACGGGTGATGGTCGCCGCGCGTGAGCTCGGCTACCGACCGAACCCGCACGCCCGAAGCCTGCGCGGGGCGTCGACCATGCTGATCGGGGCGGTCGTCCGCGACTTCAGCGACCCGTTCTTCGCCACCGTCATCGAAGCGCTCGCCGTCCAGGCGATGGCCCGCGGCTACAACATCGTCCTGGGCCACGCGCACGGTCGCGTCGACGAGGGGATCGCGCTGACGACCGTCCTCGAGACGCGGCATACCGACGCGATCGTCATGCTCGGCGACATGCAGGACCAGCCGCGCCTGCTCGACGACCTTCGCCATTCCGCCGTTCCCGTGGTCGCCACCTGGCAGGGCACCAGCCCGCTCGAGTTCCCGACCGTGGACGTCGACGAACGAGCCGGGATCATCGCCGGGCTCGGACCACCTGATCGAGCTGGGCCACGAGCGGATCGCGTTCGTCAGCGGCCGGCTTCCGGGCGACAACCGACAGCGCGAGGCCGCGTTCACCGAGTTCATGACCGAGCGATTCGGCGGGGTTCCCGAGGGCTACGTCCAGCCCGTCGACAACAGCCTGGCGGGCGGCGAGGCGGCCGTCAGGGCCCTGTTCGACCTGGCCGATCCGCCGACCGCCGTGGTCACCTCGACCGACCTCGTCGCCGTCGGTGTCCTCCACGCGGCCTACAACCTGGCCCGGACCGTGCCCGACGAGCTGTCCGTCGTCGGGTTCGACGACCTCCTTCTCGCTGCCCACACCGTGCCCGCGCTGACGACGCTGCGCATGCCGATCGCCGAGATCGTCAACGAGAGCATCGAGCTCGCGATCGCGTTGGCGCGCGATCCGGCCCTGTCGCGCGAGCCGCGGGTGACGGTGTTCAAGCCGTCGCTGGTCGTGCGCCAGTCGACGGGCCGCCCACCATCGGGACGGACGACCAGGGCGCGACGACGACCCGTCGCGGTCTAGGCCGGCGTGCGGTCGGCTGTCTCGGTCACGACCGGGATCCAGACCCGCATCGCGTCGACCGACCGGTTCGCCCACGTGAAGTAGGGGACCGCCCGGATCTCGATGGGCGTCGCTTCCTTCGAATCGGACGCGGGCGTCCCGCCGGACCGGCCGCGCCGCCGGCGCACGGCGGGGGCGGCGAGCCCGACCGCGGAATCGGTGATGTCGGGGCGCGGCTCCGGGACCGGGCCGGCACCAGGCTCCAGCTCGACCTCCTCGAGCGTCACGTCGGCGGGCAGGTCCGCCGTCTCGAGGCAATAGACGAGCGGCCCGCGCTCGAAGGCGACGCAGCCGCGGACGGCGTCGATCCGGGGGTCCGGCACCGTCGCCCGAGCCGGCATGTCCAGGTCCAGGACGATCGTGTCGCCGGCTGCCCAGGCCCGCGTCTCGACCGCGTGGCGGCTGCCGGCCGGCAACTCTGCGGGCTCGCCGCCCGGCGCCCGAACGGTCGCCGAGCGGCACCAGCCCGGCACGCGCAGCGAGAGCGTCCACGGGCGGGCCGGCGACTCGAGCACGGTGACCCGCACGCTGCCGTCCCATGGATAGGCCGTATCCACGGCGAGCCGCGCGGTGCCGTCGGCCAGCGGGGCGTGGATCTCGCCGGTCGCGTACTGGTGGAGCTGGACCCCGCCCGCGTCGACCGTCGCCAGGTACTGCGGCCACGAGCTGGTGATGCCGCATCAGGTTCGGCGGGCAGCAGGCGCAGGCATACCAGGGCTGGCGCTCGCCGCTGCCCGGCTTGGCCGGGGCTCGGTCGGTCCGTCGCTGCAGCGCGTTGACGTAGAAGAAGCTCGTCCCGTCGAGGGACACGCCCGGACAGCACGCCGTTGTAGATCGTCCGCTCGACGACGTCGGCGTAATCCGGCTCCCCGGTCGCGAGGAGGAGCCGCCAGGCGAGCATGACGCTCGCGATCGCGGCACAGGTCTCGGCGTAGGCGCGGTCGGGCGGCAGCTCGAACGGGTCCCCGAACGACTCGTCGTCGTGGCGGCTGCCGAGGCCGCCGGTCAGGTACATCCGCGTCGCCACCATGTCGCGCCAGCGGCGCACGACGGCATCGAGCAGCTGGGTGTCGCCCAGCTCGGTCGCGACGTCCACCGCGCCGCAATCGAGGTACAGCTGACGAACCGCATGGCCGGCCACGGTCGGTGCCTCGCGCACGCGCGCGTGGTCCTGCCAGTAGGCCGGGCCGAACCGACCGATCCCGAGCAGCCCGTCGCCGCGCGCCTCGACCATCCGTGCGGCGAGCTCGAGGTAGCGACGCTCGCCGGTCGTCCGGTACAGCTCGACCAGCGCCATCTCGATCTCCGGGTGGCCGTCGATCGCCAGGCGGCCCGCCGGGCCGAGCTCGCGGTCGACGGAATCGGCCGCCCGGATCGCGACCCGGAGGAGCCGGTCGTCGCCGAGCGCGCGCTGCCACGCGACGGCCGCCTGGATCAGGTGGCCCACGGAATAGAGCTCGTGGCCCCATGCCAGGTCCTCGTACTCGCGGCCCGGGCGCGACGACCTGGACGAAGGTGTTCAGGTAGCCGTCCGGCCGTTGTGCCGCCGCGATCAGGTCGATCGCTTCGTCGGCATCGCGGGCCAGCGCCGGATCCGGCGCCCGCCCGAGCTCCCAGCCGGCCGCCTCGAGCCACTTGTAGACGTCGGTGTCGAGGAACGGGAAGATGACGCCGATCTCCTCGCCGATCGCGCGGTAGCGGCCATGAGCGCCGGCGGCGAGCCGGAAGTTCGCCAGGTTTCCCGCCTGCCCGAGCTGCTCGAACCCGCGCGGGATCGTGCGCTCGCGGTTCGTCCGCATCTGGCGCTCCCAGATACCCGCCGGTCAGGCTGACCATCGGACCGCCGAGCGGACGCAACGCGGAGATCGCGGAGGCGGTCGGAACCACGACCGCGGAACGGGTGCCGGCCTCGATCACCACGGCCGCTGCCCCTCGTCACGGCGACCCGTCATTTCACCGCTCCGCTGGTGAGGCCCGAGACGTAGTACTTCTGCAGCAGCAGATAGATCCCGATGCACGGGATCATCGAGATCACGATCCCGGCCTGCAGCATCCCCCAGTCTGTCCCCCCAAGGCTCGTCTCGGCACGGGCCGATGCCAGGATGAGCGGCAGCGTGAACGTGGACTCCTTGCTCATCATCACCAGGGCGCCCAGGAATTCGTTCCAGGACGTGACGAACGCGAACAAGGCGACGGTGACGATCGCCGGCACGACCGCCGGGATGAAGATTCGGACGAGGATCTGCCAGGAATTCGCGCCGTCCGTGACGGCGGCCTCCTCGAGCTCACGGGGCACCGCCTCGAAGCTGTTGCGCATGATGTACAGGCTGAACGGGAGCTGGATCGCGGTGTGGACGATGGCCAGCCCGACCAGCGTGTTGGTCAGCTTCAGCTGCGCGAACATCAGGAACAGCGGTGTGAGCAGCGCCTGGTACGGGATGATCAGCGCAAACAGCAGGTAGACGAAGAGCAGCTCCTTGCCCGGGATCGGGAAGCGTGCGAGTGCGTACCCGGCCGGGATCGTCAGGCCGAGGGCGAACGCGATGGTCATGAACGCGGTCGCGAAGCTGTTGAAGAGATACGCCGGCAGCCCGGCCTGGTACGTCCACAGCCGCTCGTAGCTGTCGAGACTGAGGCTTTGCGGGACATACGTGGGCGGCACCGCCGCCGCCTCGGCCGTCGACTTCACGGACGCCATCAGCGACAGGACGATCGGCGCCACCATCAGCGCGACGATGAACAGGCACAGGGCGCCGACCAGGTAACGATTGCGTCCTGCCCACACGCGCGTCCAGGCGCGCGACAGTGGCGCGCGCATCGGGACCGCCGTCACGCCCGGCTCCGACGGGTCAGGGTCATCTGGACGATGGTGAAGACCAGGATGATCAGGGCCAGGATGAGCGACAGGGCCGCCCCGTAGCCGAGCTTGAGATACGGGAACGAGTTCAGGTACACGTAGAACACGGCTGTCGCGGTCTGGTTGAACGGCTGGCCCGCGGTCATGATGTAGAACTGGTCGAACGCGAGCAGCGAGCCGATGACGCTGATCAGGGTGACCAGCAGGATGGTCGGGCGAGTCAGCGGCACGGTGACCCGTCGGGTGCGCTGCCAGAAGCTCGCGCCATCGACCATGGTGGCCTCGTTGATCTCATGGGGGATCGCGTGGATCGCGGCCACGAACAGGATCATTCCGAAGCCGAGGACCTTCCAGACCACCGAGAGGATGATCGACCAGGTCGAGACCCAGGCGTCCGTGCCGAGCCATTGGATCGGCTGGTCGATCAGGCCCAGGTCGGACAGGGCCTTGTTGATGAGGCCGACACCCGGGTCGAAGAGCCAGACCCACAACAGGCTCGAGACCCCCAGCCCGATGACCACCGGGATGAAGATGACGGCGCGCGTGAACCGACGCAGCGGGGTATTCGGCGACACGAGGAGCGCGAGGGCATACCCGCCGATCATCAGGATCGGCGTGATGAGCAGGGTGTACTCGAGGGTGTAGCCCAGCGAAGCCCAGAACTGGTCGTCCCCTGCGGCCCTGGTGAAGTTATTGGTGCCGATGAACCTCGGCGGCGAGATCAGCGTCCAGTTGTTCAGCGACAGCCAGAGCATCTGCACGAACGGGTAGGCCGTGAAGGCAGTCACGAACAACAACGCGGGGCTCAGGTAGAGCAGCCCGGTCAGCTTGGAGCGCCGTCTCGCGTACATGCCCGATCTCCAGGAGGTGGGGTCACCGCTTCGCCGGTTCTTCGCCGGATGATTGTGGCGGGACGCCCTGGGCGAGGCCAGTCGGCCGTCGGACCCAGTCGGCCGCGTCAGCAGGGGCCGCGCCGCTTCGTTGAAGCGGCGCGGCGTTGACGAACGGTCGCGGTGATCTCAGGGCTCAGCCGCAGGAGATCGCCTTCATGTCGTCCTTGGCCTTGGTGATCACAGCGTCAAGGTCCTCCGCGGTGTAGTACGCCTTTTGCAGCATCTGCAGCCACGGACCCTGCGGGGAGTTGATCTGCTCGAAGAACGTCAGGGTGTACGGCGTCCGGCCGACGGCCACCGCCTTGGCCACGTCCGCGATCAGCGGCTCGGCCTTGTAGTACTGGTTGTCGCTGAGCTTCGGGTCGGTGCGGGTCGGCAGGTTGAGCGCCTTGGCGTAGAGCTCGACCTGGTTCTCGTCCGTCAGCAGGTAGTGCATGAACGCGAGAGCGTCGTCCACGCGGTCGCTGCCCTTCGGGATGACGACCAGGTCACCACCGATGAATGAGGCGGTCTTGCCCGCTTCCATGCCCGGCAGCAGGCTGATGCCGAACTCGAAGGGATGGCCCTTCATCTGGTCCCGCGCGAGCACGATGTTGAAGTTCCCGGTCCCCATCATGCCGAGCTTGCCCGACCCGAACTGCTCGGCGAAGGTGGCACCCGTCTCAGCCCGGGCACCGTCGGGGACGTTCTTGGCCGCGACCATGTCGCGCGCCCATTGGGCGACTTGCTTGACCCCGTCACCGGTAAGTGGCTCGCTGCCGCACTTCTCGGCCTCGATCGTGGCACCGGACGCCCACATCAGCGGGCCGACGGTGAAGATGTTGCAGCCGGCGCAGTTGCCCGGCAGGTAGTAGCCCTTGATGTCGCCGCCGAGCTTGGTGATGGCGTCGGCGTAGGTGCGCACCTCGGCCAGGCTGGTCGGCGGCTTGTTGGGGTCGAGCCCGGCCTGGGTGAACAGGCTCTTGTTGTAGAAGAGCGCCGACACGTCGGCATACAGCGGCACGCCGAACAGGCGATCGTTGAACGTCGCGACGGTCTTGTGGCCCGGGCTGACGTCGGCGAGCTCCGGCCAGTCCTTCGTCTGATCCGTGATATCGACCAGCTGCTGGTCGTTCTCGAACTGCGGGGCGTAGATCAGGTCCATGCCCATCAAGTCCGGGACGTCACCCGAGGCGATCCCCTGGGCGATCTTCGCAACCATCTCGGTATGGACGATGTAGCTCAGGTTGATCGGCTTGGTCGGGTTGGCCTGGTTCCAGGCGCAGACGAGGATGTCGACCATCCCCTTGTTGCCGCCGGACCGCTCCCACATCTGCATCGCGTTCGGGTCCTGGTTCCGCGCACAGTCCTTCGCCGGTTCCGGCGTCGGAACGACGGCTGCGGCGCTGGGCGCGGCGGAGCCGGAGGCCGCCGCCGAAGCCGGCGCCGACGCCGGGGCGGAGGCGGCGGTGCTCGGTGCCGTGGATGCCGTCCCCGAGCTGCAGGCACCGACCAGTAGCACGGCCACGATCGCGAGGGTAGGCAGCTTGAGATGCGTTCTCATCCGGTCCTCCTCCAATCGACCAGGTCGCGGGCGGCCGGTCTGACCGGCGCTCCAGGACTCCGGGCTTGTGGCACTCTATCATGGCTGCAATCGAGTGCATACATTCGATTTCATCACGAAAATGGAGGGCGCGGGATGGCCGATCTCAGGCTCGGGATCGCCCTGTGGAGCCAGGCCAGCGACTGGCCGGCGTTCCTTGCCGCGGCGCAGTCGGCGGAGCGGCTCGGCTACGACCACGTGTGGACGTGGGATCACCTCCAGGCGATCTTCGGCGACCCCGACCAGCCGATCTTCGAGGGCTACACCGCGCTGGCCGCCGTGGCCCAGGCCACCGAGCGGATCCGCGTCGGGCTGTTCGTCGGGGCCAACACGTTCCGCAACCCGGGCCTGGCGGTCAAATGCGTGACCACGATCGATCACATCAGCGGCGGGCGCGCGATCTTCGGCCTCGGCGGGGCGTGGTTCGAGCACGAGCACCGGTCGTTCGGCATCGACTTCGGGACGGGCTTCGGCCAGCGGCTCGACTGGCTGGCCGAGGCTGCGGCCGACGCCCGGGTCCTGCTCGATGGCGGCGAGCTGACCAGTCCGGGCGGGGGACGCTATGCCTTCGACCATCTCCGGATCCTGCCGCCGCCCGTCCAGGCGCACCTGCCGATGATGATCGGCGGCGGTGGCGAGAAGAAGACGCTGCGGATCGTCGCCGAGCACGCCGACATGTGGAATGTCTTCGGCACGCCCGACACGCTCGTCCACAAGGACGAGGTGCTTCGCGCGCACTGCGCCGACGTCGGGCGCGATCCGGCCGCCATCGAGCGCTCGGTCGGCTGCAAGATCACGATCCGGGGGACCGAGGCCGAGGCCGAGCGGGTCCGGCGGGCCACCCTCGAGCACAACCGGACGCCGCTCGAGCGGGTGGCCGACGACCACACGTTCTGGACAGGCACGCCCGAGCAGATCGCCGAGACGATGATCGGCTACCGACGGATCGGCTTCGACACCTTCATCGTCGAGCTGCCGGCACCGTACGACGCCGAGACGATGGAGAGCCTCGTCACCCTCGTCAAGCCGATGGTCGAGAGCGCCGCCCCCGTCCCGGGCTGATTTCCACGCGGCGTACCCCCGGCCCGGCGCTCCTCCCCGGGTCGGGGGCCTCGTCCGCTACGATGCGGCCGTGAGCACCGGCCGCGTCTTTCGCCGATCGAGCGCCGCCGAGCCGCCGATCGCCGTCGAGGCGCACGGCACGACGATCCGCGACGCGAACGGGCGGGAGTACCTCGATGCCGCCGGCGGCGCGATCGTGGTCAACGTGGGCCACGGCCGCCGCGAGATCGCGGCGGCGATGGCGGACCAGGCCGGACGCCTGGCCTACGCGCACGGCAGCGCGTTCACGAGCGAACCGCTCGAGGCGTACGCCCGCGAGGTCGCCCGCCACCTGCCCGTCGACGATCCGGCGATCTACCCGGTGTCGGGTGGCTCCGAGGCGATCGAGACCGCGCTCAAGCTGGCCCGTGCCTATCACCTCGCGCGCGGCGAGTCGGAGCGCTGGATCGTCTACGCCCGCTGGGGCAGCTATCACGGCAACACCCTGGGCGCGCTGGACCTGTCCGGGCGCAAGCCGTTGCGCCGGCCGTACGAGGGCTGGCTCGGGCGCTTCCGCCACGTCTCGGCGGCCTACCCGTACCGCGCCGAGCTGCCCGGCGCCAATGCCCTGGGCGACGCCGACGAGCTCGCCGCGGAGCTGGACCGGGCGTTCGAGGCGGCCGGCCCGGGCCAGGTCGCGGCGTTCGTCGCGGAGCCGATCGTCGGCGCCACGCTGGCCGCCGCCGTCCCGCCCGACGGCTACTGGCCGGCCATCGCGGACGTCTGCCGGCGCCACGGCGTGCTGCTCATCGCCGACGAGGTGATGACCGGGTTCGGGCGGACCGGGCGCTGGTTCGGGGTCGACCACTGGGGCGTCCGGCCGGACATCCTCGTCGCCGCGAAGGGAGCGTCGTCGGGCTACTGGCCGTTCGGGTTCGTGGCGGCGTCGGCCGAGGTCCACGACACGGTCACCGGCGGATCGGGCTTCGTCCACGGCTTCACCTACTCGCACTCGCCGGTCGGGGCGGCCGTGGCCCGGCGAGGTGCTGCGGATCCTCGAGTCCGAGTCGCTCGTCGAGGCGAGCGCGGTCAAGGGGGAGCGGCTCGCCGGCGCTCGCGGCGACGGCCTTCGGCGAGCACCCGGCCGTCGGGGAGATCCGCGGCCGCGGCCTGCTCGTCGGGATCGAGCTGGTCGCCGACCGGGAGACGCGCGAGCCGTTCCCGCGGGCGGCGGGCATCACCGAGGCGGTCGTCCGCGCCGCCCGCGAGCGAGGCGTGCTCGTGTACTCGTCGACCGGCTGTGCGAACGGGGTCGACGGCGACACGATCCTGCTCGGGCCACCGTTCGTCGTCACCGATGCCGAGCTGGAGCGGATCGTGGCGGTCGTCGCCGAGGCGATCGAGGCGGTCGCCACGCCGGTCGGCTGACCCGCCGCCGGGCCTCATCGCCACGGTATCGTATGCGGTACGTCGATTTCACTGCCCACCGAACGACGCCCGGAGTGACCCGTGAAGCCATTGGACCAGTACGAGGTCTGGTTCCTCACCGGTAGCCAGGAGCTGTACGGCGAAGCCACGCTCCGCCAGGTCGCGGAGGATGCGGAGCGGATCGCCCGGACGCTCGGCGAGGCGACGGACGTCCCGGTGCGGATCGTCTATCGACCGGTCCTGACCTCCGCGGACGCGATCGCGACGGCGTGCCAGGAGGCCAACGCGGCGCCCGCGTGCGTCGGCGTCATCGCCTGGATGCACACGTTCTCGCCGGCCCGCATGTGGATCGCCGGGCTGCGCGCGCTCCAGGTGCCGCTCCTCCACCTGCACACCCAGTTCAACCGCGACCTGCCGTGGGCCGACATCGACATGGACTTCATGAACCTCCACCAGGCCGCCCATGGCGACCGCGAGTTCGGGTTCATCGAGAGCCGCCTAGGGGTCGCCCGCAAGACCGTCGTCGGGCATTGGGAGGAGCCCCGGGTTGCGGCGCGGATCGGCGCCTGGGCGCGTGCCGCGTGCGGGTGGCACGACCTGCACCACCTCCGCGTCGCCCGGTTCGGCGACAACATGCGCCATGTCGCCGACACCGAAGGCGACAAGGTCGAGGCGCAGATCCGGTTCGGCGTGACCGTCAACGGCTTCCCCCTCAGCGAGCTGGCCGACGCCGTGAGCGGGGCGCCCGCCGACGCGATCGACGACGTGCTCGCGGCCTACGACGCCGACTACGCGGTGGTGCCCGAGCTGCGGGCCGACGGGGCGCGCCGCGACGAGCTCTACGAGGCTGCCCGCATCGAGGTCGGGCTGCGGACGTTCCTGACCGCGGGCGGGTTCGGGGCGTTCACCGACACGTTCGAGGATCTGGGGAGTCTTCGCCAGCTGCCGGGCATCGCGGTCCAGCGGCTGATGGCCGAGGGCTATGGGTTCGGTGCGGAAGGCGACTGGAAGAGCGCCGTGCTGGTCCGCCTGTTCAAGGTCATGGCGAAGGGGCTGCCCGGCGGGACGTCGTTCATGGAGGACTACACCTACCACCTCGATCCGGCTGGCCCGCTGGTCCTCGGGGCGCACATGCTGGAGGTGTGTCCGAGCCTTGCCGGCGGTCGCCCGTCGTGCGAGATCCACGCCCTGTCGATCGGCGGGCGGGCCGACCCGGTCCGGCTCGTGTTCGACGCGGCGCCCGGTCCGGGGATCGTCGCGGCGATGACCGACCTGGGCGATCGCTTCCGGATCGTGGCCAACGTCATCGACGTCGTCGAGGCGAACGAGGCCCTGCCCAGGCTGCCCGTCGCACGCGCCGTCTGGCGACCCCGACCCGACCTGCCCACCGCGGTCGAGGCTTGGCTCACCGCCGGTGGCGCCCACCACACCGTCCTGAGCCGGGCGATCGATGCCGAGCCGCTCGTCGACTTCGCGGAGATGGCCGGCGTGGAGCTCCTCCTGATCGACGAGCAGGTCGACATCGCGGCGTTCAAGCGGGAGATCCGCTGGAACCAGGCCTATCACCACCTGGCCCGGGGCCTGTAGGCCCGCCGGCATGACCGAGACCGTGTCAAGCGCCATCCGCGAAGCCGTCTGGCAGGCCAACCAGGCGCTCGGCCGGTCGGGCCTCGTGACGCTGTCGTTCGGCAACGTCAGCGGGCTCGACCGTGACCGGGGCGTGCTGTTCATCAAGCCGAGTGGCGTGGCATGCGACGAGCTCCGTCTCGAACAGGTCGTCGGGGTCGCCCTCGACGATGGCCGGGTCGTGGAGGGGTCGCTTCGGCCTTCGACGGACACGCCCACCCACCTGGCCCTGTACCGGGCCTTCCCCGAGATCGGCGGTGTCGTGCACACCCATTCGCCGGCCGCCTCCTCGTGGGCGCAGGCCGGCCGGCCGATCCCGCCATTCGGCACGACCCATGCCGACCACTTCCATGGTCCGGTGCCGGTCACTCGTCGACTCGACGACGCAGCAGGTGGCGGGCGACTACGAGGCCGAGACGGGCGCGGTGATCGTCGAGGCGCTCGGCGGCGCCGGGCTCGACGCCGTCGAGATGCCGGCCGTCCTGGTCGCGTCGCACGGACCGTTCACGTGGGGCGCGGATGCGGCGGAGGCGGTCGACAACGCGATCGCGCTCGAAGCCGTCGCGGCGATGGCGATCCAGACGCTGGCCCTCGATCCGAACGCCTCGCCCGTGTCGCGCGCGCTGCTCGACCGGCACTACCACCGCAAGCACGGGGCGACCGCGTACTACGGGCAGCGACGGTGACGACCTCCTCGGCCATCGAGGTCGCCGACGTCGCGCGGCTCCACGCCCCAGGCGACGTCAGGGTCGCGCGCGAGGCAATCCCGACGGCCGGACGGGGCGAGGTCCTGGTCCGGGTCACGGCGGTCGGGCTGTGCGGCTCGGACCGACATTGGTATCGCGAGGGCGCCATCGGCGACACCGGCCTGGCTCGGCCGCTGGTGCTCGGCCACGAGTTCGGTGGCGTCATCGCCGACGGGCCACGGGCCGGTCAGCGCGTCGTCGCCGACCCGGCCGACCCGTGCGGCCGTTGCGAGCCGTGCCGGAGCGGGCGCCCGAACATCTGCATCGCGACGCGGTTCGCCGGCTTCGGCACGACCGACGGTGCGCTCCGCTCGGTCATGCCGTGGCCGGCGCACCTCCTCCATCGCGTGCCGGATGGGCTCGGCGACGACGAGGTCAGCCCTGCTCGAGCCGCTCGGCGTGGCGCTCCATGCGCTCGACCTGGCGCCGGTGGGCGTCGGCGGCCGCGCCGGGGTGTTCGGCTGCGGGCCGCTCGGTCTGCTCCTGATCCAGCTCCTGCGCCTGGCCGGCGCGTCGGCGATCGTGGCCACGGACCGGCTGGCCCATCGCGTCGCGGCCGCCCGGGCAGCTCGGCGCCACGCACGGATTCGTCGTCGGCCCAGGGGCGGACGACATGTCCGCCACGGCGTGTCCGGGACGAGCCGGTCGACGTTGCCTTCGAGGTGGCCGGCGACGACGAGGCGATCGCCGATGCCGTCGCGCGCAGTCCGACCCGGCGGTCGGGTGGTGCTGGTCGGCATCCCGGAGGGGGACCGGAGCTCGTTCCCCGCGGGCATCGCGCGTCGAAAGGAGCTGTCGCTCCAGCTCAGCCGCCGGATGGTCGCGAGCGACCTGGACCGGGCGATCGCGCTGGCCGAGGCGGGCACGATCGACCTCGCGGCGCTGATCACCCACCGATACCCGCTCGACCAGGTCGCGGAGGCCTTCGCGATGCTCGACTCGCGGGACGGCCTCAAGGTGGTGGTGAACCCAACGCTCGAGCGTTCGACCGACTCGTGACGGGCGGCGCGCGCTACACGATCGGCGTCGACTTCGGGACGGAGTCGGCCCGCGCGCGTGCTGGTCGACGTGGCCGACGGCCGCGAGGTCGGGATCGAGGTCGAGCCCTACCGCAACGGGGTCATCGACGCGCGCCTGCCGGCCCCCGACGAGCGACGTGGTGCTCGGCCAGGACTGGGCGCTCCAGGATCCCGACGACTACCTCGAGACGTTCCGCGGCGCGGTGCGCCGGCTGGTCGCCGGAGTCGGCCATCGACCCGGCCCAGGTCATCGGGATCGGCATCGACTTCACCGCGTGCACGATGCTCCCGACCACGGCCGACGGCACGCCGCTGTGCTTCCTCGACGCCCATCCGGCGGAACCCGCACGCCTGGGTCAAGCTCTGGAAGCATCACGCGGCGCAGCCCGAGGCGGACGACATCAACCGCGTCGCCGGCGAGCTCCGGCCAGCCGTGGCTCGCACGCTACGGCGGCAAGATCTCGTCCGAGTGGTTCTTCCCGAAGGCGCTCCAGATCCTGCGCGAGGCGCCCGAGATCTATCGCGCCGCGGACCGGCTGGTCGAGGCTGCCGACTGGGTGGTCTGGCAGCTCACCGGCAGTCGAGACGCGGAACAACTGCACGGCCGGCTACAAGGCGCTGTGGTCGGCCGAGGACGGATTCCCGGACCCGGCGTTCTTCGAGGCGCTCGAGCCCGGCTTCGGCTCGGTCGTCGACGACAAGATGAGCCGGACGGTCGTCGCCGATCGGCGATCGAGCCGGCGGCCTGAGCGAGCGGGCGGCCGGCTGGACGGGCCTCCCGGTCGGGACGGCCGTGGCCGTCGCCAACGTCGATGCCCACGTCTCGGTCCCGGCCGCCAGCGTGACCCGTCCCAGGCACGCTCGTGGCGATCATGGGCACGAGCATCTGCCACGTCGTCCTGTCCGAGCACGGCGCCGCTCGTTCCCGGGTATGTGCGGCGTGGTCGACGACGGCGTGATCCCGGGCTACTTCGGCTACGAGGCGGGCCAGGCGGCCGTCGGCGACCTGTTCGCGCTGGTTCGTCGACGAGGCGGTGCCGCCGCGGTACCACGACGAGGCCCGGAGCCGCGGGGTGAGCGTCCACCAGGTCCTGGCCGAGGCCGCGTCGACGCTCAGGCCCGGTGAATTGGGGCTGCTCGCGCTCGATTGGTGGAACGGCAACCGGTCCGTGCTGGTCGACGCCGACCTGTCGGGCGTGCTGGTCGGGATGACCCTGGCCACGACGGCGCCCGAGGTCTACCGCGCCCTCATCGAGGCGACCGCCTTCGGCACGCGGCTCATCATCGATTCGTTCGAGGCCGGCGGGATCGCGATCGACCAGGTCGTGGCGTGCGGCGGCCTGCCCGATCGCAACGAGCTGCTGATGCAGATCTACGCCGACGTGACGGGCCGGTCATGGCGGGTCGCCGCGTCGTCGCAGACGCCCGCCCTCGGGTCGGCGATGTTCGCGGCCGTGGCCGCCGGACCGGACGCGGGCGGCTACGCGACGATCGAGGACGCGGCGGGCGCGATGGCGCACCTGCGCGCGGAGACCTACGAGCCCGACGAGTCGAGCCGGCCGGCCTACGACGCCCTGTACGCGGAGTACGTGCGCCTGCACGACCTGTTCGGCCGGGGTGGCGATCCGGCGCTGAAGACGCTCAAGCGCCTCAAGCTCGACGTCGTCGGGGGAGCGACGGCCGGCTAGGCCCGGCTCACCAGCGGTCGCGTCCGCCGGAGCCGACACCGCGCGCGATCAGCAGGACACCGAGCCCGACGAGCAGCAACGGCAGGATGTAGCCGCCGAGGGGTGCGTTGACGATGCTCGCGCCGCCGATCACGGCCAGCAGGCCACCGAACCAGAGCTGCCACCCGACGCCGCCGCCCGTCGCCAGGCGGACCACCGCGATGAACAGGAACGCGACGCCGAGGCTGAACGTCGACAGGCCGTTGGCCTCGACGCCGGCCGCGTTGAGCAACCCGGGCATCGCCAGCGCCGTGATGATCGCGCCGGCATAGAGCGAGCCGGTCCCGCGGTCGATCGCCCACTTGACGAGGAACGCCAGGCCGATCGCGAGGACGATGACCGAGCCGAGCGCCTCGAACTGCGGGAACGCCTGCTGGAGCAGCAGGAGCCCGCCGAACACGAGGAGGAAGATGCCGATCCAGGGCAGGCCCGGCCGATGGGTGTCGTCGGAGCCCCACTCCCAGTGGTAGACCCGGACGTCCCCGTCGCCGGGCAGCCGGCCACCGCTGTCCGGGCCTAGCCGCGTCACGGGATCCGGTCGGTCGTCCATCGAGCTCCTCCGCTGCCTAGTATCCGCGCTCCGGGTCGACCGGGTTGAGCAGCGGCTCGTTGCCGAGATAGCGGCGGACGTTCTCGACGACGAGGTCGTCGAAGTAACGCATCGTGACGCCCGAGGCGTGCGGCGTGACGATCACGTTCGGGGCGTCCCACCACGGGCTGTCGGCCGGCAGCGGCTCCTCCGTGAAGACGTCGAGGATCGCCCCCGCGATGCGGCCGCCGCGCAACGCGTCGAGGAGGGCCGGCTCGTTGACGACGGCGCCACGCGAGACGTTGATCAGCCAGGCGGTCGGCGGGCATCGCCGCCAGGACCTCGCGCGTCGATGCAGCCCGCGCGACGCGTCGGTCAGCGGCAGGGTCAGGATCACGACGTCCGCCTCGGGGACGACGTCGACGAGCGAATCCACGCCCGACGATCCGATCGGGGATCGAGCCGTCGGGGTCGCCCGTGCCCGGAACCCGGTATGACGTCTCCGCGCGGACGTCCGGCCGCGGTTTGACGGCGAGGATCCGCAGGCCGAGCGCGGCCAGCTGACGGGCGACTTCGCGACCGAGCGAGCCGTAGCCGACGACGACCGCCGTCCGGCCGCGGAGCACCGTCGCTTCGGGCGGCTCGTCCGGCCAGCGATGGGCCGCCTGGTCCGCCGCCCAGCCGCGCCGGCTGGTGGACGCGCAGGAGCATGCCCGTCACGTACTCGGCGATCGGGACCGAGAACACCCCACGCGCGTTCGTCACGATGATGCCCTTGCGCCAGGGCGGATCGGCCGCAAGGTGGCTCACGCCGGCCTGCCGGACCTGGAACCAGCGCAGCTTCGGGACCTGCGACAGGTCCGACGGGATGCGCGCTCCGACGATGACCTCGACCTCGGGGTCGACGAGGGTCCTGGCGTCGGCCGCGGGGTCGTCGCGCAGGTCGACCACGTCTATGTCGGCGGACAGCGCACGGAGGCGCCCGATCGTGTCGGGCTGCAGGTCCGAATCGAGCACAGGCGCATCCGAACGATAGCTCCGGGCTCGGCTTGGCGACGCCGGCGGCCGGCGCCGACGCGTCAGCGGCGTGCCGCACGATGACGCTTCCAGAATGGCTTCGCCCAAGCGGAACTACCTTGCGGCGCAGGCCGCCCTCGCCTCCGAGGAGGTTCCGCTTGGTTGGAACCATCTCGATCGACCGTTGTGGGCGGTCGTGCCGGGCCGTCGGGCCCCTAGGACCCGGCGAGACCCGCCTTCGGTGCCGCGCCGCTCGGGCCGGAGCTTCGACGCCTTCGTCGTCCTCGACGTGGCTGAACCCGAGCCGATCGACGAACCGCGCCGAGGAACCCTGGCGCCCACCAGTTCCACTTGCCCATCAGGCGCATGGTGGCCGGCACCAGCAGCACCCGGACGATCGTCGCGTCGATGAGCACCGCGATGGCCATGCCGACGCCGATGCTCTTGATCGTGATCACCTCGGCCAGGGCGAACGCCGCGAAGACCGAGACCATGATCAGCGCCGCGCCCGGTGATGACCCCGGCGGTCTTGGACAGCCCCTCGGCCACGGAGGCGGTGTTGTCGCCGGTCCGCCGGTAGGCCTCCTGGATCCGCGACAGGAGCAGGACCTCGTAGTCCATCGACAGCCCGAAGATGACGCTGAACATGATGATCGGGTTGCCCGCGATGGTGTAGCCGAGCGGCTCGAAGTTGAGCAGCGCCCGACAGGTTGCCCTCCTGGAAGATCCAGACCATCGCGCCGAAGCTGGCGGTGATCGACAGCAGCGTCATGATCACGGCCTTGATCGGGAGCACCACCGAGCCGAACAGCAGGAACAGGATCAGCGCCGCTGGCCAGCAGGGTCAGGCCGACCGCATACGGGGCGCGCTCGGCCTGCGACACGAGGAAGTCGTGGCCCTGCGCCGCGCTGCCGCCGACGGCGGTCTTGATCCCGTCGCCGGCGTCGATGCGCGCGGATGACCGGGATCATGTCGGTCGCGTCGGGGGTCGACGGCGCGAGCGGGCTGATGGCGTCGAGGCGGACGGTCGAGCCGCGGACGTACTGGGCGAGCAGGGCATCGAGCCCGGGTGGCTGCTGGTCGGCGGGCAGGGCGTACAGCGCCGCGACCTGGTCGGGCGTGAGCGCCGCGCCCGTCGCCGGGTCGTGGAGGGTGAACGGTCCCTCGACGCGATCGACGCCCTCGATCGCGTCGAGCTGCGCGCTGTAGGCGGCGAACGCGGCGATCGATTCGGGGCTGCAGTCGGGTCCCCGGTCACGTCGGCCAGGATGATGATCGGCGTCGTCTCGCCCGGCGCGAACTCGGTCTGGAGCGCGACGTAGGCGTCGCGGCTCTCGACCCCGGGCGGGTAGATCTCCGCACCCGGCACGCCCTGCTCGAGGCGCAGGAACGGCGTGCCGGCGATGAGCAGGATGGCCAGCGTCGGGACGAGGACGGCGATCGGCCGGCGCATCACCGCGTGGGCGACGCGCTCCCAGCGACCGGTCCGCGCGACTTCGACGCCATCGGCGACCGGGCGGAAGCGATGGCGCAGCCCGCCGATCGACAGGGCGTTGACGCGATGGCCGAGCATGCCCGAGCACGGCCGGCAGGAAGGTCAGGGCGAAGACGACCGAGCAGAGCACGACGATCGCGCCCGCGATCCCGATCGAGCGGATCGCCGGGGCCACGAACAGCATCAGCCCGGACAGCCCGATGGCCACCGCGATGCCGCTGAACGCGACGGCCTTGCCCGCCGTCCCGACCGCGCGCTCGACCGCCTCGCCGACGGTCCGCCCGCGGCGCAGCTCCTCGCGGTAGCGGCTGACGATGAACAGCGAGTAGTCGATCGCCAGGGCGAGCCCGAGCATCGTCGCGATGTTGAGCACGAAGATGCTCATCTCGATCTGCTGCGCGACGACGAAGATCACGGCCAGCTGCTGGGGATCGCCAGCCCGGCGACGAGCAGCGGCATGCCGGCCGCGACGAGCGACGCGAAGACGAGGATCAGCACGAGCGCGACGATCGGCAGCGACACGAGCTCGGCCTTCTGGAGGTCCTTCTCGGACTGCTCCGCCGAGTCCTTGGTGATCGGCCCGTAGCCGGTCAGCTGGTAGGTCGTAGCCGTCCGGTGGCGTGATGGCCGCCCGGATCTCGTCGACGAGCTCGACCGACTCCTCGTCGGTGGCGTCGAGCTGGATGACGATGTACGCGGCGTCGCCGGCCGTGCTGATGAACCGTGCGTCGCCGGTCTCGGCGTAGCCGACGATGCCCGGTCACGTGCGGATCGTCGGCGAGGCCCGCGACGGAGGTCGCGATCGCGTCCTGGAACGCCGGGGAGGTCGCGTCCGCGCCCGGCGACGTCGACCGGAAGAGGGCGATGACCGAGCTCTTGCCGGCGCCGAACTCGGCGTCGAGGCGCTCGGAGACGGCCGCCGATTCGGAGCTGGCGTCGAGCCAGCCGCCCGACGACAGCGCCGACGAGGTCTGGCTGGCGAGCGTCAGGCTCAGCGCCGCGACGACGATGGAGAGCACGACGATTGGGCGGCGGAAGCGGTAGACGAACGCTCCCCAGCGGGTGAACATCGGAACCCTCGGGTAGTCGGGGCTGCGGACGGATCGAACGCCGCCAAGATAGAGAATGCTCATTCGCTTTGTCAAGCCATGCAGGCTTGCGCACGAGCGCGGCACGTCGGCTAGATTGGGGAGAAGGAACATTCGTTTTAGGAGTCGATGGTGCCTCGCGTCAGCGCCGCCCACGAGCAGGAGGTCAGGGACCGGATCCTGACCGCCGCCCTTCGCGTCTTCAGCGAGAAGGGCTACCACAACGCGACGATCGCGGACGTCGTGCGCGAGAGCGGGCTGTCGGTCGGCGCGATCTACACCTACTTCACCGGCAAGGAAGAGCTGATCCGGCTGAGCTGCGACCAGATCGCCACCCAGGGTCTCGACCAGCTCGCCGAGCGACTCGGTCCTGCCACCACGACGGCCGAGCGGATGGCCATCGCCATCCGGCTGTACGTCGAGTCGATCGACGAGTACGAGGGCGCGCCGGGCCAGATCACGCTGCTGCAGGCCTGGGCGGAGGCGGACCGCGAGCCCGTCGTCCGCGAGATGCTGTCGGCCCGTCGCGAGCGACTGGTCGGGGCCGGGCGGTACATCCTCGCCCAGGGCGTCGCCAGCGGCGAGCTTCCGGGCTGGATCGACGTCGACGCCGTGACCCGCGGCTTCCTCGCGCTGCTCGACGGGCTGCATGCTCCAGCGCGTCGAGGCGGGCGGCGCCTACCGCCCGGTCGAGCTCGAGCGGCGTGCGACGGCCGATCCTCGAGCTGCTGCTGTCGGCCGGGGCCACGCGTCCGGCCATCCCGGAGCCGGTCGCGACGGCGTAGCATCGCGGGCCATGGCCCACGTCCAGACCGTCCTCGGCCCGATCGAGCCGTCGGAGCTCGGCTTCACGCTCCCGCACGAGCACACCCAGATCGCGCTGTGGCACATCCAGGGCCGCTGGGACTACTGGCAGCTGACCCGCGACGAGCCGGCCATCCTCGACGAGCTGGCACGCTTCCGCGCAGCGGGCGGCGGCGGGCTGGTGGACCTGACCCTGCCGGGCGTCGGGCGCGACCCGGCGTGGCTGCGCGCGATCGCCGAGGCGAGCGGGCTGCACCTCGTGATGGGCTGCGGCTGGTATCGGACCGCCTACTACCCGGCCGAGGCCCGGATCGACCGCCGGTCCGTCGAGGACCTCGCCGACGAGCTGGTTCGCGAGGCGACCGACGGGGTGGGGGACACCGGCGTCCGCCCTGGGATCATCGGCGAGATCGGGACCGACAAGCCGTGGGTCACGCCGGCCGAGGAGCGCGTCCATCGCGCGGCGGCGCGGGCGTCGCGCCGGACCGGGCTGGCGATCACGACCCACGCGGTGATGTCGGCGGTCGGGCTGGCCCAGCTCCGGATCTTCGAGGAGGAGGGGGCCGACCCCGGCCGGGTCGTCATCGGCCACGCCGACTCGTACCAGGTCCTCGACCACTACCTCGCGATCATCGAGCGCGGGGCGAACCTCGAGTTCGACTTCATCGGCATGCCCTGGCCGACCGAGCACGGCAACGAGACGCGGACGGTCGAGCTGCTGCTCGAGCTGCTGGCCCGCGGCCACGCCGACCGGATCTTCCTGAGCCAGGACGTCTGCCACGACAACCAGCTCCAGCGCTACGGCGGCAACGGCTACACGTACCTGGCCGACACGTTCCTGCCGCGACTTCGCGAGGCCGGGGTCGGCGACGCGGAGATCGAGACGATCACCGTCGAAAACCCGCGGCGGCTGCTCACGATCGGGTAGCGTCGCCGCCGGGTAGCGCCTCAGCCCTCGAGCGTCGCCTCGACGCTGAGCGCCACGTTGCCGGCCAGCGCGACGCTGATCGGGCAGCCGGTCCTGGTCGACTCGGCGGCGGCGCGGAAGTCCTCGGCGTTCGAGCCGGGGACCACGCCCCGCACCGTCAGCGCGCTCGACACGACGCGCCAGCCGGCCTCGAGCTTGTCGAAGGTCACCTCGGCGCTGACGTCCAGCCGCTCGGGCGGCGTGCCTGCCCGGCCCAGCGCGCCCGACAGCGCCATGGAGAAGCAGGCCGCGTGCGCGGCGGCGACGAGCTCCTCGGGACTGGTCATGCCCTCCGGGCTCTCGGTCCGCGCCGCCCACGACACGGGCAACGCCGAGAAGACATTCGACGAGACGGCCGAGACCGTCCCGGAACCGTCGGTGAGAGCGCCCGACCAGGTGGCCTCGGCGCGGCGGATGGCAGCCATCGATTTCTCCTCGTGTGTGCGGTCGCACCATCGTCCCACAGCGCCCCGGCGCCGTCCCGTGCGGTCCGTCCGGACGGTGTCGGGTGCGGTCGGGATCGGTGCGCGTCCAGAGCCCGTACCAACGCACGGGGGTGACCGTGACGGCCAGCCCATACCACTGGCCGGTGCGTGTGGCCACCATCCATTCATGGTCACTTCCGTCCGCCGCCTCGTGCCACTCCTCCTCGCCGGCCTGCTCGTCCTGCCGCTGACCGGACCGGTCGCCGCCGTCGAGGACGAACCCGTCACGACCGACGCGATGCTCCTCCAGGCGGGCCACGACCTGGTCAAGCTGACCAACGCGAAGCGGACCGCGCAGGGCCTGGTCGTCGGTTCGCGCAGGATCCCGCCCTGATGGCGATCGCCCGCGATCGCGCCCAGGTGATGGCCGACAACGACTTCATGAGCCACACCGAGCCGGACGGCACGATGGCCTGGGACCGGATGAACGACGCCGGCCTGACCTGGTTCGCCGCAGGCGAGATCATCGCCTGGAACCACTACCCGTACGAGTACTCGGTCGCCGAGGCGATCCGCGCCTGGTGGGCCTCGCCCGGCCACCACGCGATCATGGTCTCGACCGGCTACAACTACGTCGGCTTCGGCGCGGCCATGTCGGCCGACGGCAAGTTCTACTACGCCGGGGTGTTCGCCAAGCGACCCGACCACAGCGCGCCGTGGTCCGACTTCCGGAAGACCTGGATGCGCAAGATCGACGCCCGCCACAAGCGGGTGACCGTTCGCTGGGCCGGCAACGACACCCGGCTCCAGGTGCTGACCTCGGGCCTGCGCTATTTCCAAGTGGAGTGGCGGCGGGCCGGTGGCGCCTGGCACTCGTGGGGCACGACGACAGCGACCAGCCACAAGGCCAGGTGGGTCCGCGGCGCGACCTACGAGGTTCGCGTCCGGTCGCGCGACCGGGCCGGGCTGTGGGGCGCCTGGGATCTCAAGCGCGTCACGCCCTGACCCGACCGCCGGGCCCGAGCCGGGCCCGGACGGCGGGGATGACGGCCAGCCGCCGCGTCGACCGCGGCAGGACGATCCGGGTCACGTCGGCGAACGTCGCGTGCGCCTCGAGCGCGGTCGTGAAGGCCTCCACGAAGCCGGGCTCGGCGAGCGGCTCGAACCCGGCCTCCCACCACAGCCCGAGGACGCGCAGGACGCCCGCCCGGCGGTCGATCCGCGGCTCGATCCGCCCGACGAGGCGGTCGCCGAACAGGATCGGGAGCACGTAGTAGCCCCAGCGACGCTTCGCGGCGGGGACGTAGACCTCCCAGACGTAGTCGAAGGCGTACAGCGCGCGGAGGAAGTCGCGGTCCCAGACGAGCGGGTCGAGCGGGGCGAGGAACGCCACGCCGCCCCACGCGGCTGACGGCAGCCGCGGCACCCCGGCCGGCCACCGACGCGAGGATCGGCGCCTCCTCGGCGAGCATGAACCGCTCGCCGCGGACGCCCTCGACCGCGACCGGCACGAGCGTGCCGGCTTCGACGAGCTCGGCCAGCAGGTCGCCCCGGAGCGGCCGGTCCGGCCGCCGCGCCAGGCGTGTCGGCCGAGATCCCGGACCACAGCTCGGCACTCCCCGAGCGCCCGAGGAGGCCGTGGGCGCGGTAGCGCGACAGCAGCTTGTGGCGATGCTGCTCACGGACGCGGCCGCTCGTCGGCGAGCAGCGCGGCCGGGAACAGGCGCTCCACGAGGTCGTAGACGCGACGGTTGCCGTCGCGCCGGGCGAGCCCGAGGATCCCCGCCTCGGCCAGCGCCTCGAGGATCGCCCGGACCTGGTTGGTCGGCCGCCAGTACCACTCGATCGCCGCGCGCGGCTCGACGTCGGACGCGGCCAGCGGCCCGTCGCGCCGGATGCGCTCGAGCAGCTCCTCGACCAGCGGAGCGTGCTCGTCGAAGGTCGTGCCGGCGTGGTCGCCGTGGCTCTCGGTCCAGGTGACCCGGTACCACGGCAGCTCGACGGTCGGCACGATCGAGAGGCCCTTGTTGTACGTCTCGTACAGCGTCCGCGATCCGTACAGCAGCTCGTCCGTCCACGCGCGCCGATAGCCCGCCGATCCGTGCCGCCAGGACCAGGTCGTGGTTGCGCCCGGCGATGTCGAGCGGGTCGAACTGGAGCGATCCGAGGCGGTCCATCACCGCCATGACCGACGCCGGCTCGGCGGGCAAGGCGCGCGGCGGCGCCAGCAGGTGGCGGGCGGCCAGGAAGCGGCGCGCGGTCGCACGGTCCAGCTCGATCCGGGGGGTCACCGGCCGATGGTACGAGACGCCGGCCGCCCGGCGCCGAACGGCCCATGGCTCGTTTCGGCAACCCTGATATAGTGCGGACGATCCGAATAGTACGGAGATACCGAACATTTCGTCTGCAACGAACAGATCACCCGGTCCGGGCGCCGTCGAGGCCGTCGTCGAGCGCTATGACGCGCTGATGCACCGGCTGATCGGCACCCACGCCCCGGAGTTCACCGAGGTCGGCGTGACCATGGCCCAGGCCAAGGTCCTGTACGTCGTGCTCGCCGCCGGGGAGCTGCGCATGTCCGAGCTGGCCGCCCGCCTCGGCGTCGGCTCGTCGTCAGCCAGCGGGCTGGCGGACCGTCTCGTCGAGCTCGGGCTGCTCGCGCCGCCACGACGACCCGGACGATCGCCGCCAGGTCGTGGTCACCACCACGCCGGAGGCCGTCGCCCTGCTCGAGCGCTTCCGCGAGCTCAACCAGCGCCAGCTGCGCGAGCTGCTCGGCCACCTCGACGCCGCGGAGCTGGACGTCGTCGGCCGCTCGATCGACATCCTCGGCCTCGCCATCGATCGAACCGTCACCACCACCGATCGAGCGTCACCACCACCGAACCGGGGGAGCCAGTCATGAGTCGCCTCAGCCGCATCGCCGTCAGCAAGCGGAGCGTGACGCTCCTGTTCGCGGCGGCCATCTTCGTCGCCGGGATCTCGGCCTGGGGCAGCCTCAAGCAGGAGCTCCTGCCGGACATCGAGTTCCCGGTCGTGACCGTCGTCACGCCGTATCCGGGTGCCGGCTCGTCCGACGTCCTCGAGCAGGTCACCCGCCCGATCGAGCGCGCCGTCGGCGCGGTGCCGCGGCTCGAGTTCATCCAGTCGACTTCGTCCAACTCGATCTCGCTGGTGGTCACCCAGTTCGCGTTCGGGACCGACGTGCCCAAGACCACGGCCGCGATCCAGGACGCGCTCAACAAGGCGGCCCTGCCGGAATCGGCCGCCCCGACGGTCCAGGCGCTCAACATCAACGCCTCGCCGGTGGTCATCTCGTCGATCGCCGCGACCAGCCCCGACGGGCTCGAGCAGGTCGCCACGATCGCCCGGCGCGAGATCGTCCCGGAGATCACCGCGATCGAGGGCGTCGCCCGGGCCGACCTGACCGGCGGCCTCGAGACCCGCCTTGCCGTGACGCTCGACCCCGACAAGCTCGCCGCGTCCGGCATCTCGACCCAGCAGATCGTCGGCGTCCTCGGTGCCAACAACCTGACCCTCCCGTCCGGCCAGCTCCCCGCCGACGGTTCGCGGACGCCGGTGTCCACGATCGGCCGGCTGACGACGGAGGCCGAGGTCGAGCAGCTCGTCGTCGGCTACACCGGCACGCCGCCGAACGCCACGCCGGTGACGCTCGCCCAGCTCGGCACGGTCGAGCTCGACTCGATCGCGACGACCGGCTACGGCCGGACCAACGGCCAGCCGGCGCTGACCCTGACCGTCTCCAAGACGTCGAACGGCAACACGGTCGAGGTCGCCGACGCGGTCCAGGCCAAGCTGGCCGAGATCGAGGCTCGCCACACGGCCGAGCTCACGATCGACACCGTCCAGGACCTGTCCGGGTTCATCAAGGAATCGCGCGACGGGCTGCTGCGCGAGGGCGGCCTCGGCGCCGTCTTCGCGATCATCACGATCTTCCTGTTCCTGCTCAGCCTGCGCGCCACGATCGTGGCCGCGATCAGCATCCCGCTGTCGATCCTGACCGCGCTGGTGATCATGCAGCTGACCGGGGTGACCATCAACATCATGACCCTCGGCGGGCTGGCGGTCGCCGTGGGGCGGGTGGTCGACGACGCGATCGTCGTGCTCGAGAACATCTACCGCCATCGCTCGCTCGGCGAGGACCGGATGACCGCCGCGATCAACGGGCCGAAGGAGGTCGCCGGCGCGATCACCGCGAGCACCCTGACGACCGTCGCCGTGTTCCTCCCGCTCGGATTCGTCGGCGGGCTCGTGTCGCAGTTCTTCCTGCCGTTCGCGCTGACGGTCACGTTCGCGTTGCTCGCGTCGCTCGTCTGCGCGCTGACGGTCGTGCCGGTCCTCGGCTACTTCCTCATCGACAAGGTCAAGCTCCAGGTGGACGAGACCGGCGAGCCGATCCGCTCGATCTGGGTCCGCGGCTACACCCCGACGATCAAGTTCGTCCTGCGCAGCCGCTGGACCAAGCTCGGCGTCGTCGCGGTGGCGGGCGTCCTGTTCTTCGCCTCGGCGGCGCTGGCGCCGTTGCTGCCGACGCAGTTCATCAACGCCGGCTCGGAGAAGACCCTGGTCGTGACCGTGTCGCCGCCGGCCGGAGCCAGCTCGGACGCCGTGCTCGCCAAGTCGATCGAGGCCGAGACGATCATCCTCGCCGACGACGATGCGGAGGTCGTCCAGACCAGCATCCCGGGCGAAGGCGACACCAGCTCGCAGGCCTTCCAGTCGGCGGTCCAGGGTCGGGCCACGAACAGCGCGACGATGACCGTGCGCCTGAACGACGAGGCGGACGTCGAAGCAGCCTCCACCCGCATTGCCGCGTCGCTCGAGCCGGTGCGCGTCGACGGCTATGACGCGACGGTCTCGTCGGGCGGTGGCTTCACCTCGAACGGCCTGCGAATCATCGTCACCGGGCCGGACGCCGAGGACGTCGCCACGAGCACCGAGGCGGTGGTCGCCGGGCCTCGCCGACCAGCCGGACCTGCTCAACCTCCAGAGCGACCTGGTGAAGGCGACGCCCGAGGTCCAGGTCACCGTCGACCCGAACAAGGCGATCGGCGTTGGGATGAGCGCCGCACAAGTTAGCGCCCAGGTGCGCTCGGCGCTCGTCGCCCAGACGGCGACGTCGATCGTCGCTCCCGACGGGCAGACCATCTCGGTGATCGTCCAGCTCGACCCCGAAGACGTGGCCTCGGTCGACGACCTCAAGGCGCTGCTCGTGGGGACGGTGGCCAAGGTGCCGCTGGCCTCGATCGCGACGGTCGAGGAAGTGGCCGTCCAGGGCAGCATCACCCGGATCGACCAGCAGCCGGCGGGCTCGGTCACGGCCGAGATCACCAGCGACGACACCGGCGCGGTGTCGCAGTCGGTGCAGGCCGAGCTCGACGCCCTGACCGCGTCGGGCGCGATCGCAGCCGGCACGACCGCCGAGCTGGCGGGCGTCAGCCAGCAGCAGAGCGAGGCGTTCAGCGGGCTGTTCGCCTCGATGGGCGTGGCCGTGCTGCTCGTCTACGTGATGATGGTGCTGACCTTCAACTCGCTGATCACCCCGTTCATCATCCTGTTCACCCTGCCGCTGGCCACCATCGGCGCATTCCCGGCGCTGTATCTGACGGGCCGCCCGATCGGGGTCAGCGCGCTGATCGGCTTCCTGATGCTGATCGGGATCGTGGTCACCAATGCGATCGTGCTGCTCGACCTCGTCGAGCGGCTGCGCGCCGAAGGGCATTCGACCCGGGACGCGCTGATCGAGGGCGGACGGACGCGTGTCCGGCCGATCCTGATGACCGCGATCGCGACGATCCTGGCGCTGATCCCGCTGGCCGCCGGGTTCAACCAGGGCTCGATCATCGCCGCCGAGCTCGGCACGGTCGTGATCGGCGGGCTGTTCAGCGCGACGTTCCTGACCCTGCTCGTCATCCCGGCCGTCTACTCGCTGGTCGACGGGCTCAAGGTCCGGCTGTCACGCCAGCGGCCGGCCGAGGGTGCGCCGCCGGTCGAGACGCAGCCCGCGTAGGACCCGCTGAACGGCCGGTCGAGCCGGGCCGGCCGACCCGAGCCGGCCCGGCTGGCCTCAGGTCCGGTCCCAGGTGTCCGGATGCGCGCGCAGCAACAGGATCGACACGATCGCCACCCAGGCCGGGAAGATCAGGGCAAGCGGCTCGAAGAAGCTGACGCTCAGGAGCATCACCGCCGCGCTGAGCATCCCGAGCAGGATGAACCAGCGGGGCAGGAACCCGGTCCGTCGTCCGATGGTCGACGACACGAGCATGAACACTGCGGCAATCTTGATCGCGAACACGTAGAACAGGGTCCCGGCCAGGGCGCCCGCGAGCTCGACCGCAGCAGTTGCCGACGACTGGCTGCTGAATCGTCCGGCAGCGACGGCCGCGCCGGCCGTCGCCCCCGCCGCGAACAGCATGGCGATGAACAGCAGCCCGCTGCCGAGGAACACGGTCGCGAAGAACTGGTCCTCGCCACGACCGATGCGGCGGCGCAGGACCGCGAGGAACCACAGGAACGCGATCCCGGCGAACGGGATGAGGTAGATGGCAATCGCCCCGGTCGCGCTGACCTGCACGAGCCCGTCGCTTGCGACGTCGTCGGCATTGATGGCATCGAACCGAAGCAGGGCGAGCGAGGTCGTGAGCAGGCCGGCGAACAGGAGGCCGGCGACGCCGGCGGCGCGGAGCGCGCGGACATCGGGCGCGGTATCCGCCGAGCGGCTGGGAGCGCCGCTCGTCCATGAGGCGGAGCCTACATCGCTCTCGATGGGCTTATGGCTGCGGGTAGACTCAGGCGATCCGTCACGCCGCCCCGACAGGAGCTCCGAAGCCGATGAGCGAGAGCGCACCCGCGACCCCAGAGCGCGATGGGCTCGTCCCTGGCTGGCTCGAGCGCGTCGCGGCGGTCGGCTGGCGATTGTTGGCGGCGCTCCTCCTCGCCGTCGTCCTGCTTCGGATCGCCCTCGTGCTTTCGAACGTCACGATCTCGATCCTGATCGCGGCGATCGTCGCGGCGACGTTCGCGCCATTCGTGCTCGCCCTCAGAGATCGAGGGTGGTCCCGGATCAAGTCTGCCGCCGCGGTCTTTCTCGGCGCGGCGGTGGTCATCATCGCGACCCTGGCCGTCATCGCGATCGCGTTCCTGCCGTACATCGCCGCGGTCGTGACGACCTTCGGTGATGGGCATCGCCGCCGTGCAGCAGCAACTCGCAGCGGTGAACCTGCCGCCGGCGTTCGGCTTCGCCTTCGACCGGGTCACGAAGGGCCTGCAGGATTGGGTGTCGGCCAGCCTGTCATCGGTCTTCTCGGACGTCGGTTCGATCGCCACGGTCGCGGTGCTGGGGACGTTCCTGTCGTTCTTCTTCCTGATGGACGGCGACAAGGCGTGGGTCTGGGCGGTCTCATCGACCAGCTCGTGGCGACGCGAGACCATCGACGAGGCCGGTGACGACGCCCTCGGTCGCGTCGGCGGCTACCTTCGTGGCACCGCCGTGATCGCCGCCTTCGATGGGCTCATGGCCGGGATCTTCATGGTCCTGCTTGGGGTGCCGCACGCCGCGCCACTCGCCGTCATCGTCTTCCTTGGCCGTTTCATCCCGTATGTCGGGGGACTGGTCACCACGGTCCTCATCGTCATCGTGGCCCTCGGCTCGGTCGGATCGACGGCGGCGATCGTCCTTCTCGTGCTGATGTCGATCGTCACCTTCGTCCAGGGAAAGTTCCTGGCACCGCAGATCTACCACCGGACGGTCCACATCCACCCGGCCATTGCCCTCATCGCCCTGCCGGCCGGGGCCGCCCTCGGCGGCATCGTCGGCCTGTTCGTGGCGATCCCCATCGTCGCGTTCGCGATCGCCATCTCCGGCGCCGTCGTGTCGGTCCTCGGCGTTTCCCCGACTTCGATGTACGTCGGCAACCCCCTGGTGCCGATCTGGCTGGACCGTCTCGGCCAGGTCAGCTGGCGGATGCTGGTCGCCATCGGCCTGCTCGGTGTGATCGTCGCGGCGGCCGTCCAGATCCCGATCGTGGTCATCCCGCTCGTGCTCGGGATCGTCCTGGCAGCGACGCTTGCGCCGCTCGTCGGGTGGCTGGAGGGTCGGGGCTGGTCGCACGGCCGGGCGGCCCTGGGGGCCACGCTGGGCGCGACCCTCGCGGTGATCGCGATCGTGGCCCTGACCATCGTCGCGATGGTCGGACCGGCAAGCGACATGGTCGACCAGGCGGTCGCCGGCGCCGGATCGGCCAATGACAGCGTCGCGGGGAACGCCGGACCGCTGATCACGCTCGTCCAGACGTTCGGGGTCGGCATCGTCGGCACGATCGCCGGGATCGTGTCGGGCTTTGCCATGCTCGGCGTCGTCCTGCTGCTCGCCGTGCTCCTGATGTACTACTTCCTGGAGGACGGGGCCACGTTCTGGCGAGGCTTCCTCGATCGGTTCGATCCCGGCCGCCGCGCGCTCGTCGCGGACGGCGGGAGTCGCGCCTTCAGCGTCCTCGGCGGCTACATGCTCGGGACCGCGGCCATCTCGGTCTTCGGCGCGGTGACGCAGTTCCTGATCATGACCATCCTGGGCATCCCGCTCGCGCTGCCACTCGCGGTCCTCGCCGTCTTCGGCGGGTTCATCCCGTACATCGGGTCGCTGGTCACGACCGGCCTGGCGTTCCTCGTGACCGTTGCCACGGGGTCCCCGCAGGACATCGCGATCATGGCCATCTTCACGATCGTCTTCAACATCGTGCAGGGGAACTTCGTCGCCCCGATCGTCTACAGCCGGGTCGTCAGCCTCCATCCGGCCGTCGTCCTGGCGGCCATCCCGGCCGGCAACGAGATCGCCGGGATCGTCGGGATGTTCCTCGTGGTCCCGTTCCTCGGCGTCGTGGCGGCAACGTGGCGGACGGTCCTGCGCGTCCTCGATACCGAGCCCGTCCCCGTCCGTCGAAGTGCCCGCGACCGACCCGGTCGCCGCGGACGATCCCGCCCTGTCCACGGCTCCGACCGCTCCGATCGCCTGATCGCCCGATCGCCCGACGTGCCGGCCGTCGCCTGGCCGGACATGGAACGGCGCGGGCCGGACTCGCCGAGGCGATCCCGACCCGCGCCGTCGCGCGTGATCGATGGAGCCGGGAGCTAGATCCCGAGCGCCTTGGCCTTGGCCGCCGCGAACTCCTCATCCGACAGGATGCCCTGGGTGTGAAGGTCGGCCAGCTTCTGGATCTGGGCCACGGTCGGGTCCTCGGGCGCGGCCGGGGCCGGGGCCGGTGCCGGGGCGGCGTACTGCTGCGGCGGCGGCGCCGCGGCCGCAGCGGCCTGCTGCTGCTCAGCATCCTGCTGGGCGTACTTCTGCTGCTGATGGTGGGAGACCGCTCCGGCAGTCCCGGCCACGACCGCCGTCGTCGCCGCCATGCGGACCAGTCCGCCTCGTCGTCGCATCATCTGGGTAGCTCCTTCCGACCTGCGTTGGGTGTGGTGGTCCGGTTCAGGCGACCGAGGAGCCCATCAGCTCCTCGATGAGCGGGGCGGGGATCCGGCCGTTGGCGACGAGAATGCCGTCCGCGTTGCGGAGGGACTTCGCGAAGCGCGCCGCCCAGACGTTCTCCCAGATCATCAGCGCCGCGGTGCTGTTCGGGTCGAGCGCCGACCCGATCTCCTCGAAGTCCTCCTGGCCCAGGAGGTTCTTGCTCTCGACGCCGAGGGCCGCCAGCGCGGCACCCTGCTCAGGCGTGGCGTCCGCGAGCTCGATGGCGGCGACGTTGCCATCGACGTCCTTGGTGATGATCACCAGGTCGAGGACCTTGATCGTGCCCGAATCCTGGAGCTCCTTGATCGCCGGAATGATCTCGCCCGAGAACTTGTTCCCCGGGAACCCGATCGCGATGTATTCGACGGGACCGATGCTCATTCGAATGACTCCCCTTCTGTGTGGCCAATCATTATGGTCCTTCGGGCCGGCAGCCGTACCTCGGTTCCGGGCTCGGCAACGGCGCCTCAGAGGAACCGGGAGACGCGATCCATCGTGGCGTTCCAGGCCCGCTGACGCGATCCGGTCGCGACGCTGGCCGGGGTGGACATCGCGGCCAGCTCGTCGAAGATCGTGCGCTCGGTCAGCTCGGCCACGGCAGGGTCCGAGAACTGCAGGTCGAGCTCGTCGTTGCGGAACAGCGACAGGTCATCGAGGTTGCAGCCGCCGATCAGGACGTGCTCGTCGATGCGCAGCACCTTGGCATGGGCCATCTCCGGGTGGAGCTGGATCTCGACGCCTGCATCGAGCAACCGGCCGTACCAGTGCCGGAACGCGGCGGCGGGATAGGGCGGGGTCGGCTTGCCCGGCGCGATGAGCCGAACGCGAACGCCGCGCAGCGCCGCCTCAAGCAGGCGTTCGAGGATGGCCCGGTTCGAGATGTACGGGTTGACGATATGGATCTGGTCGGCGGCGTCTTCGATCTCACGTTCGATGGTGTCGCTGATCGGGTGATGTCCCGTCCCAGGCACGTTCCACAGGACCGTGGTCGGGGCGCGCATCGGCGCGTCCGCCGGGATGGCCAGCGTGGCCGGCGGGAAGTAGCGCACCAACGACGCATCGGCCGGCGCCGCGCCGCCGTTGTTGCGCCAGCTCAGCAGGAAGACGGCTGCCAGCTGGGCGACGATCGGGCCTTCGACGCGGCACATCACGTCGTAGAAGCGCTCGTCGTTGTAGTGGTCCTCGATGCCGCTCCCGCCGACGTAGGCGATCGAGCCGTCGACCACGACCATCTTGCGATGGTCGAAGTGGAGGAGGTCCTCCGCGTGCGACTGGAAGTGGCGATTGCCGACGACGCCCGAACGGGCCACGACGATCCCGTCGTGGGCGACCACCTCGACGCCCGCAGCCAGCAGCTGCCGATACAGCTCCTTGCTGCCCAGGTCGATCTCGCTACCGATGGCATCGACCGCGAGGCGAACCTCGACGCCTTCCGCGACCTTGGCCGTCAGCGCTTCGAGGAAGGTCGTCCCGATGTCGCCCGGCTTGTAGCCGTAGATCAGCAGGTGGACGTGGTCCCGGGCCGCTGCGATGTCCTCCAGGATCCGCGGAAAATACCGGCGCCCGTGGAGCAGCGGCTCGACCGCGGTCGCCACGGCCGGGGCGAAGGTCAACGCCAGATCGGCGCGCCGCACGCGTGGGCGCGCCACCAGCTCCGCCGCGCGAACCGCGGCGGTCTCGGCCCGGACGGCGCCCGGATCGAATGGATCGGTGGGGACGCGGCCCTTGCGCCGGCGCAGCCCCGCCCCCACGGCAGCCACGACGGCACCGACCGCGATCGTTCGGCGGCGGCTCACCGGTCGACCTCGCGAATGGGTCGCGATATAGCACCATGGCTGGGTCCTCCACGGCGCCGCCGGGCGGCACCGACCACAGTTCGGGATGACGGCCCACTACTGTAGCGCTCCCGACGGCCCCGGTCCTGGCGAGCGGCGTATCCTTGGATCACCACCCGACCCCACGGAGGAGGACGTCAGATGCCTGAGCTCCCCGTCCAGGAGGTCCGTCCTTCGGAGCTCCATCTCCCCGAGATCAGCCGGGACGACATCGTCCGCTCGCTGTCGGAGCGCCTGCCCTCGGTCGAGCTGCCGTCGATCGACCGCCCGAGCTTCACCGTTCCCAAGCCGATTCGCGACTTCGACTGGCGCTCGATCGACATCCCGGCCGCGCTGGCGGGGGCTGCGGCGGTGATCCGCATCGGTCGCCCGGCCGCGCGCCGTGCTCGCTGGCCGCTGGCGGTCGGGGCGGTCGTCGTCGTCGGCGTGGTGGCGGCGGCGCTGGCCAATCCGACGGTCCGCGAGCGCCTGTCGAAGACGACCGGCAAGCTGCGCGACAAGGTCGAGGCCCGGATGACCCGCGAGGACGTCCTCGAGCTCGACGACGATCAGCTGGACATGCCGGCGAGCGGCGAGGACCTGGCAATCGACGGCGGCGCCGCGATGGCCGCGGAGACGTCGTCGGGCGACGAAATGCCGCTGACAGATGCGCCCGAGGCGAGTGAGTCCGCCGACGAGGTCGGCCGGCCCGCCTGACGCGCTGGCGCCGGCCCATCGATCCGGGGCCTGCCTGATCGCTACACTTGGCTGCCTGCGACGCCAGACGGCCCATCCGTGGCACGCCCGTCGCAGAGCCCGGTCCAGGTGGCCCGGCCGGACGTTCGAGGGAGCTGCTGCGCGATGACCTTCAACGACATCTTCGCGTCGATGATCGTGTTCTTCTTCTGGTTCATGGCGATCTGGATCTTCATCACGGTCTTCGCGGACATCTTCCGCCGCAACGACCTGACCGGCCTGGCCAAGGCGGGCTGGATCGTCCTGATCTTCATCATCCCGTTCATCGGCGCGATGATCTACATCATCGGCCGGCCGAAGGTGACCGCCCAGGACGTCAAGCTCATGGCCCGCGCCGACGCGGCGACCAAGGCCGCCGCGAGCGTGTCGCCAGCCGACGAGCTGGCGAAGCTCCAGCAGCTCAAGGACGCCGGCACGATCACCGACGCGGAGTTCGAGACGCTCAAGCAGAAGGCCCTCGCCGGCTGATCGATCGGACGGTCAGGCCTGGGTCGCGGCCAGCCGATCGAGCGTCACCCGGAGGTCTGCCGCGAAACGACGCGCCCCGGCGAGCTGGACCGCCACGCCGACCACGCGTCCCCGGAGGCTGGCCGCGATCCGCTGGAAGTCGACGGCGACGTGGCAGCCGCCGTCGGGTCGAGGCGTCACCCGGTATTCGATGACGGTGCCGGGCCGGAAATCGGTGGCCTCGACCAGGGTCAGGCGGACGATCCCCGGCTCCGACCAGTCATAGCGCTCGCGCGCCCAGACGCCGCCGAGGAGGTCGGTCCCCTCGGTCACCTCGGCCCACATGTCGCCCAGCTCGTGGAGCTGGTAGAACTTCGCGTCCAGGTTGGGCCACAGCTCCGGGCGGCGCGGGCCGAAGTCGGTCAGCGCGGCGATGAACCGATCGGCCGGGATCGGCCCGTCCGCCTCGTAGTGGACCTTCGCCACGACCCTAGCCGACGGCCGCCGGTTCGGCCGGTGCCGGCGCCGCCGTGCCGGCATCCGCGGGTGCTGCCTTCGGCTTCCCGAGCTCGATGCCCATCGAGCTGAGCCAGCGTCGCAAGTTCCGGTAGATGGCCGGCGCCCCGAGCGGGACCTCCTCGTCGAGCTCCCACTCGACGGGATGGAGGATGAACGGCTCGGTCTGCGGGCCGCCGAGGCCGCCATGCGAGCCGATCAGCTCCTCGAATGCCGCGACCTCGCCCAGGTCCGGGTTGTACTGGCTCAGCAGGAGCAGGTCCGGCGCGTGGGTCATCTCGTCCTCGCGCTTGAGGCTCATGATCGTGTGCGGCCCGAACAGCTCCGTCGGGTCCTCGCCCTCGACCCGGTCCTGGTCGAGGAAGCGCGTGCCCTTGGGACCGAAGACGACGGCGCCGTCCGCCTTCGAGCGGACGAGCAGCATCCCGACACCGGGGTGGGCGGCCACCGCTGCCACCAGGCCGGGGTGGAGCTCCTCGAGCTCCTCCACGGTCAGTCGGTGGTCGTGGCCGGTGAACCACACAAGCCCGAGGTTGCCGGAGCCGACGACGGCGATCGTCGACGGATCCGCGACGGGGATCTCCTCCTCCGCGTCGTCGAGGTTGACGACGCCATCGCGTGGTCTTGCCGGCCAGCGCCGCGCGGGCGACCGATGGTCCGACGCCCTTGCTCTGGGTGATCTCCGACAGGAACGAGTTGACGAAGGTCGACCCCTCGGCCTGCGTCTTGGTCTCGACGAGCGTGGCGCGTCCGCTCATCAGGCTGCGGACGAACTCGCCCAGGCTGACGCCGTATCGCTGCAGGAAGGTCTCGCCCAGGCTCTGGCCGTGGTCGGACAGGACGACGAACTTGTACGGGCGCGGCGCTTCCTCGGTGGCCTTGATCAGCGATGCGATGGCCGTGTCGACGCCGTCGAGCGCCTGGAGCGACTCGACTCGCTCGGGACCGCAGTGGTGGGCCAGCTCGTCGTAGTCGGTGAAGTCGGCGTAGATGACGTTGGTCCCGCGGTACATCTCGTCGATGATCAGCGCGGTGTTGACGTCGCGGAGCAGGACGTTGCTGGCGGCCCGCATCCCGGCGTACTTGAGCCCGCGATGCATCTGCGGCCGGATGCCGGAGCGCCTGGTCCGGCGCGCCTGGATCATCTCCTTGACGAACTCGCCGAGGAACAGCGTGAACGAGCGGAGGTAGCCGGTCGGGCTGAAGAAGAACGCCAGGAACGCCTGGCTGTCGCCGAGTCCGCCGCCCTCGGTCTTGATCACCGCGGTGGTGAAGTACGACCGCGTCGCATCGCCGGACAGCAGGTTGCAGATGCTGGCCCCGTTGTTGGAGAGCAGGCCCTCGCCATTCGAGATCCGGCTCACGATCAGCGGCGGCGTCGACCGGGCTGCTCGAGACCATCAGGTGCTGGCGGTCTCGCTCGTACCAGCGGAAGGCCGGGATGCCGTCGTTGTTGCCATGCAGGATGCCGGCCTGGCTGCCCGACGTCATCGACGGCAGGATCGCCTCCCAGCGCGACAGCTTGTGGCTGCCCTCGCGGACCCAGCTGGCCATCGTGTTGACCGATCCGGCCCGCATCCGGGCGGCGAGGATCGGGTGGGCGAGGCCGTCGATCTGGATGATCACGAGGCCCGGCTTGTCGGTCTGGCCGGTCGATCGGTTGACCATCAGGCGCTGGACGAGGACGCCGTAGTACGAGCCGCTGCGGTCCACGCCTAGGATCGCGGTGAGGACCGTGTTGATGATCGCGTAGACGAACGACGCCACGAGCGCAACGAGGAACCCGTCGACCTGGACGCCGGGGGCGTAGTTGGCCACGATCAGGAAGGCGACGACCTGGAGGACGATGACCAGGACCGCGACCAGTAGCAGTGAGACCGGTGCCGCGAGGGCCAGCACGACCGGCCGGATCAGGGCATTGAACAGCGCCATGAGGATGACCGCGAACGCGGCGTCGACCCAGCGGGCGACCTCGAAACGGGAGCCCATGATCCAGTCCGTGGCTTCGAATGCCACGGTCGCCACGAGGAGCGTGACGATAAGACGCCGAAGCAGGGCGAGCCGGCCGCCGCGCCACTCCCACAGCACGCGAACCTGCGTCGCGTAGAAGCCGATCAGTCGGCTGATCATCAGAAGCCTCCCTCGATCGCCGGCCCTCGATCCCCTCGCCGACGAACGCACAGCATAGTGCGCAGGGATGGACCAGCATCATCCGAATCGGATGGTTAGCATGGGACGCAGCCGTCCGATCGCAGCCTCGTGGCAAGACCGCCACGACCGATCGATGACGCGCGAGGACAGGGGGCTCAGATGACCGACTCCAACGAGACCACGCCCGCCAATGCCGACGACGCGATCGTCGTGGCGGCATCGTTGTCCGACGCGCAAGGCGTCCTGGCGGAGGGCGCCGTCGCAATCGAGGGCGACCACGCCCTCGTTGTCGCGCGCTTCGCGAACACGACCTCGGCCCGCTCGGTCTACGACGACCTGCTGAACGCCGAGCTCGGCGGCTCGCTCCACATCGACGGCGTGCTCGTCGTCAAGGCCGGGGACGACGGCAAGATCCACGTCGAGAAGATGACCGACCACAGCACGCGAACCGGGCTCAAGTGGGGGATCGTCGGTGGTGTGGTCGCGGCGGTCTTCCTCCCGGCGACGATCGTCGCCGGCGCCGTGGCGCTCGGCGCGGCCGGGGCCGCCGCGGGCAAGGCCCGCAACCTGGCGCATCGGCTCGACGTCGAGAAGGAGCTGGCCGGCGTCATCACGCCGGGCACGTCCGGGATCCTGGCCCTCGTGACCGCGACCGACGCACCGGCCGTCGAGGCCAAGATGCCCGACGCCGAAGAGGTCAAGACGGTCCCGGTCGACGAAGAGACGGCCGGCGCGATCAAGGAGGCCGCGGCCGGGGCCGAGGCCGTGGCACCCGTCCGGGGGCTGATCGTCCTTCCAGGATCGCCGTTTCGAAGTCGTTCACCTCATGCGGAACCCTTCGGTAGAGGTTCCGCATGCTTGGAACCGTCTGGATCCGAGTCGATCTGAGCCCATGGTCGACGGGGCCGATGGCTTCTGCGGGGCCGTGTAGGGACTTGCGGCGTCAGGCACACTAGCGGCCTGTGACGTCCGATGCGCCGCCCCCGCCCAGCGACCGAACCCGACGCCGAGCCAGGAACGGACCCGGCCTCGCAGGCCGCGCCGCCGAGCCGCCGCGCGGCACTCATGCGGTCCGGCCTGATCGTCGGTGTCCTGTTCCTCGTCTTCGTCGTCATCCTGCCGCGGTACATCGATTACCAGGAAGTCCTCGATGCCTTCCAGGGGCTGACGTTCGAGCAGATCGTCGTCATCACCCTTCTCGGCATCGTCGGCTGGATCGTGAGCGGTCTCGTGTTCTCCGCCCTGATCCCGGGTCTCTCGATCGTCCGCGGCTTCATGTCGTGGCTGATCCTGTCGGGCATCGGCGCGAGCGTCCCCTTCGGGCCGTGGAACATGGGCGTCCTGTGGGTCGTCGTCCGAGGCTGGGACGTGTCGAACCTCGCCGCGACCTCCGGGATCGCCCTGTACGGGGTCGTCAACGAGCTGAGCCGCCTGTTCCTGCCGCTGTTCGCCATCGGAGCGCTTGCCCTGAGCGGCCAGCTGGCGGGGAGGAGCGAGGCGGACACCGCCTGGACGATCGCGATCATCAGCGCCATTGCCTTCGTCGTCGCGACGGGGCTCATCATCGCGGTGGTCCGCTCGGAGCGGGTCGCCGACTGGCTCGGCCGGACCGGGCAACGCGCCGCGACGTGGGTCATGACCAAGCTGGGCCGGGACACGGCACCGGACGTCAATGGCGCCATCCATCGCTTCCGCGATCAGCTCGGCGTCGTCATTCGGCGCCGCGGTCTCGCCGCCCTCGGTGCAGCCGTCCTCTCGCAATTCGCCTGGGTGATCGTGCTCATCGTCGCGTGCCGGATGATGGGTATCCCGGCGGATGTCCTGAGTCCGGCCGAAGTCTTCGCCGTGTACGCCCTGGTGATGGTCATCACCATCATCCCGCTGTCACCGGGCGGCGCCGGCGTCCCCGAGTTGCTCTTCATCTCGGGTCTGTCGGCGATTGCCGGTGCTCAGTACCAGTCCGAAGTCACGGCGGCGGTCTTCCTCTACCGGCTCTACTTCTGGTTCGTGCCGATCCCGCTCGCCTGGATCCTCCTCAAGGTGGCTCGCCGCGGGAAGTCCATGTTGCCGACCACCTCCGAGCTGAAGGCGGCGGCCAAGGGGGCGTAGGCCACCTGGCGAGGCTCGAGCCCGCGATTCCCGTGGTCGTTGACGCTTGGGCGTTTAAATCCGATAATCTGACTCGGAATTGACCACGTGCCCGGCCGCCAGGCCGCGGTGCCCGTCCGATCAGCCGGAGACCCGATGACCGCAACCCGCGAGATCGTCACCGACCAGCGCGACCAGTTCGCGTTCCACGACGACATCGCCTACCTCGCCGAGACGAAGCGTGGGCTGACCCGCGCCACGGTCGAGGAGATCAGCGGCTTCAAGAACGAGCCCGACTGGATGCTCCAGTACCGGCTGCGCGCCTACGAGCACTTCCTCAAGCGGCCGCTGCCGACGTGGACCGACGGCCTCGACCGGATCAACTTCGACAACATCGTCTACTACCGCAAGCCGTCCGAGCGCGAAGAGAAGTCGTGGGACGACGTTCCCGACCAGATCAAGGCGACGTTCGAGCGGCTGCGGCATCCCGGAGGCGGAGCGCAAGTTCCTGGCCGGCGTCGGCGCGCAGTACGACTCCGAGGTCGTCTACCACTCGGTCAAGGAAGAGCTGACCAAGCTCGGCGTCGTGTTCATGGGCACGGACCAGGCCCTGATCGAGTACCCGGAGATCTTCCGCAAGCACTTCGGCACGGTCGTGCCGGCCGAGGACAACAAGTTCTCGGCGCTCAACGCGGCGGTCTGGTCGGGCGGCTCGTTCGTGTACGTCCCGAAGGGCGTCGAGGTCCCGCTCCCGCTGCAGGCGTACTTCCGGATCAACGGCGAGAACACCGGCCAGTTCGAGCGGACGCTGATCGTCGTCGACGAGGGCGCCAAGGTCCACTACATCGAGGGCTGCACGGCGCCGATCTACGCCACCGAGTCGCTCCACGTGGCGGTCGTCGAGGTCGTGGCGCTGCCCGGAGCCAAGGTCCGCTACACGACGATCCAGAACTGGTCGAACGACGTCTACAACCTGGTGACCAAGCGCGCGCACGCGTACGAGAACTCGACGGTCGAGTGGATCGACGCCAACACCGGCTCGCGCAAGACGGTCAAGTTCCCGGCCATCTACCTGCGCGGCGAGGGCGCCACCGCCGACATCATCAGCGTCGCGGTCGCCGGCAAGGGCCAGCACCAGGACACCGGCGCGAAGGCCGTCCACCTGGCGCCCAACACCCGCTCGCGGATCGTCAGCAAGTCGGTCAGCAAGGACGGCGGCCGGGCGACCTACCGCGGCCAGCTCAAGGTCTCGCCGGGCGCCACGAACGTGGTCGCCAGCGTCCGCTGCGACGCGCTGATGCTCGACGACATCAGCCGCAGCGACACGTACCCGTACATCGACATCCAGGAAGACGACACGTCGATGACCCACGAGGCGACGGTCGGCAAGGTCAGCGCGGACCAGGTCTTCTACCTGATGAGCCGCGGCCTGACCGAGAACGAGGCGACGAACCTCATCGTCCAGGGCTTCCTCGAGGTGTTCACCAAGGAACTGCCGATGGAGTACGCCATCGAGTTCAACCGTCTCGTCAAGCTCGAGATGGAGGGGTCGCTCGGATGACGGTCGCGTCACCGCGGCCGCGCCCTGCACGCCAGGGACTGACCGACTTCACGCTCGGGGTCGAGCGCGCCGACGTCACCGAGCTCCACCGCCTGCAGGCCGGTCCCGACTGGCTGTTGGCCGATCGCCTGGCCGGGTTCGACGCGTTCGAGGCACTGCCGGCCGAGACGAACCTGCTGTACACGACCTACATCGACCTGCGCGGCGCGCAGCTCGCCGGGGCGCAGCTCCACCTGACCCCCGCCACCGCGCCGACGCCGATCGCGTTGCCGGACGACAGCGACGGCCTGCTCGAGGTGACCGACGGTGACGTCACCGGCGTCGCGCTGTCCGACGAGGCGGCCGCCGCCGGTGTCGAGCTGACCACCGTCGCCGACCTCGCCGCGCGCCGGCCAGACCGGGTCCAGGAGCTGTTCGACGGCGGCGCCGGGCTGCCGGCCGACGACCGCTTCGCCCAGCTCACCCGCGCGCTGTGGACGCAGGGCGTGGTCCTGGACGTGCCGGCCGGCGTCCACCTTGCCCGGCCGATCGTGATCCGCTGGGTCGCGGCCGCGCCCGGCCGGGCCACCCTCACCCGCACCCGGATCGCGCTCGGCGAGGGTGCCCGGGCGACGCTGCTCGAGGAGCTCGTCGGCCCGGACGAGGCGACCGCCGACGGCCCGCAATCGTTCCTGGCCGGGACGCTCGAGGTCACGCTCGCGCGCGAGGCACGGCTCGATGTCGCCAGCCTCCAGGAGCTGCCGGTCACGACCATCGCGTTCCAGCACCGCAACGCCGTGATCGGCGAGGGCGCCGCGCTCCACTGGGCGCTCGCGCAGCTCGGGTCGCGGCTCGTCCGCAGCCGGGTGGACAACCGGCTGGAGGGCGATCGCAGCACGGTCGAGCAGGTCGAGATCGTGTTCGGCGGCGGCGAGCAGCTGTTCGACCTGACCTCCTACACCCGCCACCTCGGCCGCGACACGACCGGCAACCTGCTGTCGAAGGGCGCCCTGCTCGACAAGGCGCGGTCGTTCATGAAGGGCATGATCGTCATCGAGAAGTCGGCCGTCGGGACCGACAGCTTCCTCGGCGAGTTCGGGATGAACCTGTCGAAGGCGGCCCGGTCGGTCGCCATCCCGTCGCTCGAGATCGACCAGCCCGACTGCCGGCGCGCCGCGCATGCCAGCTCGGTCGGCCCGATCGACGAGAGCCAGCTCTTCTACCTCGAGAGCCGCGGGATCCCGCCCGACGAGGCGCGCAAGGTCATCGTCCTCGGCTTCCTCGAGCCGGTCGTCGCGCGCGTGCCGCTCGAGGACGCGCGGGATCGCTTGCGCGAGCGGCTCGAGGCCAAGTGGGACGCCGGGATGGGCGCAGGGGCCGACGCCGCGGCGTGAGACGGATCGACCTCCTCGGGGTCGACGAAGTCCCCGAAGGCACGATGAAGATGGCCTGGGTGGACGGCACGGACCAGGTCCTCGTGGTCAACGCGAACGGCGACCTGTCGGCCGTCCAGGGCATCTGCAGCCACGAGTACTTCGAGCTCGACAAGGGCTTCCTGACCGCGGGCACGCTCACCTGCGCGCTCCACCTGTCGCGCTTCGACCTGGCCAATGGCGAGCCGCTCGATCCGCCGGCGGAGCTCCCGCTGGCGGTCTACCCGGTCGTCGTCGAGGACGGCCGGATCCTGATCGAGGTCCCCGACGGCCCCCTCGAGGTCAACGAGTGAGCGCGCCGACCACCGGTACGAACGTCCCGTAGCCCGTGGTCCCGCGTCGCGCTAGGTTGGGCGCGCCATGCAACCCATCCTGTTCGAGGGCTTTGCCGAGGATTGCACGATCACCGGCCGCCTCACGATGTTCGGCGAGCGGCTGAGCGACTTCCTCAACGGGCAGGAGCGGTTCCGCATCCACCACGTCGTGTGCAACAGCCTGACCGACGGGCACGAGGCCACGATCGACAGCCTCTCGGTCGAGCGCTCGGAGCTGCTGTGCGTCGTGGCGACCGGTCCGCGTGGCAACGAGAAGCAGCGCGTCTCGCTCCAGACCGCGCGGCTGCAGGCCTCGATCGGGCCGTACATCATCCTCGGCCGGCTGCACTCGACGCCCGGCTCGGACGTGATGGCCTCCGTCCTCCGCCGCGAGTCGATGATCCCGTTGACGAACGCGACGATCGCCTACGAGCAGGCGGGCACGGTCATCGCCCGCGACCTGCCGACGCTCATCGTCAACCGCATGCGTGTCGACTGGATCACCCCGACCTCGGATGCCGCGACGGTCTTCCCCGAGACCGAGATCCGCTCGCCGTTCGCCTCGAAGCTGCTCAAGGACTTCACCGGCGGGTCGATGTAGGTCCGGCCAACCGCCCGGCCGGGCCGTCAACGTTCGAGCAGGGTCCCCAGGCCGAGCGCGGCCGCCCGGCGCACGATCGCGTCCCCGAACACCACGTCCGCCAGCCCGACCCCGAGGTGCGTCGCCACGACCCGCCCGCTGACCGGTCGTCGCGTGCCGTCGAGGATCGCCTCGCCGAGCGTGGCCGTCGGGTCCGGATAGCCGTCGAACAGCCCCGCATCACGGTTCGCCAGGAACTGCCCACGGTCGTCGACCAGGAAGAGGCCGGCGTCGCGCGCAACCTCGGCCGAGCAGTACGTGGCGTAGTCGACGGGCACGACGAGCGCATCTGTCGGCCAGCCAGTCCCCGGTCATCACCTGGCGGACCGGCCCGAACGACGCCGCGGTGACGACCACGTCCGCGCCCTCGACCGCGGCCCGCGACTCGGACGCGACGGCCACCGTCCCGATGCCCGCCGTCGCCGCGGCCTCCTCGGCAAGGGCCGCCGCGCGGTCCGGATGGCGGTCGAAGACGGTCAGCTCGACGCCCGGCAGCACGCCACCGAGGACGGCGAGATGGCTGTGGCCCTGCGTCCCGGCGCCGATCAGCCCGGCGCGGAGCGGGCGCCCCTCGACGCGCGGCGCAAAGCGGCGGATGGCCACGCCCGAGACCGCCGCGGTGCGCATCGCCGTGATCGGCCCGCCGTCGAGGATCGCCGTCGGCAGCCCGGTGGCCGGGTCGTTGAGGACGACGACGGCGCTGATGGCGGGCAGGCCGTGGGCGTTGTTGGTGGCATACCCGGCGACCCACTTCATCCCGACCAGGTCGTCCGCGCCGTCCGGGTCGGCGCCGCGCAGGAAGGCCGGCATGGCATGGGCGAACGACCCGGCCGGTCGCGGATGGACCCCGATCTTCGGCGGCAGCTCGGCGTCCGCGACGAGCGCGGTGAGGGTCCGCTCGGCGAGCGCCAGGCGCTCGTCGAGGTCGGGCATCGCCGCCAGCACGTCGGCCGCGGACAGGTAGCGGATGGGTGGCCGGTCGGCGCCGCTCATGGCCGCGAGTCTACGGCGAGACGATGGCCTACGATGCGCTCGTGCCCCCCATCGACGTCGAGCGAAGCCTCGACAACCTCAAGCTGGAACGCGACGCGATCGTCCTGTACGACGCGCTCGCCACGATCGAGAAGGACCCTCGGCGGGCCGACGCGTTCCGCCGGATCGCCGGCAACGAGCGCCGTCACGCGGAGGTCTGGGCGACCAAGCTGCGCGGGCTCGGCGCGGACGTCCCGGAGCCCGACGGGCCGCGGGTCCGCGTCCGGTTCATCATCCTCGCCGCCCGGCTGCTCGGGACCGGTGCCGTGGCCGACCTGGTCAAGGCCCTCGAGGGTGACGAGGAGGCGGCCTACGGCGCCCAGGCCGACACCCCGGAGACCGAGGCGATCGCCGCCGACGAGCGCGAGCACGCCCTGATCTGGGACCAGCTCAAGGGCGGCAGCCAGGCGCTCGCGATCGGCGACCCGGGCCGCGACGGCGTGGCCATCGCCCGCCTGGCGGGGAGCGCCGCCGAGGTCGGCCGCCGCGAGTCGTGGCACCGCGCCGGTGGCCGGTCGGGGACGCTCCGCGCGGTCATCTTCGGCGTCAGCGACGGCCTCGTCAGCAACCTGTCGCTGGTCATGGGCGTCGCCGGCGCGGCGTCCGGCAATCCGAGCTTCATCCTCCTCGCCGGCGTGGCCGGGCTGCTGGCCGGGGCGTTCAGCATGGCCGCCGGCGAGTACATCTCGATGCAGAGCCAGCGCGAGCTGTTCGAGCGCCAGATCGCGCTCGAGCGGGCCGAGATGGAGGCGATGCCCGAGGAGGAGGAGGCCGAGCTGGCCGCCGTCTACCGGGCCAAGGGCTTCAACGCAGCGGAGGCCGCACGGATCGCCCATCGCCTGTTCGCCGATCCGGAGACGGCGCTCGACACGCTCGTCCGCGAGGAGCTCGGGCTCGACCCGGACGAGCTCGGCTCGCCCTGGAAGGCGGCGGCGGGCTCGTTCGTCGCCTTCGCCGCCGGCGCGGTCATCCCGGTCATCCCGTTCCTGTTCGGCGGCGGCCCTGCCGTCCTCGCCGCGAGCCTCGGGCTGAGCCTGATCGCGCTGTTCGGGGTCGGCGCCGCGGTCAGCCTGCTGACCGGACGGGGCGCGCTGTTCTCCGGGTTCCGCCAGCTCGGGATCGGGCTTGGCGCGGCGGTGGTGACCTTCGCCATCGGCTCGATCATCGGCGTCGGGGCAGCCTGACATGGCCGTGGACGTCGAGCGCCGGCTGCGCGCGAGGGATTGGAGCCGTCCGCCTGGTCGAACGGACCGGGCGATCGCTACGCCGCGCACGAGCATGACTACGACAAGGTCATCGCGGTCGAACGTGGCTCGATCAGGTTCGGGCTGCCCGACGAGGCTCGCTCGCTCGAGCTCGCGACCGGCGATCGCCTCGAGCTGCCGGCCGGCACCCGGCACGACGCCGTCGTCGGACCGGATGGCGTCACCTGCCTCGAGGCGCACCTGCCGGCCGGCTCGCTGACCGTCCCGACGCACCGATCGGCCGATGCATGGCAGGATGAAACCGATGGACGCACCTCGGCGTAATCCCGGATGAACGGTCGGGAGGGAGTGACCGACGATGCCGCTGTCGTCCTTCGGATGGCGGCGGGATCGGAGGCGGCCCTCGAGACCCTCTATGACCGGTATGCGGCGTCGATCTTCGCCACCGCCTATCGGCTGACATCCGATCGGGGGACCGCCGAGGAGGTCGTGCAGGAGACATTCCTGGCGCTCTGGAACCGGGCCGAGACATTCGATCCGAAGGCCGGCTCACTGGCCGCCTGGCTGCACGCGATCGCCCGGAACAGGACGATCGACCGGCTCCGGGCTGCGGGGCGCCGGCCGTCGCTCGTTGCGCTCTCGTCGGCGGCTGGATCCGACGAGGATGCGACCCAGGCGCTCGAGCGACTCGTCTCGGACGGGTCGATCGTGGCCGGGGCGATGCCGATGCCGGGACCCGAGCAGGCGCTCGAGACGGTCGGGGTGCAGCAGGCGATCGGCGCCGCCCTGGCGTCGATGTCGGACGCCGAACGGACGGTCATCCTCCTGGCCTACCAGGAGGACCTGTCACAGACCGAGATCGCAGCCCGGCTGGGCTGGCCGCTCGGGACCGTCAAGACACGGACGCGGCGCGCGCTCCTGCGCCTGCGTGAGGGACTTGGAGCCGAGTTCGGGCCTGGCGCCGGACTTGACGTTGTGCCGGTGCCAGCCGGCGAGGATCGATAGGACACCATGGACCACGAGGGGACACGCGAACAGCTCGAGCTCGCGGCGGCCGAGCCGGGCGGTCTCGACCGGCTGATGGCCGGCGACACCGCCGCGGCCCAGGCGGTCGCCGCGCACCTGGCCGGCTGTCCGGCGTGCAGCGACGAGCTGGTGCGGCTCGGCCGCGCCTCGACGCTCATCCGCGAGGCCATCCGCGAGGAGCCGCCGGCCGACCTGCGTGCACGAACCCTCGCGGCGATCCGGGCGGAGGGCGTGCCGCGCCCGCTCGTTGCCGTGCCCGCCGGCGCTGTCGCCGAGGGCGGGGGACTCGGTGGGCCCGGCGCGCCCGTGGCAACCGCCCCGACCGTGGTCCGTGCCCGCGAGCGCGGCGCCGCCAGCCGGCAGTGGCTCGGCTGGGCCGCCACGATCGCGGCCGCCGTCGTCCTCTCGGTGGTCACGACGTCGTTCGTGGTCAACTCGCGCGTCGACGAGCAGCTGGCCGCCCAGGACAAGACGATCGCCCAGCTGGAGAAGGTCACCACCAGCACGCTGGCCGTGACCAACGAACCCGACGCCGAGCAGGTCGCGCTTCGCGGCGTGACCGACCCGGCGCTGGACGGCAGCCTCGTCTTCTCGCCGTCGACGGCCGACCTGGTGGTCGTCGCCACCGGGCTCATCGCGCCGCCCGACGGGCCAGGAATACCGCTGCTGGGTCGAGATCGACGGGCAGCGCCAGCCCGTCGGGCGGATGGTCTTCAGCGACGAGCTGGCCTACTGGACCGGCGGCGTCCAGGCGCTGTCGGGGATGACCGGGGCCGCGACGTTCGGGGTCTCCCTGGTAGGACGCATCGACGAGCGACATCGGCGGCAATCCGGTCCTGCTCGGCGAGCTGTAGGCCGCCGGTTCAGGTCTCGCCGACCGGGCCGTCGGCGATCGGGGCCTCGGAGATCGGCTCGTCGGGGATCGGGCCGCTCCTGACCGGATCGGGCGGCGGCGCATCGAGATAGGCTCGGTGGAGCAGCAGCAGGCGCTCCGCAGCCTCGGGCCCGACGTCGTAGCCCTCCTCGATCATGACCGCCGACAGCCAGGCCGCCTCGCGCGGCCGCTCCACCGCGTCGACCTCTGATTCGCGCCGGCGCGAGTCCATGATGACGAGCAAGACCAGCCCGGCCCCGACGACGAGCCCGACGATGAGCAGCCACACGTTGAACTCGGCATTCACCCGGCGGCCAGTATAGGGAGCCGCGCCGCTACACTCCGCGGATGCTCAATTTCATCCCGGACCCGGTCGCCATCCAGCTGGGGCCGCTGCCCGTTTACTGGTACGGCATCGGCTACGCGGTCGGGCTTGCGGCCGCCTACCTGGTCATGGTTCGTCTCGCGCGACGGGCCGGGGAGGATGCCGACATCCTCGGCAACGGGATGATCATCGTCGCCATCGCCGCGCTGATCGGCGGCCGGCTGTACCACGTCATCGACCAGTGGGCGTTGTACCAGGACGACCCGATCAAGATCTTCCTGCCGCCGTACTCCGGGCTGGGCGTGTACGGCGGGATCGCGACCGGGACCGTGGCCGCCTTCCTGTATGCGCGCTACAAGCGCGTGCCGTTCCTGCGTTGGGCGGACATCATCGCGCCCGGCCTGTTCGTGATGCAGGCCATCGCGCGCTGGGGCAACTTCTTCAACCAGGAGCTGTACGGCCCGCCGACGACGCTGCCGTGGGGCATCCCGATCGACTGCGCCCATCGCGTCGAGGCCTACGCCTGCCCGCCCGGCTCCGACCCGAGCGCGACGCTCGGCCAGCTCTTCCACCCGCTGTTCCTGTACGAGTCGCTGTCGGGGGTGGTCGGCGCACTCGCCCTGATCTACATCGGCTACCACTGGCGCCGCTGGTTGCGCCCGGGCGACCTGCTGCTCCTGTTCTTCGTGTGGTACGGCATCGTCCGCTTCGCGCTCGAGTACCTGCGCGTGGACAACTGGACGTTCTTCGGGGTCCCGACCGCGCAGGTCGTCTCGGCGCTGTTCGTCATCCCGGCGCTCGGCATCCTCGCCTGGCGCCACCGCCGCGGTCACCCGTTGGACGATCCAGCGACCTATCCCGAGGGCGCGACCTGGGGGGCGATCGGGCGCCCGGTCGAACCCGGCGAGGGCGACGAAGACCTCGACGACGATGCGTTCGACGACGAGGACGACGAGGACGACGAGGCGTACAGACGACGACGGTCGAAGGCGAAGAGACGGCGATCGACGGCCAAGAGGTGCCCGCGGACGCGACCGACGCCGAAAAGGCGCCCGCGGACGCGACCGAGCCGACCGACGGAGACGACGCGACCGACGCCGACCCCGCTGGGGACGCCCGCCCGGCTCCGTCCTGACCGTGTCCGACCCGCCGCCAAGCAGCGACGCGGGTCCGGCTCGGCGCCGCCCACCGCCCGGTCGCGTCTCGCCGGAGGCCCTCGCCGAGGCCCGCGGCGGCGCGGTCGAGGGGCTGGCCTGGCTCGGCCGCCCGCCCGAAGCGAAGGCGTCGATCCTGTACCGGCTGCTCCGTCTCGTCGCGCGGTTCGTGCTCTTCGTCGTGTTCCGATTCCGGATCCGGACGTCCGGCCAGGAGCACCTCCCGACCGGTGGCTACCTGCTGGTCGGCGCCGCGCATCGGGGCTGGATGGATCCGTTCGTGGTCATGCACGCGCTCCCCACGCAGCCGCGCGCGTGGTTCCTCGGCAGCGCCCCGTCCACGTTCACGTCGCGCTGGCGCGAGCGGCTGATCCATCGGCTCGGCGGGCTGCTCCCGGTCTGGCGCGGAGGGCTCGGGATCGAGCAGCACGTGGCATCGGCACGCGCCGTCGTCGGCAACGGCGCGGTCTTCGTCCAGATGCCCGAGGGCACGGTCAGCGGCCCGCCGGGGCGGATCGGTCCGTTCCGGACCGGCTGGGCGGTCATCGCCCTGCGCAGCGGGGCGCCGATCGTGCCGCTGGCCATGGCCGGGACCGAGGAGCTCTACCTCGGCCGCCGGATGGCCTCGCGGGTCCTGCCGGTCACGTCGGCGCGGGCGCTGGCCGGGTTGGCGCCCGACGCGCCACTCCCGGCCGAAGGGTCACGCGACGAGTTCGCGGTCGCGCACCGGATGAACGAGGCGCTCGCGGCGATCCTCGGCCCGGCGGTCGAGGCGCTCCAGCCGTGGACGGCCGATCCGCCCGGCCACCCGCGTCGGCTCCGGCGCCGGCTGACCTGGCTGCTGCTTCGCCCCGGCCGGCTCGACCGCGAGGGCTGACGGGCAGGCTCACTGCGCGGGTGGCAGGGTATCCTCGCGCCGATGCAGTACGCGGACTCGATCCTCGATCTGGTCGGCGGCACGCCGCTCGTCCGGATCACCCGGCTCATCCGCGACCTCGGCCCGGCCGATCGACTGCCGCTCGTCCTGGCCAAGCTCGAGATGCTCAACCCCGGCGGCTCGGTCAAGGACCGCATCGGGCTGCCGATGATCGAGGCGGCCGAGCGGGCGGGGCTCCTCCAGCCGGGCGGCACGATCATCGAGCCGACGTCCGGCAACACCGGGCACGGCCTGGCGATCGCGGCCGCCCTGAAGGGCTACCGCTGCATCTTCGTGATGGCCGACAAGCAGTCGGCCGAGAAGCAGCAGCTCCTGCGCGCCTACGGGGCCGAGGTCGTGCTCTGCCCCACGAACGTCACGCCCGAGTCGCCCGAGAGCTACTACTCGGTGGCGGCGCGCCTGGCCCGCGACATCCCCGGTGCGTTCAAGCCCGACCAGTACTGGAACGTGGAGAACCCGGCGGCCCACGAGCGGACGACCGGCCCCGAGCTGTGGGACCAGACCGAGGGCCGGATCACCCACTTCGTGGCCAGCGTCGGGACCGGCGGCACCATCTCCGGCGTGGGCCACGTGCTCAAGGCTCGCAACCCCGCGATCGAGGTGATCGGCGCCGATCCCGAGGGCAGCGTGCTGTCCGGTGACACGGCCCGCCCGTACCTGACCGAGGGGGTGGGGGAGGACTTCTTCCCGGGCACCTACGACCCGACCGTCGGTCGACCGCTGGGTGCGGGTCAGCGACCGCGACGCGTTCGAGATGGCCCGCCGGCTGACCCGCGAGGAGGGCATCCTGGCCGGCGGCTCGTGCGGCACGGCGATGGTGGCGACGCGCGCGGTCGTCCGCGACCTGGCCGCGACGCCGGACGGCTCGGAAGCGGTCGTGGTCGTCCTGCTCCCCGACAGCGGCCGGAACTACCTGTCCAAGCTGTACAACGACGAGTGGATGCGGGTGAACGGCCTGCTGCCGACGACCGGTGCCGTGGTCCGCGTGGAGGACCTGCTCGGCGACCGTCACCACGGCGGCGAGCGCCCGGACCTCGTCATCGCCCGGACGACGCAACGGGTCGGCGAGGCCATCGCCGTGCTCCAGGAATACGGCATCAGCCAGCTGCCGGTGTCGGAGCGGCCCGACGACGACGCGATCGAGGGCCTCGTCGGGTCGATCACCGAGAAGGGGCTGCTCGATCGCGCGTTTCGCGACCCGGCGGTCGTGGAGCGGACCGTCGGCGAGGTGATGGACCGACCGCTGCCGCTGGTCGACGTCGGCACCAGCCTCGACGCGGCCTTCGCGCTGCTCGAGGGCTCGTCGGCGCTCATCGCCACGCGCGACGGCCGGCCGGCCGGCGTCCTCACCCGGCTCGACCTGCTCGAGTACCTGGCCCACCGATCGACCAGCCGGAGCTGAACCACTCGTGACGGTCCCGTCGATCCAGACCGCCCGGTTCGAGCTCGTCTCGATGTCCATGCCGTTCATGCGCGCGCTCGTCGAGCGCGACCTGCCCGCGGCCGAAGCCGAGCTCGGCGCGACCGTGCCGGCCGACTTCCCCGACCAGCTCGACAACTTCCTCCAGTTCCGGATCGCGGACCTGTCCGCCGACCCGGCGGCCCAGCCGTGGCTCGGCCGGGCGATCGTGCTGACCGAGCCGGACGGTACGCGCACGACGATCGGTTCGGTCGGGTTCCACGCCCCGCCGGGTCCCGACGGCCGGGTCGAGATCGGCTATCGCGTCGAGGCGGCGTACCGGCGGCAGGGCGTCGCAACCGAGGTCGCCCGGGCGATGTTCGACTGGGCCTCGGCGCAGGGCGTGGACCGTTTCCGGGCATCGGTCGCGCCCGGCAACGTCGCCTCGCTGGCGGTCATCGGCCAGTTCGGCTTCCGCCAGGTCGGCGTCCAGATCGACGACATCGACGGCGAAGAGCTCGTGTTCGAGCTCGATGGCTGGCCGCCCACGGGCTGATCGCCCGGGTGCCATGATGCCCCGGTGCACGACGACCCAAACCCGGACGCGAGTCCGGACGCAAGCCCGCGTGACCCGCGCGAGTCCGGACCGGAGCTCGCCTTCGCGACCCTCGCCGTCCACGCCGGGGCCGAGCCCGACGAGCTGACCGGGGCGGTCTCACCGCCGATCTACCAGACGTCGACCTACGCCCAGGACGGCGTCGGCACCCCGCGCGCCGGGTACGAGTACGCCCGCTCGCAGAACCCCACCCGCGAGCGACTCGAGCGGGCGATCGCGACGCTCGAGGGCGGCGCGTACGGGATCGCGTTCGCCTCGGGCTCGGCCGCCACCGCGGCGATCGCCGAGCTGGCCGGGCCCGGCGACGAGATCGTCGTCGGCGACGACGTCTACGGCGGCACGTTCCGCTACCTCGAGCGCGTCCGCCGGGCGGCCGGCGTCGACGCCCGCTACGTCGACCTGGCGGCCGGCGGGGACGTGCTCTGGGAGGCCCTCACCGAGCGGACCCGGCTGGTCTGGTTCGAGACGCCGTCCAACCCGCTGCTCAAGGTCGTGGACATCGAGGCGACCGCAGCGACGGTCGCCCGGCGAGCCGCCGAGGGCGGACGGCGGCCGCTCATCGTGGTCGACAACACGTTCGCCTCGCCCGCGCTGCAGCGGCCGTTGACGCTCGGCGCCGACATCGTCTTCCACTCGGCGACCAAGTACCTGGCCGGCCACTCCGACACGGTCGTCGGGGTCGTGGCGACGTCCGACGCCGCGGTTGCCGAGCGGCTGCGCTTCCTGCAGAACGCGATGGGCGCGGTGCCCGGGCCGCTCGACTGCTTCCTCGTCCTGCGCGGGCTGCGCACGCTCCACCTGCGGATGGAGCGCCACGCCACAAATGCCGCGGCCGTGGCGGCGTTCCTGACCGATCGCCCGGACGTGGCCGCCGTCAACTACCCGGCGATGGGCGGCATGATCTCGTTCCTGCCAACGCCCGGCGGCGGCCACGGCCGCAGCGCGGCGGAGCGGGCGATCGCGATCGCCGAGTCGACCGTGCTGTTCACGCTGGCCGAATCGCTCGGCGGCGTGGAGTCATTGATCGAGGTGCCCGCGGCGATGACCCACCTGTCGGTCGCCGGGTCACCGCTCGAGGTGGACCCGGCGCTGGTCCGGCTGTCGGTCGGGATCGAAGACGCGGGCGACCTGATCGCCGACCTCGCGCAAGCGCTCGACGGCGCCTGAACGCCTCGCGGAGCGTCAGCTCGATCGCGGCCGTGCCGCGTCACCCCCGACCCGCGGCGTCGGCGTCCAGACGGAGCCACCACGGAGGCGGGACGCCGGACGGATGATCGACCGGAGCCGGAAGGCCAGCCGGCGGCCGTAGCTCATGCGCTCGCGCTGCGGCTCGGTCGGCAGCGGCAGCGCGTCGGTCGGCTGGTACAGCGGCTTGCGGTCGTCGCCGTACAGCCACCAGCGGTTCTGGCGCTCGTTGATCACGAAATAGAGTCCCCGCGGGTCTGGCATCGGTCGATCCCCTGTTCGGCGGCCGGTCCTTCCGGTCGTTGACAGGGTCGCCCGCGGCGCGTGGCGGGCACATCGGGCGGGTCCACGATTTCGACCCGCCGCGGGCCTTTATTGTCCGGCCTCGGACCGCTTAGCCGCCGGCCATCGCCGGCAGGAGGACCAGCGTGTCGGCGTCGCCGACGGGCGTGTCGAGCGCCTCGAGGTGGCGCACGTCGGTGTCGTTGAGGAACGCGTTGACGAACCGGTTCAGGTCACCGTCCGGGCCGATCAGCTGGGCCTCGAGGCTCGGATGGAGCACGATCAGGCCGGCGACGACCTCGCGGACCGTGCCGCCGGGGACCTCGACCTGCTTGGCGCCGCCGGTCGCGGTGCGCAATGTCGGCGGGATGCGGACCGTGCTCATGCCGCGCCGCCCAGCCAGCGCTCGAACGCCGACAGGCTCGGGCGGATGGCCGGTGCGAGCCCCGGCTCGCCGGGCCGCGCGACCCCGTCGCCGTGCCCGAGGAGCCGCGCGTCGGGTGTCTTGAGTCCGTTCCCGGTCAGCAGCGCCACGACCTCGTCCCCGGGCCGGATCACACCACGGCGGCGGGCCGCGGCCGCGGCGGCCAGGGTGACCCCGCCGGCCGTCTCGGAATAGACGCCCTCGAGCCGGGCCGCATCGCGGATGGCCGCAGCGGTGACCTCGTCATCGATCGCCTCGACCGACCCGTCGGTGGCCCGCACGAGCTCGACGACGTAGCGGCCGTCGGCCGGGTTGCCGATCGCCAGCGAGCGGACGATCGTGTCGGGCGTCCGGACCGGCTCGATCACGTCGGTACCGGCCGCCCAGGCGGTTGCGACCGGCGCGCAGCCGGCAGCCTGGCCGCCGACGTAGCGGATCGGGCGCCGGGCGATGAGACCGAGCTCGGCCAGCTCCTCGAAGCCGCGCGCGACGCGCGTGAACATGGCGCCCGAGGCGATCGGCGCGACGATCACGTCGGGCGACCGCCAGCCGAGCGATTCGGCGATCTCGTAGGCCAGCGTCTTCGAGCCCTCGGCGTAGAAGGGCCGGAGGTTGATGTTGACGAAGCCCCAGCCCGTCTCGTCGGCGACCTCGAGGCACAGCCGGTTGACGTCGTCGTAGGTCCCCTCGACCGGGACGACCGTCGCGCCGTAGGCCAGCGCATGGTCGACCTTGGCCGGCTCGAGGTCGGCCGGGATGAACACGTAGGCCGGCAGCCCGATCGCCGCCGCGGCCGCGGCCGTCGCCCCGGCCAGGTTGCCGGTCGACGCACACGCCAGCGCCTCGACCCCGAAGTCGACCGCCCGCGCGGCGGCCACCGCGACTGCTCGATCCTTGAACGACAGCGACGGGTTGCGCGTGTCGTCCTTGATCCACAGCCGATCGAGCCCGAGGTGCGGCGCCAGCCGGTCGGCGGCGAGCAGCGGCGTCGAGCCGACCGCCAGGCCGCGCGCCGGCGGTGCGTCGACCGGGAGGAGCTCGGCATAGCGCCAGATCCCGGGGGCGCGGGCGGCGATCGTCTCGCGGGTCAGCGTCGCGCCGGCGACGGCGTAGTCGTAGTCGACCTCGAGCGGCCCGAAGCAGGCCGGACAGACATAGGCGATCGCGAGGGGCTGCGTGGCGCCGCAGTTGCGACAGCGCATGCCGCGAATGCGGGTCGTCGGCGCTGCCGGGGCGGGGATGATCTCGATCGCCATGTCGGTCTCCGGGAGGCTGGGAGCGGGGAGCGCCTCGGGACCGGGGGTAGGGCAAAACCGTTCTTGGACGGTAGGGGGGCTCCGAAGGGAGTTCCCTTATCGTGCAGGAGGACCTGCCCGGACTTGGCACCTTGCCGATGCGTCGGTAGGTTGTCGTGGCTTCACAGGGCCGGTCCCTCAGCCAACTCTTGATAAGAGCTCTTCGGTTGTCCGCCGATGCTACGGGCTGCGTGGCGACACGTCAACGACGCGCCGACGCTTGACCGTCGGCACGAGCCGCTGGGCAGACTTGGGACGTGACCAGATCTTCGAGCAGCAGGGATCGCCTTCGCACGATCGTGGTGGTGGCCATCACCGCCATCGTGATCCTGGGCCTCGTGCTGAGCAGCTTCCAGACGGTCTAGGGCGGCTCCGCGGCTCGAGGCCCGAGAGTCCTCGACGGTTGCGGTACTTCCGGGCGACCGCAACCATTCCGCAACGTGGTAGCCTTGCCGCACCTTACGACTGCGGAAGCCGACTCCTGCGAGTCTCGACTCGCATCACGCGCGGCCGGTCGATCAGATCGTGATCGCCTGTGCACCGGGAGTCCACCGCCGATGGCTACCACAGCCCCAATCACGCGCCCCGTCGTGGGCCGCTCCGTCCGCAGCAACCTGTCGACCGCCGAGCTGTACGAGGACGCCATCCGCCACGGCGAGGGCCTCGTCGCCGCCGACGGGCCGCTCGTGGTCCGCACCGGGACGCCACACCGGCCGCTCGCCCGAGGACAAGTTCATCGTCGCCGAGCCGACGAGCGAGGCGAAGATCTGGTGGGGCACGGTCAACCGGCCGATCTCCGAGGCGCACTACGATCGGCTGCGGGCCCGCCTGGTCGAGTACGCCGCGACGCGCGACCTGTACGCGCAGGACTGCTTCATCGGCGCCGCGCCGGCCCACCGTCGCTCGCTGCGGGTCTACACCGAGACCGCCTGGGCGAGCATCTTCGCGCGCAACCTGTTCCGCCGCCCGACCGCCCGGCAGCTGGCCGCCTTCGCGCCGAACTTCACGATCATCTGCGTGCCGTCGTTCAAGGCCGACCCCGAGACCGAGGGAACGCGCACCGGCACCGCCATCCTCGTCCATCTCGGCCGGATGGAGATCCTCATCGTCGGCACCGAGTACGCGGGCGAGATCAAGAAGAGCGCGTTCACGGTCATGAACTACCTGATGCCCGATGAGGGCGTGCTGCCGATGCACTCCGCGATCAACGTCGGGCCGGACGGTGACGCGACGGTCTTCTTCGGGCTGTCGGGGACCGGCAAGACGACCCTGTCGGCCGACCCGCGCCGGAGCCTGATCGGCGACGACGAGCACGGCTGGGGCGACGGCCTGACGTTCAACTTCGAGGGCGGCTGCTACGCCAAGACGATCCGCCTGTCACCGATGTACGAGCCCGACATCTTCCAGACCACGCGGCGCTTCGGGACCGTCCTCGAGAACGTCGACCTCGATCCGCGGACGCGGGAGCTCGACCTCGACTCGGAGCGGTTCACCGAGAACACGCGCGGCGCGTACCCGCTCGACTTCATCGGCAACGCCGACGAGACCGGGATGGCCGGCACGCCCCGCGCGGTCGTGTTCCTGACGGCGGACGCGTTCGGGGTCCTGCCACCGATCGCCCGGCTCACCCGCGAGCAGGCCGCCTACCACTTCATCAGCGGCTACACCGCCAAGCTGGCCGGCACCGAGGTCGGGGTCAAGGAGCCGAAGGCGACGTTCTCGGCGTGCTTCGGGGCGCCGTTCATGCCGCGCCACCCGGCCGAGTACGCCCGGATGCTGGTCGAGCGGCTCGAGCGCGACGACGTTCCGGTCTGGCTGGTCAACACCGGCTGGACGGGCGGGCCGTACGGCACCGGCGAACGGATGAACATCGCGCACACCCGGTCGATGGTCCGGGCGGCGCTCGAGGGCGGCCTCGAGGGCATCCCGACGCGCGTCGACCCGAACTTCGGGATCGAGGTCCCGGTCCGCTGCCCCGAGGTCCCGGATTCGTTCCTCGATCCGCGCGCCACGTGGTCGGACCCGGACGCCTACGACCGGGCGGCGGCCAAGCTGGCCGGCATGTTCCGCGACAACTTCACGGCCTACGCGGACGTCGTCGATCCGGCGATCGCCGCCGCCGGTCCGCGGGGCGCGCTCGACTGATCGCGCGAGGCCCGCGCGCGCCTTGCCTGGCGCGACGCCCGGAGGAAGGTCGAAATCGAGATGGTTTCGCGCAAGCGGAACCAAGTTGCGTGGGTGGGCTGCGCGGGGTGGCCGAGCGGTTCCAGCAATGCCCCCCGGTCGACATGCGCGACCGATCCCCACAACTGGTTCCGCTTGGTCGGAACCATCCGGGAATCGATGCTGGCGGACTTCGTTTCCGGTGCGTCGGGGCGCGCGCCCATCCGGCGGGACGCGCCCTCAGGCGGCGATCGGCGCGTCAGCCTCGGCGAGCCCGAGGTGGGCCCGGCGGGCCGCGATGGCCAGCACGATCACGCCGATCACGAACGGGGCGAGGCTGAACGCGAGCGGGATCGCCACGATGAGGAGAAGCAGCCCGAGGAGGGCCAGCGCCGGGGTGGCGCTCATCGCCGGGCCTCGGCCAGGCGCAGGACGCCGGCGCCGAACACGGCGGCCAGTCCGACGATGATGAGGGGCAGGCTGCCCGCGGCAAGCAGGCCGAGGACGGCGAGGGCCGAACCGAGGATCACGAGGACCGCGGCCGGGACGAAGGTGGACATCGAAGGCTCCTATCGAAGCGGTTGATCGACCAGATCGTGCCCGCCGCCCCCGCCGCCGACATCGACGGACGTCCAGCCAGGACGGCCACGAATGACGACACCGAACGAGACCTACAATGACCCGGCATCCCATCGATCGAAAGGAGCTCCGTTCCGCATGGCCCGCAACAAGGTCACCGTCATCGGCGCCGGCAACGTCGGGGCCACGACCGCCCAGCGCATCGCGGAGGCCGGCCTGGCGGACGTCGTGCTCATCGACATCGTCGAGGGCCTGCCGCAGGGCAAGGGCCTCGATCTCGCCGAGGCCGCCCCGGTCGTCGGCCACGACGCCCGGATCACCGGGACCAACGACTACGCCGAGACGGCCGGCTCCGACATCGTCGTCGTGACCTCCGGCCTGGCGCGCCAGCCGGGCATGAGCCGCGACGACCTGCTGGCCAAGAACGCCGGGATCGTCCGGTCGGTCGTCGAGCAGGCCGTCCGCCACTCGCCCGACGCGATCCTGATCATCGTCACCAACCCGCTCGACGCGATGTGCCACGTCGCCCTGACGGCATCCGGCTTCCCGCGCGAGCGCGTGCTCGGGATGGCCGGCGTGCTCGACTCGGCGCGCTTCCGGACGTTCATCGCCGAGGAGCTCGGCGTGTCGGTCGAGGACACCCACGCCTTCGTGCTCGGCGGCCACGGCGACACGATGGTCCCGCTGCCGCGCTATTCGACGGTCGCCGGCGTGCCGATCACCGAGCTGCTCAGCCCGGATCGCGTCAAGGCGCTGTGCGACCGCACCGCCAACGGCGGCGCCGAGGTGGTCGCCCTGCTCAAGACCGGCTCGGCCTACTACGCCCCGGCCGCGTCGACCTTCGAGATGGTCGAGTCGATCCTGCTCGACCGGAAGCGGGTGCTGCCCTGCGCGGTGCTCCTCCAGGGGGAGTTCGGGACCGACGGGCTGTTCGTCGGCGTGCCGGTCGTGCTCGGGCGCAGCGGCATGGAGCGCGTCTTCGAGATCGAGCTGACGGCCGACGAGCAGGCCGCCTTCGATGCCTCGGCCGGCGGCGGTCCGCGAGCTGGTCGACAAGCTGGACTGATCGCGGGCGGTGGTGCGCCCGCGCACCGGCGCTGGCTCGGTCGAGTGTCGTCGCACTGGCACAACGGGGTCCCGTCGCGCGCATACTCCGACTGATCTGCCGGAGGAGGCCATGCGCCACGCGCATGGTGTCAGAGGAGGACGACTGATGCGTCGATTCTCACCTTGTTCGCTGCCGCGATCCTGGCACTCGGCGTCCTGACCCAGGCTGCCGTCGCCAAGGATCGGCCCTACGGAACCAACAGGCTGATCGCGATCAAAGTGGCTCCCGTCGGCCATGGATCCAGGGGCGGCCGGGATAACGGGCCTGGGCGGCGGCCAGTTCTCGAAGGTCCAGATCGAGCGATTCACATGCGCGACGGCCGGCGAACCCGGCGGCCACCGTCGACATGAGCTGCAACACGACCGAGTTCGCCCAGGATTTCTCGCCCGACAACGAGATCGCGATCGCCGTTGACCCGACCGACCCCGATCACCTCGTCGCGGGTTCCAACGACTACTTCTACCGGTTCAACAACTCCACCGGCGCCCGCCAGGTGTACGTCCCGACCGGGTTCTTCACGTCGTTCGACGGAGGAGCTACCTGGCAGGACGGCCAGGTCCCGATGCGCAGCGGCAACGGCGCCGGCGATCCCGCCCCGGCGTTCGATCGGAAGCACGGCGCCGTCCTGATGGCCCAGCTCGAGAACACAGGCGGGCAGGGCGCGACTGGCAGCATCTCGCAGGGCGACGTCTCGGTCAGCCATTCGACCGACGGCGGCGTGACGTGGAGCGAGCCCGTCGACCGTCTTCCACGGCACCGGCACCGGCATCGGCCCCGCCAACCAGGCCACGTTCTACGACAAGGAATGGATCACGGTCGACAACAATCCCGGCTCGCCGCACTACGGCCGGGCGTACGTGACCACGACGCGCTTCCTGAACGGTCTCCACGGGAGCTACGCCGAGTCGCCGATCGTCCTGAGCTATTCGGACGACGGCGGGCTGCACCTGGTCGGCGGCGCAAGGAGATCTCGGGCAGCCATCCGAGCTGCACCTTCCAGAGCTCCCGGGGGGCGGCGACCGAGTGCGACGAGGACCAGTTCTCGATCCCGGAGGTGGCGTCCGACGGCACGCTCTACGTCCATTTCGCGAACTTCCAGAACGAGGCCGCCTGGGAACCGAATGACCTGTTCGACTCCAGCTGATGGTCGTGAAGTCGACCGACGGCGGCGTCACCTTCGGCGCCCCGGTCCCGGCGGTCCAGCTCGAGGACGGCCTGCAGCGACATGCCGTACTCGGTCATCGGCCGGCAGACGATCTGGGGCCACCAGATCCGCTGGGCGCCGTACGGCAACATCTCGGTCAACCCGACCGACCCGGACGACGTGACGATCGTCTGGTCGGACCGCGGCACGCCGAACCCCAACGCGACGCCGGGCTGCTTCTTCACCATCGGGACGGCCCCGAACTACGACCCGTGCAACGCCGGACCCGGCTCGGACACGGACGTCTACACCGTCCGATCGACGGACGGCGGTGCCACATGGAGCGCCAGGACCCTCCTGACGACGACGGCGCATCGGGAACCCAGGAGTGGTTCCCGTGGGCCGATCACCAGCCCGACGGAACGCTGGCCGTGGCCTGGGATCGGGACGACGCTGCGCCCGACGTCGGCTGACACATTCCACCACGTCCTCAAGGTCGGAGGCGGGGCGCTCGAGGCGCTCGGTGCCGCCGAGAACCCCGATGTCTCGGTCACCCACTGGAGCGGCCAGTACGTCGAGTCAGGCCAGACTGGCCGGCGGCCTGCGGCGGGCACCGACGCCCGGGCAAGGACTGCAACGTCTTCCACGGCGATTACACCGGCCTGGCCGTCGGCTCGGATGGGTCGATCAACGTGGTCTGGACCGGCCTCAACCGGCTCGCCACGTCACCGCAGATCGACTTCTATACGGGCGAGCCCCACCAGGGGAACGCACAGGACGCGATGTTCGCCCGGCGCTGAGTTCGCCGGCGAGACCGTACTTAAGATGAGGGCCGGCTTGCGCCGGCCCTCGTGGTGCCCGGGGGCAACACATCTGGGAGGGCGCCGCGAGCACTCGTTGACCAACGGCATTCGGCCGGTAGTACTCTTTGGTCTCTATGTAGCAGCCGTCGGAGGAAATCGACGGCTGTGAGTGAGATCGAGTGCCCGCCAGCCCCCAACGCGCCGAAGCACTCGCCTCCCGCCCGATCGAGCCACGGCCCTTGCCGGCCAATCCGGTGAAACAGGAGGATCTACGTTGAACCGCAGGATCGTTGCGCTTCTCGCCGCCTTGTTGTTGCTCCTGTCGTCGATGCCGTCGGCGATCGCGGCGTCCCCGCAGCTCGATCCCGTCTCGCAAGCCGAGCTCGCGACAGATCGCGCGAAGAACGACGCGCGCTGTACATCGTCCGCCTGCAACCGGATGCCGGTCTCGAGCTACCGCGGCGGCGTCGCCGGGCTTGCGGCGACCAGCCCGCGCGGCAAGGGCCACATCCAGACGGATAGCGCCCAGGTCAAGAACTACGTGCAGTTACCTCGATCGCGAGCAGGGCAAGGTCCTCGGCAGCCTGAGCAGCCAAGACGAAGAAGACCCACAAGGCGCTGTACAACTATCGCTACAGCTTCCCGGGCTTCGCGGCCCGGCTGACCGGTGGTGAAGCGGCGCTCCTGCGCGCGACCCCCGGCGTCTTCTCCGTTCGCAATCCGAGATGCGCAAGATCCACACCGACCACAGCCCCGAATTCCTTGGGCTGACCGCCGGCAACGGACTGTGGAGCAAACTCGGTGGCCAGGCGACACGCCGGCGAGGGGTGATCGTCGGGGTCGTCGACACGGGGATCTGGCCGGAGCACCCGAGCTTCTCGGACCGGGTGACGAACACGTCCGGGCAACACGAATGTCGTGTATGGCCGCCCCGCTCACTGGAGCGGCAAGTGCGAGACCGGCGAGGCGTTCACCAAGAACCTGTGCAACAACAAGCTGATCGGTGCTCGCTGGTACGTCGCCGGGTTCGGTGCGAGCCAGGTCTGGGAGGGTGACGTACCTTTCGCCGCGCGACGGCGACGGTCACGGCACCCACACGTCGAGCACCGCTGCGGGCAACGCGAACATCGATCCCTCGATCGACGGCAACGACCTCGGCGTCGAGGACGATCTCGGGGATCGCGCCACGGGCCTGGGTCGCGATGTACAAGGCCTGCTGGAACAGCAACGCCGAAAGCGACGGCGGGTGCGCCGGTGCGGACCTCATTGCCGCGATCGACCAGGCCGTCGCCGACGGCGTCGACGTCATCAACTATTCGATCGGTTCGGACAGCTCGGTCATCCTGACCGACGACGAGATCAGCTTCCTCTTCGCCGCCGACGCCGGCGTGTTCGCGTCGGTTTCGGCGGGCAACGCCGGACCGGGCGCAAACACCGTCGGTTCTCCGGCTTCGGTGCCGTGGGTGACGACGGTCGGCGCGAGTCAGCAGGACCGATCCTTCCTCGCGACCGCCAATCTGACCGCGACGGGCGGTGCGACGCTGCCGTCACCGGCGCCTCGGTCACCAACGCCGTCGGCCCGGCGGCGCTCGTCGACGCCGAAGACGTGGCGGCGTCCGGCGTCGATCCGGCCGATGCCGAGCTGTGCCTTGCGGGCTCGCTCGATCCGGCAAAGGTCAGCGGGAAGATCGTCCTCTGCCTGCGCGGCGTCAACGCCCGCGTTGCAGAAGTCGCAGACCGTCGCCGCCGCGGGCGGCGTAGGGATGATCCTCTACAACCCGTCCGATGCGCAGGAATCGAACACCGACAACCATTACGTCCCGACCATCCATGTCAACCTCACCAACGGCACGGCCGTCAAGGATTTCATCGCCGACAACAGCGGTGAGATGGCGAGCTTGACCGCGGGAACCGCCACGGACACGCCGGCGACTGCCGATGTGATGGCCGCGTTCAGCTCGCGTGGGATGGATCGCGCCGCGCCGGACATCATCAAGCCCGATGTCACGGCACCCGGCGTGCAGATCCTCGCGGGCGCAGAGCCCGACCGGCCCGCTTGGCCTGCCGGGCCAGCTCTTCCAGGCCATCGCGGGCACGTCGATGTCGTCGCCGCATGTCGCCGGCCTCGGTGCACTGCTCCGTCAGGCGCACCCGAACTGGACACCCGAGCAGATCAAGTCGGCGCTGGTCGTGACCGGCAAGACGCCGTCACGAAGGAAGACGGCGACAACACCTGCCGATCCGTTCGACATGGGCGGTGGCAGGGTCAATCCGAACAGCGCCGTGAACGCAGGACTGACGTTCAAGGCCGACTTCTTCGACTATCTCGAATTCCTCTGTGGCAACGGCAACGGTTGCTTCGGCGGAGTCTCGGCCGTCGACCCGAGTGACCTGAATGAGCCATCGATCGGCATCGCCGCCCTCGCCGGCTCGCAGGCCGTCGTCACGGACCGCCACCAGCGTCGACGCCTCGTCGACGACATGGACCTCGAGCGTCGAAGGGCTGACCGGGATCTCCGTGACGCGAGCTTCCCGCCAGCTTCACCATCGCGCCAGGCGCCAGCCAGACTTGGAATGCGCGATTTACCAGGACGACCGCCGCGATCAACGCGTGGACGTTCGGCGCGATCGTCTGGACGGCCGGCGACGGTCGCACGGTCCGGCTGCCGGTCGCGGTACGGCCAGTCAGTCCTCGGTGCGCCGATCACCTTCACCGCGACCGCCTCGGCGGATTCCGGAACGCTCAATTGGGACATCCAGGCCGGGTATAACGGGCTCCGCTCGACGCGCAGCGGCTTCGGCCTCGTCGCCGACGCCCCAACGCCGGGCCTGAACGTGGCCCAGGATCCGGACCAGGACATCGCCACCGGGACGTTCACTGACGGCGTCTACATCAAGGACTTCTCGCTCGCCGCGGGCAAGCTCTACACGGCCGCACTCTTCAATTCGACCACCGAGGCCGGGGCAGACCTCGACATGTACCTGTTCGCCGATCTCAACGGCAACGGCACGTTCGCCTACCCGGGTGAGCTCGTCCGCGTGAGCGGAGCCGGCGACTCCAACGAGACGATCGAGTTCCAGCGCCCGCCTGCCCTCAACTACAGGCTCGTCGTCCACGGCTGGGGAACGGCCGGCGGCGACGGCTCTGCGTTCACCCTCCACGAGTGGTACCTGCCCGACCGTCGCGCCAGATCCCCCGACCCTTGCCGCCCAGCTGGGAACAGGCGATCCCACCGCGGTCATCATCGGCGAGATCGTCCCGATCACGGCGACCTACGCCGGGATCACGGGACCAGGCACCCAGTACCGCGGCACGGTCGAGTACTACGAACCAGCGCTTGCTCCAAAGACCCGGATCGGGACGACCGTCGTCATCCTGAACAGGTAGGCGGCAACCATCGCCCTACACGAGGCCCGCCGGCGCCGCCGACGGGCCTCGCCATGTCAGCGACTCGGCGCCCTCACCCGCCGGAGAGGCACCGCCTGAACGTGCCGCCAGATCCGCGATAGTCGTACGTCGTCCCGCCGGCCTCGGCCACGATCTGGTAGCCGTCGGTGAGGACCTGCGTGTAGGCCATGCCCGGCTCCGGGCAGCCGAGACTTCCGTCCGGGAAGGTGACGGCCGCGGCGGAGACGATCGCTACCTGGTCGATCGGCACGCCCGCGTCGCGGGCGATCTCGGCGACCACCGGATCGGTGATGGAGGCCGGCAGGTCGATCGTCCCACCAGCGGGGCTCGCGGCGGGAATCCGAGAGGGCTGCTGGCTGGCCGGCCCCAGCGAACCGTCGGACCCGCCGGCCTGGATGCAGCCCGCGATCAGCCAGATCGTGGTCACCATGACGATCCGAACACCCGTCATCCAACGATAGTAGCCCCACCCGCGGTTTCGGCGGTCCAGCGCGACAGGAGCGGCGACGCTCAGCGACCGAGGGCGACGAGGATGGGTGGCTGTTCGCGCTCGGGGTCGATCGTCGCGGCTCGGTCGCGCGATCGCTCGAGGGTCCGCGCCAGGGCCTGGCGGTAGATCGCCTCGGTCTCGGGCAACGGCGTCTCGCCGAGCTCACGGTCGAGCACGTCGCGCAGTCGCCGGTACTGGCGCACCACCTGCGAGCGCGTGCCCGAGCAGGCCGTGGACGGCGATGAGCGACCGCGTGCGCCTCCTCGCGCAGGGGATCGCGAGCGAGCAGCTGCTCGGCGATGACCTGGGCGGCGGCCGGGTCGCCGGCCTCGAGCCGCTGCTCCGCGACGCGGGCGAGGGCATCCTCGTAGCGGTCGGACAGGCGCTCCCGCTCGGCCGGCGAAGCAGTCGTGGCCGAGGCCCTCGAGCCAGGTCGCCGTGATACAGCGCGATGGCCGCCTCCGCGCGGTCGCGGTCGGCCGAGGCAGCCTCGAAGGCGGTCACGTCGAGGTCGACGCCGCATCGAGCCGGATGCCGAGGGACTCGGCGTCCACGTCGAGCAGCCGATCCGGTCGACGCCGGCCTCGAGGACGCCCTGGCGGACGAGCCACAGCGCCTGGCGCAGCGAGCGGCCGAGCCGGCGTCGGATCGGGCCACAGGTCCGTGGCGATCGCCTCGCGGGTGCGCGGGCGGCGGGCGAGGGCCAGCAGCGTGAACAGGGCCTGGGCGTGGCGTCCCGGGAAGTCGCAACTCGCGGCCCGCGGCGTCCGGACACGGAGGCGGCTCGAGGAGGGCGATGTCCAGGCGCGGACCGGAAGCGCGATCGTTCGAACAGCGTCCCCGGGTCGCGGCGCCCGGCCCGTCCCCATCGCCGGGCCGGACGCCGGACAGTCATCGGCGAGCCCCCAGACCTCCCGATGATCGAGCCACCGCAGCTGGCCGCCCCCAGCGCAACCGGCCGGCTGACGACCATCCTGTCGCCTGCGACACGGCCGACCACGCCCCATCGACAGGGGTGTCGGCTAGCCGACATCCCGCGCCTTCGATACACTGCTCGGACCGTGCCGATCGCCGTCATCACTTCACGTTCGACCCGCTCGTCGACCTGTCCGGCGACCTGGTCGTGCGCTGGCGGGCGATCGCGCTGGCCGTCGTCGATGCTGCGCACGGCCCTCGTCCTGGCGGGCGTCCTGGCCCGGCCGGTGACCTGCGCGCGGACGACGTCGGTGTCATCGCGGTCGGCATCGTGCCCGGGGCGGTGATCGGTGGCCGGTCGGGTACGGGCTACTCCACGCCCATCTTCGAGGCTTCGCCGCCGGCCCGCTGTCTCGACCCGGCGGTCGGCGGGATGGAGCTCGGCCTGGCGGTCGTCGGCGGGATCCTGACCGGCGTCTACGTGGCCAGCCTGCTCGGCGCGCCGATCGGTCGCTGGCTGCACGTCGCGGCGCGCCGCTGCTGTTCGCCATCGGCGCCGGCAAATTGGCGATGATCCTGGCCGGCTCCGGCCAGGGCGTGCCGTTCGACAGCGACGTGGGCGACGGCCTATCCTCGGCCCCGGCCCGTGGGGCTCGCTGGTGCCGGCGCTGCCGTCGATCCCGTCGCAGGCGCTACGAGGGCATCGCCACGCTCGGCGATCCTGACCGCGCTGGCCGTCGTCGTCCTCGCTCGGCGCCTTCGCGGCGCGTGACGGCCGGCTGTTCTTCGTCGCGGTCGGGCCGTGGGCGATCGTCCGCGCCGCGGTGTCGACGACGTGGCGCGACCCGGTCGTCGCCGGCGGGCTGCCCGTCGCCGGCGGGCTCGTGGCCATCGGCGATCGCGGTCGGGTGCGCGATCGGCGTCGTGGTGCTCACCGTTCGCCGCCGCCGGGCGGATGACGCGGCACGGGCGGCGACGGCGCGGCCGAGCCTGGCCTGGCCCGACCCCGAGACACGACCGCCGTTCTGACGGGGCCGGACCGCGCCGGTGCCGGCGGCTCGAAGGAGTATCGTGACGCGACGCCACCTGAAAGGAGGTTTCTCCGATGACGACAGGTCGCCGAGCCCGGAGCGAGCGCCACCATCGACGACCCCCGGGCCGGGTCAGCCACTGGATCGGCGGACGGACCGTCGCCGGGACGTCCGGCCGCGAGGGCCCGGTCTACGACCCCGCGACCGGCGGATCGCGCGCAACGTCGACTTCGCCTCGGTCGACGAGGTGGACGCCGCCGTCCAGGCCGCCAAGGCCGCCTTCCCGGGCTGGCGCGCGACGTCGCTCTCGAAGCGCACCGACATCCTGTTCAAGATCCGGAACCTGGTCGAGTCAGCACCGCCACGAGCTGGCGGCGCTGCTCACGGCCGAGCACGGCAAGGTCCCGTCGGACGCGCTCGGCGAGATCGCCCGCGGCCTCGAGAACCTCGAGTTCGCGTGCGGCATCCCAGCCTGCTCAAGGGCGGCTTCTAGCGAGCAGGTGAGCGGCGGCGTCGACGTCTACCAGATCCGCCAGCCGCTCGGCGTCGTGGCCGGCATCACCCCGTTCAACTTCCCGGCCATGGTCCCGATGTGGATGTTCGCGACGGCCATCGCGACGCGGCAACACGTTCATCCTCAAGCCGTCCGAGAAGGATCCCTCGGCCGCCAACTTCATGGCCGGGCTGCTCGCCGAGGCGGGCGTCCCCGACGGCGTGTTCAACGTCGTCCACGGCGACAAGGTCGCGGTCGACGCGATCCTCGACCACCCCGACATCGCGGCCGTGTCGTTCGTCGGCTCGACGCCGATCGCCCGCTACATCTACGAGACCGGGACGAAGGCCGGCAAGCGCGTCCAGGCGCTCGGCGGCGCCAAGAACCACATGATCGTGCTGCCCGACGCGGACATCGAGATGGCCGCCGACGCGGCCGTGTCGGCCGGCTATGGCTCGGCCGGCGAGCGGTGCATGGCGATCGCCACGATCGTGGCCGTCGGCGACGTGGCGGATCCGCTGGTCGAGGCGATCAAGGCGCGCCTGCCGGGGATCAAGGTCGGACCCGGCAGCGATCCATCGGCCGAGATGGGCCCGCTGGTGACCCGCCAGCATCGTGACAAGGTCGCGTCGTACCTCGACAGCGGCCCGGCGCAGGGTGCCACCGTCGTGACCGACGGGCGCGAGCACCCGCTCTACGACGAGTCGGACGGGTTCTTCCTCGGCGTCTCGCTGATCGACCACGTCACGCCCGCAGATGGACTGCCTACCGAGACGAGATCTTCGGACCGGTCCTGACCGTCATGCGCGTCGCGACGTACGACGAGGCGGTCGGGCTGGTCAACGCCAACCCGTACGGCAACGGCACGGCGATCTTCACGCGCGATGGCGGGGCGGCCCGCCAGTTCCAGTTCGAGGTCAATGCCGGGATGGTCGGGATCAACGTGCCGATCCCGGTCCCGGTCGCGTACTACAGCTTCGGTGGCTGGAAGAACAGCCTCTTCGGCGACCTGCACATGTACGGTCCGGAGGGCGTGCAGTTCTACACGCGGGCCAAGATCGTCACGTCGCGCTGGCCGGATCCGGGCACCTCGAAGATCGACCTCGGGTTCCCGCGCACTCGCTGACGCGGCCCGCGGTCCGCGCTGCGGCCCGCACAACTGATAGGCGCCTGTAAGCGGCCGGGCCGCTGCATGCGAGTCGCGGGCATGCCCGGCGGACCAACCTTGGGGCCACGCATCCCCAGGAGGACGCCGTATGACCGACTATCAGCGAACCACCACCACGAGAGACCAGCGACCGATCCGTACCGTCGCGCCGGCACCCGCCGCGACGAGCGTGCGCACGACCGAATCCGCCTACGTCCCGGCCGGACCCGGCGGGGCGACCGTCGCCTCCCGGATCGTGACCTTCGCGTTCGGCATCCTGCAGGCGCTGCTGATCCTCCGGATCATCCTGCTCCTGCTCGTCGCCAATCCCGGCAACGACATCGTCGACTTCGTGTTCGGCATCACCCAGCCGTTCGTCGAGCCGTTCGTCGGCATGTTCTCGCTGAACCGCGTCGAAGCCGATCAGGGGTCGGTCCTCGACGTCGCCGCGATCGTCGCGCTGATCGGCTGGACGCTGATCGAGGCGCTGATCCTCGCCGCGCTCCGGATCTTCTCGCGGCGGCCCGCCGAGGCCGTCTGAGCCCGTCGCGGAACCGTCCGCGACGATCCCATCCCTCACGACCGACCGGCCGACAGGCCGGTCGGTTTGCTGTCCGGGGCACGGCCGACGCCGACCGAGCCTCGGCCGCGAGCGGGGCCGCGGCTACACTCGGACGCGTGGACCCAGAAGCCCGCCGCGGCGGCCGAGCCCCGACGCCCGACCTCCGTCACCCATGAGCGCACGCCTCCCGGCCCTCGGGACGTCGTGGGGCGTCGTCCGGGCGATCCTGAACAACCCGGCCCTCCGCCGCCTCGAGCTGGCCTTCCTCCTGTTCAACGCGGTCGAGTTCGGCACGTGGGTCGCGATCCTGCTGTATGCCTACGCCGCGATCGGGCCGGCAAGTGTCGGGATCGTCGCCGTCATCCAGCTCGTTCCTGGTGCGCTGCTGGCGCCGTTCCTCTCGAACCTGGCCGACCGGTTCCCACGCGGCCGCGTGCTGTTCCTCGGCTACGTCGCGCAGCTCGTGACGTACGGCGCGACCTGGATCGGGATGGCGCTCGACGCGTCGCCGCGTGGTGGTCATCGCCGCAGCCACGTGCGCGGCGACCGTGCTGACGATCACCCGTCCGACGCACGGGTCGATCGTGCCCAGCCTGGCCCGCACGCCCGAGGAGCTGACCGCGGCAAACGGCTGGTCCGGGTCGATGGAGGGTGCCGGCATGCTGCTCGGGCCGCTTGGTCGCCGCCGGGATCTTGCTGGTGGCCACGCCGACGGCCGTGTTCGGGGCCGCGACGATTGCCTGCCTCCTGGCGGCCGCGCTGGTCGTCCACCTGCCGCACGTCGGGGCGGTCGCCGAGCCGGCACCCGGCCTGGCCGACGATGCCGGCGTCGGGAGCGTCCTCGACGGGCTCCGGCTGGCCGCGCGCCACGGCAGCACGCGGCTGATCGTCGGGATCCTGGCGGTGCGTATGGTCGTGATCGGTGCGCTGGACGTCCTGTTCGTGCTGCTCGCCCTGGAGGTCTTCGACATCGGCGATTCGGGCGCCAGCCTGCTCAACGCCGCACTCGGCCTGGGCGTCGTTGCCGGTGGCGCGATCACGTTCACCTTCGTCGGCCGCCAGCGCCTGGCGCCGATCCTCGCGACGGCCGGGCTCGTGGCGGGCTTCGCGCTCGTCGCGATCGGAGCGATCTCGTCGGCCGTCGCCGCCGCGGCATTGATCGTCGCAACCGGCGTCGGCTTCGCGGTCTGCGACATCGTCGGGCGGACGATCCTCCAGCGGGTGACACCCGACCTGGTCCTCGGCCGGGTGCTCGGCGCCGTCGAGGGGCTCGCCTTCGCCGGTCTGGCCGTGGGCGCGCTGCTCGCGCCGCTCCTCGTGCTGTGGGTCGGCGTGCAGGGCGCGGTCGTGCTGGTCGGCCTGCTCCTGCCGGCGGGGATCGCGCTGTCGTGGGTCGGGCTGCGCGCGATGGACCGCCTCGTGCTCGTCCCGGTGCGGGCGCTGGAGCTGCTCCGCGTGTCGCCGATCTTCGCGCCGCTGCCGCTGCCGCAGGTCGACTGGCTCGCCCGCCAGGCGCGCTGGATCACGGTCGAACCCGGACGGGTCCTCATCGCCGAAGGGCGATCAGGGTGACGCGTTCTACGTGCTCGAGAGCGGGGCGCTCGACGTCAGCCAGGGCGGCCGGCCGATCCGGGTCGTCGATGCCCGGGCCGACGGGGTGGGGGAGATCGCCCTGCTCCGCGACGTGCCGCGGACCGCGACCGTCACCGCGGCGGCGACATCCGTCCTGCTGCATGATCCGGCGCGAGGCATTCCTCGAGGTGGTCGCCGGGCATCCGCCCGCACGCGACGCCGCCCAGCAGGTCATGGCCGCTCGATCGGAGCCCGGGTCGGCGAGCTGAGCCAGGCCGTCCGGCGCGCCTCAGCCGGCCAGGCGCCCAGCCAGCTCGGCGATGTCCGACGGCCCGGTCCCGCAGCAGCCACCGAGCCAGGTCGCTCCGAAGGCGGCCAGGCTCGCGACGTCGGCCGCGTGCCATGCCCCGCCGTCGTCGGCGACCCAGCGTCGGGCGGTCGCGTCCCAGCGGTCGCCGCCGTTCGGGTAGGCGATCCGCGGCGTGCCCGGCGCGGAATCCGCCGCGGCCGCGAGGAGGCCGGGCAGGTGGCGAGGCGCGGTGCAGTTCACCCCGACGGCGACGATGGCCGGGTGGTCGCCGAGGGCCAGCGCCTCGGCGATCGGCTCGCCCGCCGACGTCGTCGCGGCATCCCGGCACGAAAAGCTGAGCCAGGCCGGGACGCCGGCGTCGTCGAGGAGCCGGACGAGGACGGCCGCCTCGCGGATGGTCGGGATCGTCTCGAAGGCGAGCAGGTCGGCGCCGGCCTCGACGAGGGCGTCGATCCGCGGCCGGTGGAAGTCGGCGAGCGCCGTCGGACCCGGGTCGTAGTCGCCGCGGTATTCGGAGCCGTCGGCGAGCATCGCCCCGTACGGCCCGACGGAGCCGGCGACGAGCAGCGGACGGTCGTGCCGCGCTCCCGGGCCTCGGCGTCGTGGCGGTCGCGGGCGCGGCGCGCCAGCTCGACGCTCCGGCCGATCAACGCGAGCGCCTCGCGCGCGGTCGATGCCGGCCGCCGCGAAGCCCTCGATCGACGCCTGGTAGCTGGCCGTCGTCGCAACCTGCGGCCCCGGCGCGGAAGTAGGCGAGGTGGACGGCCTCGATCGCGTCCGGGTCGGTGACGAGCAGCCGCGCCGACCAGAGCCGATCGGACAGGTCGTGGCCGTGCGCCTCGAGCTCGGTCGCCAGCCCGCCGTCGAGGACGACGAACCCGGACCGGGTGTCGTCATCCCCGCGCCGTCACCTGGTCCGCCTCAGGACCAGGCCTGGAGCTCGATGATGTTGCCGTCCGGGTCCGTCGCGTAGACCCAGGTGATCCGCCGGCCGTCCTTCGTCTGCATCGCGACGATCTCGCCGAAGCGGGCGCCGCCGGCAGCGACGACGGCATCCACGGCGGCCGGGACATCCGGGACCTGGAACGCGACGTGGCCCCAGCCCGGGCGGTCCACCCGGGCGCCCGGGTGCCCGTCGAGCGCGTCGTACTGGAAGATCTCGAGCGTCGGACCGTTGTCGCCGTGCCCGGGCAGGCGCAGGTGGGCGCCCGTCAGATGGGCATCGCGCAGACCGGTCGCGGCGTCCAGGTCGGCGCTCCGGATGTCGCGCTCCGGCGGGACGAACTCGCAGCCGAAGACGTCGGTGTAGAACGCCGCGAGTCGCCGCCAGTCGTGCGCCGGTGACGTTCACGTGCCCGAACCGGGCATCGATGATGCTCATCGGTGCCTCCCCCGTCGCTCAGCTCAGGCGGGCGTAGTCGGCCGGCGCCCGCTTGATGAACTTGCCGTGGCCCTTGCGCCCGGTGAACTCGCCGTCCCGCACGACGACCGATGCCGCGCGACAGGACGACGTCGCGATGCCGCCCTGGACCGTCCGGCCCTCGTAGCACGAGTAGTCGACGTCCATGTGGTGGGTCGCCGCGGAGATCGTGCGCTTGCCGGTCCGGGTCGTAGACGACGAGGTCGGCGTCCGAGCCGACCGCGATCGCGCCCTTCCTGCGGGTACATCCCGAACAGCTTGGCCGGCGCCGTCGAGATGATCTCGACCCAGCGCTCGCGGCGTGATCCGGCCGGCGACGACGCCGCCGTCGTGGAGCAGGTCGACCCGATCCTCGACGCCCGGGCAGCCCGTTGGGGACCTTGCGGAAGTCGCCCCGGCCCGAGCTCCTTCTGGCCGTGGAAGTCGAACGGGCAGTGGTCGGTCGAGACCACCTGCAGGTCGTCCTTGACGAGGCCCGTTCCACAGGTCGTCCCAGTGGTCCTTCGGTGCGGAGCGGCGGCGAGCACACGAACTTGGCGCCCTCGAAGCCGTTGCCCATGTCGTCGAGCGACAGGAACAGGTACTGGGGGCAGGTCTCGGCGAACGCCATCGAGCCCGCGATCGCGCGCGGCGCGGACCTCGGCCAGCGCCTCGCGCGCCGACAGGTGGACGATGTACACGGGGACGCCGGCCGCCTCGCGCCAGGCGGATCACCCGGTTGGTCGCCTCGCCCTCGAAGATCGCCTTGCGCGCGAGCCCGTGGCCGATCGGGTCGGTCGTGCCGGCCGCGACGGTCTGCGCGGCCACGACGTCGATGGCCATCCCGTTCTCGGCGTGCATCATGATCAGCCCGCCGTTCTTCGCGGTCTGCTGCATCGCCCGGAAGATCGCGCCGTCGTCGCTGTAGAAGACGCCCGGGTAGGCGGTGAACAGCTTGAAGTCGGGCACGCCCTCGGCGACCAGGCCGTCCATCTCGGCGAGCGTGTCGTCGTTGACGTCGCTCATGATCATGTGGAAGCCGTAGTCGGTGACGGCGTTGCCCTCGGCCTTGGCGTGCCACGCGTCGAGGCCCGTCGCGCAGCGATGCGCCGCGCGACTGGACGGCGAAGTCGACGATCGAGGTCGTCCCGCCGAAGGCCGCGGCCCGCGTCCCGGTCTCGAACGTGTCCTTGGCGAACGTGCCGCCGAACGGCAGCTCCATGTGGGTGTGGACGTCGATGCCGCCCGGGATCACGTAGCTGCCGGTCGCGTCGATCGTCTCGTCGGCGCTGACGCCGGCGCCCGCGAGGTCCGCGCCGATCTGGGCGATCGTCTCGCCGTCGATCAGGACGTCGGCCGCGGACGAGCCGTCGGCGGTGACGATGGTGCCGTTGCTGATCAGCGTGCGCATCGGTCCCTCCTGGGCGACGGGCGTCGGTCGTCGGGAGGGCCATGGTAGCGCGCGCGCTCGGGTCGTCGGGTCGACCGGGCGAGCGGATGCTCAGATCGCGCGTGGTTAGCGCAGTGCCGAGGCCTACGCCGAGGGCGCGAGTGGCGCAGACCAGACCGCGGCGTCACGCCGACGGCGACGATGGCCAGCGCGATCGCCAGCAGTCCCTGGAACTGGACGCGACGATGCGTCCGGCGGGCTCCCTTGCCTTCATCCCAGAACGGGTCATGCGGGCGTCGGATTCGTCCGATCATCTGGGCCTCCAGTGCTACTGCGGTCGCTCACGACCGCTTCCGACGCCACGGCGCCGACCATCGACCTCATCATCGTGCGGACATGGTCCCGTTGACTAGCCTGACGATGGGGCCAGAACGCACCTCAGAACATCCCTTGGGGACGGCGTCAGTCGCGGCGGTTCGGCCCGCGCACGCGCACGAGGGCGGTGGCGAACCCACCGGACGCAAGCAAGGACGAGCAGCGCCAGGACATCCCAGCGGATGCCGGGTGCCGGCGGGTCCGCGATGGCCACCGTCGAGGTCGGCGGGCCCGTCGGTACCGGTGGATCGACGGGTACGCCACCACCACCACCGCCACCGTTCGTCGGCCGGGGCGTCACGACGGCCCGAGTGGTCGGTGGACGGGGGGTCGGGGTCGGCGGTGCGAGCGCGAAAGGCGGCAGCTCGCCGACGATCGCGCTGGGCTGGATGCTTCGGTCCTGGTTCTTGTTGCCCGATCCGTCGAGCTGAAGCGTGCGCATATGCCACGGCGCGCCGCTCACTTCGCCCGCACCGTCGCGTTCGCCACCGTTCGCCATGTTCCAGAAGCGCGACTGGGCGAGGTGACCGCCCCACGCCAGGAGGACCGCCGAACCGGTCGACACGAAGCGAACCGTGAACTCGGCCGTGCTGTTGCCGCCGGTCGGGCCCGCATGGGTCGGCCCGCTGATCGACGCGATCGTGCCGCCCCAGATGGTCAGCCGCCGGATGACGCCGGAATAGGCCTCCGCGTCGCGGACCGACAGGCCGTCGGCCCTGAACCCGTCGGACGGGAACGCGCCGTAGTGCGGCGTCGGCATCGACGGGCACATCGACGAGATGCCGCCGCCGCTGCCATGGCAGATCGGCGGTGAGACCCAGCCGTCCCAACGGGCCAGGAAGTCGTACGCCTTGTGGCCGCCGGCGGTCAAGTCGTACTGGATCCGGATCGTGTGCGTGCCTGCGGTAAGGCCCTCGACGGCCAGCCGGAACGGGACGATCCCGCCCTCCGGGTAGCGCGTGTTGTTGCCGTTGAGGTTGCCGTTCTGCCAGGCGCCGTCGAGCGTCGCGAACTGGTCGAGGTTGACGCTCGTCGCGGCGCGAACGTCGCGCACGCCCGGCCCGCCCGGCGCGAGACCGATGCCGAGGACGGCGACGATCGCGGCGGCGGACAGGATGGATCGTCGCTGGTGGTGATTCAACCGATGCCTCACGGCAACCCCCGATGCGTGATCGGAGCATGGTCGCGGGCATGCCATCGACTGTCCAGTAGCCCATCCTGGCCAGGGACCTCCCCGCACCGCCCCGCAGGGCATCGCGTCGTCGCCCGGACGTCGAGAAGCGGTGCAGGCTCACACCACGGCGGGCCTCGGGCGTGGCGACGAGCCGCAGGGCGGCCGAACCTCAGCCCCGCTGGCCGACCGCGCCCATCGCCGGGATCACGTCGCGGCCGTAGGCCTCCAGCTGGGCCTCCTCGTCGCCGTTCATCAGGTACACGTTGAACTGGTCGACGCCCGCATCGGCCAGCTCGTGGAGCTTGGCCACGTGCTCGTCCGCCGTGCCCAGCACGCAGAACCGGTCGGTCACCTCGTCGCCGACGAACGCGGCGTTCGACGACCCCACCTCGGCGTGGTGGTGGTAGTCGTAGCCCTCGCGATCGCGGATGTAGCCGGTCAGGCTGGCCGGGAGCTGCTCGCGCGGGTACTTGTTGACCAGGTCGACGACGTGGTTCGAGACCAGGGCGGGGAACCAGCGCGTCCGCTCGCGGCCCTCGTCGCGCGGTCCGACGTAGGCCGCCGCGGCGGCCTGGACCCGGATCGAGGCCGGGTCGCGGCCGGCGCCGCGTCGCCGCCTCGCGGACCTGGCCGACGAACCAGCGGATGAGGTCCGGGTCGGCCAGCTGGAGGATGATCCCGTCGGCCACGCGGCCGGTCATCGCCAGCGCCATCGGCCCGTAGCCGGCGACCCACACCGGCAGCGTCCACTTGCCGGTCCACGGCAGGCGCAGCTCCGCGCCCTCGTAGTCGACCGTGCGGCCTTCGACGAGCGCCTTGATGACGACGATCGCCTCCTCGAGCGTGGCCATGGTGGTCGGCGGTTTGCCGAGCATCCGCCGGGCCGAGTCGCCGCGCCCGATGCCGAGGTCCATCCGCCCGCTGCTCACCTCGTCGAGGACGGCCAGCGCGGACGCCGTGACCGAGGGCTCGCGGGTCGCCGGGTTGGTGACGCAGGTCCCCAGCCGGAGCCTGGTCGTGGCCTGTGCCATGAGGGTCAGCAGGACGTACGGCTCGCGCCACAGGACGTGCGAGTCGAACAGCCAGCCATAGTCGAAGCCGGCGTCCTCGGCCTGCCGCGTCAGCGCCAGCGTGCGCTCGAGGGTGTGATCGGGCTTGAGCGTGAAGCCGAACTGCATGTCCCGACCCTCCCGCCGCGGAATGAAGCGGCTCGGCCGTCCTCCTCCAGACGGCCGAGCCGTGGGGATGGTAGCGCGTCTACGGCCGGGTGAGGTCCTCGTACGCGTCGGGCCGCCGGTCGCGGAAGAACTGCCAGGTGTTTCGGACCTCCATGATCCGGTCCATGTCGAGGTCGCGCACGATCAATTCCTCGTCGTGCGCCGAGCCGAGGTCGCCCACGAACTGGCCGCGCGGGTCGACGAAGTAGCTCTGCCCATAGAAGTCGTCGTCGCCGATGTCGGCCTCGATCCCGACCCGGTTGATCGTCCCGACGTAGTAGCCGTTGGCCACCGCGTGGCTGACCTGCTCGATCCGCCACAGGTACTCCGACAGGCCGCGCGACGTGGCGCTCGGGATCAGCACGATCTCGGCGCCGTTGAGGCCGAGCGCCCGGGCGCCCTCCGGGAAATGACGGTCGTAGCAGATGTAGACGCCGACCTTGCCGACCGCCGTCTCGAACACCGGGTAGCCGAGGTTCCCGGGGCGGAAGTAGAACTTCTCCCAGAAGCCCTTGACGTGCGGGATGTGGGTCTTGCGGTACTTGCCGAGGTACGTCCCGTCGGCGTCGATCACGGCGGCGGTGTTGTAGTAGATCCCGGCCGCCTTGTCGTCCTCCTCGTACATCGGGGCGACGACCACCATCCCGGTCTGCTTGGCGAGGTCCTGCATCCGCTTCGTGGTCGGCCCGTCGGGGATCAGCTCGGTGTAGCTGTAGTACTTGGCGTCCTGGACCTGGCAGAAGTACGGCCCGTAGAACAGCTCCTGGAAGAGGACGAACTGGGCGCCCTGCTTCGCCGCCTCGTGGGCGTAGCTCTCGTGCTTCTGGATCATCGATTCCTTGTCGCCGGTCCAGCTCGCCTGGACGAGCGCGCCGCGGATCGTACGGGCCATGTCGCGCCTCACCTCACTCGGGCATCCGATGGGTCGAAGAACCGCGAGGGTACACCGGCGCCGCGCCTATTCGTCGGGGAGGACGTCCGGCCGCTTTCTCATATACCACTCGGTGAACTCGCGACAACGGCCTTCATCGTCGAAGCGGGTGACGAACACGTTGGCGAACTCGCGGTCGATGGCCGCGCGATCGTCGGTCAGGTAGCGCGTCCGCCCATGGGCGACACAGGCGTCGCCGTCGATGGCGAGGACCTCGTAGTCGGCCTCCCACGAGCCGGGGACGTCAGGGTCGGTCAGCCACGACGCGACCACGGCCGCGCGCCCGACGACGGCCTCGCTGAACGGGTCGAAGGCATAGCGGACGTCCGGGCTGAACAGGTCGCCGATGGCGACCGGATCGAGCAGCCGCCAGGCGTCCACGTAGCGGTCGAGCCAGGATTGGAAGCCGGCGTGATCCATCGTGGTCTCCTTGTCCGACGCACCGTCACGGTAGCATCAGACGCGTCGATTGGTCGCCCACGATCCGGACCGATCGACAACGAGGAGGCTCCGTTCCAATGACCGACACCGCCCGACTGCTGGCCCGGACCGCCGAGATCGCGTCCACCTACCTGGCTTCGCTCGGCGATCGCCCCGTGGCGCGCCCGGTCGAGCTCGAGGCGCTCCGCACGGCGATGGGCGCCGGACCGCTGCCGGATGGGCCGACGGATCCGTTCACGGTCGTCGAGGACCTGGCGCGGTCGGCGGACCCGGGCGTGGTCGCCAGCGCCGGGCCGCGCTACTTCGGGTTCGTCGTCGGTGGCGGCCTGCCGGCAGCCCTGGGGGCCGACTGGCTGGCGTCTGCCTGGGACCAGAACGGCGGGCTGTACGCCCTCTCACCGGCGGCGGCGGTCGCCGAGGACGTGGCGGCCGCCTGGCTCATCGAGCTGCTCGACCTGCCGGCCGGCACGAGCGTCGGGTTCGTGACCGGCGCGACGATGGCCAACTTCACGGCCCTCGCCGCGGCGCGCCACGCGGTCCTGGCCCGGGCCGGCTGGGACGTGGAGCGGCACGGGCTCCAGGGCGCGCCGCCGGTGACGGTCGTGACCCATGCCGGCAGTCACGTCACGGTCTACGCCTCGCTCCAGATGCTCGGGCTCGGGCGCGAGGGCGAGCGGGTCCGCAAGGTCGCGGCGGACGAGGACGGTCGGATGCGACCGGACGCCCTGCGCGAGGCGCTCGAGGGGATCGACGGGCCGACGATCGTGTGCGCCCAGGCGGGCAACGTCAACAGCGGCGCGTTCGACCCGTTCGACGAGATCGCTCCGATCGCCCATGACCACGGAGCGTGGCTCCACGTGGACGGCGCGTTCGGGATCTGGGCGGCGGCCGTGCCGTCGCTGCAGCCGCTTGATGCGCGGCTACCGCGAGGCCGACTCCTGGTCGACCGACGCCCACAAGTGGCTCAACGTGCCGTACGACTCCGGCCTGGTGTTCGTCCGGGACGCGGCCGCGCATCACGCGGCGATGACCCTCGGCGCGGAGTACTACGTCGAGGCGGCCGGCTCGGAGCGTGACCCGTACAACTGGACGCCCGAGTCGTCCCGCCGGGCGCGTGGGTTCGCGGTGCTGGCCGCGCTCCGATCGCTCGGTCGATCCGGGCTGGTCGACCTCATCGAGCGCGACTGTGCGCTCGCCCGCCGGATGGCCGAGCGGCTGGCCGGAGGCCCGGGCGTCCGGATCCTGAACGACGTGGTGCTCAACCAGGTCCTCGTCCGCTTCGAGGCCGACGGCGACGGCCCCGACGGGACCGCCGGCGACGATCGGACGCGCGCGGTCATCGCCGCCGTCCAGCGCGATGGCACGTGCTGGCTCGGTGGCACGACCTGGGCCGGCCGCGCCGCGATGCGGGTCTCGGTCAGCGGCTGGCAGACGACCGAGGCGGACATCGACCGCTCGGCGACCGCCATCCTCGCCTGTGCCGCGGCGGTCGATGGCGGCTGACGAGCCGAGGCCCCGGCACGTCGGCTGACGGACGGGGCCCTGGAGCGGCGGGGGACTGGGGCGGTTCGCCGGCCTGGCGCGACTGGGCTGCCGCGGCCGACGGGGAACCGCCCGGGTTCAGCTGGCCGGCTTGGTCGACATCCCGGTGTGGAGGTAGGCGGTGAACCGCGCCGTGACGGCGTGGACGCCGTGGACCCGCACGCCGTTGGTGAGCGTGCTGATCGCCTTGCCATCACCGATGTAGATCCCGATGTGGGAGCCGTAGCCCCAGATCACGAGATCGCCGATCCGTGGGTTGTACCGGCTGGCCTTGCCGTGCCGCTTGAAGTAGTAGTAGATCGACTTCGCGCTGCGCAGGTCGCCGGCCCGGATGACGTAGCCGTCACCGGCCTGCCGGTAGGCGAAGCGGACAAGGCCGGAGCAATCGAACGCGCCCTGGCCCGTCGGCGCCGTAGCGCCACGGATCGCCGATCTGCCGCTTGGCGATCTGGATGATCTGCTGCGCCTCCGTCGTGGTCGTCGCGGCCGAAGCCGGTGTCGACGGAGCGACGCTGAAGAGGACGGCCCCCGCGAGGGCCGCGGAAATGATGAACGCTCGTGCGCCCAGGGTGTGCGTACGCAATGGTGCTCCTTCCTGCCAGAGCGTCGCGCTGGGGGCGCGACGGGCGGAAACGCCCACGGGCACGCACGGAAAGAGAGGGGGAGGGCCGGTGGGGACCGGCGGGAGGGGGTGCCGACTCGATTGGGACGTAGCCGGAGCGTGGGGCTCCTGGGGGAGCCGTGCGTTCGGGGCGCGTGTTCGAGTTGTCCGGGTTCCCGTTCGACCTGGGGGTCTGTCAGCGGGCGTAGTCTAGCGACGATGCCCGAAACGTGCCGGCGGCGGGGTCCGGTCGGCTAGCATCGGGCGCGTGACACCCACTCCTGCGCACGGGGGCGAGGCCCTCGTCCTGGTCAATCCCCGGGCGTCCCGACTGACCGATCCGGCTCGTCGCCGGAGGGTGGTCGAGGCGGTCACGGCGGCCGTCGAAAAACGGACGGGACGTGCGCCGCTGGTCGAGGACCGCTCGCTGGAGGCTTCCCGCGCGGCCCTTGCGTCGGCGTCCGACGCACCGCTCGTGGTCGTGATCGGCGGCGACGGAACGGTCCGCGAGGCGGCAGCCGCGCTGGTCGGCCGCGAGACGCGGCTGGCAGTCGTGCCGGCCGGCACCGGCAACGTGCTGGCCCAGGGCCTGGGCATCCGCGGGGTGAGCACCGCGCTCGAGGCAATCCAGACCGGCCGGTCGCGGCGGCTCGACCTGGGGGTCGCTCGGCGATCGGCGGCCGGCGGCGGCCCGGCGGCCGGCGGCCCGGTGGCCACGGAGACCCCCCGGACCACGTCTTCACGGTCGCCTGCGGGATGGGCCTCGATGCCCGGATCATGGCCGCCGCCGAGCACGAGTGGAAGCGACGACTCCGGTTCGGCGCGTACGTCGGCGCGGCCGTCCGCGAGCTGGCCCGCCTCGACGTCGTCGCGCTTCCGGATCGTGGCCGACGGCGATGCGATCGAGCTCGACGCGTACCTCGTCCTGGTGGCGAACGCCGGCGAGCTCATCCCGGGCCGGGTCGGTCCGCGACAGCCGATCGACCCGACCGACGGCCACCTCGACCTCATCGTCCTGGGCGGGCGGGCACCCCTCGGCGCGATCCAGGGCGCAGCCCGCCTGATGCTGTCGCAGGGGGAGCTCAAGCGGTCAGGCCGTTCGTCGTCCGGTTCGCGCGGTCACGATCGACGCCGAGCCTCCCCAGCCGATCGAGATCGACGGGGATCCGCTGCCCGCCGGGCGGCTCGAGGCGCGCGTCCTTCCGGGCGCGATCTCCATCCTCGTGCCGGCGCGTTGACCTCGCGGCTGCCCCGTCCGCGGGATTCGGCGCCTGCTAGCCTGTAGCCGTGACCGCCCTACCGCCCAAGAGCCGGTCTCGCTACCCAGTCGGCGTGCTCGTCATCGTCGTGATCACCGCGCTGCGCTGCGTGACGCTCGTCGCCGGGCTGGCGGAGCTCAACGGCGCTCAGGTCGTCGACTGGCTGGGGGCAGGCTCACCGGTCCCGCAGCCCGAACCGGGCTCGGACGAGGCGATCATCGCGGCCATCGTGCTGGTGGCCCTGCTCGTCGCGAGCGTCCTCGTGGTGGTCGGCCTGCTGGCCCGGCAGAGCTGGGCCTGGGTCATGGCCATCGTGTCGTCGGGCGTGATCCTCGCGATCGACCTCGGCTGGTGGTGGAGCGGCCAGCCGCGTGACCTGTCGACGGCGCTCAACGTCGTCGCCGTGTTCTACCTCAACCAGCAGGACGTCCGACTCGCGCTTCGCAGCGGGCGCGCCGACCCGTCGTGAGCGACCCGACCGACCTCGACCTGCTGCGCCGGCACGAGCCGATCCTGCGCTTCACCGATGGCGAGCTGTTCTACCCGATGGCCGCCGAGCTCCTACGTCGAGGCCTGCGACCTGCTGACCGGCCCGACCCTGCGCGAGGCGCGCATCGCCATCCCGGCGGGCGAGCTGAACCTCGACCGGCTCGCCGCGGTCGGGGATCCGCCGCCCGGCGAGGCCCAGTTCCTGCGCTTCGTCCCCGAGCCGCTCAACGCGATCGACCTCCGCCGCTGGCAGTCGCGGCCCGAGCACCAGCGGTTCAATGCACCCGGCCGCCTGGCACGGGTCGGGCTGGCGGCCCGGCTGGTCGATGCCGGGCTCACGACCTCGCTGCTGCTGCGGGGCCGCGTCCCTGGCGGCACGGCCGCGGCGGCGTCGGATCGCTACGAGTCGATCGTCGGCACCGATCCGCGGGTGGTCTACCACGGGCGGGTCGTTCGTCAGGGCGGCTGGGTGGTGCTGCACTACCTGTTCTTCTACGCCATGAACGACTGGCGGTCGACGTTCGAGGGCGCCAACGATCACGAGGCTGACCTCGAGCAGTGCTTCGTCGTCCTCGAGGCGGGCGCCAAGGGCACGCTGACGCCGGCCTGGTTCTGCGCCGCCGCGCACGACGAGAAGGGCGACGACCTCCGACGACGCTGGGATGACCCGCGGATGGAGACGATCGATGGCCATCCGGTCGTCTATCCCGGAGCCGGCTCGCATGCGACCTACCTCGAGCGTGGCGAGTACATCATGCTGCTGCCGTTCCCCGGCGAGCGGTACATCCGCGGCCCGCTCGACCTGATGCGCCGGACCTGGCGCGACACCCTGGCGCAGCCTGACCCGGGCGATCTCGCCGCGAAGGCCAAGCGGGCGCTCAGCGTCCCGTTCGTCGATTACGCCCGCGGTGACGGCCGGGTCGTCGGTCCGGGCGGCGACGTGGAGTGGACGCCGATCATCGTCGGCGACGAGGACGGATGGGTCGACCGCTACCGCGGCCTGTGGGGCCTCGACACCGGCGATCGGTTCGCGGGCGAGCGAGCGCCCGCCGGACCGAAGTACACCCGGACGGGAACGGTTCGCCAGTCGTGGCGCGACCCGCTCGGCTTCGCCGGGCTGGGCAAGGTCGCGCCGCCCTCGCGCGCGATCCCCGTCCTCGAGGCTCGCATCAAGGAGCTGACGGCGGAGCGGGCCGCGGTCGTGGCCGAGGCCGATGCGCTGGCGGTGTCGCTGCCAAAGCTCGACGCGGAGCTCGCCGCAGTCCGCAGCACGGCCGGACTCGACGACTACCGGGCGGCGCTCGCCCTCGAGCTGCAGACCGGCGAAGCGCGGCTGTCGGCGCTCAGCGTCAAGGACGTGGAGCTCGGCACGGCCATCGCCGCCGGGACGCGAACGGCTGGCCGCCCTGCGGGCCGGCCACCTCGACGACCCGCGACTCCATCTCCGCCACGCCTCGGAGCCCGAGCCGCCGACGGTCGCCCGCGGACGGGCGCATCGGCGAGGCCTGGGCCGCGGTCAGCGTCGGGCTGCTCGTCGCGGCGCTCGCCGTCGTCGTCTGGTTCCGGATCCTGCCACCGCCCCTGGCCATCGTCGTCCTGTTCGGGTCGTACCTCGCGATCGAGGCGTTCTTCAACCGCGGCGTCATGGAGCTGGTGCTCAGGATCACCGTGCTGCTGGCGATCGTGTCGACGATCATCCTGGCCGTGACCTACCTCCGCGAGCTGCTCCTGGCCGGGCTGCTCGCCCTCGGGCTCCTGCTCATCCTCGACAGCCTCGGCGAGGTCCGGCGCCGCCTCATGCGCTGACCGGTCCGGCGCCGCCGATGCGGCCGTCGAGTGTGCTGTAATCACGTCCCAAGGCGGCGCATCGAGCCGCCGGCCGTCGACACGATCCGGGTGCCGCCCCGTGCGCCCGCCCCGAGGTGACCCATGGGTAGCACGACCGCCGCAGCCCCGCTGACCAGCGCGGAGATCGTCGCGCTCTCGCGCGAGCACACCTTCTTCTCGTGGTCGGTCCAGGGCGCGCTCGACCCGATCGCGATCGATCGCGCGGAAGGCGTCTACCTGTACACGCCCGAAGGCCAGCGCATCCTCGACTTCAACAGCCAGCTGATGTCGGTCAACATCGGCCACGGCGACCAGCGGGTCGTCGACGCGATCACCGCGCAGATGACCAGGCTCCAGTTCGTCCAGCCGGCGTTCACCACCGAGATCCGCGCCCGGCTGGGGGCCAAGCTGGCCGAGATCCTGCCCGGCGACATGGACAAGGTCTTCTTCACGCTCGGCGGCGCGGAGGCGATCGAGAACGCCATCAAGCTCGCGCGGCACGCCACCGGCCGGCACAAGATCCTCGCCCGCTACCGCTCGTACCACGGGGCCACGCTCGGGGCCATGTCGCTGACCGGCGATCCGCGCCGCTGGGCCAACGAGCCGGGGATCGTCGGTGTGGTCCGCTATCCCGACACCCATCGCTGGGGCGAGGCCGAGCCGCGCCCCGTGGCCGAGAGCCTGCAGGGGCTCGAGGACGTCATCCGCTACGAGGGCGCCAAGTCCATCGCGGCGGTGTTCCTCGAGACCATCGTCGGCACCAACGGGATCCTCATCCCGCCCGACGGCTACATCGCCGGCGTCCGCGAGATCTGCGACCGGAACGACATCCTGATGGTCGCCGACGAGGTCATGGCCGGCTTCGGGCGGACCGGCCGCTGGTTCGCGGTCGACCACTGGGGGGTGACGCCCGACCTGATGACGATGGCCAAGGGCCTGACCAGCTCGTACCTGCCGCTCGGGGCGGTCGCGATGCGCCACGAGATCGCCGAGAAGTTCGAGACCCAGATGTTCTACGGCGGGCTGACCTACAGCAGCCATCCGGTCAGCCTGGCCGCCTCGCTGGCGACGATCGCGGTGTACGAGGAGGACGACCTGATCGGCAACGCGTCCCGCCTCGACCCGGTCATGCGCGAGCATCACCGCCGGCTGGCGGCCAAGCACCCGAGCGTCGGCGCGACGCGCAACCTCGGGCTGTTCGGGATCATCGACCTGGTCCGCAGCCGGGACCCGTGGACGCCGCTCACGCCGTTCAACGGCACGTCCGACGAGATGAAGGCGATCGCCAAGTTCCTGCGCGACAACAACCTGTACACGATGACCCCGAACAACTCGATCCACACCAACCCGCCGCTGTGCATCACCGAGGCGCAGCTCGCCGAGGGCTTCGAGATCATCGACCGCGCGCTCGACATCGCCGACCAGGCCGTCGCCTGACCCGCCGCGAGCCGACGAGCGCCGCCGGATGACGATCGCCAGCCAGTCACTCGGGCGGACCGTCCCGCCCGCGCGGGCGGCCGAACGGGCGGTCGGGCGGACGCGGACGCGCCGCTGGGGCGGGATCGTCCTCGTCCTGATCGGGTTCCTGCTCGTGTGGGAGGCGGCCAAGTGGCTGGGCGGCGACCCGTGGCGCCTGCACGGGACGGTCGCCGGGATCCAGGTCGACTACGAGCACGTGCCGCCCTTCCAGTGGCGGATCGCCGACGACCTGTCGCTGCCCCACGTCTGGGACATCGGACGCGCCTTCATCGATCCGGCGCAGCGGGGCGGCGCCCCGCTCGCGGTCATCCTCGCCGGCCAGGCCGTGTTCACCTTCGGCGAGGCGCTCGCCGGCTTCGCGCTGGGCGGGCTGCTGGGTCTCGGCCTGGGCATCCTGTTCGTGCACTCGCGGCTGGCCGAACGGGCCTTCGTCCCGTACGTGGTCGCCTCGCAGACGGTGCCGATCCTGGCCATCGCGCCACTCGTGGTCGTGGCGCTCAAGGCGGACTGGCTGTCGGTCATGGCCGTGGCCACGTACCTCACCTTCTTCCCGGTGACGATCGCCTCGCTCCGCGGCCTGCGCGCCTTCGATCCGCGGGCGCTCGAGCTGTTCCGCTCGTACGCCTCGACCCGACGCCAGGTGCTGTGGCAGCTCCGGCTGCCGACCTCGGTGCCGTACCTGTTCTCCGGCTTCCGCGTGGCCGCCGCGGCGTCGGTCATCGGCGCGATCATCGGCGAGCAGACGGCCGGGGTGGCGTCCGGCCTCGGCAGCGCGATCATCAACTACAGCCAGTACTACACCTCCGGCCCGGAGCGGCTGTGGGCGACGCTCGTGATGTGCACCCTCGTCGGCTTCGTCTTCGTCGGCGGCGTCAACCTCGCGGAACGGCTCCTGACGCGTGGCCGCTACCGGCCGGTGGAGGGGCTGCTGTGACCGCCGGACCGCCCGCGGGACCCACGGCCGACCTGGCGACGGCGCCGGCCGTGGTCGAGGCGACCGGGGTCGGCAAGGTCTTCGGCACCGGCCCGTCCGCCGTGACCGCCCTCGAGTCGATCGACCTGACGATCCGCCAGGGCGAGTTCGTGTCGCTCATCGGGCCGTCCGGCTGCGGCAAGTCGACCCTGCTCCGGCTCATCGCGGACCTGACCCCGCCGACCGCCGGCACGCTGACGATCAACGGCAAGCCGGCTGCCAGGGCTCGGCTCGACCGGGACTACGGGATGGTCTTCCAGGCCCCGGTGCTGATGGACTGGCGGACGATCGCCAAGAACATCGAGCTGCCGCTCGAGATCATGGGGTTCGACGCGGCCGAGCGGCACCGGCGAGCCGGCGAGCTGCTCCGGCTGGTCGAGCTCGAGGCGTTCGCGGAGCGGCATCCGTGGGAGCTGTCGGGCGGGATGCAGCAGCGCGTCGCGATCGCCCGGGCGCTGTCGTTCGATCCGAAGCTCCTGCTCATGGACGAGCCGTTCGGGGCGCTCGACGAGATGACCCGCGAGCGGATGAACGCCGAGCTGATGCGCATCTGGCGGCGGACCGGGACGACCATCGTGTTCGTCACCCACAGCATCCCCGAGGCGGTCTTCCTGTCGACGCGGGTGGTCGTGATGTCCCCGCGGCCGGGCCGGATCTCGCAGGTCATCGACATCGACCTGCCCGACGAGCGGTCGGTCGAGACCCGCGAGTCGGACCGCTACTTCCGGCTCGTGACGCGCGTGCGCGAGGCCCTCCGCCAGGACGAGTCGGGCGACGACGACCGCGCCGCGATCGACGCCGAGCGCGTCCGCGCCGAGGGCCTGGCGTGAGCCGCGCGGGCCCCCGCGTGAACCGGTCGCTCGCCCGGGAGTTCCTGCCGGCCGGTCGTCGTCTTCGGGATCGTGATCGTCGCCTGGGAGGTCGGCTTCCTGGTCCTCGGCGTCCAGTCGTTCCTCATCCCGCGACCTAGCGTGATCGCGGAGCAGGTCGGCGCCGACGCGTCGACGCTCGATGCGCGGCCTGCTGTTCACCGGCGCCGAGGCCGTCGGCGGGCTGATCATCGGCGTCGTGCTGGGCACGGCTTGCGGCTTCGCCACGGCCCGCTGGGTGAGCGCCCGCGAGATCCTCATGCCGGTCGCCATCGGCGCCAGCACCATCCCGATCATCGCCTTCGCCCCGATCACGCTCAACTGGTTCGGGCCGGAGAGCCTGCTGCCGCGGATGACGATCGTGGCGGTGATGGTCTTCTTCCCGGTCATGGTCAACACCATCCGCGGCCTGACCAACGTCGACCCGGGCGCCCTCGAGCTGCATGTCGTCGTATGCGGCGAGCGATCGCCAGACGCTGTCCAAGCTGCGCGGCCCGAACGCGCTGCCGTACTGGTTCACGGCCTTGCGCATCGCCACGACGCTGAGCGTCATCGGGGCGGTCGTCGGCGAGTTCTTCGGCGGGCCGCTGTACGCGCTCGGGCTGTACATCACGACGCAGACCGGGGCCAGCCGCTATCCGGCCGCGTGGGCCGCGATCGTGCTCGCCTGCCTGCTCGGGATCGGGCTGTACCTCGCCGTCGTCGCGCTCGAGCGGCTCGTCATGCCGTGGGCCGCGGCTCGCGAGATGGCCGGATGACTCGGGCCGCGGTGGCCTACCATCCGCGCACGGAGGGACATCGTGTCGGCCGCCGACCGGCGGTAGCGACGACCTGAGGAGGAGGAGCAAGCACGATGAAACGAACACGGATGGGGCTCACCCTGGCCGCGGCGGCGATGCTGCTGGCGGTCTCGGCGTGCAGCTCGCGGCGGGCTCGAGCAGCAGCGCCTCGGCCGGCGCCGCTGACCCCGGTCAAGTTCCAGCTCCAGTGGGTGGCGCAGTCGCAGTTCGCCGGCTACTACGCGGCGCTCGACCAGAACTACTACAAGGACCTCGGCCTCGACGTCAGCCTGCTGCTCGGCGGCCCGAACATCAACAACGTGCAGGTCGTCGCCACCGGCGGCGCCGACATCGGGACGGCCTGGCTGCCGAACATGCTCCAGTCGCGCGAAGGCGGCACCGACCTCGTGTCGATCGCCCAGATCTTCCAGCGCTCGGGCACCCGGATGGCCGTCGTTCAAGGCGGCCAACATCACCACGCCGGCGAGCATGGCCGGAAAGAAGATCGGCAGCTGGCTGGGCGGCAACGAGCCGGAGCTGTTCGCGGCACTGACCAAGGCGTCGCTCGACCCGACCAAGGAAAACATCATCAAGCAGAACTTCGACATGTCGGGGCTGCTCAAGGGTGACCTCGACGTCGCCCAGGCGATGATCTACAACGAGTACGCCCAGGTGCTCGAGGCCAAGAACCCGGCGACCGGCCAGCTGTACACGCCGGCCGACCTCAACGTGGTCGACTTCAACGACCCGGCCGTCGGCACGGCCATGCTCCAGGACCAGATCTTCGCGACCGACAAGTGGCTCAAGACCGGCAACAACGCCGACATCGCCGACGAAGTTCCTGCAGGCCACGTTCAAGGGCTGGATCTACTGCCGTGACAACGCCCAGAAGTGCGTCGACATCGTGCTCGCCAAGGGCTCGCAGCTCGGCGCCAGCCACCAGGCGTGGCAGATGAACGAGATCAACGCGCTGATCTGGCCGTCGCCGGCCGGCATCGGCATCCTCGACAAGGCCCTGTACGACCAGACGATCTCGATCGCCACGACGTACAAGGTCCTCAAGGCCGCCCCGGCTGCCGAGGCGACGCGGACCGACCTCGCGCAGAAGGCGCTCGATGCGCTCGGCGCATCGACCGACACCAAGGGCGCCAGCTTCGCCAAGGGCACGGTCACGCTCAAGGAGGGCGGCAACTAGCCGTCGGACCACGCAGTCACGCGAAGGGCCGGCCCGCGAGGGCCGGCCCTTCCGATTCGGGACGTCGACGGCCGATCCCGCGCGCGAGCGTCAGTCGCCGATGGCCGTGGTCGGCGGCGCCGGCGGCGCCATGGCCAGGTTGAGCCCGGCCAGCGCGAGCCCGACGAGACCGATCAGGACCAATGTCCGCCGCGAGACCGAAGCGGGTTCCGCCTGGGATGGGCGCAGGGTGGCGACGGTCGCGACCATTCGCGGGATGGTGTCATGGTGCCGGTCAGACGGGAAGAGGGGAAACCCTCGCCAGAAGACTCGTAACACCGACCACGGCGACGCGTCTCAGGTACGCTCGGCCAGCCGATCGATGCGCTCAAGCGCTCGCGGCGGGCCGCGGAAAGGCCCAACGGGATCGCCGCGGGCCACAGGAGTGCCCAGATGCGCACCGGGACCGCCCGACGAACCGTCGCCTCCCTTGGGATCGTGATCGTCCTCCTCGCCGGGTGCAGCCCGGCGTCACCCTCGGCCTCGCCGTCCGTGAGCCCCGCCGGGCCGAGCCCCGCAGCAAGCCCCAGCGGCCCCGCGGCAAGCCCGTCGAGCGCCGCGGCGCCATCGCTGGTCAACGCCGTGGTCGTGACCGTGTCGGATCGGCTTCGGGTCCGCTCGGAACCGCGGGTCGCGGACGACTCGATCAAGTACGAGCCCGTCCTCCCGCTCGACACCGCGCTGTTCGTCCTCGACGGTCCGGTCAGCGCCTCGGGCTACCAGTGGTACAAGGTCGCCCCGGTCTCCTTCTCCGGCCTCGACGGCCCCGGGTTCGGGTGGGTCGCGATGGCGGACAAGGACGGCACCCCATGGATCGCGCGGGCGGACGGACCGGCCTCGGATCTCGGCGTGGCGATGTCAACGGTATCGCGGGCGGCCGCCGATCCGGCCACCGCTCGGCAGGCTGCCGCGAACATCAACGCGTTCGCGATCGACATGCACCATCGGCTGGTGTCGGACGCGGCGCTGGGGCTCCGCGACAAGAACGTCGTCTTCTCGCCGACGAGCATCGCCATCGCCCTCGCGATGGCCCGCGCCGGAGCCCGGGGCGAGACCGCGGCGCAGATGGATCGCGTCCTCCATTCGGCCGGATGGAACGAGATGGCGGCGGGCCTCAACGCCCTCGACCAGGCGCTGGCGTCGCGTGACGCGACCTGGAAGGACAGCGAGGGCACGAAGCAGCAGATCCTCCGTCTGGCGAACGTCCCGTTCGGGCAGCGTGACTGGACGATCGATCCCGCCTACCTGGAGGCGCTCGGCAAGACCTTCGGGGCCGGCCTGCGCCTGGTCGACTACGCGGCCGACAAGGAGGCCGCACGCCGGACGATCAACGCCTGGGTCAGCGATCGGACCGCCGGACGGATCAAGGAGCTGCTCTCGGCGGACGACGTATCGACATCGACGCGCCTCACGCTCGTCAACGCCATCTACCTCAAGGCCCAATGGACCGAATGGTTCGCCGACGACCTGACCAAGCCGGTGGCGTTCACCCGGTTGGACGGGTCGCGCGTCGAACGTCCCGATGATGAAGCGGTTTGGTGGCCAGTCGCTCCCATTCGCGCAGGGCGATGGCTGGAAGGCGACCCAGCTCGAGTATCTCGCCCCGAACGACGCATCCCGGCTGGCGATGCTCCTGGTCCGGCCGGACGACCTTCGGAGCTTCGAGGCCGGCCTGACGGCGGGCCAGTTGCGCAGAATTGCCACGGCGGTCGACAACGGCTTTCCGAAGGACATCGCCTGCCCGGGTGTGCCGGCCGACCAGCAGGACGCCGGGTGCTACGAGTTCGACCTGACCCTCGGGCTGCCACGCTTCAGCGTCGGAACGAGGGCGAGCCTGCCCAAGGTGCTCCAGGCGCTCGGCATGCCGCTCGCGTTCATCTCAGGTGAGGCCGACTTCAGTGGCATCCATACGCCCGACCCGCTTTACATCGGGAGCGTGATCCACGAGGCGAACATCGACGTCGACGAGAAGGGCACCGAGGCGGCGGCCGCGACCGCAGTCGGGATGGACACCGGCGGCGGCCCGTCTGCGGTGAAGAACATCACGTTCCGCCTCGACCGCCCGTTCCTGTTCTTCGTGCGTGACGTCCAGACCGGCGCGATCCTGTTCATGGGTCGGGTCATCGACCCATCGATCGCGCGCTAGTAGCCGGGTCGGACTACGAGGCGAGCGCGACGAGCCGCGGCACGACCGATGACGGCGCAGGCATCGCCTGGATCTCGGCGCCGATGGCGCCCGCCCGCTCGCGGAAGGCCGGCTCGTCGAGGAGCCGACGGAGCGCGAGCCGGATCGCGTCCGGGCTGACCTCGTCGGGCATGAGCCGGAGGGCCATGCCGGCGTCCGCCATGGTCCCGGCGTTGAGGAATTGGTCGGCGGCCTGCGGCACGGCGAGCACCGGGACGCCGGCCGCAGCCGCGCCGAGCATCGCGCCCGAGCCCGCATGCGAGATCGCAACCGCGCAGCGACGGAGCACGGCCCCTTGCGGCAGGAACCGCTCGACGTGCACGTTGTCGGCTACCGGACCGAGCGCGGCGGGATCGCCCTCCGGCCCGATCGTCAGGATGACGTCGACATCCTCGTCGGCCACGCCGTCGACCACGGCGCGGAACACGTGCAGGGCGTGGTTGCTGACCGTTCCGAGCGTGACGTACAGGCAGGGTCGCGTGCCGAGCCGGTCCGCCCAGGCGGGAAGGCGAGCATCGGCTTCGAGCTCGTCTGCGGCCGGACGCAGCGGCACGACGTTCGGACCGGCACCGCCACTTGCGTCCTGCAACGACGGCGGGCAGATGTCGAGGTAGGTCTCGCCCCGGTTGCCGTTGATCCCGGGATCCTCCAGGCCGCGCTCGTGGACGACCAATTCGCGCTCCGCGATGGATCCCTCGAGAACCTCGGCCGGCCGTCGAATGCCGAACGAGTGCTCCGCGTGCGCGATCCCTGCGGCGTCGGCGGCGACCGCGCCAGCCAGCTCGCCCGTGTCGTGGATCAACAGCTGAGGTCGCCAGGCCGGGAGCAGCCGATCGAGGTCGGCCAGCATCGGACGCAGGCGGATCCGCGCGAACATCTCCCGAAATCCAATGTGCATCCGCTGGTCGCCCGGCAGGGACCAAAAATCAGGGTATGCCTCTGCGAGCCGCGCCTGAACATCGCGGTGGTTCATGCCCGCGGCGAACACCTCGAACCCGAGCGACACGATCGGCTCGCGGAAGGCCGGGTCGGTCGCGAACGCGACTTCGTGACCCGCGTCCCTCAGACGCATGGGCCAGCGGCACCATCGGCAGGACGTGACCGTAGCCGACGACCGCCGTGAACAGGACTCGCATGGCGCTCCTCCCTGGCCGTCCGTCAGGGCCGCGTGGTGATGACCCGGGACACCTGGCGATCCCCGGGCAATCCCTTCAGCTCGTGCACCCCCGCGTCCTCGAGGACCGTATCCGAGCCCTCGAGCAGGTCGCGCGTTGTTGCCGACACGAGGATCTCATCCGGCCCGGCGAGCGACATGACCCGAGCGGCGGCGTGGACGGCGAGGCCGCGAGCTTCGGCGCCGACGAACTCGACCTCGCCGGTGTGGATCCCGACGCGAATGGACAGGCCGAGCGGGCCGACCGCACGCACCATCGCAACGCCACAGCGGACGGCTCGCGTCGCCCCGTCGAACACGGCCAGGAACCCGTCGCCGGTCGTCGCCACCTCGCGACCACGGTACGTGTTGAGGGCGTCGCGCAACACCCGGTTGTGGTCGATCAGCAGGTCACGCCAGGCGGCGTCGCCGACGCGATGGAGGGTCGACGTCGAGTCGACGATGTCCGTGAACAGGACGGTAGCCAGGATCGACTCACCGGGCCCCTCCGCGGCCACGCCAAAGGTTCGGGCACTCGTCCACTCGAGGGTGGTCCACGGCTCGTCCCCGACGACCCACGCGTCGTGGCCGGGCGGGATCTCGTACACCGAATCCGGCGGGATGTCGATCTCCTGCCCGTCGTTCATCACGACATGCATGTCGCCGGAGATCGCATAGCCGAGATGGTGGAGCTGGCACCGCGCCGTGCCCGCGATCGCCGGCATGTCCGTCGACCAGCGCCAGCCCGGCTCGTAGACCGCGCGACCAACGGCCGACTCCCCGACGTTCACCACGCCGGCCTGCCCATGCGGAAAGGCGCGCACCTCGTCGGGCGCGGCGAAGCGCTTGAAGTGGAGCCGTGGCATGCCACCACCCTACGGCGTCGCGGACACCGGCGCCAGCGCGGGCCACGTGTGCGACGCTTCTGGTGTGACAAGCGGGCGGCTGGACCTCACCCGGGCGCAGATCCTCGCGCACCGGCGAACCGTCGGCGCGCTCGACGAGAGGCTCCCGCCGGGCGAGCATTCCCTGCGTCGCGCGGCGTGGGCGGGCCTGCAGGACAGCATGCCGCGAGCGGCGCTCCTGTCGATCCATGCGCGCGTCGCGGGGACGCAGCCGTCCACCTGGGAGGATCGATCGCTCGTCCAGCTGTGGGGACCGCGCTTCAGTGCGTACGTCGATCGCCGAGCGGGACATCGCGATCTTCTCGCTCGGGCGCCTGCCGGACGATGAAACGGGGCGGCGACGCGCCCTGGACACGGGCGACGACCTCCATGCCTTCCTCGCCGGCCGGACGATGACCTATGGCGAGGCCGGTCAGGGGCTAGGCGTCCACCCCAACCGTCTCCGCTATGCGGCGCCGACCGGCAGGGTCCTCATCCGCTGGGATGGTGCCCGCCAGCCGACCATCTGGACCGTGCCGCCACCGGACATCGACCCTGTCGAGGCGCGCCACGAGCTCGCCCGCCGGTTTCTGCACGTATTCGGACCGACGACCTCCACGTCCTTCGCGCGGTGGGCCGGGATCGGGCCGGTCGCGGCCCGCTCGGCCTTCGAGGCGCTCGGGGGATCGCTGGCGCCGGTGCGAACGGCGATCGGTGACGCGTGGATCCTGGCCACCGACGAGGCCGACGTTCCGAGCCCAGCCCGGGCCGGTCGCCGGCGCGCGACTCCTCCCGAGCGGCGACACGTTCTTCCTCCTGTGGGGAGCGGATCGCGAGGTCCTCGTGCCCGACGCCACCAATCGGGGCGCGCTGTGGACCACGCGCGTCTGGCCGGGCGCCGTCCTCGTCCGCGGTGAGGTCGTCGGGACGTGGCGACGAGCGGATGCCGTGCTGACGATCCAGCCGTGGCGGCCTCTCGCGAGCGACGAGCGCGATGCCGTCCAGGCCGAGGCGGAGGCCCTGCCGCTCCCCGCCGTCAGGAGCCCGATCCGCGTCAGCTGGGACGACTGACCTCGTCGGGCGTCAGCTGACCGATTTCTTCACGAGCGCCGCGATCGTCTTCTCATCGGCGGCGGTCAGCTTCGTCAGCGCCCATGACGTTGCCCACATGGTTCCGTCGTCGAGGTGGCTGTCCTCCTCGAAGCCGAACGTCGCGTACCGCGACTTGAACTTGTCGGCGCTCTTGAAGAAGCAGACGACCTTGCCGTCCTCGTTGGCGTAGGCGGGCATCCCGTACCACGTCTTGGGCGTGAGGCCCGGGGCGCTGGCCTTGACGACCGCGTGGATGCGCTCGGCGATGACGCGATCGGATTCCGGCATCTCGGCGATCTTCGCGAGCACGTCGTTCTCGCCGGCCGCCGCATCCTTGCCGCGACGTGCGGCTGTCTTCATCTCCTTGGCGTGCGCCTTCATCGCGGCCCGTTCCTCGTCCGACCAGATCTCGGACGAGGCTACGGGCGTGGTCGGTGCCCTTGGCTGCCTTCTGCGTGTCCGCCATGGCGCTTTCCTCCGCTGCGGGGTGGTTGGGTGGGTTGGCCACCATGCTAGGGGACGTGCGTCGGCGGCGGCTTCTCCGAAACTGCTCAGTTCCTCGCCACGCGGATCTCAGCGCGCCGGTCACCGCGACTGCCGGTAGCGCGCCCCGACGAGGGCGATGGTCGCCGTGAGCAGGATCAGGAGTGCCGCCGGCACGATGTCGACGGGGCGGCTGACATCGCCGGTGACCGTGTCCGTCGGGGGCGGCGTGACGTCGTCGGGTCCGACCCCTCCGATCGGGGAATCGACGACGACCACGATCAGGAACCCTCCCGACTGATCGTCGTCGGGATCGCATTGCAGGACGTCCCTGGTGAGACCGCAGTTCTCCGGCGACGCCGTGTAGGGCACGAGGATCGGGTCCGCACTGTCGAGGCCAGGTGGGGCGGTCGACTCCGTCACCCAGTAGTCGCCAGTTTCGGACGGCGTGAACACGGCGAACCCATTGGTCGCATCGATCTCGGCCAGGACGGGTGCGTCGTCGCCGGTCGGCTCATAGGTGCCGTCCCCGTCGTCGAGGCGGAACTCGAACGTGGCTCCCGGCACGATCCGGTCGTCACTGGGGTCCGGCGTCCCCTGGTCGTTGACCTTCGCGACGATGATCGGCGGATCCACCGGCGGCTCCGGCGTCGGGGCGGTGCTCGGCTCGACCGATCCGCTCGGCGTGGGCACGGGCGTCGCCGTCGGAGCCGGGGTCGCAGTGGGAGCCGGGGTTGCAGTGGGTGCCGGGGTCGCCGTCGGAGCGGGCGTCGCCGTGGGCGCCGGAGTCGCCGTCGGTGCTGGCGTGGGCGTCGGGGCCGCCGTGGCCGTTGGCGAAGGCGCCGGTGTCGCCGTGGGAGCCGGGGTGGCGGTCGGTGCCGCGGTCGGTGGCGCGCTGCAGTCGATGGTCACGTCGAGGCGACGGTTCGCCACGGCCGATGTCGCCGGGCGGGCGCTCGGGATCACCTGGGCGTGCACGTTGAGCCCGTTGTCGCCGAGGTAGCTGCCGGGGGCGAGATGGAATGCCGCCTCCCACCCGGTTGCCCCGATGTACGCGAAGTCGGGTGGAACCCCATCGATTCCGGACGAGCCATCGACGAGCTTGTCGGTCTGGCCCAGCTTCACATAGTTGTCGTTGTCGGACGGCAGGATGTTCCAACCCGGCACGGTCTGGACGAACACGTAGAACGTCTCGATGGAGCAGTCGTAGCGCCCGTACAGCCTCGACAGGACGTCCTTCTCGGGCTTGCCGGCCTCGAACATGTCGGACAGGAAGTCGGCTGCAGGTTCGTCCCAGTCGCCGGCCGAGCCGTCGATCGTGATGCCGGCCGGGGTGACCTCGCGAACATCGGGCGCCGCCGCCAGGCTGGTCGTCGGGCCCAGCCGCCAGACCAGCAAAACGACCCCGAGCATGATCGCCACCGCACGCCGTCGACGCATGACCCCCGTTCCCGCTGCGTCGCCGGAGTGTACGCGACGGTCAACCCCGGCTATGTCATTCAGCGGCGGCGGACCGCGAGGATGAGCGGCACGAGGAGCGCCGGGAGCGTGATCAGGTCCGTTGGATCGGCGGCGAAGCGGACCGGGGCGACGACCGGGAGCGGCCAGCCGGCCGCGATCGCCCCCGCGATGCGGAAGGGCCATTGCATGGCCCCGATGAACCAGCGATAGCCATCGCCGCCTGCGGGCACGAGCAGCATGGCGACGTACGTCAGGCCGGTGATCGTCACGGCCACGACGAGGGTCGCTGTGGCGGGGAAGAAGATCAGGCCGGCGACATCGGAGAGCTTGCCCGTGAGCCAGACCGGGTTGGCCGGAGCGGCTCATCACCGGGAGGCCGTGAGGCGAACTGCCCTCTGCCGATGCGGACCCACTAGTCAGCGCGCGCGCCGGTAGTGCATGGCGACCGCGCCGCTGCGGAGCGGCTTCGCCGAGACCAGCTCGAGCCGTCGCGTGCTGGGCAGCCCGCTCTGGTACAGGGTCGGGCCGTGGCCGGCGATCCTGGGGTGGACGAGGAAGCTGGTACTCGTCGATCAGATCCAGCCGGTCCAGCTCGGTCGCGAGCTTGCCGCTACCGAGGAGCACGCCGGCCGGGGTCGCGTCCTTGAGCTTCTGCACGCCCGTGCGCAGGTCGCCGGCGATGAGGTGGCTGTTGGTCCACGGGAAGTCCGTTGCGCGGCGGACGACGTGTTCGGCTGCCTCCAGCTAGACCGCCTACTGGAGCAGCGCGACGGCGAATGCTCGTCGCCGCGGGCGACCGCGGCAGTAGCTCTCAGTGGTCTGTAGGTGACGCGGCCCAGGTCATCGCGCAGTCGTCGCCGAGGCGGGTGAAGATAGGCGTGTGTCTCGATCGTAGGCGATTCCCTGCTGGTGGTCGACGCAACCGTCGAGGGTGACGTTGAGCTGGAGGTCAAGAATCAGCGGCGAGTAGGCCACGGCTTTCACGACCACGGCGCGGCGATCAGTCCGAGCGGCCGGTCCCGAACTGGCGGTCGCCGGCGTCGCCGAGGCCGGGCTGGATGTAGCCCTTGTCGTTGAGCGAGCGGTCGAGCGCGGCGCAGTGGATCTCGACGTCCGGGTGCGCCTCCGCCACGGCCGCGACGCCCTCGGGCGCGGCGATCAGGTTGATCAGCTTGATCCGGACCGGCTTGACCGCGCCCCACTTCTTGAGGACCTCGATCGCGGCCGTGGCCGACCCGCCGGTGGCCAGCATCGGGTCGAGGATCAGGCACAGGTCCACGGTCGCCGAGTCGGGCAGCTTGTTGTAGTACTCGACCGGCCGCAGCGTGCGCTCGTCGCGGAACAGCCCGAGGTGCCAGACCTGGGCGGTCGGCATCAGCTCGAGCATGGCGTCGACCATGCCCAGCCCAGCCCGCAGGATCGGCACCAGCCCGATCCGCTCGCCGAGCTCGTGCGCGGTCATCGGCTCGAGCGGGGTCCGGATCTCCAGCGGGCGGACGGCGACGTCCGCCAGCGCCTCGTAGCCGAGCAGCCACGACAGCTCGCGGACGACCTCGCGGAACTTCTTGGGCTCGGTGTTGACGTCGCGCAGGATCGCCAGCTTGTGCAGGACCGCGGGATGCTGCGAGACGTGGAGGTTCGGCGTGGGCATGGCACCCATCGTAGCAATCGCGGGGGTATCCTCGCCCTCCAGACCTCGCGCCGTCGTCCACGCCGGAGAGCCTTCGAACCGTGCCCGCTCCCGCAGCTCCGATCCGTCAGCGAGCGAGCCGCCCCGCCGCGCGCGGCCGGGTCGCCACGCCGATCCTCGCCCGCCAGCTGCGCAACGGGATCGAGGAGAGCGTCCACCGCGGCGACATCGTCGAGACCGACGCCGCCGGCCGGATCCTGCGCCAGCTCGGCGATCCCGATCGCGTCGTCACCCTGCGCTCGACGGTCAAGCCGTTCGGCGCCGTCGCGCTGGTCGAGGCCGGCGGGATCGAGGCGTTCGACCTCGAGGGAGCCGAGCTGGCCATCCTCGCCAGCTCGCATTCGGGCGAGGACCTCCACGTCCGGACGCTCCAGGCGATCTACCGCCGGACGGGGGTGACCCAGTCGCTGCTCGCCTGCGGCTCGGAGGGCGCCCCGCTCGACGTCCTGACCGCCTCGCGCCTGGCGCGCGACGGCGAGAAGGCGGGCCCGGTCCGCCACATGTGCTCCGGGCAGCACACCGTCTCGCTCCTGCTGTCGCGGTTGCGCGGCTGGGACCCGACCGACTACTGGCGGCCGAGCCACCCGTCGCAGGTCGCCTACCGCGAGGTGGTCGCCCGGGCGTACGGCGTCGCGCCGGCGAAGCTGCGCACCGCGATCGACGGCTGCGGCGTCGAGACCTACGCCTTCCGCCTGCGCGAGGTGGCGCGCGCGTACGCGATGCTGGCCGACCCCGGCGCCATCCCGGCCGACGATCCGCGCTCCGAGCTGGCCCCGGCACTGACCACGATCCGCGACGCGATGCTGGCGAACCCCGAGATGATCGGCGGCCGGCACGATCGGCTGGACACCTCGTTGATGAAGGCGGCGCCCGGCCGGCTCGTGGCCAAGGCGGGCATGGAGGCGCTGCGCGGGATCGCGATCCTGCCCGGGGCGCGCACGGGGACGAGCGACTCGGGCGCGACCGGGATGGCGGTCAAGATCGAGGACGGCGACGGCTACGACCGCGGGACCTGGGCCGTGTCGGTCGAGGCGCTCCGCCAGGCGGGCGTGCTCGACGGCGCCGCGCTGCGCGAGCTCGGGCGCTACCACCGGCCGACCATCCTCGACCCGCACGGCCGGGTCGGTGCCGAGACGATCCCCGAGTTCGAGCTGGCTCCGGTGCGGGAGCTGATCGGCTGAGCGGACCCGGCCGCCGGCCGGACCGCGATGCCCGAAGCCACGCCGAACGACGATGACCATCGATCAGGACCCGTATCGCGTCCTGGGGCTGGCTCGCAGCGCGACCGCCGATGAGATCAAGCGGGCCTACCGGCGGCTGGCCAAGATCAACCATCCCGACGCCGCCGGGCCGTCGGCGCTGCCCCGGTTCCTGGCGATCCAGGCCGCCTACGAGCAGCTCATCGGCCGCCCGGCCACCAACGGACGGCGGTCGGCCGCCCCACCGCCGCCCCGCGTGCCTGGGAGGCCGACGCGGGCCGGGCCGGCGCCACCCGCCGCGCGTATGGCGGTCGGCGCCAGAGCCCGTCGCCGGGCCGCGGGTCAGCGCCACCCGGACAGGAGGCGTCCTCGGGCGCGCCGCCGCCGGCCGGCGACGCCCGGCCCGACCGGCGGTCCGGCCAAGGGATCCGCCACGGGCCGGTCATCGGGAGCCGGTCGAGCCGGTGCGGGCCAGGGCACGACCGGGCGGACCGGTCGCCGGCGGGCGGCCGGCTCGGAGACGGCCGGCGCGCCCGGGACACCGCCCGGGGCAGCTCCCGGCGATGCCCCGAACAGGAGCGGCCGCACGAAACGCAACAAGGCGACGCTCGGGTCCACGTCGTACGACGGCGCCGATGGCCCGTTCGAGCCCGACTGGCGCGGCGCGAGCTGGTACGGCACCACGAGTGGCACGTACTGGACGCTCAACCCGAAGGAGTACGCCGATCCGCGCAAGCACGGCCCCGAGTACCAGGCCCGGGCCCGGCGCGCGACCCAGATAGCGTGCTGCCGATCCGGAGGCGGCGGGCCAGCCGGGCCCGGAGGTCGACGACGACCCAGCCGCAACGGTCGGGCGAGCCGCCCGCCCCCGATCCCGCCGCCCGCCCGACGCACACCACCAGCTCGTGGTGGGAGTCGACCGCCGGCGCTGGCGCGACGTCGACCGAGGCGCCGGCTGGCACGTCATCGCGCTCCCGCGGCGCCTGGTGGCGCCCGGCCGGCGCAAGGCGACCAGGCCGACCCACCGCCGCCGGACCTCGGCCGCGCCGCAGCGGACATCGCCCGGGCGATCGGCGACGACCGGATCGGGGGCGTCCGCGGACGCGTGGCGCGCGCGATCATCGGCTGGCTCCCGATCGCCTTCGGGATCGGCTGGCTCCTCGGCGAGGTCACGGGTTGCGGCCGGTTCGCGGCGACCTGCGACGGGTCGGCCGAGCCATTCGTGCTCCTCCTCCAGGTCGGCGTCGCTGGCGCTCCTGCTCCTCGTTCCGCTGGCGGCGACCCTGGCACCACGGCGGCCGTGGCCCTGCTCGCGGCCGCGGTCGTGGCCACACTGATCCTGTCGGCGACCGGGACGGCCGCCGACGAAGGCTCGCGACGGGCGACGCTCGGCGCCGTGCTGCTCATCGCATGGCTGGCCGGCCTCGGCATCGGGGTCATGCGCCGGCTGCGATCGGTGTCCATGCGCGGCCGTCCCGTATCCTGACCGGGTGTCCCGACGTCATGACCAGCGCGACCTCTCGAACGCGGCGCAGGAGTACCTCCTCGCGCTGCGCGTGATGGCGGGCGTGGACGACGCCGGCCGGGTGACGACGGCGCAGGTCGCCCGTCATCTCGGCGTGACGACCCAGGCCGCCAGCGAGATGTTCCGGCGGCTCGTGGCCGACGGGCTGGTCGCCCACGCCGAGGGCCGCGACCTCCACCTGACGCCGGCCGGCCGCGCGGCCGCCGACGGGATCTTCCGCCGCCACGCCCTCCTCGAGTGGCTGCTGACGGCCGTCATCGGGCTCGGCTGGGCGGAGTCGGACGACGAGGCGATGCGCCTCCAGGGCGCGATCTCGCCGCGGGTCGAGGCGCGCCTCGACGAGATGCTCGGGCACCCCGAGACGTGCCCGCACGGCAACCCGATCGACGCCGAGACCGCCCGCCGCCGGCCGGCCGGCGTCCCGCTCAGCGAGATGGAGGCCGGCGCGCCGGCGACGATCTTCCGGATCACCGAGGAGGCCGAGGAGGACGCCGGGCTGCTGTCCTACCTCGAGGCCCGCGCGCTCACGCCCGGGCGCCCGGATCACGATCCTCGCGCGCAGCGAATCGCTCGACTCCCTGACGCTCGACGGCCCGCGCGGCCGCGCGACGCTCGGGCTTCGGCCGGCGGCGCTGATCCGGGTCCTGCCCGGCGAGGCCGACCCCGCGCTGTTTCATCGGGTTCCCACAGTGACCGCGCCTCGCGGTCCGGATCGCCCCGAGCCCGACCGGGCCAGCTCCACATCGGGACGGCGCGGACGGCGCTGTTCAACTACCTCTACGCGCGACGGACCGGCGGGACGTTCATCCTGCGGCTCGAGGACACGGACCAGGCGCGCGGATCGATCGCCTACGAGAAGGACATCCTCGACGGCCTGCACTGGCTCGGGCTCGCCTGGGACGAGGGGCCGGAGGTCGCCGGCGGGGCGGACATCGGGGGCCGTTCGGGCCGTATCGCCAGATGCAGCGGATCGGCAGTCATACGGCCGCGGCCGCGGACCTCCTCGCCCGCGACCTCGCCTATCCCTGCTACTGCACGCCGGAGGAGCTCGAGGCCGATCGGAAGGCGCAGGAAGCCGCCCACGAGCCACCGCGCTACATCGGCCGCTGCGCGAATCTCAGCGCCGAGGAGCGCGCGGCCCGCGAGGCCGAGGGCACGCGCGGCGCCATCCGCTTCCGCGTTCCGCGCGGGCAAGATCGGGTGGCACGACCTCGTCCGCGGCGAGGTCGAGTTCGACACGGCCAACATCGGCGGCGATTTCGTGATCGTTCGCAGCGACGGCACGCCGCTCTACCACTTCGCCGTCGTCGTGGACGACGCAACGATGGAGATCACCCACATCATCCGCGGCGAGGATCACATCTCGAACACGCCCAAGCACATCCTGCTGTTCCGGGCGCTTGGGCACGCCGAGCCGCAGTTCGCCCACCTGCCGCTGATCCTCAATGCCGACCGCACGAAGATGAGCAAGCGCAAGAGCCAGACCGCGGTCGCCGACTACATCGCGCGAGGGGTTCATCCGCGAGGCGCTGGTCAACTACCTCGCGCTCCTCGGCTGGTCCACCGGGACGGAGGAGGAGGTCCTCACGCATCGACGAGATCGCGGGGCGCTTCGACCTCGCCGCGCGTCCACAAGGGCGGCGCGGTGTTCGACCGCGAGCGGCTCGAGTGGCTCAACGGCCAGTGGATCCGCCGGCTCGAGCCCGACGACCTGGTCGACCGGCTGCGACCGTTCGTCGAGGCGGACCTGGCGGCCGGACGGATCGACCGGATGCCGTCCGACGCGGAGCTGCGCAGCCTGCTGCCGATCATCGGCGAGCGGCTGCCGACGCTCGGTGCGGTCGGCGACCTCGTCGGCTTCCTGTGGATCGACCGGCTCGCGGTCGATCCGGCGACGCTCGTCCCGAAGCGCTGGGACGCGGCCACGACCGCGCGAGGCGCTGGTGGCCGCGCGAGCCACGATCGCCGACGTCGGATCGGTCGCGTTCGAGGCCGACGAGCTCGAGCCGCCGCTCCGTGCGCTCGCCGAGGCTCGCGGCTGGAAGGCCGGCGACCTGTTCATGGCCATCCGCGTCGCGGTGACCGGCCGGACCGCCACGCCGCCGCTGTTCGACACGCTCGTCGCGCTCGGTCGCGAGCGCACGCTCGATCGGATCGACGCGGCGATCGCCACGCTCGAGGAAGGGAAGGTGCCCCGATGACCCATGCCGACGTCCAGCGCTGGCTGGACCGCTACATCGCCGCCTGGTCGAGCTACGACCCGAAGGCGATCGGCGACCTGTTCACCGACGATGCCGAGTACCGCTACCAGCCGTGGGCCGATCCGGTGGTCGGTCGCGAGGCGATCGTGGCCGACTGGCTGGAGAACAAGGACGGCGCCCGGCACGTGGACCGCGAGCTACGACGTCTGGACGTTCGACGGGGACCGGGCGTCGGCGGTCGGCGAGAGCCGCTACACCAACCCGGACGGCTCGTTCCGGACGCTGTACTACAACAACTGGCTGCTCCGCTTCGACGGCCACGGCCGCTGCGCCAGCTTCGTCGAGTACTTCATGGAGCTGCCCGAACGGCTGCGCGCCGGCCGCTGACCCGCCGCTCCGGGTGACGGCTAACCGATCGACAACGAGCCGTTAACACGCCCGTCGCTATCCTGAGCGCGAATGGCACGAACGATCCTCGTCGTCGACGACGAGCCGACCCTGCGCGAGGCAGTCGTCGACGCCCTGGAGGCCGAGGGGTTCCGGGTCGTGTCGGCCGCCGACGGCCGTGAGGCGCTGGTCCGCTTCCGGGCCGAGCGCCCGGACCTCGTCCTCCTCGACCTGATGCTCCCCGAGCTGTCGGGGATCGAGGTCTGCCGCATCATCCGCGCCGAATCGGGCGTCCCGATCGTGATGCTGACGGCCAAGGACTCCGAGCTCGACAAGGTCGTCGGGCTCGAGCTCGGTGCCGACGACTACGTGACCAAGCCGTTCAGCCTGCGCGAGCTGACCGCCCGGATCCGGGCGCTGTTCCGGCGCTCGGACCAGGCCGTCGCGGTCGACGCGCCGCCGGGCGTCGTCGATCTCGGCGACGTGCAGGCCGACATGGCCGGCCACCGGCTCCTGCGCGACGGCGAGGTCGTGCCGCTCAAGCCCAAGGCGTTCGAGCTGCTGGCCTTCCTCATCCGCCACCCCGGCCAGGTGTTCAGCCGCGACCAGCTGCTCGAGCGGGTGTGGGGCTACGACTACGCCGGCGAGACGCGCACCGTCGACGTCCACGTCCACTGGCTGCGCAGCCGGATCGAGGCCGACCCGGCCAATCCCGCGTTCATCCACACCGTCCGCGGCGTGGGCTACGTCTTCCGCCGGCCGGCCTGAGGGCGCGTGACCCGAGGCGCTGATCCGCGGCCGCCGGCGTCAGTTGGCCTTGTGGTACATCCGCTCCATCGCCTCGGCCGCATCCTCGGCGGCGTCGATCGTGTCCTCGAACGCGTTGTACAGGTCGCGCCACTTGAGGACCTCGATCGGCGGCAGCGCGGCGTCGCGGAACAGCGCGGCGACGGCGGCCCGCGACAGCGCCGTCGGCCTCCTTCTCGAGCTGGTGCACGGCGACCAGGTGGCGCTCGAGGTCCTTGAGCCCGTCGAGCTTCTGGAGCGCGGCGGCGAGCTCGACCGCCTGGCCGTCGAGGATCGCCGCCAGGCGCCGGGCCTCGTCGGTCGGCTCGTTGACGCCGTAGATCACGAACGTCTCGGCGATCGACTGGATCCCGTCGACGACGTCGTCGAGCCGTGACACCAGCTCGTGGATGTCCTCGCGGTCGAACGGCGTCACGAACGCGTCCTCGAGCCGCCGGTTGACCTCGTCGTCGATCTCGTCGCCGCGCTTCTCGAGCGCCTGGATGGTGCTGACCCGCTCGTCGAGCCGGTCGTAGGCGTCGACCATCTGCTTGAGCGCCGCGGCGGCCGCCGCCAGGTTGTCGCCGTCGGCCGCGAACAGCTCGAAGAACTTCGGATCCTTGGGCAGCAGTCGGAAGCTCATCGGGGTCCCTCCAGGCGGGTCGTGGCGTGCGGTCGGGGCCCGGCGCCGGTCATCCAGGCCCCGAGCGCGTTGAGCGCCACCCAGGCGAGGGCGGCGAGGATGCCGGCCGCCGGGATGGTCAGGATCCAGGCGATGAGGATCCGCCGGGCGATGCCCCAGCGGACGGCCCGTGCACCCTGGCTCGCGCCGACGCCCATGATCGCACTCGAGATGACCTGGGTGGTCGACACCGGCATCCCGAGATAGGCGGTGCCGAACAGGATGGAGGCCGCCGTCGTCTCGGCCGCGAAGCCGTGGACCGGCTCGAGCTTGGCGACGCGCTGGCCCATCGTCTTCATGATCCGCCAGCCACCGACCGCCGTGCCCAGCGACAGCGCCGTGGCCGACACGACGATGACCCACGACGGGACGGTCACGTCGGGGATCACCCCGGCCGAGAAGAGGGCCAGGGTGATGATGCCCATCGTCTTCTGGGCGTCGTTCGAGCCGTGGGCGAAGGCCATGAACGCGGCCGAGCCGACCTGCAGCCGCCGGAACCGGCGGGCCATCGGCTTGCGGCTCGACGAGCGAAAGATCCAGAAGATGGCGAGCATCAGGCTGAAGGCCGCGACGAACCCGATCAGGGGCGAGGTGATCATCGGGATCAGGACCTTGTTGACGATGCCGTCGATGTTCAAGGCACCCGTCCCCACGCCGATGATCGTGGCCCCGAGCAGGCCGCCGATCAGCGCATGGCTGCTCGAGCTCGGGAGGCCCTGCTGCCAGGTGATCAGGTTCCAGACGATCGCCCCGATCAGGGCGGCGGCCACGATCGTCTGGGTCGTCGTCTGGTCGTCGACCAGGCCGCTGCCGATGGTCTTGGCGACCGCTGTCCCGGCGAACGCGCCGATGAAGTTGAACGACGTCGCCATGAGGATCGCCCAGCCGGGCGACAGCGCGCGCGTGGCGACGGAGGTGGCGATCGCATTGGCCGTGTCGTGGAAGCCGTTGACGTAGTCGAACACGACCGCCAGGAGCACGACGAAGACGAGCATGGCAGTGACGCCATCCACCGATGCGGACTCCCTGGATGTGGGCTGGCCGGCTCCGGCGCGCCGCGGGCCGCGGGCGCGAGCCGCCGTCATGGTACGCGGCACGTGGGCCCGACGAGACGCGATGTTGACGCGGCGATAAGCGGCCGTTGACCTCCGCCGGCCAAGGTGCGGATGTGCCGATCGTCGCCCGCCAGTCCGGACACCGCGTCACCGCCGCGTCGCGGTCCGGCCGAGCGGCGCCGAGCGGCGACCGGACGCCGCCTGGGGATCTCCTCCCGTCAGGCCGGCTCCGTGACCATCCCCGCGACGCCGGCCCATGGGGGGAGCCGGCGTTCGCGCGGGAGGTCGATGCCATCCGTCGACAGCTCGGCCCGATCCGAAGCCAGGAGTCGCTCGCCTCGTCGTTCGAGCGCGAAGCGGGTGCGCTGGCTGCCGGGCCGGCACTGTCGCACGCCGGCGCGGGCCGGTTCGATGCCGTCCGGGCTGCGTACGCGGTGCGCTGGGCGGAGCTGGGGGACGGCCGTCCGAGGCCGCCGTGGTCGGCATTCGCCACCGAGCCCGGCTGACACGTCCCCGGCGCCGCGCCCGCTATCCTTCGCGGATGCGCCTGTCGAAGCTGTTCTTCACCTCGCTCCGCGACGATCCGGCCGATGCCGAGATGCCGTCGCACCGGCTGCTCGTGCGCGCCGGCTACGTCCGCCAGCTCGGATCGGGGATCTACTCGCTGCTGCCGCTCGGGTTCCGCGTCAACAAGCGGGTCGAGCAGGTCATCCGCGAGGAGATGGACCGGATCGGCTCGCAGGAGATCGAGATGCCGGTCGTCCACCCGGCCGACATCTGGCGGAACAGCGGCCGCTACGACGCGATCGGTCCGGAGCTCACCCGGTTCAAGGATCGCAACGGTCGCGACATGGTCCTGGCGATGACCCACGAGGAGGTCGTCGGGCTGCTCCTCGCCGACATCATCCGCTCCTACCGCCAGCTGCCGGTGATGGTCTACCACTTCCAGACCAAGTGGCGTGACGAGCCGCGGGCGCGCGGCGGGCTGATCCGTGTCCGCGAGTTCGTGATGAAGGACGCCTACAGCTGCGACCGCGACACGGCCGGCCTGGACGCGAGCTACGAGGCGCAGCACGGCGCCTACGTCCGGATCTTCGAGCGGCTCGGGCTCGACACCGTGGTCGTCGCGTCGGACGTCGGGATCATGGGCGGCAGCCAGGCCCACGAGTTCATGGTCCTCAACCCGGCCGGCGAGGACGTCCTCGTCCTGTGCGAAGCGTGCGGCTACGCGGCCAACCGGCAGGTCGCGGTGATGCCCAAGCCCGACCCCGCAGCGGAGGACGCCCTCCCGCTCGAGGAGGTCGCCACGCCCGGGACGACGACCATCGCCACGCTCGCGGCGTTCCTCGGCGTCGGCGAGGAACGGACCGCCAAGGCCGCCTTCTTCGTGACCGGCGACGGCCGGCTGGTGACGGCCATCGTCCGCGGCGACCACGAGGTCAACGAGACCAAGCTGGGCAACGCGGCCAAGGCCGTCGGCGGCATCCGGCCCGCCCAGGTCGAGGAGATCAAGGCGGCCGGGATGGAGCCGGGCTACGGCTCACCGATCGGGGCGCACGACACCGTGGTCGTCGTCGACGACCTCGTCGCCCGCTCGCCGAACCTCGTCGCCGGCGCCAACCGCGAGGGCTTCCACTACCGCAACGTCAACGTCGGGCGCGACTTCACGGCCGACGTCGTGACCGACATCACCAATGCCCAGGAAGGCGACGCCTGCCCGACCTGCGGCCAGCCCGTCGTCCTGCGCAACGGGATCGAGGTCGGCAACATCTTCAAGCTCGGCACGAAGTTCAGCGACGCGGCCGGCGCGACCTACCTCGGCGAGGACGGCCAGGCGCACCCGATCGTCATGGGCTCGTACGGCATCGGCGTCGGCCGCAACGTGGCCTGCATCGTCGAGGCGCACCACGACGACAAGGGGATCATCTGGCCGGCCGAGGTCGCGCCGTACGCCGCCCACCTCGTGTCGATCGGGGCCAACAAGGAGCCCGCAGGTCGCCGAGATCGCCGAGCGCCTCCATGCGCTGGCGATCGACGCCGGCCGCGAGATCCTGTGGGACGACCGCGACGAATCGCCCGGCGTCAAGTTCACCGACGCGGAGCTGCTCGGCATGCCCTGGATCCTGACCGTCAGCCCGCGCTCGCTGGCGGCCGGCGGGATCGAGGTCACGGAGCGGGCGACCGGGGAGCGGTCGACCCGCTCGATCGAGGACGTCGAGGCCCTGCTCAGAGCTGGTTGAGGTCCTCGGGCACCTCGTTGGCGAGGGCGTTGCGGACCTCGGCGATCTGCTCGTCGCTGAGCGTCGTCCCGTCGAGCGAGATGACCGACTCGCCGGCCGGCTGCTCGTCGACCAGATCGGCCGAGGAGACGACCGGCCCCGGTCAGCGTCTCCTCCCCCGAATCGAGGCGACCGATCGAGAACGTCACGCCGGGCGGGATCGATGCCGTGATCCCGATCTCGGAGATCCGGTAGGGCGACTGCTTCTCGCGCAGCGCCCGATTGGTCATCTCCTGCAGCGCCGTGGCCTTGATGATCAGCTCGGCCAGGGTGCCCGGGTCGATCCGCTCGACGACCGTGGACACGCCGCGTCGCGCCGCGCCCATCGCCGCCCGCGCCTGCTGGCCGAGCTTCTCCTGGGTCGCCGGGTCCTGGGCGGACTTGGTCGCCAGCCCGGCGGCCTGCTGCGCCTGCTCCGCGGCGGCCGCGGCGGCCTCCCTGGCGCGGTTGATGAAGCTCACGTCGCGGAGTCTAGCGTTCGCCGGGTGGCGTGACCACTAGGATTTGGCCGTGCCGCCACGCCCTGCGCTCCCCGCCGACGACCTGTATGCCCGCCTCGAGATCGCGGTCGACGCCAGCCCCGAGGTGGTCGAGGTCGCCTGGCGGTCGTTGCTCCGCCGGCACCATCCGGACGTCGCCGGACCCGACGGGCTCGAACGCTCGAAGCGGATCAACGTCGCGCACGACTGGCTGAGCGACCCGGACCTGCGCGCCCGGTACGACCGCGAGCGCGGCCTCAAGGGCTCGATCCGCGACGGCGCCGGGCGCGATCCCCGTGCGGCGGGCCAGGCGGCGCCACGACCGGTCCGCCGGCGCCCGGCCGACCCGGCCGAGGTGTGGCTGCGCTTCCTCGACCGCGTCGCCCGGCTCGATCCGGACGAGGTGGATCGGCTGGCCCGCGCGGATCCGACGCCGATCGCGTTCGCCGCCACGATCGCCCGCTTCCTGCCGCCGGACCGGCTGGCCGAGCTGGACGACGATGGAGGCCGCCGTCGAGGCCAGGCTCGATCCGGCGGCCGCCGCGCGCCCGGGCGTCCGCGACGCGGTCGAGGCGTACGCCACGGAGCTCGTCCTCGGCCCGTTCCTCGACGACCTGCTCAGCGAGCCGTTCCGCGAGCGAGCGCGCGAGCGGCTGACCCGCGGCTGGGAGGCGGCGGTCAACCAGCCGCGCTACGGCCCGAACGGCGTCGCGGTGCGCGGCCTGCTGGGTCGGCTCGCCGACCTCGACCGGTCGGGCGTCGAGGCGCTGGCCGCGATCGCCCGGAAGACCGGCCTCGACGCGGGCGACGATGAGCCGTGGCCGCCGGGAACGTCGCCCGACGACGACGAGGCGCTGCGCGTGTCATCCGAGCTGGCGGCGTACGACGCGGCAATGACGATCCCCGCCGACGCCGCCGACCGCGCGACGGTCGTCCGGGCGCGGCTCGCCGCGGCCAGGCTGGCCCACCTGCTCGTCCTCCGGCACGCTTTCCCGCCGCGGACGTTCGCGACGCTGACCCGGCCGTGGCGGCCCCGCTTCCTGCCCGACGAGCGGCCGGCGCCGCGCGTCCGGCGGCCGGATCGAGGCTGATCGCCAAGTCCTGACGCCATGCCCATACCGGCACGCCTGTGCGATGCTCGCACCCGTGGAGGCGTGGGCGATCGCCATCGGGGCGCTGGTTGCGCTGTGCGTGGTCGCGGCGCTCGGGGTTCGCGACCGGCGACGGCTCGAACGGATCGTCGCGGCGGCCGGCGTCGAGCCGTCGGCCGATGCCGCGGCGGCCGTGCGCGAGCTGCGCGAGCGGGCGTTCCGGCTCGCGGCAGAGCGCGCGATCGAGGCGGCCGATCGCGACGCGTTCGTCGATTCGCTCGTGCAGGGCGTGCTGACCGTCGATCCCGGGTTGCGGATCGTGGCCGCCAACGCCGCCGCGCATCGTCTGCTCGGCGCGGCAGCCGCGGACGCTGATCGGCCGCTCGGTCATCGAGGCGTTCATCGACACCGAGGTCGAGGCGACCGCCCGAACCGCCCTCGAGACCGGCTCGGCGACGACCGAGCACGCGCTGGCGGGTGCCGACGGGCCGCGTCTCCTGATCCGCGTCCGGCGGACCCCGTCGGGTGGGCTGTGGCTGATCCTCGAGGACGTGTCCGAGCTCCGCCGGCTGCAGCAGATCCGCGCCGAGTTCATCGACAACCTGTCGCACGAGCTGCGCACGCCGCTGACGACGGTCAGCCTGCTGGCGGAGACGCTGACCCGCGAGGCCGAGGCGGCCGGCGACGCCGTGCCGCCGCGGATGCGCGACCGGATCGACAAGATCGAGGTCGAGACCGGGCACCTCGTCCAGATGGTCAGCGAGCTGCTCGACCTGTCGCGGATCGAGAGCGGCGGTGGGCTCGGCGCGATCGACGTCCTCGACATGGGCCGGATCGCGACCGAGTCGACCGAGCGGCTGCGGCTGTTCGCCGACCGCCAGGGCGTGACCCTGACCGTGGACGTCGCGGAGCCGCTCCCGGCGGTCCGCGGCGACGCGGCCCGGCTCGGGCAGGTCGTCGTCAACCTCCTCCACAACGCGGTGAAGTTCAGCCCCGACGGCGGCCCCGTGCTGGTCACCGTCCGGCCGGAAGGGGAGACGGTCGTGACCTCGATCGCCGACCACGGCGTCGGCATCCCGAAGGCGGCGCAGGCCCGGATCTTCGAGCGGTTCTACAAGGTCGACCGGGCGCGCGTCCGCGGCGAGGCCGGCGGGACCGGGCTGGGGCTGGCCATCGCGCGCCACATCATCGAGCAGCACGGCGGCACGATCTGGGTCGACGTCGTCGGAGGGCCGCGGCAGCACGTTCTCGTTCTCGTTGCCGATTGCCGGCTCGTCGACGGCGGCGCTCGCCGGCCAGGCCGCCCCGGCCGACGCGAGCCGGTAGGGCCCGAGTGGATCGCCTCCACGTCGCCACGCTCAACATCCGCAACCTGGCCGACCGCTGGTTCGAGCGCCTGCCGCTCCTGCTCGCCGACATGGCCGCGCTCCAGCCCGACCTGCTCGGGCTCCAGGAGGTCGTCTACGTCCTCCAGCAGGACCGCCTGATCGGGGCGGCCGGCGAGGGCCACTACGCCGCGCTGCGCGGCTGGGCCGGGCGGCCGGAGTACGGCAACGCGTTGCTCGTCCGCGAGCCGCTGGTCGCCGGCGACGTCGAGCGGCTCGACCTCGGGACGAACCGCTCGGCGCTGCGCGGGGTGGTCGGGCTGCCCGGGGGCGCCTCGGTCCTGACGGTGGTCACGCACCTCCATCACCTCGGCCCGGACGAGGGCGTCCGCGACGAGCAGGCGGCCGCGATCGTCGAATGGCTGGCGGACGGCCCGGCGACGACGGCGACCGTCCTGATGGGCGACTTCAACGCCGACCCGGCCGAGCCCGCTCCGCGCCGCCTCCGCGCCGCCGGCTTCCGGTCCGCGTTCGAGGAGGCCAACGGCGCCGAGCCCGCGGTGACCTGGCCGTCCGGGCTCATCGCACCGGCCATGGACACCGACGGCGAGCCCGAGTGCCTCGACTACATCTGGGTTCGCGGCGCGGTGCGTGTCGAGTCGGCCCGGCTGTGCTTCGATCGGCCCGACTCCGGAGGACCCAACCCTGTACCCGAGCGACCACTTCGGGATCGCCGCCCGGCTCGAGGTCGGGTAGGGGATGGCGGTCGGCGCCCGGCCCCTCCGGCTCGCCCATCGTGGCGACTGGCGGGAGGCCCCCGAGAACTCGATCGCGGCGCTGCTCGCGCCGCTCGAGCGACCCGCCTGCGACGGCCTCGAGTTCGACGTCCGGCTGTCTGCCGATGGCGTCCCGGTGGTCATCCACGACGAGACCCTCGAACGCGTCCACGGGCCGGCCCGAGCGGGTCGACGCGCTGACGGCCCGGCTCCTCGAAGACGTCGGCGTGCCGGCCCTCGCCGACGTCATGGTCGCGATCGGGCGCCGCCCGTTCCTCGACGTCGAGCTGAAAGTCGATGCGGGCCGGGCCGCCGTCGAGATCCTGGCCGCGGGCCGCGGGCCGGGGCTCGAGCGGGCGGCGGTGTCGTCGTTCGATCGCGGCACGCTCGAGGGCATCGCCCGGCTGGCACCGACCTGGCGCCGCTGGCTCAACAGCCACACGCTCGATGCGGCGACGATCGCCGACGCCGTCTCGCTCGGCTGCAGCGGCGTCGCCGTCGAGTGGCGGGCGCTCGACCGTGGCTCGGTCCGCCGGGCCACGGCCGCCGGCCTGGAGGTCGTCTCGTGGACCGTCCGCCGCCGCCCGACGTTCGATCGACTGGCACGCGCTCGGGCGTGGTCGCGGTGTGCGTCGAAGGGAGCGCTGCTCGACCGAGTAGGGCGCGGCGCGGGACGGCACGCTCGTCGGCGGCTGGGTCGCGCCTATCCTTCCGCCGTCGGCGAACGGAGGACGGCATGGCGGATCGGGCGGACCTGGTGGTCGTCGGGGCGGGGACGGTCGGCGGCTGGGCGTCGGTCTTCGCGCGATCGGCGGGACTCGAGCGCGTGGTGGTCCTCGAGCGCGGGCTCGCCGGCATGGGCGCCTCGTCACGGGCCGCCGGCATCGTCCGCGCCCAGGGCGGCACGCCGGCGACGGTCGCGCTCGGGCGCTGGTCCGTGGCGTTCTACGAGGGCCAGCGCGCCGCCTACGGCACCGATTCCGGGTTTCGCCGGCTCGGCTACCTCATCCTCGCCGTGACCGACGAGGACGAGCGCGCCGGTCGCGAGCGTGTCGCGATGCAACGTGCGAACGGGCTCGACGTCGAGTGGCTCGAGGCGGCCGAGGCAGCGGCGAGGGCCGTCACCCTGGCGCCGACCGGCCACCGCGGCGGGAGCTTCCGGGCCGGCGACGGCGCGATCGATCCACCGCGCAACGTCCGCGCCTACTCGCTCGCGATGCAGGCGGCCGGGGTCGACCTGCGCGAGCGGACGGCGTTCACCGGGCTGCGCACGACGACCGGGCCGGACGGCACACGGCGCGTCGCGGGCGTCGAAACCGACGCGCGGACCGATCGACGCCGAGCGGGTCCTGCTGACCGGCGGTCCCTCGCTTCGCTCCGTCGGTGCGCTCGCCGGCGTCAGCATCCCGGCCGGCGCCGCGCGACACACGGTCGCCGTGCTCGAGCCGCACCCGGCGTTCGACGTCGAGGCGATGCCGATGGTCTTCGACATCGGCGCGGGGCTGTACTGGCGGCTCGAGGAGGGCGGCCTGCTGTTCGGCTGGAGCGATCCGAACGAGGTGCCCGGCGAGGCGCGCTCCATCGACTGGTCGTTCTACGAGGCGATGCGGGCGCGGCTGGCCGGCTTCGTGCCGCTGACCCGCGACCTCGGCCTCCGCCGGATCTGGGCGGCGACCATCGACTACACGCCCGACCACCTGCCGATCCTCGGGCCCGGCCTCGACGCGGACGGCGCGCCGATCGACGGGCTGACGGTGGCCTCGGCCGGCGGCCACGGGATGATGTGGGGCCCGGCCGTGGCCAGGGTGGCGGCCGACCTCGTGACCCGCGGCGCGACCGACGTGGTCGATGTCGGCGAGCTCGGGCTCGACCGCTTCGACGAACAGGGCCGGAGCCGGCTGGCAAGCCGACCCGATCGCCCTGCCGTTCCCGGTCGACGCCGGCGAGCCGGAACGCGCAAGCGGCCGCTGACGGGCCTCCGCCCTGATCGGTTTGTGCTCCTCTCGCACAAATCCGCGTGGTACGCTCGTCGGACGAGCCGCGGGTCGTCGGGATGACCGGTCCGAGCTGGCGTGTGGAGGTTTCCGGCGATGGCCGACGGGTTCTTCAACGAGGTCCCGGAGCGGATCCGGTTCGGCGGCCTGGCGTCGACCGAGCCGCTCGCCTACAAGGTCTACGACCCGGACCGGCTGGTCCTCGGCAAGCGCATGGAGGACCACCTCCGACCGGGCGTCTGCTTCTGGCACTCCTTCGCCTGGCCGGGCGTCGACATGTTCGGCCTCGGGACGATGGATCGGCCGTGGCTCGACCGGCTCCGCCGACCCGATGGACGCCGCCCGGACGAAGATGGCCGTGGCGTTCGAGTTCTTCACGAAGATCGGCATCCCGTTCTACTGCTTCCACGACCGGGACGTCGCGCCCGAAGGCGCGACCTTCACGGAGTTCCGGGACAACCTCGACGCGCTGACCGACGACGCCGCCGGCTACCAGGAGCGGACCGGCGTCCGGCTGCTGTGGGGGACGGCCAACCTGTTCACCCATCCGCGCTACCAGGCCGGCGCCGCGACCAACCCGGACCCCGAGGTGTTCGCCTACGCCGCGGCGCAGGTCAAGCACATGCTCGAGGTCACGCTGCGCCTCGGCGGCGAGAACTACGTCCTGTGGGGCGGCCGCGAGGGCTACGACACGCTCCTGAACACCGACCTCGCGCGCGAAGGCGCCCAGCTGGCCCGGTTCCTGCACCTCGTCGCGGAGCACAAGCACCGCATCGGGTTCGGCGGCCAGCTCCTGATCGAGCCGAAGCCGATGGAGCCGACCAAGCACCAGTACGACTACGACGTGTCGACCGTCTACGGCTTCCTCGTCCGCCATGGGCTCGAGGACGAGTACCGCGTCAACATCGAGGCCAACCACGCGACGCTGGCCGGCCACAGCTTCCACCACGAGGTCGCGTTCGCCGCGGCCAACGGGATCCTCGGCAGCATCGACGCCAACCGGGGCGATCCGCAGAACGGCTGGGACACCGACCAGTTCCCGAATTCGGTCGAGGACCTCGCGTTGCCGCTGTACGAGATCCTCCGGGCCGGTGGCATCGCGCCCGGCGGCTTCAACTTCGATGCCAAGCTGCGGCGCCAGAGCACCGATCGGACCGACCTCTTCCACGCTCACATCGGCGGCCTCGACACGCTCGCCCAGGCGCTTGCTCGTGGCGGCGGACCTGATCGAGCGCGGACGCCTGGCCGAGATGCGCGAGGCACGCTACGCGGGCTGGAGCGACGCGCTCGGGAAGGCGATCCTCGACGGCTCCGAGACGCTGGCGTCGCTCGAGGAGAAGGTCGCGGCCGGCACGATCGATCCCCAGCCGGTGTCGGGCCGCCAGGAGCTGCTCGAGAACGTGGTCAACCAGTCGACCTGGGCGGCTGAATCGGCACGGGTCGAGACCGCCGGCCGCTGAGGGTGGGCCTCGTCCTCGGGATCGACGTCTCGACGACGGCGACCAAGGCCGTCCTCGTCGACGAGACGGGTGCGGTCCGCGGCGTCGGGACGGCGGAGTACGGCTTCAGCGCGCCGCGGCCGCTGTGGAGCGAGCAGGACCCCGCAGCCTGGTGGGACGGCGCGCAGGCGGCGATCGGGTCGGTCCTGGCCGGGACGGGCGCCACGCGGGGCGGACGTCGTCGCGGTCGGGCTGACGGGCCAGATGCACGGGCTGGTCCTGCTCGACGACGGCGACCGCGTGCTGCGGCCGGCGATCCTGTGGAACGACCAGCGGACGGCCGCCGAATGCGATGCGATCCGCGCGGCGGTCGGGCCGGAGCGGCTGATCGCGATCACCGGCAACGATGCGCTGACCGGGTTCACCGCGCCCAAGCTGGTCTGGGTCCGCGACCACGAGCCGGACGTCTGGGCGCGTGCGGCCCACGTGCTGCTGCCCAAGGACTACCTGCGGCTGCGGCTGACCGGGGAGCACGCGCTCGACAAGGCCGATGGTGCCGGGACGCTGCTGTTCGACCTCGCGGCGCGCGACTGGTCGGCCGAGGTCACCGCGGCGCTCGGCATCCCGTCCGCCTGGCTGCCGCCGACGTTCGAGGGCCCGCAGGTCACCGGCACGATCACGGCCGAAGCCGCCGCCGCGACCGGGTTGCGTGCCGGTACCCCGGTCGTGGCCGGCGGCGGCGACCAGGCCGCCAACGCCGTCGGTGTTGGCGTCGTCGGCCCGGGCGCGATGGCCCTGTCGCTGGGCACGTCGGGCGTGGTGTTCGCCGCGACGGACCGGCCGCTCGTCGAGCCGGCGGGCCGGGTCCACGCCTTCTGCCACGCCGTGCCGGGTCGCTGGCACCTCATGTCGGTGATGCTCTCGGCCGCCGGGAGCCTGCGCTGGTTCCGCGACGCGCTGGCGCCCGGCGTCGAGTTCGCGGACCTCGTGGCCGCGGCGGCCGACGTCCCGCCCGGCAGCGACGGCCTGCTGTTCCTGCCGTACCTGTCCGGGGAGCGCAGCCCGCACCCGGACCCGCTGGCCCGCGGCGCGTTCGTCGGGCTGACCCTGGCCCACGACCGGCGGCACCTGACGCGGGCCGTGCTGGAGGGCGTGGCCTTCGGCCTGCGCGACGGGCTGGACCTGATGACCGCGGCCGGGCTGCCGCCACCCGACCAGATCCGCGCGTCGGGCGGTGGGACGGCCAGCCCGCTGTGGCGGCAGATCCTGGCCGACGTGCTCGGGGCCGAGATCGCGACCGTGGCGACGACCGAGGGAGCGGCGTACGGCGCCGCGCTGCTGGCGGGCGTCGGTGCCGGCTGGTACCCGACCGTCGACGCCGCGACCGAGGCCGTCGTGCGGGTCACGCCCGTCGCGACGCCCGGGCCGGATGCGCCGGCCTATGCCGAGCGGCACGCGGTCTATCGCGAGCTCTACCCGGCGCTGGCGCCGACGTTCCCGCGGCTGTAGGCGACTGCGGCGGCCGGGCGAGCACGCCGGCTGCGCGCGGCCCTGGCGCGCCGCCCTCAGCGGAGCTCGATCTGCGCGAGCTCCTTCTCGCTGACCTCGCCCGGCCGCTTGCCGAGGATGATCATGCCGAGCACGTCATCGGGCGTGACCGACGCCTTGTCGACCGTGTCGACGACCTTGCCGTGGTACATGACGCTGATCCGGTCGGCCAGGTCGAAGACGTCGTGGATGTCGTGGCTGACGAGGAAGATCCCGATGCCCTCGCCCTTGAGCTGGCGGATGAGGTCGCGGACCTGGGCGGTCTCCGCCGGTCCGAGCGCCGCGGTCGGTTCGTCCATGATCAGGATCCTGGCGTTGAAGTAGACCGCCCGGGCGATCGCGATGGCCTGTCGCTGGCCACCCGACAGCGACTTGACCGGCGTCGCGAACCGCTTGAAGTTGGGGTTGAGCCGGCCCATCACCTTGCGGGTCTCGGACTCCATGGACGAGTCGTCGAGCGTGCCCCAGCGCGTGGTGATCTCGCGGCCGAGGAACATGTTCGCCGGGGCATCGACGTTGTCGGCGAGGGCGAGGGTCTGGTAGATCGTCTCGATCCCGAAGCCCTTGGCGTCGCGCGGGTTGCCGATCGTGACCGGCTCGCCCTCGATGTAGATCTGGCCGGAGTCGGGCTTGTGCGCACCGGAGAGCGCGCGCATGAGGGTCGACTTGCCCGCCCCGTTGCCGCCGACCATCCCGATGACCTCGCCCGGGTACAGGTCGACCGTCACGTCGTCGACGGCGTGGACGCCACCGAACGCGACCCGGATGTTGCGCATCTCGACGAGCTTGGTGCGCTCCGCGACTGTCATCGTCCGCTTCTCCTGGCTACCGGGCCCGACGCCGATTGTAGGTGTCGAGGCCGACCGCGATGACGAGGACCGCGCCGGCGAAGATGTTCTGCTGCGGGGACGACAGGCCGATGAACGCCAGCCCGTAGCGCAGCGCCTGCATGAACAGCGCCCCGACGACGGCGCCCGGGATCGTCCCGATGCCGCCGGCGAACGACGTCCCGCCGACGACCGCGGCGGCGATGACGTCCAGCTCGTAGCCGGAGCCGACGTCGAGGGTCGAGCCGTTCAGACGTGCCGACGAGATCGCGGCGGCGATGCCGCACAGGAGGCCCATCAGGATGAACGTCTTCATGATCGTCCAGCGGGTGTTGATGCCGGCCAGCTCGGCTGCGTCGGGGTTGCCGCCGTAGGCGTACACGTAGCGGCCGAACCGGCGTCGTGTCGCGATGAAGGTCATCACGACCGTCACGACCAGCAGGATGACCATCGGGAAGGGGATGCCCGACCCGATGCCGCCCGCGGGCACCGGGATGCCGGTCTTCTGCGACCACTGGTTGGCCAGCCCCTCCGGCCAGAGATAGGCGTTGGCATACGCGACGAGCCCGAGCACGACCGCGCAGCCGACGACGCCGAGCAGGACCTCGGCCCACATCGGGCGTAACGGGAACCCGAACTTCCGCCGCTGGCGGCGGCTGTAGATCAGGAAGCCGATGATGGCCACGCAGACCAGGATCCCGACCAGCCAGCTGAGGGTCGTGCCGAGGGAGCCCTCGGGCCCCCCGCCGAGGAGCTGGAAGACCGGATCGAGACCCGACACGGAGGCGCCCTGCGACAGCTGCCAGACGACGCCGCGGAACGCCAGCAGCCCGCCGAGGGTGACGATGAACGACGGGACGCCGATGTAGGCGATGATGAAACCCTGGAAGCCGCCGAGGGCCGCCCCGACGACGAGCCCGAGCCCGAGCGCGATGACCCACATGACCGGGTTGTCGAACCCGAGGAGGTCGGGAAGGATGTCGGTCATCAGCAGCGCGTAGACCATCGACACGACGCCGACGATCGAGCCGACCGAGAGGTCGATGTTGCGCGACACGATGATCAGCACCATGCCGGTCGCGATGATCGCGATCGATGCGGTCTGGACCGACATCGCGACGATGTTCACCGGTTCCAGGATCTGCCCGCCGGTGAGCAGGGCGAAGACGAAGATGACGGCCACGAGGGCCGCGACGAGGCCCAGCAGGCGAAGATCGACCTCGGCCGATCCGATGAGGTCGCGGATCGAGGGACGCTTGCCGCCCTCGACGGATTTGGGCGCCGTGCCGGCCAACTCGGTCATGTCAGCCTTCCAGTCGCTATCTGAACGACGACGACCCGCGGCGTTTCCGCGCGCGGGTCGTCGAACTACGGTGACCTAGGGGTTGACTACTTGCAGGCGGCCGGCGCCTTGGCGGCGTCGACTCCGGCGCACAGCTTGTCCTTCGTGATCCAGCCCAGGTCGAGCGGGACGTTGAGGTTCTCGGCCGTGACCGGGGTCGGCTTGAGGACGATCGACTTGACGACCGGCCCGTTCGGCGCGGTTCCCGTGGTGTCGGTGCCCGGCGTCTTGAAGTCCGCGGTGCCGAGCGACGCCGGCTTGACGTGATCCTTCAGGGTATCGGGCGCCTTGACGTCGGCGAGGGGGACCTTGTTGCACAGCTGGATGGCGGCGTTGCCGGCCGTCTCGCCGAGCGCGAAGGCGTCCTTCCAGACGTCGACCGTCTGGAGGCCCTTGGCCACGTTGTTGAGGTTGGCTTCGTCGCCGTCCTGGCCGCTCACCGGGACCGTCCCGGCGAGTCCGACCTTCTGGAGGGCGGCCACGACGCCGATGGCCATGCGAGTCGTTCTCGGAGACGACGGCATCGATCTTGTTGTTGTTCGCGTTGAGCGCCGTCTCCATGTTCTTCTGCGCGTTCTCGGTCTTCCAGTCGGTCGTGTAGTCCTCGTAGACGACCTTGATCGGGCCGCTGGTGTCGCCCTTGGCCGGCAGGCCGGCCTCGTCCATCCCGGACCGCAGGAAGTTGGAGTTCGGGTCGCCGGCATTGCCCTTGATGACGGCGTAGTTGCCCGCCGGCTTGGCCTTCATGATGGCTTCCGCCTCGGCCTTGCCGACCGCCTTGTTGTCGAACGTCAGGTACAGCGCGGACGGGTCCTCGATCAGGCGGTCATAGGCGATGACCGGGATGCCCGCCGTCTTGGCCTTCTCGACCGCCGGCAGGATCAGCTTGGTGTCCTGCGCGAGGATGATCAGGACCTTGGCGCCCTGGCCGATCATGCTGTCGATGTCGGTCAGCTGCTGCTCCATCTTGAGGTTCGCGTCGGCGCGGATGTACTTCCCGCCGGCGGCCTCGATGGCCTTCTTCATGGCCGGCTCGTCGGCCTTCGCCCAGCGCGGCTGCTGGTAGTTGTTCCACGACACGCCGACCGTGCAGCCGGCAGCGGCCGACCCACCGGGGCTGCGCTGGTGCCGGCGCTGGTGCCGGCGCTCGAGCCGCTCCCGCTCGAACACGCGGCAGCGAGCACCACGAACGCCGCAATGAGCGGCGCCATTCTTCGATTCATCTGGTCTCCTCCTCCAAGTGCGTTGCCATTTCCGATCGAAATCAACGCAGGTGTCCGGCTAGGCTACCATCCTCTCTTCCCACCAAACACCCCGGATTTGCGTGCCGATCCGGTCGCGTTGCGTTGCCCCGGCCGAGGCCGGTCGCGGCGCGTCGTTTCGTCATGCGCTCGCCAGCTCCACTGGACTCCTGCGGGGGACCAGCCAACCCGCCGGATCGGCGATCAGCGGCTCGAATGCGAGCTCGGCCGCGCCGAGCAGCGGTGCGTCCACCCCGAGCATCGCGGGCACGACCCGCACCAGCCGGCGCGGTGCCGCGAGCGCGCGCCGGTCGAGCTCGTGCTCGATGCCGGCGCCGACGAACGGATGGATCCGCCCGAACAGGCCCCCGAGCACGATCAGCTCCGGATTGAAGATGTTGATCAGGCCGGCCAGCCCGATCCCGAGCCAGCGGCCGACGTGGTCGAGGGCGCTCAACGCAGCGGGCGACCCGGCCTCGGCGTCGCGCAGCATCGCGTCGACCTCGGTGCGACCGCCGTCTGGCGGGCGCCCGACCATGCGCAGGAGCGCTGCCTCGCCGACCTCGGTCTCCCAGCAGCCGACGGAGCCGCAACGGCACGGTGACGCCGTTCGGGTTGACCGGCAGGTGGCCGACCTCGCCGGCGTAGCCCGCGGCTCCGGTCAGCGGCTGGCCGTCGACGATCAGGCCGCCGCCGACGCCGTATTCGCCTGAGATGAACAGCACGTTCTGGCAGCCGATCGCGGCGCCGCGGCGCAGCTCGACGAGGACGCCCAGGTCGGCATCGTTGGCCACCGAGATCGGGGCCGTGGTGTCGAGCGCCCCGGCCAGCGCGGCGCCCAGCGGGACGTCCCGCCAGCCCAGGTTGGGCGCCGTCGACACGAAGCCGTCGCTCCGCCGGACGACGCCCACGACCGCCGCGCCGACGCCGACCAGCGGCTCGCCGGCGGGTCGTCGCGAGCGCAGGCCGTCCGCCAGCCGGGCGAGATCGGCGGCGATCGCCTCGACCGAGGTGTGGCCGCTGGGGCGATCGACGCGGATGAGCTCGAACACCTCGCCCCCGAGCCCGACGACGGCCGCGGCGATCGAGTCGACGGCGATCTCGAGGGCGAGCACGACCGCGCCGTCCGGGACGAGGCGGACGACGGGGGAGGGCCGGCCCGGGACGCCCTGTGGCTCGGCTCGTTCCTCGGCCACGAGGTCGGCGGCCGACAGCTCGCCGATCAGCCCGCGGATCGCGCTGCGGGTCAGGCCGGTCCGCGCGACGAGCTCGGAGCGCGAGGCCGGACCACCGGCATGGAGCTCGCGGACGATGGCGCTCAGGTTGGCGCGGCGGACCGTCTCGCTGCGCTGCCCGACCGCCTCCAGACGCATCGTCACCGGTTTGTGTTCCTTCCTTCCAAATGCTGTGACACACTGGTCCAGGACCCCTGTTCGTGTCAAGCATTGCGGGCCGAGATCGGCCGCTTCGCGGGCCGGGTTGCCGTGTCGCGCGGCGAGCGCCGCCGGCATCGACGTGGAGAGGAGGACCGGCCATGGAATCGCTTGCCGGCAAGGTCGCGCTGGTCACCGGGGCAAGCCGGGGGATCGGGGCCGCCATCGCCCACGGGCTGGCGGGCCAGGGCGTTCGGCTGGGGCTCGCCTCGCGATCGGGCGACGATCTCGGGATCGCCGGCGCGGTCGCGCGAACGGTCGACGTCCGCGACCGGGCGGCACTGGCCGGGATCGTGGCCGACACCGTCGGCGCCTTCGGCCGGCTCGACATCCTCGTCGTCAATGCCGGGGTCGGCGCGTACGGGCCGTTCCTCGAGCTGCCGGACGAGGACCTCGAGGCGATGATCGACGTCAACGTCAAGGGTGCCCTCTACGCGGTCCGCGCCGCACTGCCCGAGCTGCTCAAGAGCGACGCCGCCGACATCGTCACGATCGCCAGCGAGGCCGGCCGTCGCGGACTGCCCTACGAAGCCACCTACTGCGCCTCGAAGTTCGCCCAGGTCGGGCTGACCCGGGCGCTCGACCACGAGCTGCGCGAGCACGGCATCCGCTGCACCAGCGTCTGCCCGGGCGGCGTCGCCACCGATTTCGCGATGGGCCACGGCCGGACCCCGGACATGCCCCAGCTGGCCGGCATGATGGCCCCGGCGGACGTGGCCGAGACCGTCCTGTTCGTGCTCACCCGGCCGCGGACGCACCGGATCCTGGAGGTCGCCTTCCGGCCGGTGACCGAGACGTCGTGGGGCTGAGCGGAGCGATGACGAACCTGCGCTGGGGGATCCTGTCGACCGCCGACATCGCGCGCAAGAAGGTCATCCCGGGCCTGCGCAAGGCGGAGCGCTGCGAGATCGTGGCGATCGCCTCGCGCGACGCCGGCCAGGCGCGCCTCGTCGCCGACGAGCTCGGCATCCCGACGCGCCCACGGCTCGTACGAGGCGCTCCTCGCCGACCCGGACGTCGACGCCGATCTACATCCCGCTGCCGAACCACCTCCATGCCGAGTGGACGATCGCGGCGGCCCGGGCCGGCAAGCACGTCCTGTGCGAGAAGCCGCTGGCCATGACCGCGGCCGATGCCGAGCGGATGGTCGAAGCGTGCGCGGCCGAAGGCGTCCGGCTGATGGAGGCGTTCATGTACCGCCATCACCCGTCGTGGGTCGCCGCCCTGGACGTCGTCGCGATCCGGGCGGATCGGCCGGCTACGGGCCGTCGACAGCTGGTTCTCGTACTACAACGACGACCCGGCCAACATCAGGAACCGGCTCGAAGCCGGCGGCGGGGCGCTGTTCGACATCGGCTGCTATTCGGTGAACCTGTCGCGGATGCTGTTCGGCGCGGAGCCGGCCGCCGTCAAGGCCTCGATCCGGCGCGATCCGTCGTCCGGCGTGGATACGCTGACCAGCGCCATCCTCGAGTTCGACGAGGGCTTCGCGACCTTCACCTGCTCGACCCGGGTCGAGACCGACCAGCGGGTCGACGTGTACGGGACCGACGGCCGCCTGTCGATCGACATCCCGTTCAACATCCCGCCCGATCGGCCCACCCACGTGCGGGTCACCGCCGGCGGCGATCCGCCGGTCGCGCCGGCGACCGAGACGTTGACGTTCCCGACCGCCGATCCATACACGGTCGAGGCCGAACGCTTCGCCGCCGCGATCCTCGACGGCACGCCGACGCCGACGCCGCCCGAGGACGCCGTCGCGAACCTGCGGGTGATCGAGCGGATCTTCGCCGCCGCGGCAGAGGGCGGGACGACCTAGTCTCCCTGGCCTCCAGTGCCGTCAGGTCCTTTGTTGGCTGAGGACGATGTCGACCCCGACCACGCCGACCAGGACGATCTTCGCCGCGATGCGGCGGCGGCACGACCCAGGCTTCTTCGCTATCCTTCCGCGCCGGGAGCGTTGACAGGGCCGTCACGTCGCACGGTCGAACCCGAGAGGAGCACCGGGATGGTGAGCCGCCGTGCCGTCTCGACGGTCGCCGGCGTTGCGATCGTGGCGGTCGTCGCGGTCGGGATCGGAGCGTTCGCGCTCGGCCGGCTCGGGGGCGCCACGCCGACGAGCGCGCTGGCCCGCCCCGCACTTCGTCGACGAGACGACCGCGAGCGGGATCGATCACACCTACGACGGCGACTTCCGGTTCGCGGTCGGTGGCGGGGTCGCGGTCTTCGACTGCGACGACGACGGCAAGCCGGAGCTGTATCTCGCCGGCGGCGAGCGCGCCGCCGCGCTCCTGCGGAACGAGAGCCCGACCGGCGGTGCGCTCGCGTTCGCACCGGTCGACGACCCGGCGGCCACCTCGACCGGGGTGACCGGCGCCTATCCGCTCGACGTCGACGGCGACGGCCGGGTGGACCTGGCGGTCCTGCGCGCGGGCGAGAGCGTCGCTGCTGCGCGGGCTTGGCGACTGCCGCTTCGAGCGGGCGAACGAGGCCTGGTCGTTCGACGGCGGCGAGGCCATGGCGACCGCGTTCAGCGCCACCTGGGAGGGGTCGGCGACGCTCCCGACGCTGGCGCTCGGGAACGTACCTCGCGCTCGGCCCGGACGGCCAGCCGACCACCACGTGCGGCACGAACCACCTGTTCCGGCCCGCGGCTGGGGCGAGCCGGCTACGCCGCGCCGCTCGAGCTGACGCCCGGGTTCTGCGCCCTGTCGATGCTGTTCAGCGACTGGGACCGCTCCGGGCGGCGCGACCTGCGGGTCAGCAACGATCGCGAGTTCTACCAGGCGGCAGAGGGCCAGGAGCAGCTCTGGCGGATGGCCGCCGACGGTCCGCCGCGGCTGTACACCGATGCCGACGGCTGGGTCCGGCTGCAGATCGAGGGGATGGGCATCGCCAGCCACGACCTGACGGCGGACGGCTACCCGGAGGTCTACCTCACCAGCCAGGGGCCCAACCGCCTCCAGACGCTCTCGCCGGCCCCGCCCGGCCGTCGTACGGCGACATCGGGCTCGAGCGCGGGGTCTGGGCCGAGACGCCGTTCACCGGCGGCGACCCGCTGCCGTCGACCGCCTGGCACCCGGAGTTCCAGGACGTCAACAACGACGGGTTCGTCGACCTGTTCGTGTCCAAGGGCAACGTCGACCAGCAACCTGACTTTGCCGTGGCGGACCCGAGCAACCTGCTGATCGGCCAGCCCGATGGGACGTTCGTCGAGGGCGCCGAGGCCGCCGGCGTGGTCAGCTTCGCTCGCGGCCGCGGCGCGGCCCTGGCCGACCTCAACCTCGACGGCCTGCTCGACCTCGTCGAGCTCAACTATCGTGACCGAGTGATGGTCTGGCGCAACGTCGGAGCCGGAACCGCGTCGAGCCCGGCGCCGCTGGGCCACTGGGTCGCGCTCCGGCTGACGCAGCCGGGCCCGAACCGCGACGCGATCGGGGCATGGGTGGAGGTCAAGGTGGGCGACCTGACGATGCGGCGCGAGGTGACCGTTGGTGGCGGTCATGCCGGCGGCCAGCTCGGCTGGATCCAGTTCGGCCTGGGGCCGGCGACCTCGGCCGAGGTGCGCGTGCAATGGCCGGACGGCGAGCAGGGCCCGTGGCAGTCCGTCACCGCAGACGGCCACGTCATCCTCGATCGCGCGGCCGGCGCCGCGCGGCCGTGGCAGCCGCCGCAGCGCTGACGACATGGCGACGACGACCCGACGGGCGCGGCTGGCCGACGTCGCCCTGCCCGAGTTCGGGATGCCCGGCGACCGAGCCCGCGATCCCGCCCGAGGTGTACGTCGCGCGCCTCGACCGGCTGCGCGAGGCGATGGACGCGCGGGGCTACGACCGGCTGGTCCTCTACGCCGATCGCGAGCACAGCGCCAACCTCGCCTGGCTGACCGGCTTCGACCCGCGCTTCGAGGAGGCGATCGCCGTCGTCGGCCCGGCCGGCGAGCCGGCGATCCTCGTCGGCAACGAGTGCTACGGAACGGCCGGCGCGGCACCGCTGCCGATGCGCCGCGCGCTGCTCCAGGACCTCAGCCTGCCGGGTCAGCCGCGCGACCGCTCTCGGCCGCTGGCCGCGATCCTCGCCGACGAGGGCATCGGACCGGGGAGCCGCGTCGGGGTCGTCGGCTGGAAGACGTATGCGAGCCGGGCCACGATGGAGGCTCCGTCGTTCCTCGTCGACGAGCTGCGCGGCCTGGCCGGTCCGGGCGGCCTGGTCGAGAACGCGACCGACCTGCTCATCGACGCGGGGACCGGCCTGCGCGCGACGAACGAGGTCGAGCAGCTGGCCGCGCTCGAGTACGCCGCGTGCCAGACCTCCTCGGGCGTCCGCCGGGTGCTGACCGGGCTGCGGCCCGGGATGACCGAGCGCGAGGCGGTCCGTCTCCTCGAGTGGAACGGGATGCCGCTGTCGTGCCACCTGATGCTGACCGCCGGCCCGCGCGCGACGTTCGGGCTGCTCAGCCCGGGCGATCGCCCGATCGAGCGCGGCGACCGGTTCACGGTCGCGTTCGGCGTGTGGGGTGCGCTCGACTGCCGGGCGGGCTTCGTGGTCGAGGACGCGGCCGAGCTGCCGGCGCCGATCGGGGACTACGTCGAGCGCCTCGTGGCGCCCTATTTCGAGGCGGTCGCGGCGTGGTACGAGGGCCTTCGCATCGGGCAGACCGGTGGCGCGCTGTACGCCGAGGTCATGCGCCGGCTGGCCGATCCGTTCTTCGGGATCTTCCTCAACCCGGGGCACCTCATCGGCCTCGACGAGTGGATCAACTCGCCGTTCTCGGCCGGATCGACCGTCGAGCTCCGGTCCGGGATGGCCTTCCAGGCCGACGTCATCCCCGCCACCGGCACCGACTACTTCACGACCAACATCGAGGACGGCGTCGCCCTCGCCGACGCGTCGCTCCGCGCGGCGCTGGCCGCGGGCTATCCCGGAGGCCTGGGCGCGGATCCAGGCGCGCCGGCGGTTCATGCGCGAGTCGCTCGGGATCGAGCTGCACGACGACGTCCTGCCGCTGTCGAACCTGGCGGCGCACCTGCCGCCGTTCGTGCTCAATCCCGATCGGGCGATGACGCTCGCGGGTTGAGCGGCGACTAGCGTCCGGGCTTGAGCAGGTCGGGCGTGACCAGCCAGGCCAGCGTCCCCGTCCCCGGTGCCGGCGGCCGCTCGATGTCGATCCGCGCGATCGCGCCCTTCTTCATCTCGAGCCCCGGACGACCCGGTCAGGTCGTCGAGGAGCTCGCTGAAGTCGGGGTCGTGGCCGACCAGCACCGGCCGTTGGGGATCGCCCGCGTCGCGCAGGATCGCTTCGAGCGTGTCCGCATCGAGGGCGCCGGCCAGGCGGTCGTCGGTCGTCACCGGGAGGCCGAGGGCCTCGGCGACGCGCTCCGCGGTCTGCGCCGCGCGGAGCTTCGGCGAGGTGATGATCGCGTCCGGCTCGAAGCCGACGCCGGCCAGGAACCGACCGAGCCGATCGGCCTGCTTCTCGCCCTTGTCCGACAGTGGACGGGCCTCGTCCGGGCCGCGCCAGGCGGCAGCGTCGCCGGCGTGTGCGTGGCGCAGGAGGTGGAGCTCGATCACGACGTGCCCACGGCGCGCGCCCCAAGCCCGAGCGGCACGAACGGATCGATCCGGGCCTCGAGCTCGGCCAACGCGCGGCGGAACGCGGCCAGCCGTTCAGCCTCCGTGCCTGTCGCAGCCGCCGGGTCGTCGATGCTCCAGTGGAGCGTCGCATGGGTCCCGGGGAAGACCGGGCACGCCTCTTGCGCCTGGTCGCACACCGTGACCACGTAGTCGAACGGCTGGCCGAGGAACTCGTCGACCGACTTCGAGCGCGCCCACGACGCCTCGAGCCCGGCCTCGGCGAGGACGCGCAGGGTCAGCGGGTTGATGCCCTTGGGCTCGGTGCCGGCGCTCGACACGTCGAACGCGTCACCACCGCGCTGTCGCAGGAGCGCCTCCGCCATGACGCTTCGCGCCGAGTTGCCGGTGCACACGAACAGCACGCGGATCGGCGCGTCGGTCACGGGTTGAGGTCCTCGACGTCGCCGGTCACGAGGTAGACCACGTCCTCGGCGATGTTCGTCGCCCGGTCGCCGATCCGCTCGAGATAGTGCGAGGCGATGATGATCCGCGTTCCGCGCTCGACGTTGGCCGGGTCGGCCCGCATCAGCTCGACGACCTCGTCGAACGTGGCGTGGTAGAGCCGGTCGATCTCGTCGTCCTCGACGGCGATCTCGCGGGCCTTGACCGCGTCGGCCTCGACCAGCGCGAGCAGCACGCCGTGGACGAGCACGGCAGCCCGCTCGGCCATCTCGGGCAGGTGGATGTCCTGCTCGAGCGGCGGCATGCGGAGCGAGCTTGATGACGGCCTTGGCGACCGACGCCGCGTGGTCGCCCATCCGCTCGAGCTCGTAGGTCACGTGGTCGAGGGTCAGCAGGTAGCGCAGGTCGCGGGCGACCGGCTGCTGGGTGGCGATGGTGACCGAGATCAGCCGCGATACCCCTCGCTGCGCCTCGTTGATGATCGCGTCGCCCTTGACCACGTCCAGGGCAAGCGCAGCGTCGTGCGCCACGAGCGCCCGTGACGCCTCGCGGATCGCAGCCTCCACGAGGGCTCCCATCCGCAGGACGGCGTCCCGGATGAGGTTCTCTTCGCGGTCGAGCGCCTCGCGCGGCGCCGGCGACACGACCGCCGATCCGCCGGCGGACTCGCCGAGGATCGATTCGATCTGTGCGTCCATGGCGGCCTCCTCAGCGGTCGGTCGATCGTTGGTGGTCATCGGTCATGGTCTCAGCCGAACCGGCCGGAGACGTAATCCTCGGTCAGCTGGTGTTTCGGATTCGTGAAGATCTCGAGCGTGGGCGCCTGTTCCACGACGTACCCGGCACGATCGCCCGAGTCCATCGTCATCATCACCGTGACGTCCGAGGCCCGCGCCGCCTGCTGCATGTTGTGGGTGACGATCACGATCGTGTACTCGCGCTTGAGCTCGGCCATGAGCTGCTCGATCTGCAGCGTCGAGCGGGGGTCGAGGGACGAGCACGGCTCGTCCATCAGGATCAGCTCCGGCTCGATCGCGATCGTGCGCGCGATGCACAGCCGCTGCTGCTGCCCGCCGGACAGCGCCATGCCCGATTCCTTCAGCTTGTCCTTGACCTCGTCCCACAACGCCGCCTTGCGCAGGCACTGCTCGACGAGCTCGTCCATGTTGCCCCGGTAGCCGTTGATCTTCGGCCCGAACGCGATGTTGTCGTAGATCGACTTGGGGAACGGGTTCGGCTTCTGGAAGACCATCCCGACCCGGCGGCGGACGGCCACGGGATCGACCGCCTTCCCGTACAGGTCCTGGCCGTCGAGCAGGATCTCGCCGGTGGCCCGGAAGCTGGGGACGAGGTCGTTCATCCGGTTGAGGGTCCGCAGCAGCGTCGACTTGCCGCAGCCCGATGGCCCGATCAGGGCGGTCACTTCGCGCTTGGCCGCGGTCACCGAGACGTCCTTCACGGCGCGAAACGAGCCGTAGTAGCACGACACGCCGCGCAGCTCGACGACGACCTCGTTGGGAACGCGCTGCGTCGCGCTCGCCGACCCGCCGCTGGCCGGATCGGGGGCGATCCTGATCGTCGGGATGGCGGTCGCGGGGGCGTGGCCGTCGCCCGTCGCGTCGAGCGTGGATCCGGCCTGGGCGTTCACGGGCGACTCCTCTACCACTGGATGTGCCTCGAGAGGCGGGCCCGCACGATCAGGGCGAGCAGGTTCAGGATGAAGATGAGCACGAGGATCACGATGATCGCGGCCGCCGCGATGCCCTGGAAATCCGCCTGCGGTCGCTGCGCCCAGTTGAAGACCTGGATCGGCAGCACCGTGAAGCCGCCCTGGAACGGCTGCGGCAGGGACGTGACGAACGTGGCCGCACCGATGACGACGAGCGGGGCCGCCTCGCCGATCGCCCGGGCCATGGCCAGGATGATGCCGGTCATGATCCCGGGTGCGGCCGCCGGCAGGACCGAGCCGCGGACCATCTGCCACTGGCTGGCGCCGAGCGCATAGGCGCCCTCGCGCTGGGCCTGCGGCACCGCTTTCAGCGCCTCGATGCTGGCGATGATCACCAGCGGCAGGATGACCAGCGCGAGCGTCGCGGCGCCCGAGAACAGGACGGGGCCCAGGCCGAGCAGCCGGACGAAGATCGCCAGCCCGAAGATGCCGTAGATGATCGACGGCACGCCGGCGAGGTTGCTGATGTTCGTCTGGAGCAGCCGGGTGAATGCGATTGTCGGGCGCGTACTCGGCGAGGTAGACGGCGGCGCCGATGCCGATCGGGAAGGTGATGGCGCCGACGATCAGGGCCAGCTGGATCGAGCCGATGAGGGCCGGCAGGATCCCGGCCTGGGCCGGCCGGCGCGACGGCATCCCCGTGACGAACTCGGGGTCGAGCCACGGCAGGCCGACGACGACGACGTTGAGCAGGAGCGCGATGAGCGCGAGGATGAGGATCGCGATCGCCAGCAGGCAGGCGCCGTAGAAGAGCGTGCCGTTCAGCTTCCGGCGCATCAGCGCCGGCTCGAAGCGCGGCTGCGGCCGGCCGGCGGTCGCGGCGGTCATCAGTAGGCCGTCCGGTAGCGCCGGACGAACCAGGCGCTGACGATGTTCAGGGCGAAGGTCATCACGAACAGCACCATCGCGACGGCGAACAGCGACAGGAACTGGACCGAGCCCTGCGAGGTCTCGCCCTGGACGATCTGGACGATGAACGCGGTCATCGTCTGGACGCTCTCGAGCGGGTTGAACGAGAACTGCGGGAACGTCCCGACCGCCAGGACGACCGCCATCGTCTCCCCGACGGCGCGGCTCATGGCCAGGATGATCGAGGCCATGACCCCCGAGACGGCCGCCGGCAGGACGACCTTCCGGACGACCTCGAACTTCGTGGCGCCCATCGCATAGGCGCCTTCCCGCAGGCCGCGCGGGACGGCGCGCATGGCGTCCTCCGAGATCGACGCGATGAGCGGCGTGACGAGGATCCCGACGACGATGCCGCCCGCCAGGGCGGAGAACAGCCCGACCCCGAACAGCGGCTGGAGGATCTCCGGCGACAGGAAGTTGATGGCGAAGAAGCCGAGGACGATGGTCGGGATGCCGGCGATCGTCTCGAGCACGGGCTTGACGACGTTGCGTACGCGGTTCGACGAGTACTCGGACAGCAGGATCGCCGACAGCAACCCGAGCGGGGTCCCGATGAGCATCGCGATGACCGCCACGAGCAGCGTCCCGCTGACGAGTGCCAGGACGCCGAACTTGTAGGGCTGGATCGACGCGGACCAGACCGTCCCGGTCAGGAAGTCGATCGGGTTGACGATCTGGAAGAACTGGAGCGTCTGGACGACGAGGATCACCACGATCCCGATCGTCGTGACGATGCCCAGCGCGGCGGCCGCAAGCAGGAGCAGCTCGATGATCCGCTCGGACCAGGGGCGGCGTCGAGTCAGCTGGATCGGTTGGGCGGCCATCGGGCGATCTTCCTCGTCTTGGTCGGCACGATTAGCCTAGCGCAGCCGTGGAAACGCGAGCGACGCACCGGCCGTCCAACGTCGGCCGGTGCGTCGTCATGCGCATGGCGCGTTACTGCGGGACGGCCGTGTTCCAGTTGGCCAGCTGCTGTGCGGCGAGGTCGTCCGGGACCGGCACGTAGCCGACCTCGGCGCGACAGCTCCGCGGCATTGGCGAGGTAGAAGCTGACGAACGCGTACAGGGCGGGCGAAGCCTTGGCCTTGGTCGTGTTCGGGTAGATGAACAGCGGCCGGCTGAGCGGGGCGTAGGTGCCGTCGTTGATCGTCGCCTCGGTCGGCTCGATGCAACCCTTGCCGCCGTCGACGCCGACGGCCTTGATCTTGTCCTTGTTCTGGACGTAGTAGGCGTAGCCGAAGTAGCTGATCGCGTTCGGGATTGCCGGCCACGGTCGTGACCAGGACGTTGTCATCCTCGGACTGCTGGGCGTGCGAGGTCGAGGCATCCACCTCGCCGTTCACGACCTCGGTGAAGTAGTCGAACGTTCCTGAGTCGGCGCCCGGCATGGACCGGACGACCGGCTGGTTCGGGAAGCTCGGGTCGACCTGGTTCCAGGTGAGGTTCTCGGGCGAGTCCGGGCCGTAGATCGTCTTGAGCTGCGCCAGCGTCAGGCACGTTGCCCAGGTGTTGGCGGGGTTGACGACGACGGTCAGGCCGTCGATGGCGACCTGGAGCTGGACGAAGGTGACGCCGTTGGTCGTGCAGGCGGCGCCCTCCTTGGCGTCATCGGGCTTGATCGGCCGCGAGGCGTCGTTGATGTCGGTCTCGTCGGCGCAGAACTTGGTGAACCCGCCGCCGGTCCCGGACTCCTTGACGCTGATGTCGACGCCGGGGTTGGCGGCGTTGAACTCCTCGGCGACGGCCTCCGAGATCGGCAGGACGGTGCTCGAGCCGTCGACCACGACGCTCCCGGTGACGGGCGCCGTGCTCGGGGCCGTGCTGGCGGCGCTGGACGGCGCGCCGCTCGCGGCGGTGCTGGCGGCGGTCGACGGGGCCGTGCTGGCGCCGCTGCTCGAGCAGGCGCTCAATGCGACAGCGGCCACGATCGCGAGGGCCGCGACGGGCTTGAACCTGGAGATGGTCACGGATTCGATCCTCCTGCATGCCGCGCGTTGGGGGTGGGCGCGGTCGGGGTTCGGGGACAGTTCCTTCGGTCTGACATCGCCAGCCTCTGGGTCGGGGATGAACGGACGTTTGGCCGTGCGTTAAGGGATGGTTAACGCGGCCACGGATCCAGCCGGTAGCCGAAGCCGCGGACGGTCACGAGATGCGTCGGCCGCGCCGGTTCGGGCTCGATCTTGCTGCGCAACCAGTGGACGTGGACGTCGACCGTCCGAAGGTCGATCGGGTGCCGCGGGTTCCAGGCGAGGTCGAGCAGCTGCCGCCGGGTGAACGCACGCCCCGGGTCGGCCGCGAGCGTGGCAAGCAGCTGGAACTCCATGGGCCTGAGGCGAACCGGCCGGCCGGCGTGGCGCAGCTCATGCGCGGCGAGGTCGAGCTCGAACCCGTCCGCGACCGGGAGCCGGTCAGTGGTTGCCACGCGTGTGGGCGCGAGGGGTCGCTCGGCCTGTTCCTCGTGAAGCTCACTCGATGCCGGCGGTCGAACGCGCTCCAGCGCCGCCGCCTCGAGTCGAAACGCCACCGCGCCGGGCCGGCACAGCCGCATCGGTTCGGCCTGGTCGGGACGGCGTCCCCGGTCGTCGCCGTTGAAGCCCATGAGCGGGATGGTCGGCCGCGCCCGATAACCCGGCATTGGGGCGCTGTTAACGAGTCGTAAGCATCCGCCGGCCATGCCGACGCTGCAAGCATTCTGTTGCCAACGGTTCACCGGCTGATAACCGGGTGACGCCACTGCCCGCCCAGAGTGGCGGCATGGACATCGAGCTCGAACGGGTCGGTCAGGTGACGGTCAGGCGGCGGTTGTCGCGACCCCGCCGCAGCCGGCCGGACCGGCCGGGATCCTGGCGCTCGCATTCGCCCTGGAAGTCCTGTCGCTGGCCGTGCTGGTCATGTCGCGACCGGGGGCGGTGGCGGCGTTGGCGGTCGCCTTGTTCTGCCTCGGCGACGTGCTGATCATCCTCGGCTGGGAGAGCCCATCGTTCCGCGGCGACGACGGCGGCGGGCCGGCGACGCGCGTTCGCGCGTTCCCGACCGTGCGGAACCGCTAGGATCTGATCGCTCCGGCGTCGCGACCCCCAGGTCTCATGGCGCGCCCCCGAGCGCCATCCCCTGCTTGGCCGACGCCGGAGCAATCCAGCACGGCGCCTCAGTCGGACTCGGTGGTCGCCTGACTGCGGATGCGCTGCGTCAGGGCGCTGAGGATGCCGTAGCGCACCGCGGGGTACTCGGACATGAGCCGCTCGAACCCGTCACAGCTGACGACGAGTGCCTGGATTGGCTCGAGGGCCGTGACCGTCGCTGTTCGGGGCCCGTGATCGATCAGTGAGATCTCACCCAGGAAATCGCCGCTCGACATCTCGCGAATCGAACGGCCGCCACGCTCGACGTCGGCCCGTCCGTCGACGATGACGATGAAGGAGTCGCCCGGATCGCCTTCGCGAACGAGGACGGCGCCCGCCGGATAGTCGGCCGGCTCGGCGAGGGCACCGATCCGCTCGACGGCGGCATCGGTCATGCCCGAGAACAGCGGCACGGAGCGCAGGACTTCGGATGTTGCGATCACGACGACCCTCCCAGAATTCGATTGGTCGGGCGGAGTCTCGGGCCGCCGCGTCAACGGACGATTAACGGTTACCACCTGCCTGAACATGGCAGACTTGCGGTCCGGCGACGGTCCGTCTCGACCCGCCGACCACATTGCTGTACGAAGCGCGCGTCAAGCGCGGCTGAACGGAGGGCGATCGATGGCCAAGCGGGACGCTGGATCCGCATCGGGCAAGAGCCGGGCCGGGGATGGTCGTCGACACCGTGGCCGACGTGATCGTCGATGCGACGGGCGCGGTGACACCCCTGTCGAAGAGCGCGGCGAAGGAGCTCCACAAGCTCGAGAAGCGTCTGGCGAGCGCGCGCAAGACCGAGACCAAGCGGGCCACAGCAGCTGGCCGCGGCGCTGGGATCCAAGGGCCGCAAGCAGGTCGCGAAACGACAGAAGCAGCTGGCCGCCGCCGAGGCGGACGTCGCCGGACTGGCCGCGAAGCTGGCGGCGGCAGCGTCATCGGCGGCCGGCTCGGCCGCCGGCTCGGTTGGTGGCGCGGCGAGCTCGGTCGGCGGCGCGTTGGGTGGTGCCGCAAGCTCGGTCGGGGGCGCCGTGGGCGGTGCCGCAAGCTCGGCCGGTGGCGCTGTTGCCGGCGCAGCCAGGACCGTCGGCGGCGCAGCCCTCCAGGCCAGCCAGGCCGTCAGCCCGGCTCGCGGCACGTCCGGGGCAAGCGCCACGGCCGGCGACGAAACGAACGACCACGCGGACGGCGAAGACGAGGCGTCGGACCACGACCGCGCGACGGCGGACGACCGCGAAGCCTGCGGCCTCGGGCACGCCGCTCAACGGGTTCGGCCACGGCGCAGCGCGGCGGCCAAGCCGACACGCGCGACGAAGCCCGCCGCGACCAATCGCGGCGAAGAAGCCGCCCGACGAAGAAGCCGGCCGCGACGACCCGCAAGCCCGCAGCGTCCAAGAAGCCCGCATCGGCCAGCAAGGCCACGACGACCACGAAGGCTGCGACGGCAACGCCCGGCGACGGCCACGACCAAACCCCGCACGACCAAGCCGGCCACGACCAAGCCGGCCGCGACCAAGCCGGCAAGTGCGACGAAGCCGGTCGCGGCCAAGACGACCAAGTCGCCCGGGACGGCTGCCCCGAAGCCGCGTGCGACCAAATCGACCACCAGGCGCCGGACGACCCGACGGCCCGCCGCACGTCGTGCTGCGCCGCCGGCCGACGGCGGCAGCGCGACCAGCTGAGGCGGTCACGAACCGATCCGCTCCGGTCGTGCCAGCCGACTCGCGGCAGGCCATCGGCGCTGCCGTCGACCTCGGCTCGAATTCGGTCCATCTGCTGGTCGCGCGCGTCGTCGGCCACCGGCTCGAGCGTCGTCGACGACCAGTCCGTCTTCCTGGGGCTCGGCGCGGCGATCGCCGAGCGCGGGCTCCTCGGCCGGCCCGCTCGCGAAGAGCTGGCCGCGACGCTCGAGGGCTACGCCGGAATCGCCCGCGGCCACGGGGCCACGACCGTCACGTTCCTCGGGCACGGAGCCGATCCGTCGCGCGGCGGACGCCGCCCGGATCGTCCACGAGGTCGAGGCCGCCGTCGGCGACGCCGCTCCACGTCCTGTCCCACGAGGAGGAGGCGTTCCTCACGGTGATCGGCGTGACCGAGGGCATGCCGGTGACCCACGAGACCCTCGTCGTGGATGTCGGTGGTGGCTCGACCGAGTGCTGCGTCGTGGACGCCCGCCATCGGCCGCGGGCGGTCGGTCTGCGGCTCGGCTCGGCCATGCTCGGCCGTCGCCAGGCCGCAGGCGATCCGCCGACGAGCGCCGACCTCGACGCGATGCGAGGGCATGGCGGCCGACGCGCTCCGGGGCGCTCCCGACGCCGCGCCCCTCGAGATCGTGGCCGTCGGCGGCACGGCCTCGAACCTGCTCAAGGTCCTCCCGGCAGCGGCCGCCGACCAGCTCCTGACCCGGGAGCGGATCGCAGAGGTCGAGGCGATCCTGGGCATGGAGCCGTCCGCGGCGGCGGCCGAGCGCCATCGGGATCAACCCGGTTCGGGCCCGCCTGCTGCCGGCCGGTGGCGTGATCCTCGATGCCATCCTGGAGCGCTATGGCGCCGAGACGATCCGTGTCTCGGAGGCCGGCATCCGCGAGGGGGCGGTGCTGGCGCCGTGCGACTGCGCGACCGCTGGCGACTCGCGCCGGCTGGCGCGGACCGGCATCGTGGCGCCGGACGCTCGCCGCACGGCTGGCGCGAGCACTGAGCGAGGCGCAGCCCGGTCGGTCAGAGCGCGGCGACGCCGCGCGCCGACGCGCCGCGCCGAGCTGAGAGCCCGGCGACGACCCGCCCGAGCGTGCGCCGGAAGGTGACCCCGGCGACGCCGCGCCACGGGGTCCCGATCGAGCGGCGCAACCGCGCGACCTCCCGCTCGCGGCTGACCAGGAACCGCCCGATCGCGGCGCTCTCGAGCGGCGACAGGTCGCCGGCATGCTCGACGAGGAAGGTCCGCGCCATCGAGGCCGACACGTCGGCGTCGTTCATCAGGCCGAGGTGGTCCTGTAGCGCGGTCACCTTCGCGATCAGCGGCGCCGGCGTCGTCACCGAGCGCCTCGCGCACGAACTCGAGGGTGTAGCGCAGCCACTTGCCGGCGATGCGCAGCTCGTGGAGCGTCTCGACGTCGGCCCAGCGGAGGACCGGCTCGTAGCCGCGGACCTGCTCGTAGGCCGTCCAGATCCGTGACCCCGCCGTATCCCGGACGCGATGCGGCTGGACCGGCTGGACCGGCATGACCGCCGCGCCCTCGGTCCGCACGAAGTCGCGATAGTCGTCGACCCAGCGCCGGTAGCTCGTCGGAGTCGAGCTCGCGGACGAGCAGCACGCGGGCGTCGTCGCGATGCTCGCGCCAGTCGCGCAGGAGCGGCTCGAGCGCCCGCTGCTCGCTGACCGGCAGGTCGGCGCGGTAGGCGTCAGCGGCCTCGAGCAGCACGTCGAGGTCGCGCACCGCGCCCAGCCGCGACGCGATCTCGCGCAGGCCGTTGCGGTAGCGCTTCGTGCGACCCGGGCGGAACGACTCCCCGAAGACGCGCCAGGCGGCGCGCTGGCGGCGGGTCGCCACGCGCATCGCGTGGACCTCCTCGAGGTCGCGGCCCTCGCGGACGCCGGTCTCGCGGGCGAGCATCCGGGCGAGGTGGAAGCGCATGACCTTGCGGCCCGCCTCGGCGATGTGGTCGTCGGCCGTGACCCCGGGCGTCTTGCCGACGACCAGCCGGGTGTCGGCCGAGGCGGCCTCCTCGACGTCTTCGCTGATCACGTCCGACGTCGTCGGCACGACCTCGACTGGTGGTCGGCCGCGACGGGTTCGGGCTCGCACGGAGGCGGGCCGCGCCGCGGCGGCCTCGGCGTCGTGGCCGTTCGTCGCATCCTCGTCCTCGTCGGCCGTCGCGGGTTCGGTCTCGGCGGTCTCGACCGCCTCCGGGAGGCCGCGTCGTCCGCCCTTCCGGACGGCGGCCATCGCCGCCTCGAACTTGCTGCCGCTCGCCGCGGCGAGCGCCGGATCGCCGAGGAAGACCTCGGCGAGCCCGGTCAGCCGCTCCTCGCTGCCCTTGACCAGCTCGGCCTCGAGCTCGACGAACCGATCGATGACCCGCGAGCGGGCGACCACGTCGACCTCGTCGAGGCTCAGCTCGACGCGCGTGTCGCCGTCGCGCACGATCCGCTTGCGGCGGAGCTGGCGGATCGTCACCAGCTCGACCAGCGGCGCGTCGCCGGCCAGCTCGAGGACGAGCGAGCGGGCGTCCGAGGCGGGCCATTCGAGCGGGCCGGCGGTCCGGTCGGCCGGACCTTCCAGCTCCTCGCGTCGCATCGCGCCGCCCGCGCCGTCGGTCCGGCCGAGCGACTTGACCGACAGGACCGTGCCCTTCCCCGACTGGCGCAGCCGGACCGCGAAGCCGGCGCGGGCCATGGCGCCGTCGGCGGTGTCGACGTAGCGATCCTCGAACTGCGACGAGCGCGCGTGCCGAGCTGCCGCTGAACGCGCCGATCTCGTCGGCTGCCAGGTATCGCTCGGCGGCGGCCAGGTCGACGACCCGGTACTTGAGCTCGACCTCGACGGGACGGTTTGCGGTCGGGCCGCCCGCGCTCGGGCCGCCCGCGGCGGGCTCATGCTCGGGGATCCAGCGAGCCCGCGCCGGCGCCGGGCCGGTGCGGCGGCGCTGACGACGCTTGCCGGTTGCCAGGGCGTCCTCCTTCATCGCCTCGAACGTGTCGATGGTGCCCTCCCGTCCCTCGAGCGTCTCGGTCCGGACCCACGATGCGTCCGGCTGGAGCTGCCATGAGCGCCGATCGTCGGCGAGCATGACCTCGATGATCTTCACCAGGCGCGCCTGCGCGTCGTGGTCCTCGACCGGGGCGACGGCCTCCACGCGGCGATCGAGGTTGCGGTCCATCAGGTCCGCCGAGCCGATGTACCACTCGCGCTCGCCGCCGTTCTCGAAGCTCCAGATCCGCGAGTGCTCGAGGAACTCGCCGATGATCGAGCGGACCCGGATCCGCTCGGACACGCCGGGCAGCCCGGGCTGGATCGAGCAGGCGCCGCGGACGATCAGGTCGACGTCCACGCCGGCACCCGACGCCCGGTAGAGGGCCTCGATGACCGCCACGTCGACGATCGCGTTGAGCTTGAGCACGATCCGCGCCGGCTCGCCCGCGGCGGCGTGCCCGATCTCGCGCTCGACGAGGTCGAGGAACCGGCTGCGCAGGCTGTGCGGCGCGACGAGCAGCCGCCGGAACGTGCGCTGGCGCGACAGTCCGGTCAGGATGTTGAACAGGTCGGTGACGTCCGCGCCCAGCTCGGCGCGACAGGTCAGCAGCCCGAGGTCCACGTACAGGCGGGCCGTCCGCGGGTTGTAGTTGCCGGTCCCGATGTGGACGTAGCGGCGCAGCCCGGAACCCTCGCGCCGGACGACGAGCGCGGTCTTGGAGTGGGTCTTGAGCCCGACCAGGCCGTAGACCACGTGGGCGCCGGCGCGTTCCAGCTTGCGCGCCCAGACGATGTTCGCCTCCTCGTCGAAGCGGGCCTTGATCTCGACCAGGACGACGACCTGCTTGCCGCGCTCGGCGGCCCGGATGAGCGACTGGACGATCGGCGAATCGCCCGACGTGCGGTACAGCGTCTGCTTGATCGTCAGCACGTCCGGGTCGTCGGCGGCCTGGGTGATGAACCGCTCGACCGATGCGGCGAACGACTCGTACGGGTGGTGGACCAGGATGTCGCCGGCGCGGATCGCGGCGAACACGTCGGCCGGCTCGTCGTCGTCCGGCGGCATCAGCCGTGGCGGGGTGACCGGCGACCAGGGCACGGGCTTGAGGTCCGGCCGGTCGAGCTCGGCGATCGCCCACAGCCCGGTCAGGTCGAGCATCCCGCTGACGTCGTAGCAGTCGGCCTCGCTGAGGCCCAGCCCGCGGAGCAGCAGCGCGCGCGTCGCCGGCGGCATCGAGCGCTCGACCTCGAGCCGGACGGCGGCGCCGAAGCGACGCCGGCGGAGCTCCTCCTCGATCGCCAGGAGGAGGTCGTCGGCCTCGTCCTCCTCGATCTCGAAGTCGGCGTTGCGGGTCACCCGGAAGAGGTGGTGCTCGTCGATCTCCATGCCGGTGAACAGCGCGTCGAGGTTGGCCTCGATGACCTGGTCGAGCAGGACGAAGCGGGTCGGCTCGACCTCGAGCAGGCGCGGCAGGATCTGCGGCACCTTGACCCGGGCGAAGCCGCGCTCGCCGGTCTCCGGGTCGCGCAGGCCGACCGCGATCGACAGGCTGAGCGTCGAGATGTACGGGAACGGATGGCCCGGATCGACCGCGAGCGGGGTGAGGACCGGGAAGATCTCGTCGAGGAAGCGCTGGCGAAGGGCCTCGTGGTGCTCGGGGATCGCGGCGTAGTCGACGAGCTCGATGCCCTCGGCGGCCAGCGTCCGGCGGACGTCGACGAAGATCGCCGAATGGTCGGCGACGAGCTCGAGCACGCGCTCGCGAACGGCGGCGAGCTGCTCGTCGGCGGTCCGGCCGTCGGGCGAGCGGGCGACCTTGCCGGCCTCGACCTGCTGGCGCAGGCCGGCCACGCGGACCTGGAAGAACTCGTCGAGGTTGCCGGCGAAGATGGCCAGGAACTTGACCCGCTCGAGCAGCGGGTTGCGCTCGTCACGGGCCTCGTGGAGCACGCGCGCGTTGAACTCGAGCCATGACAGCTCGCGGTTCAGGTACGGGAAGGTCGGCTTGGGCCGGGTCGTACGCCGGGCGCGCGGGGGGACCGCCGGGCGGGCGGGACGAGCGGGAACCCCTGGATCGATCGCGGCCATCGGCTGGATTGGGCCCTCGTGGACGGGGCCGCCGATGACGTGCGACCCGGCCGGCGAGGATAGCACGCTCGCCCGGTCAGCCCTCGCTCAGGTACCGCCGCTCGCCCGTCCCGGGATCCATCCAGACCCGCATCAGGTGACCGGACGTCGGGTCGGTGAAGACCTCGTCGGTCCGCCGGAACCGGGGCTCGAGCGGGGTGCCCGGCGGCTCGCCGCCGGCCGGTCCGGTCGGTGGCCCGGTGCGGTCCGAGGCATCGGAGCGGTAGCGGATCCGCTCGATCGCGGCGCCGACGACCAGCGCCAGCCCGCCGAGCACGGTCCAGATCCCGACGATCGTCCCCGGGCCGCCGGGGAGGACGATGAGCCACAGCCCGAGCAGCGCGATCGCCAGCCCGGTGACGATGACGAGGATCCGGGCGAGGCTCAGTCCGACGTTCATTCGACGGGCGTGCCGCCCGCGACGCCCGCCGCGCCGGCCTCGGGCTCGACCACGGCCGCGGTGCCGTAGGCCACGATCTCGCTCATCGTGCCCGACAGCTCGGAGCTGTCGAAGCGCATCGACAGGATCGCATTGGCACCGAGCAGCGTCGCGTTCTGGACCAGCCGGTCGAGCGCCTGGCGCCGGGTGTCCTCGAGCAGGCTGGTGTACTCGTGGATCTCCCCGCCGCCGAGCGAGCGGATGCTGGCCATCAGGTTGCCGCCGAGCCCGCGGCTGCGGACGACGAGGCCGAAGACCATGCCCTTGCTCTCGACGATGCGGTGGCCGGCCAGGAACGGGGTCGTGACGACGATCATGCGTGCTCCTCGTGTCGGTTGGCGGTCGCGACCGCCGGCGCGCTCCCGCCGCGGCGGGCCGTGCACTCGGGGCACGGGCAGCGCTCGCGCAGCAGGGTGTAGGTGTAGTAGCCGGTGTGGTGGCCGTCGGCCCAGGACGGGGCGATCGCGTAGCCACCGACCAGCGCGACGTCGACGAGCCGGGTCTGGTCGGGGGTGAGCGTCGGATTGCTGTCGAGCCAGCCCGGCATTCCGGCCTCGCCACGGCAGAACGCGCACGGGCACAGCCAGCGCAGCGTCGTGGCGTCGTAGCTCGTCGCGTGGCCGTCGCGCCACTCGAGGTCGAGCCGGCCGGCGCCGCGGTCGGCGTGGATGGAGACGGGGGCGTTGTCGATCACCGATCGATCGTACGCCCTTCGCCTGGACCGGGCGCGCGCGACCGTTTGGCGGCCGATCGCCGCGGCGGTGGTGCCTGCAGTCACCGCCTCCGGTCACCGCGCCGACAGGGGTTTGCGCTCCGGCGCGATATCCTGCGGCTCTGTGAGCCTCGAGATCGATCACGTCACGAAGCGTTTCGGCACGACCCTCGCCCTCGACGGGCTGGCCTTCGAGGTCGGCCGCGGCGAGGTCTTCGGATTCCTCGGCGCCAACGGCGCGGGCAAGACGACCACGATGCGGATCTGCCTCGGGATCCTGAACGCGGACGCCGGCGAGATCCGCTGGGACGGCCGCCAGACGGCCGAGCTGCCGCGCCGGACGTGGGGCTACCTGCCGGAGGAACGAGGCCTCTATCCACGGATGGGCGTCCTGGACCAGCTGGTCTACTTCGGCTCGCTGTACGGCGACCCGCCCGACCGGGCACGTCGCGAGGCGCTCGCCTGGCTGGCCCGCTTCCGCATCCCGGACTACGCCGACCGGCGGGCCGAGGAGCTGTCGAAGGGCAACCAGCAGAAGGTCCAGTTCATCGCCGCCGTGCTCCACGGCCCGGAGGTGCTGCTGATGGACGAGCCCTTCACCGGGCTCGATCCGGTCAACCTCGTCCTCCTCCGCGAGGCGTTCTTCGAGCTGCGCGACCGCGGCCGGACGCTGATCTTCTCGACCCACCAGCTCGAGACGGCCGAGGCGATGTGCGAGTCGGTGGCGATCGTCGACCGCGGGCGGCTCGTGGCAGGCGGCCGCGTGCGCGACCTCAAGCGGGCCAGCGGTCGGAAGACGATCCGGCTCGTCGTCGACGGCGACCCGGCGCCGGCCTGGCTGGCCGAGCTGCCCGGCGTCGAGGCCGTCCGGCGCGACGCCGCTGGCGCCGAGCTCGAGCTGCTGCCCGGGGCGGATCCTGCCGCGATCCTGGCGGGCGTGCTGGCCCGCGGCACGACGGTGAGCCGGTTCGAGATCGCCGAGCCGAGCCTCGAGGCGTTGTTCATCGAGCACGTCGGCCGCCCGGCCGACGACGACACCACCCTGGCGCCCGACGTGGCGCCCGCGCTGCCCGTCGGCGGCACGGCCTGATGGCGGACCGCGACCCGCTCCTGCCGAACGCCTGGATCGTGGCCCGCCGCGAATACCGCGACCGGGTGCGCGGACCGCTGTTCTTCGCCTCGACGATCATCCTGATGGGGCTGGCGATGCTCGTCGCGGTTGCCCCGATCGGGATCCGCTACCTGGACCGCCAGACGGTCACCCGCCTGGCCGTCGTGTCGAGCGACGCGGACCTGGCGGCCCGCGCGATCGCCGTGTCCGAAAGCCTGCTCAACATCCCGCCGGCCGGCACCGACCCGGCCGTCTGGGAGAAGCCGTACCTGCTCGAGGCGAGCAGCGACCTGGCCGCATCGGACGCCGCGCTGGCCGACGGGTGACGTGGTCGGCGTGGTGCACGTCGAACGAGACGCGGACGGCCAGATCGACGTCGTGTTCCGGACCAACGAGGGCCTCAACAGCACGCGGACGCAGCTGCTGACGATCGCCGCGTTCGGCATCGGCGTGCTCGACTGGCGGGCGCGGCTCGGCGAGCAGACGGCGCCGTTCCTGACGCCGGACTTCACCGTCGAGGCGCAGAACACCGCGACCGAGGGGGACGCAAGCTGGACCCGCAGGAGACCGCCAGCCGCGCATTCCTCGGGATCGTGTTCGTCGTGCTGCTGTTCATCACGGTCGTGATCTACGGGATGTGGGTCGCGACCGGGGTGGCCGCCGAGAAGAGCAGCCGGGTCATGGAGCTGATGATCAGCGCCGCCTCGCCGCGCCAGATGCTGACCGGCAAGGTGGTCGGGATCGGGGCCGCGGGCTTGACCCAGTACGTCGCGATCGCCGCGCCGACGCTCGTCCTGATCGCGTTCCAGGACCGCATCGCCGAGGCGGTCCTCGGGCCGGGCTGGGCGGAGGGCGCGCCGCTGGTCGGCCTGTCGCCTGGGCTGCTCCTCGGGTACGGCGTCTTCTTCCTGCTCGGGTTCACGCTGTTCGCGCTGATCTACGCCTCGATGGGCTCGTTCGTCAGCCGGCCCGACGACCTGCAGACCCTGTCGCTGCCGCTCAGCCTGATGGCCACCGTCGGCTACCTGTCCGCGATCATGGCGCTCGGTGGCGGCGGCGGGGCTTGGGTCACGATCACGTCGTACCTGCCGCCGTTCAGCCCGTTCGTGATGCTCGCCCGGGTGATGGTCTCCGACGGTCGAGCCATGGCAGCTCGGGCTGTCGATCGGGCTGCTCGTTGCGGCCATCGTGGTCGTCGCGATCGTGGCCACCCGGATGTACGCGGCGGGGGTGCTGCTGTACGGCCAGCGCCCGGGGATCCGAGCGTTCGTCGCGGCCGCGCGGCGCGCCTGACGGGCTACTCCTCTTCGAGCGGCAATCTACTGATCAACGCCAGGACCGGGCGCGGCGGCAGGGCCGGCGGCCTCGGCTCCGACCTCGACCGGACCGGCACTCCCCGGGCTGGCCGCCACGTAGCGCCACAGCCGGCTGCGGACGCCGGGCAGGTACGGCCCGGTCCGCTGGCGGGCGAGCATCCCGGCGATGCCCTGCGCGACGGCCGCCTCGAACAGCGCGATCCCCTCCGTGGCGATCGCCGGGCACGGCCACGACCTCGTCACCGGGCCGGAGCACCCGGCGCAGCGCCTCGCGGCGGCGGACGAGCGGCTGGGACAGCAGCGACCGCCCGTCGAGATGGAGCAGGTCGAAGGCGAGGAACGCGGCCGGCCGGCCCGTCTCGCCCGCCAGCCGCCGGGTCAGCTCCGCGGCATCGGCCCGGCCGGATGCGTCGACCACGACCAGCTCCCCGTCGAGGATCGCGGACCGTGCTGCGACCCGCACCGCCAGGCCGGCCAGCTCGGGGAGCAGCGCGCTGATGTCGCGCCCGGCGGCATCGCGGATCACGATCTCGCCGCTCCCGGCCGTGTCGGCCGGGCCGATCGACACGAGCGCCCGTTCGCCGCCCCACCACGGCTCGAACAGGTGCTCGTCCGAGTCGAACGGCGCCGGCAGCGGGCGCGGGAGCATCGGCCGCAGGTCCGGCAGATCGGGCAGCCGGTCGGCCTCGAGGCGCAGCGAGAGCTGGTCGGCCATCGTCGGCCGATGGTAGCCCGCTAGACTTCGGTCGTCCCGACTGCCCGGAGGTTCCCGTGCCGCGTCCGCCCAGCCCCGACGACATCTTCCGGCTCCGGATCGCCACCGAGCCGTGCCTGTCGCCCGATGGCCGGCTTGCGGTCGTCACGCTGCTGACGGTCGCGCCCGGGTTCGATGCCTATCGCAGCGCCCTGTGGATCGTCCCGGTCGACGGGTCGTCGCCGGCTCGCCAGCTGACCCTCGGCGTCCGCCACGACCGGCATCCGCGCTTCTCGCCGGACGGCCGGACCCTCGCGTTCATCTCGGACCGCCGTCCGATCGTCGAGGAGGACCTCGATCGCCGCGCCGATCGACGCCGCGACCGCGAGGACGGCCAGCAGGTCCACCTGCTGCCACTCGACGGCGGCGAGGCCCGGCGCCTCACCGACCTGCCGCGCGGCGTCGAGGCATTCGAATGGTCGCCCGACGGGACGCGGCTCGTCGTCGTCAGCATGTCGCGCGGCGCGACGCGCCAAGAGGACGAGCGCCGTCGCGGGCTCGATCGTGCCCCCGACCGCGAGGCGCCGCCGCCGTCGGACTACCGATTCGTCGACCGGCTCGACTCCATGCTGAACGGGACCGGGTTCGTCTACGACCGGGTCAAGCACCTCTGGCTGGTCGACGTCGCGAGCGGTGAGGCAAGCCCGCTGACCGATGGCCCGGTCCCGGATACCGAGCCGGCCTGGTCGCCCGACGGTACGCGGATCGCCTTCACCTCGAACCGGCGCCGCAACGCCGACCTGCTCACCACCCGCCAGGACATCCACGTCGTCGACGTCCGGACGCGCACCGTCACGGCCGTAACGCGCGGTCCGCGCTCCGCCTTCGCCAGCCCGGCCTGGCTGCCGAACGGCCGCTCGATCGCGGCGCTCGGGCACCGTTTCGAGGGCCGGGCCGGGAGCCGCAACGACATCTGGCTGTTCGCCGCCGACGGCTCGGACGCGACCCCGAAGGGCGGCCGGAACCTGTCGGCGCCCCACGACCTGATGCCCGGCTCGGCGATGAACAGCGACGTCACGCGCGGGGAGGGGACCCACCTGGCCGTCTCCGCCGGCGGGCGCTGGATCCAGTTCAGCGCCCCGGTCGACGGCGCGTACGAGCTGTGGCGGATCGCCGTCGCCGACGGCCGGCTGGAGCGGCTGACCAAGGGCCGCCACTACATCTCGGCGTGGCACACCCCGCCCGCCGCCACGGCCGCCGCCGGCCGGCGCGCTCGGGGCGGCAAGCCGACCGCCTTCCTGCGGTCCACGCCGACCACCCCGCCCGAGCTGTGGCTGCTCGAGCGTGGCCGGTCGAAGCCCGTGACGCGCCGACTCGCCACCTTCAATGCCGACGTGCTCCGCGACCTCGCGCTGCGCGAGCCGGTCGAGCGCCATGTCACCGTCGACGGGCGCGACATCCAGGGCTGGCTCCTGCCCGCCGGACCCGGCGCGCCGCCGCTCGTTGTCCAGATCCACGGCGGGCCGCACACGCTCTACGGCTGGGCGCCGATGTGGGAGTTCCAGCTCCTGGCCGCGGCCGGGATCGGGGTCTTCTGCTGCAACCCGCGCGGGTCGGAGGGCTACGGCGAGGCGTTCAACGACGCCAACCACCGCGATTGGGGCCCGGGGCCGACGGCCGACGTCCTGGCCGGAGTTGACGCCCTGGTCGCCGACGGCCTGGCCGACCCCGATCGCCTCGGGGTGACCGGCGGCTCGTACGGCGGCTACCTCACCAACTGGATCATCGGCCACGACCAGCGCTTCAAGGCGGCGATGACCTGCCGCAGCGTGAGCGACATGGGGATCCTGTTCTCGACCGGTGACATCGCCGGTGGCGACTGGGCGCTCGAGGAGTTCGAGACGACGCCGTGGGACGACCCCGCCTACTTCCGCGAGATCTCGCCGATCGCCTACGCCGCCAATATCCGGACGCCGCTGCTCATCCAGCACGCGGAGCGCGACCTGCGGACGACGATCGCCCAGGCCGAGTCGCTGTTCACCGTCCTGCGCACGCATCGGCGGCCGGTCCGCCTGCTGCGCGTCCCCGAGGAGACCCACGAGCTGACCCGCTCGGGGACGCCGTACCGGCGGGTCGAGAACCTGCGCATCGTGGAGAGCTGGTTCCGCCACTTCCTGGTCGACGGGAAGCGCGGCTTGCCGCCGTTGCCGAGGGTCCGCGGCGGCCGCTGACCGCTCCGTGGCGCCTCGGTGACGTTCCACCTTCGCGAGGCTCGCTACAGCAACGGTGAACCGATCGTCGCCGGCGATTTCGTGTACAGCGCGAAGACGACTGGCCGATCCACGGACTGCGGCCTATACGCCTACGTGATGGGGAGAGTCGTCGGGGGTCCCGATCTGCTGGACATGGCCACGGCCAAACCCGTCCCAAGCGACGCGGACATAGAAGCCGCCCTGGACAACCTTGGGGTCGAGCGCTCCGGACGACAGGACGTTCGTCGTCCAGCTCGGACAGCCAGCGACGTACTTCCTGAGTGAGTTGACCCTATAGGTCTTCGTGCCTCTCCAGGAGAAATGGATCACGAGTCCCAAGGCGACCGAGCCTGGCAACTTCGTGAGCTCCGGCCCGTTCATCCTCGATCGCTGGGATCACGAAGAGCCTGATCGTGCTCAGGCCGAACCCGCACTGGTGGGGCGACGTCAAGCCGACCTTGACCGAGATCCAGATGACGATCTCCGATCCGGCTCGAGCGCTCCTCGCGTACGAGGCCGGCGAGCTCGACCTCGCCATGGTCCCGAGCGAAGACGTCAAGTGGGCCAGGGCTGACCCGGATCTCGCTGCCGAGTACCGAGAAACCCCCCAGCTCGCAGTCAACTCCTACAGCTTCAACAATTTCCAGGATCCCGGAATGGCCTCGTACGCGGAGCCCGGCCCAACAGTCAACAAGGACTTCCGCATTGCGCTGACCCAGGCCATCGAAAGCAAGCGTTGATCGACGTGACCTGGGCCGGGCTCGGCCAGGTCGCCAACAGTTTCGTCATGCCGGGCATCCCGGGTTACCAACCCGAGCTGAACCCGTACCCCTATGACGTCGACGCAGGCAGGCAGCACATGGCGAAGGCGCTTGACGCACTGGGAGTCGGTTCCGTCGCACAACTCGAAAAGTTGAGGCTGCGTGTACGCCTCCGGGGTGCGACAACGAGCCCGTTGTCGCGTTTATGGCCGAGGCCTGGCGACAAGCGTTCGGTCTCGAAGTCGAACTGATCGGGAGCGAACGCCAGCGCTTCTTCAACGACCGCGTGGCGCGCTCCGGGACGAGGTGTATCCTCTCCGTCCCATGACCGCCACGCGACGCCCTGACTCACCCGCCCGCGAGCGCGCCCACGAGCTGATCCGTGCCTGGGACGGGCGCCCGGGCCCGCTCGGCAGCCTGCTCGGGCGGGTCACCGCGGTCGACCAGGTCGGCGTCGAGCAGCGCGTCGAAGCGCTCCAGCGCCGCTCGATCAAGAAGGCCTCGAAGCTGTGGGCCCTCAACCTCGCCATCTCGATGATGGATCTGACGACCCTCGAGGGGAAGGACACGCCGGGCAAGATCCGGGCGCATGTGCGTCAAGGCGATGCGCCCGCTGCCGGGCGACGCGACGATCCCGTCGGTGGCCGCGGTGTGCGTCTACCCGGCGCTCGTCGCCGAGGCCAAGGAGGCGCTCCGCGGCTCGACCGTCAAGGTCGCCAGCGTGGCCACCGGCTTCCCGTCGGGCCAGACGTTCCGCGACATCAAGGTCGCCGAGGTCCGCGCCGCGGTCGAGGCCGGCGCCGACGAGGTCGACATGGTGATCGACCGCGGGGCGTTCCTGTCGGGCGACTACCTGACCGTGTTCGAGGAGATCGTCGAGGTCAAGGAGGCGGCCGGCGAGGCGCATCTCAAGGTCATCCTCGAGACCGGCGAGCTCGAGACGTACGACAACGTCCGGCGGGCGAGCGTCCTGGCGATGGCCGCCGGCGCCGACTTCATCAAGACCTCGACCGGCAAGGTCACCCCGGCCGCGACCCTGCCGGTGACCCTGGTCATGCTCGAGGCGATCCGCGACTTCGAGCGCTCGACCGGCCGCCAGGTCGGGATGAAGCCGGCCGGCGGGATCCGCACCGCCAAGGAAGCGATCCAGTACCTGGTCGTGCTGTACGAGACCCTCGGCCCGCGCTGGATGTCGCCCGACTGGTTCCGCTTCGGGGCGTCGTCGCTGCTCAACGACGTGCTGATGCAGATCGAGTTCCAGCGCTCGGGTCGCTACCAGGACCCGGACGACTTCACGCTCGACTGAAGGCGGATACGCTCCGCCACCATCGCTCGGGAGCCGACGTGAAGCTCGAGTTCCGTCTTCTCGGGGACATCGCGGTGCTGGCGGACGGGCGGCCGCTCCAGCTCGGTGGCACCCGCCAGCGGAGCGTCCTCGCGCTGCTCGTGCTCCAGCGCGATCGCCCGATCGCCACCGAGCTCCTGGCCGACCGGCTGTGGCCCGACGACCAGCCGCTCAGCGCGATCAAGACGATCCAGGTCTACGTCTCGCGCATCCGCCATGCGCTCGGCCCCGCTGCCGATCGACTCACCTCGTCGGCGACCGGCTACCGGCTGGCGGTGGCCGACGACGAGCTCGATGCCGCCCGCTTCGAGCGCGGCCTCCGCCAGGCCCGCGAGGCGCTCGCCGCCGGCTCCCCGACGTCCGCCCTGGCCGGGCTCGAGGAGAGCCTCGCCGAGTGGTCGGGGCCGGCCCTCGGCGACCTCGCCGGCGAGCAGTTCGCCCGGCGCGAGGCCGACCGGCTCGAGGAGCTCCGGCTCCAGGCGCTCGAGGAGCTGTACGAGCTGCGGATCGCCGCCGGCTCGGGGCGAGCGGCGATCGGCGAGCTCCGTCGGCTGGTCGGCCGAGCAGCCCGGCCGCGAACGACTGTGGCGGCTGCTCATGCTCGCCCTGTACGCCGACGGCCGGCAGGGCGAGGCGCTCGCGGCCTACCAGGACGCCCGCCGCTACCTGGCCGACGAGCTCGGTCTCGACCCAGGTCCCGATCTGGCCGAGCTCGAGCGGGCGATCCTGACCCAGGAGGCGCCGCGACCGGAGGGGGCTGCGCTGGCCGAGATCGCCTGCCGATGCGTGCCGCCACCGAGCCCGTCGCCCGCCGCGCCCGGCGGGTCGTCACCGTCCTCCGCGCCGACGTCGTCCGACCGTCCGACGAAGAGCTTGACCCCGAGCTCCTCGAAGCGCTCGACCGGCAGGCCCTCGACGTCGTCCGCCGCGCGGTCGAGCGCCACGGCGGCACGATCGACCGCGCCGATCGACGCCGGCGTGACCGCCGTGTTCGGGCTCACGGTCGTCGCGCGAGGATGACGCCCTGCGCGCCGTCCGGGCGGCCGACGAGCTGCGGGCGCGACACGACAATGCGTCGTTCCGGGTCGGGGTCGCGACCGGCGAGGTCCTCGCCGGCCCGTCCGATGGGCCGGCCTCGTCGCTCACCGGCGCGCCGCTCCGGGTCGCGGCCCGTCTCGCCGCGCGTGCGGCCCCGGCTGAGGTCCTGCTGGCACGGATACGGAACGGCTGGTCCGCGGCGCGACGTCGACCGAGCCGCGTGCCTGCCGGGAGAGACGACGAGGCGACCGGTTCGTCGGCGGTTCGACTGGTGGCCCTGACCGAGGGCGACGCGATCGTCCGCCGGACGGCCACGCCGTTCGTCGGCCGGACGCGGAGCTCGACGGCCTCGTCGCCGCCTTCGAGCGGGTCGTGTCCGACGGGATGCCCGGCCTGGTCACGGTCATCGGCGCGCCGGGCGTCGGCAAGAGCCGCCTCGTCGCCGAGGCCTTCACCCGGATCGCCGAGCGGGCCACGATCCTGCGCTCGCGCTGCCTGCCGTACGGCGAGGGGATCACCTATTGGCCGGTCCGAGAGCTGGTCTTCGCGGCGGCCGGCATCGGGCCCGGCGAGCCGAGGGCGGATGCGCTGGCCAAGACTCGAGGCCGTCGTCGCCGGGTCGGACCGCGCCGAGCTCGTGCGCGACCGGGTCGCGGCGGTCGTCGGACTGTCCGACGAGCCGGCGCCGGCCGAGGAGATCCGCTGGGCCGTCCGGCGCTTCTTCGAGGCCCTCGCCGCCGAGCGCCCGCTGGTCCTGCTCGTCGACGACCTCCAGTGGGCCGAGCCGGTCCTCGTCGAGCTGCTCGGGCACATCCTCGATCTCGGCCGCGGGCCGCTCCTGCTGGTGACCATCGCCCGCCCGGAGCTCGAGGAGGCCCATCCGGACTGGCTGACCCGCCCGAGCCTCGGGCTGACCCGTCTCGAGGCGCTCGACGAGACCGACGCGGCGACGCTGCTCGATCGGCTCGCCCCGGAGCTGCCCGCCGGGCCGCTGCGCACGCGGATCCTGGCCGCCGCCGAGGGCAACCCGCTGTTCGTCGAGCAGTTCGTGGCCTTCCTGTCCGACGAGGCCGCGCGGCGGCCGACGCGCGCCCGATGAGCGGACCGCGGGAGCTCCCGTCATCCCGCCGACGATCGGCGCCCTGCTGGCGGCGCGGCTCGACCGCCTGCCGGAGGCCGAGTGCCGGCCTGCTCGAGCGGGCGGCCGTCATCGGGCGGACGTTCTACGGCGGGGCGCTCGCCGAGCTGCTCCCGCCCGACGAGCGCAGCGAGCTCCCGCGCCGCCTGGCTCGCCTGGCCCGCCGCGATCTCGTCCGGCCCGACCGCTCGGACGTCGCCGTCGACGAGGCATACCGCTTCCGCCACCTGCTCATCCGCGACGCCGCCTATGCCCGCCTGCCCAAGGATGAGCGGGCCGCGCTCCACAAGACGTTCGCCGACTGGCTGGAGGCCCGGTCGGCCGCCAGTCCCGGCGAGTACGACCTCATCGTCGGCTATCACCTCGAGCAGGCCTATCGCTATCACACGGAACTCGGCGACGACCCGGCCGCCGCCCGACACCTCGCCGACCGGGCGCTCGCGCTCATCGCCCCGGCCGGGCAGGCGGCCCACGAGCGCGGCGAACCCCATGCAGCCATCGCCCTCCTCCGCCGCGCGATCGACCTCGCCCCGCCCGAGCGGCAGCGCATCGAGTTGCTCATCGAGCTCCAGGAGGCACTCTGGACCGCGGGCGAGCGCCAGGCCGCTGATCGGGCCGAAGCGGAGGCGCTTGCCTTGTTGGCCGAGTACCCGGACGAAGGCTTGGAGCACCTTCGATGGATAACGTTCACCGGGGCCCGCGGCACGATCGCCGACGCTGAGGCCGCCTACGCATACTACGAACGCATCGGCGACGGGATGGGCATGATCCGCGCCCTGGAAGTTGCGATCAACATCCACGTGGGCGAGGACTTCGCGACTGCGGTCGAACTGCTCGAGCAGGCCATCGGCACTGGCGTTCGAGATCGGGCGACCCGACCGCGCCGCCACGGTGATCGCCAGAGCCGCATGGTTCTTTCCGGACGGCCCCTTTGCTGTTCCCGACGCGCTGGCTCGACTTCGACGGCACCTCGAATTGGCTGACGGAACGGATTTGCTCGTGCCATGACCCTCATGGATATCGGGCGGCTGGAAGCTAGCACCGACATCCACCACGACTGGCGCGGGCGTTTCGTCGAGGCAAAGGCGATCATCGACGATCTCGGCCTGCTGATCCCACTGGGCGCATTCGGGTATCCGAGGAGGCTTGGCGTTACCGAATTGACTGTCGGTGAGCCCGCGCGGGTCGTGGACCTTCTACGTGGACAGCTGTTCGATCCTGGATCGCTTCGGGGCGCTGCCGATCCTGTCGACGCTTGCGCCGCTCACCGCAGAGGTGCTCCTGGCGGTCGGGCGACTCGATGAGGTCGAGCGCTACGCGTTCTGGGGGAGGGACATCGCCGAACCTGATGACGTGGATACGCAGGTGGGGTGGCGGATGGCGATCTCGGGGCTACGGTCTGAGCAGAGCCGCCACGACGAGGCCATCGCCTTGGCTGGCGAGGCGGTGGCGTTCCTGGACGGGAGCGGGGCCCTGTTGGATCGGTGGAGGGCGAACATGAGGCTCGCGGCGCGCTACCGGGCGGCCGGCGACGCGCCGGCGGCGCTGGCTGCCGCGCATGAGGCCCGACGCGTTGCGACCGAAAGGCAGGATACGGCAGCCTTGCGCAGGACCGAGGCGTTCCTCGCTGCGGGCGGCTGACGATGTTCGCTCTCGACGTCATCACCCGGGCGGGGCGTCCACGGGATACTCCGCTCGAGTTTCGTCGTGTGTTGATATGACACGCTCCGCCACCATCGCTCGGGAGCCGACGTGAAGCTCGAGTTCCGTCTCCTCGGGGACATCGCGGTGCTGGCCGACGGGCGGCCGCTCGAGCTCGGTGGCACGCGCCAGCGGAGCGTCCTCGCGCTGCTCCTGCTCCAGCGCGATCGCCCGATCGCCACCGAGCTCCTGGCCGACCGGCTGTGGCCCGACGACCAGCCGCTCAGCGCGATCAAGACGATCCAGGTCTACGTCTCGCGCATCCGCCATGCGCTCGGTCCCGCTGCCGATCGACTCAGCTCGTCGGCGACCGGCTATCGGCTGGCGGTGGCCGACGACGAGCTCGACGCCGCCCGCTTCGAGCGCGGCCTCCGGCAGGCCCGCGAGGCGCTCGCCGCGGGTTCGCCCGAGTCCGCCCTGGCCGGGCTCGAGGCGAGCCTCGCACAGTGGTCGGGGCCGGCCCTCGGCGACCTGGCCGGCGAGCAGTTCGCCCGGCGCGAGGCCGACCGGCTCGAGGAGCTCCGGCTCCAGGCGCTCGAGGAGCTGTATCGAGCTGCGGATCGCGGCCGGCTCGGGGCGGGAGGCCATCGGCGAGCTCCGTCGGCTCGTCGCCGAGCAGCCCGGCCGCGAACGACTGTGGCGGCTGCTCATGCTCGCCCTCTATGCCGACGGCCGGCAGGGCGAGGCGCTCGAGGCCTACCAGGACGCCCGGCGCTACCTGGCCGACGAGCTCGGTCTCGATCCCAGGCCCCGAGCTCGCCGAGCTCGAGCGGGCGATCCTGACCCAGGAGGCGCCGCGACCGGAGGGGGCTGCGCTGGCCGCGCGTCGCTGCCTCGGAGTTGCGATCGAGCTCCCGAACAATGCCAGCCCTGACGCCGACACCGAGCCGAGCGATCGCCGACGACGGGTCGTCACCGTCCTCCGCGCCGACATCGTCCGACCGTCCGACGAGGACTCGACCCCGAGGTCCTCGAAGCGCTCGACCGGCGGGCACTCGACGTCGTCCGCCGCGCAGTCGAGCGGCACGGCGGCACGATCGACCGGGTCGAGCCCGGTAGCGTGACCGCCATATTCGGTCTGACCGTGGCACGAGAGGACGACGCCCTCCGGGCGGTCCGGGCGGCCGATGAGCTGACCCGTGACGTCGCGACCGACAGCGTCGTCGTCCGTGTCGGCGTCGCCACCGGCGAAATCCTGACCGGCGCAACGGATGCTCGCGGCTCGATGATCTCCGGCGCCCCGCTCCAGGCGGCCAGTCCGCCTCGCCGCCATGGCTGCGCCGCACGAAGTCCTGCTTTCAGGGGAGACGGAGCAGCTGGTCCGCGGCGCTGCGTCCACCCAGGCCGTCTCGCTCCCATCAGGCGATGACGCGACCGGTTTCCTCAGCCGTCCGCCTCCTGGCTCTCAACGACGGTGAGGCCATCGTCCGCACGACGACGACGCCGTTCGTTGGTCGGACAGCCGAGCTGGATGCGCTCGGCGTCGCCTTCGAGCGGACCGTGTCGGAAGGAACGCCGGGCCTCGTCACGGTGATCGGCGCGCCGGGTGTGGGCAAGAGTCGCCTGGTCGCCGAGACGTTCGCGCGCATGTCGCGTGACGCCCGGGTCCTCCGGTCGCGATGCCTGCCGTATGGAGAAGGCATCACCTACTGGCCGGTCCGAGAGCTTGTGTTTGCCGCGTCCGGGATCCTCCCCGGCGAATCCGGGGCAGGCCGCCCTCGCACAAGATCGAGGCCGTCGTGGGCGGATCGGATCGCGGCGATATCGTCACCGGCCATATCGCTTCTGTCCTCGGTCTGACCGACGACCCGCTTCCCGGCGAGGAGATCCCCTGGGCGGTTCGCCGGTTCATCGAGGCCCTCGCCGCCGAACGTCCGCTCGTCCTCCTGGTCGACGACATCCAATGGGCCGAGCCCGTTCTGCTCGAGTTGCTCGAACACGTCCTCGACCTCGGCCGGGGGCCTGTGCTGCTCGTCGCCGTTGCGCGTCCCGAGCTCGAGGACAGCGCGTCCGGACTGGCTGGCCCGATCAAGCGTCGCAGCTCATTCGCCTCGACGCGCTCGACGAAGCCGACGCGGCGACGCTGCTGGACCAGCTCGCGCCGGAGCTCCCTCCGGGGCCGCTGCGTTCCCGGATCCTCGCCGCGGCCGAGGGCAACCCTTGTTCGTCGAGCAATTCGTCGCCTACATGTCAGACCAGGGCATCGCCGATGAACGCTCGCTCGATCGCCCGAACGTCCTCCAGGCCTCCCGATCCCGCCGACGATCGGAGCTCTCCTTGCGGCACGGCTCGATCGCTTGCCCGGGGCCGAACGCCATCTCCTTGAACGCGCGGCGGTCGTCGGCCGCACCTTCTGGACCGGGGCGCTCGCGGAGCTCCTCCCCGACGCCGAACGGGCCGGCCTCCCGCGTCGCCTTGCCCGACTCGCCCGCAGGGAGCTGATCCGACCCGAACGTTCGGACTTCCTCGGTGACGAGGCGTTCCGATTCCGACACCTCCTGATCCGTGACGCGGCGTATGCCAGCTTGCCGAAACGCGAGCGGGCGGAATTGCATGCGCGGTTCGCCGATTGGCTCGAACGCCGCTCCAGGCCGAATCCCGGTGAATACGGTCTCATCGTCGCGTACCACCTGGAGCAGGCGTACCGATATCGCATGGAGCTCGGGGACGATCCGACTGACGTCCGGAAGCTGGCGGACCGGGCGTTCGTCTTGCTTGGTCCCGCCGGGATGGCCGCGAAGGAGCGAGGCGATCAACATGCCGCGATCTCATTGCTCACGCGAGCCGCGGATCTCGCGCCATCGGGGCGCCAGCGGATCGAGTTGCTGATCGAGCTCCTCGCCGCACTCTGGACGGCAGGGCGAACAGAGGCGGCCGATGGCATCGATAGGGAAGTGACGGTCTGGTTGGCGGAGCACCCCGATGAGGGATTGGACCATCGTCGCTGGCTCCATACGGGTTATTACCGAGGCGGGAACACAGGCGCGATCGCGCAGGCGAACGCCGCCTATGCGTATTTCGAATCCGTCGGCGATGGGATGGGCATGATCGACGCCCTGGAAGTCGCCCTGGGCAATCACGCGGAACATGGCCGGTATCGCGGCCGCCACGGAGCTTCTCGATCGGGCGACCGCCCTGGCCATGAAGATCGGGCGGCCGGACCGAGCGGTTGGTTTGACCGTGAGAGCGGCGTCCCTCATCTCAATCGGCCCCGCGCCCGTTCCAGACGCGTTGGCTCACGTTCGACTCCACCTCGAGTCAGCGCGCGGTAGCCCATTTGCCCGCGCGCTGCTGCTCATGAACCTCGGGGAGCTGGAGGCGAGCCTCGACCTGGACGACCAGTGGCGCCAACATTTCGTCGCGGCCAAGGCGATCATCGACGATCTTGGCCTGCAGGTCCCGTATGGCATCGTCGGGTACCCGTCCAAGCTTGCCGGAGCGGAGCTGGCTGCCGGCGAGCCGGCCCGCGTGGTCGAATTGTTCAAGGAGAGCTGTTCGACCCTCGACCGCCTCGGCAAGCTGGACGTCCTCGCCTCGATGGCGCCACTCACGGCCCTGGTGCTCCTGGCAGCAGGGCGGCTCGACGAGGTGGAGCGCTACGCGGTCTGGGGAAGAGACATCGCCGAGCCTGACGACCCGGATGCGCAAGCGAGCTGGCGGATGGCCATCTCCGGGCTCCGCTCGCTGCAGGGTCGGCACGACGAGTCCGTGACGCTCGCTCGCGAGTCGGTGGCTCTGATGGCTGGGACAGAGTTTGTGGTGGCGCAAGCAGAAGCGCAGATGACGCTCGCCCGTGCCCTGCGCGCAGCCGGCGACGAGCCCGCGGCCCTCCTCGCCGCAGGGGAGGCCGAGCGACTCGCTTCGGCGAAGCAAGATCGGGCGGCGCTGCGCAGGATCAAAGCGTTCCGCAAGGAGTGAACCATCGAGGTTCATCGCGCCGGCGGAGGAGCCTTCCGGCGCGGGTGGTGGGCACGGGTGATCGTCGACACGACCCAGACCAACGAGTGCGGGCTTGCCAGCGGATCGACCTCGATGAAGGTCGCGCAGCCTGGTACGCGACTGACCCGCCCGGCACTGTGCCGAGCGGGTCAGCGAGCGACCGCCGGTGGTCTACTTCGCCAGGTGTTCCTGCCGAAGCATCTCGCGCTCATTGACGGCGGGCGTTCCGGAGACCTTGGCCGGCGCGGCGGCGTCGCCGAGGTGCTCCCGCCGAAGTACTTCGCGCTCGTTGACCGCGGGAGTTCCGGAGACCTTGAGCTTGGTCGGCGCAGCGGCGTTGAGCCGATGCTCGAGACGGAGCGCCTCGCGCTCCGAGACCTGGCTCTCGGACTGGACTCCCGAGGTGGCCTGCCGATACTGGCCGGGCTGGGGCTTGGCGGCTCCTGCCGCGGCCGGGGTGCAGGCCGCCAGGAGGATGCCGGCGATTGCGAGGCCGGAGAGGGCTGAGGTCCGGGCGAGCTCGGCCCGTGGCCGGACCCAGCCCTGCCGGTGGCTCTTCGAGGAAAGGGTGAACATCTGTGTACCTCCTTGTCTGCCTTGGATCGCGTCTGCGAACCAAAGGCAGCGTCGACGGAGGCGACTGCAGGTCGGCAGCAACCTGGTAAACGCATGGCCGACTTCATCAAGACCTCGACCGGCAAGGTCACCCCGGCCGCCACCCTGCCGGTGACCTGGTCATGCTCGAGGCGATCCGCGACTTCGAGCGCTCGACCGGCCGCCAGGTCGGGATGAAGCCGGCCGGCGGGATCCGCACCGCCAAGGAATCGATCCAGTACCTGGTCGTGCTGTACGAGACCCTCGGCCCGCGCTGGATGTCGCCCGACTGGTTCCGCTTCGGGGCATCGAGCCTGCTCAACGACGTCCTGATGCAGATCGAGTTCCAGCGCTCGGGTCGCTACCAGGACCCGGACGACTTCACGCTCGACTAGCGGATCGCCCGGCCGACGTCGCTCGCAGTCGCGGCCGGGCTTACGGCGCCGTCCAGCGCAGCGCGCCGTACAGCGGCGGCCCGGTCTCCCCGCAACGCTGGACGAACCGCATCGAGATCGAGCGAAGCTCCGGCGTGTTCGGGTACTCGACGTTCACGTAGGTGATCTCGTCGATCGCAAACGCCCCGGATAGCTCGTTGCAGCCCCGTCCCTCGCCCGCGACGGCCAGGCCTCCCTTTGCCGGGTTGTGGTCCGGCCAGCGCTGGACGTCGTCGTACAACCCGGGTTGGAGCAACGGCTGGTTGTAGCGGCCCGCGAGCTCGACGCGCCAGTCAGAACCCGTGCCTTGCTCGCTGAACGAAGAACTGGAACGTTCTCCCCCACCAATCTGGAACCAGCGTCGAATCCGCCTGCGTGTACAGCTCCGTTCTGCCTTGACCGATGTAGTCGCCCGGGCTGGACTCGAAGTAGAGGTAATCCCCGGTATCCGGCACGGCGCCGGGCGGGGGCGACCAGCCGAACGCCGCTGCGTCACCCGGAGGCGGCGGCGTCGGTCGGATCCAGGAAGTCATACCGCACGTAGCCGCGCAACGGCGGCCCACTGATCTCGCAGCGCTGCTCGAAACGCACCGTGAGGGTGAGCATCATGCCCATCCCGTACGAGACTTCGTCGACGACGAAGCGTCCGAGCAGCTGATTGCAGCCGCGGCCCTCGCCGGTGAACGACAGGCCGGGAGTGAACGGATGGCGAGCCACGTTGTCCCAGGCGCCCGGTGACCACGGTGCTGCCGGGGTCGGGTTCGTTGAACTGCAGGCGCCAGTCCTCGTCGCCGTCGACGAACAGGTCGACCGCGTTCCCGACCGCGTTCGCGCCGATCACGGCGTCCGCCTGGGTGTACACGTACGTGCGGCCCTGGCCGATGTAGTCCCCCGGACTGCTTTCGAGGTAGACGACCGTGCCGCTGGCGGGGATCGAACCGACCGGGGGTTGCCAATCGAACGGTTCCGGCGTCGGCGTTGGTGTCGGTGTGGGGGTCGGCGTCGGAGTCGGCGTTGGGACCGGTGTGGGCGTCGGCGTGGGGGACGGCGTCGGTGTCGGACTCGGAGTCGGTGGCGGCGGAACGTCCGTGTTGCGCAACGTCACGACGCCGAGACCGTCCGACAGCGACGTATTCGTGACCGAGGTCACGACCAATTCGAGCGTCTCGTCTGGTTCGACCACGATGTCGCCCGGTGGTCTGGATCCGGACGAGCGTGCCCATCGAGCCCTTCGGGATCGTCCCGGTGCCCGACGCGGCCGGCGCGTCGACGCCGACCGTGCCGCTCTCGGAGCGGAGTTGCCACCCGAACGAGACGGTCTTGTTCGCGGGGCTTCCGAGCGTGGCCGGGAAGGCGACCCCGAGGAGCCCGGCATCCGGCTCGACGACGACGACGTCGCCGACACTCAGGCCTGCGCCCGTCGGTCGGATCGTGATTTGGCCGCTGGAATTGGCCGCACTCGCGCCGGCCACGGACGTGATCCGGACACTGAACGTCTCGGCCGGTTCGTTCTCACGGTCGGTGCGGACCCCGACGGCGATCGCGCCCCCGGCCGCGCCGCCAGGGATCACCAGCGAGCCACTCGAATTGACGAAGTCCGTGAGTCCCGCACTGCCGCCGACGGTCTCCCACCCGACGGTGATCGCCGAGGCCGCCCCCCCATGCACCGTGACGGGCAGCTCGATGCCGACAGTGTCGTTGCGCTGGGATGGCTCCGTGACGGTGACATCTCCGATCGAGACCGACACAGGCCCAGCGGCACCGGTCGCACCTGGAAGGCTGGCCAGGATCAGCACGGTCGCCACTACGCCAATGAGCAGTCGTCCCCGTCGCATCGCATCCCCTCGCGCGCTTGTGGACCGTTGCCTGGCGCCAATGCCCCGTGGTTCGCGCGGCGTCAGTCTACGGGCCACGACAGGTCATGGGAAGGGGTCGTGGTGCCGTCGGACACCACGACCTGCCCGGACACGGCGCCACACGGTCCTGAGCGGGTCGCCCGATCAGACGTTCGTCACGCCGTGGCGGCGGCCGGTTGATCGAGGCGGATCGCGGTCCAGCCCATGGCGATCCAGCCGATCGAGGAGGCGATCAGGCCCGCGAGCGTGAGGACCGGCGCCACCTCGTCGATGCCTGGCACCATGCCGGTTGATCCGATGAGGCCGATGAACAGCAAGACCGCCGAGCCGGTCGCCAGCGCTCCCGCGGCGACGCGCGGCAGGGCGCGCGTGTGGTAGGTCGCCAGCGCAAACAGGGCCGAGCCCACGATCGTCAAGATCACGCCGAGCATCCAGATCGCCCACGGGCTCAGGCCCGCCACGAGCTCGTCGTCTCCGACCGATGCCATGGCCACGAGCCCGATGCACGACATCACGGTCCCGACCGCCGGGAGTGCGAACGCCGCCCAGATGAGCCTCGGATGCTGCCGCGCCTGGAAGGAGCTGAGCCCGATCAGCGCGACGAGGATGGCCGCCGTGCCGGCAAGGATCAAGCCGGCGCCGGGGAACAGGTCGTCCGACTCGTCGAGGGAGCTGACGAGGAGGCCGGCCGGAAACAGCACCGCGCCCACGATGGCGGCGGCACCACCAATACGAAGCGACATCGAGAATCCCGTTCCTTTCTGGATGTCGGCACCACGTCCGCGCATCCGGAGGCGGGCGTCGAGGGCGCCGAGGAGGATGTCCGCCACGTCGAAGGGCCCGAGCGGACGTTCCTCGAGGATCGCCTCGAACTCGTCGCCGTAGCGGGCCCGCCAGCGGGCGGGATACAGGCGGATCAGGAGCGATCTCATGGCCGCGGCTCGCCGAGCTGCCGGAGGCCCTGCTGGGCGTACTCGGACAGCCCGCGGAGCTGTTCAGCAAGGTTCGACGCGCCGACAGCCGTCAGGCGATAGGGTCGCCGTCGATCGACCGGCGCCATGGGTTCGATCAAGCCCTGTTCTTCGAGACGGGCGAGTGCCGCGTAGAGCGTCCCGGCGCCCATCGGTCGCCCGGTGCCCCCTTCGACGTCCTGCATGATCGCGTAGCCATGCTTCGGCCCATCGCTGAGGCTGACAAGGATCAGGAGCGACGGTTCGGCAAACCGGCCGAATACGGGGACCTTCGACTCCATCGGAACTCCAATCCTTACGATTGTCGATATATCGATTGCCGATATATACGCGGGTGGCACGCGGCCTGTCAAGGGGTCCCAGCCGCCGACCCCAACGTTCACGTGAACGTCAAGGTTGTGGTATGGTCGGGGGGAAGATGGTCCGTGCCCAAACGCCTCCCCCTGCCCAGCGCCTGCTGCGAATCAACGAAGTCGCCGCCGAAACCGGCCTCACGACGCGGGCGATCCGCTATTACGAAGAGATCGGCCTGCTCGAACCGCACGGTCGGTCGGACGGCGACTACCGCCAGTACGACGCCAGCGACCTCGCCCGCCTGTCGTTTATCCGCAGCCTGCGCGACGATGCCGGCTTCTCGCTGACCCAGATCGGCCAGCTGCTCGAGGACGAGGCCGCCCGCGAGCGCAACCGCGAGCGGTTCCGGGCGACCGGCGATCCTGCCGAACGGCGCGCCATCCTGGTCGACGCCCGCCAGCGTGCCGAGCGCCAGATCGAGTTCCTCGAGGCGAAGGCCGCCCGGCTGGCGACGATGATCGACGAGGCGCGCGCCCGCCGGAAGCATCTCGATGCCCACCTCACCGAGCTCGACGGCGGGCCTGCACCGCATCCGGACGAGGCGGCGCCGGCCGCCGCGCCACGGCGCGCTGCGGGGGGCCGACCGTGATCGGTCGCGAGACGTTCGTGCCGCGCCGGCTCATCGGGTCGGATGGCATGCGCGCGTTCCGCCACCGCAACTACCGGCTGTTCTTCACCGGCCAGGCGATCTCGCTGGTCGGGACGTGGATGCAGCAGGTCGCCCAGGCCTGGCTGGTCCTGGAGCTGACCAACGATCCGATCTGGCTGGGGGTCGTGGCGGCCGCCCAGTTCATCCCGGTCGTGGTTCTCGGGCTGTTCGCCGGCGTGGCCGCCGACGCGCTGCCCAAGCGGCGGGTCCTGATCTGGACCCAGGTGTCGATGATGCTCCTCGCCGCCGTGCTCGCCGCGCTGGTCATCAGCGACATCGTCCAGGTCTGGATGATCCTGGTCCTCGCCGTCCTGCTCGGGACGGTCAACTCGATCGACATGCCGGTCCGTCAGTCGTTCGCCATCGAGCTGGTCGGGCGTGACGACATCGGCAATGCGGTCGCGCTCAACTCGGCGATGTTCAACGGGGCGCGGGTCATCGGGCCGGCCGCGGCGGGCCTCGCGATCGCCGCGTTCGGGGTCGGGCCCGCCTTCGTGATCAACGCATTCAGCTTCCTGGCCGCGATCATCGGCCTGCGGATGATGGACGAGCGCGACTTCCGGGGCGGCGCGCGGATCGCGCGCCCCGAGTCGGTACGCGCTGTCATGCGCCACCTGCGCGAGGGCCTCGCCTACGTGCGCCGCACCGAGATCGTGCTGCTGGCGGTCGTCGTCGTCGGTTCCGTGGCGACCGTGGGCATGAACTTCAACGTCGTGATCCCGGCCTTCGCCGCCGACGACCTCAACAGCGGCGCGGCGGGCTACGGCTTCCTGATGGCGGCCTCCGGGATCGGCTCGCTGCTGGCCGCCGTCCGCCTCGCGTTCGGTGGCTGGCCACGGCCGGTCCGGCTCGCGACCGGGGCGATGATCCTCGGCGTGGCCTCGATCGCCCTGGCAGCGACGCGCGAGTTCCCGATCGCCGTCGTCCTCATGGTCCTGATCGGGTTCGGCTCGATCCTGATGGCCGCGACCGGCAATGCCACGATCCAGCTCGCCGTGCCGGACCAGCTCCGCGGCCGCGTGATGAGCGTCTACACGACCGTGTTCAGCGCCTCGGTGCCGCTCGGCGGGCTGGCGATGGGCGCAATCGCGTCGGGCTTCGGTGTCGCGGTGGCGATCGCAATCGGCGGCATCCTGTCGCTGCTGGTCGGGATTGGCGCGCTGGCCTGGGGTCGCACCGGCGTGTTCGATGCGGTTCCCGCGCCACCGTCCTCGAGCGGGATGCTGACCGGGACCGCTCGACCGCGCTGACCCGTCCGGCCGTCCGACCGACCCCTAGTCCTCGACGGCCCCGAACACGAGCGCCGCGTTGAGACCGCCGAACCCGAACGACGTGGAGAGCACGCGGCGGTAGGTCCCGTCGCGACCCTCGCGGAGCAGGCCCGGCAGGAGGGCGGCCGCGTCGGGATCCGGGTCGACCAGGTTGACCGACGCCGGCGCCCAGCCGTCACGGATGGCCAGCGCGCAGATCGCCGCCTCGATCGCTCCCGACGCGCCGAGCGGATGCCCGTACAACGCCTTGGTGCCGCTGGCCGGGACGGTCGCCGCGCGCTCGCCGAGGGCGATCGCGATCGCCCGCGCCTCGGCCACGTCGCCGATCGGTGTCGACGACGCGTGGGCGTTGACGTAGTCGATCTCCGCGGGGTCCACGCCCGCGTCGTCGAGCGCGATCGTCGCCGCCCGGGCCGCCTCCGAGCCGTCGGCGCGGGGCTGGACCATGTGGAACGCATCCGAGGTCGCGCCGTAGCCGAGCAGCTCGGCGTACGGCTGGGCGCCGCGGGCGCGCGCCACGTCCGCCGCCTCGAGCACGAGCAGGGTCGCGCCCTCGCCCATGACGAACCCGTCGCGGCCACGGTCGAACGGCCGGGCGGCCACCTCCGGCTCGCCGTTGTGCCCGGCCGACAGCGCCCGGATGATGTCGAACGCGCCGAACGCGAGCGGGCTCAGCGGGATCTCGACGCCGCCGGCGATCGCCGCGTCGACCCGGCCCTCGCGCAGGTCGCCGAGCGCCTCGCCGAGCGCGACCGCCCCCGAGGCGCACGAGTTCGCGGTCGACAGGATCGGCCCGCGGACGTCGAGCGCGATGCCGAGGTTGGCCGGCGCCGCGCCGCCGAACACGGCCAGCGCCAGGTTCGGGGCGACGGCCTTGATCCCGCGTGCGAGGTACTGCTCGTGCTGGACCTCCGCGTAGGCGATCCCGCCCAGCGCCGAGCCCAGGTAGATCCCGATCCGCTGCGGGTCCGCCGCGCCACGCTGCGCCGGGCGTCAGCCCGGCGTCGTCGAGCGCGAGCCGGCCGGCGACCAGCCCGAACTGGCTGAACCGGTCGAGCTGGCGGGCGGTCTTCGGCGGCATCCAGGCGAGCGGGTCGAAGTCGTCGACCTGGGCCGCGACCTGGCTGCGGAACGGGCTCGGATCGAAGCGGTCGATCCGCTTGACCGGCGAGCGGCCGGCCCGCAGCCCGGCGCGGAACGCGTCGCGTCCCGTGCCGATCGCGGTGATCGGCCCGATGCCGGTGATCCAGACGCGACGGCGCTCGCTCATGACAGGGGATTCGCCGGCGCCGCCGAACCGGACTCGACGGCCTCGGCGAGCGTCCGGAACGTGGCCAGCGTGCGGCCCGCGATCGGCCGCGTGAAGAACCGGTCGACGAACGCCGCGAACCCGGGGACGCGCGGCCGGAAGTCGTGCTCGATGGCGACGTGGGTGCCGCCGGCCGCGGGCTCGATCCGCCAGGTCACGTCCATCCCGCGGGTCGCGCCCGCCACGTGGACGAAGCGCAGGCGGCGCGTCGCGGGCTCGTTCCACGTCCGCGACCGCCAGGTCGACCGGCAGCCCGAGCCCGAGGACGCCGATCAGCGGCCGGCGCGCCACGAAGTCGACGACGAGCGAGCCGTCCGGGCGCCGCTCGACCGTCCGCGACCGGGCGTAGTGCGGCAGGAGCTGATCCCAGCGAGCGACGTCGCGGGCGAGGCGGAACACGAGGTCGGGCGGGGCGGCGACGTCGATCGCGATCGTGCTGTGCATCAGGGCGCGAGCAGCGCGGCGAGGAAGCGCGGATCGAGCGCGCGGCCGGCCGGAACGAGGTCGCCCATCACGAGGCCCATCGTCGCACGAACCGCGTCGCGATCGGCGACCGCGCCGGGCGGCGTACTCGAACAGCGCGGGCCGCGCCGAGGAACGCCTGGACGAGCCACGACACGCCGTCCTTGGCCAGGAACCGGCGGCGCATCATCCGGTCGTAGGCGGCGAAGGCGCCGGGCCGGCCGCGCCCCCGGGCGACGGATCGCGGCGGCCGCCAGCTCGGCCGAGACCAGCGCGCGGTGGAGGCCCTCGCCGGTGAACGGGTCGAGGAAGCCCGCCGCGTCGCCGACGAGCAGCCAGCGCTCGCCGGCCCGGCGGGTGACCCGATGGCCGAGCGGCCAGGCGCCCTCGATCCGATCGAGCGGCTCGCCCGCGCGCCACGCGGCCGGGTCGGCGGCGGTCGGCGGCACGGCGGCCACGATCGAGCTCGCGACCGAGCGCGCCCCGTCCCGGGCGAGCGCCGCGCGCCACGACCGGCCGAGCACGATCCCGACGTTCACCCGGCCGCCCGGCACCGGCGCGATCCCGACGTAGCCGTCGCGGATGACCCGCATCCGGGCGTCGCGGCAGGCGCCGGCGCCGGAGGTGGCCCCGGGTCGGCGAGGTGGTAGGTCAGCCCGACGCGGGGGTCGAGGCGCGCACCGCGGGCGACGCCCGCGTCGCGCGCCACGACCGAGTGCGGCCCGTCGGCCCCGACCACGACCGCTGCCGCCAGCTCGGCCGCGACGCCGTCCGGTCGGCGGACCTCGAGCCGGCCGGCGTCCGGCGCGACCGACGGTGACGTGCCAGCCGCGACGGACGTCGGCGCCGGCACGTTCGGCCAGGTCGAGCAGCGCCGGGTCGAGGCCTGACCGGTCGAACCCGACGGCCGGCTCGCCACCGTCGTCGGCGCCGTAGGTCAGGCGGAACGTCGTCCCGCCGAGCGTCTCGACCCGCATCGCGGGGATCGGCCGGGCGACCGCGGCCAGCGTCGCGGCCGGGAGGCCGGCACGACGCAGCGCGGCGACCGCGGCCGGCGACGTGAACACGCCACCCGCCCGCCAGCGCCAGGCCGGCGCTCGCTCGAGGACGACGACCGGCTCCCCGGCCGCCGCCAGGCGGGCGGCCAGCACGGCGCCCGCCGGTCCGCCGCCGACGATGGCGGTGCCGACTCGCTCGGTCATTCGCCGGCGCCCTGCGGATCGGGCGGGCCGCTGGCGGCGGCCGGCGTCGGCAGCGCCGCGATCGCGTAGCGCTGGCCGAACGCGCCGCGGACGACCCGGACCGGCGTCAGGCCGGCCTCGCGGAGCAGCGCCGCCATCTCGGCCGCGCGATACGACCGTGCCACCGACAGCGGCGCGTCGTGCCGAAAGTAGCGGTTGCCCGTCAGCAGGTGGCCCATCAGCCATGCGCCCATCCAGCCGAGCCGTGCGCGCTCGAGATCGTTGACGACGACGCCCAGCCGCGCCACGCGAGCCATCTCGCGGAGCAGGAGGACGGCTTCCTCCGGTTCGAGGTGGTGGAGCACCATCGAGGCATGCGCGACATCGAACGAGTCGTCGGGGTAGGGGAGGGAGCGACCGTCGCCGACGTGGAGCTCGAGGCCGGGTGTCGCGGCGAGCGCCGGCCTGGCTCGCACGGCCGCCGCGAGGACCTCCGGCCGGCTGTCGATGGCCGACGATCGACAGGCGTCGTGACCGCCGGCCGGCGCGGTCGAGGAGGGCGACCGGGATGTCCGCGCCGCCGGTCCCGACGTCGAGCAGGGTCAGCTCGGGGCGGTGCGCGGCGAGGGCGTCGATGCGCCGGCTCGGACAGGCTCGCGCCGCCGAGCCAGCGGTTCACCCGGCGCAGGTCGCGCAGGTTCGCCGCGAGGGCCGGCGGGTCGTCGAGCGGACCGTCGAGGAGCTCGAGGGCGTTGGTGCGGCGATCCACCGCGGCAGCGTACGCCGGGCCCGTACGATGGCGCTCGTGATCGTCGTCGCCGGCGAGGCGCTCATCGACCTCCTCATCGGGCCCGACGGGCGGGTGACCGAGACGCCCGGCGGCGGGCCGTTCAACACGGCCCGGGCGATCGGGCGGCTCGGGTTGGACGTGGACTTCCTCGGCCGGCTGTCGACCGACCGCTCGAGGCCGACGGCTCGCCGCTGCGCTGGACGAGGACGGGGTCGACCGGCGACTGCGCGCCCTCGACCGAAGCGCCGACGACGCTGGCGCGAGCCGCCAGCTCGACGCGGCCGGGACGGCCACCTACGATTCGTGCTGGCCGGGACGTCCGCCGTCGGCCTGACGATCGAGGAGGCGCGGGCCGCGCTTGCAGGTCCGACCGGCGGCCCTCCACGTCGGGTCGCTGGGCCTGGTCGTCGAGCCGATCGCGTCGGCGCTCGGCGACGGCCGTCGCGCGAGACCGGCGCCCGCACCCTCGTCATGGTCGACCCGAACTGCCGGCCGGCCGCGATCCCGGACCGCCGCGGCGTACGTCGCCCGCCTGCTGGCCGTCCTCGCTCGGGCCGACGTCGTCAAGGCCAGCGTGGACGACCTCGCCTACCTCGCGCCGGGGCGATCGCCGGTCGAGCCGCCCGGCGCGCTCGTCGCGGCCGGCGCCGGGCTGTCGTCTGTCACCGACGGCCCGGGCCCGGTCAGCGTCGTCGGCCCCACGCTTCGCGCTTCGAGGTGCCCGTCGCCGCCGGACCGAGGTCGTCGACACGCGTCGGCGCCGGCGACGCGTTCGGCGGGGCGTTGCTCGCGCGCTGGATCGTCGAGCGCGGCCTGCGGACGGGCCGGGCTGGCCGACGCCGACGCCGTCCGCGAGGCGGTCGCGCTCGCGATCGAGGTCGCGCGCGTGACCTGCGGCGCGTCCCGGCGCCGATCCGCCGCGCCGCGCCGAGGCTCGGTTGGCCGTCACGGCGGAGGTCGTCGGCTAGGCTCTGGTGCATGCCGACCGCGACCCGCCGCCTCCCTGCCCGTCGCCCTCGCCGGCGCTCTTGCTCGCTGTCGCGGCGCCGGGCGTGGCGGCCGTCGGACCTCGACCTTCCCGACGCAATCGCTCGGCAACCGCGGCGCCGACGTCCGGGCGATCCAGGGCCTGCTGCGTCGCACCACGGCCAGCCGGTCGCGATCGACGGCGTGTTCGGCACGGCGACCAGGACCGGTCAAGGCGTTCCAGGCCGCCGCACGGCTGACCGTCGACGGCGTCGTCCGCGAGGCGACCTGGGACAAGCTCGATCGTCAGCCTCGGGCCGGGCAGCAGCGGCGAGGCGGTCAAGGTCGTCCAGCGCCTGCTCAACGAGAAGCGCAAGCCGGGCTGACGGTGACGGCGTGCTACGGGGCGGCGACGCGGACCGCGGTCAACGCCTTCCAGCGCCACATGGGCATGACCGCCGCGACCGGGTCGGACCGCTGACCTGGCGCAAGCTGGTCTGGCACTACGACCATGCCGGGGTTCAAGGCGCAACGGCCTGTGCGACTACAGCGTCGGCAACGGCGGCCGCCAACTGGGGCACCGGCGCCGCGATCGGCCAGCTCGAGGCCGCGGCGCGCGCGTTCTCGGCGTCGGCCGCGGTCGGGTCGCGGTCGGCGACGTCAGCCGCGAGCACGGCGGCGACATCGCCGGCCACCAGACGCCACGAGGTCGGCCTCGACGTCGACATCCGGCCGATGCGCGACGCCGGAGGACCAGTGCACGTGGGGCACGAACTGGCGGTCGTCGTCCTACGACCGGGCCGCCACGCGGGCCCTGATCAAGGCGATCCGCGCCGCGGCCCCGGGCCACGTCAAGCTCATCTACTTCAACGACCCGGTGCTCATCGGCGAGGGCCTCACGACGCTGGTTCAGCGGCCACGACGACCACCTCCACGTCCGCTACTGCGAGGCGCTGGCACCCGAGCTCAAGCGCTACCGCTGCTGAGCCTCAGGGGAGCGCCAGCGCCTCGGTCACGTCGCTCGTGAACAGGCCCGGCTGGCGGCCGCCGAGGACGACGTAGGCCGTGCCGTCCGACGACGGCCGCGCCGACGCCGTGCCGCGCGACCCCGAGGTCGGGCAGGACGGTCACCGTCCCGCCGGCGTCCATGCACTCGACCTGCGGGTTCGTCCCGCCCGGTGACTCGCCGCCGGCGAGGCACGCGCCGAGCGACGGCCACCAGAACGCGCCGACGCCGCCGCGCGGCGTCGGGAGGTCGCCGATGCGTCGTGACCGCGCCGGCCTCGACGAGGTCGACGATCGCCAGATTGCGGTCGAGCCCGCCGACCCGCCCGCCGAGCACGAACGTCCGCCCCGCGCCGTCCGACGTCGCGGCGAGGTGCTCGCGCGCCCGCGGCAGGCGACCGATCCGTCCCCACGCGGCGTCGGCCAGGGCGACGACCTCGCTGCGACGCCGCCCGGCCCGACCCCGCCGGCGTAGACGATCCGCGTGCCGTCGAAGGCGGCCGCGCCGGCGGCGCGCGGCTCGGGCAGCGGCGCGCCGTCGGCCCAGGCCGTCGGCGCCGTCGGCGAGGCGGCGGACCGCGGCCGTCGGGCCGCTCGCCGCGTAGCCGCCGAGCAGGACGAGGCCGCCGCGGCGTCGACACGAGCGCGGCGTGGTGGACGCGCCTCCGGCAGTCGCGGCCCGGCGCGTCCACGTCGCCGGCCGCCGGGTCGAAGACGAGGACCTCGTCGCTGCCGCTGCCGTCCTGCCGCATCCCGCCGGCGACCCAGATCCGGCCGCCGTGCGCGGCGACCGCGACCTCGGTCAGCGCGGCCGGCGCCGGCCGCGATCGGTCGTCCACGCCGCCGAGCCGAGCGCGCCGCGGCGAGCGGCCGTGGCGACGCCGACGGCGACGGCGCCGGCGACACGCGGCGACGAGGACGACCACGGCGATGGCGACGATCCGCACGATCCGCACGTGGCGATGGTAGGCGCTCGCGGGCGCCGACACCGACCGGGTGCCATAATGCCGCGCATGGCCACCGACACGAAGCGCCGAGCATCGTTCCGGCCGGCGACGGCTCGGCCGTCGAGCTGGGGCCTCGGCGACGGCCAGGCGATCCCCTGGGAGTACGCGCCGGCGCCCGAAGTCGCGCGACATCGTCACGATCAAGGAGCGCTACGGGCTGTTCATCGGCGGGCGCGAGGTCCCGGCCTCGGACGGCGGCACGTTCGCGACCGTCAACCCGGCCACCGAGGAGACGCTCGCCCAGGTCGCGCAGGCGACCCCGGCCGATGTCGACAAGGCGGTCCGCGCCGCGCGCCGCGCGCAGACCCGGTCGTGGGGCAACGCTGCCCGGGCAAGGAGCGGGCCAAGTACCTGTTCCGGATCGCCCGGATCCTCCAGGAGCGCAGCCGCGAGTTCGCCGTCCTCGAATCGATGGACTCGGGCAAGCCGATCAAGGAGAGCCGCGACGTCGACGTGCCGCTCGCGGCGGCCCACTTCTGGTACTACGCCGGCTGGGCGGACAAGCTCGAGTACGCGTTCCCCGGCCGGCGTCGCCCGGCCGCTCGGCGTCGCCGCCCAGATCATCCCGTGGAACTTCCCGCTGCTGATGCTGGCCTGGAAGATCGCGCCGGCGCTGGCCGCCGGCAACACGGTCGTCCTCAAGCCGGCCTCGACGACGCCGCTGTCCGCGCTGCTCTTCGCCGACGTCTGCCGCCAGGCCGACCTGCCGCCGGGCGTCGTCAACATCGTCACCGGGCCGGGCGAGATCGGGATGGCGCCTGGTCACCCACCCGGGCGTCGACAAGGTCGCGTTCACCGGCTCGACCGAGATCGGCAAGCGGATCGCCAAGGGCGTCGCCGGGACCGACAAGGCGCTGACCCTCGAGCTCGGCGGCAAGGCCGCCAACATCGTGTTCGACGACGCGCCGCTCGACCAGGCGGTCGAGGGCATCGTCAACGGCATCTACTTCAACCAGGGCGAGGTCTGCTGCGCCGGGTCGCGGCTGCTCGTCCAGGAGTCGATCGTCGACCCGCTCATCGAGAAGCTCAAGGACCGCCTGTCGACGATCCGCGTCGGCGACCCGCTCGACAAGAACACCGACGTCGGCGCGATCAACTCGAAGAGCCAGCTCGAGAAGATCACCGAGCTCGTGGCGTCGGGCGTGGCCGAGGGCGCCGAGCTGTACCAGCCGGCCTGCGACCTGCCCGACCGCGGCTACTTCTTCCGCCCGACGCTGTTCACCAACGTCGCCCAGAGCCACCGGATCGCGCGCGAGGAGATCTTCGGGCCGGTCCTGTCCGTGCTGACCTTCCGGACGCCGGACGAGGCGGTCGAGAAGGCCAACAACACGGCCTACGGGCTGTCGGCCGGGATCTGGACCGACAAGGGCTCGCGCATCCTGGAGATGGTCGGCAAGATGCGCGCCGGCGTCGTCTGGGCCAACACGTTCAACCGGTTCGACCCGACGTCGCCGTTCGGTGGCTACAAGGAGTCGGGCTTCGGGCGCGAGGGCGGCATGCACGGCCTGCACGCCTACGTCCGGCTGGAGGACCGCTGATGGCGTCGCGCGGCTCGCAAGCCGACGCCGCCGGGCCGGAACGGGACCGGCCGCGCGGTCGCGGCACGGGCCGCGGTGGCCGCCGCCAGCCAGTCGCCCGCCCGGGTCGAGGTCCGCAAGACCTACAAGCTGTACATCGGCGGCGCGTTCCCGCGGACCGAGTCGGGCCGCTCGTACCTCGTCTCCGGCGCCGACGGCACGCCGCTCGCCAACGCCTGCCGGGCGTCGCGCAAGGACCTGCGCGACGCCGTCCGGGCCGCGCGCAAGGCGTTCGAGGGCTGGGCCGACAAGACCGCGATGAACCGCGGCCAGGTGCTGTACCGCGTCGCCGAGCTGATGGAGGGCCGGCGCGACCAGTTCGTCGCCGAGGTCGCAGGCCGCCGAAGGGCTGCGCGCCGCCGCGCGCCCGGACCGTCGTCGACCGCGCCATCGACCGCTGGGTCTGGTACGCCGGCTGGGCCGACAAGATCGCCCAGGTGCTCGGCTCGTCCAACCCGGTCGCGGCGCCGTACTTCAACTTCACGATCCCCGAGCCGACCGGCGTCGTCGGCGTCGTCGCGCCCGAGACGTCGTCGCTGCTCGGGCTCGTCAGCCGGCTCGCCCCGCCGCTCGTCGACGGGCAACACGGTCGTGCTCCTGACCTCGGAGACGCGGCCGCTGCCGGCGATCACGCTGGCCGAGGTCCTCGCCACGTCCGACGTCCCGGGCGGCGTCGTCAACGTCCTGACCGGGCGCAAGGCGCGAGCTGATCCCCGTGCTGGCCGGCCACGACGACGTCGACGCGCTCGACACCTGGGGCGTCCCCGACGAGCTGCGGACCGAGACCGAGGTCACCGCGGCCGACGACATCAAGCGCCTCCTGCGCCGCCCGACGACGGTCGCCGAGGCCCGCTTCGACTGGCTCGACGACGCGCGCCGCCGAGCGTCCCGAATGGATCGCCGCCTTCCTCGAGATGAAGACGGTCTGGCACCCGATCGGCGGCTGAGATGGCAGTCGGAACCGGCGGCGGCCCGCACGGGGCGACGCAACGAGGGGCTCGGAACGGCCGATGGGACCGCCGTCGAGCGACGCGTCTTCGTCCACGCGACGCCGCGCGTCGTGTGGGCGACGCTCCACGATCCGGCCCTGACCGGCGATCCTGTTCCCGGAGCTGCAGCTCGGCCCGGCCGCGCCGGCCTGGCCCGCCGCGGCGACGACGCGCACGGCGCGCACCCGGCTCGGGCTGCTGCGCGAGCGGCCTGGGTCGAGAGCCTCGAGGCCCGGCCCGAGGCGCGCTTCCGGCTGCGGGTGACCGCGTCCGGGTTCGACAGCGAGTGGAGCTGGCGGCTCGAGCCGGTGGCCGGCGGGACGCGGGTCATCCACGCCGCGACGTTCGAGCCGTTCGACCGCTGGACGGGCATCCTCGTCCGGCTCGGCCGGGCATCGCTGGCGACCGGGTCGAGGCACACCTGCGCGTGCTCAAGGAGCGCGCCGAGGCGGAGCGGCGCGCCACGAACCCGGCCACGTAGGCGCCATCCGGGCCGTCGAGCGGCCCACGCCACGCCCGGCCCGTCGGGCAGGAGGAACCCGTTGGCCCCGATCATCGAGACACAGCGCCTGACGAAGTCGTACGGCGAGCACCGCGGCATCATCGAGCTCGACCTCGAGGTCGGGCAGGGCGAGGTGTTCGGGTTCCTCGGTCCCAACGGCGCCGGCAAGACGACGACGATGCGGGTCCTCCTCGACCTCATCCGCCCGACGAGCGGGCTCGCGCGGGTATTCGGCATCGAGACGACGGCGGACCCGGTCGCCATCCACCGACGCGTCGGCTACCTGCCCGGTGAGTTCGACCTGTACGACCGGCTGACGGGCGCCCAGACGATCACCTACTTCGGGAACCTCCGGGGCGGCGTCGACCGCGCCTACGTCGACGCGCTGGTCGAGCGCCTCGATCTCGATCCGTCGCGCCGCTTCAAGGAGTACTCGAAGGGCAACAAGCAGAAGGTCGGGCTCGTCGTGGCGCTCCAGCACCGGCCCGACCTGCTCATCCTCGACGAGCCGACGGCGGGTCTCGACCCGCTCGTCCAGCAGACGTTCTTCTCGCTGGTCCGCGAGGCTCGGGCCGACGGCCGGACGATCTTCCTGTCCTCGCACATCATCGACGAGGTCGACCGGACCTGCGATCGGGTCGCGATCATCCGCGAGGGCCGCCTCGTCCAGGTCGACCGGATCGAGGCGATCCGCCGCCTGGCCTTCCACCACGTCGAGATCACGTTCGGCGCGCCGGTCGCCCCGGCGGTGTTCGACGGCCTTCCGGGCGTCAGCGACGTCACCGCCCGTGACAACGTCGTCTCGATGCGGGTCAGCGGCCCGATCGGCGCGGTCATCAACGCCGCCGCGGCCCACGGCATCGTCGACGTCGTCAGCCGCGAGCCGAACCTCGAGGACGTCTTCCTCGCCCAGTACGGCGACCACCCGGTCGAGGTCGCCGGGTGACCTCCGACGTCGCGGGTCCTCACCCGACCCCGCCCGTGGTCGCGGATCGCCGGCCTGGGCACGATCTACGGCAAGACCGTCCGCGACAGCTGGCGGGCGGCGCTGGTCGTCGGCGGGGTCGCGTCGCTGTTCATGATCGGGACCGGCGCGCCGTACGGGTTCGCGCCCGAGTTCTCGACGATCGAGCTCCGCCAGGCCTTCGTCGCCGGCCTGACGTCCCTCCCGCTCGCGCTCCGCGGGCTCCTCGGCGAGCCGATCAACCTCGAGACGATGGGCGGCTTCCTGTCCTGGCGCGTCGGGAACACGCTGCCGGTGCTGCTCGGCCTGTGGCCGGTGATCGCCCTGTCGGGAACGCTCGCCGGCGAGGCCGCCAAGGGCAGCCTCGACCTGCTGGCCTCGACGCCGCAGGGACGGCGGACGATCGCGCTCGAGAAGCTCGCGGGTCACATCACCGCGGTCGTCCTCGCGATGCTGCTGCTCGCCACCACGATCTGGATCGTCGGCGCGGCATTCGGTTCGCTGCCGGGCGACGCGATCCCGGTCTCGGCCGCCCTCGGCCAGGTGGCCCTGTACGGCGTGATGATGCTGTCGGTCGGTGGCGTGGCCTTCGCGACGGCGCCGTGGCTCGGTCGCACTCGCGCGATGGCGTTCGGGCTGATCGTGCTCTTCGCCAGCTACCTCATCTACAGCTACGCGACGCTGTCGCCGGTCATCGACGCGCTCAAGCCGCTGTCGTTCTTCGCCTGGACCGCCGGCCACCGCCCGATGGCGGGCGTCAGCGACTGGCCGTCCGTCGCGGCGTTGGCCGCCATCACGCTCGTCCTGTTCGCGGTCGGCGTGGTCGGGTTCGTCCGACGCGACCTGGGGAGCATGGCGAATGTCGGCTGGCTGCGACCGCCGTCCCTGCCGGCCGGCATCAGCGGCCCGTTCACGCGACAGCTGGCCGACCGGACCGGGATCGCCCTGGCGTGGGGCCTGGGGATCGGGCTGTACGGCGTCCTCATCGTCGCGTCGGCCGAGGCGTTCAGCGACATGATCACGAACCTGCCGCAGATCGCGGCACTGATCGAGGCGATCTACCCGGGCCTCGACCTGACCCAGCCGTCGGCCGTGCTCCAGCTGACGTTCTTCGGCTTCGGCTCGTTCATCATCGGACTCGCCGGCGCGACGTTCCTGGCGGGCTGGGCGAGCGACGAGGGCCGGCGGCGTCTCGAGGTCGTCCTGTCGACGCCGCGGTCACGCGCCTCGTGGACGATGCGCAGCGGGCTCGGGGTGATGGGCGCGATCGGGGTCGTCACGGTGGTCATCGCCGTCCTCATCGGGATCGCCACGGCCACGCAGGGCGGCGATATCGTCGATCCGGTCGTCGGGATCGGGATCCTGGGGCTCGCCGCGGCGGGCTTTGCCGGTGTCGGGCTGGCCGTCGGCGGCGTCGTGCGATCGTCGCTGGCCGCCGGCGTGACCGGCGTCCTCATCGTCGCGACGTTGCTGCTCGACACGCTCGGCGCGGCCCTCAAGTTGCCCGAATGGGTGCTGGACCTGTCGCTCTACAAGCACCTCGGGCAGCCGATGGCGGGCATCATCGACCCGGTCGGGGTGGTGGTGGCCGCGCTGATGGCGATCGGCGGCCTCGTCGTGTGCACCATCGGCCTGACGCGGCGCGATATCGGCAGGTAACGTCCGGGGGTGGACCCCTGGGTCATCGCCCTCGTCGCCGTCTCGGCGGTGCTCCATCTCGCGTGGAACGTCCGGCTCAAGACGGCCGGCGATCCGCTCCGCGCGGCGACGATCGGGATGCTCGCCGGGAGTGTCGGGATCGTGCCGCTGGGCGTAGCCGGGTGGCTCGCCGCCGGCCGGCCCGATCTGCCCGTGTCGGGGATCGTGCTCGGGCTCGCCTCGGGCGTGGTCGAGGCCGCCTACTTCATCCTGCTCGCGGCGGCGTACAAGCGCGGCGACCTGTCGGTGGTCTACCCGGTCGCGCGCGGCACCGCACCACTGATCGCCGTGGCGATCGGGGTCGTGGTCTTTGGGGAGCGACTGGGCGTGGCTGGGTCGATCGGCGTCATCGCGCTGCTGGCCGGGTTCCTGTGGCTCCAGCGGCCGTGGCGGGCGATCGCGCTCGCCCGGAGCGGCGGCGCCGGAGGCCCGCGCGGCGGCCGCCGACAGCGCGATCCTGTTCGCCCTGGCGACGGGGGTGATGATCGCGACCTACACCGCGATCGACCGGCTCGGGACGCGCCAGATCGACGTGCTGACCTATGCCGCGATCCTGTGGTTGACCTGCTCGGTCGTGCTCGTCGCGTGGGTCTGGCTGGTCGCCGGCGGCGACCTGCTGCGCTACGGGCCGGATGCCTCGCGCCGGGCCGCGATCGGCGGGTTGCTGACGCTGGGTGCGTACCTGTGCATCCTCGTCGCGCTCAGCGTGGCCCCGCTGTCGGGCGTGGCGCCGCTGCGCGAGTCGGCGACGGTCTTCGCCGCGGCGTGGGGTTCCGTGCGGCTGGGCGAGGCGAGCGACCGGGCCGAGGTCGTGCGCCGGGTCGGGGCGTCGGTGCTGATCGTCGGCGGGGCGCTGCTGCTGGCGGTCGGCAGCTGAGGGTCGGTTGCCCGGTGCGCTCAGGCCGCTTCGACCGGCGGGACCCGCCCGAACAGCCGGCGCCGGCCGAACCGGCTGTTGACCAGCCCGACGCCGGCGATGACGAGCGCCGTGCCGATGATGATCCGGGCGTCGACCGGCTCCTCGAGAACGAGGTACCCGAGGACGATGCCGACGACCGGGATCAGGTACGCGACGAGGGTCGTCCGGGTCGCGCCCCAGTTGGCGAACAGTCGGAAGACGAGCAGGTAGGCGAGCCCCGAGCCGAGGATGCCGAGCCACAGGATCGAGAAGATCGCCTCGGCGTCCGGCGTGGCCGTCCACGGGTGCTCGAACAGCAGCGCGATGACGCCGGTGATGATCGCCGCGAACGTGACCTGGAAGACGGCCGGGATCATCGGCGCCAGGCCGCGCACGTTGCGCCGCGAGTAGACCGCCCCGCAGGCGTAGCTGAAGGCGGCGCCGAGCAGGGCGATCTCGCCCGCGACCGAGGAGCCGGAACCCGTCAGCCCGCGGCTGGTGATGATGACGACGCCGATGAACCCGACGACCAGCCCGACGACGCCGTTGACGCGCATCGGCTCGTCGGCGAGGAAGAGCGACGACAGGACGATCGCGAAGAGCGGAACCGGCGAGGTGAGGATCGCCGCCAGTGACGATTCGACCGACTGCTCGGCCCAGGTGATGAGCAGGAACGGGATCGTGATGTTGATGATCGCCATGACCACGAGGTGGCCGTAGATCCGCCGTTCGCGCGGCAGCCGCTGGTGCGCGAGCGCGACCACGGCCCACAGCAACGCCGCCCCGACGACGAGCCGGAGGGCGACGAGCGTGAACGTCCCGAAGTCGTCGACCGCGAGCTTGATGAACAGGTAGCTCGAGCCCCACATGAAGCCGAGCAGGAAGAAGACGGCCCAGTCGATCCGGTTCCCTCGGTCCGCCGTCATCGGCATAGGGTACGGGATGGTTGGCCTACGTTGTTAGGCCAATTCCGCCGCGCGGGCCGCCGCAGAGGCCCCACCTGCGTGATGTCAGTCGAGAGCATATCGATCGGTCTCATCAAGACCCAGAACCCCGCTCCGATCGGGATCGTTGCGGGGATCCCGCGAGCTGCCGCCCCGGCGTAGCGGCCAAGCCAGCGACCCCCAGCTAGCGACCCCCACCCAGCGACCCCCAGCGACCCCTCAGCGACCCCCCATCCAGCAACCCGCTTGATGCTCTCGACTGGCATCAAGACCCATGGGGGTCTGGCGGCGAGCGCCATGTCCGGCGGTTCCGCCGCGCAGCGCGGCGGGTAGAGTACGAAGCCCATACCGACGGAGGCAGGATGCGGACCTGGGGCGGGCGGTTCACGGGGGAGACGGACGAGCGGGTCGCCGACTTCACGCGCTCGATCGAGGTCGACGCCGCGCTGGCCGCCGACGACCTGGCCGGCTCGATCGCCCACGTCCGCGGGCTCGGGCGCGCCGGGCTCCTGTCGGCCGCGGACGTGAAGACCCTGACCGACGGCCTGCTCGCGCTGGCCGACGACGCCGCAGCGGGGCGCATCGCATGGGACCCCGCGCTCGAGGACGTCCACATGAACCTCGAGGCGGCGCTCGCCGACAAGATCGGGCCGCTCGCCGGCCGGCTCCACACGGGCCGGTCGCGCAACGACCAGGTCGCCACGGACCTGCGGCTCTGGACGCGCCGCTCGATCGACGACCTCGACGCCGACCTGCTCGCCTTCGAGCGGGCGCTGGTCGAGCTGGCGGAGCGCGACGGCACGGCGATCCTGCCCGGGTCGACCCACATCCAGCCCGCCCAGCCGGTGCTGTTCGCCCACCACCTGCTGGCCTACGTCGAGATGGCCGAGCGCGACCGGGGCCGCCTCGCCGACGCCCGCCGTCGGGTCGACGTCTCGCCGCTCGGCTCGGGCGCCCTGGCGGGTGCGGGCTACGCGCTCGACCGCGAGGCGACCGCGCGAGAGCTCGGCTTCGATGGCGTGACCGCCAACTCGCTCGACGCGGTCTCGGATCGCGACTTCGTCGTCGAGGTCCTCGCCGCGGTCGCGCTCGGCATGGTCCACCTCAGCCGCCTGGCCGAGGAGATCACGTGGTGGTCGAACCCGCGCTTCGGGTTCGTCCGCGTCGCGGATGCGTTCTCGACCGGCAGCTCGATGATGCCGAACAAGAAGAACCCGGACCCGGCCGAGCTGGTCCGTGGCCGCGCTGCCCGCGTCATCGGGGAGCTGACCGCGAGCCTGACCCTGCTCAAGGGCCTCCCGCTGGCCTACCAGCGCGACCTCCAGGAGAGCGTCGCGCCGCTGTTCGACGCGGTCGGCGTGTTCGGCTCGTCGCTCCGGGTGATGACCGGGCTGGTCGAGAGCCTCGCGATCGACGCCGACCGGATGCGGGCCGCCGCGGCCGAGGGCTACACGACCGCCACGGCCGTCGCGGACGCGCTGGTCCGCCGCGGCATCCCGTTCCGTGCCGCCCACCACATCGTCGGCTCGCTCGTCGCCCAGGCCGAAGGCGCCGACATCCGGCTCGACGCGATCCCCGACGCGATGATCGGGCTGGCGCTCGCGGCCAGCGGCGACGAGGACGCGGCGGCGCTCGCGGCCGAACCCGGGATCGGCGACGAGCTGCGCGCGGCCGCCTCGCTCGACGGCGCGCTGGCGGCCTGCGACGTCATCGGCGGGACGGCTCCGACCCGGGTCGCCGCCGCGCTCGATGCGGCCCGCGCGCGGCTCGACGCGGGCCGAACCCCACGGCCACGGAGGAGGCTGACCCGTGCTCGCGCCCGACACGATCCGCGAGGGCACCCAAGGCGCTCCTCCACGACCACCTCGATGGCGGCCTGCGGCCGGCCACGGTCATCGACCTCGCCGCCGAGTACGGCTACACCGCGCTGCCGACGACCGATGTCGACGCGCTGAGCGCCTGGTTCCGGCGCGGCGCCGACCGCAAGAGCCTCGAGCTCTACCTCGAGACCTTCGCCCACACGTTCGGGGTCATGCAGTGGCCCGACGCGATCGCCCGGGTCGCGGCCGAATGCGCCGAGGACCTCGCGGCCGACGGCGTCGTCTACGCCGAGGTCCGCATGGCGCCCGAGCTGTGCACCGAGCAGGGGCTCACGCTCGACGAGGCCGATGGCGGCCATGCTCGAGGGCTTCCGGATCGGCTCGGCGCGCGCGGCCGAGGCCGGCAACGTCGATCGTCATGAAGCTGCTCGTCACCGCGATGCGCCAGGCCGCCCGCTCGGTCGAGGTCGCCGAATGCGCCGTCCGCTGGCGGGACGCCGGCGTCGTCGGCTTCGACGTGGCCGGCCCGGAGAAGGGCTATCCCGCCGACCCGCTACCTCGACGCCTTCGAGTACATCCGGCGCGAGAACTTCCACATCACCATCCACGCCGGCGAGTCGTTCGGGCTGCCGTCGATCTGGGAGGCGCGTCCAGTTCGCGGGCGCCGAGCGACTCGGCCACGGCGTGCGGATCGTCGACGACATCACCGTCCGCGGCCGACGGCTCGGTCGAGCTCGGGCGGCTGGCGGCGTTCGTGCGCGACCGGCGCATCCCGCTCGAGATGTGCCCGACCTCGAACGTCCACACCGGCGCCGCGCCGTCGGTCGCCGAGCACCCGATCGACCTGCTCCGCCGGCTGCGCTTCCGGGTCACGCTCAACACCGACAACCGGCTGATGAGCGGCGTCACGCTGTCGAGCGAGTTCGCCGCCCTCGACGAGGCGTTCGCGATCGGGCTCGGCGAGATGGAGTGGCTGACGCTCAACGCGCTCAAGAGCGCGTTCGCCCCGTTCGACGAGCGGCTGCGGCTGATCAACGAGGTGGTCAAGCCGGGCTACGCCCACCTCCGCGCCGAGCAGACGCGGGTCGTCGTCAGCTGAGCCCCGACGGGCCGCGCCAGGGCTCGGGCTTGTCAAGGTTGCGGACCCGACGCACAATGCGCCCGCTCCCAATGTCGCTCACCACCGTCACGTTTCCCCGGGACGACACCGCGTTCGCGGCGTTCGTGCGCGCGACGATGGCCAAGCTCGGGCCCGACGAGCGCGAGGACGCGGCCGCCGTCCAGGCGGCGCTGCGCCGCTGGCACACCCGGGCGCTGGTCCGGCCCCAGGACCCGATGGCGAGCTTCGGCGGGACGACCTGGTACATCTATCGCGACGGGACGGCGGGCGTCCGGCTCGAGCAGGAGTGGTGGCAGGCCGAGGGCGTCGCCACCGCGCGGCTGGGCGAGGACGAGGTGTTCGTCGACGGCGACGACGAGGCCTGCCGGCTGGTCGACCATCCGCCCGGTGGCCTGACCGGCGTGCCGTGGCGGGAGCTCGTGCCCGTCGAGGCGCGGCGACACCGACGGCGTGTGGCTGTTCGGCCCGCTCAAGGACGGCAACGCCCGTCCAATCGACCTTCGACTACCCGCGCGCCGATGGCACCCGCCGGGTGATCGAGTACCGCACGATCTGGCTCCCCGACGAGCGGATCTACCTCTGCCGCTGGCGCGAGCTGGCGGTCATCCGCCCGACACCGTCTGAGCGGCGCCGACCCGGCGCGACACCGGCTCAACCGGCCGGCGACCGGCTCAACCCGGCCGGCAGCGCGACCACGAAGCGCGACCCGCCGTAGCCGTTCGCCTCGAGGAAGATCCGGCCGCCCATCGCGTTCATCAGCCGGCGCGCCGCGAACAGGCCGATCCCCGAGCCGCGGCTCCGGCCGCGCCCCTCGATCCGGACGAACGGCTCGAACACGCTCTCCCAGTCCTCGATCGGGACGCCCGGGCCGTCGTCGGTGACGTAGACCTGGATCTCGTCGCCGATCCGCCAGATCCCGATGCTCACGCCCTCGGCCGACGGCGCGTACTTCGATTCGTTCTCGAGCAGCTGCTCGAGGACCTGGCGGAAGCGCGTCTCGTCGCCGACCGCGGTCATCGGCCCGTACGGCCGATCCCAGCGGATCGGGCGCGGGCGGAGCAGGAGACGAAGCGTCTCGACCGTCTCGGCGACCGCCTCGACCGCGTCGAACGGCGCGCGCGACAGCCCGGTGAGCCCCTCGCCGCGGACCGACGCCAGGATCGAATCGACGAGGCGGTCCAGCCGCCCGAGCTGCTCGGACGGCGGCCGTCGCCGCCACTCCGGCCGGCGTCCGGGGCTCGGGACGTCGGCCGCGCCGCCTCCCCGAGCAGGTCGACGTAGACGCGCACGACCGACAGCGGCGTCCGCAGCTCGTGGGTCACGACGCTCAGGAGCTCGGCCCGCGCCGCGTCGAGCGCGGTCAGCTGGACCAGGCGCGCCTCGACCTCGGCCGTCAGCCGGCCCTTCTCGACGATCCCCGCGAGCAGCGCCGCGATCGTCTGGAGGAACGCGATCTCGCCCGGCGTTGAACTGGCGCGCGTCGCGGGTCTGGACGTTGAGCACGCCGACCACGGCGTCATGCCAGACGAGCGGCACCGACAGCATCGCGGTGAGGCCCTCGATGTCGAAGCCGCGGACCCAGCGAAGCGGTCGTCGCGGGTGACGTCCTCGACCGCGATCGGGGTCCGCGTCGCGGCCACGCGGCCGGTGATCCCCTGGCCCCAGCCGAGGCTGACCTTGCCGACCTGGCGTCCGGTCGAGGCCGTTGGTCGCGGCGAGGGTCAGCCGCGTCCGCTCGTGGTCGGCGAGGTAGAACGAGCAGACCTCGACGCCCATGGCCTCGGTCGTGCCGTCGACGATCGAGTGCATCAGCTCGTCCCAGTCGCGTGCCAGCGTCGCCAGCTGGGCGATCTCGTGGAGGAACGCGAGCTCGTCGAGCGGCGCGCGGTCGGCGTCGAGGCGGGGCCGGGGTGGGGAGCGGGTCGGTCACGCCCGATCATCCCGCATCGGCGGCACTCGGTCCGCACGCTGCGCGAGGTCCGAGGCGCCTGCGGATCAGCCGCCGCCGAGCGCCGGGATCTCGTCGCGGAGCGCGGCGAGATCGCTCGTCCTGCGGCGCGAAGTCGCGCAGCGTCCTCCTGCTCCGGGCAGCGCCTGCCGCAGCAGCGAGCGGGCTCGTCGAGCCGGCCGCCGAGCGCATGGAAGCAGGCGAGGTTGTAGCGGGCGTAGGCCGCGGGCTCGCGGCGGCCAGCCGCCGCGGCCGACGATCGCCTCGACCTCGTGGCCAGCTCGAGCACGCGACTCGCATGTCCGGCCCGGGCCGCGATCGGCCCGAGTGGATCAGCTGTGCTCGGGCCGTTGCCCATGATCGAGCCGACGTCCGGGCGTCGGCGAGGGTCGACTCGGCGGCGGCCTCGACCTCGGCGATCAGCTGGGTCGCGCTCTCCTCGGCGTCGGCGAGCACGCGGTCCCACGACCAGTCGGCCCGCTCGGCGTGGATGATCGCGTTGACCTCGTCGGTCTCGGTCGCGGCCGGCTGCGGCTCGTCCTGCTGCTCGCGCGTGGCCACCAGCCGCTCGACCTGGTGCCGCCGCCAGGCGCCGAGGTGCGCCTGCACGTCCTTGGGCGACCAGCCGCCATCGGGCGCCGGCGCATCGCGCGTGCGCCGGGTCGAGGGCGGCCAGGACGTCGCGCTCCGTGGCTCGTGCGGCCGCGAGCCCATCCGCCAGGCCGCGACGCAGGTCGTTGACGGTGGCGTTGTCGTCGGTCATCGGCCGATGGTACTCGGCGCGCGTCGGCTGACGCCGCGGTCCGAGGGCCCGCCGCCTCGCGCGCGCGCCCTCCGCTGACGGTGGTTTCGAGATGGTTCCGCCCAAGCGGAACTACCTGCGCCGTGGATCTCCGGCCCTGCCATAGACTTGGGCTCGACCGTGGGCTCGACCGGGCTCGAGATGGTTCCGCTTGACTGGAACCATCCAACAAACGTCTTCGTGGGCGAGGCGTGCGCCGAGGCACGCTCAGGCGGGTGCGCATCACGCAGGAAATGGTCCGGGATGGACGCACTCCAGTCGGTTGCTAGACTCCGTCCCTCACCAGGGAGAAGTGTCCATGCGACTCGCCGTCGTCATCGCCGCGCTGGCGATCGGCCTGGGTGGGTGCGCTGACGCCCCAGCGAGCTCGGGGCCAGCGTCGGCGTCGAGCCACCCGGTGTCGGCGACGACCCCGTCGCCGACCGCCAGTCCCACGCCGGTGCCATCACCCAGCCCGACCGCCTCCGCCGCGATCGACCGAAGCCCGGACCCGTCCGGGTCCCTCATCGAAGTCGACCTTGAATTGGCCATCGCGCGCACGCTCAAGGCGAAGACCGCCGCGATCGATGCAACGTCGACCGCCGAGATCGCGGCCACGGCCGGCACCACTGCGTCTCGGACGACGGGCGGGGCGGCCTTCGACGGACGGTCCGCCCGGCTCGTGGTATCCGCGAACGTACCCACCTACAACGAGGTTGTCGTGAACGACGGCCAGATCTGGGTCCGCGGGCTACCGACGTCGATGGTGCCAAAGGGAACCTGGGTCGATGCCCGCCGGGACGGCACGGATTTGGTGTCGCGCTACCTGGCGACCATCGCGAACAACTCGACCAACGGTGCCTTGGCCCTGCTGCTCCTCCACGGCGCACCGGCGGGACCATTGCGCGACCTCGGGCGGGGCATGGCCGGCGGCGTCGCGGTGCAGCGCGCCGCGACGACCTGCGATCTCGATGCGGCACACGTGCGGGTCGTCGCCGATGGGCCCGCGATGCTCGCGAGGGCGATCGCGGCGCTCCGACTCTCAGGGATCGAGCCGCTGGCGCGCTGCGAGGTCTGGATCGGAGACGACGGGTACGTCCGCCTTGCGGCGTTCGACTTCACCGTGCCCGCCGGAACATCGCTGGTCCGCACCTCGGTCCGGTATGCCTTCAGCCAGTTCGGTGAGCCGCTCAACCTCCGCATCCGGAAGCGGGCGACCATCGTCGAGGCGGACGACCTCCGGTTCCCGAGCGATCAGACGCCGGCCGGCTCCGGATCGGCGACGGTCGTCGGCAGCGTGTCGAGCAGCGGATCGGTCCACGTCCAGGCCGCGCCGTGACGTGCCCCGACCGCGCCGTGGCGGGCCGCCTCGACCCGCAGCGGCAGCCCGAAGATCTCGATGAACCCGACCGCCGAGGCGTGGTCGAACGCATCGCCCTCGTCGTACGTGGCGAGCGACTTGTCGTACAGCGACAGCGGCGAGCGGCGGCCCACGACCACCGCGGAGCCGTGATCCAGCCGGACCCGCACCTCGCCCGACACGACCCGCTGCGACGACGCGATGTACGCCCGCAGGTCACGCGACAGGGCGCTGAACCACAGGCCGTCGTAGATCAGCCGGGCCAGCTCGTCGGCCACCATCCGGTTGAACCGCAGGGTGTCGCGCGACAGCGTCAGCCCTTCGAGCGCCCGATGCGCGGCGTGCAGGATCGTCGCCGCCGGCGCCTCGTAGATCTCGCGGCTCTTGATCCCGACCAGGCGATCCTCGACGTGGTCGATCCGGCCGACGCCGTGCGCGGCCCCGAGCTCGTGGAGCTGCTCGACCAGCTCGAGCGGCGACCGCCGCTCGCCGTCGATCGAGACGGGGATGCCGCCCTCGAACGCGACGACCACCTCGACCGGCTCGGGCGCATCGGCGGGCGCGACCGTCCACTCGTACGCGTCGGCCGGCGGCGCGACCCACGGGTCCTCGAGCACGCCCGTCTCGCACGAGCGGCCCCACAGGTTGACGTCGATCGAGTACGGCGACGCCTTCGTGATCGGGATCTCGATCCCGCGCTCGGCGGCGTAGTCGATCTCCTGGTCGCGGGTCAGGCCCATCCCGACGCGCATCGGGGCGACGACCTCGAGCCCCGGATCGAGCGCATGGGTCGCGACGTCGAAGCGGACCTGGTCGTTGCCCTTGCCGGTGCAGCCGTGGGCGACCGCGTCGGCCCCTTCCTTGTTGGCGACCTCGACGAGGAGCTGCGCGATCAGCGGCCGGGCGAGCGCGGTGGCCAGCGGGTACGCGCCCTGGTAGATCGCGTTGGCCTGGAGGTGCGGCCACACGAAGTCGGTGATGAACCGCTCGCGCGCGTCGACCACGTACGCGCGCGAGGCGCCGGCGGACATGGCCCGCCGCTCGACGCCGGGACGGAGCGAGCCGCCGCCGAGGTCGACCGTGAGCGTCACCACCTCGGCGTCGAACTGCTCGCGCAGCCAGGCGACGGCGACCGACGTGTCGAGACCACCCGAATAGGCGAGGACGACCTTCTTCACGGGATGCTTGAACCTCCGGACCGGGCCTGCAGGGACGTGAACCTCGCGCGCCAGCGCTCGAGGCGGGATTCGTTGGCGAACAGGACGAGCAGCGTGTTGTCGCCGGCGAGCGTGCCTTCCTGCTCGCGCAGCGACGACTCGTCGATGGCCTGGGCGATGACGCTGGCCGTGCCGGGCGTCCCGGTCAGCACCAGGATCAGCCCGCTCCGCCCGATCGTGACCGGGATGTCGCCGAGGATCCGCACGAGGCGCTCGTCGGCGGGGGCGGCGGCCGAGCCCGACCCCGACGACCCTCGGGCGCGACGTAGACCGGCCCGTCGGCGCCGGGGCGCCTGACCAGCCCGAGCTCCGCGATGTCGCGCGAGACCGTGGCCTGGGTCACCGCGTAGCCGCGCTCGCCGAGGGCGTCGACGACCTCGCGCTGGCTGCCGAGCGGGCGCGAGCCGATGAGCTCGCGGATCGCGGCCTGGCGCTGGGCCTTCGAATCGTGGCCGTTCGGAGCCGTTCGAGCCGTCGCAGCCGGCCGCGGCCGGCGTTCGCGGCGCTCGCGGCGTTCAACACGGGTCTCATGCGGCACCGACCCGGGCGGTCCGGCTGGCGGTGATCCGCGTCCCGAAGGTCGGGTCGGTCAGGGCGCGGGTCAGCGCGTTCGGGGCGGACGAGTCGGCGATGATCGCCTCGGCGCCGTCCCAGCCGAGCGCCCCGAGCGCGGCGCGGACCTTGGGCACCATCCCGCCGGCGATGACGCCCGAGGCGATGAGCGTCTCGGCCTCGCCCACGGTCAGCGCGTCGAGGCGCCGGCCGTCGGCGTCGCGGACGCCGTCGACGTCGGTCAGCAGGACCAGCTGGCGGGCCCCGATCCCGGCCGCGATCCCGGCCGCGGCGTCGTCGGCGTTGACGTTGCAGACGATCCCGTCCGCGTCGCGCGCGAGCGGCGCGACGACCGGCACCTGGCCGCCGACCAGGATCGCGTCGAGCAGGTCGCGACGCAGCCCGACGACGCTGGCGACGAGCCCGAGGTGGGGGATCCGCTCGGCGACGAGGAGGCCGCCGTCGACGCCGGACAGCCCGACGGCATCGACGCCGAGGTCGCGCAGCCCGGACACGAGCTCGCTGTTGACCACGCCGCGCAGGACCGCGGCGGCGACCTCGAGCGACTGGGCGTCGGTCACGCGCAGGCCGCCCTCGAACTTGCGACGGCACGCCGAGGCGCTCGAGCCACTCGGTGATCCGCTTCCCGCCGCCATGGACCAGGACCACGGGACGGCGACGCGCGACCGCGGCCACTTCCTCGAGCACCTGGCACTGCTCGGCGATGGTCGTCCCACCGAGCTTGACGACGAGGATCTCGCTCACGTCGTGTACTCCGAGTTCTCGATCACGTACGTCTCCGTGAGGTCGCAGCCGAAGGCCTCGCCACGGCCCGTGCCCGAGGCCGAGGTCGAGCCCGATGACGAGCTCCGGCCGGTCCATCGCCCTGCGCGCCGCCGCGCGATCGAACTCGACCGGGCCGCCCAGCGTTCCGTCGAACACGACGTGGCCGGCGATCGAGATCCGGAGCGTGGCCGGGTCGAGCGTGGCCGGGGTGCCGGCACGGGCCCGTCGCGTCCCTGGCGGACAGGCCGGCCGGCCTCGAGCACCGCGGCGACGGCCAGCCGGGCGTTCCCGGCCGCGCCGGCGATGCGGCCCCAGTTCGGGTCGCGCCCATGGGCCGCCGCCTTGACCAGGCTCGACGAGACGACGGCCCGGGCGACCGCCCGTGCCTCCGCGTCGTCCTTGGCGCCGGTCACGATCGCGCCGTGATCAGCGTGGTCGCGCCCTCGCCGTCGGCCGCCTGCTGGCGGGCGAGGTCGCGGGCGACGGCTTCGATGGCACCGCCGAGGGCGTCGGCAGCCGGGCCGGCCCCCACCGGCGCAGCCCCCGACGCCCCCGAGGCCAGGAGGAATACGGTGTCGTTGGTGCTCGTGTCGCCATCGACCGAGAGCTGGTCCCAGGTCCGCGCCGCGGCCGGCCGGAGGAGGCCGGACAGCACCTCGGGCTCGACGGCCGCGTCGGTCAGGACGACCGACAGCATCGTCGCCATGTTGGGATGGATCATCCCGACGCCCTTGGCCATGCCGCTGACCCGGACCGGGACCGGCCGGCCGTCCTTGTCGGGCAGCTCGATCGACCGTCGTCGCGACCTTGACGACCGAATCGGTCGTGCGCAGCGCCTCGGCCGCGGCCAGCGAACCCCGTCGTCGGTCGCCGTGAGCGTCCGGCGCCAGCCGGTCGAGTCCCGTCCCCGACCGCGTCGAGCGGCAGCCGCGTCCCGATGATCCCGGTCGACAGGTGGAGCGTGCCGGTCGGACGGCGAGCGGAATGCGCCGCGGCGAGCCGTCGACGCGATGATCGCGCTGGTCCGCGTCGCCGGCGGCGCCGGTCGCGGCGTTGGCGCTGCCGCTGGTCGAGACGATCGCCTCGGCCCAGCCGAAGCCGGCCGCTGGCGTCGCCCGACGTGGCCGCGAGATGGGCCTGCGACAGGCGGACGGGCGCGGCCGCGAACGCGTTCGGGGTGAAGACCGCGGCCGCGGCGGCCGGCCCGTTCGTCGCGACGGATGACGGCCAGGTCCGGCCGGCCCGAGGCCTTGATCCCGACCGCCATCCCGCCGGCCTTGAAGCCGGCGGGGATGGCGGCTCGTCGCTCGACCGGTGGGAGGACCGTCGAGGACGCCGGGATGGGCAGATGCGATGTCGTGACCCTGGCGCGCGCGGTCGTCGTCATGGCGCCAGGGGGAGCTGCTCGAGGCCGGCCGTCTCGGGCAGGCCGTGGACGAGGTTGAAGGCCTGGATCGCCTGGCCGGCCGCGCCCTTGACCAGGTTGTCCTCGACGCCGATGGCGAGGATCCGGCCGGTCCGCGGGTCGTGGCTGACGTGGATCGCGGACCTGGTTGCTGCCGGTCACGTGCTTGGTCGCGGGCGGGCTCGCGACCACGGTCACGAACGGCTCGTCGGCGTAGGTCGAGGCGTACAGCTCGTCGAGCTCGGCCTGGGTGACCGGCCGCGTCGGGCGGACGTGGCAGGCCGACAGGATGCCCCGCGTCATCGGGATCAGGTGGGGCAGGAAGTCGACCGCGTCGATGCCCGGGTTGGCCGCCGGGTCGAGGCCCGCGCGCATCGGCGATCACGCCGAGCTCCTGCTCGATCTCGGCGACGTGGCGGTGGCCGCCGATGCCGTACGCCTTCACGCTCTCGTTGACCTCGCCGAACAGCAGCTCGGCCTTGGCCTCGCGGCCGGCGCCCGAGACGCCGCTCTTGGCGTCGACCACGAGATCGCCGATCAGCCCGGCCCGCGCCAGCGGCGCCAGGGCGAGCAGGGTCGCGGTCGGGTAGCAGCCGGGCGCGCCGACGATCGCGACCGGCGCGTCGACGAGCGCCGCGAGCTCGGCCCGATGGAGCTCCGGCAGCCCGTAGACCGCCTGCTCGAGGAGGTCGGGCCGCGGGTGCTCGAAGCCGTACCAGCGCGGGTAGTCGGCCGGGTCGCGGAGCCGGAAGTCGGGTCCCAGGTCGATGATCGCGGTGCCGGCCGCGACGAGGTCCGGGGCGAGCGACGCGGCCGTGCCATGGGGGAGTGCCATGAACACGGCGTCGACCGGCGGCAGCTCCGGCGTGGATCGGTCTGGTCCGGTCGTGGCCAGGTGCGGATGGAGCCGTGTCGATCGGGTCGTGGTCGCGGCCCCGGCCGGCCAGCCCGACGAGGTCGACATTCGGGTGGCGGGCCAGCAGCCGGACCAGCTCGGCGCCGACATACCCGGTCGCCCCGATGATCCCGACGCGGATCCGGCGCGGCCCGCCGGCCGGGTCGACGCCGCGCTCGGAGCGAGGCAGCTGGCCGGTGGTCGCGGGGATCGGCTGGGTCGGCGGTCATCGTCGCATGACTATACAGTGAGCGATGCATAGTCATGCAACCGGAGATCGTCGCGCCGGCGCGATACCCGACTTGTTCAGTCGGAGTTGTGTGGTATCGTCGGCGCCCCGGCCCGAGAATCAGGAGACCCGACCGATGCCCAGCGCGATCCCCGCCGACGCCGCGGCCCGACTGCCCAAGGCGCGGATGATCGACCCGCGCGGCCATCGATTCGGTGCCGGCGTCTCGGCGGTCGCTGCTGCTCATCGCGCTTCGTGACCGGCACGGTCTGGCTGGTCGCCGCTCGTCCTGCTGTCGATCGGGGTCAGTGCCGCGTTCGGCCTGCGCTACTCGATCTACGGCGCGATCTGGCGGCGGATCGCCGAGGCCCTGGCACTCCCCAAGGTCGAGCCGGAGCACGAGTACCCGCCGCGCTTCGCGCAGGTGCTCGGCAGCGTGGCGCTGACCCTGGCGCTCGTCGTCGTTCGCGCTCGGCGCGACGACCCTCGGCTGGGGCCTCACGCTGGCCGTCGCCGGGCTGCAGACGCTGCTCGCCACGACCGGCTACTGCCTCGGCTGCCGGCTGTACTTCCTGCGCTGGTGGGTGCCGGACCTCGTGACCCGGATCTGGACCCGCGGCCGCTCGCGGCTCGACCGGCCGAACCTCGCGCCGGAGCCGATCAGCTACCGCTGAGGCCCGGCCGAGCCGCGGTCGAGCGCCCGCGGCTAGCTCGACGAGGATGTCGCGGCCGCGCGTACGGCCCGGTCGACGATCACCTCGGCCCTCCGCCTCGTAGGGCTTCGCCCCGAGTCGACGCGATCTGGTAGCGGTGGTGGACCACGGTCGCCCCGGCCGAGACCATCGCGTTGACCGGGCAGTACTTCGTCGCCGACAGCTCGATGCTGCGCCGGATCGCGGCCTCCGAGAGGTTCTGGCCGACGAACTCGTGGACGACCTCGATCTCGGTGAAGACCTGCGGGTACTCGTCGCGCTGGCTGCCGCGGACGTGGATCTCGTACGTGCTCGATCGGCTGGCGCTTCTTGCCCGCGATCGACACGACGTCCATCGCGGTGCACGCCCCGAGCGCGCGAGGATCGTCTCGACCGGGCTGCCGCCCTGGTTCGAGAAGCGGTCGTCGAACGACGAGCGGATGGCCCGAGCTCGGCTCGGCACGGAACAACATGCCGCCCTCGTGACGGAGGTCGACGCGCTTGATGGTGGGCATGCGGGGTCAGACTCCTGCGAGGGCGATCGGCGCGGGCTCGTCGTCGTCGCGGTCGCCCTCGTCGGGATCGAGGGGTGCGTCCGCCCAGACGGCCGGATCCTCGGCCAGGAACTGCTCGCGGTACAGCCGCGCGTAGAGCCCGTCCTGCGCGAGCAGCTCGGCGTGCGTGCCACGCTCCGACGATCCGGCCGCGATCGTAGACGAGGATCCGGTCGGCGCGCAGGATCGTCGACAGCCGGTGGGCGATGGCGATCGTCGTGCGGCCCTCCATCAGGCGCTCGAAGGCGCGCCTGGATGAGCCGCTCCGAGACGGTGTCGAGCGCCGACGTGGCCTCGTCGAGGATGAGGATCCGCGGGTCCTTGAGCAGCACCCGGGCGATCGCGATGCGCTGCTTCTCGCCACCCGACAGCTTGTAGCCACGCTCGCCGACGATCGTGTCGTAGCCCTCGGGGAGCTCGGTGATCGCGGTCATGGATCGCGGCGGCCGTGGCCGCGGCCACGAGCTCCTCGTCGGTCGCCTCGGGCCGCGCGTAGCGCAGGTTGTCGCGGACCGAGGCGTGGAAGAGGTACGTCTCCTGGGTCACCGTGCCGATGATCTCGCCCGAGCGAGGCGAGCTTGATCCGGCGGACGTCGACGTCGTCGATCTCGACCGCGCCCCGATCGACGTCGTACAGCCGCGAGACGAGGTAGGTGGTCGTCGTCTTGCCCGAGCCCGACGGCCCGACCAGGGCGACGAGCTCGCCCGGTTCGGCCACGAACTCGACGTGCTCGAGCCCGAAGGCGGGCGCCTTGGCGGCCGTCGGGCCTGCCGGCGTCCTCCGCGTCGGCGCCATCGCCGCCGCCGCGCCGCCGCCGCCGCCGCGCGTCGCCGCCTCGCACGGCCGCCGCCTCGGCCACGGCCTCGTCGAAGGCGAGCTCCGCCTCGGGCGCCCACTCCGGCTCGGCCAGCTGCTCGACGCCGTCCCCGTCGTGATCGTGGCCGCGCGCCATCGCGTCGTGCGCCCGCTGCGAGGGGACCGCCTCCGTCGGGTAGTGGAACGAGACGTCGTGGAAGCGGACCTTGCCGCGCATCGTCGGCCGGGTCCATCGCGACCGCATCGGGTGCGTCGACGATCTCGGGGTCCATCTCGAGGTACTCGAAGATCCGGTCGAACAGGGCCAGCGAGCCCTGGATCTCGACCTGGATGCCGAGCAGCTGGCCGAGCGGGAAGAAGAGCCGGCTCTGGAGGGTCGTGAAGGCGACGATCGTGCCGGCCGTGGGGGCGTCGGGGCTGCCGTTGGCCGCCAGCGTGCCCGGCGAGCCAGTACACGAACGCCGGCATGATCGCAGAAGATCGTGCCGATGATCATGAAGAACCAGCGCCCGACCATCGCCTGGCGGATCTGGAGCGCGGCGAGGCGCTTGTTGAGGCCGCGGAACTTGGCGATCGAGGTCTGCCTGCTGGCCGAACGTCTTCGACAGCAGGATGCCCGACACGCTCAGCGTCTCCTCGGTCGTCGCGCTCATCTCGGCCAGCGACTTCTGCGTCTCGGTCGAGACCTCGCGGCGGACCTTGCCGACGCGGTAGGTGAGGTACAGGAAGAACGGCGTGAGGCCGAGCGACAGGAGCGCCAGCCGCCAGTCGAGGATGAACATCGCGATGATCGTGCTGATCGCGATCGGCCAGGTTGCTCGTGATCGAGCTGGCCGTGTCGGTGACGACGGCCTGGACGCCGCCGACGTCGTTGGCGAGCCGGCTCTGGATCTCGCCCGTTCGCGTCTCGGTGAAGAAGCGCAGCGGCATGCTCTGGAGGTGGGCGTAGAGCGCGCCGCGCAGGTCCTGCATGACGCTCTGGCCGATGACGTTGTTGAGGTAGCTCTGGCCGACGCCGATGAGGCCCGTGATGATCGGCAGCACGATCATCAGGCCGACGTACAGGTTCAGCTTCTCGTAGTCGCCGCCGACGATGACCTGGTCGATCAGCAGGCCCAGCAGCAGCGGGTTGATCAGGCCGATGAGGCTCGTCGCCAGGATCGCCGACAGGACGATGACGACCTGGAGCCGGTACGGCTCGAAGAAGGCGACGATCCGCCGCAGCGTGCGGCCGCGGCGCTCCTTGGGGACCGGCTCGAAGTCCGCGGTCGGGCCCCGAACGCGCCCGCCACCGCCGACCGCCGCCCGCGCCCAGCCGCCCCGCCGGTCGCCGTCCGCGTCTGCCCTCGCGGGAACCCCATCAGGCGTCCACCTGATCGTTCGTCATCACGGCTCGACGCTATCACGGAACGGCCAGAGTCGCGCTCGGCCGGGCTCCTGCGCAGACCCGCGCCGGTCGCGATGCCACTCGAGACCATCAAGCACCGTCGTGCATGCCGCGACCGCGCCGCGATGCCAGTCGAGCCGCATCAGCGGGACAGCGCCGATGCCCGCGCGCCGTTGATGCCAGTCGAGACCATCAGGAAGCGGGAGGTAAGCGGCCGATGAGCGACGTCGCCTAGGTTGCGTCGATGGAGTGTCGAGCGAAGCGGTGGGCCCATTCGCGGGACCCGCGGCACGGCGTCGAGCAGGTCGGCTACGACCGGATCGGCGCGATGATCAAGCGTCGTCGGCTGCTCGCCGGGCTGACACAGCGCCAGCTCGAGGCCCTGACGCGGCATCGACCAGACCGTCATCAGCCGGCTGGAGAACGGGAACCAGTACGGCCTCCGTTGGTCGCGGTTCGCGATCCTGGTCGCGAAGCTGCACGGGCTGGAGGACGAAACGGCCAGGTCGCCACCGCCATGGTGGGTCACGTACGGCGTCACGGTGCCTGCCGTATCGCGTTGAGTCGCTGCGGCAGCAGGGCTTGCTGCCACCCGACTACCAGGCACCTACCGCCCAGCCAGCCGACGACGAAGAGCTGACGGTGCAGGCAGCTGACGATCGAGCACCAACCGCTTGATGCTCCCGACTGGCATCAGGTCGGTGACGTGGTCCGGATCGGAAGTACTACGCAGCGGTGTCGCTGACAAATCGCACCCGAGTTGATGCTCTCGAGTGGCATCAGCATGGACGGGGGTCGTTCGGAGCGGCCTACCAGGCGGTGGTCGTCGCGGCCTTCGTGATGCCTCGGATTCGAGCCAGCGTTACGCCGCGGCGGCGACGCGCGCAGCGACGACCTCGTCGACGGCCTTCTGCAGCCCGCGGCCGCCGATCTTGCAGGCCCAGGCGTGGTTGTAGGAGAACGCGCGCTGCGCGAGGGCGCGCAACGGCCTCGGGAGACGCCGCTCCGCGTACAGGACGTTCTGGTTGATCACCTCGATGCCGTCGGGCCCTCCGTCAGCGTGTAGGAACGGCCGCGAACGGGAAGCGCCCGCTGAGTCGGACGATCGTGTCGGTCGAGAGTGCCGGCCGAGTCGCGGACCACGGTGCGTGACGAGGTCGTACGGGAGTCGGACGGACTCGCATCGAGCGTGTCTCCGACGCAGGCTCGGCGGCTCGACGACCGATCGAAGACGGAGCCGCCAATCGGGAGCGGGCATGACTGAGCAAGTCGAAGACCACGTCACGGCCCGTCGATCGCATCGCGACCGACAGACGTGCCGGACGCCGGCGAAGCCCGGACGACTGCCCACGGTCGGCGGCCGGGCGACGATCGGCGACGTCGAGCGGCCGCGGCCGCGGTGTCGCGCGCCGACGTGCCTCGCGTCCGACCGGCCGGTCGAGTTCCGACGCCAGGTGGGGAAGGAGCGAAGTCGCCCGGCCTCGGTCACCCCTACCAGGCCGTGGCGGTGGCGGCCTCGGTGATGCCTTGGGATTCGAGCCAGCGTTCGGCGTCGATGGCGGCCTTGCAGCCGTCGCCGGCGGCGGTGACGGCCTGGCGGTAGCGATGGTCGTGGACGTCGCCGGCGATGAAGACGCCCTCGACCTTCGAGCCGGTCTCGTCGTGGACGACGAGATAGCCCTTCTCGTCGACGTCGAGCCAGTCGCGGAACGCCTCGGTGTTGGGCTGGTAGCCGATGGCGATGAACAGCCCGTCGACGGGCATCCGGCGCTGGTCGCCGGTCGCGGTGTCGGACAGCAGCAGGCCCGTCGACCTTGCTCGTCGCCGAGGACCTCCTCGACCGCGGTGTTGGGGTGGATCTCGATCTTGGGATGGGCGTCGGCCCGCTCGACCATGATCTTCGAGGCCCGGAAGGTGTCGCGCCGATGGAGCAGATGCACCTTGGTCGCGAAGCGGGTGAGGTACGTCGCCTCCTCGAAGGCGGTGTCGCCGCCGCCGACCACGGCGATCTCGCGGTCCTTGAAGAAGAAGCCGTCGCACGTCGCGCAGGCCGACACGCCGCGACCGCGCAGCCGCGTCTCGCTGTCGAGGCCGAGCCACAGCGCCGACGCCCCGGTCGCGACGATCACGGCCTGGGCGCGGTACTCGGTGCCGCGCGCCCAGATGCGGAACGGGCGACTGGAGAAGTCGACGCGATCGATGTCGACGTCGACGAGCCGCGTCCCGAAGCGCTCGGCCTGGGCGCGCATGGCGGCCATCAGGTCGGGGCCCTGGATCGCCTCCTCGAAGCCCGGGTAGTTCTCGACGTCGCTGGTGAGCATCAGCTGGCCGCCCGGCGCGGAGCCCGCGAGCACGACCGGCTCGAGGTTGGCGCGCGCGGCGTAGATCGCGGCGGTCAGCCCGGCCGGCCCGGACCCGATGATCACGACCTTGGCGTCGACCCGGCCCTCGGCCGTCCGGACCGTGGACGGACCGGTCGCGACGCGTCGCCTGCGTCGTCGAGAATCGAGATGCTGAAGCCCCCGAACGGGGACTTCGGCGGTCCGGAGCCGTTGGACTGGTCGGTCATGGCTGCATGCTACGGCAGCGCGCTGCAGATTCGGGATGATGTCCCTCCCGAAGGTCTCGAGCACGGCCGGATCGGTCACGCCGTGCATGTCGATGACGACGTGCTGGGCGCCGGCGTCGGACAGGTCGCCGAAGCGGTCGACGACCTGGCTCGGCGTCTCGACCCGTGCGCCGGCCGTCGCCCGGCAGCCGGACGGACTGCAGCGTCGAGTGCTCGATCTCGCGCGGGTCGCGCCCGACCGCGGCGCAATGCTCGGCCAGGATCGCGTACTTGCGGGCGATGCCTTCGGGTGACCCGAACACGTTGCAGGCGTCGGCGTACTGGGCCACCAGGCGCAGCGTCTTTCGCTCGCCCCCACCGCCGACCATGATCGGGACCCTGGGGCGTGACAGCGACTGCGGGGAGTTGAGCAGGCGCTCGGCCTGGAACAGCCGGCCCTGGAACGCCTCCTCGGACCCGCGCTCGCCCTCCCACATCCCGTGGGCGATCTGGAGCGTCTCCTCGAGCATCTCGAACCGCTCGCCGAGCGGCGGGAAGGGGAACCCGAGCGCCCGGACTCCTCCTCGTTCCAGGCGGCCCCGATCCCGAGCCAGGCCCGGCCGCCGGACAGCACGTCGAGCGTCGTCGCCGCCTTGACCCACAGGCCCGGGTTCCGGTAGTGGACGCCACCGACCATCAGCCCCAACCGCGCGCGTTGCGAATGCGCGGCCATGAACCCGAGCGTGGTCCAGCCCTCGAGCATCGGCTCCTCGGTCTTGCCGACGCCCCGGATCTGGAAGAAATGGTCCATCACCCAGATCGAGTCGAAGCCGACGTCGTCTGCCTGGCGAACGATCCGGGCGAGGGTCGGTCCGATCGCCTCGGGCCCGCCCGGCCACGTGAACGAGGGGATCTGGATGCCGACCTTCATTTCGTTGCGGAGCGTACCAGTACGAAGGTCCTGGCCTTTGCGGTGCCGTCGCGCACCAGAACTCTGAAGAATAGCCGTGCCGCGTGGGGCAGTCTGGTGCGTTTGTTATTGGAAATGAGAGGTTTGCCCTAGTACTATTCGCGGGCCGTACTCGCGTATTGTTCGTGAGCCTGCCCTTGATACGCAGGACTTCCGGGTCATCCGGAGGCTCGCTCAATCTAGGCTCCTCATCGGGGAATGGAGGAACAGATGTCATTGGCCCTCTGCTCGATCGCGCATCACTGTTGCCTTCATGGCCCCGACGCCGGTCGCCCTCCGGAAGCACCTCGTCGAGAGGAGCGGCCGCCGCTAAGGACCACGCCCAGGTCGATGCAGTCCAACCATCCTGTCAGCCATCGAGGGTAAGGGGAACCAACATGAAGTCACGATCACCAGCGTCCCGCGAGCCAGGTTGGCCGCAGTCATGGGAGCAACGTTGCTCCTCAGCCTCATCGCCGTCGGGCACGGCGATGGCGACGCAGCCGTCGCACCCACGAAGGTCCTTGGGAATCCGACCTGCGAGGACCACGGCATACGACCCCGGCGTCAAGCGTCGACCCGCCGGAAGACGGCACCTACGCCGGTCGGCTGAAGGCACCGTCGAGACTTCGAGATCACCGGCGACGTCGTGTTCACCTGGACGTCCGACGGCGTCGTCGTCCTCGCGGTCATCGTCGAAGCGGTGGCGCCGAGACTTCTGAAGAGAGATCGGCCCAGATCGGGCCAAGTCTACCGATACAACCCGCCGGCGCCCACGCACGGACGACGGCCTCCAGGAAACCGCCGCATGGCTTCTCTAGCCACCATCGCAGACCTGCCTCGATCGTGACGAGGCCGACGAGTCACGCATCGGCGCCCGACAACCCGGCCAGGAAGTGCCGGCCGCCTCCCGGCCAGGAAAGTGCCGCGCCGACACCCGAGGGCCAAGGAAACTGCGGCGTCCACGTCACCTGCACCCTCGGCGGCCCGTTCGATCGCACGATCGACTTCCCGGATCCGCGCTGATCACCCGGCGGACAAACTGCCGCGCCGACGCGCGGTCATGGAGACAGCAGGCGCGCACCGCCCGGGGCTTCCAGTGGGGTGGCTCGGATCGGCGACGGCGCGTCGCCGATCCGACGGTCGACGGCGCGGAGTCAACTCGCCAACCTGCTCGTCGGGTGGCAGCGACGGCGGTCATCATGCGGTCGTGAAGAGCAACGACGCCTGGCGGTGTCGGCGAGGCGCCGCTCGCGGCGTGCCACCGTCAGCTGCAAGCTCGAATACACGTTCGCCAACGGCCCGGTCGACCGCGAGCCATCGAGGACGTCCTGCCGATAGGCGTGACGTACGTGGTGGGGTCGGCGGAAGCCGGCGACAACGCCGAGTTCGTCTTCGACGGCTACGACTCGGCGACCCGGACCCTCCGCTGGGAGGCCACCCAAGTGACCGCGAGTGGCTCGGTCACCTACGAGGTCACCATCGACGAGGGTGCGGCCGATGACTCAGCGCGCTCACCAACACCGCCTGCATCGACTCCGACGACACCGAAGAGGACTGCGCCGAGGCGACGTCTTCGTCGGCGAGCCGCCGCTGGCCGAGACGGCACACCCCAATGCCGCACCGCCGACGAGACATCGCCGGCACGAGCGACTCGGGCGCGCCGGGTGAGCAGCCTGCTGCCGCATCCTGCTGGCCCTGGCCGGCGTGATCCTGGCCGCGGTCTTCGTGGCCCCGACCCCGGCGTCCATCCGGAAGCGGATGCGCTGCCTGCCGTCCTCGACGGACCAATCACGGGGCGCCTCGCCAAGCGGCAGGCGCCCCGTTCGATCCGGGGGAGCGGATGCCGTACGAGTCCCACGCGGGTTCGCCGCGGGCTAGGATGGAGACGCCGACGCTGGTCGGTGAGCAACGGGGGCGTCCATGACCGAGCGCGCAACGCCGCCGCCTGATGACGACGCGAGCGCCGCGGAGGCTGCGGGGCCCGGTGAGGTGACCCAGCCTGTCCCGGTGGCCTGGCCGGGGGCGCCTGTGCCCGCGGGGAGCCGCCGCCGGCCGCGCTGCCGCCGGGCCGCCACCGGGTGGATCGGCCGGCGCGCCACCGCCGCCGCCGCCGGCCGGATGGGCCGCGCCGGAGCGGTACCGGGAGCCGCCGGGCTTCCTCATTCGGGCGGTGTGGTTCATCTTCATCGGCTGGTGGCTGAGCGCGATCGCGATCGGGGTCGCGTACTTCCTGGTCGCGATCATCGTCGGGATCCCGCTCGGGTTCATGATCTTCAACCGGTTGCCGATGATCCTGACGTTGCGGCCGCGGACCGAGCAGGCCGTCTACGGTGGCGACGCCGTGCAGCATCCGCTCTGGATCCGGGCGGTCTGGTTCGTGCTCGTCGGCTGGTGGCTGGGAGCGCTCTACATCTCGGTCGCGTGGTTCCTGTGCGTGATCCTGATCACGCTGCCGATCGGGCTGTGGCTGTTCAACCGCATCGGGGCGGTGATGACCCTGTTGCGCTACTGATGGCGGGGGCGTTCCGGCTGGAGCCGGACGACAGCCTCGGACAGCGGGCCGAGCGCCACGTCCACGAGCGCCTCCGCGCGGCGCTGCCGCCCGAGTACCAGATGCTGGCGAACGTTGCGTGGCTGGTGCGCGACCACGGCGTCGAGCGGGAAGGGGAGGCGGACCTCGTCATCGCCCACCCGGAGCGCGGCTTCCTGGCGATCGAGGTCAAGGCCGGGCCGATCCGGCGCGACAGCCTCGGGCGCTGGTGGGCGGGGAGCGGCCAGCTCGATCGGTCGCCGTTCCAGCAGGCCGCCGACAGCCACCACAGCCTGGTCGCGAAGCTGCGCGAGCTGCCGGCCTGGGAGTCCGGGCTCGACCCGATCGCCGGCCACGCCGTCGCGTTCCCGAACGTGGAGCTCGCCAGCCTCGACGCCAAGATCCTGATCGGGCACCGACGCGGACCCCGAGCTGATCCTCGACAAGGCGCTGCTGGCGCCCGACGCGCAACGGAACCGGAAGCTGCGCGAGTGGGTCGATCGGTGCTTCGAGCTGTGGGCCCACGGCGCCAAGCGCGGGCCCGGGCGCGAAGGGGATCGAGCTCCTGACGTCGATGGTCACGTCGCCGATCGAGCTCCGGTCGCTGCTGCGCTCGGAGATCAAGGACGGCAACGAGGAGGTCGTGCGGCTGACCGACGAGCAGCTGTACACCCTCAACACGCTCCGGGGCGTGCGCCGGGCCGGGATCGTCGGTGGGGCGGGGACGGGCAAGACGATGCTCGCCGTCGCCAAGGCGAAGCAGCTCGCGAGCGAGGGGTTCGAGACCCTGCTGGTGTGCTTCAACTCGGCCCTCGCGCGGGTGCTCGCGGACGAGACGCGCGAGGTCGCCGAGCGGACGGGCGGGCGGCTGCACGTGAAGACGTTCCACCAGCTGGCCGAGGACCTCGGGCGCGAGGCCGGGACGCTGCCCGAGAAGCCGGATCCGGTGACCGCCGAGTGGTTCGAGCGGGACGTTGCCGGGCGGGCTGGACGAGGCGATCGACAAGCTCGGGCCGCGGTACCACGCGATCGTCGTCGACGAGGGGCAGGACTTCGATAGTGGCTGGCTGGCGTCGCTCGAGGGGCTGCTGTACGACGGACGCGAGGACGTCCTGTACGTCTTCCACGATCCGGCGCAGTCGATCTTCCGTGACGACCAGATCGGGGAGCTGGGGCTGACCGAGTACCCGCTCGACTTCAACTGCCGCAACGCCAAGCCGATCCACGACCTGATCGTGCCGCTCGCCCGGGGAGGGCTGGCGTCCATCGCCCGCCGCCGCGACGGCCGCGAGGTCGAGCTCATCAAGGCCGAGGGCGACGACCAGACCATCGAGGCGCTGCGCAAGGTGCTCTATCGCCTGGTCGAGGTCGAGGGCGTGGCGCCCAACTCGATCGCGGTGCTGACCGGGATCGGGCTCGAGGAGTCGGCGGTCTGGGCGCATCGCCGCTACGGCAACCAGGTCCTCTGGAACGGGGCAGCAGACGAGGCCGGGCGGCTCCTCGGCCTGGCCGCGGACGACGTTCCGAATCAGCCCAAGGACGTGGTCCTGTGCGACTCGATCCGCCGCTTCAAGGGCCTCGAGCGGCCGGTCATCGTGCTGCTGGAGGTGCCGCGCGACGACCCGGAGCGGCTGGATCGGCTGCTGTACATCGGGGCGTCGCGGGCGAGGCAGCACCTGGTCGGGATCCTGCCGCTGGCCGTGCGTGCGGCGGCTGACGACGTTGTCGTCGTGAAGGCCATCTCGGTCGCCTGATGTCCGAAGACCTGCCCGCCGGTATCTACGAGGCTCTCGTTACCGAGGCCTTGCAGGCCAGCGTCGAGCGCGCTAGAGCCCAGGGTGGGTCATCGAGTCGAGCGACATCGATGACGCGTCGATCGCGGGCATTCTCGCGCGCCATATCCACGATCAAGTTCGCGAACGAATCGGCGGACTTCCTGCGTCGACGTATGACCGCCGCCAGGAACAGATCAAGATCGCCAATCGAGTCCTTGAGGCACTCGCGCCTTACACCACCGACTCGGAACGATTGAATAGCGTCCGACCTGAAGCGCAGACTGCTCCTTGAAGTGGCGCCACCACCGGCCTTGGGCTGACAACGGTCCGACTGCCCGACCAGGGATCCCGCTTCGCGACAGCGGCCTGCTGGTCAACGGGCACAGGGACCTCCAGATCGGCACGCAGGTCGGTCTCGAGATCCAGAGCGCCGACCGAGTCGACCTGCTCTGCGCGTTCGTCCGTTTCGCCGGCGTTCGGCTGATCCGGCGCGAGCTCCAGGAGTTCCTGCTGCGCGGCGGCCAGATGCGGGTCATCGCGAGCGTCTACACGGGCTCGACCGAGAAGCGAGCGCTCGACGAGCTCGTCGGCCTTGGCGCGAAGGTGAAGGTCTCGTACGAGACGTCGCAGACGCGACTCCACGCGAAGGCATGGCTATTCGAGCGCGACTCCGGCTTCCACACCGCCTACGTCGGCTCCTCGAACCTGACGCAGTCGGCGCTGCTCGACGGGCTCGAATGGAACGTCCGGGCGACGCCAGGTCGACAACCCGGCGATCATCGAGCGGATCCGCGCGACGTTCGAGCAGTACTGGAACGAGCCCGAGTTCGAGACCTACGACCCGCGAGTCGACGGCGAGCGGCTCCAGGCGGCGCTCGACGCCCAGAACGGGCGCCCGGGGCGATCGCCGACGCCGTACCGACTGAGCATCGATGTCGAGCCCAAGCCGTTCCAGGTCGAGATGCTCGAGGCGCTCGAAGCCGAGCGCCAGCGAGGGCACTTCCGCAACCTCGTCGTCGCACCGACCGGCACCGGCAAGACGTGGGTGTCCGCGTTCGACTACGAGCGACTCCGGAGCGCCGGGCTACGAACGGCTGCTGTTCGTCGCCCACCGCAACGAGATCCTCCAGCAGAGCCAGGAGGTCTTCCGGCTCGTGCTCGATGATCCGGTGTTCGGCGAGCGATTCATCGCCGGCGAGCGGCCGGTGCATTGGGACGCACGTGTTCGCGTCGATCCAGTCGCTCCATCGCGTCGATCGAGCAACTCGACCCGACGCAGTTCGACGTCGTGATCGTCGACGAGTTCCACCACGCCGAGGCGGACACCTACCGGCGACTCCTCGAGCACCTGCGAGCCGAAGGTCCTGCTCGGTCTGACGGCCACGCCGGAGCGGGCCGACGGCAAGGAGATCCTGCATTGGTTCGACGAGCGGATCGCCACGCGAGATGCGGCTGTGGGAGGCGCTCGACCAGGGCCTGCTGTGCCCGTTCCACTACCTCGGGGTTGGTGACGGAACCGACCTGCGCGGCGTCGGCTTTCGAGCGAGGACGCTACGTGACGTCAGAACTCGAAGGCGTCCTGACCGGCGACCACATTCGCGCCCAGCGCGATCCTCGAGTCGGTCGACGAGTGGGTCCTCGATCCGTCGAAGATGCGGGCGTTGGGGTTCTGCGTCGGCGTCCACCACGCGCGGTTCATGGCCGAGCAGTTCAACGACGGCCGGGCTGCCGGCCGTCGCCCTCGACGGCGACACGGATGCCGCAGACCCGGCTCGAGGCGGTCGAGCGACTCCGACGAGGCGAACTCCGCGCGATCTTCACGGTCGACATCTTCAACGAGGGCGTCGACATCCCGGAGGTCGACACGCATCCTGCTGCTTGCGGCCGACGGAGAGCGCGACAGTCTTCCTCCAGCAGCTTGGGCCGCGGCCTCCGTTGGGCCGCCGGCAAGAGCGTCCTGACGGTGCTGGACTTCATCGGGCAGGCGCACGCGGACTACCGATTCGACATCCGGTACCGAGCGATGGTCGGCGGAACGCGACGGCAGGTGGAGCGGGCCGTCGAAGCAGGCTTCCCGCTCATGCCGCCGGGTTGCGCCATCCGGCTGGACGAGATCGCGCAAGAGATCGTGCTGGAGAACCTGCGGTCGAGCATCCGGAGCACGCGGCGCGCGCTCGTCGACGACCTTCGCGGCCTGCCCGGCAACCACGACCTTGGCCCAGTTCCTCGACGCCAGCTCGTTCGACCTCGCGGACGTCTACTGCAAGCCCGGAGAGCGGCACGACATTCACGTCGCGTTGCGCGCGGCCGGCCACGCCGCGGCGCGCCGCGAGCCCGACGAGGCCGACTTCGCCAGGGCGATTGGCGGATGCTCCACGTCGACGACGAAGAGCGCTATCGAGCGATGGCGACTCTGGCTCGCCGCCGAAGCTCCGCCCCGGCACCGGCCGAACCTGGGATCGCGCGAAGAGCGGCTGCAGTGGATGCTGTTCGCCGCGCTCGGTCAGCGCAGCCGGCCGGTGGCCGAGACTCAGTCGGCGTTCGCTGAACTCTGGGGATGCGCCGGCGCTGCGCGAGGAGCTGCGTCGAGCTCCTCGACGTCCTCCGGGAGCGCGTGCGCCTCGACTCGCAGTCCGATCGACCGACTGGCGTGGTGCCGATCCACAGTCACGCGACTACGGGCTGTACGAGATCATCGCGGCGTACGGGCTCGTCAGCAACGGCAGGCTGCGTGAGAACCGCGAAGGCGTCGCTGTGGGTCGAGGGCGACAAGTCGGACCTGTTCTTCATCACACTGAACAAGGCCGACGAGGACTACTCGCCGACGACCCGCTACCAGGACTACCCGATCTCGCCGACGCTCTTCCATTGGGAGTCCCAGTCGCGGACGCATCAGATTCGCCACCGGTCAGCGTTACATCAACCATGTCGCGCGCGGCTCGCGTCGTCCTCTTCGTCCGCGAGACAGGCGCGACGAACGCGGCGTCGGCGCCCGTATCTGTGTCTCGGCGCAGCGCGCCATGTCAGCCACCAATCAGAGCGCCCATGCAAGATCGTCTGGGAGCTCGAGCGGCCGATGCCGGCCGAGATCTACAGCCATGCGAAGGTCGCCGCCGGTTAGCCGAGGTCGTGGTGTGCGGGCCGCCGCCGAAAGTTGCTCCGAGCTCGGTCGCTCAGCAGCGATCGCCGAAGACAACGCCGTTGCTCCGCGTGACCTTTGCGCCCTCGGTGCTACCGACCTCGTTGTGGAAGATGTAGTTGCGGGTCAGCGTTCGTGGATTCGAGTACGTCGCTCCATTACCGGAGTAGAACGTCACCGACCTGCCGGCGCCGAGACGATAGTCCACGCGAACGGGCTCGTAGCTGTAGGGCTGGTACCTGGAACCAACCGACCTGATCGTGATCGCGAACGATCGATTGTTGCGGACGACGACTCGTTCGGGGTTCGAGTAGCAGTACACATGAACAGACAACGGGGGCGTGCCGGCCTGAGTGGTCCCGACACCGGCACCGAACAACGCCGTCGCGCCGAGGCCGAATGTGATGACGAGCCGCAGCCAGCGTTTCGAATGAGCGCGCGGCGACGGGGCGAATTGGTCCATGGTCATTGACACGGCGGATGAGTCCTTCATTGACGATTCCAGGCACCGACACCACAAGCGGCACAGATGTCAGGGTCGCTGCTTTCGCGTCGTCGTCCATCGGCCTGACCGTGCACAAGTTGGGGGTACTTCTTGCGGTATGCGAGCAGGCCGCGTTAGCTTCTGAACGCCGGCCTTCGCCTAGGGTCAGCCCCCCATGGGATCGGGGCGATGGAGATTACGTCACTCTGCCTATGCGTAATGTCGGCTCGGGTTGGACTGCTAGGCTGCGACCATGAAGAAGTTATTCGTCATCGTGTTCCTAGTCGCAGCCTGCGGGGGGTCGGCGTCAAGCGATGCTAGCAGTCCATCGGCGGGCCTGCCCCTCGTGGGCCCTTCCAGCGGCCTCGCCACCGCGGCGCCAAGCGCAACGGGAAACCCAGCATCAGCGGCGCCAGCCTCCAATCCCCGGCCTCCAATCCCCCGGCCTCCACTCCGCCTGCGGTGCCCGTGTTGCCGGTCAGGGTGACGAAGGCGCCGGGGGCCGTCGCCCAGGGCGCCACCGCCTCCACGACGATCAAGACGGTCAAGGGGGCCCTGTGCGACATCGACGTGGAGTACTACTCGGGCCCATCGACGGCACAGGGCCTCGGTGACAAGCGGGCCAATGCCAAGGGCCTGGTCACGTGGAAATGGACCGTTGGCCAGAACACCAATAAAGGCACGGTTCCGGTGTTCATCACCTGCGACCTCGGCGACCGGTCAGGCACCGCGGAGACAACTCTCAGAGTCAAGTAGCTTCGAGCCGGCCGCTCCACGTCCCGCTACCGACATCCCCGGAGAGATATGAGCGTTCGCTTCCGGAAGAGCATCGGCCTAGGCGGCGGGACGAGGCTGACGTTGGGCAAGCGGGGCGTATCGGCATCGTTCGGCGTCCCTGGCTATCGAACGTCGTTCCATAGCTCGGGGCGCGTGACGCGAACGGTCGGTATCCCTGGGAGCGGATCAGCAACGTATCGACTGTCAGGTCGGGGTCGGCACCAAGCCGATCGCGGACAGCTCAGCCTGCCCAAGCGAACTTCGCGGTCAAGAAGCCCGGCTTCCTAGCTGGTCGAGCCGACAAGCGCTACTACGCCGCCGCCGCCGCGTTCGTCGAGGGCCGCGACAGTGACGTGCTCGCGGCAGTGGACGAGGTCTTGGCGGCAGATCCCAGCGCGATCAGCGCCCACCTGCTTGCGGCCGTCTCAGCGGTCCGATTCAACCAACCGATGGCCGTGGTCGAGCGCCACTTGGAAGCTGTCATGGCCAGTGAGCACCCGATGCCCGACAGTCTCCAGGCGAAGTACCTGCCACCGGTCCAGATGGCCGCCGGCATCACCGAGAATGTTGTGGTCGAGGTGCCGTTCGGCGCGATCTGGCGCCGCCCTACTGCTGGCCGAGGTGTACCAGCTCGACGGTCGTCTCGACGAGGCGATTGGACTAGTTCAGCAGCTCGACACGGCCACGCCCGACGATCCCGTGATCCGGCTATCGCTGTGCGATCTGCTCATCGCCGACGAGGACTACGACGGCGCCCTCGAGACCAGCGCGGACGCAGTCAACGACGGCGACGTGGGTGTCGCGACGCTGCACGCACGCGGAGCGGCTCTATTCGGTCTGGGCCAGCCAGGAGCGGCGGCCGAGGCGTTCACCGCCGCGTTGGCCAAGAGAGCCGACCGCAACCCAGACTTACTGATCGCCGTCCGATACGACCGCGCGCTGGCCTATCTCGCCGCCGGACAGAAGAGCAAGGCGCGCGGCGACTTCGAGAAGATCATCGCCGCCGATCCTGGCTACTTGGATGTCCAAGAACGCCTCGCAGGTTTGACCTGAGGACGGAAACCTAGCTTCCTCAGCGCCGCGTCGCCACCGCCGAGGCCGCGTTCGTCGCGAACGCCCGCAGCACGAGCTCGTGCCGGATCCCGCCGACGACCACGATGACCGCCTCGCCCGAGTTCACGACGCGCTTGCCCGCGGTGTCGGTGACCTGGAAGCGGTCGCCGCTGAGCTGGCGGATGCGGACGTCGGCGGTCTTCCAGGGCTCGGCCACGATGTCGGTCACGACCCGGCTGTTGGGGGCGCGGACGAAGCCGATCCCGAGGCGGCTGCCGCGGCCGATGTTGGCGGTGTGGACGACGTCGACCACGGCCAGCACGTAGCCGCGCCGCCGCTCGCGCAGGAAGGCGACGATGACGGCGATCAGCGCCAGCGCCAGGACCACGCCGAGGATCCCGACGAGCGGCGCCAGCAGGCCGTTGCACTCGAGCAGCCCGCCGCACGGCTTGAACGCGTCCGAGACCGGCGACGCGTCGCTCTGGCCGATGGCGTTCGCGGCGAACGCGCGGCAGACGTAGCTCGTCCCGTTGGTGAGGTTGCCGAGCGTGGCGTCCGTGTTCGAGCCGACCTTGATGTCCACCCGGTTCGTCCAGGTCGTGCCGCCGTCGGCCGAGCACTCGTAGTGGACCTCGGACACCGCGTTGGGGTCGACGGTGCCGAGGCTCGAGCTGCACGCCCCGGTCGATCGGCGCGACCGTCGGCTTGGCGGGGACCGCCGGCCGGCCGATCGGCATGACCGTGGCGCTGGCGGGCGTCCACGGACCCTGGGTCGTCGCGCCGACGGCGGCGACCTCGCACGTGTAGTCCGGCCCGTTGGTCGACCCCGACGAGGCTCGTCCGCCGCTCGAGCGACACGCCCTCGGTCGATTCGATCCAGTCGCCCGTGCCGGCGCGGCAGCGGACCTTGTAGTCGACGACCGGCTCGGGCAGCACGGTCGGTGGCGTCCAGACGACCTCGATCCGGCCGTCGCCGGCGCTCAGCGCGATCGAGCGCACGGCACCGATCGTCGGCGGCGGCTGTCGGGACGGGCGTCGGCGCGACGCGTGAACGTGCAGGTCGCCTCCTGGAGCGCGACGGCGACCGCGGCCCCGGCCTCGTCGGCGGTCTCGAACACGGTCTGCGGCCAGTCGAACGTCGCGCCGCTGACGCAGGCGGGCATGTCGCGGATGATCCGCAGCCCGTTGAGCCCGGCCTCGAGCGCGGCGCGGTCCCCGGCGGCGAGGCCCATCCCGACCGGCAGCAGGGCGAACGGCGAGCGGCTCCCGAACAGCCGGTCGCGGGTTGGCGCCACCTGGCTGACGGGGACGCCCTCGACGTCGTGCTTGCCGTCGGTGAACAGGATCATCGCCGGCCGGAGCGAGTCGGCGGGCAGGTGCTTGGCGGCCTGCTCCATCGCCGCCACGTAGTTCGTGTCGACGCCGATGCGGATCCGCCGCGCGGGGCTCGGGCCCCCGCGGTAGGCGGCCGCGACGGAGCGCAGGCAGTCGGCGAAGTGGGCGACGGTCTCGGGGCTGTTGAGCAGCTTGAGGTCGGCGCAGCCGGTGACGTCGGCCGCCCTCGTGGCGAACTGGACCAGCGACACGGTGGCGTCGCCGGCGACGAGGTCGGCCGAGGTCGCGTCGACGCGGGCGGCGATCTGCTCGAGGGCGGCCGCGAACCGGTTGCGGTTGGCCGCGTCGCGCAGGATCGACGCCGAGAAGTCGAGGACGAGGACGACGTCGGACGGATCGGGCGCCGTTGCGGTCGACGGCGAGGGCGATGCGGCGCGAACGGACGGCGTGATACCGCCACCCACGAGCAGCACCCCGATGAGCATGGCGAGGACCGCCCGAGTGGCGGCACCTGTTCGACGCAAGATTGACCTCGGTACCTTTGCGCCGACTTTGAGTGGCGCACGCGCTTTGCGCAATGTGCCCACCAAACGCGCTCCTTGCAACCGTGAATCGATTGCGACGGTGTATGGAAGCACAAACGAGCGGGCGGCCGAAAGCCGGATGTGGCGCCGGGCTAAGCAGACTTGACCGGGCGAGTATGAATCGCTAGCGTCATTCCTACCATGGGCAGCAAGGTAGGCGAGCGCGGTCAGATCACGATCGAGAAGGCCATCCGCGAGGAGCTCTCGATCTACGCCGGCGACGAGACCGTCCAGCGCATCGAGGATGGCCGGATCGTGATCGAGGTCGTGCCGGGCCGGCATCGCCGATCCCTCGCCGGGCAACTCCGGGACAAGGTCGGGCGCCGGCCCGAGGACGAATCGTGGGACCGGCTTCGCGCGGCCGCGTGGGCGACACCGGATCCGGATCGCACCGGGTGATCGCGGCCGACACGTCGGTCCTCGTGCGCTACCTGGTCGGGACGCCGGCGGCGCAGGCCCGGCAGGCGGCGGAATCTCATGGATGACGACGACCTCGAGATCGGGATCGCACCGGTCGCGCTGGCCGAATGCGCGCACGTCCTGCGGACGCAGTACGACGTCCCGGCGCGCGACGTCATCGACAGCCTGATCGACCTGGTCCAGCGCGAGAACGTCCGGACGCTAGGGCTGTCGAACGAGCTCGTCGTCCAGCACCTGGTCTTCGCCCGTTCCATGCCGGGACGACCGATCCCCGACGCGCTGATCGTTGCTGCGGCCGTGGCCGGCGGCGCGGAGTCGCTCGCCACCTTCGACCGCGACCAACGCCGCTACGGGATGCCGATCCGGCAGCCGTAGTGATCGACGATCAGCTCAGATAGCCCGGTCCGATGTCATCGGGCGGATCGTCGCCGCCGGCTTCGAGTTTCAACCGGAACGCTCCATCCGATCAGTTCGCAGCCGAGATAGTGCAGCGCCCCTTCGCCCGGGGTGCAGTCACGGCAGCCCCACGGTGTCAGGCCGCCCTCGTCCGGCAGGAACTCGATGCTGCAGGCGTTCGCCGTCGGATCGCAATTGCGATGGTGACAACCGTGGTCGCAGTACACCCAGTGCTCGCAGGTGCACTCGGCCGTTGGCGACGGCGCCCGGAGGACCGATGCGGGGAACTGGCTCGATACGTGCACGTGAGTCCTCGGGCGCGACCGGCGGTCGAGCCGACACCTCGGCCCCACCGGTGACGTGGATTCTACTCCTGCCTGCACGCGATCCGAATCAGCGGAGCCGTTCCAGGCCGTCGAGGATCAGGTCCAGCCCGAAGGCGAACTCGACGTTGTCGTCGCACCGACCGAGGCCGCCCTCGTGGCTGGCCGAGGCGGCGAGCTCGGCCAGGCGCGGGTAGCTGACCGCCAGCGACCGAACCATCGCGGCCTCCGCCTCCGGGTCGGGCGGCTCGCCCGAGTCGTCGAACAGGTCCTGGTGGAACCCGAAGATGCGGCTGCTCAAGCATGTGGAGGGCGTGATGGGCGGTCTCCATCGGGAAGCCGCCGTCGAGCAGCGTCCCGAGGACGGCATTGATGTGCGCCAGGGCGGCCGGGCCGGCCGTGCCACGTTCCTCGAGGACGCGCGGCGCCCAGGGATGGCGGAGCATCACGTGGCGGGCGGCCATGACCTGCCCGCGGAGGTCGGCCTTCCAGTTGCCGCTCGGCGCGGGTCGCTCGAACTCGCCGACCACGCCCTCGACGACGCCGTCGAGCAGGTCGTCCTTGTCGCGGACGTGGCGGTACAGCGCCATGGCGTCGACGCCGAGGTCCTGGCCGAGCCGGCGCATGCTCAGCGCCTCGAGGCCGCCCCGGTCGGCGAGCTCGATCGCGGCCTGCAGGACGCGCTCGCGGGTCAGCGGCGCGCGGCGTTCGGTGTTCGGGCTCTCCTGAGTCACCACATTGACAAGTATACGGCGTAGACCGTATGTTTACGTCGTAGTCTACGCCGTAGACACGAGAGCGAACGAGGAGGGCAGCCATGACCGCAACCGAAACGATCCAGAAGCCGCCCCCGAAGGTCCCGCGCTGGCTGGTCCGCACCATCTGGGTGGTCCACCGCGCCGCCTACTCGGTCACCGGCGGGCGGTTCGGGCTTCGAACGCCGACCGGCACGCGCTGGGGCATGCTCCGGCTCACGTCGGTCGGGCGTCGCTCGGGGAAGGAGCGCGTCGCGATCCTCGGCTACATCGAGGACGGCCCCAACCTGATCACGCCCGCGATGAACGGCTGGGCCGATCCGGAGCCGGCCTGGTGGCTCAACCTCCAGGCGAACCCCGAGGCCACGGTCGTGCTGCCCGGCGGGTCGCGCAAGGTCACCGCCCGCGCCGCCGTCGGCGACGAGCGGGCGCGCCTGTGGGGCAGGCTCCTCGCGCTGGGCTCGGCCGCCTACACCGACGCGAGCGCCGCGCTCCGCTCCCGCGAGACCGCGATCGTCGTGCTGGAGCCGCGGGACTAGCTCGCCGACGATCGCGATCCGCGCGCGGCGGGTCAGGGGATCCGGGTGATCCCGGGGATGCCGTCGAAGCCGGTGTCGAAGGTGATGATCCGGTCGACGTCGCGAGCCTGCATCACGGCCACGTGGATCGCGTCGCGCGCGGAGAGGGTCGGCAGTCGTTCGCGAGTAGCCGGCGGGCGCGCTCGACGTCGGCTCGCTCGATCGGCTAGACGACGTCGACGATCGCGAGGAGGCATCGAACGCAGGACCGATGTCTCGCCTCGGCGGATCGCCGTGTACCGGTGGAGGATCTCCTGGAGGACCTCGGCGTCCGCGCACAGGGACTCGCCGCGGCGACGGCCTCCTCGAGCGCGCGTCGGGCCCGGTCCTTGTTCGGGTGGGCGGCCCCGACGAGGTACATCGGGATGTTCGAGTCGACAAGGATCATGAAGGCTGATCGTCGGGCGACGTAGCCGCGCTCGATCTCCTGCGAGCATCTGGTCGATGTCGGGTGCCGGGCGGTCGGACGTATGGCGGTACGCGGCGTGGATGGCCGCGAGCCTCGCAGCCGTGTCCGGTCGGTCGCCCGCGACCGCGCCCTCGCGCAGGCGCCGGCGAACCCACTCGGCCGTAGTGAGCTTGTCGCGTCGCGCCAGGCGCTGGATCGTCCGGTGCTCGCCCTCGTCGAGGAGACCTGCAACCGCTTAGTCATGCCATGAGCGTAGTTGACTCATGCGATGAGTCAACTGCGCCGCGATGTCCGGTTGCCGAATAGCGGCAACCGATCGCACGCCGGATGCCAGATCACGTCGTGCCTGCGGGGATCCGGCAACGGATCATGTTCCCGCACCACCACATCAGCCTGGATCGGGCGTCCTCCCGGCTTCCGATCACAGGCCCGAAGGCGGAGTCGGGGCTTACCGGCTCCGCCTTTCGCGCCGGACGTCAGCTCGCGAGCCGCTTGTAGCGGATCCGGTGCGGCTGGTCGGCGGCCGTGCCGAGCTCGCGGTGGCGGAACTCCTCGTACTCGGTGAAGTTGCCCTCGAACCAGCGGACCGCGCTGTCGCCCTCGAAGGCGAGGACGTGGGTCGCGATCCGGTCGAGGAACCAGCGATCGTGGCTGATCACGACGGCGCAGCCCGGGAACGACTCGAGCCCCGCCTCGAGCGCCCGGAGCGTGTCGACGTCGAGGTCGTTGGTCGGCTCGTCGAGCAGCAGGACGTTGCCGCCCGACTTGAGCAGCTTGGCCAGGTGGACCCGGTTGCGCTCGCCGCCCGACAGCGTGCCGACGGGCTTCTGCTGGTCCGTGCCGCGGAAGTTGAAGCTCGACACGTAGGCGCGGGCGGGCAGCTCGCGGTCGCCGACCTTGATGAACTCGTCGCCGCCGGCGATCTCGTCGAACACCGACTTGTCGGCCTGCAGGTCGTCGCGGCTCTGGTCGACGTAGCTCAGCTGGACCGTGTCGCCGATCGTGATGCTGCCGCGGTCCGGCGGCTCCTGCCCGACGATCATCCGGAACAGCGTCGTCTTGCCGGCCCCGTTGGCGCCGATGATCCCGACGATGCCGGCCTTCGGCAGCGCAGAACGTCAGGTCCTCGATCAGCAGCTTGCCGCCGTAGCGCCTTGCGCAGGTCCTTGACCTCGATGACCTGGTCGCCGAGGCGAGGGCCGGGCGGGATCGCGATCTCGAGCTCGCGCGTCGGCGTCCTTGGTGTCCTGCGCCTCGGCGAGGAGCTTCTCGTAGGCGCCGAGGCGGGCCTTGCCCTTGGCCTGCCGGGCGCGCGGGGAGAGGCGCACCCATTCGAGCTCGCGGGCGAGCGTTCGCTGGCGGGCGTCGACGGTCTTCTGCTCGCGCCCCAGGCGCTCGAGCTTCTGCTCGAGCCAGCTCGAGTAGTTGCCCTCGAACGGGATGCCGCGCCCGCGGTCGAGCTCGAGGATCCACTGCGCGACGTTGTCGAGGAAGTAGCGATCGTGGGTGATCGCGACGACGGTGCCCGCGTACTCCTGGAGGAACCGTTCGAGCCAGAAGACGGACTCGGCGTCGAGGTGGTTGGTCGGCTCGTCGAGGAGCAGCAGGTCGGGGTGGCGGAGGAGCAGCCGGGCGAGCGCGACGCGGCGCTTCTCGCCGCCGGAGAGCGTGGTGACGACGGCGTCGTCGGGCGGGCAGCGCAGGGCGTCCATCGCGATGTCGACGTTGCGCTCGAGGTTCCAGGCGTCGGCGGCGGCGATCTTGTCCTCGAGCTTGGCCTGCTCGGCACCGATCGCCTCGTAGTCGGCGTCCGGGTCGGACCAGTCGGCCATGACGGCGTTGTACTGGTCGATCAGGGTCTGGACCTCGGCCACGCCGTCGAGCACGTTGCCCTTGACGTCCTTGGTCGGGTCGAGCTCGGGCTCCTGGCTCAGGAAGCCGACGGTGAAGCCGGGGGTGAGGCGGGCCTCGCCGATGAACCCGTCGTCGAGGCCGGCCATGATCCGGAGGAGGGAGGACTTGCCGGCCCCGTTCGGGCCGATGACCCCGATCTTGGCGCCCGGGTAGAACGACAGCGAGATGTTCTCGAGCACGGTCTTGTCCGGCGGGTAGTGCCGGGCGAGCTTGTACGTCGAGTAGATGAATTCGGCGGGCATGCGGGTAGGGTAGCGGGGTGCGGGCAGCGCGGCGGCCACGCGGCGCCAGGCCCGCGCGAGGCCCGCGCGCCGGCGTGTGACCCCACCGCCGCGAGCGAGGACCCCCATCGCCGCGTATGCCAGCTCGAGAGCATCAACGGGCACGTGGCCCGTGCGTGGGCGTCGGCGGTAGATGCGCGATGGCGCCTGCGGTCGACGGCGCCACGGCCGCGCAGGTTCGCTGGACGATGCCACCCCGCTCGCCCATCCGCGCGACGTTTGATGGTCTCGAGTGGCATCAAGGCGAGGGGTCCCGTCCGCGACGACGCCTCGTTGCAAGGCGTGGCGGTGCGGTCGGTTACGGGCGCACCATGGGTCGACCGTTAGGGTTGGCTCACCGATGCAGCAGGAGGATCAGCCATGGCAGTCGCACGGGTGACCGAGATCAGCTCGACCTCGCCGCAGAGCTTCGACGACGCGATCCAGCGGGGGGTCGCACGCGCGACGAAGACGCTGCGCAACGTCGAGGGCGCCTGGGTCAAGGAGCAGCGGGTCGATATCCAGGACGGGAAGATCACCGAGTACCAGGTCAACCTGATGGTGACGTTCGTCCTCGACGACTGACGGCGGCGTCGCCGCCGAGATCTACGCCCCGTCGACCTCGAGGTCGAACGCGTACGGGTCGAGACCGAGCAACGAAGCCACGGACGGTCGCGCCAGCTCGCGGGCGCGACGCCGCGTGCGCGCGTGCGCGATGGCGCCCGGCATCCCGTCGATGACGAGCTGGACGACGAGGCCGTTGACGCCGACGACGACCACCCGGACCGATGGCCGCTGACCGGCCTTGATGAGGCGGTGCGTCGCGTCGGCCAGCTCCTGGTGCCCGCCGAGCTTCGATGACCTCAAGGCCGCCCGAGGCGGGCGGTATGGATCGACCGGGAGGATCGATGCCAGCACCGCGATCGCCTGGGCTAGGAGTCGGTCGGTCGTCGTGACGGGTGTGCAGAGAGGCGTGGGATGGGCGCCCGCGATCGGGCGCGCGGAGTGGCGAGGCATGCGGTGTCGGAACCCTCGGGATGATGCAAGTGGATAAACCGGTTTAGAGATGATCCCGGCATGATCCGGTAGTGCCGGGCGGTCGGCGAGCGTGGCGCGGACCCGTCCGGTGTCATCCTGCCGACACTTCTGACCCCGTTCCGCCACGTGCGCCGGTACGATGGCGCCATGCCACCCACGCTCGAGGTCGTCGTCGCCGACATCACGACGCTCGACGTCGACGCGATCGTCAACGCCGCGAACAGCGGGCTGTCGGGCGGTGGCGGCGTCGACGGCGCGATCCATCGAGCCGCCGGCCCGGAGCTCGCGCCGGCCGCCCGCGCCGCCGGCCCGTGCCCGACCGGCCACGCGGTCATGACGCCCGGCTTCCGGTTGACGGCACGCCACGTCATCCATGCCGTCGGGCCGGTGTGGGATGGCGGCGACCATGACGAGGACGCGCTGCTGGCCGCCTGCTACGCGACGAGCCTCGCGCTGGCGGGCGGGGCGGGCCTCGCCTCGATCGCGTTCCCGGCGATCTCGACGGGCGTGTACGGCTTCCCCAAGGATCGCGCCGCGTGGATCGCGATCAACACGGTCATGCGTGAGGCGCCGCTCCACGCGAGCCTCAGCCGGGTCGTGTTCTGCTGCTTCAGCGAGTCGGACGGTGCGCGCTATCGAGGGCTGCTCGCCGCTGCGAGCGCCTAAGCCTGGGCGATAGCCCGGAACGCCTCGAGGCCGCGCTCGACCATCGCGTCGCTGGCGGTCAGCGAGATCCGGAACCAGCCGGGGCACTCGACGATCGCGCCCGGCAGGACGAGCGCGCCGTGCTCGGCCAGGCGGTCGGTGAAGGCGAGATCGTCCGGGTCGGGCGAGCGGACCATGACGTAGAACGTGCCCTCGGGCTTCGTCACCTCGTAGCCGAGGTCGCGCAGCGCCGGGACCATCCGGTCGCGCCGTGCCTGGAGCGCCCCGACGTCGACCGACAGGCCTTCGAGGTCGCCGATCGCGTGCTGGAGGAGCGCATTCGGAAAGCCCCAGCCGGCGGCCAGCTGCTGGATCCGCAGTCGGTGGGCCATCGCCTTGCGATCCGGGAACGTCGGGCTCATCGCCGCGTAGCCGATCCGCTGGCCGGGCGCCAGCAGGGTCTTGCCGTAGGTGTAGATCGTCATCGTCGCGGGGTAGTCGAGCGCCGGGCTGCGGAACTCGATGCCGTCGAACACGATCCGGTTGTACGACTCGTCCGAGATCAGCACGATCGGCCGGCCGTGGCGCTCGGATGCCTCGGTCAGCACCGCGCCGAGCGCGGCCAGCTCGGGCGCGCGGTAGATCCGGCCGGTCGGGTTGTTCGGGCTGTTGACGATGATCGCGCGGGTCCGCGGCGTGATCGCGGCCGCCACGGCCTCGGCATCGAGGTCGAAGTCGGGGCCCTCGAGCCGGACGCGGACCGGGGTCGCGCCCGACGACTCGATCATCAGCTCGTAGAAGAACCACGGCGGGGAGAGGAAGATGACCTCGTCGCCGCTGTCGCACAGGGCGCGGATCGTGATCCCGAGCGCGCCGAACGCCCCGGTCGTGAGGGCGATGTCCTCGGGGCGGAACTCGATCCCGGTGCGCGAGCGGAGCGATCTCGGCGACGATGCGGCGTGGCTCGGCCTCGCTGAACTTGTAGGCGAACCAGTCCTTGTCCCTGGGCACCGCGGCTCGCTGGAGCGCGTCGACCAGCCCGGGGAGTGGCATCTCCTGGGGATTCCCGAACGCGAAGTCGGCGATCCCCGGATCGAGCCGATGGCGCTCCCACGGGCCCTTCGCGAACCAGTCGAACACGTGCTCGACGCTGCGGACCATGCGATCCGTGCGGTCCATCTGTCGTTCCTCGATCGCCATCGTTCGCCTCCCGCATCGAACCCGCCCCGCGCGCGTCCCCGCGTGCATGCTACGCGGGCACACTGCGTCAGCAGGGCGCGAGTCCGTGCGGCACTGCACAGGGAGGGCAGCGGACAGATGGCCACGGTCGAGGCGACGACCCAGAAGGTCCAGCGGATCCTGATCGATGCCTTCAACGACGTCCGGCTGCGCAAGGGCGGCGGGTTCTTCCTCGAGGTCGGCAGCAGCGGCGCGTTCGTCGAGATCCACTCGTGGACGCCCGACTCGGACGGCAATCCCCGGTCGCTCGTGTTCATCTGGGCGCCGCTCGGCCGTGACGTGCCCAAGACGCCGGAGCTGTTCCACTGGGCGGCGGTCGACGGCCAGCAGTACCGCATCGGCTCCGTGTCGGTCCTCGAGGACCAGGACAAGGCGAAGGACACCTGCTTCCTCCAGTTCGACCACACGCTGCTCGGCGACTACCTCGACCCGGCCGAGCTGGTGACCGCGGTCGGGGCCGTGATGTACACCGCCGACGACCTCGACGAGGTGGTCCACACCCGGTTCGGCGGCAAGCGCTACTCGGACCCGAACGAGTGATCCGCGACCGGGTGCGCGACGAGGCGATCGCGATCGCCAAGGCGTGGTCGCACCCGACCGTCGAGCTGCGGCACGTGCTGTGGGGGCTGGTCCGCGTGCTGGGCGCGGCGGCCCCGGCCGAGGTCCCGCTCGCGACCGTCAAGGCGTTCCTCGAGCCGGCCGGATCCTCGTACGAGACGCCGCTCGTCTCCCCGGCGGCCGAGGCGGCCATCCTGGCCATCGAGGACGAGGCATCGGCCGTGGCCGCCGTCCTCGACCTGGCCAAGCGGCTGGGGCCGGGCGGCGCCGACGCGGTCCCGCCGACCGACCGACGCGACGCCGACCGAGGGCGCGGCCCCGACCGACGCCGGGGAGGGCGGCCCGGCCGAGGTGACCACCGCGACCGAGGTGACCGGCACGGACCCCTCGACCACCCCGGCCGCCGCCAAGGAGACGACCGACGACGATCCTCGCCGAGCTCGACGCGCTGATCGGGCTCGCCCCGGTCAAGGCCGCGGTCCGCCGCCTGCTCGCGGTCCACCTGCTCAACGCCGAGCGCCGCGCGGCCGGCCTCCCCGAGGTCAACGCCAGCCTGCACGTCGTGTTCACCGGCAACCCGGGCACGGGCAAGACGACCGTCGCCCGGATCATCGCCCGGCTGTACGGCAGCATCGGGCTGGTCAGCCGCGGCCACCTCGTCGAGGTCTCGCGGGCCGACCTCGTCGCGGGCTACGTCGGCCAGACCGCGCTCAAGGTCCAGGCCGTGGTCGATCGCGCGATCGGCGGGGCGCTGTTCATCGACGAGGCGTACTCGCTCGCGGCGGAGGGCGCCGGCGAGTTCGGGGCCGAGGCGGTGGCCATGCTCGTCAAGCTGATGGAGGACCACCGCCACGACCTGGCCGTCATCGTCGCCGGCTACCCCGACGAGATGCGCCAGTTCATCGACTCGAACCCCGGGCTGCGCAGCCGGTTCACCCACTACATCGACTTCCCGGACTACACCGCGGCGGAGCTCGTCGAGGTGTTCGAGGGGTTCGCGGCCGAGGCCAAGGTCGGGCTCGGCGAGGGCGTGCCGGAACGCCTCGGCCACCTGTTCGTGGCCGCGCTCGAGGTCGGCAACTTCGGCAACGCCCGCTACGCCCGGACGATGTTCGAGCAGGCCTACGCCAACATGGCGACGCGAGCGCTGGCGGACGGGCTGATCGAGCCACCCGAGGTCGAGCACATCCTGGTCGAGGACCTGCCGACCACCGACCCGGCCGCGTCCGCGAAGCACCGGATCGGCTTCCACCCTCGCTGATCGGCCGCTTGACGGGTACTATTCCCCGGCCGCGTCCATTGCCCGGCGGACCGAGGAGAAGTCCGCCCGGCAACGTGGACCGGGCGTACGAGAACAACACAGGAGGACATCCCATGCGCTACACGGCGCCATGGCGACTGGCCACGCTGGCCATCGCTGCGCTCATCTTCGCCGCCGCCTGTACATCGTCGACGGGCGGTTCGAGCCCATCGGCCTCGCCGGCGGCATCCACCCCCGCGTCCGTCGCCCCGTCGGTCGCCCCGTCGGCCTCCGCGTCGGCGGCCGCTGACCCGAACGACCTGCTGGCCAAGATCAAGGCGGCCGGCACGATCCGCGTCGGCACCGATCCGGCCTACCCGCCGCAGTCCGAGCTCAAGCCGGACGGCACGTTCGAAGGCTTCGACATCGACGTGGCCAACGAGATCGGCAAGCGCCTCGGCGTGAAGGTCAAGTTCGAGACCCCGGACTTCTCCGTCGTCGAGGCGGGCAAGTGGGCCGGCCGGTTCGACATCAGCGTCGGCTCGGTGACGATCACCCAGACCCGGCTCGCCAACCTCGACTTCACGGAGCCGTACTACTTCACGCCGGCCCAGATGGCCGCGACGAAGGCGTCCGGCATCACGACCCTCGAGGGCCTGGCCGGCAAGACGGTCTGCACCGGCGAGGGCACGACCTACTTCCAGTGGATCAACGGCGAACTGACGCTCGGTGACGGATCGAAGGGCGTGCCGGTGCCGGCCGGGATGAAGGCCACCACGCTCAAGACGGACGTCGACTGCTCGCTCTCGGTCCAGTCGGGCCGGAAGGACTTCGACGGCTGGCTGAGCTCGTCGACGACGGTCGCCCAGGCGATCAAGGACGGCACGCCGATGGTCACGTCGGTGACCCCGGTCTTCTACGAGCCGCTCGCGGTGGCGACCGACAAGACCGGTCCGGCGCACGCCGAGCTGCAGGCTGCGCTCGATCAGATCGTCAAGGACATGCATGCCGACGGCACGCTGTCGACGTTCAGCAAGAAGTGGTTCGAGGGCCAGGACCTGACCGTCAAGGCCCAGTAGCACGCTCCCGCACCCGCAACTCTGACACGGGGACGTCCCAGCGACGTCCCCGTGTCCCGTCTCTCATCCGAAAGGATCAGGTGATGGCCTCCAACGTGACGACGGCTGCTCCGGAGGCGGAGCCGCCGATCCTGGAGCAGATCCGGACAGCCCAACGGGCGGCACGCGCCTCGTTCCGGTTCAAGTTCGTCCTCACCTGGGTGGTGATCCTCGGGGTTGTCGGGTTCGCCATCGTCGCGACCGGCAACGCCGACCCGGAGTTCACCGGCAAGTGGACCCTGTACATCCTGGGCGGCACCGGCCTGACGATCCTGATCTCGACCGTCTCGATCATCCTGGCCACCTTCCTCGCGGTCATCGGGGCGATGGGCCGGCTGTCGCGGAACGGCTACATCAACGGGGCCGCGTCGCTGTACGTCTCGCTCGTCCGGGGGACGCCGCTCCTCGTCCAGATCTACTTCGTGTTCTTCGCGCTGCCGCAGGTCGGGATCGTCCTCGACCCCATCCCGGCCGGCATCGTGGCCCTCGCCTTCAACTACGGCGCGTACATGACCGAGATCTTCCGCGCCGGCATCCAGGCCGTGCCACGCGGACAGCGCGAGGCCGCCGAGGCCCTGGGCATGCCCGAGCGGCAGATCTTGCGCCGGATCGTCCTGCCGCAGGCCATCCGGATCGTGATCCCGGCGATCGGCAACGACTTCGTGTCGATGATCAAGGACAGCTCGCTGGTCAGCGTGGTCGGGCTCCAGGAGATCCTGTGGCGCGCCAACACGGTCGGCCGCAGCAACAGCCAGCTGATCCAGGCGCTGTTCATCGCCGCGCTCGTGTACTGGGCGCTGACCATCTTCTTCTCGACCTTCCAGGCACGGCTCGAGCGCCGGATGGCCATGAGCGACGTCCGGATATGAGCGGGGAGACGCCCGTCAGGGTCGATCCGTTCGCCCAGCCGGGCAAGCTGACCCCGGCCGGTGCCGAGCCGATCGTCCGGCTGATCGGCATCGAGAAGTATTTCGGGTCCAACCACGTCCTCCGCGGGTGCAACCTCGAGGTCTATCCGAAGGAGACGGTCTGCATCATCGGGCGGTCGGGGAGCGGCAAGTCGACGCTGCTGCGCTGCACGAACTTCCTCGAGGAGCCCACGGTCGGCACCGTCGAGGTCGGCGACGTCCGCCTCGAGGCCGATCCGCTCAAGAGCCGCAGCCGCGAGCACCGGGAGCAGATCCGGATGCTCCGGCTGTCCGCCCAGATGGTCTTCCAGGAGTTCAACCTCTTCCCGCACATGACCGTGACGGGCAACCTGATCGAGGCCCCGATCCGCGTCCGCGGCCTGTCGAAGGACGAGGCCGTGGCCATCGCCGAGCAATACCTGTTCCGGGTCGGGCTGTACGACAAGCGCGATGCGTACCCGTCGCGGCTGTCGGGCGGCCAGAAGCAGCGCGTGGCGATCGCCCGGGCGCTGACCATGGAGCCGAAGGTGCTGCTGTTCGACGAGCCGACCTCGGCGCTGGACCCGACGCTCGTCGGCGAGGTGCTGCTGGTGATGAAGGAGCTCGCCCACGCCGGCTCGACGATGATCGTGGTGACCCACGAGATGGCGTTCGCCCGCGAGGCGGCCGACCGCGTCTACTTCATCGAGGAAGGCGTCGTTCATCGAGGCCGGCCCGCCCGAGCAGATCATCGACGCCCCGCAGGATCCGCGGACGCAGGCGTTCCTGTCGAGGCTGCTGGCTCGCGGGCAGGGTCATCCTGCCGCGGCGCCGCCGGCCGGCGCCTAGCGGAAGAGGTCGTTCGCGGCCGGCATGATCAGGTCGCGGATCGAGCCGTCGCCGCGGGTGAACGCGGCGCCGCGGACGACGGCCACCGGACGGGCGCGGTCTTGCCCAGGACCAGCTCGGCGGCCGAGGCCAGCTCGTCGGCGACGGCCCGCACCGTCGAGCGCATGACCCGGCCGTCGGCATCGGGGACGCCGCGGAGGTCCTCGAGCGGGAGCAGCCCGGACACGCCGATCGCCACGTCGACGATGCCCCAGCGCCACGGCCGGCCGAACGAGTCGGACACGACGACCGGCACGTCCACGCCGAAGCGCGCCCGGACGGCGGCGCGGATGGCGCCGGCCGACGCGTCCGGATCGCGCGGCAGGAGCGTCACGAGCGAGCCCGAATCGGGGCCGACGTTCGAGGCGTCGACGCCGCCGTTGGCGCACACGAACCCGTGCGGCGTCTCGGTGATCAGGACGCCCTCCTCCATCCGCACGACGCGGACGCGCCTCGTCGAGGACGACCTGGACCTGGCGGGCGTCGCGGCCGTAGCGCTCGGCGAACTCGATGGCGTCGGGGCGATGGCACGACCGCGGTCAGGTCGATGATCGCGCCCTCGGCCTTCGACACGATCTTCTGGGTGACGACCAGGACGTCGTCGTCGCGCAGCGGCAGGACGCCGGCCGTGCGCTCGATCGCATCGCCGATCAGGGCGCCGAGGTCGTCGCCGGACGCGGACCTCGGGGATCCCGTCGAGGGCCACGACCGAGACCGATCGGCTCGACCCGTCAGCCGGCACCGACGCCCTCGCTCGCGAGCGACTCGACGTGGACGAAGTCGTCGGGGGTGTCGAGATCGACCGTCAACGGGCCGTCGAGCTCGATCACGGTCGCGCCGGCTTCCTCGGCGGCGGCCCGGTGCGCGTCGCGGCTCGACGGCCCGAACGCGAACCCGATGACGTCGGGCGGCCGGAGCCCGAGGGCGTTCGTGCCGGTGCCGTGGCGGTCGGGGACGAGGACGACGACGCGGTCGCCGGCGACCAGCGGCTCGACGACCGCCTCGATCGCCTCGGGCGTCACGAACGGGAGGTCGATCGGCAGGACCAGGACGGCCGCGGCGCCACCGGCGATGACGTCGGCGCGGGCCTCCGCCAGCCCGCGGTTGAGGCCGCGGGTGCGCTGTCGGAGGGTCCGCGCCCCGAGCTCGGCGGCACGGGCCAGGACATCGCGGTCGGGGCTGATCACGAGGACGTCGGCGAGCCGGTCGACGGCCAGGGCGGCCACCACGGTCCGTGCCAGGAACCCCTCGACGAGGTCCTGCCGCTCCTCGGCATCGAGCAATTCGCCGAGCCGCGACTTGGCACCCGCCAGGGTTCCGACCGGGATGATCGCCGCGACCCGGGTCATGCCACGGCCTCCAGCACGGTCCGGGCGAGCCGCGCCCGGCCGGGAGCGTCGGCCATGATCGTGTCGGTGACGTGGGTCCGCAGCCCGAGGGCCGCGATGTCGGGCTCGAGCGCAGCGTCGACGGTGTCGAGGACGAAGCGTCGTGGCGAGGTCGCGGTAGATCCGGGCCACTCCCCGGGCGCTCGAATTCGTGACCGAGCGAGACCAGCATCCGGTCGGCCGGGCCCTTGAGCGCGACCCCGCCGACGATCGGGCTGACGGCCACGACCGGGATGCCGGCACGGGCCCGCGCCGCGACCAGCGCCCGGATCGGCCCGGCCAGGATCGGCCCGATCGACACGATCGGGTTCGACGGGCCGATGCACGACCACGTCGGCCGCCTCGATCGCCTCGACCACCTGGGGCGTCGGCTCGAGGTCACCCGCGAACCGGACCTCGCGGACCTCCGGCACCTGGCGGAGGTGGACGAAGTACTCCTGGAAATCGAGCCACCCGTCGTCGGTCCGGACCTGCGTGCGGACCGGCCCGTCGGCCATCGGCAGGATCCGGGTCCGGATGCCGAGGGCCGCGTGGAGCGTGCCGACCACCTCGGTCAGGGCTCGTCCCTCGCGGATCCGTGCCGTCCGGGCGATGTGCGTCGCGAAGTCGCGGTCGCCGAGCCGGAACCAGGCCTCCTCGCCGAGCTCGGCCAGGCGCGTCCATCACCACCCAGCTCTCGCCGGCCTGACCCCAGCCACGCTCGAAGTCGAAGCGGTTGGCCAGCATGTACATGACCGCGTCGTGGTCGGGCATGACCAGCAGGCCGTGGCGCTCGGTGTCGTCGCCGGTGTTGACCACGACGCGTGAGGTCGCCCGCCGGGAGGACCGCCTGCAGGCCGTCGGCCAGCTTCGCGCCCCCGGTGCCGCCGGCAAGGGCAACGACCCTCACCCGTCGAGCAGGTCGCGGACCTCGGCCATCCGGTCGATCGTCTCGCGGTCGTACGGCGCGGGCATCCGGACGATGACGGTCTCGAAGCCCAGCTCCGTGTACGGCCGGATCGCGTCGGCCACCTCGGTCGGGGAGCCGAGGAGCGCCACGCCGCTGCCCATGTCCTCGACGCCGTTCGCCGCGAGCAGGGTGCCGTACACGCCCTCGGCTGCCGCACGGTCGTCGCGCAGGATGATCGGGAAGCTGAGCGTCTTCTCGATGGTCGTGATGTCGCGCCCGACGTCGCCGCAGTGCTCGGCCAGGATCGCGACCCTGCCGGCGACCTCCTCGACCGAGCCCGACGTGTTCCAGCCATCGGCCCGCAGCGCGACCGTCCGAAGCGTCTTGCGCGGCCCCGACCCGCCGACCAGGATCGGCAGCTTGCGCTGGATCGGGCGCGGCTCGCACAGCGCGTCGGTGAACGTGTAGAACCGGCCCTCGTGGCTGAACCGCTCCCCGTCGAGCAGCCGCCGGATGAGCATCACCGACTCGTCGAGGCGGTCCAGCCGCTCACCGAAGCCCGTCCCGAAGTCGATGCCGTAGGCCTCGTGCTCGCGCTCGAACCAGGCACCGCCGATGCCGAGCACGGCCCGGCCGTCCGACACGTGGTCGAGCGTCGTCGCGAGCTTGGCGGTGTGCCCCGGGTTGCGGAACGTGTTGGCGCCGACCATCAGCCCGAGCCGCAGCCGCGAGGTCAGCGGGCCGAGCGCGGCGAGCACGCTCCAGCCCTCGAAGATCGGCTGCTCCCACGGCCCGAAGATGGCCATCAGGTGGTCCCACGTCCAGACCGAATCCCAGCCGGCCTCCTCGGCGGCGAGCGCCGAATCGCGGAACGCCGGCCAGCCCGTCTGCTGCGACCAGAGCTGGAGCCCGAAGCGCGTCATTCGTCGAGGTGGTCGTGGACCGCGTCGGGGCGGAACCGGAAGCTGACTCGCTCCTGTTGCGTGAACCGGTTGGCGATGATCCGCTCGGCCTTGTCCGGGTCGTCCGCGTGGTAGCGGCGCGCCATCCCCGCGATGTCGGCCTGGGCGGTCGCCTGGTCCGTGACCGCGCGGGCCGTCCCCGTCAGCCCGACCCAGCGATAGCCGTCGGCGCGGTCGGAGACCGCGATCGAGAGCCGCGGGTCGCGCAGCAGGTTCGACGGCCAGCGTCGCCCGACCCGGCTGTTGATCACCAGCTCGTCGCCCTCGAGCGTGTACCAGATGACGGCCTGGCGCGGCGTTCCGTCGGGGTCGGTCGTGGCGATGGTCGCGAAGCGGAGGTCGTCGAGGAAGACCCGGATGGGGTCCGGTAGGGCGCTGGTCATGCCCTCGATGGTACGCGAGTGCGCCGGACGGCGGGATCGTGGGTGGCCCCGGCACGGGACGTCCGCACGCGACGGACCGGCACGATCCGGCCCCCTTCGCGCTCGATCTTGCGCGGTGGCGCGGGCTCGAGGGCCGGGCGCCCGAGCAGGTACCCCTGCCCGAGCTCGACGCCGAGCGTGGTCAGCGCGGCCAGGTCGGCCCGACGCTCGATCCCCTCGGCGAGCAGGTGTGCGCCGATCCGCCGCCCGAACGAGACGAACGCCTCGATCAGCGCCTGCTTGGCGTCGTTGCGGCTGACGCCGTGGACCACGTCCCGGTCGATCTTGATGACGCTCGGGTGGAGCGCGGCGATCAGCGCGAAGCTGGCATAGCCGGCGCCCGCGTCGTCGACGGCGAAGCCGAAGCCGAGCCGGCGCAGCGCCCGGACGCGTCGCTGCAGGGCGCCGACGTCCGACACGGACTGCTGCTCGGTGCACTCGATCGTGATCTGGCGCGGATCGAGGCCGGCGGCACGGACCTGCTCGCTGACCGAGACCGGGTCGAAGGCCGGGTCGAGCAGGCTCGACGGCATCAGGTTGATCGCGTAGTGGAACGGCTTGTCGCCCGCCTCGTGCCGGGCGGTCTCGATCCGCGCGATGCGAGCCAGGATCGTGGCCAGGATGTAGCCGTCGAGCTCGACGCCGCGGTCGGTGGCGATGGCCGCCTGGACGACCGAGGTGATCGACTGCGGCAGCATCGGCATATCCGGCCGGAAGAGGCACTCGTACTCGTACAGCGCGCCCGTCTCGAGCGTCACGATCGGCTGGAACGCGAAGGTGTGCAGCTTCCGCAGGCTGAAGAAGTAGTCGAGCATCTTGGTCTGCATGACCTGCGTCGACTGGGCCATGCCGATCCGTTCGGCCAGTCCGGACAGCTGGACCGCCGCCGACATCGCGACGAGATAGCGGTCGCGCTCGGGCAGCGCGTCGTCGACGGCGACCAGGCCGTAGTCAGGCGCCTTGGCCGAGCGGGCCACCTCGGCCGCCGCCGATTCGGTCAGCTGGTCGGACGGCGCGACGAGGACTGTGCCCGTCTCGAGCTCGAGGATGCGTGCCCCGTCGAGATGCGCGGCGAGACGGCGCACGAACCGGATGTCGCGCGACCAGAGCAGGCGCTCGTTCGTGGCGCGCCGCGGCGTGGTGAGGAAGCGCACTCGAGCATCTTGCGCTCGGTGGCGGTTTGGCGGTCCCCGCCGACCGTCCCGCCCGCTGTGGCCCGTTGGTACGGTTCGGGGCGGTTCGTTTGGCTCAGGTGCGGCTCGCGCCGCCGCGCGCAGCCGTTCGCCGGCCCGGATCGGGACGTCCAGCCGGCTCTCCGGCGGCGCCAGCGGGCAGGCCCAGCGCGGATCGAAGGCACACGACGGCTGGAACGCGAAGTTGAAGTCGACGATGAGCGTGCCCCGCGACGGGTCGCCGCCCAGGTCGGCGCCCTTCGCCGTGTCGAGCAGGTAGCGCCCGGCGGCGTAGGTCTCGGTGCCGTTGGTGGCGTCGCGGAACGGGATGAACAGGCCGCCGGCATAGCCCGCCATCCAGAACACGGACAGCTGGCGCGGACCATCCGGCAGCGGCAGCTCGATGCGACCGACCCTGGCGAAGGACAGCGTGTCGGCGCCGCTGTTGGGAAGGCGGAGGTCGAGCCGCGCCCGGCGCAGGCGGTGGCGCGGGCTCGATCGTCACCTCGAAGCGCAGGGTCGGATCGTGCGGGAAGTGGTCGGCTTCGAAGTCCTCGCGTGCGTCCGGCGGGACGGGCGACTGCGGATGCTCGCGGAAGAGCCGCTCGCGGACGGCGCGCCAGTGCGCGTGCGCGATCGCCGGGTCCGAGGCGGCCATCGCCCGCACCTCGGCGTACAGCGTCGCAACCTGCCGGCGCCAGTCGGCCAGCCAGGCCCGGTCCGCCGCCGACCCGTCGCCCTGGCTCCAGGCGGCGCTCACCCGACTAGCGGGATCGCTGCCTGAGCGCAGCGAACACGATCCAGGCACCGAGCGCGATGAGGATGACCGGCCAGAACGTGCCCCAGTCGAAGTCCGGCAGGTCCAGGCCGAGCGTTCGTGTGGCGAAGAACCACAGCCCGATCACGAGGATGATCGCGCCGAAGATCAGGGACGCGTTTCGGCCGCTGTCCGACGCCGGCGGCCGCCAGGACTGGTTCGGCGGCGGAGCGGCCTCGGTTCGGCGGCGGAGCAGCCGGTTCGGCGGCTGGCGCCGGCCGTCGGCGGCGTCACCGGATCCGGCGGCGGAGTCACCGGATCCGCCGGCGGCGGCGTGGGGACGCGAGTCGTGTCGGGATCCGTCATGGCGTCATCCTAAGCCCGTCGAGCGCGCCCCGGCCGTTGGCCTCGCCCAGGAACACGCTCTTCGGATGGTTCCAATGAAGCGGAACCATCCGTCACCGCTACGCCACGGTGCGGCGACCACAGCGACGTCGGGAGCCCCGACGGCGCCGCTCGAGGCGGCAGCCGGCGCGCCTCGCCCACAGACACGCTTTTCGGATGGTTCCAATCAAGCGGAACCATCTGTCACGGCGACGGCTCGGTGATGCCTCCTCCGGCGTCAACGGCGGTGGTCGACGTCCTGTCGGTCCGCCGGCCGATTTCTGTGCCGGCGAGCCAGGCCGTGATCTGTCCATGGCGGTCGGCGGAGACGCGATACAGGATGACGCGGCCATCGACCAGCGTGCCCCAACGGTCGACGAGCCCGGCGTCGAACAGGAGGCCGAGCTGGCGGGCAATGGCTGGCCGGCTCAGCCCGAGCTCGGTTGCGAGGCTCGACGGCCGGCGGGGTCGAATCGCGACGGCCGCGATGATCCGTCGCCGCGTCGGATCCGCCAGCAGCTCGATTCCGTCGCCAATTCGTTTCGGCATCGCGGTCATCGTGGCGCCGACGCCTTCACCCGCGATTGATCGCGGCTCAATCGGGCGTTCGGGCTGCGTTCCGGGCGGAGGTCGCGATGCCGTCGCGGGGATGGTTCCGCATGGTTGGAACCAACTCGAATTGGACTTTGTGGGCGGACAATTCCGGCGCGGTGGGGTGCCGTCGCGCGGTAGGGCGCCGTCTCGCGGGAGGGTGCCGTCGGCGGTAGGGTGCCGTCTCGGGGTGCCGCGTGGGAGATGGTTCCGCTTGGGTGGAACCATCTCGAATCGAGCTTTGTGGGCGGACCGTTCCGGCGAGGAGGGCTGCATCGCGCCGAGGCTCGGCAGGCCCCGTAGAATCCAGAGGTTGGCCGGCACTCGTCCGGCGACGACGACTGGCGACGACTGACGGAGGCGAGCGTGACCCACGGTTCGGGAGCGGCGGAGATCGGGGTCATCGGGGGGTCGGGCTTCTACTCGCTGCTCGACGACGTGCGCGAGGTCAAGGTCGACACGCCCTACGGCCCGCCGTCGGATTCGGTCTTCCTGGCCGAGGTCGCGGGTCGCAAGGTTGCCTTCCTGCCGCGCCATGGCCGGCGCCACACGATCCCGCCGCACCAGATCAACTACCGCGCCAATGTCTGGGCGATGCGCTCGCTCGGGGTCAAGGCGGTCATCTCGCCGTGCGCCGCGGGGTCGCTCCAGCTGGCCGTGAAGCCCGGCGACTTCGTGGTGTGCGACCAGTTCGTCGACCGCACGAGCGGCCGCGCCGACACGTTCTTCGACGGCCCGATCGTGACCCACCTCTCGTCGGCCGCGATCTACGACCCGGTCCTGCGCGACCTGGCGATCGCCACGATCCGCGATCACGACATTCCCGTCCACGAGGCCGGCACGGTCGTCGTCATCAGCGGGCCGCGATTCTCGACAAAGGCCGAGTCGAAGTGGTTCAGCGACGCGGGCTGGGAGGTCATCAACATGAGCCAGTACCCCGAGGCGTGGCTGTGCCGCGAGCTCGGGATGGCCGTCGTCAACATCAGCCTGATCACCGACTACGACGCCGGCGTGATCGAAGGCACCGACGAGGTCAACGCCATGAGCGTCCTCGAGGTCTTCGAGCAGAACGCGGCCCGGATCCGGGCGGTCGTCATCGACCTCATCGGCCGCTTCCCGGCCGACCTGGACGCGCTCGGGTGCGGTCGAGGCCCTCGGCCCGACGCGCGGCGACGGTCACGCGATGAGCCCGGACGACGTCCGGCTGTTCGAGACCGGCCTGTGACCGACGGCGCGCCGCTCGACCGGAGCGGGTCGCGCGCGGGCCGTGCGCCGCGCCTCCCGATCGGGGTCTGCCTGCGCTCGATCCGGGCCGAGCCCGGCTGGTGGCTCGAGAGCGCCCGGCGGCTCGACGAGGCCGGCTACCAGGGCCTCTGGTCGTGGGACCACTTCGTCGGTCGCGGCGACCGGACCGTGCCCGTCGTCGAGTGCTGGACGATCCTGGCGATGGCGGCGGGCGCCACCCGGAACGTGACGGTCGGCCCGTTCGTGTTCAACGTCATGAACCGCCACCCGGCGCTCGTGGCGCGGATGGCCTCGACGCTCCAGATCGCGAGCGGCGGGCGGCTCGTGCTCGGGATCGGGATCGGTGGCGCGCCGAAGGAGCACGAGGCCTACGGCATCGACTTCCCGGCCGCGCCCGAGCGCGTCGCCCGGCTCGAGGAGGCCGTCGCGGTCATCCGCGCGCTGTGGACAGGCGGCCCGATCACGCGCGACTCGCCGTACTACCCGCTGCGTGACGCCTACGCCCATCCCGTGCCGGTGCCCCCGCCACCGATCATCGTCGGTGGCGAGACGCCGGCCGGTGCCCGCCTCGCCGGCCGCATCGGCGACGGCTGGTCCGCGTTCGACGACAACTTCGAGACGAACCTGCCGCTCTACCTCGAGTCCCTGGCGGAATCGGGCCGGCGGCGCGAGGACCAGCGCGTCATCGTCGGGTTCCAGGGCGACTGGCTGGGCGACGAGCCGATCGCGGACTCCCCGTGGGTCACCGCGCCGCGCGAGACGTGGCTTCGGTGGCAGGCGGCCGGCGCCGACGGGGCGATCGTCCTGGCCCGGACGACGGCCGACGTGGACGCCCTGGTCGAGGCGGCCGGGCGCTGGTAGGCGCCGTTCGTGGCACCATCGACAGCGTGACGACCCCGCGCACCGCCCCGCCGCCCGTCGCGCCCGGCGCGAGACCCGCCCCGACCCACCCGTGCGCCCGCTGCGGCGATCCGGTCCCGATCGATGTCGGGCTGTGCGAGCGCTGCAACCCGCTGGGGCTGCGCGACGCGTCGAGCTCGCAGGTCCACGGCATCGCGATCGCCGGGGTCATCGCCTTCGTCATCCTGCTGGCCATCGTGGCCCGCCTGGCGGTGGCCGGCATCGGCCCGTTCGAGGCGTCGATCGCGACCGTCGAGCCCGCCGCTGACGGCCTGGCCGTCACGATCAGCGTCACCAACCACGGCACGAGCAGCGGGCAGACGACCTGCCGGGTGACCGATCCGGCCGATCGGACCGGCAACACCGGGGCGTTCCTGCTCAGCCCGTCGATCGCGGCCGGGGGGACCGTGACGTTCAGCGGGACGGTCGAGGAGCTGGGCACGGCCGTCCGGCCGCTCGCCGTCGAGTGCAGCGCCCCGTGACGGTCACCGCCCCGGTCGACACGGCGTCGGCGTTCGGGGACGAGCTGGCCTTCTCGCTCGACCTGGCGCGGCAGGCCGGTGCCGTCCTGATGGACCGCTACGAGCGGCTCGAGCAGATCGACTACAAGAGCGCGCGCGACATCGTGACCGAGGCGGACCACCTGTCCGAGGCGCTCATCCTCGACGCGATCCGGGCACGCTATCCGGAGGACGCCATCCTGGCCGAGGAGACCGGGGAGCACCGTGCGAAGGCGGGCGAGGCGCCCACCTCGGGGCGTGGCCGGGTGTGGATCGTGGACCCCCTCGACGGCACGGTGAACTACGCCAACGGCATCCCGATGTTCTGCGTCTCGATCGGGCTGGTCGTCGACGGGTCGCCGGCCGTCGGGGTCATCCTCGACCCGACCCGGAACGAGGCGTTCTCGGCCGCCGCCGACACCATCGCGTCCCTCAACGGGCGCCCGGTCCGTGCCTCGGACAAGGACAAGCTGTCCGACTTCGTGATCTCGATGGGGCTCAACGGCCGCGCGGCCGTGACCCGCTCGCGGAACGTCCGCAAGACGGTCCGGATCTCGCGCTCGATGGGTTCAGCGGCGCTCGCCCTGGCCTACGTCGCCAACGGCCGGTTCGACGCGTTCATCCAGCAGGGGGGCCTGTCCGCCTGGGACGTGGCGGCCGCCGGTCTGGTCGCCGAGCGCGGCGGGGCGACGGTCACCGCCATGAACGGCGGCCCGTGGTTCGACCTCGGCCACTCCCCGAAGTCGATCGGGATCGTGGCGGCGCCGCCGGCGCATCACGGGGCGCTGCTCGACCTCGTCCGCGAGCCCTCGATCTTTCGACGTGGCGCCCACTGACAATTCGGGAACCATGGCGGCTCGACGCGGCCCATACCCTGTGAGTGCGGCCACCAGGCCGTGCCGCCATCAGGAGGCCCGATGGGTCGGGACCTGGTCGAGTCGAGCGATGGCAGGCGATCACGGCGCGTTCTCAGAGCTGGCGCGCGCATCGATCGGCCGGCTCTATGCCGCCGCGCGACTGATCCTTCGTGACGACCAACGAGCCGAGGACGCGACGCAGGAGGCGCTCGTCGCCGCCTGGCGCGACTCTCCGCCCTGCGCGACCCGGATCGCTTCGACTGCCTGGCTGCTACCGCCTGCTCGGCGTGCTCTCGCTGACAAGGAAGCACGCCGTCGGCGAGCGGCGACCTCGGCGGGATCGAGATCGGCGATCGCTCGACGCGTCCGGAGACCGCGCCGGCGACCGGGTCCGCGCTTCATCCGCGGGACCAACGGCGATCCTGCCCACGCTATGGGGCGGCCCGGTGGCAGCCGACTCGGGTCCGCAGGCCCGATCCAGCTAGGCACGGCGCCGTTCGCGAGCGATCCCGGGCTGGCGCCGGAGTGCGTCGCCCCGAGGAGCGACTGGCATGGCCGCGACGCGCGACCGGAGCGACCCATCGGCGCCTTCCTGGACGAGGGCCGGACCGACTGCGCGAGCGGGCCTACGACGACCGTCGCAGACCGAGCATCGACCGTCCGCGTGGCGGCGCGGTCTTCTCGCCCGTCGGAGGGAGCCGCGCATGCTGCGCCGTTTGCCGGGACTGGACGCGTTCGGTGGCCGCAACGGCGTCTACCTGCGTCCGGCCGTCGTACGGGGTCGAACCTGACCCGCCTCGAGCTCGACGCCGGCTTCGAGACGACCCGTACTACGCCGGGAAAATTGCGACCTACTACTTCGAGCCCCGGCGTGGTCGCCCGACGGGCCGACGCTCCTGTTCCACACCCTCGAGCCGGACCCCAGCTCGCCGGCCGGCCCCGGCTTCCGCATCCACGTCGCGGGCATCGACCCTCGACGGGGCCGTGACGAGCGAACGACCCTCGAGTTCGACCAGGGGATGGACGACGAGATGGCCGCCACCTTCCTGCCGACCGGCGACGCGATCATCTACCACGACGATCGAGGGGACCGTCGCACCAGCTGTGCAGGTCGGCCTGTCCGACGGCGCCGTCCCGCGCGACCTCGGCATCCTGACCTCGGCGTGGATCAGGTCACCAGCTGTCACCCGACGGGCGCGCAGGTGCTCGCGGTCCTTGGACGACGGCGCGGGCAGGATGAGGTCGCGGCTCGATCGACCTGACCACCGGCGACGTGACCACCCTGCCGGTCGGCGACGACCTCAGCTGGCAACGCACCGCCGAAGTAGGACGCGTACGGCGGTCGCCGTCAGTCCGCGAGCCAGCGATGGGGCCTTGCCGCAGCCGCGAGGCCCCATTCCTCGCAGAACGCCTCCCACTCGGCGCGCGGGCGCGCCGTCCCAGCGGAGCTCATCGGGCTTCGTCTGGCGGATCGGGACGCCATCGTCGGCGGTGCGCAGCCGGGCGAGGTCGCGGTAGAGCATCGCCTCGTCCCAGTGGTCGCGCAGGCTCGCGGCCAGCGACGCGGCCCGCGCGCCGCCGACGCCGGGCACCTCCCAGGCCGAGGCGCGCGGCGGGACGTCATCGAGATGGCCGTAGCGGCCAGCACGGCCGCCGCGGACTTCGCGCCCCAGCCGGGGATGCCCGGGTAGCCGTCCGACGAGTCGCCGACGACGGCCAGCCAGTCGGGGATCGAGGTGGGCGCGACGCCCCACTTCGCGCGCACGCCGGCGTCGTCGTAGGTGAGGTCGCGGCGCCGGTCCCAGAGCACGATCCGCTCGTCGACGACGAGCTGGGCCATGTCCTTGTCGGGCGTGCAGACGAGGATCTTCTCGACCGCCGGGTCCGTCGCCGAACCGCCAGGCCGCGGCCGCGATGGCGTCGTCGGCCTCGAACTCGACCATCGGCCAGAGGACGATGCCGAGCGCCTCGACCGCGGCCTCGGCGATCGGGAACTGGGCGAGCAGCTCGGGCGGCATGCCCGGCCGACGACTTGTAGCCCGGGAACAGGTCGTTGCGGAACGATTCGATGACCCGGTCCGTGGCGCAGCCGACGTGCGTCGCGCCCTCCTCGCGGAGCAGGTACAGCAGCTGGTCGCACAGCCCCGACACGCCCGACAGCGGGATGCCGTCGCGCCCGAGGACCGGCGGGCGCGGCGCGAAGTGGGCGCGGAACAGCTCGTAGGTCGCGTCGACCAGGTGGAGCTGCACGCGGCCCGGCCCTCAGTCGGCGACGGAACCCGTCTCGACGAGCTCCTTGAGCCGGCCGAGGTCGGCCTGGAAGATGGCGCGCCAGGGCCGGCGTCATCACCAGCGCGCCGAGGTGGGGGAGCATCGGCGGGACTGAGCAGCTCGTCCCAGCGCAACGATCGTCGTCGTCCCGTCGGCGCCCGACTCGAGGGTGATGACGCCGCTGCCCTTGAACGTCCCGTCGTGGCTGATGGCGTAGCGCATCGGCGGCTCGAACTCGGTGATCGTGACCGGGTCGGTGACGGTGATCCCGAAGATCCGGACGTCGGCCTCGCACCTGGTCCCGACGCCGATCGGGCCGTCGTCAGGATCCGGACGGCCTTCATCTCGGTCATCCACTCGGGCTGCCGCTCGATGTCGGCGATGACCGCCCAGACGCGCTCGATCGGGGCGTCGATGACGATCAGCGAGCGGATCGGGTCGGGCTGGCTCGCCCTTCGCCTGCCCGGCCAGGATCCGGTCGAGGGCATACGAGATGCCGGCCCCGACGAGCGCCAGCCGGACGCGCGCCGCGGATCACCGCATCACCGTCTTCACGAGCGCCGACGCCCGCGGCTTCCATCTCGGCGATGGCGCGCTCGCCGTCGCCCGGCTTCGAGGTCCACCGGCGCGCGATCGCGTCGGTCAGGACCGTCGGTCCGGAAGCCGAGCGGCGACCGCGTCGAGTGGCGGTGGCCTTGACGCAGTAGTCGGTCGCGAGCCCGACCACCACGACGCTGCTCGACGCCCGCGCGTCGCGCAGGAGGCCCTCGAGCTCGGTCGTGGATCGTCTCGCCGGTGACCGGGTCGCGCATCGTGAAGCCCGAGTAGCCGTCCTCGCCGTTGGCGCCCTTGCGGACCCGTGGCGCGTCATCGGGGAGTGCCAGGTCCGGGTGGAGCTCCGCGCCCCACGGTATTGGCGACGCAGTGGACCGGCCAGATGCCGCCGTCCTTGGCGAAATGGGGCGTGCTCGGCGGGTGCCAGTCCTGGGTCGCCACGACGAGCGCGCCGTTGGCACGGCCGATCTCGATCTCGCGGTTGATGCGGGATGACGCCGTCGCCGCCGGCGACGGTCAGGCCGCCGGCGGGATCGGCGAAGTCGTTCTGGACGTCGACGACGATGAGTGCCGTTCCCGGGCCGTAGCGCTGCATGGCCGGAGCGTACCGCAGCGGGTCGTCCGGGCGATCGCCCGTGGGCGGCACGCCCGCCCGTACTACCCGATGAGCGCGGACAGGTCGTCCGGCGACCGGCTCGGGAGCGGTCGTCTCGGCGGGACCGGCGGCTCGACGTCGAGCAGGTAGCCGATGCCCTGGAACGTCTTGATCCGGCCCGGCTCGCCCGGCTCCGCGCCGAGCTTGCGCCGGACGCGCGAGACCCAGACGCGCAGGTACTGCAGGTCGTCGCGGTACTCCGGGCCCCAGACCTTGGTCAGCAGCTCGGTGTGGAGGACGACCTTGCCGGCATTCGCGGCGAGGTGCTGGAGGAGCAGCCACTCGGTGCGCGACAGCTGGACCAGCTCGCCGTTGCGGGTGACCATCCGCCGCTCGAGGTCGATCTCGACGTCGTCGAACTTGAGCACGCCGGAGCCCGGCTGGCGCGCCCGACGATCGGCGCAGGACGGCCCGCACGCGGGCGGCCAGCTCGTCCGGGTGGAACGGCTTGGCGATGTAGTCGTCGGCGCCGAGGTCGAGGCCCTTGGCCTTGTCGGCGGTCGAGCCCTTGGCCGTCAGCAGGATGACCGCGCACGGGCCGGCGCTCGCGCAGCTGGCGCATGACCTCGATGCCGTCGAGGTCGGGCATCACGATGTCGAGCAGGACGATGTCGGGCCGGACCTCCTCGGCCTTGGCCAGGGCCTCCTCGCCGCTTCCGGCGGTGACGACGCGGAAGCCCTCCTCGCCGAGGGCGATCGAGACGAGCTTGGTGATGCGTGGCTCGTCGTCGGCGACGAGCACGAGCGGCTGGGTGCTCACGGCCACCTCCTGGGTGTGATGACATGGTGACGGACGCTGACCCGGAATCGTCATCGAGCTCGGGCATGCCTGGGACGTCGCGAGCGATCGCCCGCGCTCGCGGTACGGGCACGGCGGTCGTATTCGCAATACTCGTTGCAGGTGCATCTGCAGCCGCAACCGAGCCGTCGACCGTCAGATCCGTGCCGAGATGGGCTACGCTGCCTTCATGCGTTTCGAACCCGGCGAGCTCGCGCTGCTCGACGCGCCGAGGAGGTCGAGATCGAGACCGCCGCCCCCGGCGGCACCCCGCATCGCACGATCATCTGGGTCGTCGTCGATGGTGACGACGCCTTCGTCCGGTCGGTCAACGGGCGCGACGCGCGCTGGTATCGCGAGGCGGTCGCCAACCCGGCCGTCGACGATCCATTCGTCGACGCGGCGCCGCAGCCGGGCACGCGGTCGAGGCCGCGCACGGTCGACGCCGCGCCGACCCGGATGAGCGTCCGCCGCGTCAACGACGCACTCCGACGCAAGTACGCCGCGTATCGTCGGCCTCCGCGATCGATGCTCGCGCCCGACATCCTCGAGACGACGCTGCGACTCGCGCCCGCCTGACCGCGGCAGCGCATCCGCCCACTGGAGCCCAGCCCATGTACTTCGACGAGTTCAAGCACCAGCTGCCCGACATCGACCCGGCCGAGACCGAGGACTGGATCGACCTCGCTCGACCAGGTCGTCGCCCAGGAGGGCGAGACCCGGGCCCGGTTCCTCGATCTACAAGCTGCTCAAGCGCGCCCGCCAGCTCCAGGTCGGGCTGCCGCCGCTGACCCAGACCCGCTACATCAACACGATCAGCCCGGAGCAGGAGCCGTCGTTCCCGGGCGACGAGGGCCTCGAGCGGCGGATCCGCCGGCTCATCCGCTGGAACGCGGTCGCGATGGTCCTGCGCGCCAACAACCAGTTCTCGGGGATCGGCGGGCACCTCGCGACGTACGCGTCCGCGGCGACGCTCTACGAGGTCGGCTTCAACCACTTCTTCCGGGGCAAGGACGGCGACGGCAGCGGCGACCAGATCTTCTACCAGGGCCACGCCGCGCCGGGGATCTACGCCCGGGCGTTCCTCGAGGGCCGCCTGACGCGTGGACCAGCTCGACCACTTCCGGCGCGAGACGGCGCCGGGCGAGGGCCTCAGCTCGTACCCGCACCCCCGCCTGATGCCCGAGTTCTGGGAGTTCCCGACGGTCTCGATGGGGCTCGGGCCCGATCAGCGCCATCTACCAGGCCCGCTACAACCGCTACCTCCACAACCGCGGCCTGCTCGGACACCTCCGACTCGCGCGTCTGGGCGTTCCTCGGCGACGGCGAGACCGACGAGCCCGAATCGCTCGGCGCGCTCCACGTCGCGTCGCGCGAGGGCCTCGACAACCTGACCTTCGTCGTCAACTGCAACCTGCAGCGGCTCGACGGCCCGGTCCGCGGCAACGGCAAGATCATCCAGGAGCTCGAGTCGGCCTTCCGCGGCGCCGGCTGGAACGTCATCAAGGTCATCTGGGGCCGCGAGTGGGACGAGCTCCTCGCCCGCGACGTCGACGGCCTGCTCGTCCAGCAGATGAACGAGACGCTCGACGGCGAGTTCCAGAAGTTCTCGGTCGCGGGCGGGGCGTACATCCGCGAGCACTTCTTCGGGCCGGACCCGCGGCTGCGCAAGCTGGTCGAGCACCTGTCGGACGACGACCTGGCCAAGCTCCGCCGCGGCGGCCACGACTACCGCAAGGTCTACGCCGCGTACAAGGCCGCGACCGAGCACAAGGGCGCGCCGACGGTGATCCTCGCCCACACGGTCAAGGGCTGGACGCTCGGCCCGGGCGTCGAGGCGCGCAACATCACCCACCAGGCCAAGAAGCTGAGCGAGGCCGAGCTCAAGATCTTCCGCGACCGGCTGGAGCTGCCGATCCCGGACGACGACGCTCAAGGACGCGCCGTACTACCACCCGGGTCCCGAGTCCGAGGAGATCCAGTACCTCGTCGAGCGCCGCCGGCCGCTCGGCGGCCCGCTGCCGCGCCGGATCGTCCGTGCCGCGCCGCTGCCCGCCCCGGCCGCCGCGGTCGACGCCGAGTTCGCCGCCGGCAGCGCGACGCCGGTCTCGACGACGATGGTCTTCGCCCGGATCCTGCGCAACCTGATCCGCGACCCGGAGCTCGGCCCGCGGATCGTGCCGATCATCCCGGACGAGGCGCGGACCTTCGGCATGGACCCGCTGTTCAAGGAGGTCGGCATCTACGCCGCGCTCGGCCAGCGCTACGAGCCGGTCGACTCCGACCTCGTCCTGTCGTACCGCGAGGCGACCGACGGCCAGGTCCTCGAGGAGGGCATCACCGAGGCCGGCTCGATGGCCAGCTTCCAGGCCGCCGGCACGTCGTACGCCAGCCACGGCCTGCGCGACGATCCCGTTCTACATCTTCTACTCGATGTTCGGGTTCCAGCGGACCGGCGACCAGATGTGGGCGTTCGGCGACGCGCGGGGCCGCGGCTTCCTGATGGGCGCCACGGCCGGCCGGACGACGCTGACCGGCGAGGGCCTCCAGCACGACGACGGGCACACCCAGATCCTCGCCTCGACCGTCCCGAACCTGCGCGCCTACGACCCGGCCTTCGCCTACGAGCTGGCGGCGGTCGTCCGCGACGGCATCGAGCGGATGTACGGCCCGAAGCCCGAGGACGTCTTCTACTACATCACGATCTACAACGAGAACTACGCCCAGCCGCCGCGGCCGGAGGGCGTGACCGACGAGCAGGTCCTGCGCGGCCTGTACCGCTTCGCCGCGGCGCCGGACCTCGGCCGCGACGCCAACCCGGCCCGGCTCGTCGGCTCGGGCTCGATCCTCGGCCAGGTCCTCGCCGCGCGCGACCTGCTCGCCGAGAAGTTCGGGGTCGCCGCCGAGGTCTACAGCGCCCCGTCGTTCCCGCTGCTGCGCCGCGACGCGCTCGAGGCGGAGCGCTGGAACCGCCTCCATCCCGAGGCGAAGACGCCGCGGGTCCCGTACGTCAGCACGATCCTGCCGCAGGACGGCGGGCCGATCATCGCCGCGACCGACTGGATGAAGGCGCTGCCGGACATGGTCGCGCGCTGGCTGCCGCCGCCGTACGTCGCGCTCGGCACCGACGGCTTCGGCCGGAGCGACACCCGCGAGGACCTGCGCGCGCTGTTCGAGATCGACCCGCCGCACATCGCCGCCGCGACGCTCGTGGCGCTCGCCCGCTGCGGGGCCGTGCCGCCCGCCCGGGCGGCCAAGGCGATCCGTGAGCTCGGCATCGACCCCGACAAGACGGATCCGCTGGCGCTCTGACCCGGCCGCGCGGCCGTCGGCCGGTGGTCGTCATGCGTCTGATACGTCCATGCCCGGTCCGCTGTGACATGGCGCACCGGGACGCCTCCATACCGTTGCGGCTGCGACGTCACCCGACGTCATCGACCCGGCGCTCGCGCCGGTGTCCCAGCGACCAGGAGGCCCCAGTGGACTACGAAGCAGACGAGACCCGTACAACGACGGTCGAACCCTGCAGCACGACGATCCGCTCGACGCGACCCTGTCCGACGCGGACGGCACCGCGCCCGAGAACGAGGAGCATGGTGCCGAGGCGGTCGGCGCCGGCGCCGGGGCGCTCGGCGGCGCGGCCGTCGGCATGGCGGTCGGTGGCCCGGTCGGGGCCGTGGTCGGTGGCGGCATCGGTGCCGTTGCCGGCGCGGTCGCCGGCGAGGCGACCGAAGGTGACGACGAGGCCGGATCCGGGACCGGCGCGCTCGGTGGCGGCGCCGCGGGCGCGGTCGTCGGTGGCGCGATCGCCGGACCTCCGGGTGCGGTCGTCGGTGCGGCGGTCGGGGCCGGCGCCGGTGCCGGCGCCGGTGACCAGACCGAGGAAGAGGCCGAGGAGTCGACCACACCCGCTGACGACCTACCCCCGCTGACGAACCGCGCCGACGCTCGGTCGGCCGGTATGATGGCGACGACAGACCGTGGGTCCGCTTCGGCGGCCCACGGTCGTCGCCGTCCCGAGGAGGATCCGATGAATCGCCCGCTCCGCATCGCCCAGGTCGCTCCGCCCATGGAACGCGTGCCGCCGCAGGCCTATGGCGGGACGGAGCGGATCGTCGTTCGAGCTGGTCAAGGAGCTCGACCGGCGCGGGCACGAGGTGACGACCTTCGCCAGCGGCGATTCGGAGGTTCCCGGCCGGCACATCGTGACCGTCCCGGAGGCGCTCCGGCCGGCTCGCTACGACGGCGACCCGGCGCCGTACTTCTACCTGACGATGAGCGCCGTGCTCGACCAGCGCCGCGGAGTTCGACATCATCCACAGCCACCTCGAGTGGGCGAGCGTGCTCGCTCGCGCAGGTCGTCGCCGATCCCGGTCGTGTCGACGTTCCACGGCCGGCTCGACCTGCCGTGGGCCGCCGACATGCTTCGCCGGCACCCCGCGCGGGCTGGTCGCCATCAGCCAGAACCAGGCGTCGACCCATCCCGACGTCGCCATGGGCCGGCGTCGTCCACAACGGGCTGACGCTCGACGACGCGCCGTTCGACCGGCGCCGGGGCGATGCGCTGTGCTTCGTCGGTCGGGTGGCGCCGGAGAAGGGGATCATCGAGGCGATCGAGATCGCGCAGGCCACCGGGCGGCCGCTGCGGATCGCCGCCAAGGTACGGCCCGACCGCCCCGGAGCGCGAGTACTTCGAGACGGTCTTCCGGCCCGCGCTCGAAGCCGCCGGGCCGTCCGTCGAGTTCCTCGGCGAGCTCGAGCAGGCCGAGCGCGACGCGCTCGTCTCCGAGTCGTACGCCGTCGCTCATGCCGGGCTCGTGGCCGGAGCCGTTCGGGCTGGTCGCGATCGAGGCGCTGGCCTGCGGCACGCCGGTCATCGTCGCGCCGGGTCGGCGGCGCTGCCGGAGATCATCCGGGACGGCATCGACGGGTTCTTCGGCGACGATGTCGTCGGAGCTGGCGTTCATGGTCGAGCGGGTGGGCGACCTCGATCGGGCCGAGATCAGCCGCTCCGTGCGCGAGCGGTTCTCGGCGCGGCCGGATGACCGACGGCTACGAGGCGATCTACCGGGCCGCGCTCGGCGAAGGCGACGCCGCCGAGCCCGACGCCGCAGCTGCGGGCGACCGCGACCGACGAGTCCGCGAGCGCGCCGCGCCCGATCCGGCCGCTGCCGGCCACGGCGGTTCGTTAGGCGCGCTGCAAGGTCCCACGTCGGGCCCGAAGCGTTGACCGAACGCGCCGGGCCGTACCTTGGGTGGTGAACCCCTACTGGAGGACGCCACCCGTGAAGTCCCTTCTTGCCCTGCTCCTGTTGGGCGCGACCCTCGCGCTCGGCGCGTGCAATTCGACCACGCAGCAGCCCGTCGCCGACGACCGCCGCGCCGTCGACGCCGGTCAGCCTCCCGTCGGCGAGCCCTGAGGCCAGCCCTTCGGCTTCCTGACCCGGAGCCCGGAAACGCACGAAACGCCCCTCTCCGGAGGGGCGTTTCTTCATGTCCGACAGCGGCCTGGCGGCTGCCCGCCTAGTGCAGCAGCTCGCGCGACGCGAGGATGACCGGCTGGACGCCCGACCTGATGACCCAGTCGAACTCGATCAAGGTCACCCGCTCGGAGCGGCCTTCATCGCCGAGCATCGGCCGCGCCGGACGGGGTCGGGCACGACCGGCGGACGCGAGTCGCCGGCGCCTCGGCTCGGCTCGGCCCGACCGGCGGCTACGCTCAAGCACCGGACATGCCCCGTCGCAGCCCGCGCCAGGCCAGGAACAGGGTCACGGCCGCGATCCCGCCGAGCACCGCGAAGCGCCACACGGGACCCGTCGTGCCGCGCAGCATGATGTCCTGGAGGAGCCCGATCGCCGAGGTGACCGGCAGCAGGTAGGCCGCGGCCCGGACCGGCTCGCTGAACTCGGTGATGGCCAGCACGAAGCCGCTGAAGAAGACCGAGGCGAGGAGCAGCAGCAGGGACAGCTGGACGGCCTGCCGCTCCGAGTCGGACACGACCGCGATGAGCAGCCCGATCCCGAGCGACGCGAGCAGCAGCAGCCCGATCGTCAGCGCCAGCGTCACCGGATCGCCGAGGAGCGGGACGCCGATCACGCCGACGAGGAGGGCCAGCGTGATCGCCGCGATGAACCCGCCGATCAGCAGGTAGGCGATGATCTTGCCGGCCATGACCTCCCAGGCGTTGACCGGGGCGACGCGGAAGACCTCGATCACGCCGCTCGTCCGCTCCCGCACGAGGGCGAGCGCGACGAGCGTGACCGCGAGGTGCTGGAGGATCAGCGCGAGGACCGCCGGCCCGAAGTAGGCCATCACGTGCGGCTCGGACGGGGCGCTGTTGCGCAGCTCGGCCCGGGTCGGCGCGGCGACGACCTCGGGCGGGATCCTGGCCGCGTTCGGCTCGCCCGCGGCGATCGCGACGTCCTGGCCTTCGCCCACGGCCTGCCGGATGATCGCCTGGTTGACGCCGTTGGCGAGGTTCGCCGCGAGGAAGCCGGCGTAGTTGGCGCGGAGCGGGTCGACCGTGTCGACGACGACCTCGATCACCGACTGCTTGCCGGCGCGGAACTGCGCCTCGGCGTCGGGCGGCGCGACGACCACGACGTCGGTCGTGCCGCTGGCCAGGCCCTGCCTCCGCGGTGGCCACGTCCGGGACGACCGCGCTGATGTGCAGCCCGCCACCGGCGAGGGCCTGGTAGCCCTCGACGTCGGACGGCAGGCCCGACTCCGGCGGGATGACGACGACGGTCTCGAGCGGCCGCCGCTCGCCGTTGTAGCCGAGCCCGAAGACGGCCATGATCAGGAACGGCCCGAACACGAGGCTGACGAGCGCGCCCGGCCGGCGCATGACCTCGACCAGCTCCTTGCCGACGAGGGCCAGCAGGCGCAGGGTCATCGTCGCGAGCGCCCTCATGCCGCGGCCTCCGTGGCGGCTCGGCTCGGCGTCGTGCTCGGGCCGTCGCCCGGGTCGTGTCCGGACGGATCGTCGGCCTGCGCGGCGGCCGCACGGGTCGCCTGGTCGCGCGCGACGAGCGCGGCGAACACCTCGTCGAACGACTGGCGGAGCTCGCGGGCGAAGACGACCTCGCCGCCGCGCTGGGTCGATCGCGTCGACCGCGTCCGGCGTGGCCGTGCCGGCGTCGTCGACGATGAGGGTCAGGTTGCGCGGACCGTCCTGGCGGACGCGGCGGATGAACGGCAGCGTCGGTCAGGGCCATGCCGTCGAACGCGTTCGGCGGTCTCGACCTCCACGACGTCGCCGCCCATCGCCTGCGCGCCGCAGGTCGTCGGGCGCGGCCAGCGCGATCAGGCGGCCTTCGACGATGCATGCGCGACCTGGTCGCACGACTCGGCCTCGTTGACGTACTGGGTCGTCACCAGCAGCGTCCGCCCGGCGTCGCGCAGGCGATGGAGCTCGTCCCAGACGCGACCGCGGAGGAGGGGGTCGATGCCGGCCGTCGGCTCGTCGAGGAACAGCAGCGCCGGGTCGTGGACGAGCGCGCCGGCCAGCTCGAGCCGGCGCTGCATCCCGCCCGACAGGCGGCCGGCCCGGCGGCTCCGGACGTCCCACAGGTCGACCAGCTCGAGGACCTCGCGGGTGCGCCGTGCGCGCGACCGGAACAGCATCCCGAACAGCGAGCCGACGAAGTCGACGTTCTCGCGGACCGTCAGGTCCGGATACAGCGTGAACGACTGGGGCATGTAGCCGATCCGCTCGCGCGTCTGGCGGCGGAACGACTGGGATCCTCGCCGAGGACGCGCACCTCGCCGCTGGTCGGCGGCGATGCGCCCCGGTCAGCATCCGGATCGTGGTCGTCTTGCCCGCGCCGGACGGGCCGATGACGCCGAGGATCGATCCCCTCCGGGACGCGTCAGCGAGATGCCGTCGACCGCGAGCTGGTCGGCGAACCTGACCGTCGCGTCTTCGACGACCACGACGTCGTCGCGGTCCATCCGCGGATCGGGCGCCGGCGCTCGGCCGACGGGGCCGGCGGCTCGGGCGGTGTGGCGGTCGGCACTGGGGTCGTCGTCACGGTCGATCTCCACGTCGGCGGCCGTGATCGGCCGCCTGCGCGTCAGCGTGCGCGACGGGCACTTGCGCGCAGGCCGCGTGACCGGAGCCGCCATACCAACCGCGTCGCAGCCTGCAAGACGGCTGGCACGTCCCGACCGCACGCGGCGGGTGCGCTGGGAGCGGCGGGGGCGCAGTGTTGGGCGATGACCGGCCCGGCCCAGCCCGCGAGCCCCGATCGGCCGCGCGGACGCACGCCCGCGCGGCCGGGCTGCGCTATTCCACCGACGCCCGGCCCGGGCATCGAACGGCGTCGCGCCGGGCGCGGCTTCAGCTACCGATCGCCCGACGGCGCGACGATCCGCGACAAGGCCGTCCTCGCCCGGATCCGCGCGCTGGCCATCCCGCCGGCCTGGACCGACGTGTGGATCTGCCCGGACCCGGCGGCCACCTCCAGGCGACGGGCCGCGACGCGCGCGGACGGAAGCAGTACCGCTACCACGCCGCGCTGGCGGACCGGCCGCGACGATGCCAAGTTCGAGCGCCTGCTCGACGTTCGCCCGCGTCCTGCCGCGGATCCGCGCCCGCTGCGACGAGGACCTCGCGACGCGCGGGCTGACCCGCGAGAAGGTCCTGGCCGCGGTCGTCCGGCTCCTCGAGCTGACGCTCATCCGGGTCGGCAACGACGAATACGCGCGGCTCAACCGGTCGTTCGGGCTGACGACGCTCGAGGAGCGGCATGCCTCGCGTCGACGGCACGTCGATCCGCTTCCGCTTCCGCGGCAAGTCCGGGCAGCGGCACGAGGTCGGGCTGCGCGACCGGCGGCTGGCGAGCGATCATCCGGCGCTGCCAGGACCTGCCCGGGCCAGGACCTGTTCCAGTACGTCGACGACGAGGGCGACGCCCATGACGTCACGTCCGACGACGTCAACGACTACCTGCGCGAGATCTCCGGCACGGACGTCACGGCCAAGGACTTCCGGACGTGGGCCGGCACGGTCCTCGCGTACCGCGCGCTGCGGGCGCTCGCGCCGGTCGACGACGACCGCGCCGCCGAAGCGCAACGTCGTCGAGGCCGTGCGGCGACCGCGGGCCGGCTCGGCAACACGCCGGCCGTGGCGCGCAACAGCTACGTCCACCCGCCGATCCTCGACGCCTACCTCGACGGCGCGATCGGCGGCGCGCTCCTCGAGGCGGCCGAGGAGCAGGACCACCCGCCGTCCGCGGCCGACCCGGAGGAGGAAGCCGAGGTCGTCGCGCTGCTCAAGGCGCGGCTCCGGGCGGAGCGTCGCAAGGCGAACGAAACGGCCGCGCCGGAGGCGCAGGCGCGCATCCGAGCCGTCACGTGGGCGACGATCACCGGTGACCCCTGGACGATCAGCGGAGGAACACGACATGTGCATGACCTGCGGCTGCGGTGAGGTCGACAAGCGTCATCACCCCACCGACATCACCCGGGAAGACCTGCAGCGCGCCGCGGACGGGGCGGGGATCACGCTGCGCGAGGCGGCGAAGAACCTGGGCCACTCGAGCGACGAAGTGAGCCGAGCCCAAAGCCGCAGCCCGTTGGCCGACGCGCTCCCATGGTCGGTCGGACGGCGGGCCTGACCATCGGCGGGCGGCACGCCCGATCGAGCGCAACCGACAAGCCCCCGGCCGGATGGACCGACGGGGGCTTCGATCGTGGCCCCGCATGCCGCGGCTCAGCTCGCGATGCGCAACGCCTCCGGCCGGGGCGCGGGCAGCAGCTCGCCTCTCGGCGAACGTGACGGCAAGCTCGGCTTGTCGGCGCTCGTTCGGTGGATGTCGCATGGTCGTAGCCGGCGCCGACGTTCGCGCGCATCCCTCGCCAGGTCGCAGCGGCATCACAGCTCTGGCGCGACCGCGCCGGGCATGCGACGAGGCCCCCGGGGTCCGGGGGCCTCGTCGTTGGAGGAGCGGAGAGGTCGCGCCTAGCGGCGCAGGTCGTCGCCGGCGTTGCCGACCTTGTCGGCCAGGCTCTCGTCGCCGTCGGCCTTGCGCCAGGCTTCCTTGCTCGAGTCCGTCGCGTCGTCGACAGCGTCATCGAGGGCGTCGCCGGCGTTGCCGGCCTGCTTGCGCAGCTCGTCGCCCGCGTTGCCGACCGCGTCGGCCACGCTGTCGTCGCCGTCGGCCTTGCGCCAGGCTTCCTTGGTGTCCTGCTCGCCTTCGCGGTAGGTGCTCTTCACGTCGTCCATCGTGGTTCTGCCTCCGGTGGTTCGTCGCTCAGCGAGCGACCGTGGCTCCACGGTAGGAGGGCCTCGTGTCGCAGCGACTCTCCGCGCCTCCGGTCGCTCGCTATCAGCGGCCTTGCAGCGAGCGGCCCGTCTGACCGCGCGTCCGGCTGGACCGGTCGAGCAGGGTCAGGACCATCGCCACCGCGGGCAGGAACGCCGCCGCGACCAGAAGCCGCGGCGCGCCGCCTAGGAGCAGCCCGCCGGCCAGGCCGAACGACAGGGCGCTGCCCATCGACAGCATCTCGTCGCTGCCGGTCCGCATCTGGCGATTGGCATCCTCGAGCGCCGTGCGCGTCGTCGCGGCGACCTCGGGCAGGCGCGCTGCCGCGTCGGCCGCGACGTCCTTGACCGTGCCGGCCGCGTCGGACACGGCGCCGCCGATCGCCGCGGTCCGGCCGCTCTCGGTCGTCGTGTCGGTCGGGCTGTCGGTCTTCGCCGACGCGTCGGCCTTGCCGGTGTAATCGGTCCTCGTCGTCATCTCGAGCTCTCCTTCGCGCTGCTGACGGTCATGGGCTCCGGGAAAAGCAACGGACGACCCGGGGAGGGGGCCCGGGTCGTCCGTGGAGGGCCCTGGATGACGCCCCGTCACTGGCGTTCCAGGAAGTTCGATGCGAGGTATGGGGGGAGCCTAGGGTCATCGCCAGTTCAACCTCACATCCCTCGCCCATCCCGACATTGCAAACGCATTGCGGTGTGCGGATGGAACGTCGGCCCCCGGACCCCCAGTGGCACGGGAGCCGACTTGGACCAGCATGGCTGCGGGCAGGTGTCCGGCGCGCCAACGGCCGCCGGAAGCGGCGTTGCAGCCACGTGGCGACGCGCGGCGTGCCACGGGTGGCCTGGCCCGCGCCCGGAGAGACGGTCGGCGGGCCATGCCTGCGGATACCCGGTGGCGGACAACGAAGAACGCCCACCGCTTGGCGGTGGGCGTTCGGATTGGGCGGTGCGCCGGGCCGGGCCCGACGCGGTGGGTCAGATCGAGCCGCTACCCGCCCGGCTCCGACCGGTCACCATGCCGACCACGAGGACGACGAGGACCGCGCCGATGACCGAGACGACGATCGAGCTGATGTCGAATGGGCCGTCGATCGGCTTGGTGTTGAACAGGACACTGGCCAGGAAGCCGCCGACGAGGGCGCCGACGATGCCGAGCACGATGTGCCCGATGACGCCGAGCCCCTCGTCACCCTTGACGAGGAAGCCGGCCAGGTACCCGGCGATGGCGCCGAGGATGATCCACGCGATGATGCTCACGGTGTCTACCTCCGTCCCAACGCGGGCCTCTCACCCGCCTGCTGGGGCTTGCTATCTGCCCGAAGACCGGGCTGCGATGCACTGTCGAGCCTCGGACCGCGCGGCCGGACTACGTCGCGCCGGAGGTTCGTAACAACGGAATGTCAGCGCGGGTCGGGTCGGCCGTCCGCGCTGCGATGCGACTGCGATGTCCGGCGACGCCCGCACGCGCGCCTGCGGGATGCCGCTGCGACGATGCTCCGCTCGACAGCCTCGGGGATCATGCAGGAGCCAGTATCGATGCTTGACCAACCGATCTCCCACGGACCACAGGTCGCCCTCGGACAGGACGAGCCCGGCCGCATCGACCGCTCGATGGACGCGTTGCAGTACGTGCTCGCGTTCGTCGCGATCGTCGTCGCTGCCCTCCTCGCGTCGATCCGCTGACCACGCCGCCGAGGTCGAGTGCGCCCGGGCCGCAGGTCCGCCTGTACGACGCGGACGGGCGCGACCGCGGCGTCGAACTCGAGCCCGGGATGGCGTCGACGCGTCGGCGCCAAGCAGCTGCTGTGGGTCGACCTCGACCGGCGTGAGCCCGAGCGAGCTCGATGCGGTCGCGGAGGCGGTCGGCCTGCGAGCCACGGGCGATGGCCCGGCTGGCCGAGGCTTCGGACCGCCCCGACCTCACCCAATACCTGCACCACATCCACTTGAGCCTCCAGGCGCTCGAAGCGAACGGGGCGACGGACGACCCCGAGGCCGACCCCCTCAACCGCAAGGCGCTCGACATCGTCGCCGGCCATGGGTGGGTGGTCACCGTCCACGATGGCCCGCTGGCGGCCCTGGACCGCCTCGACGCGACGACCGAGGGCGAGACCCGCCTGGGCGCGCTCGACGCTGCGAGCTTCGTCGGATCGATCGCGGACGAGGTGCTGGCCGACTACCTCGAGGTCGTCGAGGACATCGAGCGCGAGATCGACCGGCTCGACCAGCGCGCCCTGCACCACCCCGCCGATCGCGACGTCCTGAGCAGCATCGTCCGGATCCGTCGCCGGATCAGCTTCGTGCGGCGGACGCTCGCGCCGCACCGCGTCGCGTTCGCCGCCCTGGCGCGCCCGGAGATGGCCCTCCACGAGGAGCTCGGCCAGCCGTGGCCGGGCCTGACCGACCGGCTCCAGCGCGCGCTCGACGCGGTCGAGAACCTGCGCGAGCTGCTGCTCGGATCGTTCGACATCCACATGGGCCGGGCGGCGCAGGACGCCAACGAGACGATGAAGCTGCTGACCCTGCTGTCGGCCGTGTTGCTGCCGGCCGTCGTGCTGGCCGGCGTGATGGGCATGAACTTCGACATGCCGTTCTTCGAGGACACGACCAACTTCTGGGTCGTCCTGGTCGCGATGGGGGTGTTCGCGCTCAGCCTGCTCGGGATCGCCCGGTTCCGCCACTGGTTCTAGCAATGTGCCTGCAAGGTCGCGCTGCGCGGCGTGCCATGCCGGCTGGGATGATCGGCGACCTAGGGTGCCTTCGGCGGCGTCCGAACGACTCCCTTCCGGCCCGGATGTCCGACCTGAGCCCGGCCCTCGTGGCCGGGCTCCTTCACGCCCGCAGGGCTGGACGAGCTAGTCGCCGACGTTCGCGAGCCGTTGGCCGATGTAGACGAGCGCCTCGGCCACTTCCGGGTATTGATCGGGATGGACGGCCAGGACCTGCGGCTCGTGGCTGGGGTGCTCCGGGACCACGACGAGCGTGGCCGGCCGCTGGCGCTCGATGTCGAACTGGATCCGGCGGAGGGCATCGAGCTCGATGTCGAGCGTCAGCCGGTCGGACGCATGGACGGCCAGGCGGCGGTCGGTGACGACGATGTCCGCGTCGCCGGCCTTGGCAAGCGCCTGGACCTGCTCGTCGGGCGGAAGGGCCCGCAGGATCGGGTGGTCATCGGGTGGCTGGATCGCCATCGCTCGCTCCTTGCGTCAAGCCCCTCATCGTTCGTCGAGCTCGGTCAGGGCGAACCCGAACTCGGCGCCTCCCTCCGGCCGCGGGTTGGCCCAGATGCGGCCCCCCATCGCGGTCACGAGCCTGGCGCAGACGAACAGTCCGATGCCGGCACCGCTGGCCGCTCCGGCGGTCCCCGGAGAGCGGTAGAACAGCTCGAACAGCCGGCTCGTCTCGTCCGCCGGGAAGCCCGGGCCGTTGTCGAGCACGCTGACCAGCACCTCGCCATCGCCCTGTCGGGCGGCCAGCGTGACGGTCGAGCCGACGCCTCCGTACTTCGCCGCGTTGGACAGGAGGTTGCGCACGACCTGCTCGACGTAGGTCGGGTCGGCGGTCACCGTCGGGAGCGCGGGCGAGATGTCGAGGACGAAGGCGACCCCCGGCCAGCGGCCCTCCTCCGAGGCGACCACCCGCGGCACGAGCCGCTGGAGGAGCACCGGCTCCCAACGCGATCTCGCCCTCCTCTTCGCCGAAGCGGTTGAGGGCGACGACGTCCTCGACCAGCCGCTGGAGCCGCTCGGCCTCCTCGTAGATGTCGCGGAAGATGCCGCGCCGGGTCTCCTCGTCGAGCGTCGACGTCTCGCGGGCGAGAAGCTGGGCGCCGCCGAAGATCGTCGTCACCGGTGTCCGCAGCTCGTGCGACAGGACGCCGATGAACGTCTCGCGAACGGCCTCCTTGCGGCGCGCCTCGGTCACGTCACGCATGACCACGATCGTCTCTTCGCCGGCCGTCGCCAGGCCGATCCCGACGTTCACCGGATAGGTCGCGACCTCCACCCACCGCTCGGGATCGGCGCGGGTCGGCAGGACGACCGGCCCGCCGGCCGTGCCGAGCGCCGGGGCGTGTCCGTCGGGGTCGTGCAGCTGCGCGAGGATCTCGTCGTAGCTCTGCTCCTCGACGTCCGGGAAGATCTGCTCGCCGGCCGGGTTGGTCAGCGAGATCGAGCCGTCCGCGGCGCAGACCACGACCGCCTCGCCCATCGCCCGGATCACCGCGTTGAGCTCCGCCGCCCGGGCATGCTCGGACTGCGCCAGCCGCTGGAGCCGGACCTGGACCTCGATCCGCTCGCTGATGTCGCGGGCGATGGCCACGACGCCGCGGCTCCCGCCCGGCAGCTCGACCGGCTGGAGCACGACCTCGACCGAGATCGTGTCCCCGTTCGGCAGGTCGTACGGCATCATGACGCGTCGCGCTTGTCGCGCTCGCCGGCCGCGAGGAGGCCCACGATCGTGCTGAAGCGCTTGACCTCGGTCGGCGGCAGCAGATCGAGCATGCGCGGCCCGACAGGTCCTCCTGGCGCCGGCCCATCAGCTCGGCCGGCACCGCGGTTGACGTCACCGATCAGCCAGCTCGCCGGATCGAACACGATCACCGCCTCGGCGACGGTGTCGAGGATGGCCGCGGCGAGGGCGCGGGACGGCCGCGCATCGAGCACCTCCGGCGCGCGTGCCGGCATGGCTCACGGGGGGAGCTGGCTCGATTGCGGTACGAGGATCGGCCACGACATCTCGATGCTACTCGACGGGATTCGACGACGGTCGCGCTGGGCACACGGCCGCTTCGCATACTGAAGTCGATGCGACCGCTACGGGCGCCGCACCAGCCGAGCGTGGCCGGAGTTGCAGGTGTATCGCAAGCCGGTGGCGATATCCGCCTGCAGCCGATATACTGCGGGCCCCCAGATCATCCGTTCAGCATTCGACGCGAGGGAGCCCAGATTGCACGTCGCGCCCGAGTACCTCCGGGCCGTCCGGCAGGGGGGAATCGTCGTCCGCTTCGCGATGCTCGGCTCGATGGCCTACGTCCTGGCCGAGATCCCGAAGTCCGGCTCGAGCGGAACGCGCCATGGAGCAACCGTGCGAACGCCCCCACTGGGGCTTCGTCGTGGACGGCGAGCTGACGTACGTCGCGGAGGGCCAGCGGCTCGCCATTCCTGCCGGGCGTGCGTTCCACGTCCCGGCCGGCGGCCGCCGAGCACCACTTCGAGACCGGCTCGTCGGCGCTGGTCGCCGGCTTCGAGCCGATCGAGCCGGACCTGGACGTCAGCGAGGCTCGGCTCATCGAGCAGGGCTTCGAGCCGACCAGCCAGCCGGTCAAGGCGAGGAGCGTCCCCGTCCTTTCACCCTTCAGCGTGGCGGCCGGTGAGATCAAGACGGAAGCCTGGCGGATGGCTCCGTACGTCATGACCCGGGTGATGATGGGCGAGCGAAGCGGCTACACCTCGGGCTGGTGCGACGTCCCGCACTGGGGGATGGTCACCGCCGGCCGGCTGGCGATCGAGTGGGAGGACGACGTCGAGATCCTGTCGAAGGGCGACATCTTCCATTGCCCGGCGGGTCCGCCGGGACACCGTCTCGAGGCCGCCGATCCGGTGACGCTGATCGACCTCACGCCGATCGAGCGTCTCGAAGCCGGTGGTCGGGTGGCCGAATGGCGGCGCGGGGCGCGCGCTCGGCCGCGGCCGGTCGCGCGGGATCGCCGTCGCCGCCCTGGGCTGAGGGGCCGCCAGGCCGGCGAGTCGCTGCCGCTGGGGCAGCTCAGCCCGCGGCGACGCCCTCGCTCGGCGTCGGGGAGCGACCGCTCGAGCTTGTCCCGCTCGTCGTCATCGGGCGTCTCGATCGCGGCCGGATCCTGCGCCACCGGCGTCTCGCGGGCCTGGAGGCGGGTCAGCACGATCTCGGCCGAGGCGGTGATCGGCACCGCCAGCAGCGCCCCGAGGATCCCGCCGACCGCCCCGCCGATCAGGACGCTGAGGAGGACCAGCAGCGGTGAGATGCCGACCGTGTTGCGCATGACCAGCGGCACCAGGACGCTGCCTTCGATGAGCTGGATGACGACGTAGATCCCGGCCACGATGAGGGCCAGCTCCGGAGACACGGTCGTGGCGACCAGGACCGCCGGGATCGCGCCGAGGAGCGGACCGACGATCGGGATCGCCTCGGTGATCGCCGCGATCAGGCCCAGCAGGATGGCGCCGGGCAAGCCGAGGAGCGAGTACGCGGTAGCCGTCGCGACGCCCATCGTGCCCATCAGGATCAGCTGCCCGCGAACCCACAGCCCGAGCCGCGTCTCGATCTCGTTCCACGCATCGCGCGCGCCGGCCCGGCGTTCGGCCGGCAGGTAGGCCAGCGCGTAGCGCTGCAGGCGGGCATGCTCGACCAGCCAGAAGAACACGATCGTCAGCAGCGTTGCGAGGGTGATCGCGGCCTCGGCCACGAGTCCACCCACTTCGACCACCTCGTCCGGGTTGGGGACGCCGGGCGTGGTCAGCCCGGCGACCGAGTCGATGAGCGCCGTGACCGACCTCGACAGCGCGGCCGGCCGGAGGTCGTCGGCCCACGCTCCGCGCCGAGTCGAAGAAGGCGGGCAGGCCGGCCACGATGTCCTGGCCCTGGGCGATCGCCGCCGGGACGACGATGAACGCCAGCCCGAGCACGGTCACGAAGAAGGTGGCGTAGACGACGAGGATCGTCGCCCCGCGTCCGAGCGGAAGCCGGTCGCGCAGGAGCCCGACCATCGGCTCGAGCGCCGACGCCAGCAGGATGGCCACGAACAGCAGCAGCAGGACGCCGCCGGCGGCCCAGCCGAGCGCCAGCAGCCCGGCGATGATGGCGACGCCCAGCGCGAAGCCGGCACCGCGGATCGTCCAGGGGGTCAGGTCGGCGCGCACGATCGTCGGGTCAGTGGGGCTTCGGCGGCTTGGGGTCGTGCGGCTTGCCCGGCTTGTCGTTGCCGCCGTGGCCGCGACCATGTCGTCGCCGCGATCGCGCGACACGAAGCACGATCCGAGCAGCGGGCCGCCCCACGAGCGCTGCTCCCAGAAGTAGGCGGTCCTCGAGTCGTACTGGCCGGCGACGCCCGGTCCGCTCCGCGCGCGGCGCATCCAGTCGGCGACGTCGTCGTCCCACGACACCGGGCCGAGCTCCGCCTGCATCAGGTCGACCTGGTAGCCGCCGCACGACCGGCTGTAGAGCAGCCCGTCCGGATCGACCGCCCTGCGCGCCCCGGGCTGCGTGCCGTCGATGAACCAGGCGACCGTCTTGTCGCGGGTCCACGGTCCGGGCCGCCCACCCGACCAGGCGTCGATCGTCGCGCGCACCACGCCCTTCGGTGGCTTGAACTGGTCCACCGGCCAGCCGCTCGTGTAGTCGCGCACGAAGGCGTGCCACAGCGGCGCGGCCGCGGTCAGCGAGATGGCCGGATCCTTCGCCCGGGGGTTGGAGTGGTCGCTGTTGCCCATCCACACGCCGACGGCGAGCCCGGGCCGGTCCCCATCGGACGGCGGCGCGAGGAACCCGTAGGTGGCCAGGTCGCGGGCGTCGTTCGAGGTGCCCGTCTTGGCCGCGGCCGGACGCGTCTTGCCGCCCTTGCCGTTGGCCAGCGCCAGCTCCTTGGCCCAGATCGGGTTCTGCTTCGGGTCCGTGTTGCCGGCCAGGATCTCGCTCACGAGGAAGGCCGCCTGCGGCGAGATCGCCTGCGTCGTCTCGGGCTTGGGCGCCTGCCAGACGACCGTGCCGTCGGGCCCGATGACCTCGAGGATCATCCGCGGCGGCACGCGCTCGCCGCCGTTGGCGATGGTGCCGTACGCGGACGTCAGGTCGAGCGGGCGGACCTCGACCGTGCCCAGGGCGCCGGCCAGCCCGGCCTGGAGGAAGGCCTTGTGGCCGCCGGTGAAGCGAAGCCCGAGTGCCTCGCCGGTCGTGGCGACCTGCTCGTTGCCGACGCGCTGGAGGGCACGGATGGCCGGGATGTTGAGCGAGTACTGCAGCGCCTTGCGGACGAGCACGGGTCCTCGCTCGAGCTGGTCGGCGTCGCGCGGCGCCCACGACTCGCGCGCGTTGAACTCGGTCGTCACGTCGAGCAGCAGGCTGCCCGGCGTGAGCCGCTTGGCGTTGAAGGCGGCCGCGTACAGGATCGGCTTGAACGCCGACCCGGGCTGGCGCGCGCCGTCGCCGGCCGCGTCGAACTTGGGCGAGAACTTGCCGCTCGTCATGCGGTCCCGGTCGTAGCCGGCGCTGCCGGCGTAGGCGAGCACGTCGCCGGTCGTGTAGTCGAGCGCAACGAGCGCCCCGTTGTGGAGGTCCTTGCCGCGCAGCCCGCGCACCCAGCCGAGGTCGCTCTTCGGCACCTTGAGCGACTTGAGCAGCCCGTCCCCGGTCTGGCGCGGCAGGTTCGGTGCGATCGCACCGGCCGTCAGCCACTTCTCGGCGAGCTGCTGCGCCCGCCAGTCGAGGGTGGTCACGACCCGGTAGCCACCGGTCTCGACCGCCTCGGCGTCGCCGAGGATCGACTCGAGCTGGCGGCGGACCTGCCAGGTGAAGTGCGCGGCCTTGAAGCGGATGGCCTGGTCGCCGGCCAGCACGACCGGCTCCTCGAGCGCGGCCTGCAGCTGGCTCGGGGTGAGCGACGTCCAGCGGGCGCTGCCTTCGGCCAGCCCGTGCAGGATCCAGTCGCGGCGGACGACCGCGGGCGCCGACGCCGGGACGACCAGCCGGCCCTGGTCGTCCTGCTTGGCGTAGCGGTAGGGGTCGAGCGTGGACGGCGACTTGGGCAGCCCGGCCAGGAGCGCGGCCTGGGCCGGCGTCAGCTTGGACAGGTCGCTCACGCCGAAATAGATGCTCGCTGCCGCGGCGACGCCGTACGCGCCGTGCCCGTAGAAGATCTCGTTGAGGTAGGCGGTCACGATCCGCTCCTTGCCCAGCTCGCCGGGGAACGAGTCGGACAGGCGCATGGCCTGGACCAGCTCCTTGGCCTTGCGCAGGTAGCGGTCCGACCCGGCGCTGGTCACCGTGTCCGGGAGCAGTCGCGCGCGGACGAGCTGCTGGGTGATCGTCGACGCGCCCCGCTCGCGCTCGCCGCTCGCGCCCTCGACGGCGGCGGACAGGATCGCCGGGACGTCGAACCCGGCATTGGCCCAGAACGTCCGGTCCTCGGCCGTCGTCGTCGCGTCGAGGACCAGGCGCGGCACGTCGTCGAAGGCCACGACCTGGCGCTCCTCGCGCTGGAACCGACCCAGCTCGATCTTGCCGGACCGGTCGTAGACCACCGTCGGCTGGGCGAAGGTCAGCGATTCGAGCCGGCTGGGGTCGGGCAGGTCCGCCGACAGCACGCCGATCGCGGCCGAGAACGCGATCACCCCCGCCAGGGCGACGACACCGACGGTCGCGCCAAGGGCGACGAGCGCACCGACGATCACCTTGGCGAGTCGGCTGCCACGAGTCGGGCGCGCCGCGATCCGCTGTGCGTGACGAAGGGCCACGATGCGCGTCGCGTCGTGGCGCGTGGATGCGTGTCCGCGGCGGACTGGGACGAGCTCGTCGGACGGCATCGCTCGATGCTGACCCCCGGGCCGTCACGTCCCGACACGTCGGCGCGATCGCCCGGCTTGCAGTCACGTGACAGCCCTGCAAGCGCGCTGCAACCAGCCGGTCCCACGTTGCCGCGGACGCGTCGCCCCGGATGAGGGACCATAGCACCGAACCGAAATCGGAGGTCTGCCCATGACCGGCCGCGCCGGAGCGCGCACGATCGCGCCTGCCGCCGCGATCGATCGTCGCGGCGACCGACCTCGGGAGCGTCGAGGTAGCCAAGCACGGCAACCTGTACCTGTTGACCGACCCGCGCGGCGACGTGCGGATCGACGGTCGCGGGCTGGGCCTGTACGAGCTCGACACGCGCATCCTGTCGACGTCGATGCTGCGGCTGTACGGCGCGGCGCTCACCCTGCTCCGCGGGCCCTACCTGCGCGACGGCGTGGACACCATCCAGCTGACCAACCCGGAGCTGCGCCGCAACCCGGACGACAAGCGGGCCGCGGCCTGGAGCCTCGCCCACCGCGAGCTGAGCGTCACCCGGACCCGGCGGCTCGACGGCGAGCTCCGCGAGCAGGTCACGGTCGTCAACTACTCGGCCGGCGCGGAGGACCTCGAGCTCGACCTCGGGCTCGGCGTCGACATGGCCGACATCTTCGAGGTGCGCGGCTATCCGCGCCTCGCCCGGGGCACGCTGCTCCCGGTCGAGATCGGCGCCAACCGGGTCGAGTTCGGCTACGAGGGTCTCGACGGCATCGTGCGCACCACGACGGTCGCCTTCGACGACGCGACGCTCGAACCGGTTGCGGATCCCGAAGCCTGGCCGGGGGCGAGCGTGCTGGCCTGCTGGCGGGTGCGGCTGGCATCCAATGAGCGGGCGAGCTTCGGCTGGACCGTGTCGATGGCGCGACGCCCGCGGGCGGGGCGAACGGGGCCGCGCGACGCGGGGGCGCGCCGTCCGCGACCGCGCCGTCCGACGCACGGGTCGCCGGCCCCGGCTCGGGCGCCCCGGTCCCGACCGGCTCGCCGGTCCCGCCGCCGCTCGAGGACCAGCTGCTCGAGACGCCGCGGATCGACTCGGACCACGAGATCCTCGACCGCACGCTGCGCCGCTCGCTGGCCGACCTGGCGATGCTGCGCAACCACGGGCCGGCCGAGGGCGAGTCGTACCTGGCCGCCGGCGTTCCCTGGTTCGCCACCCTGTTCGGTCGCGACAGCCTCATCGCCGCGCTCGAGCTGGTCGCGTTCTATCCGCGCGTCGCCGCCGACACGCTGACCGTCCTCGCCCGCCTGCAGGCCACGACCGACGACCCGTGGCACGACGCCGAGCCGGGCAAGATCCTCCACGAGCTGCGGACCGGCGAGATGGCCGGAGCCGGGGAGACCCCGCACGACGCCTACTACGGCTCGGTCAATTCGACGCCGCTGTGGCTCATCGTCCTCGGCGAGGTCCACGCCTGGACCGGCGACGACGAGCTGCTCGAGCGCCTGTGGCCGAACGCGCTGGCGGCGCTCGACTGGATCGACCGCTACGGCGACCTCGACGGCGACGGGTTCGTCGAGTACCGCCGCCGCTCGCGGCTTGGCCTGCTCAACCAGGGCTGGAAGGACTCGGGCGACGCGATCCGCCACACCGACGGCCGCCCTGCCGACGCGCCGATCGCGCTCGCCGAGGTGCAGGGCTACGTCTACGCCGCCAAGCGCGCGATGGCGCGGCTGGCCCGTCATCGCGGTGACGCCGAGCTCGGAAGCCGGCTCGACGCGGCGGCCGACCGGCTGCGCGACCAGTTCGACGCGGCCTTCTGGGTCGAGGAGGCGGGCTTCTACGCGATGGCCCTCGACGGCGCCAAGCGGCCCGTCGCGAGCATCGGCTCGAATGTCGGCCAGGCGCTGTGGTCCGGGATCGTGCCGGCTGCCCGAGCGGCACGCGTCGCCGACCGCCTGCTGGCGCCGGACCTGTTCTCCGGCTGGGGGATCCGGACGTTCGCCTGCGGGCCAGCCGGGCTACAACCCGGTCGGCTACCACACCGGCTCGATCTGGCCGCACGACAACGCATTGATCGCCGCCGGGCTCAAGGCCGTCGGCTCGGCCGACGGGGCGAACCTGATCGCCGGCCGCCTGATCGAGGCGGCCCAGTGGTTCCCGGACCTGCGCCTCCCGGAGCTGTTCTGCGGGTTCGCGCGGGACGAGGTCGGCGCCCCGGTCGCCTATCCGGTCGCCTGCTCGCCGCAGGCCTGGGCGGCGGCGACCCCGTTCTTCCTGCTCCAGACGATGCTCGGCCTGCGCGCCGACGCCACCGCCCACCGGATCGAGCTCGACCGGCCGACGCTCCCGGAGTGGCTGACCAAGCTGACCATCACCGGGCTGCCGATCGGTGGCGACTCGGTCGACCTCCTCATCCACCGCTGGCGCGGCCGCACGAGCGCCGAGCTGCTCGGACGGCGGGGATCGATCGACGTCCTGATCCACGCCTGACGCGTACGATGGGCCGCCCGCCAGCGCACCAGGAGGCCTCGATGACCGAGCCCACCAGTCCATCCGGCACGATCGTCGTCAGCGGCACGGGACGGGTCGCCGTCGATCCGGACACCGCCGAGCTCCGCCTCGGCGTGTCGATCTCGCGCCCGACCGTGGCCGCGGCGCGCGCGGCGGCGGCCGAGGCGATGGCCGCGATCCTGGCCGCCGTCTCGGGCGCCGGGGTTGACCGCCGCGACGTGCAGACCACGACGCTGTCCGTCCAGCCGCGCTACGACTATCGCGACGGCAAGCCACCGAGCCTGACCGGCTACGACCTGGCCAACGTCGTGATCGTCACCGTCCGCGACCTCGCCGGCGCTGGGCGGCGTGATCGACGGCGCGCTGACCGCCGGCGCGACGAGCCTCGACGGGCTGGCATTCCGGGTCGAGGATCCGCGCGAGCCTGAGCGCGCGGCCCGGACCGCCGCGGTCGCCCAGGCGCGCGAGCGGGCCGAGGTCCTGGCCGAGGCAGCGGGCGTCCGGATCGCCGGCGTGAGCGACATCGTCGAGGGTGGGCCGCCGCCGACCTGGCCGCAGCCGAAGGCGGCCCGGGCGATGCTCGCCGCCGACGCGGGCACGCCGGTCGAGGCCGGCACGACCGAGATCGCGGTCACGGTCACGGTCACCTTCCGGCTGGCCTGACCGGTCGGCCCGGCCCGCCGCCGCGGGGATCAGCTCGCCGGGGCGCCGATCTGCAGCAGCTCCCCGGACGACAGGCTCGTGGCGTAGACCGTGCCGTCCTCGCCCTCGCCGATCGAGCTCAGCGTTCGGTCCATCCGGGCGACGATGACCGGCTCGCGCCGCTCGTCGCCGGCCGGGTCCATCAGCCACAGGTTGTCGCTGCACGAGTCGCCGAACAGGTAGCCGCCGTCGAGCGCGCCCTGGTTCGCGCCCCGCGCGACGACGCCGCCGATCACCGCGCAGCCGAGGTCGTGGCCGTACTCGGCGACGGGCAGGGTCAGCCCGCTCCGGTCGCAGCCGTCGGCCGGCTTGAAGCAGTGGAAGCCCTCCATCCGGTTCCAGCCGTAGTTCTGCCCGCTCGTGCCGGCGCGCGCGACGTCGATCTCCTCCCAGCGGCCCTGTCCGACGTCGCCGATCCACAGGTCGCCCGTCGCCCGGTCGAAGCGGATCCGCCACGGGTTGCGCAGGCCGGTCAGCCAGATCTCGGGCCGCGCGCCCTGGACGTCGACGAACGGGTTGTCGGCGGGGATGGCGTACTCCTTGCCGGCCGCCGGGTCCGCGTCGACGTCGATCCGCAGGATCTTGGCCAGGAGCGTGTCCAGGCGCTGGCCGTTGCCCTGCGGATCGCCGCCCGAGCCGCCGTCGCCGGTCGCGATGTAGAGCATGCCGTCGGGACCGAACACGACGGCCCCGCCGTTGTGGTTGGCGAACGGCTGGTCGAAGTGGAGCAGGACGTGCTCGCTGCCGGCGTCGGCCTCGATCGGGGTCGTCACCGCTGACCTCGAATGACGACACGACCGTGTCGCCGTCGCGATCGGTGTAGTTGACGAACAGGCGCGGGTCGGTCGGGTAGTCCGGGTGGAACGCGAGCCCGAGCAGCCCGCGCTCCCCGCCGCTGGCGATCCGTCCGGTGATGTCGAGGAACGGGCGCTCGACGAGCGTCCTGTCGCGCACGATCCGGATCCGACCCGCCTGCTCGGCCACGAACAGCCGGCCGCTGCCGTCGCCCGTGGCGATCGGCGAGGTCGAGCCGGCGCGTCGTCACGGCCGTGACGCCGGTCGGCTCGACGGGCCGGCGACGGCGGGCGTCGCCGACGCCGCGGGCGCTCGACGCGGTCGCCGGCGAGCTGCGGTCGCGCTGGCGACGCTCGGGCGAGGCGAGCCGGCCGACGGGCCCGCCGGCGAGCAGGCGGCGATGGCGAGGATCGGAGGAGAGACGGCGCCCCGGCTGCGTCGCATCCGGGGATGCTAGCGGGGATCGCCCGAACCGACCCGCGACGCGGCTCGCCGGCCGTCGCCGCGCTGCTACCCTCCGTCCTCCGGAGCCGCCACGGAAGGAGCGAGATGGAAGCCTGGGAGTACGCCGAGGTCGTGGCCGATCACGCCTCGAGCGGCCGCCTGTACCACGAGTTCCTGCGCGTCCCGGACCTGTCGGCCGGGCTGTACGTGCTCGAGGCGGGCGCCACCGATCCGCAGTCGCCGCACACCGAGGACGAGCTGTACTACGTCGTCGCCGGCCGGGGGATGGTGAGCGTCGACGGCGAGACGCGACCGGTCGTCCCGGGCACGCTCGTGTTCGTCCCGGCTGCCGTCGGCGCATCGGTTCCACGACATCGCCGAGCGGCTGGAGCTGCTGGTCGTGTTCGGTCCGGCGGAGGGCGACCGCGGCTGAGGGCCGCCCGGCCGGCCTGGCGGGCTAGCCCGCCGTCGTCAGCCGCGCAGGCGAGCGACCGCTTCGTCGAGGGCCAGCGCGAGCTCCGCGCCGCGACCGACCTCGTCGTGGCGGAAGAAGACGAACACGTCGTCGCCGCCGCTCAGGAACGGCTCGAGCCGCGCAGCCCACGCCTCGATCTCGCCCGGGTCGTAGTCGTGGCGGCGCAGCCGGACGTAGAGGAACGGGCCCGGTTCGGCGGAGCGTCGGCGGGTCCTCGTCGGGCAGGTCGGTGGCGCACAGCGCCGCGCCCGCGCCGGCCAGCGCGGCGAACGTCTCGTCGGCGTGCCACGACGGGTCCTGGAACTCCATCGTCAGCGGCAGGTCGGCGGGCCACTCGGCGAGCATCGCGCCGAGCTTGCCGTCGTCGCGCCGAACGCCGTCGGGAACGCGGAACAGGACGGTCCCGAGCCGATCACCGAAGGCGCGATACGGCCCGGTCAGCCACGGGACCGCGGTCGTCGGGTCGACGCCGAGGGCGCGGAACGAGCCGCCGCGCTGGGCCTTGACCGCGAACCGGAAGTCGGGCGGCGTCGCGGCCAGCCAGGCCTCGACCTTCGACGCGGTGGGCGAGGCGTAGTAGGTGTTGTTCAGCTCGACCGCGGGCAGCCGGCCGGCGTAGTGGGCAAGCAGCCCGGAGGCGGCCAGTCCGGCGGGGTAGAACCGCGGCGCCCAGGCCGGGTAGGCGAACCCGCTGGTCCCGACGTACAGCCGGCCCGGTCACGGCTCGGTCAGCGGGCGTCGGCGCTCGACAGCTCCACGCCGTCGGGCGCACAGTTCGCCGCCTCGCCCTTGCCCGGGCCGGCCTGTCGCGCGACGCGACGTCATCGTCCGCTCCACGACCACGAGGTCGGCCGGCTCGGCGACGTCGAGGAAGTGCTCGTTGATGCCGCGCAGGTGCGTCCGCGACGCCGCCCGCAGGCGGGCGAGGCCGCGATCCGTGAGCACCGCCTCGGCGCCGCGCGCATCGGCGAGGCAGGCGCTCCGCTCGACGAGACCGTCGCCGACGAGGCGGTCGATGAGCCGGGTCACGCCGCTCTTGCTGAGCAGGACCTCGTCGGCCAGCAGGCCCATCCGGATCCGGCGGTCGGGGGACTGGACGATGGTCAGCAGCGCGTCGTACTCGGCCAGCGAGATGTCGTGCTCGGCGCGCAGCTCCTCGTCGAGGCGGCGGACGACCCGGGCGTGGGCGAGCAGGAAGGCACGCCATGGCGCCAGGCGCGGGTCGCGCGCGGTCAGGGGTCGATCGACGGTTTCAGTGCTGGTCACGGTGCGGATGCTATCACCCCACTGCGGTTGGCCGGTAGTTGACAGTGCAACGATATGGCGATATGGTTGATGAGTCAACTACAGCGATGGGCCGATGAGCGGCCCGGAAGGAAACCATCCCATGGCGACATTCGCGATCGACCCGGCCCACACCGACGTCCTGTTCTCGGCCAAGCACATGATGATCACCACCGTTCGCGGGACGTTCACGGACGTCCGCGGCACGGTCGAGCTCGACGACGCCGATCCGACCCGGTCGCACGCCGAGATCGTGCTCCAGGCGGCCAGCGTCGACACCGGCTTCGGTGCCCGCGACACGCACCTGCGCTCGGCCGACTTCTTCGCCGCTGAGACCTATCCGGAGATCCGCGTCGTCTCGACCGCGATCCGGGCCAAGCGCGGCAACGACTACGTGGTCACCGCCGATGTCACGATCCGCGACGTCACCCGGCCGGTCGACTTCGACGTCGAGTTCCTCGGCTTCTACTCCGGCATGGACGGCACCCGTCGCGCCGGGTTCAGCGCGCGGGCCAAGGTCAACCGCAAGGACTGGGGTCTCGACTGGAACGTCGCCCTCGAGGCGGGCGGCTGGCTGGTCGGCGACCAGATCAAGCTCGAGGTCGACGTCGCGCTCCAGCAGGTGGGCGCGGCCTCCGTCGCCGCCTGACGCGGCGCTCCGGCGCTCCAGCTACGGGGCGTCGAAGCGGTAGATCGTGCCGCCGCGATCGACGACGTACAGCTCGTTCGAGGCGCTCTCCCCGAATGAGCTGATGTTCATCGAGGTGTTCAGCACGAGCGACTTGGTCGCCGAGGACCCCGGCTTGCGCGGGATCGACCAGATCGTTCCGGAGCAGTAGTCGGCGAAAACATAGCGGCCGAACAGCGCGGGGACATTCGAGCCGCGGTAGGCGTAGCCGCCGGTCACCGAGCAGCCCTCGCTGTGGCTGTACTCGACGACCGGCATCGTCTTGCCGGTCCGGTTGCAGCCGCTGGCCGGCTTGAAGCAATGGCGCCCCTCGAGCACCCGCCAGCCGTAGTTGACGCCCCGCCCGGGCGCGTTGCCGCCCGGACCGGTCGATCTCCTCGTAGCGGTTCTGCCCGACGTCGCCGATCCACAGGGTCCCCGTCTTCCGGTCGAACGAGTACTTCCACGGGTTGCGCAGGCCGCGCGCCCAGATCTCGTTGCGGCCGTGCCGCCCGACGTACGGGTTGCTCGACGGGATGCGGTAGTGGCGTGAGCCGACCGATCCGTTGATGTCGATCCGCAGCATCTTGCCGAGCAGCGTCGTGACGTCCTGCGCCCGGTTGCCCGGATCGCCGCCGCTCCCGCCGTCGCCCATCCCGATGTACAGGTAGCCGTCCGGCCCGAACTGGAGCGTGCCGCCGTTGTGGTTGTCGTACGGCTGGCCGATGGTGATGATCCGCAGCGCGCTCGAGCGGAGCGCGACGTTCGGGTTCGTGCCCGACACGCGGTAGCGGTTGACGACCGTGTCGCCGTTGGCGCGGGTGAAGTTGACGAAGAACAGCCCGTTCGTCTTGAACTGCGGGTGGAACGCCAGCCCGAGCAGGCCCTGCTCGGACCCGTGCGAGATCTCGCTCCCCACGTCGAGGAACGTGCCCACGACGCTGCTGCCCTGGATGATCTTGATCTTGCCCGTCTGCTCGACCACGAACAGCCGGCCGGTGCCGTCCCGGGCACTGGTCAGGTAGACCGGGGCGTCGAGCCCGCCGACGACGGGGGTGAGGACGACGTTTGCCGCTGCGGCGGCGCCGCCTGCCTGCCAGGCCGCCATCGAGGCCAGCAGGACGGTCGCGCCGACCAGGGCGAGGAGCCGGCGGCGCGACGAACGGGAGGCTCGCATCGGACGATGATGGGCGACGCCGCCGGGTCCCGCAACCTGACCATCGGGCCATCCGCGCAGCGGTCGGGGAGCGGCCCGGCCCGCCGCTATCCTGTGCTCGATGCTGACGACCGACCGGCGGTATGGCGCCCAGAGCATGACCGCGCCGCTCCTCGACGTGCTCGTCAAGCGGCCCGGCCCGGCGTTCGGCGCCGCGTTCGACGACGCGGCGCACGGCTTCCTCCACCCGGTCGACCTCGACCTCGCCCGGCGCGAGCACGACGCCTTCGTCGACACGCTGGCGGGTCTCGGGCCGCGCGTCCACGTCCTCGACGTCGAGCTCGAGACGCCGGACCTGGTCTACACCTTCGACCCGCTGCTGGTGACCGATCGCGGGGCGATCCCGCTCCGCCCCGGCAAGCCGAACCGCGCACCCGAGGCCGCCGCGATCGAGGGCTGGACGCTCGCGGCGGGCATCCCGACGCTCGGGCGGATCGACGCGCCGGGCACGATCGAGGGTGGCGACACGTTCTGGCTGCGACCGGACCTGCTGTGCATCGGGCGGACGCTGCGGACGAACGCCGACGGCGCCCGCCAGCTCGCGGCACTGGTCGGTGGCGACGTCCGCGTCTTCGACGTGCCCTACTGGCGCGGGCCGGCGGAGCTGATCCACCTCCTGTCGGTCATCTCGCCGGTGGCCGACGACCTCGCGGTCGTCTACCTGCCGCTCCTCCCGGTCGGACTCTGGGCGCTCCTCGGTGAGCTCGGCATCCGCCTCGTCGAGGTCCCGGACGAGGAGTTCGCGACGCTCGGCTGCAACGTGCTGGCGGTCCGTCCGGGCGTGGTCATCCTGGCCGAGGGCAACCCGCGGACCGCGGCTGCGCTGGCGGCAGCCGGCTGCGAGGTCCACACCTACCCGGCGACCGAGATCGGGATCAACGGCTCCGGGGGCCCGACCTGCCTGACCCGCCCGATCCTGCGTGGCTGACGCCTCGGCCCGACCGGCCGTCGACCGCGAGCGGCTGATCGCGGACCTCCGTGCGCTCGTCCGGATCCCGAGCATCACCGGGTCAGAGGAGGCGGCCGCCGCCTGGGCGGCTGAGGCCCTCCGCGAGATCGGGCTGGCGGTCGAGGTCGTGGCCGCCGATCCCGCGACCATCCGCCGGGACCCCGACTGGCCGGGCGAGGAGATGCCGCGGTCCACGCTCCCCGTCGTGATCGGGCGTGCCGGTCGCGCCGGCGGCCGGCGGGTCGTCCTGTCGGGCCATCTCGACGTCGTGCCGCCCGGTGACCCGGCGACCTGGACGGCCGATCCGTGGGCCGGCGAGATCCGCGACGGCGCACTGTATGGCCGCGGCGCCTGCGACATGAAGGGTGGCGTCGCCGCGATCCTTGCCGCGCTCCGGGCGCTCGCGACGACCGGTGAGCTCGAGCGCCTCGGCGGCGAGGTCGTCGTGGCGTTCGTCCCGTCCGAGGAGGACGGCGGCCAGGGCACGCTGGCCGCGATCCGGGCCGGCGTCGTCGGCGACATGGCGATCATCACGGAGCCGTCGAACCTCGACGTCGTCGTCGCCCATGCCGGGGCGATCACCTTCCGGCTGACCGTGCCCGGCCGGGCCGCCCACGCCTCGCAGCGGCGTGAGGGCGTCTCGGCGCTCGACAAGCTGGTGGTCCTCCAGCGCGCGCTCGAGGCGGACGAGACCCGCCGCAATGCCGCCGAGACCGACCCGCTGATGACCGCGCTCGGGCTGCCGTACCCGACGATCATCGGCATCGTGCACGGCGGGGAGTGGGCCTCGACCGTGCTCGACCGGATCGTCGCCGACGGGCGCTACGGCGTGCGGCTCGGCCAGTCGGCGGCGGACGCCGAGGCGGAGCTCCGGACGGCGATCGCCGACGCCTGTGCCGCCGATCCGTTCCTGCGCGACCACCCGGCGACGGTCGAGATCACCGGCGGCCGGTTCGGCTCGGCCCGCGTTCCGTCCGATCACCCGCTGCCGGTCGGGCTGGCCGACGCGGTCGAGGCCGTCACCGGCCGGCGGCCGGCGCTCCTCGGCGAGCCGTACGGCGCCGACATGCAGCTGTTCGTCAACGTCGGCGGCACGCCGTGCGTGATGTTCGGGCCGGGCGACGTCCGCGTCGCGCACAGCGCCGACGAGCACGTCCCGCTCGACGAGGTCGAGACCTGCGCAATGGTGCTGGCCGAGTGGCTGCGGCGCGAGCTGGGAGCGGCTACGCGAGCCTGATCGTCAGGCCGGTCCGCAGCCCGCGGCCCGGGCCTGCGACGTGGCCGTCTCGACGAACCGGCAGAGCGCATCGACCAGCCGCATCTGCTCCGGCGTTCGGCAGCCGGCCTCGAGAGCGTCGGCGAGGCGACGATCACGCGACGCTCTGCGCCCGCGAGATCGCCACGTTGAGGCGGTTCCGCGAGTACAGGAAGCTCCATGTCCCGCGGCGCATCCTCTCGGCTGCGAGCTCGCCATCGAGTAGATGCCGACGACGCCCTCGCGTCCCTGGAACTTGTCGACCGTCCCGACGTTGCCGCGTCGGCCGATCCGCCGTCGAGCGTGGCCTGGATCTCGGCGACCTGGGCGTTGTACGGCGCGATCACGATGATGTCGTCGATCCCGATCGTGCGGACGCCATGCTCTGGGTCGTCGCCAGGTCATCCCGACGAGCCGCCCGACGACCTCGGCGACGACCTCGGCTTCCTGGCGCGAGCGTGGGCCGTTGCCGGTGTGCGGCGTCGGCAGCCAGCGAACGCCGCTGCCGGAGAGCGTGGATCGACGCCGTCGACGACACGGAGCGCGGTGTCCGGATGGGTGTCGAGCAGACCGTCGTAGAACGCCGGCGAGATGAACGCGTTCACCGCAGGATGGAGCCGACGTGACGTCGCGAGGAACAGGCCGCGGTCGTCGGGCAGCGTCGCCGCATCGCCGATCAGGTGCTCGAGCGACGGTCGCTCCCGCGCCGGGTGGATGGACGCCCTGGCTGACCATCGGCAGCTGGTTCGGGTCGCCGATCAGGACGAGCGATCGGGCGCAGGAACCCACAGCGACCGCGTTGGCCAGCGACATCTGGCTCGCTTCGTCAACGAACAGGACATCGAACGCGCCGTCGAACTCGGGCCGGGCGAACAGCCACGCCGTACCTGCCACGACGTCGACCGTGCCGGCATCGAGGGCCTGCCGGACGTCCGCGTTGTCGTCGACCCGCGTCACCCCGTCGAGGTGGCCGACGTGGGCGTCGTCCTCGTCGGCCTTCTGGAGCGCTCGGACGAGGACCTGCGCCTCGCGTCGACGCTTCCACCACGGCCTCGAGCAGGTTGCTGATGGTCTTGTGCGACTGCGCGGTGATCGCGACCACCTTCCGCTGGCGGACGAGGTCGAGGATCATCCGCGCCCCGGCGTAGGTCTTGCCCGTGCCCGGCGGGCCCTGGATCGGCAGCGTTCCGTGGTCGAGCTGCGAGGGCAAGGCGGCGCGCTGCGTCGAGGACGTCCTCGCCGGGTTCGACGAGCGGCCCGTCCCAGCCGCGTCCGCCGCGGCGGCAGGCGGAGCAGCAGGTCGCGTACCGCGCGGTAGGCTCCGTCGCCGTCGATCCCGTCGGCGATGACCGCGTCTGCGACCCGGAGCATCGCGTGTCTTCAGGGCGCGGCTGTCGATCGGGACTCGTGCGGGATCAGGGCGGTCGGGGTGCGGCCACTCGGCGCTGCGCCGGCGCTTGAGCGTCGACGAGCCCCATTGACGTCGTCGAGCTCCGACGATCGTGCCGGCTCCCTTGCCCGTGTCCGCGATCGATCGGCCTGTCGCCCGCGTGGAACCCGTGGTCCTGCGGCTCGAACCGGTAGCGGCGAAGGCGCATCGCGCCCTCGTCCTCCGAGCTCCTCGACGAACACGAGCCCGGCCGAGCGCGTCGCGCTCGTCGACGAGCGCCTCGATCGGTCAGGTCGTCCTTGAGCTCGAACCAGCGCCACCACTGCGACTTCTCCTCGCGCCGGTGCCAGTCGAGCAGGTCGGCCAGCAGGCGCCGAGCGGCCGCCGTCCGGCGAGTCGTCGTCCGGCGGCGAGCCGGTCGGTCAGGCGCGCGAACCCGGGCCTCGACGGCCTGCAGCCAGTCGCTCACCGCCGCCGACGCCTCGCGGTGCCTCGGCGACCGGGCCGTGTCCCAGCCGAGCTCGGGCCAGCGCGCCACCGCCTCGGTCCGGCGGTCCTCGAGCCACGACCGGAGGAGCCAGGTCGAGACGCAGTCGTCGCGGTTGTAGCGCCGCGATCCCGTCGAGCGTCGCCTGGTCGCCGTCCTTCAGCCAGCGACTCGAAGGCGACGACGCTGAAGCCCGGCCTCGGTGACCGGGCCCTCGCGGACGGGCATGTAGAACTTCTCGATCTGCTTGAGCGAGTACGACTCGACCGAGGCGCGCACGCCCTGTCGGACGACGTTGAGGAGGTCGACGAGGACGTCGCCGCGCAGCAGCCGGTCGACCTCGTCGGCGCACGTCGCCGTGGCGCTGCATGAGGCGCTTGATCGCGCCCGACTCGTAGCCGCCGTAGTGGTAGACGTGCATCTCCGGGTGCGGCGTCGAGGCGGTCGATGACGAGGCCGATGAACCGCTCGAACGCGCGCCTTCTCCTCGTCCTGGATCGTCGCCCAGATCGGCAGGTACTCGGCGGCGCCGTCGACCTCGTCGACGACCCCGAGCAGGTATTCGAGCCCGACCTCGGTCGCCCACGGATCGGCCTCGATGTCGAAGAACAGGTCCCATGGCGACGGTTCCGGCAGGGCGCCGAGGCCTCGGCCCGGGTCGGCTCGGATCCGGGGTGACGAGCTCGAACACGCGCTCGTGCGGCGATCCGCGTTCGTGGAGCTGCAGCCGCGCCTGTTCGCGGAGCCGGCCAGGCGCGGCCGCGGCGATGCCGTCGATCGGTGCGATCCGGCGGCAAGGACCGCCAGGCCGGCGAGCGTCGGGACGGCCGCCGCGCTGTGAGCCGCTCGGTGTCGACGCGGCGCATCCCGGCCACGATCGACAGGTGGTCGTCGTCCCGGCGCCGCTGGATGCACATCGGGTACCAGGTGCAGACGCGGCAGTGGTCGACCGGGTCGGGATACGTCGCGCCGGCGGCGTCGTCGCGCAGTCCGCGCCGCGATCGCGCTCGTCGAACCGGTCGCGGACGTACCGGAAGTAGGCCGAGAAGTCGTCGGTGCGGTAGCGCGGTGCTCGGACGCCGTCGCCCGGTGATCACCGTAGAGCCACTCGGGCGCGATCGCCCTGGAGCCCTTCCAGCAGCGCCGCGTAGACGCACATCTGGAGGATGGCGCCGGCCTTGACCGAGCGAGCCAGCTTCGTGTCGGCGATGTCGTAGCTCCACGGCCCCGAGCGCGCGGGCTCGGCCGATCCGACCGCTTGAACAGGAAGTCGGCGTGGCCGCGCCAACGGCCGTCGAAGAAGGTCGCCTGGAAGATGACGTCGGCGCCGCCGCGCATCGCCTCGAGCGTGCGCGCCTGCGCCTCGCGCAGCTGGTCCGGCGTCCGCAGGTCGCCGGTGGCGATCTCGCACGACCGTCCGGCCCTCGGCCGCGCAGCGCGGCCAGGTAGTCGGCCTCGTGGAGGTCGCCCTTCGCCTGGATCAGCTCGATCGTCGGGTCGTCTCGCGGATCGGCTTGCTCCCAGAGGCCCTCGACCCGCCCGAGCTCGAGGGTCGCGAGGTGGTCGCAGGCGAGGTAGCCGACGAGGTCGGTCGCGCTGACGATGAGGGTGTCCGTCGCCCGCGAGTTGCACGCCCGGAACCGTAGCAGCCGGGCGTGCCAGCTTGCCTGTCAGGCCTCGAGGTCGGCGCGGATGATGCCGTAGACCACGAGGTCGCGGTAGGCCCCGGCGCGGAACTGGCTGCCGCGCATGACGCCCTCGCGACGCAGGCCGGCCTTCTCGAGCGAGCGCTGCTCCGGGAGGTTGTCGATGTCGGTGCCGGCCTCGACCCGGTTGACCTCGGTCGTGGCGAACAGGTAGGCCACCAGCTGGGCCTGCGCTTCCGTCCCGTAGCCCTTGCCGCGCGCTTCGGGGATCAGCTCGATCCCGAAGTTGAGCGCGTTCGACTCGGGGTTCGGCCCGTAGCGCTCGAGGTGCCAGCCGACCGAGCCGATCGGCCGGGCCCCGTCGACCAGCTCGACGATCAGCATCCCGTTGCGCTCGTTGCGCATCGGACCCTTGGCCAGCACGTCGCGATCGACCGGGTCGCGCGGGGTTCCGAAGTCGTTGAATTCGCTGCGGTGTTCCTCCCACGAATTGAGCAGGTCGGCGTCGGCGAGGGTCACGTCGCGCAGGCGGACGCGCGGCGGGTCGTCGGGGGGTCGATCCATGGGACGGGAGTATCGCCGATGCCGACCCCCGGCGCCGATCGGCCGGCTCGCGCTACCATCCCGGCCATGAGCCCCCAGCGCCGCGACGCCGACGGCCGGCCGCAGACTGCCCATTCGTGGGAGAGCCTCGTCGAGCGCCAGATCCGCGAGGCGATGGATGGCGGGGCGTTCCAGGACCTGCCGTACCAGGGTGAGAAGCTGCCGATCGAGGACGACGGCGCGGCCGGCGAGTGGGCGATGGCCCACCGGATGCTCCGCAACGCCGGGGCGGCGCCGCCCTGGATCGAGTCGGACAAGGAGGTCCGCCGGCTGCTCGGCGAGCTCGACGCGTTGGTCGAACGTGCGCCGCGGACGGCCGCCCTGTCGCGCGAGCGGCTGCGCCGCGATCACGCGTCGCTGGTGCGGGCCGTGAACCGGGCCGTGGAGCGCGTCAACGCCGAGGCACCGACCGATCGGCAGCACCGCCGTCCGCTCGACCCGGCCGTCGAGGCCGACCGCCTCGAGCGGTCGTTCGACACGACCGGCTAGGCCGGCCCGGTCAAGCGGCCCGCCGGGCCGAACAGCGCCTCGACCGCCTCGCCGAAGACCGTCGTGTGGCGGTCGACGTCGGCCTCGGTCGTGGCCGGCGACATCAGGGCCATGTTGTGGAACGGCGTCATCAGCACGCGCCGGTTCATCGCCCACAGGTGGAGGAAACGCTCGAGCTCGGGGTCGGCATGGGCCCATTGCTCGGCGCCGGTCCGCGGCGGGTCGGGCATGAAGTGGTACTCGGCGCGGGCGCCGAGCCGAGTGACGTGCCACGGCACGCCGGTCTCGCGCAGGACGCCCTCGACGCCGGCCTGCCAGCGCTCGGCGAGCGGGATCATCCCCTCGAACGCCGCGGTCGTCAGCACCTCGCCGAGCGTCGCCCGGATCGCGGCCAACGACAGGGCATAGCCGGCCAGCGTCCCGCCGATCCCGCCGACGTCCGAATCCTCGATCGCGATCGAGCCGCGGAGCCGTTCCGCGACCGCCGGGCTGAAGCCGTAGGCGGCGGACGGGATCCCGCCGCCGATCGTCTTGCCGATGACGACGACGTCGGGCTCGAGGCCCCAGGCGCCGATCGCGCCGGCCGGCCCCGCGCAGATCGTGTGGGTCTCGTCGATGACGAGCAGCGTGCCGGTTCGCCGGGTGATCTCGCGGACGGCATCGAGGTAGCCAGGCTCGGGGAGCACGATCCCGACGTTGGTCAGGGCGGGCTCGATCAGGACCGCGGCGACGTCGCCGTCGGCGAGCGCGGCCTCGAGCCCGTCGACATCGTTGAACTCGACGACGCGGGTGGTCCGGGCGACGTCGACCTGCGGCCCGACCGACCCGCGCACGGGCACGACCGAGCCGTCCGGGGCGAGCATCGCGATCGCCTCGTCGACCGAGCCGTGGTAGCAGTGATCGTGGACGACGACCTGGCTGCGACCGGTGATGTGGCGGGCCAGGCGGAGGACCCAGCGATTGGCGTCGCTGGCGGACAGGGCGAACTGCCACGACCCGACGCCGAAGCGCCGGCTGAGCTCCTCGCCGACCCATGCCGCGTCGTCGGTCGGGAGCATGTGGGTGATCCCGCGGCGGAGCTGGCGCTCGACCGCAGCGATCGTCGGTGCGGGGCCATGCCCGGCCATCGCCCCGGTGTCGCCGAGGCAGAGGTCCACGTAGTCGTGGCCGTCGACGCACGCGAAGTGGGCGCCCGAAGCGGTCTCGACGTAGGGCGGGAACGGTCCCGCCCACTTGACCATCCAGGGCATCGGCACGCCCTCGAGCAGCGACTCGCGGGCACGCGCGTGCAGCGCGGCGGAGCGCGGGTGCTCGTCGGCGAAGCGGGTCAGCTCGGCGGCCATCAGCCGGGCGAGCCGGTCGCGGTCGAGTCGGGCGGGTTCGGGCACGGTCGTCCTCGGGCGGTGGATCGCCCTCAGGATGGGCCGAGCCCGGAGCCGTCGCACGACCATCCCGCGGCGCGCGACGGCGCGCTCAGCGGGAGGCCGGGATCAGTGGGTGCGGCGGACGAAGCCGCAGATGTGGCAGGTCGCCACGCCGGTTTCCTGATCGATCTCGAGGAAGCTGGCGCAGCCGTTCGTGCCACAGAAGAGGCGGCCGCCGGTATTGGCGGCGTGGGTGCGACGACGCATGCGCCGCATCGCGGAGGCTCGTCCGGTGACGGACGACGTGGTGGTTCGGGTCATCATTGTCTTGGTAGGTGTGCTTTCTGGCGCGCCGTCTTCGCGGTATGGGCGATCGGCTGCGCGGCCGGGGTTTCGTTCGGTGGATACGACCAACCGAAGCGACAGTTGTGGTGTGGGTCCTCGCGGGCCGGGAGCGGGTGTTGGGCGCTCTGACCGGATCGTCGCGGCGGACTGGATGCCAATCAGTATGGTCGAGAACGGCGATTCCGTCAATGGAGCGCCCGGGCAGGCCCGCGCGCCGGCGGATGATTCAGGTCTCTTCACCGAACGTTGGTTGATTCTTGGGGCGCGCACGCGCCACACTCGGCGCGGTCCGGGTCGCGCCCGCAACGCGCGCCTGCGACACGGCGCTCCCCCAGATGGCGCCGTTCCGGTTCGGTTTCGAGGAGGTGACTCTTGTCGCTCGGTAGGGACGTTCGATCGCGGGGGGTGAGGCTCGGCCTCGTCACGTCGATCCTGGGAATGGCACTGCTGGCCGGCGCGCCGGCCGCGGCAGCTGCCGGTCCGCTCACGCTCACGACGCCCTACCCGGCCGTCGCCGTGGCCCCGGGCGCGACCGTCACCTTCGACATCGCGGTCACGACCGCGACGGCCGGCCGCGTGGACCTGACCGTCGGCAGCGTGCCGACCGGCTGGACCGCGGTCCTGCGCGGCGGCGGGTTCACGATCGACGGGGTCGAGACGGACGGGACGAACACCCCGACCAAGGTCACCCTCAACGTGACCGTGCCCGCCGATGCCGCGGCCACCACCCAGCGGCTGACGGTCCGCGGGGTGACGCCAGGTGACGCCAAGACGCTGGCGATCGACATCCGCGTCTCGCCGAACGCCGCCGGCGACGTCAAGCTGACGACCGACGTGCCGCAGGTCAAGGGCGCCTCGGACGCCTCGTTCTCGTTCAGCTTGACGCTCACCAACGACACCCCCGACGACCTGCCGTTCAGCGTCGCCGCGACGGGCCCGGAGGGCTGGACGACGACCGCCTCGATCGGCTCCCAGGCGCAGGCCGCCAGCGTCGTGGTCAACGCGGGGGCGAACACGACGGTCGCCGTGACCGCCAAGCCGTCCGCCGATGCCGCCGCCGGGACATACCCGATCTCGGTCGTCGCCACGAGCGGCAGCCAGTCCGCGTCGCAGGATCTCGGCGTCGAGATCACGGGCAGCTACAAGCTCACGCTCACGACCGGCGACGCGCCGCTCAACATGCATGCCACGGCGGGCTCGCCCGCGGACCTGACCCTCACGCTCTCGAACACCGGCACCGCCGATATCGAGGGGGCGGCCATGAGCGCCACGGCGCCGACCGGCTGGAAGGCGACGTTCGACCCGCCGACCGCCGCGGTCCCGGCCGGCGGCCAGGTCCAGGTCGTTGCCCATCTCACGCCGTCCGGCTCGGCCATCGCCGGCGACTACGTCACCACGTTCAAGGCGACCGCGCCGGTGGCGAGCGCGACGGCCGACGTCCGGGTCACGATCGAGACCTCGCTGCTGTGGGGCGCGATCGGGGTCGGGCTGATCGTGCTGGTGCTGCTCGGACTGTTCTGGACGTTCCGCCGGTTCGGACGGCGATGAGCGGCGGGCCGGCCGCGCCCTCGACGGCACCGACCGAGCGACCCGCGAGCGAGCCCTCGGCCACCGGCCCGGCGCCCGAGCACGACCGCGTTGCGGTCATCCGGACGCGCAAGCTGACCAAGCGCTACGGGACCCTGACGGCCGTCGACCGGCTCGACCTCGACGTGTACGCCGGCGAGGTCTTCGGGCTGCTCGGCCAGAACGGTGCGGGCAAGACGACGACGATCCTGATGCTCCTCGGCCTGTCCGAGCCGACCGACGGCGAGGCCTCGGTCATGGGGCTCGATCCCGCCTGGGAGCCGCGCGAGGTCAAGCGCCGGGTGGGCTACCTGCCCGATGCCGTCGGCTTCTACGGCGGGATGACCGGGCGCCAGAACCTGCGCTACACGGCCCGCCTCAACGGCCTCGCCAAGGCCGAGGCCGAGCGGGCGATCGACGAGGTCCTCGACCAGGTCGGCCTCGCCGATCGCGCCGACGACAACGTCGAGACCTACTCGCGCGGGATGCGCCAGCGGCTCGGCATCGCCGACGCCCTGGTCAAGACGCCCGACCTGCTGATCCTCGACGAGCCGACGACCTCGATCGACCCGCTCGGCGTGGTCGAGATCCTCGAGCTCCTGCGCCGCCTCGTCGACGAGCGTGGCCTGGCGATCCTGCTGTCGAGCCACCTGCTGACCCAGGTCCAGTCGGTCTGCGACCGGATCGGGATCTTTGCCGCCGGCCGGCTGATCGGCATCGGAACGGTCGACGAGCTGGCCGCCCAGTTCGGTGACGGCAGCGCGACGATCGAGGTCGGCCTCGAGCTGCCAACGGCCGCCGATGCGGATCGGGCCGGGACGGTGCTTCGCGGCCTGCCGGCCGTCGAGTCGGTCGACGCCCCGACCGCCGGGGGCGAAGCCTGGACCCTCCACGTCCGCCCGGCCGACGCCGAGGGCCGCGTCCGCCAGGACATCCTCGTCGCCGCAGTCGAGCACAACCTGCGGCTGACCGCGTTGCGGCCGGTCGTGCCGTCGCTCGACGACATCTACCGGACGGCCGTGGAGCGGCCGGCGCCCAAGCGCGGCGTGCGCGCCAAGGGTCGCCGCGCCGATCGTGAGAAGGTGCAGCCATGACCGCCGCCAGCGCGCCCGTCGAGCCCTCCGTCGCGCCCCTCGCCGAACCGCGCGAGCCGTCCGGGCCGCGCATTCCGAGCTCCGGCTGGCGGGTCATCGCGGCCAAGGAGTTCGGCGATCACCTGCTCAGCGTCCGCTTCCTGGTCCTGCTCGTCGTGCTCGGGCTGGCCGCAGCGATCCCGCTCTATTTCGCGGCGGACCGGATCCGTGCCGCGGCCACCGATGCCAGCAGTGTCCCGGCCATCTTCCTGTACCTGTTCCGGCTTGGCTCCGAGCAGATCGACATCCTCCGTGTCGATTCGTTCGTCGGGATGGTGGCGCCGTTGCTGGGTATCGCCTTCGCCTTCGACGCGGTCAACGGCGAGCGATCCGAAGGGACGCTGCCGCGGCTCGTCGCCCAGCCGATCTACCGCGACGACGTGATCAACGGCAAGTTCGTGGCCGGGATGGCCGTCATCGGGCTGGTGTTGCTGTCGGTCGTCGGCCTGATCGCCGGGTTCGGCATGCTCCGTCTCGGGATCATCCCGCACGAGGGCGAGGTCACCCGCCTCGTCGCGTGGGTCCTGGCCACGTTCCTGTACGTCGCGCTGTGGCTGTCGTTCGGGCTGCTGCTGTCGGTCGTCGTGCGCCGTGCGGCGACCGCGGCGCTGATCGGCTTCGGCGTGTGGCTGCTCGTGTCGGTCTTCGGGGGCCTGATCACCACGATCGTGACCGGGTTCCTCCGGCCTGCCGCGGATGCCGACGTGAACACGATCCTCGGCAACGCCCAGCTCCAGCAGTTCATCAGCCGGCTGATGCCGGGCAAGCTCTATCAGGAGATCTCGCTGGTCATCCTCAACCCATCGGTCACCCAGGTCAGCGCCCCGACCACGATCGAGGAGGTTCAGCAGGGCCAGCAGCGGATCGACTCGTTGCTGACGTTCCTGTCCCTCGACCAGAGCCTGCTCCTGGTCTGGCCACAGATCGTCGCCCTCATCGGCCTGACCGTCGTCTGCTTCGGGCTGGCCTATGTCGCCTTCATGCGCCAGGAGGTCCGCGCCTAGGTTCTGTGGCAGGGGACCACGGCCGCCCACATGGACGTCCATGCGGGCGTTGCACCCTCCGTGCCGTCGCTCACGCACCTTGGGGTGCGCTCGCTCCGGTACTCGGGTGCGCCTTCGCCTGAACGCCCCTGCGGGCGGCTAGGCAGTTCGACGATCAATCAGCCGTAGCGACGACCCCGATGATCTCCTCTCCGTAGCGGTCCAGCTTCATTGGGCCGACGCCGGGGACGCGGCGGAGCTCCGCGATCGAGCGGGGGCGGCTGGCGGCGATGGCCTCGATCGTCGAGTCGTGGAAGACGATGAACGGCGAGACCTCGTCGGCCCGGGCGCGGGCCGTGCGCCAGGCTCGGAGCGCGTTCGACAGGGGTGACCGGTCGGCCGGATCGACCTTCGCCGAGCGCGTCGCGGCGCCGGAGGCATCCCGCCGCGACTCGGCCACCCGCAGAAGCGCGCCGGTCCGCGCCGGGACGAGCCCATCGAGGAAGCGCGAGCGGCTGCGCCGGCCTTCGCGACCGCCCGACCCCGTGCCGGCGGGTCGCCCACGACAGCCACAGGTGGCGCCGCGCCCGGGTGATCCCGACGTACAGCAGGCGGCGCTCCTCGGCCAGCTCGGCAGGCTCGGTCGCCTGGCGGATCGGCAGCGTCCCTTCCTCCAGCGCGGGCAGGAAGACGGCGTCCCACTCGAGTCCCTTGGCGCGGTGGTAGGTGAGCAGCTCGACGCCGGCGGCCGCCCCGCCGGCCTCGATCGCTGTCCTCCGCTCGACCTCGGCGAGGAACGCGGCCACGCCCGCGGCCGGATCGCGACGCGCCAGCTCGCCGGCCAGCTCGAGCAGCGTGACCACCGCCCCATGCCGTTCGGTCGCGGCGGCGCCGTCGGGCGCCCGGTCGCGCCGCACGCCCAGCTCGCGCTCGAACGCCTCGGCCAGCCGGTCGACGAGCGGCGCCTCGACGTCCGGATCGAGCGCCGACGCGACGCGGACCGCGCGCCGAACCTCGGGCCGGGCGAAGAACCGCTCGCCGCGAACGTGGAACGGGATCCCGGCCGCGCCGAGCGCCTCCTCGACCGCGGGCAGCTGGGCGTTGGTCCGGACGAGGACCGCCATCGAGCCATGCGCGGTGCCGGCCCGCGAGAGCGCCCGGATCGCGGCCACGATCCCGGCCAGCTCGGCCTCGTCGGTCGGGAACCCGGCGATCTCGGGCGCCGGTCCCGGTCGGCAGGCTCGGGACGAGCCGCTTGGGCGGTCGAGGCGCAGCGCCGGGTGCGCGCTCATCGGTCGCCGCCCGTCCGGCCGCGAGGATCCGCTCGGCCAGCCCGACGATCTCGGGCGTCGAGCGGTAGTTCGTCTCGAGCGCGACGACGCGCGCGGTCGGGAAGCGGTCGACGAAGCCGATCAGGTAGTCGCTCGTGGCGCCCGTGAACGTGTAGATCGTCTGGTCCTCGTCGCCGACCACCGCCAGGTCGTCGCGACCGCCGAGCCAGCCGTCGAGCAGCGCCGACTGGAGCGGGTTCGTGTCCTGGAACTCGTCGACGGAGAACCAGCGGTAGCGGTCGCGGACCTCGCCGGCGACCGCAGGGTCGTTGTCGAGCAGCTCGATGAGCAGGCCCAGCATGTCCTCGAAGTCGATCCGTCCGGCGCGCGCCTTGGCCGTCTCGTAGCGGCGGTACAGGCGGGCCATGAGGTCGGGCGGCAGGCTCGCGTCGCGGCCCTCGGCCGGGGCCCGGGTCTCGTACTCGGCGGGGCCGATCCGGCGAGCCTTCGCCCATTCGATCTCCGATGCCAGGTCGCGCACCGCGAGGAACCGGTAGCCGCCCGGCAGCCCGGCGGCCAGCGGCGCGAGGATCGGGCACCTTCGACTCGAGGATCGACGGCAGGGCCGTGCCGTGGATCCGCGGCCAGAAGTGGCGCAGCTGGCGCAGCGCGGCGGCGTGGAACGTGGAGGCCGCGACGCCTCGGTGCCCGAGCTCGGCCAGCCGGCCGGCCATCTCGCCCGCGGCCTTGTCGGTGAAGGTCACGACCAGCACGTCCTGCGGTCGGACGGCGCCGGTCGCGAGCGCATAGGCCACCCGGCGCGAGATGACCCGGGTCTTGCCGCTGCCCGCGCCGGCGAGGATGCACAGCGGTCCGGACGTGATCGCGACGGCCTCGCGCTGGGCTGGATCGAGGTCGGTCAGGAGCTCGTCTGGGTCGCGGACAGGCACCCGGCCATCCTAGCCCGGCAGGCTGCACCCGGGCTCACCCGCTACCCTCCTCGGCATGGAGCTTCGCGGACAGCGAGTCAGCCTGCGCCCGACGCAGCCGGCCGATGCGCCGCTGCTGGCGAGCATCCTGGAGGAGCCGGAGGTCGCGGCCTGGTGGGGCCGGTTCGACCTCGGACGGGTCCGCGACGAGCTGGTCGGCGAGCGCGAGGACGACGAGGGCTTCGTGATCGAGCACGACGGCAAGGTCGTCGGCTACATCCAGCTGTCCGAGGAGGACGATCCCGAGTTCCGCCACGCCGGGATCGACCTGTTCCTGCGCACCGACGTCCAGGGCCAGGGGCTCGGCCCGGACGCGATCCGGACGCTGGCCGCGTACCTCATCGACGAGCGTGGCCACCACCGCCTGACGATCGACCCGGCGGCCGACAACGTGCACGCGATCGCGGCCTACACCAAGGTCGGCTTTCGCCCCGTCGGGCGGCTGCGCGCCTACCAGCGGATGCCCGACGGCCGCTGGATCGACGGCTGGCTGATGGAGCTGCTGGCCGACGAACTGGTGCGCTGACGCCGTCGAACGGCATGTTTGAGGCTTGTCAGCAGCGAATCGGTCGCTAGGATGGGGTCGCCCGAGGGCGGCGGGACGCAACCGACCCGGAATCACGCGAGGGAGGCATCCAGCCACATGACCGATCCCACGACCACCCCGCCACCGGAAGACTCGACACCGCCAGCGCCGCCGCCCGCGGCACCGCCCGCCGACGTGCCCGCGCCCGCCGCGCCGCCGCCTGCGGCACCGGCCGCTCCCGCCGCTCCCGCGGCTCCGGCCTCGGCCACCGCGTGCCCGCCCGACGGGGATCACCATCCTGGCCGTGCTGGCCGGGATCGGCGGCGTCCTCGGGCTGTTCGGTGGGTTCGTCCTCCTGTTCGCCGGCACGGCCATCTTCGGCGGGGCCGGGGCGCTCCTGGGTATCGCGGCACTCGCCTACGCGGCGCTGCTCATCGCGTTCGCGTGGGGCGCGTGGACCCTCCAGCCGTGGGCGTGGCCGCTCGGCGTGGCCGGCGCGATCTTCGGCATCGTCATCTCGGTCCTGTACATCATCGGCGGCCAGAGCGTCGCCAGCCAGGCCCTCGGCATCGTCGTCGACGGCGCGATCCTCTACTACCTCAACCAGCCGGGCATCAAGACGCTCTTCGGGCGCGCCTGACCGACCGCCGAACCGACTACGACCCTGGCCGTCGCCTCAGAACGGCGGCCAGGGAACAGCCGGCCAGTCCGGCGAGGGGTAGGGGAACCGGCAGCTCGCGAGGAGCGCGTCGGCCCGCCGGGTGGTGGCCCGCACCTCGAGCCGTGACAGCAGCCCGGCGAGCACCACGCCGAGCTCGCCATCGAGCGCGGCCCTGATCCGCTCGACGCCCGCCACCTCGTCCGCCTCGAGCGGCCGCCCGCGCCAGCCCCACAGCACCGTGCGCAGCTTTGGCACCGGCGAGAAGCACACCCCGTGGTCGACGCCGTAGACGTGCCGTCCGCCGTCCACCGGGAGGATGTGCCCGCCCTTCCGGTCGGTGTTGTTCATGACCGCGTCGAGGACCGCCATCCGGCGCAGCCGCGGGTCGTCCCCGACGACCATGGCAACCACGTCCACCTCGGGATCGGGTTCGACGTAGGCCTGGACCATGCCCTCGCCGAACGGCCCATCGCGCAGGATCGTGGGCGGCACGATCCCCCAGCCGGACGCCTCCGAGACGTGCCACGCGGCGACCTCGCGGCGGGTCAGCGTGCCGTCGGGGAAGTCGTCGAGCGGGCGCTCGCCGATCGTCGGCTTGTAGATCGCATCGAGCGAGAGCGCCGGCTCCGGGTCAGGGCAGGACCGGGTGACCGTGACCAGCATCGCGTTGTTCGACGACGCCGACGAGCCGGCCGACGATCTCGATCTCGCCTTCGCGCAGCGTCTCGAGCGTCGTTCCCCGGTCGAACACCGACGCCGGCCGGCTAGTTGACGTAGTGGCCGTTGCGCCGCGGGCAGATGTGGCCCTGCGGGTCGAGTGGCGCGCCGCACAGCGGGCAGGGCGGGCGTCCGGCGGACACGATCCGCGCGGCGCGGGCGACGAACCCGCGGGCGGCCTCGGCGGTCAGCCGGACGCGCAGCAGGTCGGGGCCGTCCTCGTCCTCGTCATCGTCGTCGTCCGGGTCGATCTCCTCGCCGTCCTCGGACTGGGCGCGCGCCTCGACCAGGACCCGCTCGGCGTCGCCGTCCCAGCCGAGCGTCAGCGAACCGGCCCGGAATGCCTCGTTGAGCGGCTCGTCCAGCGGGCCGGTGTCCTCGCTGGCGGCAGGGGCGGCGAGCTCGCCCACCGTGGGCACGCCGCGCCGCTCGAGCTCGGCCAGGAGCTCGCCGAGGCGGTCGGCGAGGACCGCGACCTGGACCTTCTCGAGCACGATCGAGACGACCCGCGGGCCGTCGCGGGCCTGCAGGAAGAAGGTGCGGTCGCCCGGCCGGCCGACGGTGCCGGCCACGAAGCGCTCGGGGGGATCGAACAGGTAGCGGCGTCGGGACATGACCGGACTCTATACCGATTCCGCGGCGGGCTGTCTAAAGGGCGCGATCGGAAAAACAAGCGATCGACGAGGCGCGCCATACCGCCAACGCTCGATGTGGCAGAGCCGGCCGCGGACGGAGGATCGGTACATCACCGGGGGCATTGAGCGGGGAGAGGGAAGGATCGGGAACCCGATGACGAAATACGAGCGACGACTGTTCTTCGATCGACTGGTCCAGCTGCGCGCCCTGTATCGGCTGCGCGGCAGCGACGACTCGACGGTCGCGATCTCGATCGACGACGTGATCGCTCTCGCCGAGCGACTCATCGACGAACCGGACAAGGCACCGAGCGAATTGGACAAGGCACCGACGCGGCGAGTGGCCTGAGCCGTCGCTCAACCGACGTCGATGAGGAGGGTGTGCCAGCCGCGCGCGCCGTCCGGCGCCGGTGGCGAGCTGCGCTCCTCCTGGACGACGCCGTCGCCGTCCGTGGCGCGAACCTGGATCGTGTGCCGGCCGGATGTCGTCGTCCAGTCGGTGACCCACTGGACCCACGTCGCATCCGAGATCGGCTTGGACAGCCGTGCCTCGCGCCAGGCGCCGTCGATCGAGACCTCGACCTTCGAGATCCCACGGTCCGGCGCCCAGGCGATCCCGGCGATCGGCACGGTCGCGCCGGCAGCGACGCCGCCGCGCGGCGTGTCGATCCGGGACTGGGTCAGGATCGGGCCGTCCTTCGCCCATCCGAGCGGGACCCAGTAGCCGTCGAACGCCTCGAGCGTCGTCAGCTCGAGCTCCTTGAGCCACTTCGTCGCCGACACGTAGCCGAACAGGCCGGGGACGATCAGCCGGGCGGGGTAGCCGTGGTTCGGCGGCAGCGGCTCGTCGTTCATCTCGAGCGCGATCATCGGCTCGCGGTTCGGGTCCATGACCCAGGCCGTCGGCATGCCCGCGGTCCAGCCGTCGACCGAGCGGCCGACGAGCTGCGTGGCGGACGGCTGGACGCCCGCGATGTCGAGCACGTCGCGCAGCCGGACGCCGGTCCATTTCGCATTGCCGACGAGCTTGTCGCCGACCTCGTTGCTGACGCAGGCGATCGTGACGTACTGCTCGAACATCGGGAGCTGGAGGAGCTGCGCCCAGGTCAGCGTCGTCTCGCGGTCGACCAGGCCGTGGATCCGCAGCGTCCAGTCGTCGGTGTTGACGCTCGGGATCAGGAGCGCGGTGTCGATCCGGTAGAAGCGGTCGTTGGGCATGACGATCGGCGTGAGATTGGCGATCGACGGTGACAGGTCCGCCTCGGGGGCCAGCGGGGGCACGGTCACCGACGCCGGCGGGATCGCCGGCCCCGAGCCGACGGGCGCGGTGCGCTGGCGGTCGAGCAGGGCGCGGCCGAGGACGCCGGCCCCGATCGCGACCACCCCGATCGCACCGGCCCGGACGACGAACGCGCGGCGCGACCAGTCGGGCATCGCGGCCCCGGGGCTCGGACGTGGTCGCCGGCTCGGCGCCGCCGTGGCTGCGCGGACCGGTCGAGGAGCCAGCCGAGGACCCACAGCCCGATCCCGACCGAGACGGCCGCGACGACGGCACCGATCTCCGCGATCGCCACCGGATCGCCGAGCGAGGCAAGGAACCCGAGCACGCCGAAGGCCACGAACCCGAGCGCCGCGACGAGGAAGTGCCGTCGTGCCACGAGCCCGAGCGCGGCCCCGATGAGCACCGCGACGAGGACGATGACCACCTCGAGGGCGAGCTTGTCGTTGGTCCCGAACAGGCTCACGACGAAGTCCTTGGCACCTGGCGGCTGGAGGTCGATCACGACCTGGCCGATCGCCGCCACGAGCGACGTCGCGCCGGGCAGCAGTCCGGCCAGCAGCTCCGAGACGCCCAACGCGATGAGCGTCGCGACGACGCCGGCGATCGCGGCCGCGCCGTTGGGCCCGAGCGTCGTGCGGCCGGCGCGCTGGATCGGCCGGCGAGGTGGTGGGGATCGTGCTCACGAGCGCATCATCGGTGGTCGGTGTGACATTCGCGTGTCGCGCCTCAGCGGTTCCCGTCGTCGGGTGTCGCCATGCGTGCCCAGGCCCGTCCGTCGCGACGCTCGATCGCGATCGGCAGCCCGAACGCGCGGCTGAACACGTCGTCACGCAGCACGTCGGCCATCGGGCCGGCCGCCACGACCGCGCCGTCGGCCAGCACCAGCGCATGCGTGAACCCGGGCGGGATCTCCTCGACGTGGTGTGACACGAGGACGATCCCGGACGGACGCTCGCCGCCGGCCAGCCGGGCCAGGTCGCCGATCAGCGTCTCGCGCGCGCCGAGGTCGAGGCTGGCCGCGGGCTCGTCGAGCAGGAGCAGGTCGGGGTCGGGCATGAGCGCCCGGGCGATCGACGTCCGGCGCCGCTCGCCGGCGGACAGCGTCCCGTAGGCGTGGTCGGCGACGCGGGCGAGCCCGAGGCCGTCGAGCAGCTCCCGTGCCCGCGCCCGATCGTCGTCGCCGTAGACGTGCCACCACGGCTCGGTCGCGGCATGTCGAGCGGTCATCACCAGCACCGCCGGCGTCAGGTCCTGGCGGAGCGATCCCTCGATCGCGCTCCCGGCCGACCCGATCCGCTTGCGGACCTCGCGCGAGTCGACCCGGCCATAGCGGGCGCCGAGGACGTCGACGGTCCCGCTCGTCGGCCACAGCTCGAGGCCGACGATCGACAGCAAGGTGGTCTTGCCCGACCCGTTCGGGCCCAGCACGACCCACCGCTCACCGGCGCGGACCGTCCAATCGAGCGGGCCGAGGATCGTCCGTCCGGCACGCCGGACCACGACACCGCGGAGCGCGATGACGGGGTCCGCGTCGGTCACGAGGCGGTCGGAGGCTCCGGACTCGGCGTCGGGGCTCGGCGGTCGGCTCGGGTGGTCGGCGTCGGCTCGGCGGTCGGCTCGGGCGTCGGTTCGGCCGTGGGCTCCGTCGGTCGGCTCGACCGAGGGTTCGACGGACGGTGACGGCGTCGCGCTGGCGGGCGGGCAGGGGAGTGGCGCCTCCGTGCCGTCCGACGGCGACGGGATGGCGAACGACGGGATCACGCCGCCGGCGTCCGGCGTCGGCACCACGAAGCACGATGGGGACGGGCTCGGCTCGCCGCACTTCCCGGCGACGAGGATGCCCCACGACGAGCCGTACGGCTTGAACGCGCCGTTGTAGAAGTACGCGGTCCGGGTTCGGTCGGGGCCGCCCGCCACGCCCGGTCCGCGCTCGGCGCGGCGGAGCCAGTCGCTGATCGGCCTTCATCCACGCGTCGAACCCGGTCTCGACCTTGACCACGCCGACGACGTCGATGCCGCAGGTGTCCGCCGCGACCGGCTGGGTCGGCTCGGATCCGGCGATGAACCACTCGTCGACCGCGTCGTTGCGAGACGACGCCAGGCCCGTCAACGGGTCGATCTTGGCCCGCGTCAGGCCATCCGGCCGAGCGAAGTTCGGTGACCGGCCACTTGCCGGCGGCCTCGTTGAGGAAGCCCTGCCAGACGTGCGTGGAGACGTCGATCGAGAACAGCGGCGCCCGGGCGGTCGAGACGAGGCTGTTGTCCGAGTTGCCGTTCCAGACACCGACCGCGAGGGCGTAGGCGCCGTCGGTCCGGGCCTGCTCGCTGGGCGGCGCGATGTAGCCGTAGGCGTTGAGGTCCTTGGCGTCGTTGTTCGTGCCGGTCTTGAGCGTCGCGGGCCGGCGCCCGTCCGGGCCGTCGAGCGCGAACTCGCCCCAGAACGGGTTGACGTTCGGGTTGGTGTTGCCGGCGAGGATGTCGGTCACGATGTAGGCCGCCTGCGGGCTGACGACCTGCTTGCCGGCGGGCGGGACGTACGGCTCGACCTGGTCCTGGCCGTCCTTGTCCTTGATCGTCAGGATCGTCGTGTGGGGGATCGCCTTGCCGCCGTTGGCCAGCGTCCCGTAGGCGCTGACGAGGTCGACCGGCCGGACCTCCTGGACGCCCAGGGCGAGGGCCAGCTCGGCGGTCCGCTTGCCCTGGAAGACCATCCCGAACTCCTGTGCCTTGGCGAAGACGCGGTCCGGCGTGTTGATCGCCATCGCCTTGACGGCCGGGATGTTGAGCGAGAACTGGAGCGCGTTGCGGACCCGGACCGGGCCACGCTCGAGGCGGTCGGCGTTGTTCGGGGTATAGCCGCCGCCGAAGTCGGTGGCGACATCCATCAGCATCGTGCCCGCGGTGATCTTGCCGTCGTCGATGCCGACCGCGTAGTTGAACGGCTTGAACGCCGAGCCGGGCTGGCGGTAGCCCTTGCCGACCACGTCGTACTGCGGCTGGAAGCTCTTCTTGGTCGAGGTCGCGTAGTAGTCGGCGCTGCCGACGTAGGCGACCAGCTCGCCGGTCTGGTAGTCGACCGCCACGAGCGCGCTGTTGTGCAGGTCCTTGCCCCGGAGGTTGGCCATCCACGGCTCGAGCCGCTTGAAGCCGAGCGCCCTGGCCGCTGCGGCCGGGGTCTTGGAGCGGGGCACGATCGCCGCCGCGGCGACCCATTTCTCGGCCGTCTTCTGGAGGCCCGCGTCGAGCGTCGTCGTCACGCGCAGCCCGCCGTTGTCGAGGGCGTCGCACAGGTCGTCCTCGCCGCACAGCTTGGTCGGCGAGCTCATCGCGAACGGCCCACACGAAATGGGGAGCGATCCAGCGCGCCGTGGTCTGGTTGGCCAGCACGACCTTCTCCTCGGCCGCGGCCCGGAAGTCGGCCGCGGAGTACTCGTCGCCGCGACATCGGGGTCCGGCCCTCGGCCAGCAGGGCGAGGATCTGGTTGCGGCGCTCGACGACGGTCGCGTCCTCGGGTACCACGAGCTCCGCCTTGGGGCACGGGTCGCCCTCGGCCACGGTCGTCGTGCACTCCTCGATGGCGTTGCGCACGAGGTCGTAGTTGGACGGCGACTTGGGCAGCCCGGCGATGATCGCGGCCTGCGCCGGGTCGATCTCCTCGAGCGGGATGCCGAAGTACGACTGGACCGCCGCCTTCACGCCGTAGCTCTGGTTGCCGTAGTAGTTCTGGTTGAGGTAGGCGGTGATGATCTGCTGCTTGCCCGCCAGGCCCGGGAACTCCTGGGTGACGCGGATCGACTGGATGATCTCCTTGAGCTTGCGCTCGATCGTCCGGTCGGGATCGGCGACGAGGTCCTCGTCGAGCAGGCGGGCCCGGACGAGCTGCTGCGTGATCGTCGACGCGCCACGGCTGTCGCCGCGCAGCGAGCTGAGGCCGGCGGACACGATCGCCACGGGGTCGAACCCCGCGTTGTCCCAGAAGGTCTTGTCCTCGACCGCGGTCGTCGCGTCGATCAGGATCGGCGGGATCTGCTCGAAGGTCACGATGTCGCGCTTGGCGTCGCCGAAGCGGGCCAGCTCGACCTTGCCCGTCCGGTCGTAGATGACCGTCTCCTCGGGCAGCACGAAGGTCGTCAGCTCCTTCGGGCTGTCGAGGTCGGACGCGAGGGCGGCGTAGGTCGCCGACGGCGGCCAGCGCGCCGATGGCGCCGAGCCCGGCGAGGAAGGCGAAGACGATGATGGCGACCCACCCGGCACTGGTCGGTTGCGTGCGGGGACCGGGCCGGGGGCGGGTCTGGGAGGCGGCGGACATGAGGGTCTGGGGACTCCTGATCAGGGTGCGAGCGGCGTCAAGGATGCCGTACTCGCGGGAAACGCGACGTGGCGTCTAAGGGGCGCGACGTATCGGTCACGTTGCGGCCGGAGTTGGGACGGGTGGGCGCGGATCGATGTTTCGCCGGCGTGGCGCGATGGGCGCCGTCCGGGTCAGCGGCGGACGATCGACCTCGCAATGCGCGTGAGCGGGACCAGCACGACGGCGGCCGCGATGGCGAGCACGATGGCCACCGGCCCATGCGGGAGGCCATTCGCGGTCTCGAACAGGCCGACCTGGCCGACGAGCGGGGCGCTACCCTCGCGCGCCGGCTCCCCATCGTCGGCGCGTCCTGCCGGGCGGCCGTGCAGTCGCTTTCGCCTTGCCAATGCCGGGCCTCCTGGTGCGCCGATCGGGAGTTCGGTGCTCGAAGCGTACGCCTCCTGTTCCGTCAGCCTTTGGGCTGCACGATCGCCAGCACGTTTCCGCTCGGGTCGACGAACCAGGCGGCCCAGGAATGACCCATGTCGGCGATGCCGTCCGTGGTGACCGGGTCGGGCGCGACGTAGTCCTCGATCCGGACACCGCGAGCCCGCAGGTCGACGAGCGCCGCCTGGATGTCCGGGACCCGCCAGGCCATCTGCGTCTGCGTGTCCGAGGTCCCGACCGTGCTGAGCGTGACGGCGAGCTGCGTTCCGGCGCCACAGCGAAAGACGATTCGATCGCCGGCATCCTCGCGCAGGATCTCGAGGCCAAGGGTGTCGTGGTAGAAGGCCCGCGTGGCGTCCAGGTCCATCGACAGGAGGATCGGGAACACGGGGTGATCGGCGAGCATCGGGGGTCTCCTGGTTCAGCTGAGCTGCTCGGCCAGGGCGACGATGATGCCCTCGGGGCCACGGACGTAGCAGAGCCGATAGCTGTCCTCGTACTGGACCACCTCGCCGACGAGCTCCGAGCCGCGGGCTCGCAAGCCGGCAACGGCGGCGTCGATGTCGTCGACGGCGAACATGATGCTACGTAGCCCCAGCGTGTTCCCCAGTGCGTTCTCGGGCTCAGCCCTGACCGCCGTCGGGCTGTGGAACTTCGTCAGCTCAAGCTTGCCGTGGCCGTCCGGCGTGCGCATCATCGCGATGTCGACTCGGACGCCGTCGAGCCCGTTGACGCGGTCCACCCCAAGTCCCTCGATCGGCGCCTCGCCCTCCAGCTCCATCCCAAGTTCGACGAAGAACGCTTTAGCTGCTTCAAGGTCGTCGACGACGACGCTCACGTGGTCCATCCGCAGGATTGTCATGCCCCGATTCTACGGTCTACGGACGGTGGTGCCAGTACGATGACCCGATGACGTCTCAGCTCCGAGTGCTCGTCGAACAGCCCACGAAGGGCAAGCGTTGGGTCGCCGTGGCGGCGGACTGGCCGGGTCTCGAACGGGGCGGCAAGACGGAGGACGAGGCGGTCGCGAAGCTCGCCCGTTACGTGGAGCGATACCTTCCCGTCGCGAAGCGCGCCCGGCTCGGAGCCGAGCTCGCGGCCCAGACCGACCCTGACATCATCGGCCGATACCCGGGGACGGGCTCGACCGACTTCTGGGGCATCTCGTTCGCACCCTCGCCGCTCGACCGCGAGCCGTTCGATGCGCCGACCTTCGATCGACAGGTGCGGCTGCTGCGCGCGGCATGGGCCGAGTTCGACGAGACGGCCGCCCGCGTCTCGGCGGAGCTCCGGCCGGGCGTCCGGGGTGGCGGCCGCTCCCGGGACCGGATCATCCAGCATGTCACGGGGCAAGAAGGTGCCGATTTCTCCAGGCGCGTCAACGCGCCGGCCGAGTACGGAGACCTCCCGACGCCGGCTGAGCTCGCCGAACACCGCGACCGCTTCGTCGAGGCGATGCGCGCCTGGTACGTGGAGGGCAAGCCGCTCGGCAACTGGACGATCCCGTACCTGCTCCGCCACTCGGCATACCACGTCCTCGACCACACCTGGGAGATGCAGGACCGTGACCTGACGGACGACGCCGGATGACAGCGTCGGTCAGACAGTCGATGGCGAGAGGCTCGCTCACCGGGGCAGGGGGTTCGGGCCGGTCGCCGTGACCAGCCGCTGCGGGACCCAGTCGTCGACGTGGTGGAAGCCGTCGAACGTCCTGCCCTCCAGCTCGACCGCCGCGCGCAGCGAGCGGCGGTGGAACTTCACGTGGGTGAAGTCCTCGAACAGGACGTAATACGGCTCGTTCGCCGCGCTCTGGAACTGCTGGCCGGTCAGGGCCGCCCGGTGCCGGCGGGAGAAGGCGTCGACCTCCTCACCGACGACCACGCCGAAATGCTCCATGCCCATCTTGTAGACCCGCTGGTGGACGGGCGGGATGAGCTCGATCATCGGGACGACCTGGCCGTCGAGGACGCGGAGCGGCTCGGCGAGGATGATCAAGGAGATCGGTCGTCCGTTCCAGACGCTCTCGCGATTGGCGACCGCGTGCCGCTCGAGGAGCGTCCGGAGGTGGACGTACTGGTCCCACTCGGGGACGCGGACCGCCAGGTGGCTCAGCTCGTACGGCGCGATGTCGATGCCGCGCGCGGCGAGGCGGTCGCGCTGCAGCGCCGTGAACGCGCGGTAGTCGCCGATGAGGTCCGCGATCGGGTCGGGCATCGGGTCACCTCCGGCGTCATCGTACGGGCAGCATCCTCGGTCTTGCCGGTAAGCATCCGCGATACTCCCGGGCATGAAGCTGTACTTCGCCGGCCCGCTGTTCTCGACGCCTGAACGCACGTGGAATGCCGAGGTGACCGGCGCTCTTCGTGCCGCCGGACACGAGGTGTTCCTGCCCCAGGAGCAGGAGCCGGGCAAGGATGGCCCCGGCATCTTCACGACCGACGTCGGCGGGATCGACTGGGCCGACGGCCTCGTGGCCATCGTGGACGGCCCCGATCCCGATTCGGGGACTTCATGGGAAGTCGGCTACGCGTTCCGACGGAAGCCGATCGTGCTTGTCCGGACCGATGTCCGGACGATGGTCGGCGTTGCGGGCGAGTACAACCCGATGCTCACCAGGCGGCCACGGTCCGGCTCGACCTTCCGGTCGCATCGACGGCATAGGTGGCCGCCGCCATTCTCGGAGCCTTATGTGAGAGCTGGCCGCTGTCAGAAGGTCATCGGTATCTAGCCTCAGGGCCGGACCCAATGAGTCGCCCCGCCGACTGAATCGTTGTCGGTGGGGGCGACTTGTCCCGCTTCGCACGGAGTGGAGCCAAGGCCGGGGTTAGGCCTCAGTCCTCGTCCTCGTCCTCGTCCTCGTCGTCATCGTCATCATCGTCGTCATCATCTTCGTCGTCATCATCTTCGTCGTCATCTTCGTCGTCCGCCTCGTCCTCGTCGGCGTCGTCCGCCTCGTCAGCGTCCTCGTCCGCCTCGTCAGCGTCGTCGGCTTCATCCTCAGCTCGTCCTCAGCGTCCTCGTCCGCCTCGTCAGCGTCGTCGGCTGCATCCTCGAACTCGTTGGCGAGGAACGCACCGAACCCGAACGACGAGTCGCGGACGGTTGGAAAGGCCATCGTCGGGGTCGCCGCGAGCAGCAACACCGCGAAGGCCGCCAGGAGGGCCGCACCCATCCGTGATTTCGCGAAGCGTCGTCGAATCGCCATGTAGTCCACGCTCCTAGCGGTCTCGCCTCCGGCGGAATGTCGGGCGTCATACCACCCTAAACGCAGGTCTCGACAAGACGTTTAGCGATCTGGGCTAGGTTTTGGTACCTGCGGTCGCCACCTGATTTTCTCACCGAGGACAAGCATCCAAGCGACGCCGCGTTCGCTCCTCGGCAATCCAGTCCCAGCCCGCCTCCCAGTACGCGCAGTCTTCGGACGCCCGCGACCTTCGCCTTCGCGGTGAGGCCAGCGGCGGCGAGCGCCGCTTGTAATGGGGCGGACCCCGGCATCCCGTGTTCGATGCCGAGGTCCGCAAGGTCAAGAGCCGGGCCGACGCCATTACCCTTGCCCGGATTGCCTAGCGACATCCTTGTCGGCCGAGGTTCACATTCGCAACGGCATCGCCCCCGCCACCAGTTGCAGGGACCTAACGACGCCGACCGCGACCCGTTGTCAGTCGTGGGGGATCTGGCGAGTGCCCACCCAGTCCCGCTGGGTCCTCCCCAGCACCTAGCCCGGTGGTCGCGCGGTTCGCTCCAGGGCGATCCAGTCCCAGCCCGCCTGCCAGTAGCGCCCGTCCCTCGGCAGCTCGCGGCCCGTCGCCTCCAGGACCCACGCATCGAGCCATCGGTCGGCCGTTTCGGGCTGCATCCCGTTGCCGATCAGCCGGTTGCGGACGCCCGCCTTCTGGGCCTCGAAGATGCGTTCGGGATCGCCGCGCCGGCCATGTGGTGATTGCGAGGGATGTCGCGATACCGCCGGTGTCGAGGGGAGGGTCAGTCCGGGACCGGGTCCTCGTCCCGGTCCCGGACCACATGAGTCAGCCGCCCGGCGCGAGCACCGTGCGGAACGGCACGAGGGCGCGGAACTCGAGATCGTTGTCGTACACGACGCGGAACGTCCAGCCGTACCTCCAGGTCCCCCCGTCACCGTCCGTCACGGACCCGGTGCCGCGCTGTCCGAAGGCGTTGGTCCGAAACAGGCCGTTCTCGACACTTTCGTCGTGGGCCAGGTCGTTATCGGTTCCCATGTTCATCGCCGATCCTGCCGCCCAGGGCGAGGTGCTGTCGTCGGTGTCCTCACATGCCCCCGAGAGATCGGCGTCCTCGTCCAGTGCCCACAGCTCCAGCGGTGCCGTGTCGCCCCAGCTCGTCTTGATCGCACCGCTCGGTTCGAAGACCAACATGATCGGGATGAGGTGATCGACCGGCGGGTCGCCGTCGAAGTCCGAGGCCTCCCACTCGCAAAAGTCGTGGCGTGACATGTTCCAGAAGGCGACCAGACCATGCTCCTGGTCCAGGAAGATCGACCAGAGGAACTCCTCGCCTCGTTCCGGTGGCGCGGCCGAGGCGGGCGCCACGAGTCCGAGCGCGAGGATGCCGGCAGCCGCGAGACTCGTGAGCTTGCGCATGGGATCTGGCCCTCCTGTTCGGTCAACCTCCCACCCGGGCACGGGTGTGACGCGCCGCCAATGCCTTCGTACACCGCGTGCGTCAGCATTGCGTCTCGTCGAGTGCCGCGTAGGCCGTGACGTCTAGGCTCGGGTCGCCCGGCTCCTGTCCCGGACTCGCGATCCCGCGTCATGCGGCCAGCCTGTCCGGGCCGACCGAGGCTACGTGAGAAAACCCCGACTGCCCGGACGGATCAATCGCAGACGCTGGGGGGGGAGCGTCGGCGAGATGTGCCCTAGCCCGGCAGTCGGAGCTTGCGTGGACCGTAGACTCGAACTGACGGGCACGACAGTGCCATCTGGCCCTATTTCGGGATTTCGCTCGCAAGCCCATCCGGGCCAATCGGGGTCGTTAGGCCGCGCCAGTTAATCGACGTATCGGAGCGGCGTCACCGGGATCGCGAAGTCATCCGGCAGTTTCACGCCCGTCGCGTTGGCACAATTTGTAGCCGTTGACATTCTTGTCGAGGTACTGCTGGTGGTAGTGGTACCAACAGCAGACTATGACCTCGGTCGAGGAGCGTGAATATCCCTATGGCCATTGGCTATTGGCCTATGGATATTCGCAGATCGCCGATTGGCCCCGTATCCAGCGTTCCGAGCATGAAATCAGCGGTCCGAGGGGCTGACATGCCCCGTGGATCGTAACGCAGAGCCCAGCGATTGAGGCTCAGACCTCTATTACCCTGAACTCTTGGCTCAATCACCCCAGATCACTGGTCAATGGCTGTGACCACGCCGTTGAGCACAGCGGTTGGGATGAGCCGGGATGTCTCGGTGGACTCAGCCGACGGCTGGGCCGTTGGGCTCACCGAGGAGCAGGTCAAGACGGCGCTGGCCGTGGGTGGAACGCACGAGCAGCGTGTCTACCTCGCCGAGGGCTACCGCCAGTTGAACCGGCCCGAGCAGGGCGCAGCACCGAGACCCGCTACGTTCATCCCACCGACGCGGCCAACCCCGACGCTGCCGGGCTCATCACCGAGACCGTGCACGAGACGACCAAGACGAGTGAGACCAAGGCACGCCACTGCCCATCCCGCCCGAGGCAGCGCGACTTGGTCCCGCTGACGTTCACCGAGGTCGATCCCATGTCCACGCGCGTCATCCCGGCGACTGTTCGCAAGCGAGTGCCCGGTGCACGCGGCAGCCGTGGTGAGGTCAAGGACTTCCGGGGCAGACCGCTCGACCGCTAGGGCCTGCCCTTCACATTCTGTGAGAGGAATGCGTCGATGCTCTCCAGGGTCTCGACCGCGAGGACGTGTTGCTCCCACCGCTCCCAGCCGACGAACGACGCGGTGCCCCTGCCTTCACCGCGTGCCTCTAGCCTGTGCTCCTGACGCACCTTCCATTGCTTGCGGGCCAGCATGACCGCTCGTGGCGGGTGAGCCAGTGGACTGGCATGGGGTGATGTACCTCGTGATGGCGTGCCTCGTGTGCACATGTGCGCACCCACACCCACCATCTCATGCCACCTGTGAGGGCTAGCGCTGGCAAGATTGCTCGATGCGAAGAGCGGAAATGGGCGACACCGTGGACATCGTTAGCTCCCCGGAGACAGTCGCCGCTGGTTACGCTGGTCGGACGGATACCTGCTACGGCTTCACGACGCCGTCCGTCACGGCTGTTCACGTCATCGGGGACGCGTCAGGCGACCTTGCCCCCAATGTGGGCTTCGAGGACGGCACTTCCGCGTGGTTTCACCCGTCGTTGGTCGCCTTCGTAGACGTAAATGCTGGTCAGGTCGCCGTCGTGGGCGACAAGCGGTTCGTCCACGGTCCAACTGGCGAGTGGACAGAAGCCCCCCGGCTAGTCCGCTCCGCCCTGAGTCAGTCGACGTACTGCAATGGGGTGACCGCGAAGTCATCCGGCAGCTTCACGCCGGTCGCGTGGTTCGGGCAGTAGCCGCGCGGGTTCTTGTCGAGGTACTGCTGGTGGTAGTCCTCGGCGTAGTAGAACGGGCCGGCCGGCGACGATCTCGGTCGTGATCTGGCCGTAGCCCTTCGCCGACAGCAGCGCCTGGTAGGCGTCGCGCGATCGCCTCCGCGAGCGCGGCGCTGCTCGTCGTTCGTGGTCAGGATGATCGACCGGTACGACGGTGCCCATGTCGTTGCCCTGGCGCATGCCCTGGGTCGGGTCGTGGTTCTCCCAGAACGTCTTGAGGAGCTGCTCGTAGCTGATCCGCGCCGGATCGAAGGCGACGAGGACGACCTCGGCGTGGCCGGTCCGGCCGGAGCAGGCCTCCTGGTACGTCGGGTTCGGCGTCGAGCCACCGGCGTAGCCGACGGCCGTCGTCACGACGCCGGGGAGCTGCCAGAAGTCCTTCTCGGCGCCCCAGAAGCAGCCGAGCCCGAAGATCGCGGTCTGCGTGCCGTCGGGCCACGGGCCGGCGAGCGGCGTGCCAAGGATCGTGTGGCGTGCCGGGCGTGACGATCGGGTCGGGCCGGCCGGGGAGGGCTTCGGCGGGGGTGGGAATGGACGTCGGGCTTGGAAGCTGAAGAAGCGCATGGCCGAAACTATACGCCCGAGCGATGACGAGACGGTGACACGAGGACCCGGGCGCAACGGCGACCCGGGGTCTCGTGCCGCAGCCTGAGGATCAGGGTGCGAGCCGTTGCCAGTCGGGCGCCGCCCGCGTCTCCCACGCGCTGTCGGTCCATGGGCCACCGCCGGATCCAGGAGGTAGTGGCGGGCGGGATCGACATCGTCCTGCGGAGCCATCAGGATCTTCTCGAGTCGGGCGCCCAGACCCAGCGATGCCAACCCGTTGCAGGCTCGGGACCGGTCTGGATCGACGAACCCACTTCCGTCGGCGCGGACGACCGAGATCGCTGCGTCGGCCGCTCGTTAGACGTGCCAGAAGGCGACCCACTGGCCGTCCGGGGAGACGGCGGCCACGCCCTCCCACGACGTTGACCAACCGGCTGCCGGGCGAACTCGATGCTGGTTCGATGCCGTCCGCATCCATCACCCACAACTGGCAGCAGCCATCGGGTTGGACCCCGCCTTGCGTCCACGACTGATAGAAGATCCGGCTCCCGTCCGCCGAGTAGGCGTTGCTGGCAAATTCGAGGTCGGCATCCGTCGGATCGTGGCGACGTGACGAGCGGGTGGATGTTCGTCCCGTCGGCGTTCATCGCGTACAGCCGAGATCGGCCATCCTTCACGCCGCGGAACAGGATCTCCTGCCCGAGCGGCGGCCGGAAGGCGACCGACGAGACGTCGTAGTCGCCGGCCAGATCGACACGGCCTTGCCGTCCATGTCGAAGACATCGAGTCGCTTGTGGCCGTCTGACCTCGTGGATGACCGCGAAATGCCGGCTGTCCGGCGTCCAAACTGCCCACGAGATCGATCGGGAGGGGCGGCCGTGACGCGGCCGGAGGTCGGTGCCGTCGGGGCGCACGGTGTACAGCTCGGCGACGATCCCGTCCGGGCGACGCGGAAGAACGCGATCAAGGTGCCGTCGGGCGAGTAGCCGGGCGACGTGTCGCGCTCGGGTCCGCCGACGACGAGCCGGCTAGTGCCCGCGACCGGGTCGCCGACGTAGATGTCGCCGCCCTTGTCGTAGGGGATGAGCCCGTTCGCCGCCGGCCCGAACGGCGCCGGCACGCGGCGCTCCTGGGCCCCGACATAGACCAGGGCCGCGACGAGCATGGCGATGACGACGAGGGCGACCGCGATCAGTCGCCAGGGCGGCGCGGGCGCGAACGCCCGCGAGCTGGTGATGTCTGCCATCGGGAGCCACCTTTCCGGGAACGTCCAGGCGGGCCGCTGCCGCATGCGGCCGGTCCGTCCGAAGACGTCGTCGAGATAGTCGGGGGCTGGCCCCGCCGACAGGTCGCCCAGGATCGTCGGGCAGCGCGCGCTCGAGGCGCGTCGGTGTGGTCATGCGACCTGCCCTCCGGGGACCGCCGATGGGGACGCGGCTCGGTCTCGACCCCGGTTCGCATCTCGCCCAGGGCGCGATGGAGCCGCGACTTGACCGTGCCGATGGGGACGCCGAGGGTGCCCGCGACGTCGGTCAGCGGCATCCCCAGGAAGTAGTGCAGGACGACGATCGCCCGGCCGTTCTCATCGAGCCGCCGCATGGCGGCATCGACGATCTCGCGGTCGACGAGCGACCCCGCCAGGTCGTCGACGGATCGGGCCGTCGATCGGGTCGAGCTCCACCTCGATGACCCGGCGGCGTCGCCGGCGGGCAAGGTCGAGGCAGGCGTTGACGGTCAGGCGATGGAGCCAGGCATCGAACCGCGCGGGGTCACGCAACCCCGGCAGGTCGTGCCAGGCCCGGATGAGCGCCTCCTGGACCGCGTCGCGGGCCAGCTCCGGATCGCGGAGGATGAGGCGGGCGGCCCGGTCCAGTCGCGTGGCGGCCCCGCGGGCGAGCTCGGTGAAGGCGTCATGATCGCCTCGCCTGGCTCGCTCGACGAGTCCTAGCTGGTCCACGGTCGCCTCGGAAGCGGCACGCCACAGTGGTCGTGCTCGATAGCGTATGGCGTCCGGATCCGCGATTCGGTTCTCGGGTGCGTCCGGTGGTCCGGCGATGCTCCCCGCGGGGCTCAGTCCGCCCGGGTCACCCGGATGTCGTCGAGCTCGACCTCGAGCAGGTTGCCGGGGCCGCCGTCGGTCGCCTCGAAGCGGAGGCGGATCGTCTCCCCGGCGAACGCGTCGAGCGAGACGGAGGCCGTCCGCCACGCGCCGTCGACATCGGCCGGGCGTCCGCTGACCTGGAAGACCGTGGCCCGGGTGCCATCCGACCGCTCGACGATGGCACGCAGGGTGTCCGCCGCGCTCGATGTCGCGGCGTGGGCGAAGACGTAGGCGAAGGTCAGGCGCTGGCCGGTGGTCGCGGGCAAGGCGATCGATGGCGAGCGGATCGTCGTCCGCCCGTCGAGATCGTTGGCGCCCGGCTTGCGAGCCGGCCGTGGCGCCGGTCACGTAGGCCCGCGCGCCGGACGGCGTCGTGCCGAGCTGCTTCGGGCCGTTGGCTCGAGGTGGCCTGCGGGTTGCGCGCGCGAGAACCGGCCGGCGGCGGGCGCGGTGTCGGTCCCGTCGGGATTCACGGTCCAGCCCCGATAGACCTCGAGGTCGTCGTCGAAGGCGCCGCAGCGAGCGGTGCGGACCGCGGCGCCCAGCACGCCGAGCGGACACCACGCCCGCTCCAGGAGGTAGAGCACGGCCTCCTTGTTGCGACCGGTCTCGGCGGCGATCTTCGAATCGTCCGGGTAGCTCTTGGCCGAGAGCTCGATGGTGTACGGGAAGATCCGGTAGACGCCGTACTGGTAGTCGCGGCTCGTGCCCGGAGCTGATGTACAGGTCGCTCGCCTGCTGCGGCGTGTAGCCGTTGCTGGCGGCCATCGTCCGGCCGATCCGGGCCATCGCCGCGTGGTCCTGCGTGGTCATGTCGCCGGGCACGTTGGTCTTCGTGTAGCCGTACGGCCACATCACCAGCCGACCGAACTCGTGGTAGGTGATCGCCGTCCGGATCTGCTGCCGGCCGCCGACCACGCGGCTGGCCATGAAGTCGCGCATGGCGCGATCCTCGGGCGTCGAGAACGGTGACGGCCCGCGGTAGGCGCTGTTCGCCGGGTTGGCGCTGGTTCGGCCGCCGCCGCCCCAGCGATAGCTGTAGTTGCGGTTGAGGTCGGTCCCGATCTGCGACGAGCCGGGTGTCGGCTGGCGGTTCTTGCGCCAGAAGTGGTAGCGGCCGTTGGCGATGTCGAACTCGGCGCCGTCCGGGTTGACCAGGAAGACGATCCAGACCTCGCGCGTGTCGACGATCGCGGTGATCCGCGGATCGATGCCGTAGCCGTCGACCAGCCAGTGGAAGATGCGCAGCGTCATCTCCACGCTCATGTGCTCGTCGGCGTGATGGCCGCCGTCGATCATGACCTCGGGTTCGGCCTCGTCGACGCCGACGTTGTCGCTCACCTTGACCGCCCACAGGTCGCGGCCCTGGTAGCTCTTGCCGATCGAGAAGCGGGTCACGATCGACGGATGCGCGGCGGCCAGGGCGGCGACCTCGGCGGTCAGCTCGGTGTAGCTGTGGTAGCCGGTCGTGCCGGCGGGGAACTCCGTCGCGGACGCGGTCGCGGTGGTCCCCAGCACGATGAGTGCGGCAAGGAGCGGCGCGGCGAGCCGGGTTCGCCGCGCGACGGCGTGGGCGGACGACATGACGACGAGCATGCCCCTCGGAGGCTCGGCACGCCACCCGACGGTGGGGCCAACGACGCGGCGGCAGACGTCCCGGTCGGTCGTCGCGGCGGCCGGTACGCTTCGGCGATGACCGCCCTCGACGACGCCCTCGCCCGGATCGATGGCTGGGGTGCGGCCAACGCGGCCGCTGCCGTCGATCGGGCCCGAGGGCGTGCTGGCCCAGCGGGCGATCCCGGGCACGTGTTCCGCTGGGCGTCGGTCACCAAGCTCGTCACCGCGCTGGCCGTGCTGGTCGCCGTCGACGCGCGGCCGGATCGAGCTCGACGAGGAGGCCGGACCGCCGGGCGCCACGGTCCGGCACCTGCTGGCCCACGCCTCGGGGCTGCCGTTCGAGGGCACCGAGCCGATCGCGGCACCCGGGAGCCGGCGGATCTACTCGAACCCGGGGTTCGACGCGCTCGGCGCGGCTGGTCGCCGAGCGGGCGGGCAGGCGGTCGAGGACGCCCTTCGCGCGGCCGTCCTCGACCCGCTCGGGATGCGGGCCACGACGCTCGTGGAGCGTCCGTCGCAGGGTCTCCACGGGCCGCTGGCCGACCTCGTCGCGCTGGCCGGCGAGCTGCTCCGGCCGACACTGATCCACGCGAGAGCTGTTCGCAACGGCGACATCGGTCGTCTTTCCCGGGCTCGTCGGCGTGCTGCCGGGCGTCGGGCGGTTCGATCCGCTCGACTGGGGGCTCGGGTTCGAGCTGCGCGACGGCAAGTCGCCCCACTGGACGGGGACCCGCAACAGCCCGGCCACGTTCGGCCATTTCGGTGGGTCGGGGACGTTCCTGTGGGTCGACCCGGTGGCCGACCTGGCCGTCGTCGCGTTGACCGACCGGGAGTTCGATGCCTGGGCGCTCGGGGCGTGGCCGCCGTTCTCGGATGCGGTCCTCGCCGCGACGGAGCGGGCCGGACGGCGGCGCCTAGTCCTGGCGGTAGATCCGGCGGCGGACCTCGGCGACGAGCTGGTCCACGTTCGGCTTGTGGTCGCCGGTGTAGAACACGCTCGTGGTCCGGCCACAGCACTCGATCGCGAGCTGGCCAGTCGTCCGCTTGAGCGGCCCCGGACGGACGGTGAGCGATCGGTCGACGGCCCACGACCGCACGCCGCTCTTGGGCCGGTAGCGCACGCCCTCGCGCACGAGCAGCAGCTGGCGATCGGTCAGGACGAGCGTGCAGCCGACCGCGTCGGCGACCAGCGCGACGCGTTCCGTGGGGCCGAGGACGGGGGCGAGGGCGCTTCGGGCGTCCTCGGACAGCGAGTTCACCCGTTTCCCCCGGGGCGTCGCGTATTGGTCATGATGTCTCGCGGTGCCGATTGTTCGCGCGCTCGGCGAGGTGAGTCTAGCGCATCGTCCCGCGCGAATTGCCCATTGCTGGATGGAGCCCATGGACTACGGATTGTGTCTTCCCAACTTCCCCGACGGGGCGTCGGTCGAAGGGCATCGAGGCGGCTGCCGACGTGGCGGCGCGCCTCGGCTGGTCGACGGTCTGGACGACCGACCACGTCCTCGTCCCGCACGATCGCCGCGGCCGACTACGGCCGGATCTACGACGCGATCCTGACCCTCGCCTGGGTCGGCGCCCGGCAGCCGGGGGTCCGTCTCGGGACGAGCGTGCATCGTCGTCCCGCAGCGGAACGCGGTCGTCCTGGCCAAGGAGCTCGCCTCGCTCGATGCCCTGAGCGGCGGCCGGGTGGTCGTCGGCGTCGGCGTCGGCTGGAACGAGGCCGGAGTTCGCGAACCTCGGCATGGCCGACCGGTTCCACGTCCGGGGCGCCTACCTCGACGAGACGATCCGGTTGTGGCGCCACCTGTGGTCGGGCTCGACCGAGCCGTTCCACGGCCGGTTCCACGTCATCGACGACTTCGCGTTCGGGCCGCTCCCGGCGCAGGCGCCGCTGCCGATCGTCGTCGGCGGGCGCGACGAGCGGGCGCTCCGGCGGGCGGGCACGCTCGCCGACGGCTATCACTCGAGCGCCGTCGGGCCGGCGGCCTACGCCGGAGCGCGCCGCCGGTCGTCCGGGCCGCGGCCGAGGCGGCCGGGCGCCCGGCGCCGTGGCTCTCGGCCCGGGTGCGCGTCGAGGCCGGCGCGACGGCCGGCAGCGGCTATGCGATGCGCGGCTCGCCGGACGACATCGCGGCGGAGGTCCGGCGCGTGGGCCGCCCTGGGGACGACGCATCTGGCGCTGTACTTCGACGCGACCGACCCGGCCGAGCTCGTCGCCGGGCCGAGTGGTTCGCCCGCGAGGTCGAACCGCTCGTCTGACGGCAGCTGGACGCGAACGGGCGCCGGGGCGGGACACCCGCCGCGGCCTTCGGCTATCGTGACCGGAGGCCACGGCGTGACCGGGCCGTCCGGATCCATCGACGACGTGAGGAGCTGTCATGGGCGACAAGACCCCGAAGCGACCCCCGAAGCCGAAGAAGCCGAAGGCTCCGGCCGGCTGAATCACCGCCCGCGACCCGCCGGCGCGGGTCGCAGCCCGGCGTCGCCTAGCGGGCCGGGTCGAGCGCGCCGAGCCGTTCGGTCAGGCGCAGGTTCTCGCGGTAGTCGATCGGGACCTCGACGAGCGTCGGCCCGTCGTGCTCGAGCGCGCGCATGAGCGTCGGGTACAGGTCGGCAGCGGTCTCCGGCCGGAACGCGGCCAGCCCGAACGACGCCGCGTAGGCGACGAAGTCCGGGTTCGTGAAGTCGACCCCGAACGGGTGGCCGAACTCGCTGCGCTGCTTCCAGTCGATCAGCCCGTAGCCGTCGTCGCGCCACACGACGACGGTGATGTTCGCGCCGATCCGGCGCGCCGTCTCGAGCTCCTGTGAGTTCATCAGGAAGCCGCCGTCGCCGCACAGGGCGACGACCCGCCGGTCGGGGTGGACGAGCTTGGCCGCGATCGCCCCGGGCAGCGAGATGCCCATCGCCGCGAACCCGTTCGAGATGATCACCGTGTTCGGCTCGTAGGCCTGGTACAGCCGCGCGACCCAGATCTTGTGGGCCCCGACGTCGCTGACCACGATGTCCTTCGGGCCGAGCGCGCGGCGCAGGTCGGCCAGCGCCTTCTGTGGCTTGATCGGCCAGCCGTCGTCGTGATCGAACGCCCCGAGGTCGGCCAGCAGGGCGGTGCGCAGGTCCTGGTGGACGAGCGTCTCGCGGGTCTCGTGGCGCTGGCTCGCATCGCGCCCGCCGATGCCGTGCGGCAGGACGGCCGCCAGCAGCCGCCGGAGCGTGCCGTCGATGTCGCCGACCAGCTCGACCTCGGGCTGGTACGAGGCGTCCACATCGGCCGGCTGGGTGTCGATGTGGACGATCCGCTTGCGCCCGTCCGGGTTCCAGCGTGCCGGCGCGTACTCGACAAGGTCGTAGCCGATCGCCACGACGAGATCGGCGCGGTCGAACCCCGACAGCACGTGGTCGCGTGCCTGGAGCCCGACGGCCATCAGCGACAGGTGGCTTCGATCGTCGATCGCGCCCTTGCCCATGAACGTGACCGCGACCGGGACGTGGAGCCCCTTGGCCAGCTCGCGGAGCGCCTCCGACGCCCCCTGCCGGAGGACGCCGTTGCCGGCCAGCACGAGCGGCCGTGTCGACTCCGCGAGCAGCCGGGCGGCATGGGCGATGGCTTCGTCGGTCGGCTCGGGGAAGTAGGCCTGTGTCGGATCGAGCGGCTGGAGGTCCGGCTCGACGGTCGCGGCCGCGAGGTCCTCGGGCAGCTCGATGTGGGTCGGGCCGGGCTTCTCGAGCTGGGCGATGCGGAACGCCTTGCGCACGATCTCGGGCACGGCGTCCGGGCCCCTCGACGCGCTGGTTCCACTTCGTGACCGGCTCGAGCATGCGCACGATGTCGACGAACTGGTGGGCCTCCTGGTGGAGCTTGGCGAGCGCCGTCTGGCCGGTCAGCGCGACCATCGGCGCGTGGTCGAGGTACGCGTCGGCGATGCCCGTGACGAGGTTCGTCGCGCCCGGCCCGAGCGTCGCCATCGCCACCGCGGCGCGGCCGGTCAGCCGTCCGTAGACGTCGGCCATGAACGCCGCGCCCTGCTCGTGGCGGGTCGTGATGTGGCGGACGGCGGTCTGCCCGCTGAGCGCCTCGAGGACGTCCATCGTCTCCTCGCCGGGCACCGAGAAGACGTACTCGCAGCCCTCGGCGGCGAGGCACTCGACGAGCAGGGCGGCAGCCGTTCGGGCGAGGGGCAGGGGTCATGGCCGGAGTCTACGTGACGGCTCCCGGGCGCCGTCGCGGCGCCATACTCCGGGCATGCCCGAGGCGACGACCGGAACCCTGCTGCGCCTCGCCGCGTTCACCACCGACCCGGCGGGCGGCAACCCGGCCGGCGTGTGGATCGGGGATGCGTTGCCGCCCGACGCCGAGATGCAGGCGATCGCGGCCGAGGTCGGCTACTCGGAGACGGCCTTCCTGGCCCCGGACGGGAGCGACCGGCCCGGGCGCATTCCGGGTGCGCTACTTCAGCCCGTTGGCCGAGGTGCCGTTCTGCGGCCACGCGACGATCGCGAGCGGCGTCGCGCTGGCCGAGCGCGGGTTGGCCGCGCCGCCCGTGTCGCCGGGCGATCCGGGCCGGATCGAGGCGGTCACCAACGGCGGGCCGGTGGCGATCGCGGTCGAGACCGGGGCCGACGGATCGATCCGGGCGACGCTGACGTCGATCGCCACGAGCGTGCGCGAGCCCGAGCCGTGGCTGCTGTCCGGCGCGCTCGAGCTGCTCGGCTGGACGGCGGCCGACCTGGACCCGGCGCTGCCCCCGGCGGTCGGGTTCGCGGGTGCCAGCCACCTCATCCTGGCCGCCGCCCGGCTCGACCGGCTGGCGACCCTGGACTACCCGTTCGAGGAGCTCAAGGCGCTCATGCTGCGGGCCGACCTCACGACCCTTCAGCTCGTGTGGCGCGAGACGCCCGCGCGCTTCCGGGCGCGCGACCCGTTCCCGGTCGGCGGCGTCGTGGAGGATCCGGCGACCGGCGCGGCGGCGGCTGCCTTGGGCGCGTACCTGCGCGAGCGCGGCGAGATCCGGGCACCGGCCTCGTTCGAGATCGCGCAGGGGGTCGAGATGGGACGCCCGAGCCGGATCACGGTGTCGATCGTCCCCGGCGAGGCCGGCGTGCGCGTGTCGGGCAACGCCGTCGCGATCTGACGCCGAGGCCTCGCTCAGCCCTGGGCGCCGGGCGGCTCCGGGGCGAGCGAGCGGCGGAGCGCCTCGATCTCGGCGCGCAGCTTGGCCAGCTCCTCCTCGACCGACGAGCCGGCGGCGAGCGGCATGGCCCGCGGCCGCCGTGGCCGCCGCGGGCTCGGCGACGTCCTCCTCGCTCGGCTTGGGCGGCGGGACGCAGGATGCTGGCCAGGATGCTGGCCAGCGCGCCGATGATCCCGACGCCGGCGAACATGACGAACACGCCGGTCAGTCGCCCGAACGGCGTGACGGGGAAGAAGTCGCCGTAGCCGACCGTCGTGATCGTCACCACCGCCCACCAGAGCGCGTCGCCGCCGGTCACGATGTTGGCCTCGCCGGCCGGCGCGAAGCTCTCGAACTCGAGGACCAGGACGCTGGAAACGACCAGCACCATGAACGCCGACAGGATCGTGATGAACGTCGCGTACTGGCCGCGGTTCTGGACGACGTCCTCGATCAGCGCCTTCCTGGCTCTTGCCCCGCAGCAGCCGCGAGATCCGGGCGAGCCGGCTGAGGCGCGCCAGCCGGAGGAGTCCGACGAGGCGGCCTGCATACCCGCGATGAGGCCCAGGCTCGGGATCGAGCCGAGCAGGTCAAGCCAGCCGCGCTGGCCGATGAAGTAGTCGCGCTTGCGTCGTGCGCGGCCATGTTGAGCGCGAAGTCGCCGAGGAAGACGAGGCAGATGACGTTGTCGTAGACGGTCAGGACCTGGATGACCGCTCGCGGCAGCGGCAGGAGGAGCAGGGCCATGATCGCCAGCGAGAGCACGGTCAGGACGAGGATGAAGATGTTGTAGGAGTTGCTGTGCGGGACGCGTTCGGTCGGCGCCTGGTCGGTCATCGGGCTCTCCTTCGCTCAGGGCCGCACGGGTGCCGGACAGGCGCTGACAGGGTCGGGTGGGACGTGACGGGTTGACGGCTCGGTTCGGCCGAGCCGCCCATGCAGGATCCCAGGTGCGCTAGCGCCCGGCCGCCGCCGGCGCGGCGAGCGTGGGCCGGGTATAGCCCATCCGCTCCTCGATGCCCACGGCGGCCTCCAGGAGCCGCGCGCCGATCGTCTCGACGAGCTCGAGCGGGATCCGCGCGACCGGGCCGGAGATGCTGATCGCGCCGACGGCGCGGCCGGCGAGATCGCGGATCGGGACGCCGACGCAGCGGGCGCCGACCTCGTTCTCCTCGTCGTCCACGGCATAGCCGCGCTCGGCGACGACGGCGAGGTCGTCCATCAGCGCCTCGAGCCCGACGATCGTCTTGGGCGTGGCGGCCACGCGTCGATACGCCGTCAGCAGCTCACGCGCCTCGCTGTTCGGGATCGCCGACAGGATCGCCTTGCCGAGCGCCGTGCAGTGGAGCGCGTTGCGCGCCCCGACCGCGGCGGCCATGCGCAGCCCCTGCGCGCTCTCGAGGATGTCGACGTAGAGGACCTCGCCGTTGGCCAGGATCCCGACGTTGACCGTCTCGTCGAACGCGGCCTGGAGGTCGACGACGTACGGGCGCGCCGCGGCCACGAGGTCGACGCGCGCGACGACGGCGCAGCTCATCGCCACCAGCTTCACGCCGGGCGAGTACTTGCGCGTCTCCGGGTCCTTGGCCACGAACCCGCGGGCCTCGAGGGTCGACAGCACCCGGTACGTGGACGCCTTGCTGACCCCCGTCCGGGCGCTGAGCTCGCTGAGACCGAGGTCGTCGCGCTCGGCGAGGACTTCCAGGACGTCGAGGGCCTTCTGCAGGACCGCGACGTCATAGACGCTTCGGCCGTTGCTGCCCCTGGGCGCGGCGACGCGCTTCTTGGTCGGGGTCACTCCGTTTACGCCTCCCTGATCGCTGGGTGGTCGGCGCCTGGTGTTGGCCTTCGTCGGGCAGACGCCGTCGAACGTGGGCGTCAGTATGCGAACGGCCACCACCCCTGTCCAGCGCGACCCTGCGGGACGGAACGGGGCTGTCGCCGCGCCGCCGACCGGTGGACGTGGCCATCGTCCTCGGCGATCCAGCGCCAACCGCGGCAGGCGATCCGCCGTATCGTGATGCGAACCAGGCACGGTCCGCCGGTGCTACGATGGCCTTCCCATGGCACCGGCAGACGTGTAGCGGCGAGGACATGACCCCCAGCGTCCACGCGGATCCTCTCGCAACGCGCTTCGACCCGCCGATCGACGTCGGCCCGACGGTCATGACCGTGCTCGGGCCGGTGCCGGTGAGCGAGCTCGGCGTGATCCTCCCGCACGAGCACCTGCTCTGCCGGCTGTACGTGCCGCCCGACGTGGTCCGCGGCGAGCAGTTCGACAAGCCGCTGACGCTGGCCAACCTCGGCTGGGTCCGCCAGAACTGGTCGGGCAACGCCGACAACGTGCGGCTGACCAGCGAACACCTCGCGATCGCCGAGCTGGCCCGCTTCCGCGACGCCGGCGGTGGCACGCTGGTCGACGTGACCCTCGACGGGATCGGCCGCGACGCCCGGGCGCTCGGCCGCATCTCGCGCGCCACCGGCGTCCACATCGTGATGGGCACCGGCGCGTACGTCGGGCCGACCCACCCGGACTGGGTCCGGACCGCGTCGGTCGACGAGCTCGCCGCGGCGATGATCGACGAGGCGCGCCGCGGCGTCGGTGCCACGGCGGATGCGGCCGGGGATCATCGGCGAGCTCGGCTGCTGGTGGCCGCTGCAACCGGCCGAGCTCCGCGTCCTGCAGGCCGGCGCCCGCGCCCAACAGGCGACCGGGCTGGCCATCTCGATCCATCCGGGCCGCGACCGGGCCGCCCCGCTCGAGATCATCGGCCTCCTCGCGGCCGCCGGCGCGGACCTCGGGCGGGTGGCCATCGGCCATCTCGATCGAACGGTCCAGGACCTGCCCGGGCTGCTCGAGATCGCCCGCCAGGGCGTGTACCTCGAGTTCGACCTGTTCGGCCTCGAGACGTCGTTCTACCCGTGGTCGGGCGTGCCCGAGTTGCTGTCGGACGCCCAGCGGCTCAACCTCGTCCGGGGCCTGATCGACGCCGGCTTCGGCGACCGCGTCCTGCTGTCGCACGACATCTGCACGAAGCACCGCCTGGCGCGGTACGGCGGGCACGGCTACGACCACCTGCTGACCAACGTCAGGCCGTGGATGAAGACGCGTGGCTTCGAGGATGACGAGGTGACCCGGCTGCTGGCGACCAATCCGGCAACGCTGCTGGGGGGTGGATCGTGAGCTGGAACCTCGGCAGCGGCCTGGACGGCAAGGGCGTGATCGTGACGGGCGCGGCGGGCGGGATCGGACGCTCGGTGTGCGAGGGGCTCGCCTCGGCCGGGGCGCGGCTGCTGGTGACGGACCTCGACCAGAACGCCTGTGAAGCCGTCGTCGCCGGGCTGGACGGCGAGGGGCACGTGGCGCGCGCCGCGGACCTGCGCGACCTGGCGACGCACGAGCCGCTCGTGGCGGCGGCCGACGATGCGTTCGGCGGGCTGTACGGCCTGGTCCACGTGGCCGCCGTGATCGTGCGCCGCTACGACCTCGACGAGGTGACCGAGGACGACTGGGATGTCCAGCACGACATCAACCTCAAGGCGGCGTTCTTCCTGTGCCGTGCTGCGGGCCGGGCGATGGTCGCCGCCGGGCGAGGCGGACGGATCATCACCTTCACCTCGCAGGCCTGGGCCAGCGGCGGGATGGCCGGCTCGGTGGTCTATGCCGCGACCAAAGGCGGGATCGTCACGATGTCGCGCGGGCTGGCGCGAAGCTTCGGTGCCGACGGGATCACGGTCAACAGCATCTCGCCGGGCATGGTCGAGACGCCGATGATCATGACCGGCATCGACGCGCCGCACGTTCGAGCGGATGCGCAGCCAGGTGCTGCTCGGCCGGATCGGGCAGCCCGACGACATCGCCGCGGTCGCGGTCTTCCTGGCATCCGACCATGCGCGCTACATCACCGGTGCGACGATCAACGTAAGCGGCGGGATGCTGCTCTACTAAGTGCCCGATCCGCGAGGACCCATGCGCACGTTCGGCATCTTCCACTACAGCTTCACGGTGTCCGACCTCGACGCGGCGATCGTGTTCTACCGCGACCTCCTCGGGTTCACCTTCGTCCACCGCCAGGTCCAGGACAACGACTACACCCGCCGGCTGGTCGGCTATCCCGACGCCCGGATCGAGGTCGCCCAGTTCGCCGTCCCGGGCGAGCGCCGCGGGCTGTCGACCCACGACCTCGAGCTCGTCCAGTACTTCAGCCCGCCGGGCCGCCGGGCCGAGGCCGAGATCAAGAACCCGGGCGAGGGCCACCTGGCGATCGCCGTCGAGGACGCCGACGCGATGTACGAGCGGTTGACGGCCGCCGGCATCCGCTTCTTCTCGCCGCCCAACGAGATCACGGAGGGCGTCAACACGGGCGGCAAGGCGTGCTACTTCCACGGCCCGGACGACATCGTCCACGAGCTGCTCCAGCCGTCGCCCGCGCGGATCGCGGCCTATCTCGCGGACGAGCGGGAGGAGCCGGACTTGCGGGCCACGGTGACCTGGCGGCTCGGGGTCGACGTCGGCGGGACGTTCACGGACCTGGTCCTCGTCGCCCCGACCGGCGAGGCGCTCACCCGCAAGGTGCTGTCGGCGACCGACGATTACGCCACCGCGATCGTCGCCGGCACGCTCGAGCTGCTCGAGGCGGCCGGGATCGAAGCGGACGCGCTGGGCGAGATCCTCCACGGCACGACGGTCGCGACCAACGCGATCCTCGAGCGCCGCGGAGCGCCGACCGGGCTGCTGACGACCGACGGCTTCCGCGACGTGCTCGAGATCGGCCGGCTGCGGCTGGCCCGGCTGTACGACCTCGACTTCGAACGGCCGGCGCCGCTCGTCCCGCGACGCTGGCGGCGGACGGTCGTCGAGCGGCTCGACCATCGCGGCGAGGTGCGCATCCCGCTCGACGTCGCGTCGGTCCACGAAGCGCTCGACCGGCTGCTGGCCGAGGGCGTCCGCTCGATCGCCATCAGCCTCATCCACAGCTACGCCGACGACCGCCACGAGCAGGCGGTCGCCGCGATCGTCCGCGAGCGGGCGCCCGACGTCGCGCTGACGCTGTCGTCCGAGCTGCTGCCCGAGGTCCGCGAGTTCGAGCGCACGAGCACGACCGTCACCAACGCGTACGTGCTGCCGGTCATGGACCAGTACCTCGGCCGCCTCGAGACCGAGCTGGCCAGCGCTCGGCTCGGACGGCGCCGATCCTGGTCATGCAGTCGAACGGCGGGGTGATGACCTCGGCCGAGGGCCGCCGCCGGCCCGTCCACGTCATCGAGTCGGGGCCGGCGGCGGGCGTCATCGCCGCGGCGGCGCTGGCGCGCCGGATCGGCCGCCCGAACGCGATCAGCGTCGACATGGGCGGGACGACGGCCAAGGCATCGGTGGTCGAGGACTACCAGATCCAGCGCGCCGGCGAGTTCGAGATCGGCGGCAACGTGTCGCAGGGCAGCCGGATCAACAAGGGCTCGGGCTTCCTGCTGCGCGTGCCGGCCATCGACATCGCCGAGATCGGGGCCGGCGGCGGGAGCATCGTCCGGGTCGACGACGCGGGGCAGCTCCACGTCGGGCCGCGCAGCGCCGGCGCGATCCCGGGTCCGGCGTGCTACGCCAACGGCGGCACCGAGGCGACGCTGACCGACGCCAACGTCGTGTCTCGGCTACCTCCACGCCGAGCGCCTGCCGAGCGGGCTGCGGCTCGACGGCGAGCTGGCCCGGCGGGCCGTCGACCGACCAGGTCGCGACGCCGCTCGGGCTGTCGCTCCACGACGGCGCGCACGGCGTGTACCTGCTCGGCTGCGCCCGGATGGCGCGCGCCGTCCGGGCGGTGACCGTCGAGCGCGGCCGCGACCCGCGCGAGTTCGCGATCGTCGCGTTCGGCGGCAACGGGCCGCTGTTCGCGGCCGAGATGGCGGCCGGGCTCGGGATCGGGACGGTCATCGTGCCACCGGCGCCGGGCGTGTTCAGCGCGGTCGGGCTGCTCGAGGCCGACCTCGAGCACCACCTCGTCCGGACGTTCATGCGCCCGCTCGACGCGACGACGCTCGAGGCGGTCGCCGGTGCGTTCGGCACGATGGAGGCCGAGGGCCGCGAGATCCTGGCCGGCGCGAGCGACGACGGGCGGATCGAGCTGACGCCGCTTCGCTGGACCTGCGCTACACCGGGCCAGTCGTACGAGCTGACGATCCCGCTGCCCGGCGACGGACGACCCGGCGGCGCGCCTGGCGAGCCTGGTCGAGGCCTTCGCGGCGGAGCACGAGCGGACCTACGGCCACGCCTCGCTGGACGGATCCGATCTCGCTGGTCAACCTGCGGCTGACCGCCGGCGTGCGCGACCGGGCGGCGCGTGGCGCCGGACGCCTGCCGCCGGCGCCGGCGGCGCGCCGCGCCGGACCGCGAGGTCTGGTTCGGGCGCGACGAGGGGCTGCGCACGGCGCCGGTCCTCGGCCGCGCCGACCTCGACGCGACGCCGCGCAGCCGGGCCGCTGCTCGTCGACGAGTACGACGCCACGACGCTCGTCCCGCCGCGGCGCCGCGGCCCGCCTCGACGAGCACGGCAACATCGTGATCGCCACGACGGCGGCCGCGATGACCGAGCGCCGCCGCGCCGACTCGACCCGATCCGCCTCGAGCTGATCAAGAACGCGCTCGACGCGATCGTCGACGAGATGGCGATCGCGCTGATGCGCTCGGCCTACTCGACCAACATCAAGACCGCGATGGACATGTCGACGCGCGCTGTGCGACGCGGAGGGCCGGCTGATCGCCCAGGGCCTGACCCTGCCGCTCCACCTCGGCTCGATCCCGGACGCGATGGCGCGAGGTCCGGCGCAAGTTCGACGGCAGCATCGAGCCGGGCGACGCGTTCCTGCTCAACGACCCGTACCAGGGCGGCACCCACCTGCCCGACTTCTACCTGTTCAAGCCGATCTTCGTCGGGCGAGCGGCGGGTCGGCTGGTCGGTGAGCATCGGCCACCAGACCGACGTCGGCGGCAAGACCGCGGGCGGCAACGGCTCGGACGCGACCGAGATCTACCAGGAAGGGCTGCGCATCCCGCCGGTCAAGCTGTACGAGGCGCGGCCGGCCGGTCGACTCGCTGTTCGAGCTGCTCGCGAAGAACGTGCGCGTGCCGCACCTGGTGCTCGGCGACGTCCGCGCGCAGGTCGCCGCCTGCCTCGACCGGCGAGCGCGGCTACCTCGCGCTGATCGAGCGCTACGGCGCCGACGAGCTGGCGGCCGCCTGCGAACGCCCTCCTCGACCAGGCCGAGCGCCTCGCGCGCAACGCGATCGCGGCCATGCCCGACGGCACGCTACACGTTCACCGACTACATCGACGAGGACGGCCTCGACCCCGACCCGATCCCGATCGCGGTCACGATCACGGTCGACGGCGACCGGATGGTCGTGCGACTTCGAGGGATCGGCGCCGCCAGGTCCGGGGCGCGATCAACTCGCCGTTCCCGTTCACGAAGTCGACGGTCTACGCCTGCGTCCGCCACCTGATCGGCGGCGACCCGCCCAACAACGAGGGCTACTTCCGCCCGATCGAGGTGCGCGCGCCCGGCGGGCACCGTCGTCAACCCGGTCCTGCCGGCGTCGGTCGCGGCGCGCGGCCTGACCGGCTTCCGGATCGCCAACGCCGTGTTCGGCGCGCTGGCCAAGATCGCGCCCGACCGCGTGTTCGCGTGCGAGTCCGGCGGCGACACCGGCATCAGCTACGGCGGCTACGACGCCGACGGCAGGCCGTTCGTCTTCATCGAGTTCCTGTACGGCGGCGTGGGGCGGGCGGCCCGACCGCGACGGCGTCGACGGCTGCAGCAGCTCGGTCGTCAACTTCTCCAACAACCCGATCGAGATCATCGAGTCCGAGCAGCCGCTGCTCATCGGGCAGTACGGCTACGTGCCCGACACGGGCGGCGCGGGCGAGTTCCGCGGCGGGCTGGCGCTGGTCCGCGACTACCGGTTCGAGGTCGCGCCCGACGAGGCGCACCGTTCCAGCTGCGCACCGACCGGCGCCGGTTCGTGCCCTACGGGCTGGCCGGCGGGCGCGCCGGGACGCCCTCGACGAACATGCTGGACCCCGACGGCGCGGCCGACGCACGCTGCCGACCAAGGCCCGCCTGACGGTCCACGCGGCGACGTGCTGCGCCACCAGGTCGCGGGCGCGGGCGGCTGGGGCGACCCGCTGCGCGCGCGATCCGGCGCGGGTCCTGCACGACGTCCGCGAGGAGAAGCTGACCGCCGGCGTACGCGCGAGCGCGAGTACGGCGTGGTCGATCGACGAGGCGGCGGGACGGTCGACGAGGCGGCCACGGCCGAGCTCAGAAGGCGACGCTCCGCGCGCCCTTGAGGTCGAGCATCGCGCGCGCCTCGTCCGGGGTCGCGATGTCGAGCGACAGCTCGTCGAGGATGCGCCGGATCTTGCGCACCTGCTCGGCGTTCGACTCGGCCAGCTGGCCCTTGCCGAGGTAGAGGCTGTCCTCGAGCCCGACGCGCACGTTGCCGCCCATGATGCGCCGCCATGGTGAGCAGCGCCCATCTGGTGGCGGCCGGCGCCGAGCACCGACCACTGGTAGTCGCGTCGCCGAACAGCTGGTCGGCGGTGCGCTTCATGTGCACGAGGTTCTCGGGGTCGGCGCCGATGCCGCCGAGGATGCCGAAGATCGTCTGCACGAAGAGCGGCGGCTTGACCAGCCCGCGGTCGAGCGAAGTGGGCCAGGTTGTAGAGGTGGCCGACGTCGTAGCACTCGAACTCGAAGCGCGTGCCGCATTCTTCGCCGAGCGCCGTGCAGGATGTGCTCGATGTCGGTGAAGGTGTTGCGGAAGATGAGGTCGCGCGCATGCCTTCGAGGTACGGCTGCTCCCAGTCGTGCTTGCAACGTCCTTGATACCTGCGCGAGCATCGGGTAGAGCGCCGAAGTTCATCGAGCCCATGTTCAGCGAGCACATCTCGGGCTTGGCCGCGAGCGGCGCCGGCGAGCCGCTCCTCGACGCGTCATGCCCGGCGCCGCCGCCGGTCGTGATGTTGATCACCGCGTCGCGTCGCCGGCTTGATCGCGCGGCAGGAACTCCATGAACACCGCGGGGTCGGGCGTCGGCCGGCCGTCGCGCGGGTCGCGCGCATGGAGGTGGAGGATCGCCGCGCCGGCCTCGGCGGCGTCGATCGCCTGCTCGGCGATCTGGTCGGGCGTGACCGGCAGATACGGCGACATCGTCGGCGTGTGGATCGAGCCGGTGACCGCGCAGGTGATGATGACCTTGGGACGCGCAGCCGGACATGTGGGAGCCTCCGTGCGGTGCCTGGGGTCAGGTGCGATCGCGCTTGGCGGCGGTGCGCTTGTGCGCGAGCAGGCGCATCAGCCGTCCGTCGCGCCATCGCGCGCGCTCGGCGGTCGTCCCGGGCGTGCCTGGCGCCCGGCTGCTCCTCGCGCTCCGCGGCCAGAAGGGCCATGCGCTCGGGCGTCCACGGCGTCGCGGTCTGGCTTGCGCGCGATCTCGAGGAACGGGCCGCCGTACCGCGCGGCCGCGTCGACGACGCCGCCGGGTGCGGCCGAGGTCGAATCGTTTCGAGCGGGCCCATGAACGACCAGCGCAGGCCGAGCCCGTCGCGGACCGTCCGGTCGATGTCGTCGGCCGAGGCGATGCCCGCGTCCCAGAGCGTGATCGCCTCGCACAACAACGCCGCCTGCAGGCGGTTGAGGATGAAGCCCTGGATCTCGCTGGACCAGGACGACCGGTGACTGGCCGATGCGGCGCTGGAGGTCGCGCGTCCGCGCGATGACGTCCGGGCTGGTCCACGGCGCCGGCGCAAGCTCAACGACCGGGATGAGGTGGACCGGGTTGACCGGGTGGGCGACGAGGCAGCGGGCGCGTCCGGCGAGGTCGCCGCTGAACGTCGACGCCGGGATGGTCGACGAGGTCGAGCTGGCGAGGATCGCGTCGACCGGGGCGAGGCGATCGAGCGCGGCGAACAGCGCGCGCTTGATGTCGAGTGTCTCGCCTGCGCTCTCCTGGACGTAGGCCGCGCCAGCGACGGCGTCCTCGAGCGCCGCGGCCGCGCGGATCCGGGCCCGCACGGTCGCCGGCTCGTCGGCTAGCAGCCCGGCCGCGGCCAGGTCGGCCAACGCCGCGTCGATCCAGCCGAGGCCTGCCTCGATCGCCGAGGGGTCGGCGTCATGGACCGTCACCTCGTGGCCGGCGCGGGCGAAGACGACGGCCCACGCGCGGCCGATCAACCCGAACCCGACGATCCCGATGTGTTCCATGTCGCCGCTCACCTCGGGCCCGCGGGTGCCGAGGGCGCCGGCGGGGCGGCGACGGGCGCGAGCGCCAGGTGCGTGGCGGCAGCCGGCCACGCGAACGCGGGCAGCCAGGAATCGCCGGTGCCGTCGAGGCGATCCATCGCGATCCGTCCCAGCACCGGTCCGAACTTGAAGGCATGGCCGGATCCGCCGGTGGCGACCAGGACCGCTGGGTGCCCGGGAAGCCGGTCGACCACGAAGTCGGTCGTCGGCGTGAGGTCGTACAGGCAGGTCGCGCCCTCGATGGCGTCCGGCCCGAGCTTCAACCCGAGGTGCTCGTCGAGGAAGCGGCGGACGCCCGCCAGGAACGTGGGCGACGCCTCGTCGCGCGGCGTGTCCGGGTCGTCGGTGACCTCGCCGTACTGGTGCCAGCCGATCTTGACCGGGTCGTCGCCCCAGGCCGGGAAGCCGTAGAAGATCGTCTCGAGCTCGGAGAACGGCGGGAAGCCACCGGCATCGAATGACGCCGGCAGGTCGTGCAGGTAGGCGAGACCCTGGGCCTTGAGCGTGATCGCGGGACGCAGCTCCGGCACGAGCCCGGCGGTCCATGCGCCGGCGGCCACCACCATGCGTGGCGCGCGCATCCGCCGCCCGTCGGCAAGGACGGCCGCGGGGTCCGGGCCGTCGAGATCCAGCCGTGCGACGGGGGCGTCCTCCAGGATCGTCACCCCGGCTCGCATGGCCATCGTCCGGATCGCGCCGGTCCCGACCGTCGCGCGGAGCATGCCCGCCGCGGGCTCGAAGATGGCCGCCCGTGCCCGCCGGAAATGGGGGAACCTAGCCCGCAGCTCGGCGGCGTCGAGTCGCTCGATCGTCCCGCCGGCCCGCTCGCTCGCGGCCTGGAAGGCGTCGAGCGTGGGGTGCTCGTCGTGGACGCTGTAGACCAGGTTGCCGAGCCGCAGCAGGATCGTCGTGTCGGTGTCGCGCTCGAGCCGCTCCCACGCGGCCATCGCCTCGACGACGAGCTCGGAGTAGCCGGGCTCGAGGTACGTCGAGCGCAGCTTGCGCGACGGCCCGACCGACGCCGCCGTCGGGTCGGGGAACCGGCCACGGTCGAGGACGACGACGTCGAGCCCGCGACCCGCCGCCTCGAGCGCGGTGGCGAGCCCGAACACGCCACCACCGACGACGACCAGGTCCGGACGGTCAGCGCTCACGACGGCTCACCAAATCGTCCACCCGCCGTCGACGATCAAGTTCTGGCCGGTGACATACGCCGCGCCTGGCGACGCCAGGAAGACCGCCGGCCCGGTGTAGTCGTCGGGGTCGCCGGGACGGCCCATCGGGATCTCGTCGTGCAGGAAGCGCGCAATCCGGTCGTCCTCGACGCGTCGCTCCTCGGGCGTCTTCGTCTCGGCCAGCTGGGCCTGCTCGTCGGCGGTCAGGCCGCGGTTCGTGCCGCCGGCGACGCCACCGGGGCTGAGTGAGTTCACGCACACGCCGTACGGCGCAAGCCGGACCGCGAGGTAGCGGGTCACGCCGTGGATCGAGTGCTTCGAGGCGAAATACGACGACGGATCCCAGTCGGCGGGGTAGTGGTACGGCTTGCCGGCGATGCCGCCATAGACCGACGCGATGTTGATGATCCGGCCCCAGCCGCGCTCGCGCATCGGCGGGGCGAAGACCTGGCACAGCCGGAACGGCGCGAGCACGTTGACGTCGTACACGTCGCGCCACGAGTCGAGTGGCACGGTCTCCCAGGGCTCATTCGGCGCGATCCCGGCGTTGTTGACCAGGATTTCGATCGGGCCGGCTTCGTCGCGGAGGTGCTCGACGTCGGCCTCGATGGTGACGTCGGCCACGATCACCTGGCAGCGACCGCCAGCGTCGACGACGACCGATTGGGTCTCCTCCAGCGGCGCGCGACGACGCTCGACGACGACGACCTCGGCACCCGCCTTCCGCGAAATCCCCGGCGAGCGACCGGCCGAGGTCAGTTCTGTTATCCGTGATCAGCGCGCGCTTGCCCTCCAGGCTCAGCAGCTCCAGGCCCTTCACGTCGACCTGCTCGCGCTCGCCGATGCCAGGGTTCGCGCCCGCGCGCCAGGAATGCCCGGAGCGACTCGTCCGGCGATCGAGCCCGTTCCATGACGCTCAGTTCGGCGTGGCGACGGTGGGGGACCTCGACGCTGATGGCCATATCCGTCGGGATGGACGCAAACAGCCGGTCGAGCCACAGCTCGCCCTCGCCCGGATGGAGCCGGTCGGTGCGCGCTTCGGCCCGCATCATCTCCGGCGCCGGCAGCGCCGCCGGTGCGTCGCACAGCTGGACGAAGCTGCCCTTCCCGGGCAGCGCCGACACCTGCTCGGGTCGGCCGCCCGACCGGCTCAGGTGGAGCGTGTCGACGCACACGCCGGCGTTGGGTTGGTCCGCCTCGGCGATGAACGCGAGCGCCTCATCGATCGTCCGGACGGGGCTCCAGGCCATGAACTCGAGCGCGACGTCCATGCCGTTCCGTGCGGCCACCCCGCACAGCCAGGCGAACCGGTCCAGCGCCGCGTGCCGGTCGTCGGTGGCGATGACCGCCAGGAGCATGGATGCCCCGATCTCGGCGGCGGCATCGGCCGCCCGGACCGCGCGCACCGCGTCCAGATCCGGGCCGAGGAAGAAGACCTCGACATCGAGCGGCCGGATCCCGAGTCGACGGCAGGCGCGCCCGATGTCGCGGACGGCGACCGGGTCGTCGACCACCTCGTGCTCGAGGCCGAGGTCGGACGGGGCGAGGAAGCGCAGCCCGACGGAATCGAACCCGGCCGCGGCGGCCGCCTCGATCTGCTCGACGGGCGTCGCGCCGCTGACGGTCAGGTAATCGAGCGACAGTCGCCGGGCTGGCCGGCGCCAAGTCCGGACCGGGCGTCGATGCCGCCGTCATCGGGTCACCCCGCCGGTGACGTCGGCAGGCCTGGTCGGTCGGCCCGTCGCGGCCGCCTCGTGGACGGCCATCGTCGCGGCCAGGGTCGCCAGGCCATCGCGACCGTCGATCCGGGGAGGCACGTCGCCGCGAACGACCGCGCAGAAGTGACGCACCTGGTCGGCGCGCGCCGTGCGCGGCCCGAGCCCGCGCGGGGTGGCTACGTACGGCTGGCCCCACGAGCCGGGCGACGGCGCCTTCGTGGCGCCACGTCACGAGGTTCGGGAACTCCAGCGAGCCGTCCACGCCCATGAACCGGTAGCTGTTCTGCCCGGACCAGGCGGCCGCCGGATTGTCGTTCGTGCCGCCCTCCCAGCTCCAGGGCGAGCTGGCAGCATCGGTGATGGCGACGGATCCGAGGGCGCCGTCCTCGAATCGGAGCACGATCGCTGCGCTGTCCTCGACCTCGAAGCCGCGTACCGCGCTGCTCGATGCCGCCTGGACCTCCACGATCTCGCCGCAGATGTAGCGCAGGCAGTCGATGTCGTGGATCAGGTTGATGAGGATCGGGCCGCCACCGGTCGCCGATCGCCAGTCCGCGTCCCAGTAGTCATCGGGCTTCCGGACCGCCCAGACGGCCGAGACCAGCACCAGCCGTCCGAGCTCGCCCGAGCGGACGATGTCCCGGGCCGTCTCGACCGCCGGGTCATAGCGGCGGTGGTGCCCGACGAGGATCCGGACGCCGGCGGCCTCGGCCGCCACCACGAGCTCGAGCCCGGCGGGGACGTCGTCGGCGATGGGCTTCTCGACGAGGACGTGGACACCGGCCGCCGCGCATGCCATCCCGACCGTCGCGTGCAGCCCGGTCGGCACCGCGACGATCGCCCCATCGATCTGCTCGTTGGCGAGCAGCTGCTCGTGGTCGGCGTACCAGGCCGCACCCAGCTCGGCGGCCAGGTCGGCTGCGTCCGGTGTCGGGTCGGCGATGGCAACCAGCCGGGCCTCCGGCTCGGCCGCGACCAGACGTGCGTGCACCCGGCCGATGACCCCGGCCCCGATGACGGCGATGCGGACGGGGGGCGTCACCTCCGGCGTTGCGTCGGGGGCTCGGCCCGGCGGTCCGGGTCATGCCAACGCCCAGCCGCCGTCGACGAGGAGCGTCTGGCCGGTGATGAATGCCGCGTCGTCAGAGGCGAAGAACGCCACGGCGGCCGCGACGTCCTCCGACTGACCGCGGCGCGGAATTGACTGCCGGGTCGCCATGACTCGGGCCGACTCCTCGGCCTGCCCGGGGAACAGCTCCTCCTCCATCTCGGTCCGGATCGCGCTGGGCTCGACCGCGTTGACGGTGATCCTGCCGGCGCGACCTCGCGGGCGAGCGAGCGGGTGAAGCCGACGACCGCGCCTTGAGGAGACGTAGTGGAGCAGTCGAGCCTGGCCCAGAATGGAATGTCACCGAGCCGATGTTCACCACGCCGCCCGGCTGGGGACTGGACGAGGTGCGGGTGCGCCGCCCGGAAGCACAGGAACAGCCCCTTGGCGTTGACCGCTATGACGTGGTCCCAGTCGGCTTCGGAGATGGCCGTCCAGTCGCGATGGGTGTCGGTCTCGGCCGCGTTGTTGACGAGGATATCGAGCCGCCCGAAGCGCTCGATCGCGGTCGCCACGAGCCGATCGCAATCGGCCGCGAGCGACACATCGGCCTGGACCGCGACGGCTGACCCGCCGCCGCGTGTCAACCGATCGGCGAGGGCGGCGGCCTCCTCGGCATGCCGCGAGATACGAGAAGACGACCGACGCGCCGTCGGCGACGAGGCGCTCGACGATCGCCCGGCCGATGCCGCGGGCAGCGCCGGTCACGATGGCGACTCGCCCGGTGAGGCGCCGGTCACGACGCTCGGCCTCCGTCTGGGGCTCCTCCGGCGCGCGCGGATCGAGCATCCGTTGACCTCCGGATTCGAGCGTTGACACCGACCGACGGCCGCACCTACGCTACCACAGTGCGAACCGATGTTTCGCTGAGCGATGCCCCGTCCCCGGGGCTCGGGTCGCCGGACCACCTCGAGCAGGCACGGCCCATTGTGCGCTTCGGGGCCCAGCTCTGGCCACAGCGAACCGATTGGCCGACGCTGCGAGACGCCGGCATCGCCATGGACGATGCAGGCTGGGACCTCCTCATGACCTGGGATCATCTGCTGGCGATCGAGGGTCCATGGGAACAGGCGTCGTACGAGGGCTGGAGCCTGCTGAGCGCGTGGGCGGTCCTCACACGACGTGTCGAGCTCGGGCTCCTGGTCGGCGCGAACACGTTCCGGAACCCGGGGCTGACGGCCAAGCTTGCCGTCACCCTCGATCACCTGTCTGGCGGCCGTGCCATCCTGGGCCTCGGGGCCGCCTGGAACGAGCGCGGAACCACGACGCCCACGGGCTCGACTTCGGGCCGAGGCCGGCCGTGCGGCTCGACCGGCTGGAAGAGGCTCTGACGATCATCCGTCGCGCCTGGCGGGCGAGCGCTTCGATTTCGACGGGACGCACTACCAGACGCACGACCTCGTCCACGCGCCGCCACCGATCCGCGACCCACTGCCGATCCTGGTGGGGGGCTCGGGGCCACGCAAGACGCTGCGTATCGTTGCCCGCCACGCGGATATCTGGGATACCGCCGGCAGCCTCGCGGTCGTCGCAGAGCGGGACGCGATCCTGCGCGAACACTGCGCGTCGATCGGGCGCGATCAGGCCGAGATCGGCCGGATGATCGACCTGCCGATCGTGATCCGCGACACAAGCAGGGCGGCGGAGGAGGCAATTCGCGCCGGCATGCGAGCGAACGGCGTCGACGAGGTCTACCCGGGGCTGTACGGCCTCTGGCCTGGTGGCCGACGGGTTGCGCCCGTTCATCGAGCTCGGCTTCGCGACATCGTGTCGCTCATGCCGGCGCTGTATGACCGCGAGACGATCGCTCGGATCTCAGAGGTCCGCGAGCACCTCGATGGGTAGGACAAGGTCGCCTCTGAGGCCCGTAATGGGTTCCCTCAAGTATCGTCGCGACCGAGATCGCCGCGGGAATGACGGAGGACGCGAGTGGGACGACCATGGGTAACGCGCTGGCTGGCGGATGGGAAACCGGCCTTGTACTAGGCGCCTGTACTGGGCGGGGTTATCTTTGCCATGAAGCGTGGTTCGGGGCACGGAGCCCTCGGCTCGACGGAGGCCTGGGGCTTGGCCCAGATCGATCCTCGGCCTTCTCGACGAGTTGATGGATGTGGTCGTAGGGCGTCGTTGTGAAGCAGCGTGGCCCTCGAACCCAGCGTCGCGACGGCCTGGCGCGACATCGAGACTGCACGTGCTGATGAGATTCGTGCCGCTAGATTTCTGGGCTGGGACAAGGCCGGGCTGATCGGTCATGACTGGGGCGGTCGACCTGGCGATGCAGATATGGCGGTCTGTGCATCTGATCGGCGTCGCCGGCTCTGTCTGATTGGTAACCTCGCGTGCCTTCTTGCAACGGCGGGAGTGGTGCGCTGGTCGAGAACCTCGTGCGAAGACGGACTTCGGAAAGAGCGATCTGGTTGGTACCCGCTAGTCGCCCGTCAGGAGGGGGGCGATCAGGATCCGACCCTGTGGGGCGACATCATGGCGATCTGTGGCTGTCTGACTACGACGACCATTCGACGCGGCTGGTCGAGCTGCGACGAAATTGAAGCGCCGCTCGCGGACGAGGCCGGCACGATCGCGTCGATCGCGCGACACTTCGACGAGCGACGCTCGTTCGAGGTCTCCAGTCTACGAGGGTCCTGCCACCTGCATCGTACGGTGACGACGACGAACTGCCGTCGAGCGTCGCCGTCGAAACGCCGCGCTGATCCGGGGCGCACGAGTGGAGATCGTCGACCGGTGCGGGCACTATCCGTGGCTCGAGCGTCTGGTGTCGTTCGCGCAGCCGTCGAGGCGGCGATAACAGAAGCCGAAATCCTGAGCTAGGAGTCGCCCGCGGTTATCGCGGAGTCGGGAACTCGTTACTGGACCCGTGCCTCGGCGGCCTTCGCGAGCGCGGTGAACTGGTCCGGGGTCGATGATGTTGTTTAGGGACTCTGTGTAGAGGTTGATGATCGTCTGGCCTTTGAGGAATTCGATGATCCGTCGCACGGTCGTTACGTAGGCAGCTTCGCCGACACCGGGTAGATCTGAGACGCGCGGCTCGTGCTCCTTCTTGCGCGTCGCAAGGTCGGCCAGGGCGTTGGTAGAGTGGATGATCTCCACGGTCAATCCGAACCCGGCGCCGTTCACGTGAGTAACATCCGCTCTCGGCGAGATCCATCCAGTGGGGGTATCGGAGGGTCTGTGTAAGCGCGGCCTGAGTTGAGCCTGCCGTGAGGAGCTTGCAGGACGCGGCGTTGGGATCCAGGTTCTTGTATGGGTTGCCGAACCTGACACTCACGGACGTACCGATTACGTGCTCGCGCCAGGGGAACCCGACGTGATGCAGGCGGCCAGCAACAGCACGGCGCTCAGCGCGAGGATGCCTCGCGTGGTCGGACTTCCCGGGCGCGTCGCAGATAACTCCGGATTTGGGGAACAGTCGACAGGCGTCTCGAGCGTGAGTCGGCTGGACGGCACTGGATCACGATTTGAACCGCCCGTCGGCATGGGTCGTTCGCGGATCCCGAGACTACCACGGGAGTCGCCGGAACATTTACGCGTGTAGGGCCGCTTGTTAACGGGTTGACGGCGTTCCAAGGGTGAACTAGGGTTTCGGTACGCGAGCCCGGACGGTCGACAGGTTGCGCCCCATCGAGTGACAGCCGCATGGGGTCCAGGCCGGATCCGATCCGGCGGGCGCTGGAGGAGGACCGTCCATGGCTGCGACTGAGCCCATCGTCCCCACCACCAAATCGATGTTGATCGGACGGCGCGGGTTCCTGACCCGGAGCGCCGTTGCCGGCGCGGGCCTGGTCCTTGGTCCGGCGTTGATCGCGGCCGTGCTCGAACAGCGGCTCGTCGGCCGCTCCCTCGGTCGCCGCCTCGACCGCCCCGAGCGCCGCGGCGCCATCGGTTGCTCCGTCACCCGCGGAGATCACCCCGAACACAGGCGACGACGCTCAAGGACTTCAAGCCGTATGTCCCGAACCCGACCGCGGGAAACAAGCCGCCGGTCCCGAACACGTTCTCGTACTCGTCCCGTCCGCCAGCGAGTACTTCACCGGGCTGAGCGACGCCGCCAAGCAGGCCGCGACCGACCGCAACATCGAATACGGCGGGATGGTCCTGTCGGACGCTGACCCGGTCAAGAACATCGACCAGATGAACACCGCGCTCCAGAAGGGCATCGGCGGCCTGTGGATCCAGCCCGATGACTCGGTCGCACAGGGCGAGATCATCCTGAAGGCGATCCCGAGCGGCGTGTGCACCTGCTTCAGCGGCCACCCGGCCACGATCGAGGCGATGGCCGACCAGTACGACCTCGGCTACAGAAAGGGCACTCGGTGCCGTCGACTACATCAAGGCCAAGCTCGGCGGCAAGGCAACAGTGGTCAGCTTCATCCTCGACCACATCGAGATCCTCATCCCACGCAAGGAGGAGACGGGCGACGCGCTGAAGACCGGCGGTGCGGGATCACAAGCTGGTCGAGCAGGAGCTCCAGAAGATCACCGCGGACGAGGGCTTCGAGTTCGCGAGCACGATGCTCCAGGCGAACCCGGACATCATGGTCTGGCTCGGGCCGGACGATACCGTGCTCGGCGTCGATGCCTTCCTCAAGTCCAAGAAGCAGGATCCGGCGACCAACAAGAACGCTATGCAGCGGCCTGGCCGGGACCGAGCGCGGGGTTCGCCGCGATGAAGACCGGGACCTCGTTCTTCCGGCAGAGCTACGGCTTCAACAACAACCTGATCGGCTACGTCACCGGACAGAACATGGCCGACTGGTTCGCCGGGCTCCAGACGCCGGCGGTGGCGCAGGGCCGTGTCATCCCGGTCCTGAGCGCGGACGCAGATCGATGCCTTCTACGAGCTCACGGGCGATCCGAAGTCCGCGTACCCGAAGCTCATCGGCGGCGACTACGACACGCTCGGGCTCGCCCTGTGGGGTCAGATCAGCTACGACACGCGGATGAACTACACCGGCGAAGGCCATCACGTAGAGGGTCGTTCGGCGCCGGTTGTCGGCGATCGGGCGATCCAATCGGGAGGCATCCGAGGGGCACGGTCGGTGGTTCTGGATCGCGCTGTGCGAACACTTGATATTTGATACGTCGTGCTCCTGGAAATCTTGACAATTTGCCGTTTGCGAACTAGCGTTTCGCATTGCGCGCCAGGGGGTGTGGCGAGCGTCCCGCGGATGCGATCGGTATTCGTCCGGTGCCCGCCGAACGATGTGCTGTTCGTCGCTGGAGGAGGATCCGATCATGGCTACCAACGAGCCCGTCGTTCCGGCCACCGAACCGACGCTGATCGATCGGCGCGGCTTCCTGACCCGGAGCGCCGTTGCCGGCGCCGGCCTGGTCCTTGGTCCGGCACTCATCGCGGCCGTGTTCGAACAGCGGCGCGTCGGCCGCCCCGTCGGTCGCCGCCTCGACGGCACCGAGCGCCGCGGCATCGGTCGCGGCGTCTGCCGCTCCGTCATCCAGCGAGATCACCCCGAACCAGGCGACGACCCTCAAGGATTTCAAGCCCTTCGTCCCGAACACGACGCGCCGGCACCAAGCCCCGGTCCCGAACACGTTCTCGTACTTCCTGCCCGAAATCGAGCGAATACTTCAACGGCCTCAGCAAGGCCGCGCAAGAGGCCGCGAACAGTCGCAACATCGAGTTCGCCGGACAGGTCATCTCCGGATCGGACCCGGTCAAGAACATCGACCAGATGAACACCGCGCTCCAGAAGGGCATCGGCGGGATGTGGATCCAGCCCGATGACTCGGTCGCACCAGGGCGAGGTCATCATCGAAGGCGATCCCGCCGGGCGTGTGCTGCTGGTTCAGCGGCCACCCGGCCACGATGCAGGCGATGGCCGACCAGTACGACCTCGGCTACCAGCAGGGTCTTGGTGCCGTCGAATACATCACCAAGAATCCTCGGCGGCAAGGCAACCGTCGTCAGCTTCATCCTCGATCACATCGAGATCCTCATCCCACGCAAGCTCGGGACCCAGGATGCCCTGAAGACCGGCGGCGCCGGGATCACTCTGGTCGAGCAGGAGCTCCAGAAGATCACCGCGGACGAGGGCTTCGAGTTCGCGAGCACGATGCTCCAGGCGAACCCGGACATCATGGTCTGGCTCGGGCCGGACGACTCCGTGCTCGGCGTCGATGCCTTCCTCAAGTCCAAGAAGCAGGATCCGGCGACCAACAAGACGCTATGCAGCGGCCTGAACGGCACCGACGCGGGTCTCGCGGCACTCAAGTCAGGGACGACGTTCATCCGCCAGATCTACGGCTTCAACAACAACCTTATCGGCTACGTGGTGGGTCAGCAGATGGCCGACTGGTTCGCTGGTCTGCAGATCTCGGCCGTGGCACAGGGACGCTGCATCCCGGTTCTCAGCCCGGCCGGGGTCGACGAGTTCAAGGCCCTCACGGCCGACCCGGCCACGAGCTACACGAAGCTGATCGCCGGTGACTACGACACCCTCGGGATCGCCCTGTGGGGTCAGATCAACTACGACACTCGCATGAACTACACGGCGAACGCCATCACCTAGGCAACGATCGGCCTCGGGCCGAGTCTCCACTGCCCCTTTCGGGAACGTCGCCCACCGACACCCGGCGGCTACGTCGGGTGTGGGATGAGGCTGTAGACTGAGCCCTCGGCACCACGATCGCTTTCCATGAGGACCATGATCCCGTGACTCAGGCGACGGCACCGGTCTCTGCCTCGGGGGTTCCCGAGCGCAGCCTGGGGCGACGCATCACGGACGCGATCGGCCGATCGCTGATCGGGTCGGATCGTCCGTGGGATCCAGCCAATCGGTTCGGTCTGATCATCCTGTGCCTGGTCTTGATCGGCGCGGTTCGGGATCGCCTACCCCAGGTTCCTGACGATCGACAACGCGTTCACGATCCTCCTCAACATCACGGCCATCGGCATCGCGACGTTCGGGTCGTCGATGCTGCTCATCTCGGGCAACGTCGACCTGTCGATCGCCGGGATGTACGGGCTCATCGCCGTCTCGACCGCGACGATCGTGCGCGACACGCAGAACCCGGTCCTCGGGGTTGTCTTTGCGCTCGTCATGGGGGCGGTCCTCGGCCTCACGAACGGACGGCTGATCCGCGCCCTCAACATCAACCCATTGATCGTGACGCTGGGCATGGGGGCGATCTACAAGGGTCTGGGATACGTCGTGACCGACGCCCACACGGTGTTCGGCTTTCCGGAGGCCTTCGAGGCAATCGGTCGGACCGACGTCGGGCCAATCCCGGTGCCGGTGATCATCGGTGCGCTGGTGTTCATCATCGGTGGCTACATCCTGCTTCGGACCGTCGTCGGGCTGCGGATCTACGCGGCCGGCGGCAACCTCGCATCGACCAAGCTGGCCGGCGTCAAGACCGAGCTCCTCGTAGTCTCGCTGTACACCGTGAATGGGGCCCTGATCGGCCTGGTCGCGGTCCTGACCATCGCTCGATTGGGCAGTGCGTCACCCTCCATCGGCACAGGATTTGAGCTGGATGTGCTCACCGCGGCCATCCTCGGCGGCGCGGCGTTCGCGGGTGGCAGTGGCCATCCGCTCGGCATCCTGTTCGGCGTCATCACGATCGGCGTCATCGACGCCGGGATTATCTTTGCCGGTGTTCCGGACTTCTGGCAGCAGATCGTCAAGGGAGCCGTGCTCATCCTGGCGTTGGCTGCGGATCAGTACGCCATCCGCCGGCGCGCCCGGGCGCGTCCGGCCGATGCGGTCGAGCCGATGGCAACGAGCATGACGTCGACCCTCGCCGAGCAACCGCCGGACCCTGCCCTGAACGTGCCCGGTGTCACTCGTGGCGCGACGCTGCTTGCCTGCAACGACCTCAAGAAGTCGTACGGCGCGGTCGCGGCGGTCCAGGGCATCTCGTTCTCCGTGGCGGCGGGGGAGGTGGTCTGCCTCGTCGGCGACAACGGCGCGGGCAAGAGCACGCTCATCAAGATGCTCAGCGGTGCGATCGAGCCGGACGAAGGATCGATCGAGGTGCTCGGGGAGACCGTTCGCTTCTCCGGGCCGCATGTCGCGCGCTCGTTCGGAATCGAGACGGCGTACCAGGACCTGGCGCTGTGCCCCAACCTGGGTTCGGTCTACAACCTCGTCCTCGGGGCCGAGCCGGTCCGGATCCGCCTCGGGCCGTTGTCGGTGCGTGATGACAAGAAAGCCAAGCGGACCGCCCACGCACGGTTGGAGGAGCTTGGCATCTACCTGACCGATGACGAGCGGCCGGTGCGGCTCCTGTCGGGTGGGCAGCGGCAGTCGATTGCGATCGCACGCATTGCCGGTCAAGGGGTCAAGGTCGCGATCCTCGACGAGCCGACCGCCGCTCTCGGCGTTCGACAGACGAGGAACGTCCTGGAGCTCGTCCGGGGCCTGGCCAAGCGCGGGACGGGCGTCATCATGATCAGCCACAACATCGATGACGTCTTCGCGGTCGCCGACCGCGTCGTCGTACTTCGCCTGGGTCGTGTCGTCCACGAAGGTCGGGCGTCCGAGCTCACGCCAACGGCGCTCATCCACCTGATGGCGGGATTGAGCGCGACCCCGACCGTGGAGGACACGGACCGCGCCGCGAGGGCGGACGGGTACGAGGCGGCACCCGCGCCAGGCTGATCGTCAGGCCGGCGCGCCCGAGTCGATCTCGAACGACCGGGCGATCGCCTCATCGAACGGTGCCCGCAGAACCCCGGACTCCGTGATGATCCCGCTCAGGAGGTCCGGCGTCGTGATGTCCTGAAGGGGACCGCGCGTCCCGGCCTGTGATGCGAGCGCGACTGACATCGGCTTGCGCGGATCGACCACGGTGAAGGGTTCGACTTCGACACCGGGATCGGCGCTGTCGCGCACCTCGGTGTCGATCGTCGACCGAGTCGCGATCGCGTAGCAGGGCACGCCGTGGCGGCGGGCGATGGCCGCGAGTCCGTACGTGCCGATCACCGACGTCACGGCGCCGCCGGGCGCGACGCGATCTGCACCGATGATGACGGCGTCGATTGGCTTCGTCGCCAGCAGCCAGCCGGCCGCGGCATCGGCGACGACCGAAGTCTCGGCTCCGGCAAACGCGAGTCCCCATGCCGTCGCCCGCGCTTCGTGCTCGACCGGTCGCGTTTCGAGGATCCAGGCACGGACGGGAAGGCCGCGCGCAACGAGCGCCGCGGCGATCCCTGCCGCACCGCCGCCGTCGGGGTCGGTCGCGTAGCCGCTCGAACCCAACGTCAGCAACCCAAAGGCGGATCCGGCGGCTGCCGGCATCGCGTCGGCACCCAATGGACCCAGGCCGGCCACAGCCGAGCGCATCTGCGCACCGAGGCGGCTCGCGGCCGCGAGCATCGCGCGCTCGAGCTCTGGCTCGTCATCTGTCACCGCCACGGCCAATCCCAGGCGGCCACCATTCGGGCGACCGTCCAATCGATCGTGGCGACGTTGCTGCGGGCCGCGCGGAGCGCAGCACCACTCGTCCGGATCCTTGTCCGCTTGGCCTGCACGGTCGCGCCACGGACGCCGATCACGGCGAGCCACAGCCCGAACGCCGCGAGCTCCCCAAGAAGCGGTGCACCGAAGACGCGACGGTCCCGCATCACGCCCGTGAGGTCACCGAGGCTGGAGCAGCGGATCTCGTCGGCCGATCGTGGATCGCGTCGCGGTCGACGATCGACAGCGAGTCACCCTCGATCCGGTAGGGCCGCACGACGGTCGGCGTCGCCGCGCCTGTGGCCCCGGCACTGGGCTCGGCCGCCGGCATGCCAGCGCCCCGGGTGTCGATCGGGGTCGTCTCTCGAGCGTCTGCGGTGGTCCCGGGCCTCCGAGGGCCGATCCGATCGCATCGCCGGCTGCGCGCTGCATGCCGACGGCGACGCCGGCCGCCTGGATCGCTGCATTCGCCGCGTCACGCGAGAAGGACCGGGAGGAAGGCCCGACGTGCCACCGGCGGCGGGCTTTCGGTCGATGGATCGACTCGGCGGCCGGACGGTCCGACGGGGGCCCGGATGGATCAGAAGGCATGCGTCGGTTCAGCCTCCGCGAGATGGGTCCGCATCATCGCACAACCTCCGTGGATCGACCACCGGGGCTCTAGCCAGCCGGGCACTAGAGCTCGCTGCTGACGACCGTCGCGTCGGGCCGGGTCAGGACATCCGGCAACAGGCTGGTGCCGATGCCCGGCTCGGTCGGCGGCAGGATGTGCCCGTCCTCGATCACGACCGAGTGGGGGACGACGTCGCGGTACCACGTCCGGATGTAGGCCCGGACCGTCTCCTGGTAGGTCGCGTTCGGCGCGGCGAGGGCGAGGTGGACGCCGGCGAGCAGGGTGAACGGCCCGGTGCAGTCGTGCATCGTGACCGGCAGGCCGAAGCTGTCGGCCAGGGCGCCGATCTTGTGCGACTCGGTGATCCCGCCGGTCCAGGTCGGGTCGAGCATGACGATGTCCGCCGCGTGGCGCTCGAGCAGCGGCAGGTACTGGTGCCGGGTGACGAGGTATTCGCTGGCGAGGATCGGCACCGTCGTCGCGCGCGTGCAGCTCGGCGATCGCCCCGATGTCGTGGGCGAGGAGCATGTCCTCGATCCACTCGATGTCGTAGTCCTCGAGCGCCCGGGCGATCTTGATCGCGGCCGGCAGCCGCCAGAAGCCGTGGCCCTCGATCATGATCTTCATCCGCGAGCCGACCGCCTCGCGGATGCGCCGGACCGGGCGCCAGGCCCTGCTCGAGCTCGGCGGCGCTGATGGTCAGGCCCTGGTTGGCGATGCCGATGTCGTCGAACGGCCAGATCTTCATGGCCGTGACGCCCTCGGCCAGCAGCTCGGCGGCGAGGTCCTCGGGCCGCGTGTTCCAGGCGTGCAGGTCCTCGAGCGGGCCGGGCCGGCCGTGGACCTCGTACGGCGGCCGGCCGTAGGCGGGGCCACCGCACGTGTTGTAGATCGGCACGCGGTCGCGCGACGCGCCCGCCGAGGAGCTGGTAGATCGGCCGCCCGACCGACTGGCCGAGGATGTCCCACAGCGCGACATCGATGGCCGAGATCGCCCGGACCTCGATGCCCAGGCCGCCGAATCGCGCGGCGTCGTTGTCGTACAGCGCGGTCCAGTGGCGCTGGATCTGGGTCGGGTCCTTGCCCAGCAGCTTGGGCGCCGCGCGGCCGTGGATGTAGCCCTCGAGCGCCTCGGCCATCATGAACGTGTCGCCGGTGCCGACGAGGCCCTCGTCGGTATGGACGCGCACGTACAGGACGTACGGCGTGTCGGCCAGGCGGATGGTCTCGATCCGGGTGATCTTCACGCGACGGGTCGGGCGCTGCGCGTGGAAGCGGTCAGCCGACCACGGCGAGCGCGTCGCCGGCGGCCGCGAGCGTGGCCTCGATGTCCGCGTCGTCGTGCGCCGCCGACAGGAACCACGTGCCGCGGGCGGTCACCCGCACGCCGCGATCCTGGAGCGCGCGCAGGAACGTTCGCTGGCGCGCCCGGTCGGTGGCGAGCGTAGTCGCGGTAGTTGCGCACCGGGCCGGTTCCGAACGTCGTGTTGAAGACCGCCGGCCGGCCCTGGACCAGCAGGTCGCTGCCCAGCCGCGCGGCGTGCTCGCGGAGGCCCTCGATCAGCCGGCCGCCCGTCCGCTCGATCCGCTTGTAGGCGGCGCAGTCGTCGGCGGCGAGGGTCGCCAGCGTCGCGTTGGCCGCGGCGACGCTCGAGGCGTTCGCGTTGTAGGTCCCGCCGTGGAGCACGCCCTGCGACGTCAGCTCCATCAGCGATCCGCCGGCCGGCCAGCGCGGCGATCGGGAACCCGCTGCCCATGGCCTTGGCGAAGACCGCCAGGTCCGGGCGTCACGCCGGTCACCTCCTGGGCGCCGCCGTAGCCGACCCGGAAGCCGGTGATGACCTCGTCGAAGATCAGCACGGTCCCGTTGGCCGCCGTGAGCGAGCGGACCGCATCGAGGAAGCCCGGGCTCGGGCGGGATCACCCCGGTGTTGCACAGGATCGGCTCGAGGATGAGCGCGGCGATCCGCTCGCGGCCCGGTCCGCCGAGCACGCGCTGGAGCGCGTCCGCGATCGTTCCAGGGCAGGACCACGACCTGGTCGACGGTCGACGCCGGCTGGCCGCGGCTGGGCAGGTGCGGCGTCGGGGCGTCGGCCGGGCCGGCGTCCTCGATCGGCGGCTGGACGCTGGCCAGGACCGGGTCGAGCCAGCCGTGGTAGTGGCCCTCGAACTTGGCGATGACCTCGCGACCGGTCGCCGCCCGGGCAAGCCGGAGCGCGGCCTGGACCATCTCGGTCCCGGAGCTCCCGAAGCGGACCCGCTCGGCGCAGGCGATCGGCGCTCGTGAACCGTTCGGCGAGCTCGATCTCCGCGATGGTCTGCCCGGCGAACAGCTGCCCGCGACCGGCCTGCTCCTGGACGGCGCGGACGACCGGTCCGGGAGCGTGGCCGAGGATCCCGGGGCCCATGCCCAGCACGTAGTCCACGTAGTCGTTGCCGTCGACGTCGACGAGGTGCGCGCCCGCGGCATGGTCGAAGAACAGCGGGACCGGGTCGCCACCGGCACGGAAGTTGCTGCTGACGCCGCCGGCGAGCGACTGGTTGGCCCGCTCGAACGCCGCAATGGACGCGGCGTAGCGTCCGCCGGGGGGCGGCTCGGCGGTGGCGGGGTCGGTGCCCACCGAGTCGGAGTCAAGCTGTCGCGTCATGTCCACTCATGGCTACGAAGGTCGCCGGTCGCCGAGTCCCTGCGATCGACGGTGGATTTCACCCTCGACCGTTTCGTATAATGGTCCTACGGTTCGTAAATCGCAATATGTCACCGGGTGGACCCGCCCGGAGACGGCCGACGAACCCAAGCGATGAGGCCTGCCACATGTCGCCGGCGTCACCTCGATCCGGCCCAGGAACCCGGCTGGCCGGGCCCCGGCTGGCGGTCCGCGCAACGATACCCGGCCGGACTGCGCGCACGATGACGGCGCGCCACGGGACGCGACGTTGACCGACGAGGCCCTCGCGGCGCTGCCGGCGGCCGACGCCGTCGACCTCTATCGGCGCATGGTCCGCATCCGCGAGTTCGACACGCTCGTGCCGCTGATGGTCAAGATGGGCCGCATCCGGGGCACCGCCCACGCCGCGATCGGGCAGGAGGCTGTCGCCGTCGGGACGTGCGCCGCGTTGCGTCCGACCGACCGGATCACCTCGACCCACCGCGGCCACGGCCACGCGATCGCCAAGGGCGTCGCGGTCGAGCCGATGATGGCCGAGCTGTTCGGGCGCACGACCGGGCTCGTGCCACGGCAAGGGCGGGTCGATGCACATCGCCGACTTCTCGGTCGGCATGCTCGGCGCGAACGGCGTCGTCGGGCGGCGGGTTCGGGATCGCCACGGGCGCGGCGCTCGGGCTGCGGCTGCAGGGCTCGGACGCGGTCGTCGCCTGCTTCTTCGGCGACAGCGCGATCAACCAGGGCGCCTTCCTCGAGAACGCGAACTACGCCGCGGTCCATCGCCTGCCGGTCGTCTACGTGTGCGAGGACAACGGCTTCGCGATGTCGATGCGCTCGGCGCGCTCGACCGCGCTGGAGCGGATCTCCGACCGCGCGCTGGCGTTCGGCTTCCCGGGCGTGGACGTGGACGGCATGGACGTGGTCGCCACCCGGTCGGTCGTGGCCGCTGCGGTGGAGCGGGCCCGCGCCGGCGACGGGCCGACGCTCGTCGTGGCCGCCTGCTACCGGTTCAGCGGCCACCACGTCGGGGACCCGGAGGACTACCGCGGCGCGGACGAGGCAGCCGACTGGCACGCCCGCGACCCGGTGGCGACGTTCCGGGCCCGGCTCGTGGCGGCCGGGATCCTGACCGACCCGGACGCGGACGCGATCGTGACCGAGGAAGCCGGCCGGGTCGCCGCCTCGGTCGAGGCCGCCGAAGCCGCGCCGCTGCCCGACCCGGCCGAGGCCTGGACCGACATCCATGGCTGACCCCGGCCCCGCTACGGCCGAGGAGTCCGCCCCGGCCGCCGAGACCGGCACGGAGCGCGAGCTCACCTACGCGGCCGCGCTCAACGAGGCCCTGCGCGAGGAGATGGAGCGCGACCCGGCCGTCTTCTGCATCGGCGAGGACATCGCGGTGTGGGGCGGCGGCGGCGTGTACGGCGTCACCCGCGGGCTGGTCGAGACGTTCGGGCCGGAGCGGATCCGCGACACGCCGGTGTCGGAGGAGGGGATCGTCGGGCTGAGCGTCGGGGCCGCGCTGGTCGGCCTCCGTCCGGTCGCCGAGATCATGTACTCGGACTTCCTGACGCTGGCCATGGACCCGATCGTCAACCAGGCGGCCAAGCTCCGCTACATGTTCGGCGGGCAGGCCTCGGTGCCGATGGTCGTGCGCACGAACAGCGGGTCGCCCGGCAGCAAGGCCGCCCAGCACTCGCAGTCGCTCGAGGCGTGGTTCATGCACATCCCGGGGCTCAAGGTCGTGACCCCGGCCACGCCGTACGACGCCAAGGGGCTGCTCAAGTCGGCCATCCGCGACGACGACCCGGTGATCTTCCTCGAGCACAAGCGGCTGTACTTCCAGAAGGGCCACGTGCCGGCGGGGGACTACGTGGTGCCGATCGGCGAGGCCGTCGTCCGTCGCTCCGGGGAGCACGTCACGGTCGTGGCCAACCAGCTGCTGGTCGGCCAGGCGCTCGACGCCGCGGCAACGCTGGCGGGGGAGGGGATCGAGCTCGAGGTCATCGACGTCCGCACGATCAGCCCGCTCGACATGGCCACGATCAGCGCGTCGCTGCGCCGGACCGGCCGCCTGCTGATCGCGCACGAGGCAAACCGCACGGCCGGCTGGGGCGCCGAGGTCGCCGCCCGCGCCGCCGAGCACGACTTCCACTTCCTCGACGCGCCGATCGTGCGCGTCGCCGCCAAGGACGCCCCGATCCCGTTCAGCGACGTGCTCGAGCGCGCCGTCCTGCCCCAGACCGAGGAGATCGTGGCGGCCGCCCGGGCGCTCGTCCGCGACGAGGCATGAACGACCCGGGGCTACGCGCTCGTACGTCGCGTCGGGCTCGAACGGGTACTGCGGCCGCCGCCGGCGCTGGTACGTGAAGGTCGACAGGTCGGCGGTGGTGACGCCCGGCGTGTTGACCAGGATGACCTCGCCGGCGATCGGCTGGTAGGCGGGCCGCGGCGAGACGACGCCCTTGGCGACCACGATCCGGTACGTCTCGGGCAGGATCCCCGCGTGGTACATCTGGTAGCGCGAGGTGTTGCCCGCCCGGCGTGAGGTGAGCAGCAGCGTGTGCCCGTCGGTCGTGTCGAGGCGCGCCGACGTGCCCGCGTCGAAGAAGCGGAACCCGCCGTGGGTCACGCCCGGGTCCTCCCAGCGGCCGTCGACGATCGTCCGGACCGTGCCGGTCACGGTCACCGGCGTGCCGTGCATGTCGTCGGTCTTGGCGCCGACGCGCGAGCGTCACCTCGGCGCCGACCCCGGCCGCCACGCACGCCGTCGACCGACTCGGGGTCGTACAGCGTCTGGAGCAGCGAGTCGATCCCGCGGCGCTGCGCCTCGCGCGAGGATGACGGTCGAGTCGGCCGACGAGCCGCCGCCGATGTTGTCGCCGACGTCCATCAGCACGATCGGCCCGGGCCGCGGGCGCGAGCGCCGTCGCGCGGTCCCGGCGGCCGGGGCCGCGAGCGGCGTGCCGTCGGCCGGCACCGGGTCGACGTCGCCGAGCGGGCGCGGGCCGCGGTAGCGCGCGGACCGCCAGGTCGAGCGCTTCCGCGACCGACGGGACGGGCGTGTTGAGCGCCTCGCGCTGGCTCCCACGCCCGGCCGGCCATCCAGCGCGCCGCATCGCGCGCCGCGTCGAGATCGCCGTCGGCGATCGCGACCCAGGCCATGCCCATCTGCTCGACGTCGGCGTACGGGTAGCCCTCGGCCACGCTCGTGTCGAGGATGCCCGGCCGCTCGTTGGCCGCGATGCAGTCGGCGACGAGCGTCTTCATCGGCTCCTCGCCGGTGAACTGGCGGACGATGTTGACGACGAGCGGCGGCGTCTCGACCCACTGGACGCGGCCGGATCTCGCCCCTGGCCGTGCGGAACACGAGCTCGGCGCACTTGCGGCTGCGCGGCTTGGCGTCGAGGTGCGGGTTGGTCCGCCAGACCATCGTGATGTCGGCGACCTCGACCAGCGCGCTTCGAGACGTTGCCGTGCATGTCGAGCGTCCCGCCGATCGGCACGTCCGGGCCGACGATCGCGCGCACCGCCTCGGCGAACGCGGCGTCCATGTCGGGGTGCTCCTCGGACACGGCGGCGCCGTGGTTGGCGATCAGCACGCCGTCCCACGGCCCCTGGTCACGGAGCATCCCGAACATCTCGTCGGTCAGCCGGTCGTAGGCGTCCTTGGTGATCGTCGCCGAGCGGCCCGGTCTGCGCCCACATCAGCGGCACGGCCTCGAAGCCGAGCTCGCGCGCCGCCTGGAGGTAGCCGGCGATCGTGTACAGCGACTCGCCGAATCGGTCGACCAGCTCCTGCCCGCGCAGGATGTCCGACGCCTCGAACTGGGCGTAGTCGGTCGGGACGCGCGAGAAGGTGTTGGTCTCGTGCGAGATGCCGAGGATCGCGAAGCGCATGGCGGGCCTCCGTGCCGGGGTCGGGCTCAGTCGTAGGTCGTGTCCGCGCTCGAACGGGAACATCGGCCGCCGCCGGTGGTGGTAGGTGAAGCGGTTCATGTTCGACGCGGCGAGCCCCGGGCGTGTCGACCGGGATGAAGCCGCTGGCCATCGGGTAGCCGTCGCGGGTCGAGTAGACCGCCTTGGAGACGATGATCCGGTGGTCGGCGGCGTCGACGCCGAGCGCGGCGTACTGCCCGGCACCGGCGGCCGGCACGGCCTTCGTCGTGAGCAGGACCGTGCCGCCGCCGTCGAGGTCGACGACCGTTGCCAGCCCGGCATCGAACGACACCCAGCCGCCGCTCGACCGTGCGGTCCTCCCAGGCGTCCTGGCCGACCGCCCGGGTCGTGCCCCGGATCCGGACCGGCGGCGCCGTACAGCGGGTCGGTCTCGGCCGCCGACCTCGAGGTCGACGCGTGCCCCGACCGTGGCGGTCGCGCGGACCGCCGCCGGCATCCCAGATCGAGCACAGGAACGACGGCACGCCGCGGCGGATCAGCGCCTCGAGCAGGATCGCCGAGTCGCCCGGCGTGCCCGCGCCGACGTTGTCGCCGACGTCGAGCAGGACGACCGGGCGGGGATCGGGGTCGGCGAGCGCCTGGTCGATCGCCTCGTCCGGGTTCGGGCGCGACCGCGTCGCATTCCGCGCGCAGCTCCCAGGCGAGCCGCGCGAGCCGCTTGCGCCCCCGCGGCGGCGAGCTCCGCGGTCGCCGTCGGCGATGGCGACGAAGGCCATGCCCATGTGCGCGACGTCGGCGTACGGGAAGCCCTCGCCGATGCTGGCCGACAGCATCCCGGGCTCGCGCTCCAGCTCGCGCGCGGCGGCCAGGAAGGAGCGCATCGGATCGGATGGCCGAGCCCTGGCAGAGGATGTTGAGCGCGAGCGGCGGGTTCTCGATCGCCTGGACCGGCGCGATCTCGCCGCGGACCGTGCGCGCGATCAGCTCGGCGCAGGTCAGCGCCCGCTCGCGGCAGTCGACGTGCGGGTTGGTCTGCCAGGCGAGCGTGACCGTGGCCGGCGCGATCTGCGCCGGCGAGATGTTGCCGTGGGTGTCGACGCACGACCCCGATCGGGACCCGCGGCCCGACCGCCGCGCGGACCCGGCGGATCATCTCGGCGTCGGCGTCCGGATGCTCCTCGCTGACCGACGCCCCGTGCTGCGCCATGAGGACGCCGTCGAACGGGCCCTCGGCCTCGAGCGCGGCGGCGATGTGGCCCCACACCTTCTCGAACGCCTCGCGGTCGATCGTGCCGCTCGGCGGGGTCGTGGCGAAGACCAGCGGCACGACCTCGATGCCCGGCGAGGCTGTCGGCGGCATGGAAGCCGGCCATCGTCGTCTTCGCCCCGGCGTGGACGTTCCACAGCTGGTCGCCGGTGATGATCCCGAGGATGCTCGACTGGGACGCCCCGACCGGCATCAGCGGGAAGTCGTCGGGTCCGGTCGTGTTCGGCGCGAACGTGTTCGTCTCGTGCAGCAGGCCGAGGGCGGCCAGGCGCATCTCGTCTCCTCGTTGGTCGAATCGGTGGCTCGGTCTAGAGGCGGGCGATCTCCGGGGCGGCGGCGTCGAGGACGGCGGTGACCCGCTCGACGATGAAGTCGAAGTCGCTGTCGGTGGCGACGAACGGCGGGGCGACATGGAGCAGGCCCTCCGACATCCGGGCCGCGGCACAGCCGTGCGCCAGCAGCAGCCGGCTCAGGAGCGGTGCGACGGCCCACCGGCCGCGCAGCCCGCGCGCCAGCGACTCGCCGGTCGCCGGGTCGCGCAGCTCGAGCGCCAGCCACAGCCCGACCCGCCGGATGTCGGCGACGAGCGGGTGGTCGCGAAGGACCGCGAGGCGCGCTTCGAGCTCGGCGCCGCGACGCTCGGCGACCTCGTCCATCCGCTCGGTCTCGTAGACCTCGAACGCCCGGGCGCCGGCCGCGGCGCTGGCGCCGTGCCCGCCGTAGCTCTGGACCGACGGCGAGGGGACGTCGTTGCCGAACGCCTCGTAGACGTGCTCGCGGACGATCATCGCCGCGACCGGCGCGTAGCCCGAGCTGACCGCCTTGGCCGCGACGAGCACGTCGGGCGTGACGCCCCAGCGCTGGATGCCCCAGAACCGGCCCGTCCGGCAGCAGCCGGTCAGCGTCTCGTCGGCGATCATCAGGACGCCGTACTCGTCGCAGATCTCGCGGACCCGCGGCCAGTAGTCGGCGTCGGGGATCGTGAACTGCATGATCGCGACGGGCTCGCCGATGAACGCGGCGACGGTCTCCGGGCCCTCCATCTCGATCGCGGTCCGGAGCGCCTCGGCCGCGACCAGGTCGTCCTACCCCGTCGGCGGCGCGATGTTGACCGTGCCCGGGAGGAGCGGGTAGTAGAGCGCGTCGCGCCGGCGCCGGCCGCCGATCGAGGTGCCGCCCATGCCCGCCCCGTGGTACGAGCCGTAGCGCGAGATGAACTTGTAGCGATGCGGCTCGCCGCGCAGGCGGTGGTACTGGCGGGCGAGCTTGATCGCGGTCTCGGTCGCCTCCGAGCCGGAGCTGGTCAGGAACACGCGCGACAGGTCGCCGGGCGCCGAGCGCGGCCATCCGCTCGGCCAGCTCGACGGCGCCTTCGGTCGTGAAGTAGATCGGCCCGGCCGAGGCGATGGCGTCGGCCTGCCGGGTGTACGCGTCGACGATGTCGTGGCGGCCGTGGCCCAGCGCCGCCTGCCACATCGACGAGCACAGGTCCAGGTAGCGGTCCTCGTTGCCGTCGACCAGCCACGCGCCCTCGCCTCGGCGGAACACCCGGAGCATGTCCCGGTCGTACAGCTCGGCGCGCGAGCTCTCGTGGATCCACAGGTGCCGGGAAGCGCTGGCTTCGTAGTCCACGGACGAGCCTCGGACGATGCCTGGCGGGTGGTAGACGTGATCATATATCATCCGTCCGAGGCGCCGTCCGACCCCGCGATGCACTAGGCTCGCGGTCGAGCCGCCTCCTCGGCCACGCCGGGACGACCCTGACGAAAGGACGATCGGAGCCATGGAGCCGTCCCCGAAAGCCGTCCTCGACGAGGCGTTCGGTGAGCCCGAGGACCGCCCGACGATCGCCGAATCGGTCGCTGCGCGGCTGCGCGAGCTGATCCTGACCGGCAAGCTCCCGCCCGGCACGCCGCTGCGCCTGACCCAGGTCGCCACGCGGATGGGCGTCAGCGTGATGCCGATCCGCGAGGCGATCCGGATCCTCGAGGCGGAGCGCCTGGTGACCATCGAGCCGCGTCGCGGCGCCGCCGTCGCCCAGCTGTCGATCGACGACATCGAGGAGCTGTACGCGGTCCGCGCCGCGCTCGAGGGCCTGGCCGCCAAGCACGGCGCGCGGGCGATCGGCGCCCGCGACGTCAAGGCCATGCGCACCGAGTTCAACGCGATGACCCGGGCCAGCGAGGCCGGCGACACCGGCGCCTTCCTGGCCCACGACCGGCGCTTCCACGCGCTGCTCTACGCCGCCTCGGGGCGCGCCCAGCTGGTCGACCGCATCGACGAGCTGCTCGAGAGCGGGCGCCGGATCGTCGACCCGTACGTCTACCGGCCGTGGTATCCGCTCAAGGTCGCGTCCGAGGCGCACCGCCCGATCCTCGAGGCCGTCGAGCGCCACGACGCGGCGCTCGTCGAGCAGCTCATCCGCGACAACATCGCGCGGGCCGGCGAGCGGGCCCTGGTCGCCTTCGAGGAGGACGCCAACCGGACCGACGACGACGCAGGCGGGGAGTGGCCGGGAGAGTCGCTGATCGGCGTCGAGTGAGGGCGACCGTGCGATCCCGTGGTGCCCGGGTGGGCGTCGACGTCGGCGGGACGTTCACCGACATCGTCATCACCGACCCCGACGGCGCGATCCACACCGGCAAGCTGCCCTCGACGCCGGACGACTTCAGCGCGGGGGTCGCGGAGGGCGTCCGCGCCGTGCTGGGCCTCCACGACGTCGACCCGACCGGGGTCCGCGACGTCGTCCACGGCAGCACCGTCGCGACCAACGCGATCCTCGAGCGCAAGGGCGCCCGGACCGGGCTGCTGACGACGGCCGGCTTCCGCGACGTCCTCGAGCTGCGCCGGCTGCGCATGCCGCGGCTGTACGACATGACCTGGGAGAAGCCCGCGCCGCTGGTCGAGCGCTACCTGCGCCACGAGGTCCGCGAGCGGATCGACCTCCACGGGCAGGTCGTCACGCCGCTCGACGTGGCCGGCGCGCGGCGGGCGATCGAGGCGCTCGTCGCCGAGGGCATCGACTCGCTCGCGGTCAGCCTCCTCCATTCGTACGCCAACCCGGCCCACGAGCAGGCGATCGGGGCGATGCTCGCCGCGCGACTACCCGGAGCTGTGGGTGTCGCTGTCGCACCGCGTCCTGCCGGTCATCCGCGAGTACGAGCGGACGAGCACGACGGTCCTCAATGCCTACGTCCAGCCGACCGTCGCGTCGTACCTGCAGGCGTTGCGCCGCCAGCTCGATGCGGCGCGGATCGCCGGACCGCTGCTGATCATGCAGTCGAACGGCGGGATCATGACCGGCGCCGCTGCCGCGGAACGCCCGGCGTACATCGTCGAATCGGGGCCGGCGGCCGGGGTGATCGCCTCGGCCGAGCTCGCGCGGCGGCTCGCGCATCGACGAGGTCATCACCTTCGACATGGGCGGCACGACCGCCAAGGCGTCGCTCGTCGAGGGCGGCCGGCCGCACTTCACCGCCGAGTTCGAGGTCGCCGCCGGGCTGTCGGCCAGCAGCCGGCTGTCGAGCGGCGGCGGCTACGCGCTGAGCGTGCCGTTCATCGACCTCGCCGAGATCGGCGCCGGCGGCGGGAGCCTGATCTGGATCGACCCGGCCGGGGCGCCGAAGGTCGGCCCGTCGTCGGCGGGCGCGGTTCCCGGTCCGGTCTGCTACGGCAAGGGCGGCGAGCTGCCGACGGTCACCGACGCGAACCTGCTGCTCGGCTACCTCAACCCGGGCGGGCTGCTCGACGGGACGATGCCGCTGTTCCCGGATCGCGCCCGCGCCGTCTTCCAGCGCGAGGTCGCCGACCGGCTGGGGCTGGGCGCTGCTCGACGCGGCGTACGGCAGCCACGAGCTGGCCAACGCCAGCATGATCCGGGCGATCAAGTCGGTGTAGCGTCCAGCGCGGCCGGGACCCGCGCGACTTCACGCTCGTCGCGTTCGGCGGGAGCGGCCCGATCCACGCCGCCTCGATCGCCCGCGAGCTGGGCATCCGCCGCGTGCTCGTCCCGCCGCGGCCCGGCGTCTTCTCGGCCGTCGGGCTGCTCCAGGCCCGGCTCGAGTGCCACGCCAAGAAGACCTACCTGCGGCGGACCCGCGAGCTCGTCGCCAGCGAGCTGGCCGACCAGGTCGCCGGGCTGGAGGCCGACGCGCGCGACGGGGTCGGCGCCGACGCGTTGCGCGACAGCCCGTTCGAGGTCGAGGCGTGGGCCGAGATGCGCTACGTCGGCCAGGGCTTCGAGCTGCCGGTGCCGCTGCCCGCCGCGAGGCGGCTCCTGGCCGGCCTGGCTCGAGCGGCTCGAGGCGGCGTTCGGCGCCGAGCACGAGCGGACCTACGGCCACCGCACCGACAACCCGACCGAGGTCGTCCACCTCCGCGTCGTCGCGCGCGAGGCGGAGCCGCCGCCGTTCCCCGATGGCGCGCTCGACCCGGGCGCGGCCCGACCGACGGCGGTCGCGGCCGGCCTATTTCGGCGAGCGCTTCGGGCTGCTCGACACGCCCGTCCTGCGCCGCGGCGACCTGACGGCCGAGGCCCGGCCCGGGCCGCTCGTGATCGAGGACCACGACGCGACGACGGTGGTCCCGCCGGACTTCAGCGCCCGCCGCGACGACGCCTGGGACATCGTCATCGAGGCGGCCCGATGAGCGACGGGACGAGCGACGGGTCGGGCTCCGGGCGCCGACGCGATCCGCCGCGAGCTCATCCGCGAGGGCCTCGCGGCGATCTGCGAGGAGATGGCGGTCAGCGTCATCCGGACCTCGCACTCCGAGACCGTCAAGAGCGCGATGGACTTCTCGACCGCGCTGTGCGACGCGAAGGGCGAGATCATCGCCCAGGGCGTGACGCTGCCGAACCAGCTCGGCGCGCTGCCCGACGCCGTCGCGGCGGTCCTGCGCACGTTCGGCGGCACGCTCGTGCCGGGCGACGTGGTGATGGTCAACGACCCGTTCGCCGGCGGCATGCACCTGCCCGACATCTTCGTGGTCAAGCCGGTCTTCCGCGAGGACCGGCTGGTGGCCATCGTGGCGACGGTGGCCCACCACGCCGACCTCGGCGGGTCGGTGCCGGGCAGCATGTCGCCATACGCCGAGGAGTGCTACCAGGAAGGGCTGCGCATCCCGCCCCTCCGGCTGTACGCGGGCGGCGTCCCGGAGGCCGGGGTGTTCGCGCTGCTCAGGGCCAACACCCGGGTGCCCGAGATCGTGCTCGGCGACCTGGCCGCCCAGCTCGTCGCCTGCGACACCGGCGAGACCGGGCTGCTGCGCCTGATCGAGCACCACGGCGAGGAGGTCTTCGACGTCCAGGTCAAGCGCCTCCTCGACTACACCGAGGAGCTGACGCGGCGCGAGATCCGGACCTTCCCCGAGGGGACGTACCGGTTCACCGACTACCTCGACGACGACGGCGTCCATCCCGGCGCGGTGGCGATCGCGGTGGCGGTGACGGTCGCCGATGGGTCGGTGACGATGGACTTCGAGGGCTCCTCGCCGCAGGTCAAGGCCTCGCTCAACAGCACGCTGTCGTTCACCAAGTCGAACGCCTACGCCGCGATGCGCACGCTGCTCCGCTCCGACATCCCGAACAACGCCGGCTTCTTCCGGCCGATCACGGTTACGGCGCCGCTCGGCAGCATCGTCAACTGCGTCCTCCCCGCGGCGACCGGCACCCGCGGGCTGACCGGCTTCCGCGTCCTCGACGCGGTCTTCGGGGCGCTGGCCGCGGCCGTCCCGGATCGGGTCGCCGGGGGCATCCGACGGCGGGCTCTCGCTGGTCACGATCGGCGGCGTGCGGCCGGGCGGCGAGCGGTTCTCGGTGGTCGAGCTGCTGTCCGGGGCATGGGGCGGCCAGGCCGACCACGAGGGCCAGGACGGCGTGCCGAACCTGGGCGCCAACGTCAGCAACATCCCGGTCGAGATGCTCGAGGCGGCCGTGCCCGGTGCGGGTCGATCGCTACGGCTACGTGCCCGACACCGGCGGCGCGGGCCGGCATCGCGGCGGGCTGTCGCTCGAGCGCGAGTACACGTTCCTCGGCGAGGCCGTGCTCAGCGTGCGGGCCGACCGCGAGCGGATCCTGCCGTACGGGATCGGCGGCGGGCGAGCCAGGAACGCCGTCGGGCAACGCGCCTCGAGACGGGCGGCGAGGAACGCGCGCTGCCATCGAAGTTCTCGCGGCCGGTCGTCGCCGGCGACCGGTTCCACCACCGGACCGCCGGGGCGGGTGGCTTGGGCGACGCGCTCGAGCGCGAGCCCGAGGCGGTCGCCGCGGACGTCCGGAACGAGATCCTGACCGCCGCGCGGGCGCTGGCGGCGTACGGGTCGTCGTGATCGACCGACGGGCGCGAGCTCGACCTCGCGGCGACCGAGGCCGAGCGTGACCGGCGGCGGGCCGAGCGGACCGCCCCACCGCCCGACGCCCTGCCGACGCCGCTCGACGCGCGGACCCGGTCGCCCGGATGAGCTTCGACGTCCTGATCCGCGGCGGGCGGGTGGTCGACGGGCTCGGCGGCCCGTCGGTCGTCGCCGACGTGGCGATCGCCGACGGCCGGATCGCGGCGATCGGGGCGCTCGGCGACGCCGAGGCCGACACGCGTGGTCGACGCCGGCGGCGCTCGTCGTGGCGCCCGGGTTCATGGACATCCACAGCCACGCCGACGTGACGGTCCTCGCCGACCCGCGCGCCCGCAGCGCCGATCGCCCAGGGCGTGACGACGGTCGTCGTCGGCAACTGCGGGCACTCGCCCGCGCCGCTGCCCGCTACCCGCCGCGCTCCCCGACCTGACGTTCGGCCACCTGGCGGGCCGGCCGACGCCATGGACCACGTTCGGCGAGTACCTCGCGGCGCGTCGAGGCTGCGCACCCGGCCGTCAACGTCGCCTCGCTCGCCGGCCACAACGCGCTCCGCGTCGCGGTCCTCGGCCTGTCGCCGCGCGAGGCGACGGCCGCCGGAGGTCGCGGCCATGGTCGACCGCGCTCGACGCGGCGATCGACGAGGGCGCCTTCGGGCTGTCGGTCGGGCTCGAGTATCCGCTCGGCGCGCGCGGCCACGACCGACGAGCTGGTCAGCCTCGCCACGGCGGCCGCGCGCCGCGACGGGCTCGTCGCGATCCACACCCGCGACCGCGACTTCAGCGCGGTCGAGGCCTTCGACGAGGCGTTCGCCGTCGCCGAGCGGAGCGGGGCCGCACTCCAGATCTCGCACATCGCCCCGCGCCGGGCGCGCCGCCGACGGTGCGCTGGCCGACGTCCTCGAGCGGATCGACCGGGCGCGAGCGGCCGGGCTGGACGTCGACCTGCGACCAGCACACGCGCCTCCACGGGATCACCAAGCTGGTCACGATGTTCCCGCCGTCGGCCTCCGCGGTCGGCACCGACGAGCTGCTCCGAGCAGCTGCGCGACCCGGCGAAGCGACGCGCGTTCCACGACTTCCGCGAGCCGATCCACAAGCTCGGGCTGATGGGCGAGTGGGATCGGCTCGCGCTGTTCGAGGCACCGGCCTCGCCCGAGCTGCGTCGGCAAGGACTTCGCGACGATCGCGGCGCGAGCGCGGCCAGCACCCGCTCGACGCGATGATGGACATCCTGCTCGAGGCCGGCGACGACGCGCCGAACGTGCTGTTCGTCGGGCTGGTGCAGACCCAGGAGGACCTCGACCTGGCGTTCGCCTCGGCCGACCTGCGTCGCCCGAGTCCGATGCGACGACGCTGGCCCCGGACGGGCCGCTCGCCGCGCAGCGCTTCCTCGGCGCCTACACCTGGGCCGCGTTCTACCTGCGCTGCATCGTCCGCGAGCGGCGCGGTCGTCACGCTCGAGGAGGGGATCCGGCGGCTGACCTCGATGCCGGCCCGGCGGGTCGGGCTGGCGGGCCGCGGCGAGCTCGTGCCGGGCGCCTGGGCGGACGTCACGGTGTTCGACCCGGAGACGATCGCGGATCGCGGCACGGTCGAGGCACCGAACGCCTTCGCGACCGGCGTCCGCGACGTGTTCGTCAACGGCCGCGGCCGCGATGCGCGACGGCGGCTTCGTCGACGCGGCGGCCGGCGCCGTCCTGCGCCGCTCGGGGCCAGGGGCGGCGGCATGATCTACCTGAAGGGAGTCCAGCGATGACGATCATGACCGTGCTCGGCCCGATCGAGGACGACCAGCTCGGCGTCACCCAGCCGCACGAGCACCTGCTGGTCAACCTGTACAGGACCGTGACCGTCTGGAACTACGCGGCGTTCGAGGACGAGGCGCTCGCGATCGAGGAGCTCGCTGCGTTCACGGCGGCCGGCGGGCGGTCGATCGTCGAGACGACCACGATCGGGATCGGGCGGCAGCCCGAGGGCCTCCGCCGGATCGCCGAGGCGACCGGGCGTCAACGTCGTGATGGGCGCCGGCTGGTACCGCGAGCCCGTCTACCCCGACTACATCGGGCGGATCGAGCGTCGACGAGCTGGCCGAGCTGCTCGTCCGCGACATCGTCGACGGCGCCGACGGGACGGACATCCGCGCCGGCGTCATCGGCGAGATCGGGACCGAGGTGGACTTCCTCGGCCCGGCCCAGGAGCGCGTGTTCCGGGCGGCGGCGCGCGCCCAGCGCGAGACCGGCGTCGCGATCAGCACGCACTGCCAGCGGACCGGGCGGCTCGGCCCGGAGCAGGTCGCGATCCTGTTCGAGGAGGGCGTCGCCGCCCGACCGGATCATCATCGGCCACCACGGGGACAAGCGGCACGTCGAGCACGAGCTCGGGCTGCTCGAGCAGGGCGTCTACGTCCAGATCGACCACGTCGGCTTCCGCGACCTGCAGCCCGACGAGCAGCGGGCGCGCAACGTCAAGGCGATCATCGACGCGGGCTACGGCGAGCGGCTGCTGATCTCGCAGGACGTCTGCTTCCCGGGCCACCTCGAATGGTTCGGCGGCGTCGGCTACGGCCACCTGCTCAACCGCTTCGTGCCGATGCTCCGCGACGTCGGCGTCACCCAGGCGCAGATCGACGACCTGCTGATCGCGAACCCGGCGCGCGTCCTCTCGATCCGGCGCTAGGCCGGGCGATCGGCGGCGCCGGCTGGCGGCGTCGGCCGGGATCCCGTCGGCCTCGAGCAGCGTGATCAGCGCCGAGTGGTCGAGATCGCCGCCGCCCGCCGCCACGAGCCGGTCGAACCGGTCGGCGACGACCGAGAAGACCGGCAGGTCCACCCCGAGCCGGGCGGCCGTGTCGAGGATGATGTGGGCGTCCTTGGCGTGGAGCGCGGCCCGGCCGCCGGGCGTGAAGTTGCGCTCGATCATCCGCCCGCCGTGGATGTCGAGCACGCGGCTCGTGGCGTAGCCGCCGGTCAGCGCGGTCCGGACGACGGCCGGGTCCACGCCCGCCGCGCGGGCCAGGGTCAGCCCCTCGGCCACGGCAGCGATCGTCGCGCCGACGATGAGCTGGTTGCAGGCCTTGGTCATCTGCCCCGCGCCCGACCCGCCGACGTGGACGATCGTCCGGCCCATCGCCTCGAACACGGGACGGGCGCGCTCGAAGGCCGCCGCGTCGCCGCCGACCATGATCGACAGGCTGCCCTCGATCGCGCCGACCTCGCCACCCGACACCGGCGCGTCGAGGAGGACGACGCCGCGCTCGGCGCAGCGGGCGGCGAGCGGCGGCATGGCGGCCGGGTGGTGGGTGCCCATGGCGGCCACGATCAGCCCAGGCCGCGGCGCCGGCGAGGATCCCGTCGGCGGCCGTCGAGCACGGCCTCGAGGTCCGGAGCATCGGGGACCATCACGATCACGACGTCGCTGGCACGGGCGACCTCGGCAGGGGACGCCGGCGCCCGTCGCGCCGGCCGCAACGAGCTCCTCGACGGCTGTGGTCGTACGGGAGTGAACCGTCAACGGGATACCGGCCGCGAGGATCCGGTGGGCCATCGCCCGGCCCATGACGCCGAGACCGACGAAGCCGGCACGCAACGGTGCCGCGTCGGTGGCGGTGTCCGGAGGAGTGGTCGGTCATGGCCGCGCCAGCATCGCACAGCGATGCCGCCGATCGACATGCGAGACTTGGCCGGGCCCGGCACGCGATCGACCGGGCCGCCGAGCGAGGTACGGCTCCCGTGCACGTCATGACCGTCCTGGGTCCGATCGACGCCGAGACGATGGGCTTCACCCAGCCGCACGAGCACGTCCTCATCGACCACTTCAACATGCGGCTCAACTACGAGGCGATCCTCGAGGATGTCGGGCTGGCAACCGAGGAGGTCCAGGCGTACGCCGACGCCGGTGGCCGCACGCTGGTCGACACCACGAACATCGGCATCGAGCGTGATCCCGAGGGCCTCGCCGAGGTGTCGCGGGCGACCGGCGTCAACATCGTGATGGGCGCCGGCTGGTATCGCGAGGCGGTCTACCCGCCGCTCGTGCTCGACAGTCCACCTCACGCACCCTCGCCGACATCCTCATCCGCGAGCTCGAGGTCGGCGTCGGCGACACGGGCATCCGCCCGGGCGTGATCGGCGAGCTCGGGCACCGAGCGCTACCACATCACCCCGGCCCAGGAGCGCGTCTTCCGCGCCGCGGCCCTGGCCAGCGTCGCGACGGGGACCACGATCACGACGCACACCTCGCACTACGGCGACCTGGCGATGGAGCAGCTGGCCCTGCTGACCGGCGAGGGCGTGCCGGTCGAGCGGATCGTGATCGGGCACATGGGCGACCGTCGCGGGCTGGACGTCGAGCTGCCGGTGCTGGAGACCGGCGCCTGGCTCGAGATCGACCACGTGGGCTTCTCCGAGTACCAGACCGACGACCGGCGGGCCGACCACGTCGCGCGACTGGTGGCCGACGGGTTCACCGACCAGCTGCTGATCTCGTCCGACATCTGCTTCCGGTCGCACTACCACGCCTACGGCGGACGGGGCTACGACCACCTGCGTCCGAACGTTCCTGCCGCGGCTGCGCGCCCGGGGCGTGAGCGACGACGCCATCCGGCGGATCACCGTGGACAACCCATGGCGCGCCTTCGCTCGTCCGGACTGACGGCTCGCAGGGTCCGCCCGCGGACCTATCATTCGAGATGCGGAACGACCGCTCGCAATGTGATCGGAGTGCTGACGGATGCGGCTGGCGTTGTTCCAGATGGGCCAGGAGACGGACACCTTCAACCCGTCACCGACGACGATGCACGACTTCGCCAGCTTCGGCCTGTACGAGGGCCAGGACGTCTTCGACAAGCAGCGCGGCGGCGGGACCGTCGGCGGCTTCCTGATCGCGGTCGAGGACTCGGACACCGACATCGAGACCGTGCCGCTGTCGCGTGGCTGGGCGGGCGCCGGCGGACGGATCACGACCGACGCGCTCGAGTACTTCGAGGATCGGCTGCGCCAGGACCTCACCGCCGCCGGCCCGATCGACGGCCTGGCGATGCACCTCCACGGCGCGTGCTCCGCGGACGGTGTCGACGACGTCGAGGGCCGGCTGCTGGAGATCGCTCGCCAGATCCTCGGCGAGCACGTGCCGGTGGTCCTGACGCTCGACCATCACGCCAACATCACCCAGCAGATGATCGACAACAGCGACGCCCTCGTCGGCTTCCGCACCCAGCCGCACGACCCGCTCGAGACGGGCATCGCGTCGACCGACCTGCTCGTCCGGATCGTGGCCGGCGACGTCGCCCCGACCGTCGCCTGGCGCAAGATCCGGCTCATCTCGCACCAGGAGCAGTACCTGACCTCGCGCGGGCCGATGAAGGCCTGGTTCGACCGGGCGCGGGCGCTGGAGCGCGAGCCGGGCGTGCTGTCGGTCTCGAACTTCCCGATGCAGCCATGGCTCGACATCGAGGAGGGTGGCTGGGCGACGGTCGTCGTGACCGACGGCGACCAGGCCCTCGCCGAGCGGCTCGCCGACGAGCTGGCCGACCTCGCCTGGTCGATGCGCGCCGACTTCCAGGTCACGGAGAGCCTGACGCCCGATGACGCGGTTCGCGCCGCCGACGCCGAGGCGAGCGGGGTGGTGATCCTCAGCGACACCGGCGATTCCGTCTTCGGCGGAGCCGCCGGCGACAGCACCGAGCTGATCGACGCGATGCTCCGCATGGGCGTGGCGGGGCGAGCGCTCGTGCCGCTGGTCGACGCGGTCGCGGTCGCGACGCTCACCCAGGCCGGCGAAGACGCCACCGTCACGCTGTGGCTCGGCGGCGGGACCAGCGGCTTCTTCCGGCCGGTCGAGATGACCGGCGTCGTCCGCACGGTCGGCTCGGGCCACATGATCATCGAGGACCTGCCCGGTCGCGAGTTCGACATGGGCCAGACGGTGGCCTTCGAGGCCGGCCCGATCACGATCCTGGTCAGCGAGCAGGCCGGCATCGGCGGCAACCACCCGCAGGTCTGGCGCGCCTTCGGGATCGAGCCGGCCGACGCCAAGATGGTCGTCCTCAAGACCGCCTCGAACTTCCAGTACTACGCGTCGATGACGTCGCGAGTCATCCGCGTCGACACGACCGGGCCGACCCAGTCGGACATCAAGGCGCTGCCCTGGGAGCGCATCCCGCGCCCGATCTACCCGCTCGACGAACCGGCCTCGTGGAGAGGCTGACCGGCCGCTAGCGAGGCGTCGCCCGACGTCCGCTGGCCGCGTCCGAGGTCAGGCGAGCGCGGAGGCCGTGACCCGGATCGCCGTCTCGATGGCCTCGTCGTCGATCCCGCGGTGGACGACCGCGCGGAGGATGCCGCCCGGCATCGCCATCACGCCGACGCCGTGCGTCGGCGAGCCGGGCGGCAACGGCCTCGGCGCCGCCGAACCGGTCGTCGACGCGTGCCGCGACCAGGTTGGTCTGCACCGTCTCGAGGTCGACGTCGAGCCCGTCGATCCCGGCCCACGCCTCGCCGAGCCGGCGCGCGCGCCGGTGATCCTCGGCGAGCCGGTCGACCATGGTCTCGAGCGCGACGATCCCGGCGGCCGCGAGGTAGCCCGCCTTGTGGATCCGCCCGAACCCCATCCGGAAGGCGAGGTCGCGGGCGCGCTCGACGAGATCGGCCCGCCCGGCCAGCAACCCGCCGTACGGCGCGCACAGCCCCTTGGACAGGCTGACCGCGATGGTGTCGATGCCGGCCGTCAGGCTCGCCGGCGGAACGCCGAGCGCGACCGCGGCGTTCCACAGCCGGGCGCCGTCGAGGTGGACGGCCGCGCCGTGCTCGTGGGCGACGGCGGCGAGCTCCGCGGTCTCGGCCGGCGGGATGACGACGCCGCCGGCGAACGTGTGGGTGTTCTCGAGGACGAGCAGGTCGATCCGCGGCGCCCGGCCGTAGTCGTTCGTGGCGAAGGCCGCCGCGACCTCGGCGGGGTCCAGGTGGCCGCGATCCGACGGCGAGCGTCCGCGGCAGCAGGCCACCCGACGACAGCCCGTGCCACTCGACGACGTTGACGTGCGCGATGGCGTCGAGGAGGACGGCCGAGCCGGGCTGCGCCTGCAGGTGGAGGGCGAGCAGGTTCGCGGTCGTCGCGTTCGGGAGGAACAGCGCCGCCTCCGTGCCGAGCGTCGCCGCGGCGAGCCGCTCGAGCCGCTGCCACCGACGGGTCCTCGGAGCGGAGGTGCCAGCCGATCGTCGCCGCGGTCATGGCCTCGAACATCGCGGGCGTCGGCGGTGACAGGACGTCGCTGCGGAGGTCGATCGCGGGGGCCGGGCGGACGCCGATCGCGGCTGAATCGAGCACGCCCATCCGCCTCCCTGCACCCTCCCGGAGCGGGCTTCGCATGGCGGCCCGACGCTTCGCACAGCGTATACTGGATCGACCCCGCCAGCCACTGGATCCGCCCGGATCGCGGCGTGCGCGGAGCAGTCCCAGATCGCGCGGGAGGGCCCGAACCGGATGACGTCGTCGTCGCCAGCGGGGCGCGGGATGCGGGTCCTGTTCACGGGCTCGCGCGAGGCCTCGAACTGGGAGCCGTGGGGCCGCGAGATGCTCACCGCGCTGTCGCGCTCGCACGACGTCACGCTGGCCGACCCGGACCGTCCGCTCGTCGACCAGGTCGCCGATCCGGCGATCGAGGTCGTGGTCGACGCCTCGATGCTCGCCTCGCCCGAGCTCGCCGCCGCGGCCGAGGGCCACGTCCGGCTGTGGCAGCTGGGGTCGGTCGGCTACGACAAGGTCGACGTCCGGTCGCTCGCCAGGCACGGCATCCCGGACCGCCAACCAGCCCGGGTTCACCAGCTCGCGCTCGCTCGCGGAGCAGGCCCTGATGCTGGCGATGATGGTCGCGCGCGACTACCCGGCGCTGGCCGCGGCCGTCGACGCCGGGACGCTCGTCGCCCCGATCGGACGCCAGCTCGCGGGCCGGACCCTGCTGGTCATCGGGCTCGGGGCGAGCGGCACGGCAGCTGGCCCGCCGCGCGACGGCGTTCGGGATGGCCGTCATCGCGATCAACCACCGGGGCCCGGACCCAGCGCTCGAGCGCCGCTACGGGCTGCGCTGGATGGGCGGGCTCGAGTCGCTCGATCGGGCGCTCGGCGAGGCCGACGTCGTGTCGCTCCACGTCCCGCTGTCGCCCGACACGCGGAACATCCTCGACGCCCGGCGACTGGCGCTGATCAAGCCCGGCGGGATCGTCGTCAACGTCAGCCGCGGTGGGCTGATCGACGAGGTCGCGCTGGCCGCCGAGATCCGGAGCGGCCACCTGTTCGGGGCCGGTCTCGACGTCGTCGCCGGCGAGCCTGCCGGCCAGGATCACCCGCTGCGCGGCGTGCCGCGCGTCATCCTCGCGCCGCACGTCGCCGGGGCGACCGACGCCACCGCCTGGCGCCGTGCCCGGTTTGCCGCGCTCAACATCAGCCGGCTGCGCCACGGCCTCGAGCCGCTCTGCCGGGTCGATCACCTGCCGCCGCAGGGCTGACCGCGCGGTCCGTCTCCTAGCCGGCGACGAGGTGCAGGACGCGATGCGGGCCGACGCGGCAGGCGAAGCCGCTCGCCACGTACGTCGTCGAGTCGGCGCCGTCGACGAGCGCCGGGCCGGCAAGCCGGTCGCCGGGCTGCAGCGCGGCCGCGTCGTAGACCGGCACGTCGGTCAGCCCGTCGGCGCCGTCGACGTACGCCGGGCGGTGGCCGACGGGCTCCGCGGTTCGGTCGCCGGACGCCGGGTCGGACCCCGGCCGGTCGGCCCGCCGCGCCCGTCCGTCACCCCGCCATCCGCGCCAGCCGGCGCCGAGACGCTCATCGCGAGGTGGACCGTCTCGACCGGGGCGTCGGGCGACGCGTAGCCGTACGCCCGCTCGTGGAGCGCGTCGAAGTCCGACCGCAGCCGGGCGACCGTGCCGGCGTCGACCGCGCCCGGCGGGGATCGGCACCCGGATGTCCCACGACTGGCCGACGTAGCGGACGTCGGCGCCGCGGTCGCGGCGGAGGTCGCCGTTCCGCGACCTCGGGCGGCAGCCGGGCCACGGCCTCCGCGCTCGAGCCGCTCGAGGCTCGATCCGAGCCATCGGCCGGATCGACCGCGTCGAGGCGGCGCCGGAAGGCGGCCCGGTGATCGACCCGCGGCACGCTGGCGAGCAGGCCGAACGCCGACAGCACGCCCGGCGTCGGGCGGCACGATGACCGACCGGAAGCCGAGCGCGGTCGCCTGGCGGCAGGCGTGGAGCGGACCCGCGCCGCCGAACGCGATCAGGTCGAACCCCGCCGGGTCGAGTCCGCGGCGAACGGTCATCAGCCGGGTCGCCTGGACCATCGCCGAGTCGGCCACGTCGAGGATCGCGATCGCGGCCTCGAGCGGGGCCACGCCCGAGCTGCCCCGCGAGCCGCTCGATCGCCGCCGCGGCGGCGGCCGGGTCGAGCGGCAGCCGGCCGCCGGCGATCGCCGCCGCCCCGATCCGGCCGAGGCACGACGTTGGCGTCGGTGACCGTGGGCTCGGTGCCGCCGCGCCCGTAGCAGGCCGGCCCGGGATCGGCGCCGGCGCTCCGCGGCCCGACCCGCAGGATCCCGCCGGCGTCGATCCAGGCGATGCTCCCGCCGCCGGCGCCGATCTCGACGAGGTCCACGACCGAGCCCAGGATCGGCAGCCCGCTCGCGTGCGACGACCGCCGACCCCGAACCCGAGCGCCGAGCCGATCTCCCAGGTCGAGGTCTGGCGCGCCTCGCCGCGCTCGATCATGCCGACCTTCGCGGTCGTGCCGCCCATGTCGAACGTGACCACGTCGCGGCTGCCGACGAGCGCCGCGTAGTGGGCCGCCGCGGCCAGCCCGGCGGCCGGCCCCGATTCGATGATCTCGACCGGGCGCTCGAGCGCGGTCGCTCGGCGGTCGCGAGGCCGCCGTTCGACTTCATCAGCCACAGCCCGGCGTCGCGCCGCGTTCGCGCAGCCCGCGCTCGATCGAGCTCGATGTAGGCCGCCGACGACCGGCCCGACGTAGGCGTTGGCGACGGTCGTGCTGGCCCGCGGGTACTCGCGGATCTCGGGCGCGATGACGCTCGACAGCGAGATCGACAGGTCGGGCAGCTCCTCGCGCAGGATCGCGCGCGACGCGCTGCTCGTGGGCCGGGTTGACGTAGGCGTGGAGGAGGCAGACCGCGACCGACCGGATGCCGGACCCGCGCAGCCGCTCGGCGACCGCGCCGGACCGACGCCTCGTCCAGCGGCACGTAGCACGGAGCCGTCGTAGCGCAGCCGCTCGCGGACCTCGAGCGCCCACGGTCGCGGCACGAGCGGGTGCCGGCTTGGTCGTCCGCAGGTCGTACAGGTCGTGGCGGATCTGGCGGGCGATCTCGAGCACGTCGCGGAAGCCCTCGGTCGCGATCAGCGCGGCCGGGCCGCCGGTCCGGGTGATCACCGCGTTGGTGGCGACGGTCGTCGCGTGGAGCACGGAACGGCAGTCGCGTCGATGTCGAGGCCGGCGCTCGTCAGCGCCAGGTCGAGCGCGCGGAAGAACCCGTCCGACGGGTCGGCCGGCGTGGTGAGCACCTTGCCGGTCGTCCGCGCCGCCGGTCGCCTCGTCGACGAGCGACGACGTCGGTGAACGTGCCGCCGATGTCGATGGCGACGCGGAACGCCGCTCATCGCGCTCGACGTCCCCGATGCGCCGTAGACGTCGCGCGCCCGCTCGGCGCTGATCCGCCCGGCCTCGACGTCCGCCTCGACCAGCGCCGGGATCGCGCAGCCCGACCTCGCCGTAGCCGCCGCCGCCCCCGCTCTGGATGCTCATCACCTCGCCGGCCGCCAGGTCGACGCTGAACTTCGACGGGTAGCGGATCGGCGCGGCCCTCCGGGTCGCGGATGTAGTGGTTCGAGCGCGCCGCGCCCGCCGCCCGAGCAGGCCCTGCGGCGCGAACCGGACCCGCTCGGCCATGACCGAGAACGTCACGTCGCCCTCGAACACGTAGTCGCGCCGCAGCCCAAGCCCGCCGCGCCAGCGCCCCGGCCCCTCGGAGTCGGGGATCAGCGCGTAGCGCAGGAACCGGACCGGGTAGTTCGACTCGGTCTCCTCGATCGGCGCGTTCTCGGTGTTCTGGACGTGCGGCTGGACGCCGTCCATGCCGTCGAGGCCGAGCCGCCCGCCGTAGCCGCCGGCCTGCGTCTCGTAGTACACGAAGTAGCCGCCGGTCCGCGGGTTCGCGGCCGCCGAACGAGATGTTGAGCATCGTGCCCTTCGAGTCGGCGGCAGCCAGCTCGGGCAGGATCCCCGCGAACGCCCGCAGCGCGGTCTCGCACAGCCGGCCGACCGCGTCCGCGCCGCCGCCGATCGCCGCCGGCCGCTCGCGAATCGAGGACGCTGCCGGCGCGTCGTCAGCAGCTCGATGACCTGGTAGAAGCCGTCGTTGACGGGGATGTCCGGGTCGATCATGCAGCGCAGGGCGTAGGCGCAGGCCGACAGCGCGCCGCCCTTGGTCGTGTTGATCGACGACGGGCGCTGGTCGGTCGGTGCCGGTCAGGTCGAACGTGACCCGGTCCGTCGCCGATCGTGATCCGCGCCGAGATCCGGACCGGCTCGTCGCTCACGCCGTCGTCGTCGAGGTAGTCGGTCGCCTCGATCGTGCCCGCGGCAGGGCGGCGATGGCCGCGATCGAGCGCCGCCGCGTGTAGTCGAGCAGGTCGTCGATGCCCGTCTCGACAGCCTCCGCGCCGCGCTCGTCGATCAGCTCGCCCAGCCGGCGCAGGCCGATGCGTCACGCTCGCCAGCTGGGCCCGCAGGTCGCCCTCGGTCTCGCGCGGCGAGCGGACGTTGGCGACGCAGGATCGCCAGCACGCCGGGGTCGACCACGCCCTCGTGCATGATCCGGACCGGCGGGATGATCAGGCCTTCCTGGATCTGCTCGCGATGGAGGCCGATGCTGCCCGGGCGTCCCGCCGCCGACGTCGACGTGATGGGCCATCGCGACCGCGTACGCGAACGGCCGGCCGTCGACGATCAGCGGCGCGACGAGGCAGACGTCGTTGAGGTGCAGGCCGCCGAGGTGGCTGTCGTTGCACAGGATCGCGTCGCCCGGCCTCGAGCGGCGCGCCGTAGCGCGCGAGGATGCCCGGGCACGAAGTGGGCCAGCGTCCCGAGGTGGATCGGCTGGGCGAACGACTGCGCGACCGATCCGCGCCCGCCCGTCGAGCAGCGCGCACGAGAAGTCGAGCCGCGTCTTGATGTTGGTCGAGTAGGCCGCCCGGCGGAGGGTCGACGCTCATCTCGTCGGTGATCCCGGTGAGCGCGTGGCGGAAGATCTCGAGGCGGAGCGCGTCGGTCGCGGGGCGCCCGGTGGTCATGGCCGACTCCCTTGCGCGGTCATGCCGCGCCGGCTCGCAGCGCGCGGCCGCCGCGCCGGCCGGTGATCCGTCCGTCCTCCAGCCCGAACACGCCGTTGACGACGACGTGGCGCATCCCGGTCGCCAGCCGGTTCGGCGTCTCGAACGTGCCGGTCGCGCGGACGTCCGCCGGCGCGAACACCGCCAGGTCGGCCCGCGCTCCGACGCGGACGACGCCCCGGTCGGCCAGCCCGATCCGCTCGGCGGGCAGGCTGGTCAGCCGGCGGATCGCGGCCTCGAGCGGCAGCGTCCGCCGCTCGCGCGACGATGGTCTCGAGGTACCAGGCGGCCCAGGTGTAGGCGCCGTGGAAGACGTGCCGGGCGAGCGGCCCGTCCGGGCTGAGGGTCGTGGCATCCGAGCTCGGGGCACAGCGCGGATGGGCCGCGGCTTCGGCGATCTGGTCGACCGTGTACGACCAGCCGATCGCCATCGGCTCGTCGACCCGGTCGGCGTGCGCGGCGAGGACGTCGAACACGATGTCGCGCGCCGGGCGTCCGGCCTCGGCCGCCAGCTCGGCCAGGCTCCGGCCCGCGACCTCCGGCGTGGCCGGCGCATCGGTGATGAACACGCCATCCCAGCCGCGGATGCCGAAGCTGTCGACGATGCTGCGGTGCCCGGCCAGCTCGTCGCGTCGGTTGCGCAGGACCGCGCGGATCCCGTCCGGCCCGCCGTCGACGACCCAGCGGGGGAGTGCGACGGCCAGGTTGGTGAACCCGAACAGGCGGGTGTGGACGTCGAAGGCGACGTCGAGGCCGCGGTCGGCCGCCCGGTCGATGTGCTCGATCGAGCGCGCGAGGGCTCCGTCGGGAGCGCCCGGCCGCGGCACGAGGTGCGAGACCTGGAGACGCACGCCGGCCCGCTCGGCGGTGAGGATCGCCTCGTCGACGGCCTCCACGGCGTGGACGTCCTTGTTCCGGGTGTGGCAGGCGTACAGCCGGTCGCGCCGGCCGGCGAGCCGGCACAGCGCCTCGATGCTCGGCGGCGGTGGCCACGCCCTCGATCGGGTACTCGAGCCCGGTCGACAGCCCGACCGCGCCGGCGTCGAGCGACGGCCTCGAGCAGCCGCTCGATCGCGGCGCCGGTCCGCCGCGGTCGTGGGCGCGCCGGCGTCGGCCATCGCGGTCAGCCGGAGCGTGCCGTAGGGGACCAGCGCGGCGACGTTGACCGCCGGTCGCGCGGCGTCGACCGCGTCGAGGTAGCCGGCCATGTCGTCCAGTCGATGACGGCCTTCGGGTCGAAGCCATAGATGTTGTCGGCGTGTCGCTCGCGGGCGGTCGATCGGGGCGCAGCCGTGGCCGCAGTTGCCGACGAGCTCGGTGGTCACGCCCTGGGCGACCGCGCTCTCGGCCCGCGGGTCGATGACGAGCGTCAGGTCGGAGTGGCTGTGGATGTCGATGAAGCCCGGGGTGACGATGCAGCCGGTGGCGTCGACGAGGCGGGCCGACGCCGTGTCGGACAGGTCAGGGCCGATGGCCACGATCCGGTCGCCGCGGATCCCGACGTCGCCGCGGACCGCCGGCGCGCCCGTCCCGTCGACGATCGAGCCGCCGTGGAAGACGATCTCCGGGCGCTCGCGGAGCTCGCCGTGGACCGCCGCCGTCGTCACGCAAACCATGATATATGATACGAAAATGCCGCTGCGGACCCTGCGCACCGTGCGCCCTTGGCCGCCGCCTGATGCGTCGACCCCCATCCGAGCCGGCCGCGAGGATCGGCGCGGACATCGGCGGCACCTTCACCGACATCGCCTTCGTCGACGGGGACGGCCGGCTGTCGACTGCACAAGGTCGCCTCGACGCCGCCCGACTTCGGGCGGGCCGTGGCCGAGGTCGTCGAGCGGCTCCACGCGGACGGCGGGATCGGGCCCGGGACCGAGGTCATCCACGGCACGACGGTCGCGACCAACGCGATCCTCGAACGTCGCGGCGCCCGGACCGCGCTGCTGACGACCGCCGGGTTCCGCGACGTCCTCGAGCTGCGCCGCGCGCGGTCGCCCGAGCTGTACGACGCCCGCTACGTCCCGCCGCCGCCGCTCGTCGAGCGCCGCTGGCGGCTCGAGGTCGACGAGCGCGATCGGGCCGGACGGCGCGCGTCCTCGTCCCGATCGACGAGGCCGCGGTGCGGCGGACGATCGAGTTCCTCGAGGCGGAGGGCATCGAGGCGGTCGCCGTCTGCCTGCTCCATTCGTTCCGCAACCCGGCCCACGAGCGGGCGATCGGGCGGCTGCTCGACGGCGACGGGCGCCTACACCTCGCTGTCGGTCGACCTGCTGCCGGTGATCGGCGAGTACGAGCGGACGAGCACGACCGTCGTCAACGCCTACATCGGGCCGGTCGTGTCGCGCTACGTGCTCGAGCTGGCGACCGACGCTGCGGCGGATCGCCGGGATCGAGCGGCTCCAGGTGATGCAGTCGAACGGCGGCCTGATGTCGGCCGCGCGGGCGGCCCGCCAGCCGGCCCAGATCGTCGAATCGGGGCCGGCCGGCGGCGTCATCGCGGGCGTCCGGCTGGGCGAGGCGTCCGGCGCGCGCGACCTGATCTGCCTCGACATGGGCGGCACGACGGCCAAGGCCAGCGTGATCGAGGGCGGCGTCCCGTCGCTGACCAGCGAGTACGAGGTCGGGCTCGGGGATCTCGCTGTCGAGCCAGCTGTCGAAGGGCCGCGGCTACGCGCTCAAGCTGCCGGTGCTCGACATCGCCGAGGTCGGGGCCGGCGGCGGGAGCATCGTCGTGGCCGATCCGCTCGGCACGATCCTGGTCGGGCCGCACAGCGCCGGCGCGGTGCCCGGGCCGGTCTGCTACGCGGCGGGCGGGACGCGCGCGACGGTCACCGACGCCAACGTCGTCCTCGGCTTCGTCAACCCGGAGGCGATCGCCGGCGGCAGCCGGACGATCCACCCGGACCTCGCGCGCCGGGCGATCCACGACGACGTCGCCGCGCCGCTCGGGCTGTCGGTCGAGGACGCGGCGCACGGCGTGTTCGGGGTCGCGACGGCGACGATGGCCCGCGCGGTCAAGGCCGTGACCACGTACCGCGGCCGCGACCCGCGCGACTTCGCGCTGCTCGCGTTCGGTGGCAACGGCCCGATCTTCGCCGCCGCGCTGGCCGAGTCGCTCGGGATGCGCCACGTCCTGCGTGCCCGTCGGCCGCCGGCGTGTTCTCGGCGCTCGGGCTGCTCGAGGCCGAGGAGACGTGGCACCTCAGCCACTCGCTGTTCGAGGTGGCCGCGGCGATCGACCCGGACGACCTGGCCGGCGCGGTTCCGCGACGCTCGAGTCGGGGTTGCGCGACGAGCTGGCCGAGCGGCGGCGCGGACGACGCGGCCGTGACCTGGGGCGCCGACGTCCGCTACGCCGGGCAGGGCTACGACCTGGCCATCCCGGTCGAGCGCGACGCGCCGGCGGCCTCGCTCGTCGAGCGGCTGCGGACGACGTTCCACGCCGCCCATGCCAAGGCCTACGGCCACGCGGCCGAGGACGACGAGATCGAGGTCGTCAACGTCCGGGTGACCGGCCGGCTGCCGCGCGACGGCTCGCTGTCGCGGGCGATCGCCGCCGACGCGCCGCCGGCGCGGGTCGCGGTCGGTCTGGCTCGGGCCGCGGCTGGGGCGGCACGACATGCCGGTCGTCGGCCGCGCCGCGCTGCGCACGCCGATCGCGGGCCCGCGCGCTGGTCGAGGAGTTCGACACGACGACGGTCGTGCCGCCCGGCTGGACGGCCCGCCTCGACGAGCAGCACACGATCGTCATGGAGCACGTGGCCTGATGGACGGCCTCGCAGCTCGCCGGCCGCACGATCCGGCGACGCTCGAGATCGTCCGCCACGCGCTCGGCTCGGTGGCCGACGAGATGGCCCTGATCATCGCCCGGACGGCCTACTCGGCGACCGTCCGCGACGCGCTCGACTACTCGACCGGGATCCTCAACGCCCGCGGCGAGCTGGTCGCGCAGGGGCTGGGCATCGCGCTCCACCTCGGCTCGTTCCCGTCGGCGGTCGGCCACGTGATCGCGCGCGTATGGCGAACGCTTCCAGCCGGGCGACGTGCTTCATCCTCAACGACCCGTACGGCTGGGGCGGCATCCACCTGCCGGACATCTACCTCGATCAAGCCCATCTTCCACGACGGCGCTGGTCCGGGCGTTCGTCGGCGGCCGTCGCCCACCAGACCGACGTCGGCGGCCTCATCCCGAGCAGCAACTCGACGACGACGACCGAGATCTTCCAGGAGGGGCTCCGGCTGCCCGGGCGTCCACCTCTACGAGGCCGGTCGCGTCAACCAGGCCCTCCTCGACATCATCGCCGCCAACGTGCGCGTGCCGCACATGGTCCTCGGCGACATCCGGGCGCAGCTGGCGGCCGTCGACGCCGGCGAGCGCGGCTACCTCGAGCTGGTCGGCCGCTACGGCGCCGAGCCGCTGGCCGAGCTGGAGGACGCGCTGCTCACCCTCGCCGAGCGGATGGCCCGCCGCGAGATCGAGTCGTTCCCCGACGGCGTCTACCGTCAGGACCGACTGGATCGACGGCGACAGCGTCGGGCCGGACCCGATCCGGATCGAGGTCGCGGTCACCGTCGCGGGCGACAGCATCCACGTGGACTTCGCGGGCACGGCGCCGTCAGGTCCAGGGCGGCATCAACTCGCCGCTGCCGTTCACCAAGTCCGCGGTCTACGCCGCGACCCGTCTCGTGCTCGACCGCTCGATCCCGAACTCCGGCGGCTATTTCCGAGCCATCACCGTCGAGGCCGACGAGGGGACCGTCGTCAACGCGGTCTTTCCGGCCGCCTGCGGGGCGCGCGGGATCACCGGGTTCCGGGTCATGGACGCGGTCGCCGGCGCGCTCGCGCAGGCGGCGCCGGATCGCGTCCCCGCCGCCGGCGAGGGCGGCAACACGATCATCTCGCTGGGCGGCGACGACCGGGCGGGCCGGCCGTTCATCTACGTCGACATGTTCTCGGGCGCTCGCGGCGCGGGCAAGGGCTACGACGGCCCGGCCGGCGTGCCGCACCCCGGCTCGAACAACGCCAACATGCCGATCGAGATCGCCGAGAGCACCTATCCGCTCCGCTTCCTCCGCTACGGGATCGTCGAGGACTCGGCGAGCCCCGGGCAGTGGCGCGGCTCGCCGGCGCTCGTCCGCGAGTTCGACTACCTCGGCTCCGACACGCCGGTCCAGGTCCGCTCCGACAAGCGCGCCCACCCGCCATTCGGGCTCGCCGGCGGCGCTCCGGGCCGGCCGTCGATGACCACGGTCGACCACGCCGGCGAGGTGACCGAGCGGCCGGTCATCGGCCCATCCGACCTGTTGACCGGCGACCGGTTCCGCCACGAGCTGGCGAGCGGCGGCGGCTGGGGCGATCCGCTCGATCGCGATCCCGCCGCGGTCCTCCATGACGTCCGGAACGGGCTGATCGGCGTCGCCCGGGCGCGTGGCCGATTACGGCGTCGTCATCGCCGACGACGAGACCGTGGATCTCGTCGCGACCGACGCCGAGCGCGACCGTCGACGCGCCGCCCGAGCCGCCGCGCCCACCCAGCCACCGCCCGAGGCCTAGCCCCGGGCGCGGAGCTCGCGGCGCATGACCTTGCCGGTCGCGGTCAGCGGCAGGGCGTCGAGGTACTCGATCGCGCGCGGGTACTCGTGGGCGCCGAGCCGCTCGCGGACGAACCCCTGGAGCTCGGTCGTCAGCGCCTCGTCGCCGGCTGCGCCCGGCACGAGGACCACGAACGCCTTGATCGCCTGCGTCCGGATCGGGTCGGGGACGCCGACGACCGCGGCCATGGCGACCGCCGGGTGGCGCAGCAGGCAGTCCTCGATCTCGCCCGGGCCGATCCGGTAGCGCGCCGCTGGTGATGACGTCGTCGTCGCGGGCCTGGTACCAGAGGTAGCCGTCCTCGTCGGCGCTGCCGCGATCGCCCGTCCGCAGCCAGTCGCCGGCGAACTTGGCGGCGCGTCGCCTCGGGCTGGTTCCAGTAGCCGAGGAACATGACCGGGTCCGGCCGCGCGGATCGCGATCTCGCCGACGACGCCCGGCGGCGACCGCGACGCCGTCGTCGTCGATGACGGCGACGTCGTGGCCCGGCACCGGCCGGCCCATCGAGCCCGGCCGGACGGCCATCAGCCCGGCGCTGTTGGCGACGACGAGGTTGCACTCGGTCTGGCCGTAGAACTCGTTGATCGTCAGCCCGAACGTGGCGCGGCCCCAGTCGAGCAGCTCGCCGCCGAGCGTCTCGCCGCCGCTGCGCGACCGATCGCAGGCGCAGGTCCGCCGGCGCGGCGTCGCGCCCGAGCGGCGGATCAGCTTGAGCGCGGTCGGCGGCAGGAACACGTTCCGGACGCCGTGGCGCGCCATCAGCGTCGAGCGCCCGCTCGGGCTCGAACCGGCGGGCCCGATGCGCGACCACCGGCAGGCCCCAGTGCCAGGCCGGGAACAGCACGTCGTACAGGCCGCCGATCCAGGCCCAGTCGGCGGGCGTCCAGAACCGGTCGCCCGGCTGCGGCGCGAAGTCGTGCGGCAGGTGCGACGCCGGGCAGGTGGCCGAGCAGGAACCGGTGGGCGTGGAGCGCGCCCTTCGGCGGCCCGGTCGTGCCCGAGGTGTAGATGATGATCGCCGGGTCGTCGGCGGCGGTGTCGGGCGGCGCGATGCGACGGCGAGGCGGCAGCGCAGCATCGCCCCGAAGTCGAGCGTGCCGTCCACGCCCTCGCCGCCGACGACCACGATCGTGCGCAGGCCGGGCAGCCGGTCGCGGATCTCGGCGACCTTCGGCCAGTTCGCGACGTCGGTCACGCAGCGCGGCGGCGCCCGAATTGGCCAGCCGGTACTCGAGCGCGTCGGGGCCGAACAGCACGAACAGCGGAACGGCGATCAGCCCGACCGGTAGGCCGCGAGGTGGGCGATCGCGGTCTCGGGCGTCTGCGGCAGGAGGATCGCCAGCCGCTCCCCGGCGACGAGCCCGAGCCCGGCGAGCGCGTTGGCCAGCCGCATCGAGGCATCGCGGACCGCGGCGAACGTCCATTCCGTGACCGCGCCGGCCTCGTCCTCGACGATCAGCGCCAGCCCGCCCGGCCGCTGCGCCGCGTGGCGGTCGATCGTGTCGGCCGCGATGTTGTAGCGCGCCGGGATGTCCCAGCGGGCGTCGCGCCGGAGCTCGTCGTACGTCGCCACGAAGGCCTCGCGCGCGCGGCTCAGGCGCGCAGCGTCTCGCACGCCCGTCGCGTAGCGGGCGAGCGCCGCCCGGTCGAGCTCGGCGCCGATGCCCGGACCGGTCGGCGCGCTGACGTGCCCGTCGACCGGCCGGAGCGGGTCCGCCAGGATGTTCCACAGGAGGTCGATCTCCTGCGCCGGATCGGTCACCTCGACGGCCATCACGATCGGCAGGGCGGCCGCGAGGTGGACGTGGAGCTCGGGGAAGATGTGGGGCAGCACGGGGATCGAGTGGGCCGCGGCCATGGCGCAGATCTTGATCGCCTCGCTGATCCCGCCCGTCGTCGTCGCGTCGAGGCGCAGGATGTCCGGCGGCGCCTGCTCGATCAGGTCGCGATAGGCGTGCCGGCCGGTGACGTCCTCACCGAGCGCCAGCGCGATGCCGGTCTGCTCGCGGAGGCCGGCCGCCAGCCGCGGCGACTCGGACGGGAACGGATCCTCGATGAACGCGAGGTCGAACTCGGTCCAGCGGCGGACGGTCGGCACGACCGCCGGCAGCGTGCGCCACGCCCAGTGCGCGTCGTACGCGAGCAGGCTGTCACCGACGGCGGCGGCGGACACGCGGAGCCGCTCGGTGTCGTCCGCGAGCGGGCCGGCCGCGATCTTGATCCACGGGTAGCCCTGCGCCGCGTAGCCGGCGACCTCCTCGCCGAGCGAGTCGAGCGTCCGGCCCGGGCGCGGATAGCCGCCCGCCATGCTCGCCCCGATCCGCTCGCGAAACCCGCCGAGCAGCTGCCACAGCGGCAGGCCGGCGACCTGGGCCTTGATGTCCCACAGCGCGATGTCGGCGGCGCTCAGGCAGCGCATGAACAGCCCGCGCTGGCCGATCGTGAGGTTGCCGTTGTACAGCCGCTCCCAGATGGCCTCGGTCGCCAGCGGGTCGGCCCCGATCAGCCGCGGCGCGACGTTGCGGATCACGATCGGAGCGAGCGGCGCGTCGCGGGTCATGCCGAAGCCGAGCCCGGTCACGCCCTCGTCGGTCATGACCTCGACGACGAGGTATTCGCGCGCATCGAACTTGAGCTCGCCCATCACGATCGGCGACGACAGCGGGATGCGGCAGGTCGTGGCGCGGACCTCGGTGATCTTCACGTGGCGGCGCCGCCGCCGTCGCGCTGGATCAGGACCTCCTCGTCCGGTCGGTCCTCGTTCGGGGCGACCCCGGCGAGGAAGCGCAGCCCCTCCGCGCCGGCCTCGATGGCGTGGACCTCGTCGACGGCCGCGAACAGCAGGTCGCCGGGCGCGACCTCGAGGCGCTCGTCGCCGATCGTGAACCGGCCCGACCCGGTCAGGATGTAGAACGACTCGCCGGCGCCCGGGTGGCGGTGGGGGATGGTGGCGAAGCCCGGCGGCATCTCGAGCAGGACGAGGCGCGAGGCCGGCGACGCGATCAACGGCTGTCGGTGGAGCTCCGTCCGCCCGTCGAGCCGGTCGTCAGGGATCCGCGTCAGGCGGGCGTTGGCGGCGTCGGCTGCGGGGACGAACGGCATGCGGCCTCCGGTGTGATATTTGATAGCCTACGAGCGGCGAGGCGCGGTTCGCAAGTCGAGCCGGCCCTCGGGTGGAGGACGACGATGGCATCGGACGGACGGCGGGTGCTCGTCGGTGGCTTCCTCCACGAGCTCCACAGCTTCGTCCCCGGGATCTCGACCGAGGACGTCCTGCTCAAGGGCGGCGCAACGGCCGACGGCGATGCGATCTTCGGCCCTGAGCTCGGGATCGGGCTCGAGCTCGACGCGGTGGCGGACGTCGCGCGCGAGGCTGGCCTGGCCCTGATCCCGACGACCTACCTGTGGGGCGGCGTCGGGCCGGTGGTCGCCGACGAGGTCTACGAGACCGTCCGCGACAAGATCCTGGCCGGCGCGCGCGACCACGCGCGGCCGGATCGACGGCGTGATGCTCGTCCTCCACGGTGCGATGGCGACCGTCTCGATCGATGACACCGAGGCCGACATCATCGCCCGCGTCCGCGAGATCGTCGGCCCCGACATCCCGATCGTCGCCACCTTCGACATGCACGGTCACGGCACCGCGGGCGATGGCCGCGAACGCCGAACGCGCTGCTCGGTGTACCGGACGTGCCCGCACACCGACTACTACGCGACGGCCGAGCGGGCCATGCGGCTCCTGGTCCGGGCGATGAACGGTGAGATCCGATCCGCGTGGTGTCGATGCGCAAGATCCGGATGACGGCGTCGTCCGAGCACCACGACACGAACCACGGCCCGATGGTCGAGGTCCAGGCGCAGGGCCCGCGAGCTCGAACGCGCGCCCGGGCGTGCTCGACGTGACCGTGTTCGCCACCCAGCCGTGGATGGACGTCCCCGACATCGGCTGGATGCGTCGACGGCCACGACCGACGGCGCACCCCGAGCTCGGCCAGGACGTCGCCGACGACGCTGGGCCGGCTTCATCTGGGAGCGGCGCGAGGCCTTCCGCGTCCCCAAGACGCCGATCCCCGAGGCGATCGCGCAGGCGCTCGCGGTCGAGGGGCGGCCGGTCGTCGTGTCCGACAGCGCCGACACCACGAGCGGCGGCGGCAACGGCGACGGCAACCTGCTGCTGGCCTAGCTCCTGGCGGCGACGCCGAGCGACGAGGCCGTGCATCCTCACGGTCACGGATGCGGCGGCCGTGGCCGGCTGCTTCGAGGCGGGGATCGGCGGCGGAGGTGACGCGTGCCAGGTCGGCGGCACGCAGACGCCCGACTTCTTCTCGCCGGTCGAGCTGACCGGACGGGTGGTCACCCTGGCCGACGGCCATTCCTGAGCGAGCTGCCGATCAAGCCGCGCGACGTTGGCCGGATCGCGGTCGTCGAGCACGGCGCGCTGTCGGTCGTCCTGACCGAGGATGAAGGCGTCGCAGCTCGACGCGAGCATCTACCACCGCGCCGGGCTGTGGCCCGAGCACGCGAAGATCGTCCAGGTCAAGTCGGCGGGCGGGTTCACGCGCGGCGTACGACCCGATCGCGGCGGAGATCATGTACATCGACACGGTCGGGCCCGCCGACAGCGACCTGACCCGGCTCCCGTTCGAGCGCATCACCCGGCCGTTGTGGCCGTTCGACCCGGATCTCGACGAGCCGTGGGAGGGCGCCGGTGACCGACGCCGCCGGTGCCGAGACTGGCGACGGGCGACCTGGCCCGACCGCCGCAGGAGACCTGATGGCCAGCACCCCGCTCGTGCGATCGATCCGGACCGTGGTCGTCCACGTCACGACCCGGACGAACTGGGTGTTCGTGGTGGTCGAGACCGACGACGACCGACGCGGGGTAGGGGAGGCGACCCTCGACGGGCACGAGCCGCAGGTCCTCGCCGAGGTCGAGGCCGCGGCGCGGGGCATGATCGGGCGCGCCGGCGACCCCGGCGTCGCGCGCGCTCCACCCGCACCCCGGCGCGTTCGCGGGGATGGCCCACAACGCCGCCGACGAGCGCGATCGAGCAGGCGCTCTGGGACCTCCTCGGGCAGCGGCTCGGCGTCCCGGTGTCGGTGCTGCTCGGCGGGCCGGCCGAAGGGCGCGTCCGGCTGTACGCCAACGTCAACCGGGCGATCCTGCGGCGGCCGGACGCCCGAGGCGTTCGCTGCCGCGGCGCTCGATGCGGTGGTCGCGGCCGGGTTCGACGCGGTCAAGGTCGCGCCGTTCGACGGCCTGCGCTGGGAGCCCGAGCAGGATCGTGGCGCGCGGGCGCTGATCGACGCCGGGCTGGCCCGGATCGGTGCCGTCCGCGACGCGGTCGGACCGGCGGTCGACGTGCTGATCGACTGTCACGGCCGGTTCAACCCGAGGACCGCGACGGTCGCCGTCCGCGAGATGGAGCGGATCGACCCGTACTGGATCGAGGCGCCCGTGTCCGAACGCGACCTGGAGGGCTGGCGCCAGGTCCGCGACTCGACGAGCGCACGGCTGGCCGGCGGCGAGTTCCTGGTCGGGCTGGAGGCGCACCGCCGGTTCATCGCCGCGACCGGCGTCGACGTGGTGATGCCCGACGTCAAGTACTGCGGCGGGATCAGCGGGCTGGTCCAGGTCGCGGCCGTGGCCGAATCGTTCGGGGTGGCCGTCGCGCCGCACGATCCGAGCGGACCCGTGTCGACCGCCGCCACCGCCCAGGCCGCGCTCGCGGCGCCGACGCCGCAGCTCGTCGAGTTCGCGTGGGGCGAGACGACGTGGCGGGGCGAGCTGGTCGGCGGCGAGACGATCGATGGCGGGCTGGTTCGTCGCTCGACGGCCGTCCCGGGCTCGGCGTCGTCCTCGACGAGGCGCTTCGCCGCCGGCCACCCGTTCGAGCCGACGCCGGTCGTCGCCCGACCTCTGGGAGCGCTGAGCGCCCGCTACTTCCCGAGGCCGAGGTCGAGCGCTGCCGAAGACCGTGCGCAGGCGGGCCACGTCGGCGTCGGGCAGCGGTCCCTGCCCGACCGCCGCGGCGTTCTCGGCGAGGTGGGCCGGATCGAACGTGCCGGTCAGGACGGTCGACACCGCCGGGTGGCCCGCGACGTATCGGTAGCACGCGGCCTGGACCGACGCGACGCCGTCGTGGACCAGCCAGCCCAGCGGGTCGCGGTCGGGGAGCACAGTTGCCACGCCTGGATCGAGCTGGCCGCCGGCCTTGAGCTCGGCGACGAGCGCCTCGAGCGCCTCACGCGTGGCGAGCGCCCGGCGCACCGCGGCCATGACCACGATGCCGACGCCGGCCTTCGCCGCTCGCGGCAGGATGTCGCGCTCGGCGTTCTGGTGGAGGACGTTGTAGCCGACCATCACGACGTCGGCGAACGCCGTCGTCGAGGACCCGCGAGAGCGTCTCGTGGCGGGGGTCGTCACCGGCGAACGACTCGGTCACGCCGATGGCCCGGATCCGGCCCGCCTCGCGCGCGCGGACGAGCACGGGCAGGCTGCGTCGCCACGACCGCGTCGTAGTCGGCGAGGCGCAGGGCGTGGACCTGGAAGACGTCGATGACGTCCGTCTCGAGCCGGGCCAGGCTGCGCTCGATGGCCGCCTCGACCTCGGTCGGGGTCAGCAGCGCGCCGTCGGCGGAGCGTGGGTGGACCTTGGTCGCGAGCCGGTAGTCACGGCGCGGCACGCCGGCCAGTGCCGCGGCCAGCCGGACCTCGCTGTCGCGATAGGCCGCGGCGGTGTCGAAGTAGTCGATGCCCGAGGTCGAGCGCCGCCCGGACGAGCGCGCGCGCCTCCTCGGCGCTCGCCCCGCGGGCCTGGCCGAAGACGTTGGCGCCGCCCGTCCCGAGCCCCAGCAGCGAGGCGCGGAGACCGGTCCGCCCGAGCGCTCGCGTGTCCATCAGCGTGTCCTCCCGGGTTGCCGACGCATCTGGCGTCACCGTACACTGCGGATCAGCACGTGAACCACCGTCTCATGATACGGAGCGCCCAGATGGATCACGCGACCTCCCCGGCGATCGACCACGACCCGCGCGGCGGCATGTCGATCGATCCCATCCGGTTCGAGGTCATCCGCAACGCCCTCGTCGAGATCGCCGAGGAGATGGCGGCCAGCCTGCGGCGGAGCGCCTACTCCACCAACATCAAGACCCGCGCCGACTTCTCGTGCGCGTTCTTCGACGCGAAGATGCGGGCCATCGCCCAGTCGTTCGCCCAGCCGAGCCACCTCGGCTCGCTCGTCAGGCTCGTCCCGGCAGCAGTCGCCGACTACGGCCCGGAGAACCTCGGACCGGGTGACTCGATCCTGGTCAACCACCCGTACATCGGTGGCGGGCACCTCAACGACGTCACGCTCATCGCGCCGTTCGTGTACGAGCGGCCAGGTCCTCGGCTACGTCGCCTGCCTGGCCCACCATGTCGACGTCGGTGGCGGCGCGCCGGCCAGCGTCGGCGCCTTCCAGGAGGTCTTCCAGGAAGGGATCATCATCCCGCCGGTCAAGCTGGTCGAGAACGGCGTGATCGTCGCCGACATCTACCGCCTGGTCCTCGAGCAGATCCGCTCGAAGCGCGAGACGGCGGGCGACCTGCGTGCCCAGATCGCCTGCAACAACACCGGCGTCCGGCGGATGACCGGCCTCGTCGACCAGCTCGGCGCCGAGGCGTTCGTCGACTATCTCGACGAGCTGTGCGCGTACACCGGCCGGCGGACGCTGGCGGCGATCGCCCGGCTGCCCCGCGGCTCGTTCGCGGCCGAGGGCCTCGTCGACACCGACGGGTTCTCGGACGAGCCGGTGCACCTCTCGGCGCGCTTCACCGTCGACGACGACGGCGTCCTGTTCGACCTGACCGGCTGCGACCCGCAGCGCCGCGCACCGGTCAACTCGACCTACGCCCAGACGTACTCGAACTGCGCCTACGTCCTCAAGTCGCTGATCGATCCGGACATCCCGGTCAACGACGGGTTCTACCGCTACGTGCGCGTGCTCGCCCCGGCGGGCACCGTCGTCAACGCGACGCATCCGGCGCCGGTGGTCGGTGGCTGGGAGACCGCCATGCGGCTGGTCGAGACGCTTTACGTCGCGGTCTCGCAGGCGCTCCCCGAGCGCGTCCCGGCCGGCTCGAAGGGGATGATCTGCCACGTCGGGTTCGGTGGCCGCAACCCGCGCGACGGCGAGCTGTTCGCGTTCCTCGAGACGGTCGCCGGCGGGTTCGGCGGGCGGGCCTCGTCGGACGGCCCGGACGCCGTCCAGCCGCACCCGCAGAACACCGAGAACGCGCCGGTCGAGGAGACCGAGATCAACTACCCGGTGCGGATCCTGCGCTACGAGCTGATCGAGGAATCCGAGGGCCCGGGCACGTACCGCGGCGGGCTCGGGCTGCGTCGCGACTACACGTTCGAGGACGACGTGTCGTTCACGATCCTGGCCGACCGCGACCGCTGGGGACCGTCCGGGCTGTTCGGCGGGCATGCCGCCCCGCCGGCCCGCTACCTCCTCAACCCGGACACCGCGCCGCAGGTCGTCAGCTCCAAGACGACGCTGTCGCTCCATCCCGGCGACGTGATCAGCATCCAGTCGTGCGGCGGTGGCGGCTACGGCCCGCCCGAGGCGCGCGATCCGGCCGCCGTCCTGCGCGACGTGCTCGAATCGAGGATCACGGCCGGGCGCGCGGCCGACGCCTACAGGGTCGCCGTCGACGAGGCGACGGGCACGGTCGACGAGGTGGCGCACCGCCGCGCTCCGCTCGGGTGGGGCCTAGATGGGCTACCGCCTCGGGGTCGACATCGGCGGCACGTTCACCGACGCGATCCTGATCGACGAGGAGACGGGCGCGTTCCGGATCAGCAAGGTCAGCTCGACGCCGAGCGACCCGAGCGAGGGCTTCCTCCACGCCACGGACCGAATCCTCGGCGTCGGCGGAGGCCGACCCGGCCAGCCTGCGCTACGTCGTCCATGGCACGACCGTGGCGACCAACGCGATCATCCAGCGCAAGATCGCGCGGACCGCGCTGATCACGACCGAGGGCTTCCGCGACGTCCTCGAGATCGGCCGCCAGATCCGGCCGTCGCTGTACGACATCCAGTTCGCCAAGCCTGTCCCGCTCGTCCCGCGGACGCTGTGCTTCGGGATCCCGGAGCGGCTCGACTGGCACGGCGACGTGCTCGTCCCGCTCGACGAGGACGCGGTCCGGACGGTCGCCCGGTCGCTCGCCGGGCTCGGCGTCGAGTCGGTCGCGGTCTGCCTGCTGCACGCCTACGCCAACCCCGTCCACGAGGATCGGATCGGGGCGATCCTGGGCGAGGAGTGCCCGGACGTGGCGGTCTCGCTGTCGTCCAACATCGTCCCGGAGTTCCGCGAGTACGACCGGGCCAGCACCGTCGTGATCAACGCCGGGATCCAGCCGATCGTCCAGGAGTACCTCGGCTCGATCGAGGAACGGCTGCGCGGCCGCGGGGTCGAGGCCGAGCTGCTGGTGATGCAGAGCGGCGGCGGCGTGCTGACCTTCGAGAGCGCCGGCGAGCGACCGGTGTTCATCGTCGAGTCGGGGCCCGCCGCCGGGGTCATCGCGACCAGCCACCTCGCCCGCCAGCTCGGGCTGGCCGACGCGATCTCGTTCGACATGGGCGGCACGACGGCCAAGGTCGGGCTCGTCCGCGGCGGGACGCCGCAGATCACCAAGCAGTACCACGTCGGGGCGGTCGCGCAGCCGGGCGCCGGCGCGGCGCGTGGCTCGGGCTACCCGATCCGCACGCCGGTCATCGAGCTGGCCGAGATCGGCGCCGGCGGCGGCTCGATCGCCTGGGTCGACTCGGGCGGCGCGCTGCGCGTCGGCCCGGTCAGCGCCGGCGCCGAGCCGGGACCAGCCGCGTACGGCCGCGGCGGCCAGGAGCCGACGGTCACCGACGCGAACCTCGTGCTCGGCCGGCTCAGCGCCGAATCGTTCCTCGGCGGCGAGCTCCACCTCGACGTTGACGCCGCGACCCGCGCGATCCGCGATCGCTGCGCCGACCCGCTCGGGATGGACGTCGTCACGGCCGCGTTCGGGATCGTGGAGATCGCCAATGCCGCGATGGCGAGCGCACTTCGGCTGATGTCCGTCCAGCGCGGGCTCGACCCGCGAGCCTTCGGACTGGTCGGGTTCGGCGGCGCCGGGCCGGTCCACGTCAACCGGCTGGCGGCCGAGATGGGCATCGTCAAGACGATCGTGCCGCCCAGCCCGGGCACGTTCTCGGCGCTCGGGCTCCTGATGAACGACCTCCGCCACGACTTCTCGCAGACGTTCCTGCGGCGGACCGAGGCGGCCGACGTCGAGGCCGATCCAGGCGCTGTTCGCCAGGCTCGAGACCGAGGGCCGGGCGATGCTCCGGCGCGAGGGCGTGGCCGACGAGGACGTGCGGATCGAGGTCCACGCCGAGATGCAGTACGTCGGCCAGAGCTACGTCCTGCCGATCGAGCTGCCGCACGGACGGATCGAGGCGGGCGACCTGCTCGCCGCCGCCGCCGGCTTCCACGCCGCCCACGAGCGGGCGTATGGCTTCGCGGCGCCGGCCGAGCCGACCGAGATCGTCAACCTCCGGCTCGCGGCGATCGGGCGGATCCCGCCGTGGGTCCCGCGGACGCTGCCCGACGAGCCGCGCACGGCCGAGCCGAGCTCGATCCGCCAGGTCTACTTCGCCGAGACCGACGGCTTCACCGCCGACCCCGATCTACGACCGGGCGACGTTCGTTCGCTCGACCACGCTGTCCGGGCCGTGCATCGTCGAGGAGATGGACTCGACCACCGTCGTCCACCCCGGCTATCGGGCCGACCTGGACACGTGGGGCAACCTGATCATCACGCCGTCCGGAGGGGAGGGACCCGCATGAAGCTCGCCGCCATGGGCATCCTGCACGAGACCAACACGTTCTCGACCAGCCCGACGAACGACGAGGCGTTCGCGCTCAGCACGATCAGCGGCACCCACGGCGACCTCCTCGGCGAGGAGGTCTGGGAGGTCTACGGCCACACCGGGATCACGGTCGCCGGCTACCGCGACGCGGATTCGCTGCCGGGCGTGGACGTCGTCCCGATCGGCTTCGCCAGCACCCATCCGGGCGGGACGTGGCCGGCCGCCACGTTCGAGCGGATCGCCGGCGCGCAGCTCGAGCGGCTGGCCGCCGACGGGCCGTTCGACGGCGTGCTGATGGCCCAGCACGGCGCGATGGTCGCCGAGGGCTACCCCGACGCCGACGCCGAGTTCATCCGCCGGGTGCGCGAGGTCGTCGGGCCGCGCGTCCCGATCGGCAACGTGATGGACACCCACGGCAACGTCACCCCGGCGCAGGTCCACGGCGCGGACATCACGCTCCTGTGGCGGACCAACCCGCACATGGACTGCCGCGATCGCGGGCTCCAGCTGGCGAAGCTCATCGCGCAGACGGTGCGCGGCGAGATCCAGCCGGTCCAGGCCGTGGTCAACCCGCCGATGGGCGCCAACATCCTGGCCCAGAACACCGCCGACGACCCGATGCGCGGCCTCCTCCGCGAGGCGCTCGAGCTGACCGAGGCGACGCCCGGGCTGCTCGACCAGAGCATCGGCGAGGGGTTCCCGTACGCCGACGTGCCGGGCATGGGCATGGCCCTCGTCGCGGTCGCCGATCGCGACGTGACGATCGCCCAGAAGGCCGCCGAGGAGATGGCCCGCCGAACCTGGGAGCGGCGCCAGGCGTTCGATCCGCGCGGCGTGTCGGTCGCCGACGCCGTCCGCCTCGAGCGCGGCGACGCGCCCGGCCCGATCGTGCTGCTCGATGTCGGCGACAACATGGGTGCCGGCACGCCGGGCGACTCGACGTTCATCCTGGAAGGGTCTGCTGGCGCGCCGGCCGCACGAGCTACCTGCTGACCGTCCACGACCCGGCCGCCGCCGCCGCGTGCGTGGCCGCGGGCGTCGGCTCGCACGTCCGGCTGTCGGTCGGCGGCAAGATCGACGACCGCCACGGCACGCCGCAGCCGATCGCCGGGCGCGTCCGGGTGCTGTCGGACGGCAAGTTCAAGGCCTACGACGAGAAGGTCCATGCCGGGCACAAGGCGTTCGACGGCGGGACGACCGCGGTGGTCGACACCGACGACGGCGGGACGGTCCTGCTGACGACGCTGCCGATCATGACCATGAGCCTCGACCAGCACTACTCGGTCGGGGTCAACCCGGCGCGCTACGACCTGATCGTGGCCAAGGGCGTCATGTCGCCGCAGCCGGCCTACGGGCCGATCGCCTCGCGGATGGTCTACGTCGACACGCCCGGGATCTCGACGGCGGACATGCGCTTCCTCGACCACGAGCATCGCCGCCGGCCGATGTTCCCGTTCGAGCCGGACACCAGCTGGCCGTAGGCGGCGCGACGCCGAGGATGGAGCGATGGCCGGGAGCGGGTCGGTCCAGACCGTGCTCGGGCCGGTCGCGCCCGACGCGCTCGGGATCACGCTCCCGCACGAGCACCTGCTGTGCGACCTCGGGCCGCGCTTCGTGGAGCCGGCCGACGCCGAGGGACGGGCGCTCGCCCACCAGCCGGTCACCCTCGCGAACCTGCGCTGGGTCCGCCGCCACTACCTGAGCAACCACGACAACATCGTGCTCGACGACGAGCAGGTCGCGATCGAGGAGGCCGGCCTGTTCGCGGCCGCCGGCGGGGGCACGATCGTCGACGCGGGGAGCATCGGCATCCGGCCCGACCCGCTCGCGCTGCGCCGGATCTCGGTGGCGACCGGTCTCCACGTCGTGGCCGCCACCGGCTTCTACACCGAGGACTTCCACCCGCCCGACATGGACGCCCGGAGCGAGGACGAGCTGACCGAGGAGATCGTCCGCGACCTGCGCGACGGGATCGGCGAGACCGGGGTCCGGGCCGGGATCATCGGCGAGGTCGGCTGCTCGTGGCCGCTCCACCCGAACGAGCGCAAGTCGCTCCGGGCGGCGGCCCGCGCCCAGCGCGAGACCGGGGCGCCCATCTCGATCCATCCGGGTCGCGACCAGGCCGCGCCGTTCGAGATCCTCGAGATCCTCGCCGCCGCGGGTGCCGACCCGGCACGCGTCGTCATCGGCCACATCGAGCGGACCGAGTTCGAGCCGGCGAACCTGGTCCGCCTCGCCCGGACGGGCTGCTATGTCGAGCTCGACTGGTTCGGCGAGGTGCTGTCGATGTACCCGACCGGGCCCGTGAACGTCCCGAGCGACACCGAGCGGATCGACCAGATCCGGATGCTCATCGGCGAGGGCCACGCCGAGCAGGTCCTCGCCTCGCACGACGTCTGCCTCAAGACCCGGCTCGAGCGCTACGGCGGGGGCGGCTACGGCCACATCCCGCGCGACGTGACGACGTGGATGGCGGCCAAGGGCATGTCGGCCGACGAGATCGACCTCGTCGTCCGGCGCAACCCGCAGCGGATGCTGGCGATCGGATGAGCGACCCGGAACGGGCGCCTGCCCCGACCACGGTCTACGTCGGATGCGGCGCCGGCTTCGCCGACGAGCGCCCCGACGCGTGCATCCCCGTCGTCGAGACGCTGGCCCGCCGCGACGGACCGCGCTACCTGATCTTCGAGACGCTCGGCGAGCGGACGCTGGCCCTCGCCCAGCTCGAGCGGCGGCGCGACCCGGCGACCGGGTTCACGCCCGGGCACGGCGGCGTTCCTCCGGCCGATCCTGCGCCGCTGCCGCGAGGCCGGGATCCGGATCGTGGCCAACTTCGGGGCGGCCAACTCGCTCGGTGCCGGCCGGCTGGTGCTCGAGCTCGCCGCCGAGCTCGGCCTGCCCGACTACAAGGTCGGCATCGTCGAGGGCGACGACCTGCTCGAGTACGTCCCCGAGGCCGACATCCGGTCGTGGACGATCATCGAGGGCATCCCGCTCGAGGACGAGCCGATCATCGCCGCCAACGTCTACCTCGGGGCGCGACCGGTCGCCGAGGCGCTGCGCCGCGGCGCGGACGTGGTGATCCTCGGACGCTGCGCCGATTCGGCGCTCGTGCTCGGTCCGCTCGTCCACGAGTTCGGCTGGGCGGAGGACGACTGGGAGCGCCTGGCGGCCGGCACGCTCGCGGGGCACCTGCTCGAGTGCAGCGCCCAGCTGTCGGGCGGCTACTTCGCCGATCCCGGCTACAAGGACGTGCCCGACCTTGCGCGCGTCGGCTTCCCGATCGCCGAGGTCGACGCCGACGGCTCGATGGTCGTGACCAAGGCGGACGACACCGGCGGGCTGGTGTCGACGCGGACGGTCAAGGAGCAGATCCTGTACGAGCTCGGCGACCCGTCCGCCTACCTCGTCCCGGACGTCACGCTCGACATCACCGAGGTCGAGGTCACCGAGCTCGCGCCGAACCGGGTCCGGGTCAGCGGCGCGCGCGGCCGGCCGCGACCGCCGACGCTCAAGGTCACGATCAGCACCGAGGGCGGGTTCCTGGCCGAGGGCGAGATCTCGTACGGCGGGCCGAACGCGCTGGCCCGCGCCGAGCTGGCCGCGCGCGTGCTCGAGGAGCGCCTGGCGCTGACCGGACTCGACGGCCCGACCCGGATCGATCTCGTCGGCACCGTCAGCACCTTCGATTCGCAGCGCGGCGACCTGCGCGAGGGCGGGCAGTTCCCGCCCGACGGCGACTACCGCGTCCGGCTGGCCGGGTCGGCGCCCGACCGGGCGACCGCGGAGCGGATCGCCGGCGAGGTCATCGGCCTGTACAGCACGGGGCCGGCCGGCGGCGGCGGCGTGCGGAAGTCGGTGGTCGGCCGGGTGCGGACGATGTCGGCGCTGGTCGAGCGGAGCGTCGTCGACACCCGCGTCCGGATCCTGCCCGAGGAGGCGACGGCGATGGCCGCTGAGCCGATCGAGGTGCCGCTCCACGAGATCGCCCACGGCCGGGCGGGCGACAAGGGCAACCGCTGCAACATCAGCGTGGTCGCGTTCGTGCCGGACGCCTGGCCGGTGCTCGTCGAACAGGTGACCGCCGAGCGCGTCCATGCGTTCTTCGCGCATCGCGGCGCGACGCAGGTGACGCGCTACGAGCTGCCGCGGCTGGCCGCCCTGAACCTGGTCATCGACGACGTGCTGGAGGGCGGGGTCAACGGCAGCCTCAACCTCGACGGGCACGGCAAGACCCTGTCGTTCCACCTGCTGTCGATGCCGGTGACGCGTGCCGTCCGAGCTGGTCGAGCGGAGCCGCGCGGCACGCCTGTCGGGGAGCGGCTGAGCCGGACACGAAGCTGCCGCCGATCGTCGGAGGAGGCGACGATCGACGGCAGTCGTTGTGGTGAAAGCCCCGTCGGGACGGCCCTCGGTGACCCGCTCGCCGCGCCTCGAGCAGATGGTTCACCCAACGAACCGATGTACCGCCGTATGGTCCCATTCGCGGTCAAGCGGTGTCAACCCGACGGCGCGTCCGCCCCGGCCGCGTCGAGCAGCCACGTCGCCAGGTAGCCGGCGAACGAGGGACGGACGAGGACCCAGTACGGCGGGCTCGTCACCGAGCGCCAGGATGATGACGTTCGCGCGCGCGAGGTTGGTCTGGGCGGCACGCCCCGGCCCGAACGACGCGCGGGTGGAGGTCGATCGCGCAGCCGTGCTCGAGCAGCTCGCGCGCGCCGGGGCCGGCGATCGACAGCGTCGTCCGGTTGGCCGAGACGTCGACGACCGCACCCGCCGAGCCGAGCGTCGACCGCAGGTCCGCCTCGAGGTCGCCGGCGGTGCCGGCGGCGGCGATCACGAGCCATTCGTCGGGTCCCAGCCAGACGACACGGCGCGTGCCATCCGCGGACGTCGTGAACGTGTTGGCGGCGATCGGCAGCGGCGCCCCGATCCGTTCCGCGAGCCGCGCGGTGAGGTCGGTGTCCGCGGGGTCGAGCGCGGAGGTCGAGCTGGACGAGGAACGGGACCTCGGCCACGCCCGGCGGGAGCGCGGCCCCCGCGAGCGGGCTGCGCGCGGCAAGGGAACCTGGCGAGGGCGTGAAGGTCGCCGGCGCGACGGCCGGGCGGCCGTCGCGGGCCGCCTCGTCCGGGTCGCCGTCGCGGCGCGCGTTCTCCGGGATCGAACACGCACGGCGTCGGCGATGACCGCGTCGATCACGCGGTCCTCGAGCGGCGCGCGGACCGTCTCGCCAAGCCGCGACCGGCCGCTTGCCACCAGCGCGAGCGCGAACGTCCGGCCGAGCGCGGCGCTCCGGTAGCGACGACGTCACGAAGCCGAGCATCGGCACGGGCCGGCGCTCGAGGTCGGCGTCGGCCGCCACCAGCTGCGCGCCCTCGGGCAGGAGGGCGTCCGGATCGACCGGGAGCAGGGCGACCAGCTGGCGGCGATCGGCCCGGGACGTATCCGCGCGGCGGTGCGAGCGCCGGCCGATGAAGTCCTTGCGCGACGACACCGCCCAGCCGAGGCCGAGGTCCTGGGGCGTCACCGTCCCGTCGGTCTCCTGGCCGATGATCGGGTAGCCCTTCTCGGCGCGGAGGACGTGGAGCGCCTCGGTGCCGTACGGCGTGATCCCGAGCGGCTCGCCGGCGGCCATGACCGCCTCCCACAGCGCCAGGCCGTGCCACGACGGGACGTTGAGCTCGTACGCCAGCTCGCCCGAGAACGAGATCCGGAACACGCGCCCCGGCGTCCCGGCCAGCGTCGCGTCGCGCCAGGTCATGAACGGGAACGCCTCGGCCGACACGTCGAGCCCGGGCGCCAGCGCGGCGACGACGTCGCGCGAGCGCGGGCCGACGACCGCGATCGTGACCCACTGCTCGGTGACCGACGTGGCCCGCACGCGCAGGTCCGGCCACTCGGTCTGGAGGTATTCCTCGAGGTGGTCCATGACCGCGGCGGCGTTGCCGGTCGTCGTCGTCATGTGGAACCGGTCGGGCGCGATCCGGCTCGACACGCCGTCGTCGAAGACCATCCCGTCGAGCCGGCACATGACGCCGTAGCGGCACGACCCGACCGGCAGGTTCGAGAACGTGTTCGTGTAGATCCGGTCGAGGAAGACGCCGACGTCGGGGCCCTGCAGGTCGATCTTGCCGAGGGTCGTGGCATCCATCACGGCGACGCCCGTGCGCGCCGCCGCGCACTCGCGCAGGACGGCGGCGTCCATCGACTCGCCGTCGCGCGGGAAGTAGCGCGGCCGCTTCCACTGGCCGACGTCCTCGAACACCGCGCCGGCGGCCACGTGCCACGGCTGGATCGGCGTGGTCCGGATCGGGTCGAGGAGCGCGCCGCGCTCGCGGCCGGCGAGCAGCGCCGAAGCTGACCGGGGTGTACGGCGGCCGGAAGGTCGGCACGCCCACGGCGCCGACTTCCTGGCCGAGGATGGCCGCCGCGATCGCGGACGCCACGACGCCCGAGGTCTTGCCCTGGTCGGCCGCCGTGCCGATCGTCGTGTAGCGCTTGACGTGCTCGATCGAGGTCAGCCCGGCGCCGAGCGCGCGACGGAGGTCGGCCACCGTGGCGTCGCGCTGGAGGTCGACGTAGTGGGTCGACCAGGCGTCGGGCGCGTCCGGGTCGGCGGGCGGAACGACCCACAGCGGCTCGACGGTCGGGAGGCCGTCGCCGGCCGCGGCCCCGACCGCCTCGACCGGCCCGAACGGCGCGTCGGGGACGAACGCGGCCAGCCGCTCGTCGTAGCGCAAGCGTGCCGCGCGACTGGCTCCACAGGCTGACGTTGGGGTTCCAGCCGCCCGAGACGAGCAGCAGGTCCACGGCCTCGGTGCGGTGGGGCCCGGAGCCGTCCGTGCCGCCCGACCGTGATCGAGTCCAGGCGGCCGGTGGCGTCGCCTCCGGTACCCGACGATCGCCTCGCCGCGCCGGGCGTCTGCGACGGCCACGATCGTCGCGCCGGCCTCCTCCAGGTCCGCGGCGACCGCGTCGGTCGAGTCGTTGGTGGTGAAGATCGCGACCCGCGTCCCGGCGAGGACGCCGTAGTCGCGCAGATAGGCCGCCGCGGCCGAGGCCAGCATGACGCCCGGGCGGTCGTCACCGGCGAACACGATCGGGCGCTCGATGGCGCCGGTCGCGAGGACGATCCGCCCGGCGCGGACGTGCCACAGCCGGCCCTCGACGGTCGGGGTGGGGGAGCGCTCGGCGACGATGACGTAGCCGTGGTCGTAGACGCCGAGCGCCGTCGCCCGGGCCACGACGCGGACCTCCGGGAACGCCGCGAGCGCCTCGGCGTCCTCGACCACGGGTCCCTCGTCGACGAGCAGCACGCGGTCGCCGTCGCGCGCCGCCGCCAGCGGCCGCCGCCCGGCCCGCCGGCCCGCCGCCGACGACGAGGACGTCGCAATGGGTGAACGTCTTGTCGAAGCGGCCGCGATCCGGCTCGGGCGACAGGCGACCCGCGGCCGGGCAGCCCCCAGGCGACCAGCCCGTCGACGAGCTCGACCTGCGTCGCGCGGAGCATCGGCTCCTCGGCGGTCGCGCTGCGGACCGTGACGAGCGCGTTCGGCTCCTCGGCGCCGGCGGTCATGATCCCGCGCGGCCGGCCGTCGTAGATGCTCGGCCGCGACGACGTCGACGCCGTTGGCCAGCAGCGCGGAGGCGAGCGTGTCGCCGCGGAAGCCGGAGAGGGTCGACGCCCTCCCATTCGAAGCGCGAGCGGCGCGTCGCGGTCGATCCGGTCGCCGCCGCTCGGCAGCCGACGGGCGCCGCCGCCCGGCACCGGCCCGGTCACGGCGCGCCATCCGGGCGAGCCGCGCCGGCCGGCCAGACCAGCGTGATCTCGCTGGTCAGCGTGTCGCGGACGACGTTGAACCAGCGGCGGCAGCCGGACGCGTGGCACCAGCGCTCGCGCGAACGGGCCCTTCGGGTTGTCGCGCATGAACAGGTAGTCGGCCCACGCCGCGTCGTCGATGGCGTCGGGGTCGGGCGGGGTGACGATCCCGGCCTGTCCGCCGTAGCGGAACTCGGTCTCGTCGCGTGGCCCGCACCACGGGCACGGGATGAGCAGCATCAGTGGGCGGCGACCGCGGCGCCGTGCTCGTCGATCAGCGCGCCCGTGGTGAACCGCTCGAGCCCGAACGGCCGGCTCAGCTCGTGCGGCTCGTCGTGGGCGATCGTGTGGGCCAGGACCAGCCCGGACACCGGCGTGGCCTTGAACCCGCCGGTGCCCCAGCCGCAGTTGAGGTACAGCCCGCCGACCGGGGAGTCGGCCGATGATCGGCGAGGCATCGGGCGCCACGTCGACGATCCCGGCCCACGTCCGCAGCAGGTGCGCGCGCGAGAGGATCGGGAACAGCTCGACCAGCGCGGTCAGCTGGCGCTCGATGACGTGGAACGAGCCGCGCTGGCCGTAGCCGTTCCAGGCGTCGATGCCGGCGCCGATCACCAGCTCGCCCTTGTACGCCTGGCTGATGTAGACGTGGACCGCGTTGGACATGACCACGGTCGGCTCGATCGGCTCGAGCAGCTCGGAGACGAGCGCCTGGAGCGGATGGCTCTGGAGCGGCAGCCGGATGCCGGCCATCCCGGCCAGGATCGAGGCGTGGCCGGCCGCCACGATCGCGACGCGGCCGGCGGCGATCGGCCCGCGCGAGGTCTGCACGCCGGTCACCCGACCGTCGCACGATGTCGATGCCCGGTCACCTCGGCGCCCTCGATCAGGTCGACCCCGAGCGCGTCGGCGCCGCGCGCGTAGCCCCACGCCACGTGGTCGTGCTTGGCGATCCCGCCGCGCGGCTGGAACGTCGCGCCGAGGATCGGGTAGCGGGCCTCGGGCGACAGGTCGAGGATCGGGCAGATCCGCGCGACGTCGTCGGGCGTCAGCCACTCGGCGTCGATCCCGTTCAGCCGGTTGGCGTTCACCCGGCGCATGCCCTCGCGCACGTCGGCCAGGTTGTGCGCGAGGTTCATCCCGCCGCACTGGTCGAACAGCAGGTCGTAGTCGAGCTCCTCGCCGAGCGTCTCCCACATCTGGAGCGACGCTCGTAGATCGCCGCGCTGTCGTCGAGCAGGTAGTTCGAGCGGATGATCGCCGTGTTGCGGGCGACGTTGCCGCCGGCCAGCCAGCCGCGTCTCGACGACGGCGACGTTGGTGATGCCGTGCTCGCGCGCCAGGTAGTAGGCGGTCGACAGGCCGTGCCCGCCGCCACCGATCGACGACGACGTCGTACGACGGCTTGGGGTCAGGGTGGCGCCACAGGCGCTCGGGGTGATCCGGGATGCGCGGTCGGAGGGCGCTCACCGCGACAGGGTAGCGCCCGGCACGGCGCAACGTGCGCGCGCCGCGCGAGACCGGCGGCGACTTCCGCGCCCAGCTGGCGTCGAGTGCGACCGGCATCCGGCGCGTGCTCGAGCTGGCCGAATCGGAGACGCCGGCCGGGCTGGCCATCGCGATCGAGGGCATCCTCGATTACACCGAGCGACGCGTCCGGGCCTCGCTCGCGCGGCTGCCGCACGGCACCGTGAGCGCCGAGGGCTTCCTCGACGGCGACGGCCGGACCGAGGAGCCGATCCGCGTCGCGGTCAGCGTGACCCTCGACGCCGGCGGCGCGATCTTCGACCTGACCGGCTCCGACCCGCAGCGGCCGAGCTCGATCAACACGACCGCGGCGATGACCTTCGCCGGTTGCGCCTACGCGTTCCGTGTCTTCCTCGACCCGGACATCCCGGTCAACGACGGGTTCTACCGGATGGTCAAGCTCATCGCGCCACCGGGGACGGTCGTCAACGCCGTCCGGCCGGCGGCGATCGGAGCCGGCGCCGACACGGGCATCCGGGTCACCGAGACTGCGCTCCGGGCGATCGCCGGCGTCCTGCCCGAGGCGGCGGTGGCGGACACCAAGGGCACGGTCTGCAACGTGGCGCTGGCCGGCGTCGACCCGCGGACCGGACGCTACTTCGTGTTCTACGAGGCGATCGCCGGGGGCTACGGCGGCCGGGCGCGGCAGGACGGCATGGACGCGGTCCAGGCCCACTTCCAGAACACGGAGAACGCGCCGATCGAGGAGACCGAGGCGTCCTACCCGCTGCGCATCGAGCGCTACGGGCTGGTGCCCGATTCCGAGGGCCCCGGCCGGCAACGCGGCGGGCTCGGCCTGCGCCGGGACTACGTCGGCGAAGGCGACCTGACGCTGACGGTCATGGCCGAGCGGTCGAGCCTCGCGCCGGAAGGGCTGTTCGGTGGCGGCGTCGGCCGGTCGGCCCACTTCATCGTCAACCCGGGACCGCACCAGCACCGCTACCCGTCGAAGTTCTCGGCCCGCGTGCCGGCCGGCGACGTGATGAGCCTCCAGCTCGGGGGCGGTGGCGGCTACGGCCCGCCCCTAGAGCGCGATCCCGACGCGGTCGCCGCCGACGTCGCGTCCGGCCGCGTCAGCCGCCGCCGGGCGAGCGCGATCTACGGCGTCGTGCTCGGTCGCGACGGCGGAGCCGGACCCGGCACGGACCGAGGCCCGTCGGGCGGCCATGCGAGCCGCCGGGAATCGCGCGTTGACCGGTCGGATGCGCCTCGCCGTCGACATCGGCGGGACGTTCACCGACGGCGTGCTGATCGAGGACGGCACCGACCGGACGTGGGCGCACAAGGTGCTGACCACGCCGGCCGACCCGAGCGAGGGGTTCATCGACGTCGTCGACGTCCTGCTCCGCGCGGCCGGCTGCCGCCGACCGACCTCGTGTCGGTGACGCACGCCACGACGATCACGACCAACACGCTGCTCCAGCGGCGTGGGGCGCAGGACCGCGCTGCTGACGACCGCCGGGTTCGAGGACATCCTCGAGATCGGCCGCCAGATCCGGCACGCGCTGTACGACCTCCAGACGAACAAGCCGGTGCCGCTCGTGCCCCGGGCGTGGTGCCATCCGATCGGGGAGCGGCTCGACCACGCCGGCCGGGTCCTCACGCCACTCGACGAGGCGACCGTCGTGGCCGCGGCCGACCGGATCGCCGCCGACGGCGTCGAGTCGATCGCCATCTGCTTCCTCCACGCCTACGTCAACGACGTCCACGAGCAGCGCGCCGCGGCCATCGTCCGCGAGCGCCTGCCGGGCGTCCGCGTCTCGGTCTCGAGCGAGATCGCGCCCCAGATCAAGGAGTACTGGCGGGCGAGCACGACGGTCGTCAACGCCTACGTCGCGCCGGTGATGGACCGCTACCTGTCGGTCATCGAGGCGAAGCTGCGCGGCCGCGGCATCCGCGCGCCGCTCCACGTCATGGGCTCGAGCGGCGCGCTGATGACGGCCGCGACCGCCCGAGCCCGGCCGGTCGACCTGGTCGAATCGGGACCGGCGGCCGGGGTCAGCGCCGCGGTCCGGGTGGCGGACGCGCTCGGCGTCCGGGACGCGATCTCGTTCGACATGGGCGGCACGACGGCCAAGGTCGGGCTGATCCTCGACGGCGAGGCGCGGACGCTGTCCGAGTTCGAGGTCGGGGCGGCGCAGGGATCGGGGACCGCCGTGGCGATCGCCAGCGGCTACCCGATCCTCGGCTCGATCGTCGACCTCGTCGAGGTCGGCGCGGGCGGCGGCAGCATCGCCTGGATCGATTCGGGCGGCCTGCCGCGGGTCGGTCCGCACAGCGCCGGCGCCGACCCCGGGCCGGCGAGCTACGGCCGCGGCGGCACCGACCCGACGGTCACGGACGCGAACGCCGTCCTCGGGCGGATCGTCCCCGAGCGCTTCGCCGAGGGCGTGGTCGAGCTCGACGTCGAGGCCGCGGTCCGGGCGTTCGAGCCGCTCGCGGCGACGCTCGGGATCGATGTCGACGAGGCGGCCGCGGGCGTCATCCGGGTCGCCGAGTCGGTGATGGCCGAGGCGATCCGCCTCGTGTCGGTCGAGCGCGGCCACGACCCGCGCGACTTCACGCTCATCGCGTTCGGTGGCGCCGGGCCGTTGCACGCCAACCGGCTGGCGGCCGAGCTGGGCATCCCGACCACGGTCATCCCGCCCAACCCGAGCGTGCTTTCGGCGCTGGGGATGCTCCTGTCCGACTTCCGGCACGAGCACCGCCGGACGCGGATCCTGCCGCTCGAACCTGCGTCCGAAGCGGCCATCGGCGAGATCCTCGAGCGGCTCGAGGCCGACGCCCGCGACAGCCTGCGCACCGACCGGATCGCGCGACGCGACCGGCGGCTCCGGCGGCGGCTCGAGGCCCGCTACGTCGGCCAGTCGTGGACGCTCACGATCGACCTCCGCGCGCGCCGGCCGGCCGCGATCGTCCGCGAGGTGCGTCGCTCGTTCGACGAGCGCCACCGGCTGGCGTACGGCTACGCGCTGGAGGCCGAGCCGATCGAGATCGTCAGCTTCACGGTCGTCGGCATCGGCGTGAACCGGAGCCGGGCGCTGCGCGTCGCGGAGGCCGAGGCGACGCGCGGCACGCCCCTCAGGAGGGGCGCACGGTCGCGGCTGCGCCGTCGCCGTCGGGCTGCCCTCGAGGTCGGTCGACCGGTGGCCGGTCCCATCGTCATCGACGAACCCGGCTCCACGACCGTCGTCGAGCGCGGCTACGCGGCGACGCGCGACGGCCGCCGGGATGCTCGTCGTCAGCCGGGTCGCGCGGCCCTAGTCCGTGTAGCGCCGCGGGACGGCCCGGCCGACGAGCACCGGCACGACCGCCGGGCTGTACAGGCCGTTGGCCGTCGCGACGTCGCGCATCGTGATCTCGGCGTCGCCCTGGCGCCCGATGATCACGACCTCGTCGCCGGTCTCGGCATCGATCCCGGACAGGTCGAGCCGGGCGTGCTCGAGCGAGATGGCGAGCACCGGCGCCCGCTGGCCGCGCACGAGCACGTGGCCGGCCGACAAGCCGAGGAAGCCGTCGGTCGCGCCGAACGGCACGACCCCGAGCGTCATCGAGCGCCCGGTCGGGATCGGCGACAGGTCGGTGAACTCCTGCCCGCTCGCGCGGCCGGACCTGGGTGAGGCGGCTGGTGATGCCGATCAGCGCGGATCGGAGGCCCAGGTCGATGTGCTCGGGTCCGGGCGGCTCGAGCCCGTACAGCAGGCTGCCGACGTCGATCGCGTTGAGCGTCATCGAGTCGGTCAGGCGGAGCGTCCCGCTCGACGCGGCCATCCGCAGCGGGACCTCGATCCCGTCGCGCTGGAGCTCGTCGATGACGCCCACGAACCGCTCGAACTGCCACTCGACGTACTCGGTGACGCGCTCGACGGAGCCGCGCGGCACATGGAGATGGGTGTACACGCCGGCCAGGACGAGGTTCGGGTCGGCGGCGACGAGGCGCGCCACGCCCGCCGCCTGCTCGGGCAGCACGCCGAGCCGCTCGAGCCCGACGTCGACCTTGACCAGGGCTCGAACCGGGCTGCCGGCGGCCGCGTACGCCGCCACGTCCGCGGTGTCGAGGATGGTCACGGTCAGGTCGTTGGCGACGACCTCGGCGACGACGGGCGGCGTCGGCCGCGTCCCGCCGTAGAGGATGATCGGCTGGCGGACACCCAATTCGCGGAGTGCGATCGCGTCGTCCACCGCCGCGACCGCGAGGGCGTCGGCCCCGGCCTCCAGGACGGCCGGCGCGACGGCCGCCAGCCCGAAGCCGTACGCATTCGCCTTGAGCGCGGCGACGAACGTGTCGCCCGTCGCCGAGCCCGCGACGCAGCCGGCGGACGTTGTCGCGGATGGCGCCGAGGTCGACGTGCATCGCGTTCGGGCGGGCGTCGACGTCGCGCTCGACGGTGCGGTCAACGGTCATCGAAACCCCTCGGTGCGCCGGTTCGAAGCGTCGCGAAGCGTACCACCATGCACAAGTCGTTTCCGGATCGTGAACATTGGGCTGGAAATCACGGGCGCCGCGCGGTACGATGCGCAGCAATGTTGCCCGACCGCCAACAGTCACGCGCCGGATTCAGGCCCATCGGCTCGGTCGTCCATGCCTGCCAGATCCTCGAGGCGATCGCCGCGGCCGGCGGCCCGCTCGGCGTCAACGAGCTCGCCCGGCGGGTCGGCCTCGACCCGAGCAGCGTGTCGCGGCTCGTCCGGACGATGGAGCACCACCGCCTGCTCGAGCGCGAGACGGCCACCAACCGGGTCAACCTGGGGATGGGTCTCGTCCTGCTCGCCAGCGGCGTCCTCCACGGGCTCGACGTCCGGAGCGCCGCCGGGTTCGAGCTCGATCGCCTGAGCCGCGAGACGCGCGAGACGATCAATCTCGGGGTCTGGGACCTCGACTCAGCGCTCATCGTCGACCATCGAGCCGGGCTCGAGCCGATCGCCGCCCTCGGCTGGGTCGGCCGCCGCGATCCGGCCCACGCGACGTCGCTCGGCAAGGCGCTGCTGGCGTTCCAGCCGGAGCCGGTGGTGCGCGCGATCGTCGGATGGATCGCCCAAGCGGTTCACGCCGACGACGATCACCGGGCGGGCCGCGCTGACCGCGGCGCTCGACGAGATCCGCCGGCGCGGCTACGCGGTCAACCGCGGCGAGATGCGCGCCGAGCTCCATGCCGTGGCCGCCCCGGTGTTCGGCCTGGGCGACGTGGTGGTCGCGGCGATCGGCATCGCGGGGCCGGCCAGCCGGTTCACCGAGCCACGCATCGAGGAGCTCGCCGATGCTGTCCGCGACGCGGCGCTGATCGTGTCCCGCGCGCTCGGCGCCAGCCCGGCCGCCACGGTCCCCGGGGTGAGGGCCGGCTGACGTGGCGACCTGATCGACCCGTGCGCATCGAGCAGCACGACTCGACCCCGTCCTGCATCCCGGCTACGGGGCCCGGACCGGGTCCCTCGGGGAGCTGGTCATCGAACCGGTTGCCGGAGCGCCGTCATCGAACGTGGACCACGGCGTCCTCGCCGCTGGGACGCCTATGTGAGGATGACCTATATTGACGCGGACTCAGGAGGGGTCCTAATCTGCCGCACCACGTGAACCTGCGTATCGCACTGCGATATGGAGGAGGGGAGGCGTGGAGGAGGGGGACGAGCCGTCCCCGACAGGCCAGATCGGCCACGTTCAGCGCAACCTCTTGGAGGAGGACCACATGGGTAGAGTCTTGAGTCGCCGGCTGGCGACGACTCGGGCCGCCGTAGGCCTGGTCATCGTCAGTCTCGCGATCGTCGCGTGCGGTGGCACCACGACGTCGGCCGCCCCCAGTGGCGCGGCAACGACCGCCCCCAGCGGCGGATCCGCCGCCCCGAGCGCAGCCGCATCGGCCGCCGCGACCACCATCGAGAGCATGAAGATGGCCGGCGCCGGGCCGGTCCTGACGCTGGACGTCACCAAGTCCGGTGACCTCGTGTCGGTCGACACGATCATCCTGACCCAGGGCGCCCTGTATCGCCACGACAAGAACGGCGTGCCGAAGCCCGAGCTGGTCGACACCCTGACGACCTCGGCCGACGGCAAGACCGTCACGATCAAGCTCAAGGCCAACCAGAAGTACTCGGACGGGACCCCGGTCACGGCCGCGGACATCAAGGCCATCGTCGATCGGCAGCTGAACAATGCCGCGGCCGGCCAGCCGCCGACCCCCGGCGCGAACAAGATCTTCATCAACAGCGTCGCCTCGGCCGACGTCGTCGACGACCTGACGGCCGTCCTGAACCTGAACTACCCGGATCCGGACCTGCTCAACGGCCTGTCGGGCCGCGCCATGGCCCTCAACCCGGCCTCCAAGCTGGCAGCCGACCCGGACTACCTGCTCCATCCGGTCAGCGCCGGCCCGTACATGGTCACAGGAGTTCACCCCGAACAAGACGTTCACCATGGTCGAGAACCCGAACTACATCGGCGGCCCGATGGTCGTCAAGAGGCGTCGACATCGCGTACGTGCCGGACCTGACCTCGAAGGTCCTCCAGCTCGCCACCGGCGCGCTCGAGTTCGTGTGGGACCTGCCGATCGCGGCCAAGGACAGCCTCCCGCCGGAGGTCAAGCAGTTCACCATCGAGGTCGGTGGCGCGAACACGCTGTACCTGAACATGGATCCCGAGGGCAAGGCCGGCGCGAAGTTCGCCGACCCGCGGGTCCGCCAGGCCATGTCGCTCGCGATCAACCGCAAGGCCATCGCCGACACGGCGTTCGCCGGGCTGGTCAAGCCGCTCACCTCGTTCTGGTACGACTGCCCGGACATCTGCCCGACGGGCATGCTGCCCAACGGCGGCGTCCAGGACGTCGAGGCGGCCAAGAAGCTGATGACCGAAGCCGGCGTGCCGGCCGAGGGGATCACCGCCGAGATGCTCGTGTCGAGCACCCGCGGTGGCTGGAAGGAAGGCGCGACGCTCGTCGCCGCCGACCTCGAGGCCATCGGCGTGCACCTCACGGTCACCCCGGTCGACGAGGCGACCTGGAACGGCGCCGTCGCCAACAACAACTTCGAGGCCATCTTCAACGGCGGCGCCTCGAGCCCGCAGATCACCATGAGCAGCTGGTTCGGGAACGGCTTCTCGGCCACCCATTCCGGCTACATCAAGGTCCCCGATCACGACAAGGTCGTCGCGCTCATCGACCAGATGGCGCAGGAGACTCGACGTCGCCAAGCGCAAGGACCTGATGACCCAGATCCAGACCTTCGGCACCACCACGATGCCGATGATCTCGCTCGTCGACCGGATCGCCCTCGACGGCACCCGCCTGCCGGATGGTGTCCTCAGCGTCGCGAACCAGACGCCGGGGTACATCATCTTCCAGACCGTCGCCGAGCAGGCGGCCGGCAAGGCCGCCGGCTCCTGAGCCATACCGTCCAGGTAATCACTACGTAGCAGTCGGACCACCCGTCAGTTGACTGGAGTCCACGGGCGGGCGTGTCGCGAGGCCCTTGCGCCGATCGCGACACGCTCGCCCGTTCTTCGCATCCTCGGCCGCTCGCTGCTCGTCGCCTTCGCGGTGATGCTCGTCGCCTTCAGCCTCATGCGGCTGTCGCCGGGCGATCCGGTGGTCGTCCTCCTGGGCGACCAGGCGACGGACCAGACCATCGCGGCCATGCGGACGCAGCTCGGCCTGGACGGGAGCTACCCCGAGCAGCTCGTCAGCTACCTGCAGGGCCTGGCCAGCGGCGACCTGGGCAAGTCGGTCGTCTTCGGCGTGCCGGTCACCACGCTCATCGGCCAGGCCATGCCGGTGACGCTCCAGCTGATGCTGGTGTCGATCCTGCTGACCGTCTTCGTGGCGGTGCCGTTGGCCGTCTACGTCGCGCTCCACCCGAGCGGGCGGATCGCCTCGCTGTTCCTCATCGGCTCGTCGTTCTTCGTCTCCATGCCGGCCTTCTTCGTCGGGCTGATGGCCCTCCTCGTCGCCGCCGTCTGGCTCAAGGTCGCGCCGGTCTCCGGGATCGTCGGCAACCTTCCGGGCGCGATCAAGTACCTGTGGCTGCCGTCGCTGGTCATCTGCCTGGCGCTCGTGCCGATCCTGGCCCGCGTGCTCGCGGCCTCGATCTCCAACACCCTCCGCGAGGAGTTCGTCGAGGTCGCCATCGTCCGCGGGGTCCGCGGGCGGACGTTCGCCTGGCGCTACCTCATCCGGCCGTCGATCGCCCCGACGCTCAGCCTGCTCAGCTACATCATCGGCTCGCTGTTCGCGTCCGCGGTCGTCGTCGAGCTCGTGTTCAACCTGCCCGGGACCGGGACCCTGCTGGTCGGCGCGGTGGCCGGACGTGACTACCCGCTGGTCCAGGGGATCGTCCTGTTCTCCGGCGTGTTCGTCGTCCTCGTGGGCACGGTCGCCGACATCATCACCGTCCGGATCGATCCCAGGGTCGGTCGGTGAGGGTCGTCGGCTGGTTCCGGTCGCTGCCGTCGACCGGGCAGGCGGGCGTGATCATCATCCTGCTGATCCTGCTCGCCGGACTGGTCATCCCGCAGCTCAGCCCGTACGGCGCGTTCAAGGGCGTCGCCCCGGCGCTCCAGGGCACCGACGCCGGCCCATCCCTTCGGCATCGACAACCTCGGCCGCGACATCTTCACCCGCAGCTTCGCGGCGACCCACCTCGACATCGTGGTGGCCGTCGTCGGGGTGCTCATCCCGCTGCTGGTCGGCACGATCGTCGGGCGCGCTCGCCGCGACCACCGACGTGCGCGCCATCCGCGGCACCATCGGCCTGCTGATCGACGGGATCAACGCCTTCCCGTTCCTGATCCTCGCCCTCGGCGTGATCGCGGTCATCGGCACCGGCGCGCTCGAGCGTCATCATCGCGATCGCGGTCACCAGCTGGGCGCGCTACGCCAAGCTGGCACGGACGCGGGCGGCGGTGCTGCGCGACCTCGACTTCGTGAGCGCGCTCAAGCTGCTCGGCTACGGCCGCACGCGGATCACGGTCCGGCACATCCTGCCGAACTGCTTCTCGGAGACGGCGGCGTACGGCGTCAGCGACTTCACGCTCGTCATCCTGACCGTGGCCGCGCTGTCGTTCCTCGGTGCCGGCGTCAAGCCGCCGCACGCCGGAATGGGGCTCGATGATGGCCGACGGGCGGATCTACCTCCAGTCGGCGCCCTGGCTGCTCGTCGGCCCGGGCATCGTCCTGACCATCACCGCCTTCGGCGTGTCGCTCATCGGCGAGGCCCTCAAGGACCGAACCGCGTGGCTGACCTCGAGGCCGCGCCGATCCTCGAGGGCGACCGAGCCGCTGCCCGAGATCGTCGTCGAGCCGGGCGTCCCGTACCTCGACGTCGACCACCTGCGGATCGGGCTGATGCGCGACGGAGCACCGCTGCGGATCGTCGACTCGGCCACGTTCGCGCTGCAGCCGGGCGCGTCGCTGGGCATCGTCGGCGAGTCGGGCTCGGGCAAGACGATGCTCTGCCGCAGCTTCACCGGGACGCTGACCGCGCTACGGCGTCGGACGTCATGGGCGGCAAGCTCACGATCGCCGGCTACGACCTGACCCACGCCGACGAGAAGGCCTGGCGGCCGATCCGCGGGCGGGCCGTCGGCTACGTGCCGCAGAGCTCGCTGGCCGGGCTCAACCCGGTGCTGACCGTCGAGACGCAGCTGCTCGAGGCGCTCCATCATCGGCAGCCGCAGGCTGTCCAAGTCCGAGGCGCGCGCCGAGGCCCGGCGGCTCCTCGACATGGTCAAGATCCCGCGCGCCGACAGCGTCCTCCACGAGCGCTCGCACCAGCTCTCGGGCGGCATGCGCCAGCGGGTGATGATCGCCGCGGCCCTCGCCCTGAGCCCGCCGCTGCTGGTCCTCGACGAGCCGACGACGGCCCTCGACGTGACCGTCCAGTACGAGATCCTGGTGCTCATCCGGCAGCTCCGCGAGGAGCTCGGGATGGGCCTCATCCTCGTCTCGCACGACCTCGCCGTGGTCGAGTTCCTGTGCTCGCGGGTGATGACGATGTACGCCGGCGCGACGGTCGAGCTGGGCGCGTCGACCGACATCCGCACCCGGCCGCGGCATCCGTACACCAACGCGCTGCTCCACTCGCGGCTGGGCATGGCCGAGCGCGGCAAGGACCTGGTGGCCATCCCCGGCGAGTCGCCGGCGGTCGGCTCGTGGCCCGAGGGCTGCCGCTTCTGGCCGCGCTGCCAGTTCGCGATCGACGAGTGCAAGGTCGGCGACCAGCCCGAGACGCGCATGGTCGACGGGCACCTGACCGCGTGCATCCGCGCCGAGGACGTGACCTAGGTGGCCGACAACCTCATCGAGGTCAGCGATCTCCACGTCAACTACCGGACCAGGGGTGACGACGTGCTGGCGGTGCGCGGGCTCGACCTGACCGTCGGGGCCGGGCAGTCGACCGGGATCGTGGGCGAGAGCGGGAGCGGCAAGTCGACGGTGGCGAAGGCGATCGTCGGTCTCGTCGCGCCGACCAGCGGCACGATCCGGATCGACGGCGACCTCGTCGCCGGGCGAGCAGGCGACCGGCTTCGTGCGGGCCAATCGCTGGAAGGTCCAGATGATCTTCCAGGACCCGTACGGCTCGCTCGACCCGCGCCAGCAGCCGCTCGACGCGGTGCTCGAGGCGGTCCACCAGTGGAGCCGCAAGCCGAAGAGCGAGTCGCGCAAGGAGGCGCTCGACCTGCTCAAGTCGGTCGGCATCACCGAGCGGCAGGCGACCTCCGGGCTGCGCTCGCTGTCGGGCGGCCAGCGCCAGCGGATCTCGATCGCCCGGGCGCTGGCGCCGCACCCGCAGGTCCTCGTCGCGGACGAGCCGACGTCATCGCTCGATCAGTCGGCGCAGGCGGCCATCCTCAACCTGCTCCGGCGGATCCAGGCGGAACGCGGCCTGTCGGTGATCTTCATCTCGCACGACCTCGGGCTGGTGCGCTACCTGACCGAGACGGTGCTGGTCATGAAGGACGGGTTCGTGGTCGAGGAGGGCAACACCGACCAGGTCCTCAACCAGCCCGCCCACGACTACACCCAGCGGCTGATCGCCTCGGCCCTGGCCTGAGTCGCCGGTCGCCCGCGGCAGCGCCGGTCATCACGCGGCCGCCGGTCACCAGGCGGTCCAGCCGCCGTCGACGACGACGACCTGGCCGGTCATGTACTTGCCGCCGTCCGACGCGAGCAGCAGCGCCGGGCCCGACGTAGTCGCTGCCGTCGCCGGTCCGCCCGATCTGGACCTGGGCCTCGGCGAACGGGGCAGCGTTGGCCAGCCGCTTCTTGCCGGCCTCGTCGAGGCCGAGCCGCTGGTCGTCGGTGACGATCCCGCCCGGGCTCATCGAGTTGATCGTCACGCCGTGGCGGGCGAGCCGCGGGGAGAGGTAGTGGGTGATCCCGTTGATGCCGTGCTTGCTGGCGAAGTACGACGACGGCCCCCACGTCTCGGGGTAGAGCTGCGGCTTGGGCCCCGTGTGCCCGTAGACCGAGGCGATGTTGATGATCCGGCCCCAGCCGCGCTCCATCATCGGCGGCGCGAAGACCTGGCACAGCCGGAACGGGGCGTACAGGTTGACCTTCATGACCTCGTGCCACGACTCGAGCGAGACGGTCTGCCACGGCTCGCTCGGGTAGAGCGCGGCGTTGTTGACCAGGATGTCGATGCGGCCCGGCCGCGTCGCGCAGGCGCTCGACGTCGGCCTCGACGGTGATGTCGGCGGCGACCGCGGTGGCCGTGCCGCCCGCCGCGTTGACGATCGCCGCGGTCTCGTCGACGAGCGCGCCGCGCCGGCCGCAGACCACGACCTCCGCCCCGGCCTCGGCGAAGCCGACGGCGAGCGCCCGGCCGAGGCCGCGACCCCCGCCGGTGATCAGGGCGCGCCGCCCGGCGAGGCTCAACAGGTCCTGGACGCTCACTCGACGGTCTCCTCGTGCTGTGCCGGCGCTGGGGCCCGCGTGGGCCGGCGTGCCCGCCGGGCGGGCCCGGCGGTCGTGGCGGATGGTCATGCTTCGGGATCGGGCGGCCGGCTCCGCATCGCGCGCAGGACGCGGGTCGCCGCCTGGCGCGTGTGCGCGCGGCTGAGCCGCTCGGCGGAGCGCGCGTCGCCGACGTTCGATCGCGGCGAGGATCGGGCGGTGCGCATCGATCGCCACGTCGAGCGGGTCCCACGCCCGGTAGGTCAGCGGGACGGCGCGGCGGGTGCTCTCCCACAGCTCGACGATCCGGCGTGCGCGGTCGGGCCGGCCGCCGGCCTCGAACAGGGCACGGTGGAACTCCTGGTCGTACGCGACGAGCGCGTCGCGGTCGCCCCGGCCGGCCGCCTCGTCCATCAGCGCGAAGTAGTCGCGGATCAGGCCCAGGCTGGCGTCGGTCAGGTTGCGCACGCCGTCGCGCGCGGCCAGGCCCTCGAGCGCCTCGCGGACCGCGTAGGCCTCCTCGACGTCCTCGGCCGACAGCTCGGTGACGGTCGCGCCGTGATGCGCCCGGAACGTCACCAGCCGCTCGGCCTCGAGCGCCCGGAGCGCCTCGCGCACGGGCATCACGCTCATCCCCAGCCGGCTGGCCAGCTGGTTGAGCCGGAGCGGCGTCCCGGGCGGGAGCTTGCCCGACAGGATCAGGCCGCGCAGGATCCCGGCCGCCGATTCGGTCATCGTCTCGCGTGCCGGCGGGACCAGGTCGATGTCGTCGAGCGCGCCGCGCGGTGGGAGGCTCATGTGGACCTCGTCGTGCCATCGATCCCCGGCGGCCCGGGGTCCGCCCGACCCGGCGGGCGGGGTTTCCGGAGCGGAGTTGCTCGGTTGTATTCTGATCACATATCCGATCACGACGGGACTCGCGACTGCAGGCCCGGCGGACGACGGGAGGATCGGTGCCGTCGTTGACGCGCCCGCGTCGGTCACACTACGGTACCGCCATACGAACTGGCAATTCGGGTGTCGAACCCAACCGTCGGACCGCCGCCGGTCGCGCTCAGCCAGGAGGCCGCCGTGAGACTGGACCCCGATGCCGCTGCGATCCTCGAGCGGATCCGCGCGGCCGGTGTCCCGCCGTGGCATACGCTCGCGCCGGTCGACGGTCGCGAGGTCTACCGTCGCCGGGCGCTGCTGTTCCAGGAAGCGCCGATCGACGTCGGGACCGTCTGGGACACGACCATCCCCATCGCCGGCGGGGCCGCTCGGCATCCGCGTCTACCGGCCCGACGGCGGTCCGCCCCGGCCGATCTTCGTGTACCTGCACGGCGGCGGCTGGACGCTCGGCGACCTCGACACCCACGACACCGTCTGCCGGCGGATCTCGCGCGCCGCCGACTGCATGGTCGTCGCCGTCGACTATCGGCTGTCGCCGGAGTTCCCGTACCCGGCGGCGATGGACGACACGATCGCGGCCGTCCGCTGGCTGGCGGCGAACGGCGCGGAGCTCGGTGGCGACCCGACCCGGCTGGCGCTCGGTGGCGACAGCGCCGGCGGCAACCTGACCGCCGGGCGCGGTGATCCGGCTGCGCGACGAGGGGGGTCCGCGGGTCGCGCTCCAGGTCCTGATCTACCCGGCGACGCAGCCCACCTTCGAGATGCTGTCGTACTACGAGAACGCGGTGGGCTACTTCCTGACCACGGCCGACGTCGTCTGGTTCTGGGGCAACTACCTGGGCGGGGACGCGGCGGCCGAGACCGACCCGTACGCCTGCCCCGGGTCCGCGAGCGACCTGCGGGACCTGCCGCCGGCGGTGGTGATCACCGGCGACTTCGATCCGGTCCGCGACGACGGCGACATCTACGCGGCCAAGCTGCGCGCGGCCGGCGTGCCGGTCGAGGCGCGTCGCTTCCCGGGCATGATCCACGGCTTCGTCGCCCTGCCCATCGAGATCCCGGCCGGCAAGCGGGCGATCCAGATGATCGCCCGCGCCGCCCGGCGTGCCTGGGCGTCGCCGCCCGGCCGGGCCTGACCACGAACGACCCCACAACCTGACCAGCCACCTCGAGGAGCACCGTGAAGATCAGCGCCATCGACACCATCCAGCTCGAGGCCTACCCGTACCTCGTCATCGTCCGCGTCCACACCGACGACGGCCTGATCGGGGTCAGCGACACGTTCTACACGGGCGACGCCGTCCGCGGCTTCGTCCACGAGACCGCGGCGGCGTACCTGCTGGGCAAGGATCCGCGCACGATCGAGCGCCACTGGGACCAGCTGTACGCCCGGACGGTCGCCCGCTGGGGCGGCACCGGCACCGAGCTGCGGGCGATCTCCGCGCTCGACGCGGCGCTCTGGGACATCCTCGGGCAGTCGCTCGGCGCGCCGATCTACCAGCTCCTCGGCGGCCTGGCGCACGACCGGATGCGGACCTACAACACGTGCGGCGGGCCGCTCTACGGGGCGCGCGGCGGCAGCCGGGCAGGGGAGGGCAAGGGCCCGCTCGAGGACCTCTGGGCGCAGATCAACGAGCCGGAGGTGCTCGCCCAGGAGCTCCTCGACGAGGGCATCACGGCGATGAAGATCTGGCCGTTCGACCGCTTCGCCCTGGCCGGCGACGGGCGCTCGATCAGCAGCGCCGAGCTGGAGCTGGGCATCGAGCCGTTCCGCCGGATCCGCGACGCGGTCGGCGACCGGATCGAGATCATGCTCGAGGGCCACGGCTACTGGGACGTGACGACGGCCAAGCAGATCGCCGCCGCGGTCGAGGAGTACCGGCCGGCCTGGCTCGAGGACATGGTCCTCGCCCACGACGTCGACGCGATCGCCGAGCTCAAGGCGTCGACCTCGACGCCCGTCATCGCCAGCGAGATGCTGATCACCCGCTACCAGTACCGCCAGCTGCTCGAGCGGCGCGCGGCCGACATCGTGATGGTCGACCCGACGTGGGCCGGCGGGATCACCGAGTCGCGCAAGATCGTGACCCTCGCCGAGGCGTTCGGGCTGCCGATCGCGATGCACGACTGCACCGGGCCGTTCACGCTGCTGGCCGGCCTCCACCTCGCGCTCAGCGCGCCGAACGCGATCTACCAGGAGCACGTCCGGGCGTACGTCCGCGGCTGGTTCGCGGAGCTGGTCGACGAATCGGTCCGGATCGAGGACGGCCACATCCTGCCGCCGACCGGGCCGGGCATCGGCGCGACGCTCCTGCCGGCCGTCCTCGAGCGGCCGGATGCGCGGATCCAGACCTCGCGGCTCGCCGACGCGTAGCCTGCGCAGGTCCGGCTCAGTCCTCGTCGGTTCGGCGGTTCGCCCTGTAATATCATTGATCAGATCCCGGCCCGCCTCGCCAGAACCCAGCTGGAGGACCGCCGTCCATGTCCGACCCGAAGGCCGCCGCGCCGACCGAGTCGGACCGCCTGTGGGAGCGGGCGCAGCGCCACCTGCCGGGCGGCGTCACGGCGTCGGCGCGGATCCATGCCTCGCTCGGGCGTCCGTTCCTCGCGGCCCGCGCCGCCGGCGGCCGGATCTGGGACGTCGACGGCCGCGAGTTCGTCGACCTCAACATGTCGTTCGGGGCGTCGCTGCTCGGCCACGGCCACCCGGCGGTCAGGGAGGCGGTCGCCCGCGCCGCGGAGCTCGGCTTCATGTGCGGCTACGAGACCGAGGCCCAGACGCGCCTCGCCGAGCGCCTCGCCGAGCTGATCCCGAGCGCGGAGCTGGTCCGCTTCGCCGGATCCGGGACCGAGACGACATGGCACGCCCTGCGCGTGGCACGGGTCGCGACGGGGCGGACGCTCGTGGTCAAGTTCGAGGGCCACTTCCACGGCTACAACGACACGCTCGGCTACAGCTTCTGGCCGAGCCGCGAGCAGGCCGGTCCGGCGGAGGCGCCGCGGACCGTCCCGGAGAGCGCCGGGATGCCGGCTGCCCTCGCCGAGCAGACCATCGTGCTGCCGTGGAACGACGCCGCGGCGCTCGAGGCCGTCTTCGACGCCCGCGGCCCGGCGATCGCCGCGGTGGTCATGGAGCCGGTCAACCACGACTCGGGCACGATCCTGCCGCTCCCCGGGCTATCTCGAGGCGGCCCGCGAGCTGACGGCGCGGCACGGCGCGGTGCTGATCTTCGACGAGGTCCTGTCCGGGTTCCGGACCGAGGTCGGCGGCGCGCAGGCGCAGTACGGCGTCACCCCGGACATGACGACGCTGGGCAAGACGCTCGGCGGCGGGACGGCGCTGAGCGCGTTCGTGGGCAGCCGCGAGGTGATGTCGGCGGTCTCGCCGCTCGGGCGGGCGGTCCACAGCGGGACGTACAACGCCCACCTGGTGCCGATCCTGGCCGGGCTGGCGTTCCTCGACGTGGCGACCGATCCGGGCTTCTACCCGCGGCTGCGCGAGCTCGAGGCCGGGTTCTACCCGGAGCTCGCCGCGATCTTCGAGCGGGCCGGGCTGCCGGTCCGCGTGCTGGCCAACGGCGCCCGGTTCAGCCTGCTGTTCGGGCTCGAGCGCGACCCCGTGCGCTACCGCGACATCCTCGACCACGACACCGCGACCGCGACCCGGTTCTACGGGCTGGCGCTCGAGGAGGGCGTGTACTTCCACGCCGCGTGGCACCACGGCTTCAGCTCGCAGCACACCGAGGCCGACCTGGCCGAGGCGCTCGAGGGCATCGAGCGCGCGGCGCGACGGCTCGTGGCCTCGCGCGTGCCGGCGAGCGCCGGCGGGTGACCGGCGGGCCGGCCGGCGCCGTCCGCCGCGCGTCCGCTCGTCCTGGTCGGCGGCTTCAAGCACGAGCTCAACAGCTTCGCGCTCGGCACGACGACGCGGGACTCGATCGAGCAGGGCGGCTACTACGCCGAGGGCGCCGACATCTTCGCGGCCCCGCGGAGCAAGCGCCCGGAGCTGGCCGCCGATCCGCGAGATCGCCGAGCGCGAGGGCCTCGAGCTCATCCCGACCGTCCACTTCCACGCGCTGTTCGCCGGCGGCCCGATCGAGCACGCCATCTACGAGCGCGCCCGCGACCTGATCCTGGGCGCGGCGCAGGCGCACCGCGCCGCGATCCGCGGGGTCATGCTGCCGCTCCACGGCGCGACGGTCACGACCGAGGAGGACGACCCGGAAGGCGACCTGCTGGCCCGGCTGCGCGAGATCGTCGGACCGGACGTCCCGATCGTCGCCACGTTCGACACCCACGCCCACGGCACCGCCCGGATGGCACGCGCAGCCGACGCGCTGATCGGCTTCAAGACCCAGCCGCACGTCGACCACTACGAGACCGCGACGCTGGCGATGGGCATCCTGCTCGGGGCGATGCGCGGCGAGCTCCGGCCCGGTGACGACCCACCGCAAGCTCCGGATGCTGACCTCGGCCGAGCGCCAGGACACGACCAAGGCAGCCGAACCTCGGGCTGATGGACGCGCTCGCGCGAGCTCGAGCGCCGGCCCGGGCGTGCTCGCCGTGTCGATCTTCGAGACCCAGCCGTGGATGGACCTGCCCGGGATCGGCTGGTCGGTCGAGGTCGTGACCGACGGCGATGCGGCGCTCGGCGCGGCGACGGCCGACGAGCTCGGGCGGCGCGCGTGGGCCGTCCGCGACGAGCTGCTCGTCCACAAGCTGCCGATCCCGGCGGCGCTCGACCACGCCGCCGCGGCCGGCCGACCGGCCGATCGTGTTCGCCGACGGCGCGGATTCGACGAGCGCCGGCGGGAACGGCGACGGCACCGAGCTGCTGGCCGGGCTGCTCGCCCACCCGGCGCCGATCGAGGCGCTGCTGACGATCACCGACGCCGGCGCGGTCGAGCGTTGCGTGGCGGCCGGCATCGGCGCCGAGGTCGAGCTGCCGGTCGGCGGCACGATCACGCCCGGGTTCCAGCCGGTCGTCGTCCGCGGCACGGTCGCGATGGTGGCGCTCGGGGCGATGCAGCTCGACCCGCCCTGGTCGCCGACCGACGTCGGGCGGATCGCCGTGCTGCGGGTCGGCGCGATCGACGTCGTCCTCAGCGAGCGCAAGGCGTGGCACCTCGACACGGTCATCTACCGCCACGTCGGCCGCGACCCGGCGCGCTACCAGGTCGTCCAGGCGAAGTCGGCCGGCGGGTTCCGGGCGCGCTACGAGCCATTCGCCGCCGAGATCGTCGAGATCGAGACGACCGGCCCGTGCGACAGCGACCTGACCCGGCTGCCCGTTCCGCCGGATCAGCCGGCCGTTGTGGCCGTTCGACCCCGGAGCTCGACGCGCCGTGGCCGGCGGGCGAGCCGGCGGTCAGCACGAGCGGGCGGTCATGACCGGCGATCGGCCGCTCGTGGCCATCTCGCGCCGCGCCATGCCCGGCGACCCGGCCGCCCGGCTCGCGCCGTTGGCCGAGGTCCGCGAGTGGCCCGACGTGGCCCATCCCGACGCCGCGCAGCTCACGACGCTCGCCGCCGGGCGCCGACGTCCTGCTGTGCGTCAACGGCGACCGGATCGACGAGGCGTTCCTCGACGCCTGCCCGGCGCTCCGGCTCGTCGCGCTGGCCAGCACCGGCTACGACTCGATCGACGTGCCGGCGGCCGACCGGCGCGGCGTGGCGATCACGAACTCGAGCGGCACGCTGTTCGAGACGACCGCCGACCTGACGTTCGGGCTGATCATCGCCGCGCGGCGCCGGATGTTCGAGGCCGAGCGCTACCTGCGCGACGGGCGCTGGGTCCAGGACGACCTCGACCTGCTGCTGGGCCACGACGTGTACGGCGCGACGCTCGGGATCGTCGGCTACGGCGAGATCGGCCGGGCGGTCGCGCGCCGGGCCCACGGCTTCGGGATGACCGTGATCCACCACCGACGGACGCCGGGCGACGACGAGCTGTCGCGCTGGGTCGAGCTCGACGAGCTTCTCCGCACGAGCGACATCGTGTCGCTCCACGTTCCCTCGTCGCCGGCCACGCGCCACCTCATCGGCGAGCGCGAGCTGCGGCTGATGCGCCCCACGGCCACGCTCGTCAACGCGGCGCGCGGCGCGGTCGTCGACGAGGCCGCCCTCGTCCGGGCGCTGCGCGAGGGCTGGATCGGGTCGGCCGGCCTCGACGTCCAGGAGGTCGAGCCGAACTCGGATCCGGCCAACCCGCTGCTCGGGCTGGCGAACTGCGTGGTCATGCCGCACATCGGCTCGGCCACGCTCGCCGCCCGGGTGCGGATGATCGGCCTGGCCACCGACAACGTGGTGGCCCACCTCGAGGGCCGGCCGCTGCTGACGCCGGTCGGCGCCGTCGGCGCGCGGCGCTAGGTCCGACCCGTGTCAGACGACCGCCAGCATCCCGCCGTCCACGTACAGGATGTGGCCGTTGACGTAGTCCGACGCGGCCGACGCCAGGAACACGGCCGCCCCGACCAGCTCCTCCGGGTCGCCCCAGCGGCCGGCCGGCGTGCGCTTGCGGAGCCACGCGTCGAACTCCGGGATCGGCGCGCAGGGCCGCGGTCATCTCGGTCGCGAAGTAGCCCGGGCCGAGGCCGTTGACCTGGATCCCGCGGGGCGCCCACTCGGCGCACATCGCCCGGGTCAGCATCTTGACGCCGCCCTTGGCCGCGGCGTACGGCCCGATCGTCGGCCGGCCGAGCTCGCTCTGCATCGAGCAGATGTTGATGATCTTGCCCCGGCCGCGGGCCGCCATCCGGACCCCGACCGCGCGCCCGACGACGAACACGCTGGTCAGGTCGTGGTCGATCAGCGTCCGCCAGTCGTCGATCGTCATCACGTCGAGCGAGGCGCGGATCTGGATCGCCGCGTTGTTGACCAGGATGTCGATCGGCGCGATGTCGGCCTCGATCCCGGCGATCGCGAGCCTCGACCTCATCGGGCTTGGTCACGTCGAACGGCACGCCGTGCACCGTGTGGCCGGCGGCGCGGAGCGCGTCCACCGGCGCGACCAGGCGCTCCGCCGTGCGACCGTTGAGCACGACCGTCGCGCCGGCACGGGCCAGGCCGCCCGCCAGCGTCAGGCCGATGCCCTGGGTCGAGCCGGTCACGACGGCCGTGCGCCCGGTCAGGTCGAACAGCTCGAGGCTCACCGGGCGATCGTACAGGCCGGGCGACCGGCCCGGGCCGCCGCCGATCGACGTCCAGCCCGCCACGTCCCGCGCCACAGCACAGGGAGCCACCGATGAGCCAGCGCATCGCCCTCGTCACCGGGAGCGCCCGGGGGATCGGCCGGGCCGTCGCCGAGGCCCTGGCCGCGTCCGGTCACTCGGTCGTCGGCGTGGACCGGCTGGAGCAGGACCTCGGGCCGATGACCCGCGTGATCGCGGCCGACCTCGCCCTGCCCGAGACCGCCGACCGGCTGCTGGCCGAGGTCGGCCAGGTCGACGTCCTCGTCAACAACGCCGCGGTGCTGGTCGAGAAGCCGATCGAGGACACGTCGGTCGCCGAGTTCGACCTGACCATCGCGGTCAACCTGCGCGCCCCGTTCCTGCTGTCGCGCGCGTTCGGGGCCGGGATGCGCGAACGAGGGTGGGGGAGGATCGTCAACATCGCGAGCATCGCGGCGCGGACCGGCGGGACCTCGCAGGTCGCGGCGTACGGCGCCTCGAAGGCCGGGCTGGTCGCACTGACCAAGAACTTCGCGCGCAACTACGGCCCGGACGGGGTGACCGTCAACGTCGTCTGCCCGGCGGGCATCCTGACGCCGATGGCCGATGCCCAGGAGGCGGCCAACCCGGGCACGCGCGCCGCGACCGCCGCCCAGTTCCCGCTCCGACGCAACGCCGAGCCGTCCGAGGTGGCCAGCGTCGTCGACTTCCTGGCCTCCGACGGCGCGGGCTACATGACCGGTGCCACCGTTGACGTCAACGGTGGCTGGTTCATGTATTGAGCGTGCGCGATGACGCCTAGCGGGCGGTCCAGCCGCCATCGATGACCTGGGCGCTGCCGGTGATCGACGCCGCGTCGTCCGAGCACAGGAACGCCGCGTAGCGGGCGACCTCCTCGGGCTCGATCAGGCGGCGGACGGCGGCCGGCGCGAGCATGACCCGCTCGACGACGTCCTCGAGCGCGACCCCCTCCGTCGCGGCCAGGTCGGCCATCTGGCGCTCGACGAGCGGGGTCCGGACGAACGCCGGGCAGATCGCGTTGACGGTGACGCCATGCGCCCCGACCTCGAGCGCGGTGGCGCGGGTCAGGCCGAGGATGCCGTGCTTGGCGGCCGTGTAGGCCGACTTGTTGGGCGAGGCGACGAGCGAATGGATCGAGCCCATGTTGATGATCCGGCCCCAGCCGCGGGCGGTCATCCCGGGCAGCACCGCGCGGGTCAGCACGAACGGGGCGACGAGCATGACGTCGATCAGGTAGCGCCAGCGCTCGATCGGGAAGGTCGCGATCGGCGAGACGTGCTGGAGGCCGGCGTCGTTGACCAGGATGTCGACCGGGCCGAGCTCGTCGCCGACGCGGGCCACGGCCGCCTCGCAGGCCGCCGGGTCGGCAACGTCGCAGCGCAGCGCGAGGCCGCCGGCCAGCTCGGCCGCGACGGCCGTCGCCGCCTCGCCGTCGAGGTCCACGACCGCGACCCGCGCCCCGCGCGAGGCCAGCTCGCGGGCGATCGCCCGGCCGATGCCGGACGCGCCGCCGGTCACCAGCGCGACGCGGCCGTCGAGCGGCATGGGGTCGTGGTCCACGTGGCTCCTCCGCGGTGGTCGGGGCTGGCGGATCGATCATCGCAGACGGGGCGGCGCGCGACCGGACGCGCGCCGGCCGCGCCGGAGGTGGCCGCATGACCGCGCCGGCCGTCGAGGTCGTCGGCTTCGCCCACGGCGGGATCACGGTCGCCGACATGGAGGCCTCGCTGGCCTTCTACCGCGACGGCCTCGGCCTCGAGGTGGAGCTCGACACGGTCCGCGACGCGCGCTACCAGCACGAGGCCCTCGCGCTGCCGTTCCGCGACATCCGGATGGTCGTGCTCGTCGGTGCCGGGCGAGCCGGCCGGCCGGATCGAGCTGCTCGAGTACCGCGGTGCGGACCGGGTCGCGGCGGCGTCGCGGCCGTGCGACCCGGCCAGCGGCCACCTGTGCCTCGTCGTCCGCGACGTGGCGGCCGCGCATGCCCGGCTGACGGCGCTCGGCTACCGGTCGCGCTCGCCGGGCGTGGTCGACGTCGACGCGGGGGCCAACACCGGCGGCCGGCTCGTCTACCTGGCCGACCCCGACGGCTACTGGATCGAGCTCCTCGAGCGGCCGGCCGCTCCCCGCAGCGAGGTGACCGCTCGATGATCGACACCCTGTTCCGCGGCGCCACGATCCACGACGGCTCCGGGTCGGCACCGCGCCGCGGCGACGTCGCGGTGGCCGCCGGGCGGATCGTCGATCCGGACCCGGATGCGGTCGGCTGCCGGGACGCGGATCGTCGACGCCGACGGGCTCGTCCTCGCCCCGGGTTCATCGACCTCCACTCGCACGCCGACTTCACGCTGCCCGCGTTCCCCGGCGCGATCAATTCGCTCACCCAGGGCGTGACGACCGAGGTCATCGGCAACTGCGGCTTCTCGCCGGCGCCCGTCAGCCCGGTCGCCGAGCAGGCCAACGAGCTGCGCCTGCTGACCCGGCGCATCGGCCCCGAGCTCGACTGGTCAGCTGGCCGTCGTTCGGCGCGTACCTCGCCCACCTGGACGCGGAGCGGCCGGCCATGAACGTCATGCCGCTGGTCGGCTTCAGGGCGCTCCGGATCGCCGCGATGGGCATGGACGATCGGCCGGCGACGCCCGACGAGGTCGGCGGAGATGCGGGCCGGCCTCGCCGAGTCGCTCGACGCGGGCGCATGGGGCATGAGCACGGGCCTCGTCTATCCGCCGGGCTCCTACGCCACGACCGACGAGATCGTCGCCGTCGGCGAGGCGCTGCGCGGCCGGACGCGCTGTACGCCTCGCACATCCGCAACGAGTCCGACGAGCTGGGCGAGGCCGTCGACGAGGCGCATCGACATCGGGCGGCCGCTGGGCGTTCGCGTCGAGATCTCGCACCTCAAGTCGGCCGGTCGGCAGAACCACGGGAAGTCGGGCGGGCGCTCGGCGGATCGACGCGGCGCGCGCCGCCGGCGGCGCGTCGCCTTCGACGTCTACCCGTACACCGCCGGCAGCACGATGCTCACCCAGCTGCTGCCGCCCTGGCTGCAGGACGGCGGCATCGAGGCGCTCATCGAGCGGCTGCGCAGCCCGAGGTCCGCGCCCGGATGCGCCACGAGATCGAGCACGGGCTGCCGCGGCTTCGCGAACTTCAGCGCGCGCGGCGGCGGCTGGCACGGGATCATGATCGCGGCCGTGCGTGAACCCGTCGCCTCGCGCTGGGCCGAGGGCCGGACCGTCGCCGAGCTGGCCGCCGAGCGCGACCTGCGAGCCGCTCGAGTTCGCGATGGACCTCCTGGTCGAGGATCGGCGCGCCGGTGATGATCATCCGTGCATGGACGACGCCGACGTGCGCGGCTGCCCACGCCCACCCGGCGGCGGGCATCGGGTCCGACCTGCTCGGGGTCACCAGCGACGACGGCCCGGGTCCATCCGCGGATGCTACGGGACGTTCGCGCGGATCCTCGGCTGGGCTGCGCGCGCGGCGAGGGGCCGATCGAGCTGGCCGAGGCGATCCACCGGATGACCGGCAAGGCCGCGGCGATGCTCGGGCTGGCGCGATCGTGGCCGGATCGCGCCGGGCGCCGTCGCCGACCTCGTCCTGTTCGATCCGGCACGCGTCCGCGACACGGCGACCTACGCCGAGCCGACCGGGCTGGCCGAGGGGATCGAGGCCGTGCTCCTCGCCGGCGACTTCGCGCTCGACCGGGGGGTGGTGGTGGCCCGCGACCGCGGTCGCGTCCTGCGCCGGCCGGCGTGAGCGCGGGCTGACGTTCGCGGGAGCCGCGTCGGGCCTAGGCGCCGTCCTCGATGAACGCGATCGGCTCGCCGACCGGGACCTCGGCGCCGGCCGCGTGGACGATCTCGGCGAGCGTGCCCGACGTGAGCGCCTCCATCTCGACCGTCGACTTGTCGGTCTCGATCTCGGCGATGGCGTCACCGCGCTGGATCGCGTCGCCGACCTGCTTGAGCCAGCCGGCGACCACCCCGGTCTCCATGTCGTAGCCGAGCTTCGGCATCTCGATCGGGATCCTGGCCATCCGGTCCTCCGTGCGTCGGTGCGTTCGCGGCATTCTACCGGGGACGCCGAGGACGGTTCGCATGTCGAGCCGTCGGTTTGACGCAGGGACCGGTGGCTGCCACCATCACGAGACCCGATCGCGGCGCCCATCCGACGCTCGCCGCGTGCCCATCACACGCATCCGACCCGGAGCCGACATGCCGACGACCAGCCCGCCCGATGCCGTGACCCGCCGCGCCTGGTTCGAGTCGATGTTGCGCATCCGCGCCTTCGAGGACCGTGTCCAGGAGCTGTTCATGAGCGGCGCGATCGGGGGCACGACCCATCTCTGCCAGGGCCAGGAAGCGGTCTCGGTCGGGTCGATCGCGGCGATGCGCGCCGGGCGACGTCCAGACCAACACGTACCGCGGCCACGGCGAGGCGCTCGCGCTGGGCATGACCCCCGAGACCGCGTTCGCCGAGCTGATGGGCAAGGCCACCGGCGGCTCCAGCGGCGTCGGCGGCTCGATGCACCTCATCGACTTCTCGAAGGGCAACATCGGCGCCAACGCGATCGTCGGCGCCGGGCTGCCGATCGCGGTCGGGCGCCGCCGTCGGGCTCCGGATGCAGGGCAAGCCCAACGTCGCGCTGACGTTCTTCGGGGACGGCGCCACCAACATCGGCACGTTCCACGAGGCGCTCAACATGGCCGCCCTGTGGAAGGCGCCGGTCGTGTTCATCGTCACCAACAACCTGTACGGCGAGTACTCGCCGGTCAGCAGCACGACCGCCGGCGGCGCCGACCTCGCCCGCCGCGCCGACGCCGTACGGCATGCCGGGCATGGTCGTCGACGGCCAGGACGTCGACGTGGTCCACGCCGCGGTCGGCGAGGCCGTCGAGCGGGCCCGCGCCGGCGGTGGACCGACGCCTGCTCGAGATGAAGACCTACCGCTACCGCGGCCACTCCCGGTCGGACCCGGCCAAGTACCGGCCGGCCGGCGAGCTCGACGCGTGGCAGGCGCGCGACCCGATCGAGATCCTCGGCGCCCGGCTGGCCGACGAGGGCGTGCTGTCCGCCGACGAGCAGGCGACGCTGCGGACGGAGATCCAGGCCGAGATCGACAGCCGCGGCCGAGCGTGCCGCGGCCGCCCCGTACCCGACCCTCGAGGAGACCCGCTCGTATGTCTACGCTGACTGACGACCTGCCGCCGAGCGCGGCGCCGGCGACGGTCGAGCTGACCTATCGCGAGGCGATCAACGCCGCGCTCGCACGACGCGATGGCCGGCGATCCCGCGGTGCTCCTCATGGGCGAGGACGTCGACGCGGACGGCGGCGTGTTCAAGACCAACATCGGGCTGCCCGAGAAGTTCGGCCGGAGCGCGTCCGCGACACGCCGATCTGCGAGAACGGGTTCATGGGCGTCGCGCTCGGGCATGTCCCTCGTCGGGCTGCGCCCGATCGTCGAGATCATGTTCGCGGACTTCCTGCCGACGGCCGGCGACGCGATCGTCAACCAGCTGCCCAAGTACCGCTTCATGTCCGGCGGCCAGTTCGCCGTCCCGGTGACGGTGCGCGTCATCGGCGGCGGGGGCGGGCGGTTCGGGACCCAGCACACCGCCACGGTCGAGAGCTGGTACATGCCCCAGCCCGGGCTGCGCGTCGCGACCGCCTCCACGCCCGGTGCGGCCTACGAGCTGCTGCGCGCGGCGATCGCGCGAGCGACGACCCGGTGATCTTCTTCGAGCACAAGGCGCTCTACGCCCGCAAGGGCCCCGTCGAGCGCGGCGCGGTCGCCGAGATCGGCAAGGCGGCGGTCGTGCGCGAGGGTACGCGACGTGACGATCGTGGCCACGCTGCTGATGGTCGAGCGGGCGCTCGCGGCGGCCGAGAAGCTGGCCGCGGAGGGCATCGAGGCGGAGGTCATCGACCTGCGCTGGCTGCGGCCGCTCGACATGGCCGACGATCGGCGCGTCGGTCGAGCAAGACCGGGCGGCTGGTCATCGCCGAGGAGCAGTGGCACGAGGCCGGCTGGGGCGCCACGGTCATCAGCGAGCTCGCCCAGGCCGGCGTGCCGTTCGCCGACCCCGCCGCGCCGGGTCAGCCTGCCCGACGACTGCCCATCCCGTACAGCCCGCCGCTCGAGGACGAGATCTCCCGTCGGCCGCGGCGATCGCGGACGCGGCCCGGGCCACCACGGGCCGGTGACCGGGACTGCGGCGCCCGGCCTCGGACCGGGCTCGCTGGTCATCGAGCGCATCGAGACGCTCGCGCTGCGCGCGCCGCTCGCGCGCCGTTCGAGGGCAGCGCCTACTGCATGGCCAACCGGACCACGATCATCACCCGGCTGTCGACGCGCGGACGGGCTGAGTCGCGAGGTCTACAACGGCGACACCGACGACGGAGCAGGCGCTCGTCGTCGGCATCATCCACGACGAGCTCGCGCCGCGGCGTCATCGGCCGCAGCGCGGCCGACCCGGAGGGCGCCTGGCGGGCGATGGAGCCCTCGACCAACAACATCCTGCGCGACCGCGGCCTGGCGCTCCAGGCGATCGCCTGCGTCGACGTCGCGATCTGGGACGTGTTCGGCAAGGCGCTCGGGCTGCCGCTCCACCGGGCTGGGGGCGCGTCGCCGATTCGCTGCCGATGAGCGTCATCGGCGGCTACTACCACCTCGACGCGGGGACGAGACTGGCGGCGACCATGGCCGGGCTACGCCGAGGCCGGCTTCGGCGGGGTCAAGTTCAAGGTCGGCGGCCGGACGCCGGCGGAGGATGCCACGCCGCGTCCGGGCCGCGCGCGAGGCGCTCGGCCCGGACTTCGCGCTGATGGTCGACGCCAACCAGGGCTACGACCGCGCGGCCGCGGTCGAGTTCGGGCGACTGCGTCGCGGACCTCGACATCCGCTGGTTCGAGGAGCCCTGCCGCTGGACCAACGACCGGCGCTGGATGCGCGACGTGCGCTAGCAGACCGGGATCGCCGGTCGTGCGCCGGCCAGAGCGAGATGACGCTGCGCGGCCTGCGCGACCTGGTCGTCGACGGCGCGATCGACGTCTCCAACTTCGACGCCTCGTGGGCGGGCGGCCCGACGATCTGGCGCAAGGCGGCCGGTCTGGCCGCCGCGTTCGGCGTCGAGCTGGGCCACCACGAGGAGCCGCAGGTCGCCGCGCACCTGCTGGCGAGCGTCCCCGACCACACCTTCGTCGAGTGCTTCGACGAGGAGCGCGACCCGTTCTTCTGGCGGCTGTCCGACCTGTCGACGCGGATCGCCGGCGGACGCTACACCTGCCCGAGCGGCCGGGCTTCGGCATCGAGCTCGACGCGGCCTACGTCGCCGCGCACACCGTCGACCGCCGGGTGACCGACCGCCGCTCGGTCGGCTAGGGGAGCGCCGCCGCCCGGCCCTCGAGCGAGCGCCGGACGATCGAGATCAGCGCCACCGAGTCGATGTCCGACAGCTGGTCGAGCTGCATCACGCAGCTGAATCCGTCGACGACGAGCGGCTCGCCCGTCTCGCCGAGCGCGGCACGGACCTTGGGCAGCCACTGCTCCTCGCCGATCTGGCGCGACAGCGGCTCGTGCTCGGCGCGGTAGCCGAACGAGCCCGCCAGCCCGCAGCACCCGGCGTCGAGGATGGTCGGCTCGATGCCGAGCCGTTCGAGCAGCGCGCGGTCGGCGCGGGGCGTGCCGATCGCCCGGCCGTGGCAGTGCGGGTGGACGACGGCGCGCGGCGCGGGGACGCTCGTCCGTCGGACGGTCGCCTGGCCACGGCCGCCGCGAACCCATCCGACGCCAGCAGGTGCTCGGCGGGGCTTCGGGCGAGGCCGGCCAGCACCAGGGCGCGCGGGTCGTCGGGCAGCATCGCCGGCAGCTCGTCGCGGAAGGCGGCGAGGCAGCTCGGCTCGGGCACGACGACCGGGATGCCGCGCGCCGTCCACGGCTCGAGCACGTCGAGCAGGCCGGTCAGCGTCCGCCGCGCGCGGTCGAGCATCCCGGCGTCGTACAGCGTCCGGCCGCAGCACGCCCAGCCGGACGGCACCGCGACGCGCTCGCCGGTCGCCTCGAGCACGGCCACCAGGTCGTCGGCGACGCCCGGCCGGAACGTGTCGGTGAAGGTGTCGGGCCAGACGACGACCGTGGCGTCGGCCGTGTCGCGGAGGCGTGCCGCGGTCGGGCCGCGGCGGAATGGCTGGGTCGCGAAGCGCGGTGCCGGCCGCCGGGTCGTCACGCCCATCACGGCCTGCAGCGCCCGCCCCAGTCCCGGGATCTGGAGCACGCGCGTTCGGCAGCCAGGTCATCCCCGCCACCGATCGGGCGGCCCACGGCAGGAGGGCGAGGGCGACCATCGCCCGCGGCCGGAAGCGCATCGGCCCGTCGTAGTAGTGCGACAGGAACTCGGCCTTGTAGGCGGCGATGTCGACCCGCGTCGGGCAATCGCTCAGGCAGCCCTTGCAGGCGAGGCACAGGTCGAGCGCCGCGTGGACGTCGTCGTTGTGCCAGGTCGCCTCGGTCGTCTCGCCCTGGAACAGCTCGACCAGGAGCTTGGCCCGGCCGCGCGTCGAATGCCGCTCGTCGCGGGTGGCGCGGAATGACGGGCACATCGTCCCGGCGTCGTCGCGCACGCAGCGCCCGACGCCGACGCAGCGCTCGGCGCCGGCCTGGATCGCGACGCCGCCCGCGCCGAAGATCGGCAGCAGCCCGGCGTCCGATGCCGAGCGATGGTCGGGTCCGTAGCGCAGGTTCGTGTCGAACGGGAAGGCGTCGACGCCCTTCCCCGGGTTCATCCGGCCGCGCGGATCGAAGGCGGCCTTGAACCGCCGGAACGCGTCGATCAGCGCCGGCCCGTACATCCGTTCCAGCAGCTCGCCGCGCGCCTGGCCGTCGCCGTGCTCGCCCGACAGCGAGCCGCCGAGCGAGATGACGAGGTCGGCGGCGCGCTCGATGAACGAGCGATAGGCGCGCAGCCCCTCCGCCGTCGAGAAGTCGAACGGGTTGCGCGTGTGCGCGCAGCCCTGCCCGAAGTGCCCGTACAGCGCGCCCGGTGTAGCCGTACTCGAGCCCACAGCGCCGACAGCGCGCGGAGGTAGCGGCCGAGGTCGGCCGGCGCGACGGCGGCGTCCTCCCAGCCCTCCGAGTTGTGCGTCCCGTCGACCGCCAGCGCCGTCGCCCCGAGACCCGACTCCCGGATGAGCCAGGCGCGCGCCTGCCGCTCCCGATCGTCGTAGCGGCGCCATTCGACGCCGGCCGGCAGGTCCGCGATGAACGCCTCGGTCAGCGCGTCCGCCGTCAGCGGGTCGTCGTGGCCGAGCTCGGCCAGCAGCCAGCCCCGGCCGGGCGGCAGGAGCTCGAGGTGCTCGACGTTGAGCGGCCGGGCGACCATCTGGTCGACCAGCATCCCGTCGAAGCCCTCGAGCGCGAGGAGCGGGTGGCGGAGCAGCGACGGGACCGCGTCCGCGGCGGCGAAGATGTCCGGGTAGCCGAGCACGACCAGCCGCCGCTGGCGCGGGCTGTGGATCAGCCGGACGACGGCCTCGGTCACGACCCCGCAGGTCGACTCCGTGCCGACGACCGCCCTCGCGACGTGGAATCCGCTGCTCCGGCAGCAGCTGGTCGAGGTTGTAGCCGCTGACCCGCCGCGGGATGTCCGGGTAGCGCGCCCGGACCTGCTCCCCGTAGGTCGCGGCGATCGCGCGCAGCTCGCCGATGACCGCGGCGAGCGGCCCGCCGGCGGCCAGCGCCGCGTCGACGGCAGCGTCGTCGTAGGCGCCCAGGTCGAGGGTCGTGCCGCCGTAGGTCACGAGCGTCAGCCGCTCGACGTTGTCGGCGGTCTTGCCGGCATACAGCGCGTGGCTGCCGCACGAGTTGTTGCCGATCATCCCGCCGAGCGTGCACCAGGCGTGGGTCGCCGGGTCCGGGCCGAACGTCAGGCCGTGCTCCTCGGCCGCGCGCCGCAGGTCGTCGAGGACGACGCCCGGCTGGACGCGCGCGGTGCGCGCCACCGGGTCCAGCTCGAGGATCCGGGTCATGTGCCGGCCCGTGTCGATGACGACCGCGACGTTGCACGCCTGGCCGGCCAGGCTCGTCCCCGCGCCGCGGGCGAGGGCCGGCGCGTCGAACTCGGCGCAGACGCGCAACGCGGCCACCACGTCGTCGTGGTCGAGCGGGAAGACGACGCCGAGCGGCACCTGGCGATAGTTCGACGAGTCCGTCGCGTACACCGAGCGCGTCGCGCCATCGAACGCGACCTCGCCGCGGAGCGCGGCACGGAGCGCCTCCGCCAGGTCGAGCCGTCGCGCGTCGACGACCGTCGAGCGATCGACCCGGCTCCCGGGCTCGACCAGCGTCACGGCGCGGCGATGAACCGCTGGCGCTGCGACCCGAGCCCGCCGATCCCGAGCTCGACGACGTCCCCGGCGCGCAGGTAGGGCTTGTCGGGCTGGCCCAGCGCGACGCCGGGCGGCGTCCCGGTGTTGATGATGTCGCCCGGGTCGAGGACCATGAACTGGCTCAGGTAGCGGACGATCTCGGCCACGCCGAAGATCATCGTCCGGGTCGAGCCGGCCTGCCGGCGCCGGCCGTTGACGTCGAGCCACAGGTCGAGCGCGCCAGGGTCGGGGACGGCGTCGGCGGTCACCAGCCACGGTCCGGCCGGGTTGAACGTCTCGCACGACTTGCCCTTGACCCACTGGCCGCCGCGCTCGAGCTGGTACTCGCGCTCGGACACGTCGTGGCCGACCATGTAGCCGGCGATCGCGGCCATCGCCTCGGCTTCGGACGCCAGGTAGCGGCAGGTCCGCCCGATCACGATCGCCAGCTCGACCTCCCAGTCGGTCTTGGTCGAGCCGCGCGGGATGTGGACGTCGTCGTTCGGCCCGACCAGGGTGTTGGTCGCCTTGAAGAAGACGACCGGCTCGGTCGGCATCTCGGCGTTCGACTCGGCGACGTGGTCGGCGTAGTTGAGGCCGATGCACACGATCTTGCCGGGGCGCGCGACCGGGGCGCCGATCCGCGCGTCCGTCTGGGTCACCGCGCCGGCGGGGCGCTCGCCGAGGGCTCGCAGCGTCTCGAGCCCGCCGGCCGCGAAGAATGCCGGGTCGAAGTCGCCGACGCGGTCGCCGACGTCGAGCACGGTCCCATCGTCGAGCAGCAGGTGCGGGCGCTCGGCCCCGACGGGCCCCAGCCGGATCAGCCGCACGGTGTCCCTCACGCTTCGCCGGGCGCCGGCGCGACCACGCGAGGCTGGACCACGGTTTTCGCATTATGGTCACTCAGTTCGCGAATTGCAACGCGATGGTCGGATCGAGGGCGCCCGGCCGACGCCTCGGCGCGGGGCTGGTCAATCCGGGCCGGGCGGTCCAGAATCTGGCCACCGGCCCGTCGCTGCCCGGCGTGCCGGAGCGGCCCTTCGCGGCAGGGAGGTGTGCCATGGACGAGCTGATGACGACGGAGGAGCGAGCCGAGGACGACCTCGATCCGCCGGAGGCCGGCTCGACGGTGAGCCTCACCGACGAGGGCTGGGAGGCATCCGACTACATCGACCCCGGCGACGACTGGGCGCTCCAGGTCGACGGCTCGTACCTCTCGCCGGACGGCACGCTGCGATCCTGGCCGGCGGCCGGTCCCGAGCCCGTCTGAGGCGGGACCACGAGCGGCGCACCTCCTGGGCGGTCCGCGATACCGCGCTAAGGGGGTCGTCCGCCGGATCGGGGTAGACTCCTCCTCCCGGCTGCCGGCGACGGTCGACCCGCCCGGAACCCGGACCGGGAGCGGCGCTGCACGACCTCGGGGGCCATGAGATTGGCAGACGAACCCGCCGGGCAAGGATCGGACCAGCCACGCCGCCAGGGGCGGCTCGCGGCACGGCTCCGGCGCGGGCTGCCGGTCGTGACCGGTGCGCTGCTGATGCTCCTCGCCGTCCTCCTGTACGGCGTCCTGTCGCCCGGCACGCCGCCGCTCAGCAAGACGGATGTGCAGACGACCATCGCGGACGCGCTCGCCTCGGTGACGCCGGCGCCCGCCTTCTCCGAGCGGGTGTACCAGGCGGTCAGGCCGTCGCTCGTGCTCATCGAGACGACGGGCAACGACGACGACGGGCCGCGCGGCGAGCACGACGGCCTCGGCAGCGGCGTGGTCGTCAGCCTGGCCGGCGACATCCTGACCAGCCTGCACGTGGTCGCGGACGCGACCGAGGTCCATGTCACGTTCGCCGACGGCACGCGGGTCGACCGGCGAGGTCGTCGCCACCCAGCCCGAGAACGACATCGCGGTCGTCCGCGCCGGCGCCCTGCCCGCGGGTGTCGTGCCGGCCGTCCTGGGCGACCCCGCGTCGGTCCATGAAGGGATGGATGCCTACGCGATGGGCAGCCCGTTCGGCCTGGGCGGCTCGATGAGCGTCGGGGTCGTGTCCGGGATCGATCGCGAGTTCAAGCTGCCCGACAGTGACGTGGTGCTCCACCGGCTGATCCAGATCGACGCGGCGGTCAATCCGGGCAACTCCGGGGGACCGCTGCTCGACCGCGATGGCCGCGTCATCGGGATCGTCACGGCCCTCATCAACCCGACCGAGGACGACGTGTTCATCGGCATCGGCCTCGCCGTGCGCATCGACGTCGCGGGCGGCGCCGCCGGCCTGCCGCCGTACTGATGGGATCTGGGAGGAAGAGCGTGGACCAGGACACCGGACAGGACCGAGCCGCAGCGATGGAGCGCCTGCTGTACGAGGTCAAGAAGGTCATCGTCGGCCAGGACCACCTCCTCGAGCGGCTGATCGTGGCGCTTGCTGGCGCGCGGCCACGTCCTCGTCGAGGGCGTGCCCGGGCTGGCCAAGACGATGGCGATCAAGACCCTCGCCGAGGCGATCGGCGGCGAGTTCAAGCGCGTCCAGTTCACGCCGGACCTCGTCCCGGCCGACCTGGTCGGCACGCGGATCTACAACCAGAAGACCGGCGAGTTCGGGACGTCGCTCGGTCCGGTGTTCGCCAACCTGCTGCTGGCCGACGAGATCAACCGGGCGCCGGCCAAGGTCCAGAGCGCCCTGCTCGAGGTGATGCAGGAGCGCCAGGTCACGATCGGGCACGAGACGTTCAAGGTGCCCGACCCGTTCCTCGTGCTGGCGACGCAGAACCCGATCGAGACCGAGGGCACGTACGCGCTGCCCGAGGCGCAGATCGACCGGTTCATGATCAAGGTCCTGGTCGGCTACCCGAGCCCGTCCGAGGAGTTCGTCATCGTCGAGCGGATGACCGGGCCGATGCCCACCGTCGGGCAGGTGCTGTCGACCGACGCCCTGCTCGAGATGCAGCGGGCGGCCGACGGCGTGTACGTCGACCCGGCGCTGTACGAGTACGCCGTCCGCCTCGCGACCGCCACGCGTTCGCCCGCCGACCACGGCCTCGGCGAGCTGGAGCGCTACATCACCTTCGGCGCCAGCCCGCGGGCATCGATCAACCTGATCCTCACCGCGCGCGCCCTGGCCTTCGTTCGCGGCCGGGACTACGTCCTGCCCGAGGACGTGCTGGACATGGCCCTCGACGTGCTGCGCCACCGGCTGGTGCTGTCGTTCGAGGCGCTGTCCGACGACGTCACCAGCGACCGCCTGCTGCGGACCATCATCGACCGGATCCCCGTCCCGGTCGTCCCCCTGCGCGACCATGGCCACGTCCACATCAGCGCCTGAGCGCCTCCTCCAGCGCCTCGACTGGCAGGTCATCCGCCGGCTGGACGGCCAGCTCCAGGGCGACTATCGGACCCTGTTCCGCGGCAACGGCGTGGACTTCGCCGACCTGCGCGAATACCAGTACGGCGACGACGTCCGCTAGATCGACTGGAACGTCACCGCGCGGATGGACACGCCGTACGTCCGCGAGTACGTCGAGGATCGCGAGATCACGGCCTGGTTCCTGCTCGACCTGAGCCCGTCGGTCGACTTCGGGACGGTCGACGCAGAGCGGCTCAAGCGGAGCGTGCTGATCGACTTCGTGACCACGCTCGCCCGGCTGCTGACCCGCCACGGCAACCGGGTCGGGGCGGTGTTCTACGGCAGCCGGGTCGAGCGCACGATCCCGGCCCGCGGCGGCCGGATCCAGGTCCTCCGGCTGGTCAACGACCTGCTCGCCCAGCCGCGCCTGCCCAGGGCGCCGGCCACCGACCTGGCGCCGCTGCTCGAAGCCGGCCAGCGCTCGATCAAGGGCCGCTCGCTCGTGTTCGTCATCTCCGACTTCATCAGCGCGCCGGGCTGGGAGCGCTCGCTCAACGTCCTCAGCCGCCGCCACGAGGTGCTCGCGGTCCGGCTGTTCGACCGGCGCGAGGTCGAGCTGCCCGACGTCGGGCCGCTGATCATGGAGGACGCCGAGACCGGCGAGCAGCTCTACGTCGACACCAGCGACCGCGGCTTCCGGCGCCGCTTCCAGGCCGCCGCGGAACAGCGCGAGGCGACGCTCAGCGACGCGTTCCGGCGGTCGGGCGTGGACGCCGTGTCGCTGGCGACCGACGACGACCTGGTCCGGGCGATCGTGCGCATGGCGGCGCTCCGCCGGGAGCGGCGGCGGGCATGACCTTCCTGTGGGCGCCCCTGCTCGTGCTCGTGCTGGCGATCCCGCTCGGGGTCGCGGCCTACCTCGCGGCGGACCGCCGCCGCCGCCGGCGGCTGGCCGGCTACGGCACGCTCGCGGCGCCCGCCGGCGGGGCGTCCTCTGGTGGCGCGGGCCGCTGGCGCCGGCGGATCCCGGCCGCGTGCATGGTCGCGGGCCTGGCCCTGGTCGTCCTGGCGCTGGCCCGGCCCGAGGCCGTCGTCAGCGTGCCGCGCGTCGAGGGCACGGTCATCCTCGCCTTCGACGTGTCGGGCAGCATGGCCGCGACCGACCTGGCGCCGACCCGGATGGAGGCGGCCAAGGCCGCGGCCCGGGCGTTCGTCGAGCGCCAGCCGGCGACGGTCCGGATCGGCGTCGTCGCGTTCAGCGACAGCGGGTTCTCGATCCAGGTGCCGACCGACGACGCGGTCCAGGTCACCGCGGCGATCGACCGCCTGGCGCCGGAGCGCGGCACCGCCATCGCCCGCGGCATCGTCACCGCGCTGACCACGATCGCCACCGACGAGGCCGGGCCCGGAGCGGGCTACTACACGAACCCGCTCGCCCGGACCCGTCGCCCGAGGCGTCGCCGCTACCGGCCGGCACGTTCGAGTCCGCGGTGATCGTGCTGCTGACCGACGGCGAGAACAACCAGACGCCCGATCCGCTCGAGGCGGCCGCAGCCGCCGCCGAGCGCAAGGTCCGGATCTTCACCGTCGGGATCGGCACCGCAGCGGGGAGCACGCTCGAGATCGAAGGCTTCCGCGTCCACAGCCAGCTCGACGAAGCGGTCCTGCGGCAGATCGCCGACGCGACCGGCGGCGAGTACTTCGCGGCCGCCGATCCGGCGGCACTGACCGCGGTGTACGACAGCGTCGAGACGCGCCTCGTCATCCGCCCCGAGCCGATGGAGGTGACCTCGCTGTTCGCCGGCGCCGGGCTGCTCATCCTCGTCGTCGGCGGGATCGCCTCGCTGGTCGTCCTCGGGCGGGCGCCGTGAACGGCGTGGCCGACGGCGACCGCCGTCCCGGGGGACCGCCTGATGGACCTGCTGTCGCCGCTCGCCCTGGTGCTGCTCGGCGTCCTGCCGATCCTCGTCGTCGTGCGGATCGTGACCCTGCGGCGGCGCCGGCCGGCGGTCCGCTACTCGAGCCTGGCGCTCGTGATGGATGCGATGCCGCGCTCGTCGCGGATCCGCCGCCACCTGCCGTTCGCCCTGTTCCTGCTCGCCATCGGCAGCCTCGCCGTTGCGCTCGCGCGACCGGCGGCGATCGTGGCCGTGCCGGCCGGCCAGACCACGGTCATCCTGGCCATCGACGTGTCGCGCAGCATGTGCGCCACGGACATCCCGCCCAACCGGCTGCTCGCGGCCGAGGCCGCGGCCGCCTCGTTCATCGAGCGCCAGAGCTCGTCGACCCGGATCGGGATCGTCGCCTTTGCCGGGTTCGCCGAGATGGTGGTGGCGCCGACGACCGACCGCGAGGTCCTCCTCGACGTGGTCGCCACCCTGGCGACCGGGCGGCGCACCGCGATCGGCAGCGCGATCCTCGAATCGATCGACGCCATCGCCGAGATCGACGGATCGGTGGCCAAGAGCCAGGGCGAGGACGACCCGCCCGGGCTGGCGCCGCCGCCCGTGCCGCAGGGGGCCTACGCGGCGGCGATCATCGTGCTCCTGACCGACGGGGCGAGCAATGCGGGCCCCGAGCCAGTCGATGCCGCGCAGCAGGCCTCCGACCGCGGGCTGCGCGTCTACCCGATCGGCTTCGGGACGGCCGACCCCGGCGCCCGCAATCCGCGCTGCGGCTCGCAGTTCATCGGCGGCGAGCCGAACACCCCGTTCGACGGCGGCGGTGGGTTCGGGGGCGGGGGCGGCGGTGGCGGCCAAGGGTTCCGGCGCGACATCGACGAGGACACGCTGCGCGCCGTCGCCGAGGCGACCGGCGGCGAGTACTACCCGGCCGAGAGCGCCGACGAGCTCCTGAAGGTCCTCGAGAACCTGCCGACCAACACGATCGTCAAGCACGAGGTGGTCGAGATCAGCGTCGCGTTCGCCGCGCTCGGGGCGCTCTTCGCCGTCGCTCGCGATCTTCCTCGGTCAGGCCTGGCGGCCGCTGCCGTGACGCGCCGTCCGGGTCGCCGCGGCCGGGTGATCGAAAGGGCTGGCGCCACGCGATAGAATCGGCCCAGCTGGCTCTCCGAGATGGGGGATGAGGTGGCGCACGGCATCGGGTCCATGGCGGCGGACGACGCCCGCCACGCGCTGGTCCTCCACGATGGGCCGATCGTGGCAGACCTCATCGAGCTGACCCTGAACCACGGCATGTTCGTGGTCCGGGCCGCGCGCAGCCTCGACGAAGCGGAGCGCGTCCTCGGCGAGTGGCATGCCGCACATCGGCGATCGTCGACATGGACCACGACGACAGCACGGCCCTGCTCCAGCGGCTGGGCGCCTCGAACACGCTCAGCCGAGCGGGACGCCGGTCCTCGGGCTGACGCGGCGAGGCGACCTGCCGACCAAGCTCAGGGCGTTCGACCTCGGCGTCGACGACATCCTGACGACGCCGTTCTCGCCCGAGGAGCTGCTCGCGCGCGTCGATCGTCATCGCCCGTCGCGCGTCCGGAGGACCGGCCCGATCGTGCCCACCATCACGTCTGGGCGAGATCGAGATCGACATCCTCAGCCGTGAGGTCCGGACCGGCACGTCGGTCATCCACCTCAGCGGCATCGAGCAGAGCCTGCTGTACCTGCTCGCAAGCCGGGGCGGCCGGGTCGTCACCCGGGAGGAGATCCTCGACGGCGTGTGGGGCACCGATTTCATCGCCGAGAGCAACATCGTCGATCGCCACATCCGAAGCCTCCGGATCAAGCTCCAGAACGACTACCGGCAGCCGCGCTTCATCGCGACGGTGCCCGGCGAGGGCTATCGGTTCATCCCCACGTTCTCGAACGAGGGCTGGATCCCGGGTTCCAAGGACGTGGCGGAACCCTGAGACTCGAGCGGCCGGTGGGTCGACGACCCAGCGTCATGACGAACCGACATGACGGAACGACCGGGCGTGCTGACACTTGCCGGCGAGGGCGGCTCCCCCCAGCCACCTCGGCGTGCCGGATGCCTTCCCCTCCGAAGGCCCGGTCGGTGGGCCCGTCGCGCGGGTCGAATGACGGGCGGGCTCCTGATGCGCAGGGCATCCGGTGACCTGGGCCCGGACCCGCGCGACGAGACCACAACAGGTCGCCGCCCGCCCCGTGCCGAGATGACGATCCGTCATGACGGGCGCGTCGCGATTCGTAGGATGGGCGCCGGAAGGCCGCCACCACGGGCGGGTTTCATGCGAAGAACGCGGCGTCCCGACTCCCGGGCCTGGACGCATCGGCCGTCGGTTCAGTGCCCGACGACCAAGCCGGACCTCGTGAGCGGGGGCACGGCCGCAGGATCCCGGCGCACGCGAACGACCGTCGGCGAGGGGGTTCGGTACTGGGGACCGGATCAATCGGCGACGAGGCGTGCGACGGGATCCTGCCTTTTGAAGCCTTCGGCGGCCTCGGGTCGGCTCGTTCCATGCAGGCATTGACATTCGTCCATGCCGCGACTCGACGAACGTCCGTCGCCCGCGGCCGGTCGTCGGTCCAGTCTCCTCCATCAACGACGAGTCGATGACCGATCGGCTCGGGGGGACAGGAGAGGGACCGGACCGGATGACACCGAAGCAGATCGAGCTGATCCGCGCGAGCTGGACCTCGGTCGAGCCGATCCAGGACGTCGCGGCGACGCTGTTCTACGACCGGCTGTTCGAGCTCGACCCGACGCTCCGCCGGCTGTTCCGGCGGACCGACATGGCCCAGCAGAGGAAGATCCTGATGCAGACATGCACGGTCGTCGTGCAAGAGCCTCGACCGGCTCGACCAGCTCGTCCCGGCGATCGAGGCCCTCGGGCGGCGGCATGCCGGGTACGGCGTCCGCGAAGCGCACTACGACACGGTCGGAGCCGCGCTGCTGTGGACGCTCGGGCAGGGCCTCGGCGACGGGTTCACGCCCGACGTCCACGACGCCTGGGCCGAGGCCTACACCGTACTCGCCACGGTCATGATCGGCGCCGGCCAAGGGGAGGCCGTCGCCGCCTGACCACTCCGGTCGGCCGGGCACTGGGGTTCACCCGGCCGACAATGGACTCCCAGTTCGGCCGGGCGTTGGGGTCGCCCGGCCGTTCTGGATTCTCGGGCCGAAGTCGACCGCGTCAGAACGTGAACGCGTTGAACAGGTCGCCGATCTCGCCCGATCGTCGCGCGGCGGTGCCGGCGGGCCGACGGTCCGGACCGGCCGCCTCGTAGTTACCGCCCGTCGGGGTCGCCTCGTCGAAGCGGTGGTTGACCGAGGCCAGCGTCGGCAGCCCGTGGAGCCGCTCGAGGAACTTGAGGATCGACGTGATCTCGTACAGCGTCGGGTCGAGATAGCCCGCCTTCGCCCACGGCGAGACGATCCAGGTCGGGATCCGGACGCCGAGCCCGAACGCATCGAGCTGCGGCGGGGGAACGTGGTCGAAGTACCCGCCGTGCTCGTCGTACGTGACGATGTAGGCGGAGCTCTCCCAGGCCGGCGAATCGCGAAGCGCGCGTGATCAGCTCCTCCTGGAGACCCATCCCGATCGACACGTCCGCCGGCGGGTGCTCGTCCCAGCCGCGGGCGTAGCTCGGGATCACGAACGACACCTGCGGCAGGCGATCCTTGCGGATGTCGTTGAGGATAGCCGCCCTTGCTCCCGAGCGTCCGCTGGTCGTGGACGAAGTTCTTCCAGAAGACCGAGACGTTGTCGGTGTTGCCGTAGGGAACGCTGTCCATGCCGAGGCTGTAGATCTTCCAGGTCACGCCGGCGGCGTCGAGCAGGTCGAGGATCATCGGGTAGTCGAAGATCCCGTAGCCCCACACGCCGTTGGTGGTGATGCCGCCCGACGTCCCGGCCATGTGGTAGAAGCGGTTCGGCCAGGTCGGCCCGAGCTGCGAGCAGAAGAAGTTGACCGCCAGCGTCGAGGTCTCGTGAAGAGCCCGTAGTAGAACGGCAGCTCGGCGGCGGTGTAGTAGCCGAGGGCCCAGATCCCGGCGTTGGTGTAGAAGCCGTCCATGGCGCCGCCGTTCCACTGGCTCGTGGATGGCGCCCCACGAATGCGGCACGTCGGGCGTCTCGAGGCTCTGCGAAGCGGTACGGCGCGACCGGTCGCCGCCCGCCCGTCGGGCTGGCGTGTAGCCGGCGGCGGACCCCACGGGCCGATCCACGGCGCGAACCCGAAGTAGTGGTCGAACGAGCGGTTCTCCTGCATCGAGATGACGACGTGGCGCAGCGGCGTGTCGGCTGGACCGGCCGCCCGGGCGCGCCGGACGGTCGGTCCGATCGACCAGGAGGCGCCACCGAGCGCGGCGGCGCCTGCCGCACCAGACCATTTGAGGAACCGCCTTCGGCTGAGGGATCGTGCCTGGGGAGGCGGGGGGAGTGCGATCTGCCGGGGCATGGCAGCCTCCTTTCGAGGGCCGCCCTCGGCGTTCGTCGGCGCCGAGCCGACCCGTCTTCGTCCATCTGACGCCTGACCCGGCGAGGCTGTCAACCCCGGCCGGGATCAGGTCCGGCCGATCATCCCCGCGGCCGACCGTCTTGTTCGTCGCCCTCGTCGACGAGGATGAACGAGCCCGTCTGGCGGTTCTGCTGGTACGGGTCGACGAACAGCGGCTGGGTCACCCGCAGCTGGACCCGGCCGATCTCGTTGAGCGACAGCGTCGGTCGGCGTCCTCGTCGCGGTGGAGCGTGTTGACGTCGATCCGGTAGCGAGCTCGCGGACGATCGCGCGCGCCCAGCGGGTCGTGTGCTTGATCGCGTACTTGCCGCCCGGTCAGCGGCGCGCGTCTCGTCCATCCAGCAGACCTGGGCGTCGATGTCCTGCGCGACCGTCGGCACGTTGTGCGGCCGGCAGAGCATGTCGCCGCGGCTGATGTCGAGGTCGTCGGCTGAGCGTGATCGTCACGGCCATCGGCGGGAACGCCTCGTCGACCGGGCCGTCGGCCGTCTCGATCGACGCGATCGTCGACTCGAGGCCCGCTCGGCAGCGACGAGCACCGGTCGCCCGGCTTGAGCACGCCCGACGCGACCGTGCCCGCGTAGCCGCGGTAGTCGATGACCTGTGTGCGACTGCGGCCGGATCGACGTACTGGACCGGGAAGCGCACGTCGACGAGGTTGCGGTCGCGACGCCACGTGCAGCCGCTCGAGGTGGCGGCAGCAGCGGCAGCCCGTCGTACCAGGGCATGTTCTTCGGACGCGGTCGACGACGTTGTCGCCGTGGAGCGCGGAGACCGGGATGAACGACAGGTCGCGGACGCGGAGGCGCGTGGCGAACTCGCCGAACTCGTCGCGGATCCTCGAACACGTCCTCCGACCAGTCGACGAGGTCCATCTTGTTGACGCACACGACGAGGTGCGGCACGCCCAGCAGCGTGGCGAGGAACGCGTGCCGCCGGCTCTGCTCGGTGATGCCCTTGCGGGCGTCGAGCAGGAGGAGCGCGACGTCGGCCGTCGAGGCGCCGGTGACCATGTTCCGCGTGTACTGGATGTGGCCCGGGGTGTCGGCGATGATGAACTTGCGGCGCGGCGTCGCGAAGTAGCGGTAGGCGACGTCGATCGTGATGCCCTGCTCGCGCTCGGCGCGCAGGCCGTCGGTCAGCAGCGCCAGGTCGGTGTAGTCGTGGCCGCGGTCCGGCGACACGCGCTCGACGGCCGCCAGCTGGTCGCTGAACAGCGACTTCGAGTCGAACAGCAGCCGGCCGATGAGGGTGCACTTGCCGTCGTCGACGGAGCCCGCCGTCGCGAACCGCGGAGCGATGGTCGCGCCGGCATCAGAAGTAGCCTTCCTCTTGCGGTCTTCCATGAGGTCTCGCTGGCCTTGTCGTCGCCGCGGGTCGCGCCGCGCTCGGTGATCCGGACCGCCGCGATCTCGGCTCGACGATCGCTCGACGCGTGTCGGCGTCCGACTCGACGGCCGCGGTGAGGTTCGCGTCGCCGACCGTGCGGTAGCGGCACACCACGCGCGCTGCGCCGTCTCGCCGTCGCGCAGCGGCGTGAACTCGTTGACCGCGTAGAGCATCCCGTCGCGCTCGACGACCTCGCGCTCCTCGGCGAGGTACAGCGCCGGGATCTCGATGTCCTCCGTCTGCGATGTAGGTCCAGATGTCGAGCTCGGTCCAGTTCGACAGCGGGAAGACGCGGATGCTCTGGCCCGGGTGGACGCGGCCGTTGTACAGGTTCCAGATCTCCGGCCGCTGGTTCTTGGGGTCCCACTGGCCGAACTCGTCGCGGAACGAGAACACGCGCTCCTTGGCGCGGGCCTTCTCCTCGTCGCGCCGGCGCGCCGCCGAACAGGGCGTCGAACTTGTTCGCTCTCGGCCGCCTCGAGCAGCACCGGCGTCTGGATCCGGTTGCGCGAGCCGTTGGGCTCCTCGTGGACCAGGCCGCGCTCGATCGCGTCCGGGCACGGACGCGACGACGAGCTGCAGCCCGAGCTGCTCGACCCAGCGGTCGCGGTAGGCGAGGATCTCCGGGAAGTTGAGGCCCGGTGTCGACGTGCATGATCGGGAACGGGATCCGCGCCGGGGCGAACGCCTTGCGCGCGACGTGCAGCATCACGATCGAGTCCTTGCCGCCGGAGAACAGCAGGCACGGCCGCTGCATCTCCGCGGCGACCTCGCGGAAGATGTGGATGCTCTCGGCCTCGAGGGCGCGCAGGTGCGTCAGGACGTGGGTCTTCATTCGGCCCGGGTCATGGTTCGATACCTCCAGCGGTCGGGGATACCGAAGGTATCATCGACGCATGTCTGACACATCGCGCGAGCGTCCGGCCGGGTCCATGGCTCGATGACGCTCGAGCTGCCGCTGATCGTCGGCGGCCTGCTCGTCGGCATCATCGTCGGTCTGACCGGGATGGGCGGCGGGGCGGACAAGCCCCGGATCGACGCCCCCGTCGCGTGACGCCCCGAGCCGGCCGGCCTCGACGCGTTGGCGGGCGTCCCGCGACTGGCGCTCGACGAGGATGGCCTGGACCGCCTCGAGCTGGCGCTCGGTGGGGCGCTGGCGGTGGAGGCGGTGCTGCCGGGCTCGGCGTCGCCGGCGGGGCTGACGCTGGTCCTGACCGACGCGGAGAACACGCCGCTCGGCACATGTGGCGGCGGGTCCCGGCGGCACGACGCTTGTCGGCGCTGCGGCCGTCGGCGCGTGGCGGCGGGCCGCACTGGGACCCCGACCTGCGCCGGCCGGCCTCGACGGTCCGCGCCGAGCTCGCCGGGCACGATGGACGCGTCCTCGCGGTCGTCGTCGACGTCCCGCCGGCGAACGACGACGAAGCTCCCGTTCGGGCCGCGATCGCGGGTGTCCCGGCGGTCGCGGTGCTGCTGGTCGTGCCGGTTGCCCGCCGTCACCCCGGACCCGGCCGCGTCTCGTGGGCCGGGCTGACCCGGGCGGCCGTGGAGCTGGCCGCGACGCTCGGCACGGAGCCGGCGCCGCGGATCGTGCCGCTCGTCGTCCCGTGGCCGGACGACGGCCGGGGCGGCGCCGGCGGACCGGCCCTGCCGGACGTGCTCGCCGCGTACGGCGCGACCGAGACCGTGCTCCTCAGCGACCTTCGCAGTCCGGCGGTCGCGGCCAGGCTGGCCGACGTCCCAAGGGCGATCGAGCGGGAGGTCCGGGCGAGCTACCCGCCGGCCTCGGCCGAAGCGGTCCTCCGGGCGGCCGAGGGCGACGACCGCGACCGGCGCGGTCGTCTTCTTCACCGGCCTGTCCGGATCGGGCAAGTCGACCATCGCCCGGGCGCTGGCCGACGAGATCGCCGACATCGACGGCCGGCGGGTGACGCTCCTCGACGGCGACGAGGTCCGCCAGGTCCTGTCGGCCGGGCTCGGCTACGACGCCGCCTCGCGCGCGGCCAACATCGAGCGGATCGCCTACGTCGCGGCGCTCGTCGCCGCCCACGGCGGGATCGCCATCGCCGCGCCGATCGCGCCGTTCGCGGCCGGACGGCAGCACGCCCGCGAGCTGGCCGAGCGGCATGGCGCCTTCGTCCTCGTCCATGTCAGCACGCCGCTGGCGGTCTGCGAGGCGCGCGATCGGAAGGGGCTCTACGCGCGGGCGCGGGCCGGTGAGATCGCCGACTTCACGGGGGTCTCGTCACCCTACGAGGCTCCCGACGACGCGGACGTGGTGATCGACACCACGACGGTCGAGGTCGGGGAGGCGGTGGACCGGGTCCGCGCGGCGCTGGCTGCGAAGCTCGAGGCGCGGGAGCGGGCGACGGACTGACGCTCAGCCCCGGCGCACGCGCGGCCGCGGACGCAGGCGGCGGATCAGCGACTCCCGGCGGGACCGCGCGGCAACGCGCACCCGGCGCAGGAAGATCGCCCAGATCTTGGCGGTCGACACGACGCGGAGCGCGCGCTGATCCGTCGGCGCGCCCTCTCCCCGGGCGAGCCCGCTGGCCAGCACGACGCCGACGATCATCGAGGCCGCCACCTCGGGCGTGACCGAGGTGCTGCCGCTCCGCCCGCCCGCCGATGGCCCGGGCGGCTGGACCAGGCTGTCGAGGTCGCCGACGATGCGCACCCCGAGCCCGGCGATCGTGCCGACCATCTCCCGGGCGACCTCGGTTGCCCGGTCCGCGGCCCACGCCGGCAGCTCGACCTTGGCCTCCTCGGGCGCCGGATCGCGCAGCTTCATGTACTGCGTCGACCCGTAGCGCATGACCTTGGCCATGAGCGGCCGCCCGATGCCCTCGTCGCGGGCGAGGTTGTTGAACGCCCGCACGGCCTCGACCTCCGGGCGGCTCAACGACCGGTTGCTGCGGTCCGGCGGCGTGACGAGCGTGCCCTCGCGCAACCCGATCAGCCGCTCGAATACGCGAAGGACCATCGCGTGGTCCCGATCGTCGACGACCACGACGGTCAGGTTCTCCGTGCCGACCACCTCGGCCCAGCGGGCGATCAGCTGGTCGTGCCGGTGGCGCTGCCAGAACAGCGGCTGCGATGCCGTCGGCCGGGACGTCGAGGGTCGTGCGCAGCCAGTCGTCGAAGCCGGTGACCAGCCCGCCCTGGACGAACTGCTGCCATTGCGACGGGATGATCCGGGCCAGCGGCCGGAGCGTGACGACGACATGAACCCGGCTCGGATCGAGGTCGTCGACGATCCGCCGGATGGCCTCCGGCGGCGCGTCGGAGAAGAACTCGCTGCTGACCACGACGCGCGGCTCGGGCGCCTCCTCGACCTCGCGAACCAGCCGGCGCCAGGCCTTGATCGGCGGTGGCTCGCCGAACATGACGTGGGCGCGCCCGGTCGCGGCCATGACCGGGCCGACCGGCTGGGCGTTCGGGCCCGTGTAGTGGACGCCCTGCTCGTGCATCGCCGCGCGGCCCGTGTGGAAGGCGGCCTGCAACGAGGTCGTGCCGGTCTTGAACGGACCGATGTGGACGAGGCGCGTGCCCTCGGGGACGAGGAGCGCGGCGTCAGTGGCCGATGCGATCACCGGCGGCGTCGGCCCACGACATTGAGCCTCTTGCCGATCGCGGCCAGGCCGCGTCGCAGCAGCACGCCGGCGAGCTGCACGGTGGACAGCCGGACGAGCGCCAGCGGCTCGACCGACGGGCGCGGGACGTAGGCGTGCGGATCGCGGTCGAGCGCGTCGGGGGCATCGGGCGTGACCGGGATCCTGGCCGCTCCGCCGCGCGCGAGACCGCTTGCGAGCACGACACCGACCGCGGCCGATGCGGCGACGGCAGGCGGGATGACCAGCGGCGGCCGCTCGGTCCCGGCAAGGCTGCTGCGCGGCACCTCCGTCAGCCCATCGAGGTCGCCGACGATCCGCACCCCCGAGGCCCGGATCCGCTCGACCATCTCGATCGCGATCTCGCCGGCGCGGTCGAGCGCCCACTGCGGGGTCTCGATCCGGGGCTCGTCGGGCTCGGGCTCGCGGGTCTTCATGTAGGCCGCCGCGCCGAGGCGCATGACCTTGGTCTGGAGCGGCCCGCTGAGGCCCTCCGCGACGGCCAGCTCGTTGAATGCGCGGACGACCTCGATCTCGGGCATCGTCATCGACCGGTTGGACACGTCGCGATCGGCGACGAGCGTGCCCTCGCGCAAGCCGACCAGCCGCTCGAACACGCGAAGGACCATCGCGTGGTCGGCGTCATCGAGGGCGACGACGGTCACGTTGTCCGCGCCGACGACGTCGGCCCAGCGGGCGACGAGCTCGTCATGGTGGTGGCGGAACCAGAACGTCGGCGTCGGATCCGGCGGCGGCCCCTTGAACATGACCTCGAGCCAGTCGTCGTAGCCCTGGCGCAGCCCGCTCTGGACGAACTGCTGCCATTGCGAGGGGACGATGCGGGCCAGCGGCCGGAGGGTGACGACGACGTGGACCTGCTCCGCGCCGAGGTCGCCGACGATCGTCCGGATCGCGTCGGGCCGCGCATCCGCGAGGAACTCGCTGCTCAGGACGACCCGCGGCTCTTTCGCCCGGCGGACCTCGTTGACCAGCAGGCGCCACGTCCAGCGCGACGGCGGCTTGCCGCTGATCGGGCTGGTCCGGCCGGTCACGGCCAGGACCGGGCCGACCGGCTGATGGGTCGGACCGACGTAGTGGACGCCCTGCCGCCGCACGGCGTCGCGGCCCCCGTGGAACGCCCGCTGCAGCGACGTGGTTCCCGTCTTGGGCGGGCCGATGTGGACGAGCCTGGTTCCCTCGGGCAGGAGGAGCGAATTCCGTGTCGGGATGCGTCGTCATCGCCGCCTCGTCCGGCACGTCGAGTCGTCCCACGCTCGTACGATAGCGCGGGCCGGGCCCGTGACGCTCGATCGGGCCGGCGCGCCGAGCGGGCCGAGCGGGATGCCGGCCGCTCGCGGTGCCGCGATCAGGCGACGGTTCGGTCGAGGAGCTCCCGAACGGTACGACCGAGATCGGCCGCGCCGATCGGCTTGTGGACGAACGCATCCAGGCCGCCGATGTCGCAGTCGATCGACCGTGCCGTGTAGCCGACATGAATAGCACGCGGAGGGTGGGATTCAGCTCGCGAAGCCGCGCCGCCAGCGCGTCGCCCATCATCTCCGGCATGACCACGTCGGTGACCACGAGATCGATGTGGTGCTCCCGGGCGATGCCGATGGCCTGCGTCGGGAGCGCGGCCACGAGGACGTCGTAGCCCTGCTTGCGGAGCACCTGCTCCACCAGGTCGCGGACCATCGGCTCGTCCTCGACGAGCAGGATGGTTTCACGGCCGCGTGGAGCCGTGGAGGCGCCGGCAGGCTCCTCGGTCGTCGATGGGGTCCGCCCGCTCCTGGGCAGGTAGATCTTGAACGTCGTCCCGCGACCGGGCTCGCTGTAGACCCAGATCCCGCAGTTTGGTCCGCCTCGACGGTCCGCCGCCCGGTGATGTCGCGGAAGCTCGCGGCCACGACGTCGCCGTCGGCCGAGAACTCCACGTCGAAGACGCGCTCCGCGCCTGCCATCGGTCCGACGCTGGGGCGGGCCACGACCGATCGGTCGATGGCGGACATGCCCGTCTCGATCGCCTGGACCACCGGCCGGGACGCCGTCGTGCAGGTCGAACGGACCGATCAGCTCGCCCAGGCGCCGGCCCACGGCCGCGTGGCGGTCGAACCCGGTCAGCGTCCAGTACGCGTCGTTGGCATATCGCAGTGTGAGGTCGGCGACGCGGCCGCGGCCGTCGCGGACGCCTCGAGACGACCCGAGCGTCCGCGGTGTCGTCGGCCGCGCGGCGGAGGATCGCGCCGATCAGGTCGTCGTCGCTCCAGGCGTCGACAGGCTGCCGTTCGCTCACCGGCGCCGGATCCCGAGCGTCCTTCCGCGGGCCATCTCGCACAACCTCGAACCAGCCGGCCGCCTCCACGGGTCGAAGGCGTTGAGGCGTACGGTTGCCCGGCGGCACCCGGCACAGCAAGGGCCATTTGGGCCCATTTTCGCCCTGGACCGGCTACTCCATCGGGCTCGTGAGCTGGAAGTAGTTGTCGTCGGGGTCGGCGAACGTGGCGATCCACGCGTCGGGGACCTCTTCGAAGCCGTACGGCTCGCGGATGACGATCGCGCCGGCCGCCTTGAGGCGATCGAAATCGCCCTTGACGTCGCCGCTCTCGATGTTCCAGATGATGCGGCCGGGTTGCGTCGTTGCGCCCCTTGACCTCGTCGTGCGGCCCGACGCTGATGGCGCCCGACCCGATCATCCAGCCGACGTAGCCGCCCTCGTTCCAGGCGGGCTCGCCGAACAGCTTCGTGTAGTAGTCCGCCAGGCGGGCCGGGTCCTCCGACCCGATCAGGATGTTGTTGAAGTTCATGCCGTTCTCCTTCGTCGCGACCGTTGCGTGCCTCGGCGCTACGGCGCGATCCAGCTGTTGAGGAAGGCGCGCGAGTGGGTCGTGTCGTCGCGCTGGTAGCTGCCCAGGTCGCGTTGCAGGTCAGCGAGTTGACGTAGGACGCATCACCGAGGACGTAGCCCTCGAAGAACACGCCGCCGCCCGAATCGCCGAAGCACGAGCCGCCGCCCGCCTTCGAGTCGTTGCCGTTGATCTGGAACGTGATGACCTCGCTGCCGACGTTCTTGAGGTACGAGGTCGTGGAGCTGCGCACGCGGATGACGACCTGGGCCTTCTTGTCACCGATGTCGACGCCGTAGCCCACCAGCGTGAACGTCCCGTTCTTGAGCTTGCCCTGGTTGGCGTCCATGAAGCCGACCGGCGGCAGCTGCGCAGGAACGATGCCCGGCCACTTCGTCGAGGCGGGCGCGTCGAGCACGACGACGCCCTGGTCGTGCTGCTTGGCAAAGCTGAGCTTGCCGTCCCAGGCCGGGTCCGGGTGGGCGGTGCCGGTGATGTAGTGCGTCTCGCGCAGGGCCTTCTCCTCCGGCGTGATCCCCGGGGCGAGCGGGTCGAGGGCGAGCGCATCGTCGAACGACACGTAGACGTTCGTCGCCGGACCCTCGGTGCAGTGGCCCGCGGTCAGCACGACGGTCGGCGAGATGAGCGTGCCCGAGCACCGGAATCGCCCGTCCACGGTCGTGAACCGGACGAGGCCGACACTGGTGTGGATCGTGTCCGGCCCGCCGCCGGTGATGGCCATGGCCGGCGCGGTGGCCAGCAGGCCGAGCGTCAGCAGGGCGATCGGGAGTGCGAGGAGCCTTGGTCGTCGAATCATGGTCGATCCTCCGCGGTGCCGTCAGTGCGGCGACGGGCGGCCTGGTGGGGGCCAGGCTCGGGATGGCTCGACTGGACCGCGAAGGAGCGGGGGTCGAGCCTGTGCCCGTCCGCGCCAGTATGCCAGTGCTCGCCGCGGCCGTCGTCCGCGGCTCATGCGGTGGCACGACGGCATACTGATGGTCAGCCCGGCAGCCCACGGCCGGCTCGGCGAACCCCGCAGCAGAGGCAACCACGATGAAGGACCGCACGATCTTCGACCACATCAACGACCTGTCCGCCGAGGAGGAGGCCCTCTGGGAGCGGGCCGGTCAGGGCGACGGCCTCGGTGCGGACGAGGTCGCCCGGCTCGAGTCGATCAAGGTCGAGCTCGACCGGAGCTACGACCTGCTCCACCAGCGCGACGCCCGTCGCGCGGCCGGTCTCGACCCCGACGAGGCCGACGTCCGTCCGGCCGAGGTGGTCGAGCGCTACCAGCAGTAGACCCGGCGGCCGGGCGCCCCCCGCGGGGCCGCGCGACGCGAGGCGAAATCCGGGGAGGCGCGCACGAGGCGAGCCGCCATGACGCGATTGAGCCCGGGCATCAGATGGGGCGCCGTCCCTCGCGCTTGAGCTTGCGCCAGCCGCCGGCGCGGTTGTCCTTGATGATCTGCCGGACGTACGCGGTCAGCGCCTTCGTGTTGATCTGCTCGCCCTCGTGCACGGCGATCATCCGGCCCGTCTCGTTGCCGTGGCCGCCGGTGACGATGCCCTCCGGGTCCGCGACGATCCCGCCGTCGTACAGGAAGATCGTCACGTGGTCCTTCGCCGCGAGCAGCGCGACGAGGTTTCCCTCGAGCACGAAGTACGGCTGGACCGTCCGCTTGATGGTCTCCTCCACCGCGGGATCAGCCTCGTGGACGAGATCGCGCACCCGCTGGCAGATCTCCCGCTGCCACCCGGGCAGCCGATCGATGTAAGCGTCGACCCGCGGATCCCTGGTGTACGGCATCGTTGTCACCTCCCGGTCGCGTGAGCACGATCTTCCCCGATGCGGGTCCGATCGTGCAAGTTGTCCCGGCCGTTCGTCTCCGGCATGACCATCGCCTTGGGCCGACCCCGGGGACCGTGCGGGAAGTCGACCGCTCGGGCCCGTCGGTCTCATCATGGTTCCTGCACGACGGGCTTCACGGCACCGGTTCGGGAGGGTCGGATGGACAAGCCGCGCATCTTCCTCGGCTCCTCGGGAAAGCAGGCGAAGCTGCTGCAGGCGCTGACGCGCGGTCTCGAGGACGTCGCGCATGTCGAACCCTGGACGACGTCCTTCAATCCCGGCACGACCACGCTGGAGCGCCTCCTCGAGCTCGCCCGCGAGGTCGACTTTGCCGTCTTCGTATTCGCTCGGGACGACTGGACGACGATGGTACTGCCCGGAACCCCGCCCGCCGAGGCCGGGCAGGCGTCTCCGCGAGACAACGTGGTGTTCGAAGCCGGCCTCTTCGGCGCCGCGCTCGGCATGCGGCGGACGTTCATCCTCCATGCGAGCGGCTCGAAGCTCCCGACCGATCTCCTCGGCCTGACGGTGCGTGCGCTACGGCGAGGCGACGCGGCCGAGATGCGGGTCGTCAACCAGAAGCTCCGCAAGGCGATCGAGGACGAGGGTCGCGTCGCCCGGCATCGAGGGCGACTGGTGGCAGTACTCCCTGACGGAGCGCAGCGCAGCGGGAGCCGCTCGGCCGTGAGCCTGCTGCGGATCTCGCGAGGCCGCGACGGGGCGCTCGAGGTGAGCGGCCGCTCCTGGCAGGAGGATGGCAGGCTTTCGGCGCGATATTGGAGCGAGGCGGCCAAGGAGAGGAAGGACCTTCGGGCATCTTCTACTACTGGAATGGCGAACGGCCCCGGGACCCGAACGCGCCGCAGCTGGACGGGACGGGCGAGATCCTGATCGAGTCGGTCGATCGCGCAGCCGGTTACTTCACGACGCGCTCGGACCGGGGCCCGAAGGTGAACGCGCGGACGTCCGGGGTCTACTGGCGGGCCAGCCGGAGGACATGAGCATCCTGGACGGAGGCGACGACGGGAAGCGCGCGGAGCTCATCGCCGAGCGGCTACGCGCAATGGAAGTCGATCACGAACGCCTGACGCCGGTCAGCGGAGCTTGCCGAACCCGGGCGCCCTGGCGCTCGCCGTCCTGTCGGCCATGTCGCGTGGGTGCCCTGCGCGGAGGCACGCTGGAGGTGAACGTCAGCGCGCGAGCAGGATCAGGACCGCGACCGCCAGGAGGGCCGTAAAGGCGGCGAGCGCCACCAGCGCCCGCTCGATGCGTCGAATGTCCGCTCGAAGGCGCTCGAGCTCGGGGCTGTTCACGACGGGCTTGCCGCGTGCCGGCCCGGCGGTCGACAGCATCGATCAGGCCCATTCGTGCCAGCTCCTTGTCGAGCCGCGGGTCCGGGGGTTGGCGGACCGCTTCACGGCCATCCGCGACAGCTCCCCGTCGGAGGTGGCGGCCGTCGGCGAGCGCAGGGTTGGCTTGGGGGCGTCGTCAGGCGCCATCGCGACACCCTAGCAGGTAGCGGCGATCGGCCGTCGGACCGCCGGGTGACGCACCCGTGCAGCGAGTCCCCAAGCTACGGCGTCGACTCCGGCGGCCCAGGCGTCGGCGTGGGCCCAGGCGTCGGCGTGGGGCCAGGCGTCGGCGTGGGTGTGGGGGCCGGCGTCGGCGTGGGCGTCGGCGCGGGCTTCGTGGTGGTCCGGGGCGCGATGATCACGTACTTGCCGTACCAGGCCTTGTCGTATGCCGCCGTCGCATCGAGTTCCCGGTACCGGTCCAGGGGGTTCCGGGAGGCCGAGTACCGGGCGTGTCGAGCTCCGTACGGGTCGCTTAGCCAGATGGAGGTCAATCGGAAGCTTCCGGAGCGGGGGTCGCCCGTCGACGTGAACCCCGTCATGACGACGGCGTGCTTGCCGTTCCAGATCACGAGGCCAACCGGCAGGCCCGTCGCCGCGATCTGCCTGGCAGCGTGCTTGAGTGCCTGCAGCCGCGTCGAATACGCCTCCCAGCCGTAGGTGAAGGCGGATCCCGTTCGGTCGGCGTAGCGGGTGAGCACCTTCGACCAGCCGAGTGGGTCCGCGCCCCGTTGCACCCTGTCGTCCAGCGCATCGCGGCGCTGGGCGTACCGCAGCAGCTCGATCTGGCTGAGGCGGAGGTCGCGGCGTGCGACGAAGTTGAGCATCATCGCCGTGGCGGCGGCGGTACAGGTCCGGCTGTCGATCTGGCGTTCGTCAGCCCGCCGGGCGATAGACGTCGATCCGCGTTGGGTCGGCCGCGAGGCCGCTTGCGGGGAGCGCGACGGTGGCCGCGAGGCCGATCCCGGCCGATGCGTCCGAGCCGACGGACGATCGCATAGCGCATCGCCACATTCCTTGCTGCGATCGCCGAGTAAGGCTCGACCTCACCGCCTCGATCGGGCGTTGAAGGCGGGCGCCTCCTGGACGACCGACTGATGGAGGAGCGTCGTCGTCGCCCCGCCAGACGCCACTGCCGGACGGCCCCTGCGGGCCGAGCGTTCGTACCCGGCGCCTCGGCGCGAAGTACTACTGCAGCGCGGATCGAGCCTCCCACGCGGACTCGAACCACGTGCGTCAAGGGGAGCGACGTCGCGCCGGCGGGTCCCGGATGCGCTGCTGGCAATTCGCCTCACGCGCCGCCGGTGCGGCATTCGTCGGCATCCGTGGTTCAATGGGGCGATGGTCATCCGGGCGTTCGACGAGCTGGTCAAGCGCCCCGGCGTGAGCATGAGTGCCCTGGAAATCGGCGCCGCAAGCGAACCGGCCTCCCGGTAGAGACATCGGTCGAGACCGAAACCGTCCGCCGCGCCGAGTCCGATGTCGCCTGAGCCGAACGACCCAGTCGTCCTCATCACGGGCGCCACCGGCGCGCTTGGCCGAGTCGTCGCCAAGCGCTTCGCAAGCGATGGCGCTCGCCTCGCGCTCGTCGGACGGGACCGCGCCGGCTCGACGAGCTCGGCAAGGAGCTCGACGTGGGTTCGGACAGGTGGCTCGCCGTGCCCGGCGACCTGACCTATCCCGATGCCGCCGGGGCGGTCGCAGATGCGGTCACCGGTCACTGGGGCAGGATCGACGTGCTACTGCATCTCGTTGGCGGCTGGGCCGGCGGTACCGCGGTCGTCGACCTGGATCCGGACGAGGTCCGCCGCATGGTCGATCAACACCTGTGGACGACCTTCCACGTCCTGCAGTCGGTCGTCCCGGGGATGGTCGAACGCGGGTTCGGGCGGGTCATCGCCGTCTCCTCGCCACTGGCCGCCGACCCGGGCGCGAAGGGGGGAGCTACGCGATCGCGAAGGCGGCGGAGGAGGCGCTCGTCCGGTCACTCGCGAGAGAGGTGTCAGGATCCGGCGTCACGGCGAATCTCGTGATCGTCCGCACGATCGATGCGAAGCACGAGCGTGAGACGACGCCCACGACAAGGAACGCGTCCTGGGCGACACCGGAGGAGATCGCCGAGACGATCGCGTTCCTTGCGTCGCCTGCGGCGGCCGCGGTGAACGGCGCGCGGATCCCGCTCTACGGGCGCAGCTGACCGCCGCTCGCGTACCCTTGGGCGATGCCAAGGCGTGTTCGACTACATCGAACTGGCCGTCGACGACCTCGGGGCAGGCGAAGGCCTTCTACGCCGAAGGCGCTGGGCTGGACGTTCAACGACTACGGCCCTGACTACGCGGGATCCAGGATCCCCGGTATCCCGGCCAGGAGTTCGGCGGGCTGTCGCGGCATCATGCCCGCGTCCCGAGGCGAGGGCGTGCTGGCGCTGGCGCGCACGGAGAACGCCGATGCCACACTGGCGAGCGTGCTGGATGCGGGAGGCCGCATCCAGGTGGAGATGCACGAGTATCCCGGCGGAAGACGGTTCACCTTCGCCGACCCATCGGGGAACATCCTCGGGGTGTACCAGCCGCTCGAGTAGCGCGTTCGTGGCGATCTCCCTGGTCGCGTCCGACCGCGAAACCCAGGGCTCGTGCAATAGAGTTACGCATGGCGGCTGGTCGAGCAGCGAGGGGCAACGACGCCGCCTTCCTTCCCTTCGCACGATGCGGCACATTCCGCGCCGCACGATGGTCACCGCATCTCCGCGAGCACATTGGCTGGAGCCGGCGAACCCGCGTCAGCCGACCATGATCGAAAGGGTCCTCGATGGCTCAATTGCGTCCGAAGGTGATCGCCGACTTCATCAAGCCATTCCGGGTGGAGCCCGGTCGCAGGGTCCGCCTCCCGCACGACTTCGACCCAGCCGGCACCAGGAAGCAGTCCAACGCCGAGGCGAAGGCGATCCTGCACCAGGGCACGGCGCTGCTGGCCGAATACCAGATGCGGCTGGCCGCCCAGGACACGCTACGGCGTGGTCGATGGTCCTCCAGGCGATGGACGCGGCGGGCAAGGACGGGACGATCCGGCACGTCATGAGCGGGGTCAATCCCGCAGGGCGTCCAGGTCAGCAGCTTCAAGATCCCATCGAGCGAGGACCTCGACCACGACTACCTGTGGCGCTACCAGAAGAAGCTTCCGGAGCGCGGCAACATCGGGATCTTCAATCGCTCGTACTACGAGGAGGTCCTCGTCGTCCGCGTCCATCCCGCAGATCCTCGCCGGCCAGAAGCTCCCGCCGAAGCTCAAGGACCGCGGCATCTGGCGGCGGCGCTTCCGCGAGATCAACGACTGGGAGCGCTACCTGACCGACCAGGGCTACCGGTTCGTCAAGATCTTCCTCAACGTCTCGCAAGGAGGAGCAGCGCCGCCGGTTCCTGGCGCGGATCGACGAGCCCGACGAGAACTGGAAGTTCAGCGCGGGCGACGCGCGGGAACGCGTCGTACTGGGACGACTACCAGAAGGCGTTCAGCGAGGTCCTCTCGAACACGAGCACGCCGTGGGCGCCGTGGTACGTCGTCCCGGCCGATGACAAGCCGTTCGCCCGCGTCGCCGCCGCCGGCGTCCTGGCCCACACCCTCATCGAGATCGATCCGCGCTTCCCGAAGGTCTCGAAGGAAGCGCACGAGGCGCTCCAGTCGACCAAGGTCGACCTGATGGCCCAGGCGCCCAAGGGAGCCGCGCCGGATCCGATCGAGGCGGAACGGGCCGAGAAGGCCGCGAAGAAGGCACGGAAGGGAAAGAAGGCATGACCGCGGCCGCACCGACGCGCCCCGACCAGCGAGCACACCCGAGACGGCGTGGCACGCCCTCAGCCCCGACGAAGCGCTCCGCAAGCAGGGCGTCGACACGGACAAGGGCCTCACGACGGCCGAGGCCGACTCCCGGCGCGCGCAGTACGGGTCGAACGCCTTTGCCCAGGCGAAGAAGGCCTCGAAGATCCAGCAGTTCACCCGCCAGTACGGGGACCCGATGCAGCTCGTCCTGCTCGTCGCCGGCGTGATCTGCCTGTTCCTGCCGGGACAGTTCTACACGGGCGTCTTCCTGCTGCTGCTGACGGTGTTCAACGCCTGGATGGCGATGAACCAGGAGGGCAAGGCGGAAGCGAGCGCCTCGGCGCTCGCGAACATGATGGTGGTCAAGGCCAAGGTCCGGCGGAACGGCGAGCTCGCCGAGATCCCGATGGACCAGCTGGTCCCGGGCGACATCGTCAACATCGAGGCGGGCGACCTCGTCCCGGCCGACGCGCGCATCCTGACCGCCGCGACGCTCGAGATCGACGAATCCGCGCTCACCGGAGAGAGCGTCCCGACACCCAAGCAGGTGGACGGGGTCGCAGCCGATGCGGCCCTCGGCGACCGGATCGACATGGCGTTCATGAACTGCCAGGTGACGCGCGGCGCGGGCACGATCCTCGTGACCGCCACCGGGATGGGAACCGAGGTCGGCCACATCAGCGGGATGCTCCAGGCCACCACCGTGGAGAAGACCCCGCTGACCCAGCAGCTCGACGCGCTGACGAACCAGATCCTGATCATCGCCGGCTTCGCGCTGGCGGTGTCGATCGGCCTCGGGCTGTATCGCGGGGTCCAGCTTCAGGAGCTGTTCCTGAGTGCGGTGGCATTTGCCGTCGCCGCCATCCCGACGGCGCTTCCGGCGGTCACCACCGCGATCCTCTCGAAGGGCTCACAGTCGCTTGCCGCGGCGGGCGCGATCATGAAGCGTCTCCGGTCGGTCGAGACGCTGGGTTCGACATCGGCGCTCAACTCCGACAAGACCGGCACGCTGACGCTCAACCAGATGACGGCCGTCCAGATGGCCATCGTCGGCCGGCGCTACGCAATCAGCGGCGACGGCTATTCGACGATCGGGCAGATCAGCCACACCGGCGGCCAGCCCGACGTCGCGCTCGAGCAGTACCTCCTGCCGATGGCCCTGTGTGCCGACGCCGAGGTCCGTGACGGTTCGCTCGTCGGCGACCCGACCGAAGGCGCCCTGGTCGTGCTCGCCGCCAAGGGCGGTGTCGACCCGACGCTCACGCGCGAGCAGTACCCGCGGGTCGCCACCCTCCCGTTCGACGCGGCCTACAAGATGATGGCCACCTTCCACGCCATGAAGGACGCGAAGGGCAAGGACGTCATCCGCGCCTACATCAAGGGCGCTCCCGACCAGCTCCTCGCCCGCGCGGTGAGCGGCCACGGCCCGGACGGCAAGGACGTGCCGGTCGCGAAGCTGCGCGACAACTACCTTGCCGAGAACGAGCGTCTCGGCACGATGGGCCTGCGCGTCATGGCGACCGGCCAGAAGGACTTCGACCCGGCCAAGTTCGACCCGGGCGCCGACCTGCTGCCGGCCATCGATGGGCTCACCCTTCTCGCGATCGTCGGGATCGTCGATCCGCCGCGGCCCGCGGCGAAGGATGCGATCGCCACGGCCAAGGCGGCCGGGATCCAGGTCCGGATGATCACCGGCGACCACGCCGTCACCGCGGGGGCGATCGCCCACCAGCTCGGCATCGAAGGCCGAGCCATGACCGGCGCCGAGTTCCGGGCGATGAGCGACGACGAGGCCATGCGCCAGATCGACGGGATCGGGGTCATCGCCCGCGTCTCACCGGAGGACAAGGTCCACCTCGTCGACATCCTGCGCAAGAAGGGCCACGTCGTCGGGATGACCGGTGACGGCGTGAACGACGCGCCGGCCCTCAAGAAGGCCGACATCGGCATCGCGATGGGCATCACCGGCACGGAGGTCTCCAAGCAGGCCGCGGTCATGATCCTGACCGACGACAACTACGCCACGATCGTGAAGGCCGTCGGTCTCGGGCGAGCCGTCTACGACAACCTGCTGCGCTTCATCCGCTTCCAGATGGTCGGCCTGTTCGGGTTCATCGGGACGTTCCTCGGCGCGGCGCTGCTCAACATCCTCGGTGGCATCCCGTTCCTGCCGCTCCAGACGATGTGGCTGAACTTCACGGTCAACGTCTTCCAGGCCATCGGTCTCGGCTACGGCAAGCCACGGGAGGGCCTCATGGCCGTCCCGCCGCGACCGAAGGACCAGAAGATCATCCCGCCGCAGCTGATGCGCTGGCTGGTGGTCTACGGCCTCGTCATCGCGGCCGGCACGCTCGGCGTCCTGGCCTGGGCGGATGGCGCGTTCGGAGACGTGGTCGCTCGGACGATGGGCGTCACGACATTCGCGTTGTTCCGCCTCTTCTCGTCGCTCGAGACCGCGGACGAGGATGAGTCGCTGTTCGGGGGCTCCATCCTGGCGAACCGCCCGCTCCTCATCGCGACGGGGCTGTCGGTCCTGACGATCGTCTTCGCGACCGAGCTCGGCTTCCTGCAGCGGATCCTCGGCACCGTCAGCCTGTCGATCGACCAGTGGGCCGTCTGCATCCTCGTTGCGTTCTCGCTCATCGTGATCCAGGAGGCCCGGAAGCTGCTGAAGAGGTCGGACGGGCGACGTGGCGGGAGTCGCCACCCCGGCCGCGGCGTGATCGTCCCGCGCTGGGAATGGCGGACGTTCGGCCAGCGCTTCGGGGGCGCCGAGGCCTCGTTCGCGGCGATGACCCCGACGGGGGTCAACGACAGTGACGAGACGTACCTGCTCGCCACGGGCACGGGAGGGCCGGCCGACAGCGTCGTCAAGATCCGCTTCGACCTGATGGACGTGAAGCTGCTCCGCGAGGTCTCGGACGCGGGCCTCGAGCGCTGGGAGCCGGTCCTCAAGGCCGGCTTCCCGATGCCCGCCGCCGACGTGGCTCGGGTCAGCGAGGCACTCCACCTTCCGCCGTCAACCCTCGCTCGCGAGGCGTACACCCTCCAGCAGTTGCTCGACGACGTCGCCGGGCCGGGTGGCTCCGTCCGTGCAGTCCCGGTCCACAAGCATCGGGTCCGCTACACGGTCGGCGGCTGCTCCGCCGAACTCTCCGACGTCGTGGCGGATGGGCGCTCCACCCGGACCATCGCCATCGAATTGGAGGACGCGGCGGCCGTCGTCGAAGCCGTCCGCTCGGTCGGCCTGGAGGGCTTCGTCAACACGAGCTACCCGCGCGGGCTCGACAGCGCTGCTCAACGGCCAGCCGGAACGCTACGCCGTGATCGACGTCGGAACCAACTCGATCAAGTTCCACGTCGCCGAGCTCGATGCCGACGGTCGGTTCGAAACGCTCGTGGACCGCGCTGAGGTGACCCGCCTCGGTCAGGGGGTTGACGCCGGCGGCGACATCGTCCCGGAAGCGATTGAACGGGCGATCGTCGCCATCGACGGCATGGCCGAAGAGGCAAGAGCGCTCGGCGTCAGGGCGACAGCCGCGGTCGGCACCGCGGGACTGCGCGTGGCCGGGAACCGCGAGGCCGTCCTCGAGGCAATTCGAAGCCGAACCGGCGTCGCCATCCGGGTGATCAGCGGGGTGGAGGAAGGACGGCTCGCGTACAAGGCGGTGGAGGCCGGCCTCGGCTCGACCGCGGGGAGTCTGGTCGTGTTCGACACGGGCGGGGGGAGCTCACAGTTCACGTTCGGGCAGGACGGCCAGCTCACGGAGCAGTACAGCGTCCCGGTCGGAGCGGTGCGATTCACGGAGCGATTCGGGCTGGCCGGGGCGGTCACGAAAGCGGTCCTGGACGAGGCGCTGGCGGCGATCTCCGCCGACCTCTCGGGCCTGGATGGGCGACCGCGGCCCGATGCACTGGTCGGGATGGGCGGCGCCATCACGAACATCACGGCCGTCAAGCACGCCATGGCCGTCTACGACCCCTCGGTCGTCCAGGGCGCGGTGCTCGAGCGGTCGGAGCTTGACCGCCAGATCGAGCTTTATCGGACGCGGGACGCGGACGAGCGCCGATCGATCGTGGGCCTCCAGCCCAAGCGCGCGGACGTCATCCTCGCTGGCGCCTGCATCGTGCGAGCCGTCATGGAGAAGCTCGGCCAGACGTCGCTGACGGTCAGCGACCGCGGCCTTCGACACGGCGTCCTGGCCGAGTGGGTCGGCCGTCAGGGCTGAGCCTGCGCCACCTTCGAGAAATGCTCGAGTGCCGTCCGCGTCTTCGTCTGCTGCTCGCCGGAGAGGTCCACGCCTCGCTCGCCGAGGAAGGCCCTGGTCTCGGCCGCGAGCTGGAATGCAGCCGCGGGACGGGTCTTGTCGGAGAGCTCGAGGATGCGCGACCCGTCCGGGTAGAACCACAGCTCCGCGACGAGGCGGCGTGCGAACCCCCTGGGGACGTACGCCAGCTTGAGGATGTTGATCGGACCGAGCGGTACGAGGTCGTCGAGCGCGAGGCCTTCCGGCGCGTGCGCGACGTAGAACGCTCGCTGCTCCTTGGTGAACAGCTTGCGGATAGCCCGGTCACCAGCGAGGACCTGCTTGACGGCTGTGCCATCCCACTTTGCCTTCAGCGAGGCCGAGCACACGAACCCTCCCGGCATCACGTCGACCTCGACGCCGAAGTTCGGCGACGTGCGGAGCTTTGGCGGTAGATCGCCCGGCACCACCGGCCGGAGCTTCACCACCGAGTCGTCGCCCCTGCCCTGGATCCGCCGCGCCCTGACGATCAGGCCGGCTCGGTTCAGCGCGAGGTCCGGGGTGTCGAAGAAGACGACCTGGCGGATCTGGGCATCCAGCGGATCGAGCTGGAGGGATGCCACCGCCGAACGGTGATCTGTCTCGGGAACCGTGAGCTTCAATTCGACGCTGTCGGCGCCCTCGAGCAGGCCGAGGAGCTCCGAAAGCTGTTCGGCCGAGAAGGAAGGGGCCTGCGCGGGCGACTTTGCCACGTCGTTTTCCTCATTGCTCGGCGCCGAATGCAGACCGGGATGGTACGTCTTGTCGACCGCGCGAGTCGGTATCATCGGCGCCCGGCGGTCGCGACGCCGGATGCCGAGCGCGTCGAGTTCGTTGGAAGGGGCACCGGGCGATGGATTTCGAGGAGGCGATGCAGCTGGCCGTCCAGGCGTTCGAGGCCGTCGGCGTCCTCATCCTGGTCGTCGGCTCGGTCGCCGCATTCGCATCCGGGGCAGGTGACGTACGGCGAGGCGTGCCGGCGTTCACGCCCCTCCGTCGCAATCTCGGACGGGTGATCCTGCTCGGCCTGGAGATCCTCATCGTCGCGGACATCATCACGACGATCACGATCGACCAGACGCCGACGAGCGCGATCACGCTCGGGATCATCGTCCTGGTCCGGACATTCCTGAGCTTCTCGCTCGAGATCGAGCTCGATGGCGTCGTCCCGTGGCGGCGGGCCGCGCTCACGGGAACGGCCGTCCAGGACGAGGTCTGACGGCGGACCGAGGTTCTCGACCGAGGTGGTTCAGAGACCTTTACGGGTGAACATCACGTGCGTCACGCCGCTTGGCGCGGTGGTCGCCTCGATCTCGTAGTCCTGCTCGAGGCCCTCGAGTCCATCCCAGAGGCGTTGGCCCCGGCCGAGCAGGATCGGGACCACGGCGATGTGCATGTGGTCGATGAGCCGCGCAGCAACGAACTCGCGGATCGTGCTGGGACCCCCGCCAATGCGGACGTCCTGGCCGCCGGCCGCCTCGCTCGCGGTCGCCAGCGCCTCGGCCGGCGAGGCATCGAGGAAGTGGAAGGTCGTGCCGCCCTCCATCTCGATCGACGGGCGCGGGTGATGGGTGAGGATGAAGGTCGGCGTGTGAAACGGCGGATTGGGACCCCACCAGCCCTTCCACTCCGGGTCGTCGTGCCATCCGGGCGGGCCGAACTTCCTGGAACCCATGATCTCGGCGCCGATCCCGTGAGCGAACTGCTGCAGGAACGCGTCCTCGATGCCGCGTGATCCGCCAGGTTCGCCAACCGTCTCGTGCCACCATCGGGTGGCGAACATCCACTCGTGCAGCCGGTCGCCCGCGTGGCCGAACGGCGTGTCGAGGCTCAGGCCTTCGCCGGTGCCGAACCCGTCGAGCGAGACGGAGAAGAACTGGACGCGTGCGAGTGGCATGGCTCGACTCCTCAGGCCTTGCGGATGCGATCGCCCCTGTGGATGACGCCGCCGCGCACGACTCGTGCATTCAGGCCGCGCATGCGATGGGCCCTGCCGATCGGCGAATTGATCCAGCGCAGGGCATCGCTCCCGAACCGGGCGCTGAACTTGGCGCAACCGGTGTGCGGCGTCGCGCTGACCTCGAGGATCGCCGTGCCGACGGCGAGTCGACTCCCGGCGGGCAGGTTCGTCTCGCTCAGGTCGAAGTCGACGTAGAGCTGGTCCCCGGCGAGCGGCCAGCGGGCCTGATCGGGCTCGATGACGGCAAGGACGCGGGTGCTGATGACGGTCACCTGGGCCGACAGGTACACCGGCGTCCGGTCGACGTCGCGCGTCGCCCAGCGATCGCCGATCAGCCCGAGGTCCTCGTCGATCCGCGCCTCGTCGAGCAGCTCACGATCGCCTTCTGCGGGCCGGCGCACGATCAGCTCGACGATGCCTTCGTCGGCCGGCGCGGCACGCACGTCCTCAAGGCGGGCATCGAACGTCGACGCCACGTCCTGCATCTCAGTGTCGTCCGCGGGCTGCACCGACATGATCGAGATCCTCCAGTCCTGCTCGAAGGCAACGGTATGCCATTGCACGGCACGGCGTGGTAGAACCTGCCGGGAGCAGCAGAGGTAGCCGGATGGTCGTGATCTTCGGGTGGGGCGCGGGGCAGGCGAAGGATTTCGGCGAGGTCGCGCCCACGACGTGCCCGAACTGCCACAACCAGGTCTTCCTGCACCACATTCGGTCGGACAAGCACGTCAGCCTGTACTTCATCCCGTTGGTGCCATACGGCTCGGATGAGTACCTCGCCTGTCCGATCTGTCGCGCCGGTCTGCAGATTCAGCCGGGACAACGGGGGACGGTCATCCGGATGCGCAACGCGACGTCGGCATTCCGGACGCGGGCCATCACCCTCGAGGCCTACCAGCCCTCGGTTGACCAGTTCTGGCGAGAGCTCGGCATGGACCCGTCGGGCCAGCAGGTCCTGCAACCGACGTCGACGATCCCGCCGCCGAGCGCCCCGACCGAGGCGCCGGCCGCGTCCCTGGCCGCTCGGCTCGAGGGCCTCGGCGAGCTGCATGCCGCCGGCACGCTGACCGACGAGGAATTCGCGGCCGCAAAGCGACGCTTGCTGGAGACCTGACCGGCTGGCGCCGGAGTGGTAGCGCGGGCTCTGAGACGGACGCAGTCGCCGGCCCGAACGGCAGGCCGTTGAAACGCTGGTCCACCGCGGACGTAGCGAACGTGAGGGACGTCTGGAGGTACGTGGGGAGGCGACCGATGCGGAGTCCGATCAGCTCGCGGGTACTGAGGGCCGGTTCGACCAGCCGGTCGGGGGCGGCCTCACGGCCGCGATCCTGTGCGCCGACCTCGGCGTCGTGAACACGATCGACGTCATCGCCGTGGACGGCGCGGGCAACCGGTCAGCGCCGGCGTCCGTGACGGTCGACTGCAGCTTCGGCTTCGGTTGCCAATAGGGTCGTAGATCGCGGGCCCGCGTCGCCTTCGGGCATGCCGGCCCGCAAGCGCGATCTCAACATCGAGCCTGTCCTCGAGACCTGGACGCTCGCCCATGACGACGTCCGGGCCGTTCAAGCTTGGGCGGTCAGCGCCGCTTGCCGTTTGCGACCCAGCGCTCGAAGAGTTCGAGCTGTGCCGGTAGCCACGCGCCGTCGCACGGCATGGTGCCCGCCTTGATGCGGTCGAGGATGGCGTCGGCATTCTCGCTGACGTCATCGTGGGACCAGAGGTCGAAGGCAAACTCCATCAATTCGCGGTCGCGCTCGCGGAACATCGGCCTCACGTCGGTTTCGAAGCTCACGGGCTCCGTGGAGTCAGTCATGACGCGCTCCTTCGTAAGTGACGAAGCCAGCGAAGCGTTCGACCTCGCGGGCTCTGTCGCCGGACGCCGGTGTCGAGACATATTGCTGCACGTTCCGCTGATGGCTGGCGGTCGCCGGCGGGTCTGCTCCGGCCGGTGTCCCGCCTCGGCCTGGGGTCACGACGCCGGAGCGAACAGATCGTAGCGACTCGAAAGGCGCACCGAGGAGAGGCGAGATGCCAACACGGCGGGAATTGAAAGGCCCTCGGACTGCACTCCGGGGCCTTGTTCACGCTCAGATGTTGGCTGGCGAGGAAGGATTCCAACCTTCGATCTCCTGATCCAGAGGACCCCCGACGTTTCCGCCGATGGTCGGTGCGATTTGAGTGTGGCGCGGACTCGGATCCTGTCGATCCGGCGGGCAATCAGGTTGAACATGCCGGACGGAGTCAGGTGAACGTCATTCGTTCAAGTGACTCCGGGATCGACCGTATCGCGCCCGACGACGGTTGGAAAGGGGAGCGGCTCCCGCTGTTCCCACTACTCCCACGAGCCCGGCACGCCAGCCCCCCATCGGGACATCGTCAAGACATGGCGACGTAGGCGCTCAGCACGGCCAGAGCCGCGGTCATCGCCTCGGGCCGATCCTCGGGTTGCCCGGAATCGACCCCGTCGATCGTGCGCGGCGCGAGCGAGGAGACATTCGCCCTCCCGACCGTGCTTCGGCAGTCGTCCGCGCTCACCAGTCTCGGCGATCGGCCGCTGATCGTGTCACGGCCGTGGCTCGGGCCGATCCCGGCTGGGTGGCCGCCCGCGTCTCCACGCCGACGCCGCTGATGATCGCGTAGACCCTCGCAGGGTGGGGCGACCTGGTCGAGGTCGTCGAGCCGCCGTCGCTCCGGGCTGAGCTGGCCCGGCTCGGATCCGAGCTGGTCGCGCGCTACGTTGGGGGAGCGGCGCCGCCCTACGGCGGGGGAGCGGCCCCGCCCGACGGCGCGGATCCGGCCCGCGACGAGACGGGCCGTCGTAGCGTGACCGCCGAGCCCGGCTAGTGGTAGGTCGGGATCTCCGCGTCCGAGCTCGGCAGCGACTGGAGCGGCACCGGCGCCGGCCGCGGGCAGCGGCTCGCGACGTCGACCCGGCGACCGGTCCGGGCCGACTCCAGGAGCGATTCCATGACGTCCAGCACGTGGAACGCGAGGGCGCCACCGGCGCGCGGCTCCTCTCCGGCGGGGGTCGCCGCCAGGTCCGCGATCCCGTAGCCGCGCGAGCTGCGCTCGTACCCGGCGCTGATCGGGAGCGTGACCCAGCCGGTCCCGTCGAGCTCGCGCAGCTCGACGTCGCCGCGGAACAGGTTCGGGTCCGGCGCGATGAGCGACCCCAGCTCCCCGTGGATCTCGATCCGCGACGCCCTGGAGGCGACCGCGTCGAAGCTCATGACGAGCGTCGAGATCGCGCCCGACTCGTGGATCAGGGCGCCCGTCACGTGGCTGTCGACGGCGACCGGGACCGTCTCGCCGGCGCGCGCGCCCGAGCGGATCGTCCGCGTCCCGCGCGTGCGGCTCGCGGCGCCGATGGCGGCGACGACCGGGCCGAGGATCGTGACGAGGGCGGTCACGTAGTACGGCCCCATGTCCAGAAGCGGGCCGCCGCCGGGCTGGTAGTAGAAGTCGGGATCGGGGTGCCAGCGCTCATGGCCGGGCGTGACCATGGTCGCGGTCGCCGCGATCGGGGCCCCGATCCGTCCGTCGTCGACGGCCTTCCGCGCCGTCTGGATCCCCGTTCCCAGGACCGTGTCGGGCGCGCAGCCGACCTGCACGCCGGCCGCCCCGGCAGCCTCGAGGATCGAGCGCGCCTTCGCTGTCGTCGCTGCCAGCGGCTTCTCGCCGTAGACCGCCTTGCCCGCGGCAATCGCCTGGAGGGCGATGGCGGCGTGGGCGGCCGGGATCGTGAGGTTCAGGACGACATCCACCTCGGCATTCGCGAGGAGGTCGGCGACCGGCATCGCGGGGATGCCCTCGGCCGCCTCGACCGCGGTGGCGCGGGCCGGGACGCGATCCGCCGCCGCCACGATCTCGATCGCGTCGAGCCGGCGGGCGGTGTCGAGGTACTGCCGGGCGATCGCGCCGCAACCGATCATCCCGATCCTCACCGGCCGGCCCACAGCAGCCCCCGCTCAATGACGGTGTGGACGGTCGGATGGGCGAGGACGTCGAGGCTATGGCCGGGGGTGCAGACGAAGATCCGGCCCTTGCCCCAGCGCCGCGTCCAGATGGCGGGCGAGGTGATCTCGCGGTGCCACTCATCCCACGGCCGGACCTTCTGGGTCGTCGTCGCGAGGACGTCGAGATAGCGGTCCCAGAGCACCCAGTACTGCTCGGTGACCAGGTCGAAGTCCGCGAGGCCCCGGGTGATGGGGTGGTCGGCCGCGGCCGGCAGCAGGTTGACCGTGTACGGCACGTAGTTGTTCTCGGGTCCGTCGCCGGTGATCGTCGCCGGGTCCTTGCCCGGATGGCACGCGAACTGGGCGCCGATGAGCTGGAAGTAGTCGGACGAGTTGCGATACGAATTGGCGATCCCGCCATGCCAGCCCGCCATGCCGGTCCCGTTGGCGATCGCCGCTCGCAGGCCCGCAAGCTCGTCGCGGGCGATCGTCGCCATGGTGTTGCACTGCATGATCAGGTCGGTCCGCGCCATCAGGTCCGGATCGGCGTACGGCGCCGGCGAGTCGAAGATCCGGACCTCGTAGCCGTTCGCCTCGAGGTGCGGGATGAACAGGTCCGTCGCCTCGATGGGCGCGTGGCCGTCCCAGCCCCCGCGGACGACGATGGCGAGCTTCGATGGGGCAGTCGGCATGCGGGACGCGGTCTCCGTTCTAACGGTGGGATGGGCGGGCGACGCGATCCGCGGGTCCGAGCCGGGCGGCGCGGGCGCCGCGTGATCCCGGGCGACAGCCCTGGCGGACATCGTCCGAGTTCTATCACGGCTCCGGCTTCCGCGGCGGCGCTCGCCGCCGCGTCGATCAGGCGGACGGCTGGGCTGGCGGCCAGGCCGGGGTGCCCTTGATCGGCTTGATCACGACCGTGCCGGTCAGGGCTTCCGACGGGGTCCGTTTCTGGCGACCGATGACGACCGCGAGCAGGCTGATGAGACCAGAAGGCGGCCGTGAGTCGACATCCTTCTTTAGAGCGATTCCGGCGTTGTTGACCAGGGAACTGGCTTAGCCTTTCGCTTGGAAGTCGAGCCAGCATGACTTGGGTGGTACCAAGGTCTCAAGTTCGATCCACAGGTCAGGCGGCGGCTCGACGGCGGCTGATGCCATGAGCGTCGAGATCCGGCTAGGTTTCGTGAAACCGACAACGGTTGAGTGCACGCGGGGATCACGCATCGAGAATTGCAGGGCTGCCGTGGCTAGATCAGTGCCGTTTCTCAAGCAGGCGTCGTTCATGGCAGCGACGGCATCGAGGACGAGCTTGGGTGCCTCGGTATAGCCGTACCTAGACGACCCAGTTGGGTTGGCGAGGACACCTCCGCCGTAGATCGCGGCGTTCAGCACCCCCATGCCGGCCGCGGTTGCCTGGTCGATTAGCTCGTCCGCGCTTCGATCGACAAGGGTCCAACGATTGTGTGTGAGTAGAACCTCGAAGACGCCCAGGTCAAGGTAGCGTGAAACAACGTGAACATTGCCTGCGGCGATGCCGATGTGTTGCACCCGGCCTTCGTCCTTTAGAGCAACCAGCGTGTCAACTGCTCCTCCTGCCTGCGTGATCATGGCGAAGTCGTGGTCTTCCGGATCGTGCAAGAAGAGCAACGGAAGTACACCAAGCCCGAGCCGCTCCTGACTCTCATCAAGCGAGCGTCGCACCCGATCACCGGAGTAGTCACCGTGTCGTGCGTCCACTTTGGTGATCACCGTAAAGTCCTCTGGCAATCCCCCCGCGGCAGCAATGCCGACGCCGATCCGGCGCTCGCTCTCGCCTTCGCTGTAAGCGTTGGAGGTATCGAAGGCCCGAATCGGACTCTTCAGTACCTGTTGGACGAGATCGATGGCATCGGCCTCCGCGACCGCGTAGCCGTACAGTCGACAGCATGGTCCCAAGGGGGGAAGCACCCGCGATGATTGCCGAGGTCGAAACTGAAGTATTGCCCAGTCTGCGGATCCAATTCGTGGGCAACGGGTCAGTCATCGAGAGCCTCCCCGATCCGCGCATGGCCGTCAAACAGCCAGTCCCGTTCGCGCACGGTGCCGACGCCGACCGCGGCGGCCCGACCGTCGGCGGTCACGGTTGTCTCACTGCAAGCACCCGAACATCCCAGGGCCCGAGTTGGACGTGATCTTGGGTGTGGAACGTTTCCCCAGTCAGAATGTCGTGCACCTCGGTGGGCACGGATACTGAGGCGGGATCCCAGGACCAGTTGTGCAGGAATCGGAGCCTGGTTCCGTCGACGGCCGCTGCGCCGGTCGAGGTCATCGTGGCCGGCAGCTCGCACCAGGGTTGAACGACGTCGGTGGCTAGCCACTGGAAGAGCGACTTGGCAAAGCTCGAGTCGGGGATGGTGCCGACGCATGTGATGCGACCCCTCTCGTGGTCACGCGTGGTTATCGCCGGCCATTGACTGAAGTGCGGGTGTTCGTATGTCGCGACGACCTGCGCGTCGTCTACGAGCAGTCCGTCACACCATCGCGTGGCCGTAGCCGCGTCGAGCTTGATCGTGGCCCCGTCGGCAGGAAGAACAGGGATCATGCTCTTCAGGTTGCTGAACTCGTCATAGTGGACGCCTGAAGCCTGTGCCAGGCGGCCGGGAACCGTCTCGGTCCGAGCGCGCGCCTCGTGATCCGCGTATCCGGTCCGTGGGCCGATGACGAGATGCCCTCCCGCGGCCGCGTAGTCCGCCAGCCAGTCGAGTAGGTGGTCCGGGCTCATGTAGTGGCCGGGCACGACGAGGAGCGGATGACTGGCGGCGAACTCGGCCGGATGGGTGGTGGTCGCCTTCCGGGAATGCAGGATCCGGGCCGAGAGTCCGGCGTCGAAAGCGCCGCGGTAGAAGGGGGCGAAGATCCCGTCGTACGCCCGGGCATCGGGTCCGCCTCCCGCTGCCGCCAACGGCGGGTATTTCTGCATGAGCCAGCGGTTCGGGAGCGAATACAGGAAGGCGACTTCTGCGTCGGGTCGACATCCCGCCACCAGCCGTCCTGCGCGCCGGAACTCGTCACCGACCTGGCGGAGCTCGTCGTAGGTTCGGCCCGGGTGACCCGCGTGGGGAAGGACCCCACCCCAGGAGGTTTCGGTACCGAAGTGCAGCGTGTGCCAGTGCCAGTACTCGACCATCCGCGCTCCACGGGCGACCAGCGCCCACGCGACCTGACGCCACTGGCCGTCAAAGGCAGGGCGGTTGTCCCAGGGAGGACCGATGTGCATGGCATTGGTTTCGGTGACGAGGAAGCCCTCTTGGCGTGAGGAGTACATCCGGTCCGCGGAGAAGTACAGCGCCCAAGTTCCGGTGGTGGCCCAGCTCTGATCGTGCGGTCCGGAGCCGTCGTCCGGGAGCTGTAGCCCGTCCTGCATGGCGTAGTAGAGGTTCCCCCCAGTGGTGTCGAGGGCATCAGTGACCAGATCGTCGTCGACGGCGGGCCGGTCGTAGGCGATGCAGGTCGTGACGAACTGTCCGGGGGAGGAGTACTCCCGGACGATGTCGGCCTGCCAGTTGATGAACCGGGTGGTCTGCGCGGCCTGGAAGCGACGCCAGGCGACGTCGTACTGGGGCTGCGTGTTGCCATCGGGTGCCCAAAGATCGTCCCAGGTCGAGAGTCGGTGCGACCAGTAGACGAGGCCCCACTCACGGTTGAGGCTGTCTACGTCGCCGTAACGATGACGCAGGTCGTCCACGAAGCGTTGGAAGACGCCGCGGTTGTGAAGGAGATGAAGGCCGGGTTCGTTGTCGACTTGGAAGCCGACGACGGCGGGATGCCCCGCATAGCGACGAAGGATCTTGCGGATCACCCGGTCGGCATGGAAGAGGAAGGCTGGGTGCGTGAAATCGACTTCCTGCCGAGCCCCCCAAGGGATCCGTTCGCCCGTGGATCGTTCGCCGGCGATTTCCGGATACAGCCGGGCCAACCACGGCGGCACGGCATACGTGGGCGTGCCAAGGATGACGGAGATGCCCCGCCGCGCGGCACCGTTGAGAACCGGCTCGAGCCAGTCCAAATCGAACTGGCCGTTCTCCGGTTCCCAGGTCGACCAGACCGACTCACCGACTCGGATGACCGAGAAGTGCGCCTCCTGCATGAGATCGAGATCGACATCCAGCCGGTCATACGGTTGGTACTCGTGGTAGTAAGCCGCACCGAACAACACGCGGTCGGAACCGGCCAACATCGCCCCACTCCTGTCGTCGTTCACTGCCCGGGTCACTCCTTGACGCTCCCAGCGGTGAACTTCGGGATCTGCCTGGCTTCTGCGTTCGCGCTCCCACCGTCGACAAAGGTCTCGAGCCGCTCCAGCGCTGACACCAGGTGGGCGCGCATCGCTTCCTCGGCGCCATCCGGGTCGTGCTTGGCGACCGCATCGACCACCGCCAGGTGCTCGTTCTTCGTCACCGAATGAAGGCCCGCGTGGTAGTAGAGCCGGAAGGTGTGCAGGTGGCTGCGCAGTCGGGTCAGCATGTCGCTGATCATCTGGTTGCCCGCGAGGTCGGCGACCATCGCGTGGAAGGTCGCGTCATAGACCATGTCCAACCGGTTCGCCGCAGCCGTGATCTCGGCGCCGGCTCCACCGGCCCGGGCAGCGCGGCGCAGCTCCTTGATCTCGTTCGGCTCCGCCTGCGCAGCGGCCTTGGCGGCCAATGCGGGTTCCACGAGCAGCCGCAGCTCGATGAGCTCGCGCACCTGCTCGATCCCCATGAGGGGCGCCACCGTATAGCTGCGCCCTGGCTGCTTCACGATCAAACCGTCGGCCTCGACGCGTGCCAAGGCCTCGCGCACCGGTGTCGGCGACACGCCGAGGGTGCGGGCGAGCTCTTCGATGTTGAGCCTGGCGCCGGGTTCGAACGCGTGGGTCATGAGCATGTCGGTGACGATCTCGTAGACCGAGCCGGGCAGCGGTTGCCGTTGGGCCAGGCGCTGTCCTGCGGCGGACTCATGGATTGCTTCGATTTGATGACGGTCCATCTCGGCCTTCGCGTGTCGAGTACTGGACGGCTACGTTACAGCATCCCAATCATCTCTATCCTATAGACAATAGGATAGCGTGCTGGCATAGTCCCCGACGATGAAGGACAAGGGAGGGCGCGACGTGCTCGACGACGAGTCGGTGACTCGCTTTGCTGCCGACGTCGCCGACGTCGCACCAGAGCCTGAGATCGGGAGGGGTCCGGATACGGCCAACGACCGATCGTCGCGCGCGATCAAGGGTGTCCTGCTGGCGCTGAAGGCGGGGCCGCTATTCATCCTGGCGCTGATGATGCTGTTCCTCTGGGCGGCCACCGAGCGCCACGTCTTCATGACGTTCGGGAACATCGGCAACGTCCTCGAGCAGTCCGGCGGTGTCTGCATCATCGCCTTGGGCCAGCTCCTCGTGATCCTGACCCGGGGCATCGACCTGTCGATCGGCTCGAACGTCTCGTTGTGCTGCGTCATGGTGACTGTCGTCTACCGCGACACCAACTCGGCGTGGCTGGCCATCGGGGTCACCTTGCTGACGGGGTTGTCCGTCGGTCTGGTCAACGGGCTGCTGCTGGTGTGGGGGCGTCTGCCGCATCCCTTCATCGCCACCCTCGCCACCTTGAGCATCTGCGCCGGCCTCGCCCTCTACATCGCCGGTGGCTCCACCGTCCTGGGCTCCCCGGAGATCGTGCACCTGCTCGGCGGCGGACGTATCCCTGGGATCCCGGGCGCGGGCGACATCGGATGGTTCCCCTACGCCACGCTCGTGGTGATCGTCTTCGCGGTCGTCTGTGCCGTCATCTTGCACAAGCTGGTCTGGGGACGATGGATCTACGCCGTCGGTGGCAGCCCCGAAGCCGCGGTCCGCACGGGCGTGCCGATGAACGGGACGTTGATCTCGGTCTACGTCATGAGCGGGCTGTCGGGGGCCATCGGCGGCATGCTCTTCGTCGGAGCCGCTAACGCCGGCTCGCCGTTCACCGGGCAGGGCATGGAGCTCAGCGCCATCGCCGCGGTGATCATCGGCGGCGGCAGCTTCCTGGGCGGCCGTGGCGGTGTCTTGAACGCCCTGACAGGTGCGTTGATCCTCGGGGTCATGCGCAACGGCCTCAACCTGCTCGGTCTCGACCCGAACTTCCAGTACATCGCGGTGGGAGTGGTCGTCCTCGTCGCGGTCGAGCTCGACGTCTTGCGGGCCCTCGTCGAGAACCGGTTCCGAAGCATGCAGGCGAGGCTCGCATGACTGACGCCGTTCACGTCGTGGTGCCCTCCGACGTGGAACCCGTCCTGAGCGTTCGTGGTGCCACCAAGACCTTCGGGGCCGTGGTTGCACTCGAGGGCGTCGACCTCGAGGTCCGCGCCGGTGAGGTTCTCGCCCTGCTCGGCGACAACGGCGCCGGCAAGTCGACCCTCATCAAGTGCATCAGCGGCGTCCACAAACTCGACCGAGGCGAGATCCAGATCGACGGGGCCCCCGTGCAGATCACCTCGGCGGCCGATGCCCGATCAAATGGGATCGAGACCGTCTACCAAGACCTGGCCCTGTTCGACAACCTCAACCCGACGGCGAACTTCTTCGCCGGCCGCGAAGTGGCGGGGCCGTCCTGGCTGCCACGCGGTCTCCAGTGGATGAAGCAGAAGGAGATGTCCACCCGTACAAAGGACCTTCTCGACCGTTTGCAGATCCGGCTCCCTGACTTCGATGCTGACGTGGCGCTGATGTCGGGGGGCCAACGCCAGGCGGTGGCGGTCGCGCGAGCCGTGGCGTTCTCCTCGAAGCTCGTCATCCTCGACGAGCCGACTGCCGCCCTCGGGCTTCGGGAGTCGGCGCGGGTCCTGGAGCTGGTCGATCGGCTCCGAACCTCCGGCGTCGCGGTCATCTTGATCTCTCACAGCATGGATCACGTGATGGCGGTCGCGGACCGGGCGATGGTCATGCGCCGCGGCCGCAAGATCGGCGAGGCGCCGGCGACCGCGGACAACCAAGAGCAACTCGTGTCCTGGATCGTCGGGGCCCGAGGGAGCACCACCGTTTGAAGCTTCACCACCTGGACGCACGGCACGTGCGGCAGATCCGACAAGAAAGATCCGACAAGAAGGAGCAACACACATGTCGACTCGACTGAAGGCGTTGGTCGTGCTCGGAGCGGGGGCGATGCTCATCGCCGCGTGCAGCAGCAGCGGCGGGGGGACCGCGGCGCCGTCCGGGAGTGGCCGCGGCGCCGTCCGCGACGCGACCGCGGCGCCGTCCGAGAGTGCGAGCGGAGCCGCGAACGAGAAGATCAAGGTCACGCTTCTCACCAAGGCCACGGGCGGTTTCTGGGATGCCATGATCGCGGGCGCCAAGCAGTATGAGACCGATCACCCGAACGACATCGAGCTCACGACCAACGCGTGCAAGACCAACGACGACACGCCCTGCCAGATCGCGCAGATCCAGGACGCTGTCACCAAGGGCGCCCAGGCGATCGTGATCTCCCCGATGGGCGTTGGCGTCACCGATGCCCTCAATGAGGCTCAGCAGGCAGGCGTCCGGATCGTCTTCGTCGACAACACGATCCCCGGTGTCGTGCCGGATGCGGTTGCGGCTACGAACAACGTCAAGGGCGGCGAGGCTGCCGGCGCGTACATCAAGACCCAGCTGAAGTCGGGCGACACCATCGGTCTGCTCGAAGCCGTGCGTGGCGTGCCGAACCTCGACCAGCGCATCGACGGTGTCAAGGCAGCGCTCGAAGGTACTGGCGTCAAGGTCGTGATCGGGGCTCAGCAGACCCTGTGTGACACCAAGACCGGCGCCACGGTGACGCAGGACCTGCTCACCAAGTACCCGAACCTCACAGCGATCTACTCGGCGTGCGACTCCCCGGCGATGGGTGCCGTGGCGGTCGCGGAGTCCAAGCAGCACCCGCTGCTGATCTTCGGCTACGACGGTGACCCGGAAATGGCCAAGCTCATCGAGGCAGGCAAGACCACAGCCACGATGGCGCAGTCGCCGTTCAAGATGACGAACCTCGGCGTCGAGGCGGCAGTCAAGTCGCTCAAGGGCGAGAACTACGTGAAGGCCATCGACACAGGCACCACGCTCGTGACGAAGGACAACGCGGCCGACTTCACGTCAGCCTGGCAGTAACTCCTTCCGCATGGGAGCACGCTTCGGACGCCGGCTCAAAGGGCATCCGAAGGGCCCGGCACTACCGGTGAGTGCCGGGCCACGTGCTCCCGTGAAACCCACATCCGCACACATCCAGTCGACGACCTCATCGTCCCAGCTTCGGAGTGCGACTCGTGACAACGGCACAGGCCGTGGTGGACAGCCACATCCACTTCTGGGACACCGACCGATTCGACTACCCCTGGCTCCAAGGCTTCAGCGAACTGAACCGCCCATTCGTCCCCGCAGACCTGGACGTGGGCGAGGTCCAGATCGAAGCCCTGATCTTCGTCCAGGCCAACCCCGTCTGGGACGTGGTGGACCAGGAGACCGCGTGGGTCCAGCACCTTCGCGAGGGCGATCGACGGATCCAGGCATTGGTGGCCGGTTTGCCCCTCGACCGCGGCGCGGCCGCGGTCAACGCCTCGCTTGAACGACTCAGTCACGAGCCGGGGGTGGCGGGGGTACGCCAGCTCATTCAGGACGAACCCGAAGGGTTCTCCGTGCAAGCCCCGTTCGTGGAGGCCGTCCGACTGGCCGGCCAGTTCGGGCTGACGGTCGACCTCTGCGTCCGGAACCACCAGATCACCGAGGTAACGAAGCTCGCCGAACTCTGCCCGGAGGTCACATTCGTGCTCGACCACCTAGGCAAGCCGGACGTCGCAGCTGGCCAATGGACCGGTTGGCTCCACGACATCAAGGCCATGGCACGCCTGGACAACGTCCGCTGCAAGCTGTCCGGCCTGACCACAGAGGCGGACGAAGGCACTCGCGGCATGAACAACATCCGTCGGTACCTTCGGGCAGCTGTCGACGCCTTTCGGCCGGAGCGCTGCATGTTCGGCAGCGACTGGCCCAATGCCAGCCTCCAGATCTCCTACGCGGGGTGGGTCTCCCTCGTCCTCGACTCAGTGTCGGACCTCGCCGCCCGTGAAAGGGATCGAGTCATGCGGGGCACAGCGCTGGAGGTCTACGCACGGGCCTGGGAGTCCAGATGAAGATCAACCCGACCGGCAGCCGCCGAGTAGGCCCGCACGGGTCCGGTTGAATGCTCCAGGCGAGCTGAGCCGTGACCGCAGTGCCGTGGCCCTTGTCCGGACTGGCCATGGGCTGTGACTACAACCCTGAGCAGTGGCCGAGGGAGACCTGGCCGGAGGACGTACGGCTCATGCGTGAGGCCGGCGTCACGTTCGCCACGGTCGCAGTCTTCTCCTGGGCCCTCCTGGAGCCGAGCGAGGGGACCTTCGACTTCGGCTGGCTCGACGAGGTGCTCAGCCTGCTCCACGCCGGCGGAATCGCGGTCGACCTGGCCACCGCCACGGCATCGCCGCCCCCGTGGCTGTCGCGGACCTACCCAGAGATCCTGCCGGTGGACCACTCGGGTCACCGGCTGTGGCCGGGAAGTCGGCAGGCGTGGTGCCCGAGCACCCCGGTGTTCCGAGAGCGCGCTCTGGTCCTCGTTGAAGCGATGGCGAAGCGGTATCGCGACCACCCGGCCCTCGCGATGTGGCACGTGTCCAACGAGCTCGGCGCCCACAACGGGCGCTGCTACTGCGACAACTCCGCCGCCGCGTTCCGTCAGTGGCTGCGTGCGAGGTACGGGTCCGTGGGACGACTCAACGACGCATGGGGCACGGCGTTCTGGAGCCAGCACTACGGCGACTGGGACGAGATCCTTCCCCCGCGGTTGACCACGGCGGGACCGAACCCGACCCACCTCCTCGACTACGAACGCTTCTCCTCCGACGAGCTCCTCGACCACTTCCGCGCCGAGCGGGACCTCCTGAACCGGCTGAGCCCCGGTGTGCCGGTGACCACGAACTTCATGGTGAACAGCCACTTCGCCCAAGCCGACTACTGGACGTGGGCCCCCGAGCAGGACCTGATCAGCCAGGACCACTACCTCGACGGCCGGCTCAGCGACCCCACCGCCGAGCTCTCCTTCAGCGCCGACCTGACCCGCGGACTGGCCGGCGGCCGCCCCTGGTTCCTCATGGAGCACTCCACCAGCGCCGTGAACTGGCAGCCAATCAACTACGCCAAGACCCCCGGCCAACTGCTGCGCAACAGCCTCACCCATGTCGCCCGCGGCGCGGACGCCGTCGGCTTCTTCCAATGGCGGGCCAGCCACGCCGGAGCCGAACAGTTCCACTCCGCCCTGCTCCCGCACGCCGGAACAGACACCAAGGTCTGGCGCGAGACCGTCGAGCTGGGCGCGATCCTGGGTCGGCTTGGCGACCTCGTGGGAACGCGTGTGGTCGCCGAGGTCGCCGTCCTCTACGACTGGCAAGCCAGGTGGGCCTGCGACCAGCCCAACCATCCCTCGGCCGAGGTCCGCTACGTCGACCAACCACTCGCGGTCCACGGGGCGTTGCGAGCCCTCGGCGTCACCACCGACCTGATCGGCCCGGCGTCGGACCTCAGTGGGTACCGCCTGGTCGTTGTGCCCGGCCTGTTCCTCGCCGACGACGCGTTCGCCGCCGCCCTGCGCTCCTACGTCGAGGGCGGCGGCCACGCAGTCGTGACGTACGGCTCCGGAATCGTCGATCCCGACAACCATGTGCGACTCGGTGGGTATCCCGGGGCCTTCGCCGACCTGCTCGGGATCCGGACAGAGGAGTTCTACCCCCTGGCGCCGGGCGCATCGGTCGGAGTCGAGGTGAGCGAAGAACTCGGGGGCACCGACCACCAAGACTGGACCGGCACGATCTGGTCCGAGGACACAGTCTTGCGCGGTGCGACGACTGCTCGCTCGCTACGCCGATGGTCCGCTCGCAGGTCGACCGGTAGTCACGCGACACGAGGTCGGACGCGGCGCGGCTTGGTACGTGGGAACCCTGCTCGACCCTGGAGCCATGCACTCGCTTTTCGGGCGCGTTTGCCGTGACGCGGGCACCGGGCCGGTTGTCGACCTCGGCGCCGGCTCAGCCGTCGAGGCCGTGCGTCGTCGCGGCGAGCAGGGCACGTTCCTCTTCGTGATCAACCATGGCGACGGCCCCGTCCGAGTCCCAACTTCCGGCGAGGACCTCGTGACTGGGAACCGCGTCGAATGGCACTTCCTGCTGTCAGCAGGTGCCTGCGCCATCATCCAGGAAGATGAAGGCCACGACGCCTAGGTCCTTGGAGGACGTCCGCAATCGAAGGCTTCCGCGCGAGGGCGAAGCGGCCAGGCCACTCCTTTCGTACATCTAGCAGGAGCGCTCTCTCATGGAGGTTCCGATGTCCCGTTCGTGGCAGGACTCCTCACGTCCGCGGGATGAGCGCCTCAGCGACCTCCTTGCAGAGATGACGCTTGAGGAGAAGGTCGCGCAGCTGGGGAGTGCCTGGATCGGGTTCAACGTCGAGGCCAATCTTGCGACGGACCAGCAGCTGGTGGCCCCGTTCCAGGACGTCTTCGAGGAGACGCCCTGGGACAAGTCGATCCTCAACGGGCTCGGTCAGATCACCCGGGCCTTCGGTACCGCGCCGGTGTCGGTGGCCGAGGGCGTCGCGAGGCTGGCCGCCATGCAGCGCGACCTCGTGGACAAGACTCGCCTCGGCATCCCCGCCATCGCCCATGAAGAGTGTCTGACGGGTTTCACCACGTACCAGGCGACGATCTACCCGACACCGCTTGCCCTCGCGGCCACCTTCGACCCGGACCTGGTCCGACGCATCGGCCGCCGTATCGGCGACGACCTGCGCAGCGTCGGCGTCCATCAGGGCCTTGCCCCGGTGCTCGACGTCGTGCGCGACTACCGCTGGGGTCGCGTCGAGGAGACGTTCGGCGAGGACCCCTACTTGGTCGCCATCGTGGGGGCGGCCTACGTGCGGGGCCTTGAGTCCGGCGGGGTGATCGCCACCCTCAAGCACTTCGTCGGCTACTCAGCCTCGCGCGCGGCTCGCAACCACGCACCGGTGAGCATGGGACCTCGGGAACTGCGGGACGTGATGCTCCCACCGTTCGAGGTCGCGGTCCGCGAGGGCGGCGCCCGCTCGGTGATGAACTCCTACACCGACATCGACGGCGTCCCGGTCGCCGCCGATCGGGAACTGCTCACGACATTGTTGCGTGACGAGATGGGCTTCACCGGGGTCACGGTGTCCGACTACTGGTCCATCAGCCTGCTATCGGACGTGCACAAGGTGGCTGCCTCGCCGGCGGCGTCTGGCGCGCTCGCCCTCGAGGCGGGTGTGGACGTGGAGCTGCCAGCAAGCCGCTGTTACGGCGCCGGACTGGTCGACCTGGTGCGGGGCGGGCAGCTGAACGAGGCCGTCGTGGACCGGTCCGTCCGGCGGGTTCTGGATCAGAAGCTGGACCTCGGACTTCTCGATGCTGACTACGACCCGCTCAGCGGTGTGGATCCGGCCCCCGACCTCGACAGCCCCGAGAATCGGGCCGTCGCGCAGCTCGCAGCCGAGGAATCGGTGATCCTGCTGGCGAACCGCGGGATCCTCCCGTTGACCGGCCCGTTGAGGCTCGCCGTCGTCGGCCCGACCGCCGCAGAGGCCCGGTCCTTCCTCGGGTGCTACTCCTACCCCAACCACCTACTCCACCGCTTCCCAGAGCTCGGCTTGGGCGTGCCCGTTCCAACCCTGGCCGATGCGGTCGTCGCGGAGTTCCCGACGACGCAGATCGCCACGACCCCCGGCTGCGCCATCAACGGTACTGACACGAGCGGGATCGCCGAGGCCGTCACGGTGGTCAGACGGGCAGACGTCGCCCTGGTGGCAGTCGGGGACTTGGCTGGGATGTTCGGCGGTGGCACCTCAGGCGAGGGGTGCGACGCACCTGACCTGACCCTCCCCGGGGTGCAGGCAGAACTTGTGCGAGCCGTACTGGCGACCGGGACCCCCACCGTCCTGGTCTGCGTGTCCGGTCGCCCGTATGCCCTCGGCGAGTTCTCGGACGCGGCTTCCGCCATCGTCCAGGCATTCATGCCCGGACAAGGCGCAGGGCCGGCGATCGCCGGCGTCTTGTCCGGTCGCGTCAACCCGAGCGGTCGTCTTCCCGTCCAAATTCCGGCCGTACCCTACGGACAGCCCTCGACCTACCTGCAGTCCGCCTACGGCCTTCCGGGACTCGCTGCCAGCTCGATCTCGGTACCGGTCCTCTACCCCTTCGGGCACGGACTCTCATACACCAGCTTCGAGATCTCCAACCTCTCCCTTAGCGCAACTACTGTCGACACCGACGGCCGACTCTCCGTCTCCGCCACGATCACGAATACGGGAGCGCGCCGGGGGGCGGACGTCGTCCAGCTCTACTACAGCGATCCGGTGGCCGAGGTGGCCCGGCCGGTGATCATGCTTCTCGGTTTCGCCCGAGTCGACCTGGACGCCGGCGAACAGGCCGAGGTCACGTTCGAGGTCTCCGCCGACCGCTTCGCATACTGCGGACGACAGGGGCGCATCGTCGACTCGGGGACCATCGAGCTGATGCTCGGCCACTCCAGCACCGACATCGCCCACCGCGCGCTACTAGAGGTGACTGGCACGACTCGCAAGGTCGGCAGCGAGCGCACCCTGACGACTCCCGTCACCGTCCAACGGTCCGTGCGGTCGACGGGTACTGCCGCACCGGAGGGGCGTTCTTAGAGCTGATGATTTTGTCGGTCCTGAACGTGGAAGAGCCGATAAGTGTCGTCTCCCGGGCAAGCAAGGCAGCCACTCCGGAAGAGAAGAGGACCGCTGAACCGAGCGTGGAGCGCGATGAATCGCACCGGATTCAGGTCATCTCGGTCAGCTCGAGGACGATCGGGGCGTTAGCGTCCGTCTGTCGCCAGGAGGTTCCTGACGCGAATAGCTGATAAGTGTGCCCGTTTGTATCGGCCTTCCACGCTCGTAGCACTGCGCAGAGGGCGGGAGACTCACGAAACAGCTGCTCTACCACTGAGCTATGTCGGCGCCGGCCGAGAGTATAGGTGATGACGTCCGGCGTCGATTTCAGGGTTCGATCTGGATCGACTCCACGATCTTCCGGACTTCGGCCCTGACCGTCTCGGATGGTGCTTCGTTCGACGACGCGGCGATCACCAGGCGAACGCCTTCGACGTCGAGGATCCAGGTTTCGCTGGGATTTCCAATGGGGATCGGGGAGCCCGAGTAACAGTCGAACTCCTTGTCTACTCCCGAGTACCTGAGGTACCTACCCCGATAGCCATCGACCGTCACGTCTGTACTCTCCGAAATGTCGATCAGCGGCAGATCCGCGAGATACGTCACCAGATCGTCGTAGCTGGGCCCGAGGGTCGGTTCGACCGTGTCTGGGCAGCCATCCCACGGGTGCCCGACGACGCCGAATTCAAGGCTGGTGTTCCCGGAGTCCGACTCGCCCCAGGGACCTCCGACGGTCCAGTCGTGAGGGACGGTCATCGAGACACGGAGCGGGAGGGACCCTGGGTCATCGAACCCGAGTTCGATGGGCAGTTCTTCGATCAGGTAGGTGCCCCCGGGGAACTGGTTTGGCACCAGCGGCACACCGGGCGTCGCGACGAGCCAGCCAAAATCGGGGGAATAGTCGGTCGCCACGACCCGGCCATCCACGATCACGGACGCCCACGTGTAGAAGGGCATGTCCAGCTCGAAGCCCCATACTTGCATTCCTTGTGTGGTCTCGAGGTCGCCGCCAAACTGGAAGATGGCATCGGGCTCCCAGTCGGCACTATCGGGCGCGAAGCCCGCTATTGAAGCCGCCGCCGTTCCGCCGGACCCTCTCCGAATGCTCCGGGCCGGCCTCCGTTTGGCCGGTGTGAAGATTCGTCCGCCACCCCCGGCTGGGTGGGTCCCGTCATCAGCAGCGTCGGCGGGCATGTTGTCGATCCCATATCGCCAGTCGGGCACGCCGTCGCCATCCTCATCGGTCACGACGCCATACGCGATCCACTGCTCGGTGGGATCCACCCCGAAGCACGCGCCTTCCGGGCACGACCACGGCGGCGGTTTCGAGACGAGCTTGAGGTGCACCTCGCTGGTGTCGGCCATCACCCAGCGGATGTCGACGCAGGGGTACGCATCGGATTCGTTGTCGCTCGTGGCATCGCGGTACGTGGGGAGCATCGGTCGGACGCTCCCGCCTCGGGCGGGCTCGGGGCGGACCGGCGCGGGCCAGTCCTCGTTCAGACGCTCCGGGGTCCAGGCCAGTGGACCGATCGGCTGGCTCAGGTCTCCCGGCGGAACCGGGCACTCGCTCGTGTTTGGAGGCTCGGTGGGCACCGGGGTGGGCGAGGTCTCGGGCGCCGGCGTCGCCTCCGGCTCCTCCGGTGAAGGGCAGTCCGTGATGCCGGGCGCGAGCTCGTTCGGGAGATCCCGCGCGCAGATGTAGTCGCCGTACTCGTCCGCCGACATGCGGGCGAGGCCCTCCGGCGGTTCGAACAGCGCTGCGGGCTGCTCGCCGAACGCGATCTCGGTGACCTCGGTGGTACTGAACTGGCCCGGGATCGGCTCACCCGCGTCATCGAACAGCGGCTCCCGCGCGCGCAGGATCAGCCGGGTCTCGATGTCGATCCAGAGGTCGCCGACGCACGCGACATGGTGCGTGGGGCGCCCCGCGACGTATTCGAGACCGACGTACCGCCAGCCCGCTGCCGCGGTCCCGCTGCCGACCGCATTCGGGTCTCGCTCCATCTCGCAGCCCGGCCAATCGCCGCCGCCGAGGACACCGCGGATGTACTCCCGCGGGTACGTCGATGGCCTCGTGCCCCTGTTCGACCCAGACCGCCTCGGACTCGACGGTCGCCACCCCGCTGATGCGGTGGTCGGGGCTGAGGATCCTGGTAGCCGGAGGGCTCGGTCGCATCGGCGGACGCGAACTGGTCGAAGCGGACCGCGCCCGACCGATCGACGTAGATGCGGCCCTTGGTCGAGTCGCTGTCGTGCCAAGTCAGGGCGACGGGCGGCAGCTGCGGCAGCCGCTCGTAGCTCGAGAGGACGAACGCCGGGACGTCGGCCGGCGGCTCCAGGCTCAGTTTGTCGATGGGGTCCTGCTGGAGGAGGCGCCACGCCCCGACCGCCGCGGCACTCGCGACCGCCAGGGCGAGCAGCAGCGCCGCGGCGATGAGCAGGCTCCGCCGGCGGCTGACCGGGTCCGCTTCGCTGAGGGCCCCGAGGAACGAGGGGAACGACCGCAACTGGGCGGTGGTCTCCGCCGCGTCGATGACGCGCTCGCGCAGGCCGGGGCAGCCGCCTCGGGCAGGTGGGCGCGGAGGGCCGTGGAGATCTGGGCGTCGGTCAAGGGTCGGCCGTTCATGCCTCGGCCTCCATCGCCTTCTGGAGCGCGCCGCGGGCAGCGTGTAATCGCCACTTGGCGGTTCCAACGGGGATCCCGAGCGACCGCGCGATCTCGGCGACCGGTCGCTCCTCGACGTGGTGGAGGACGAGGATCACCCGATCCTGCGGCCGCAACCGGTCGAAGGCGCGGCCGATCGCGTCGTTGTCGACGAACTCGTCCATTGCGGTTCGGGCATGGAGGTCCTGCCGCGGCTCGGGCTGTGGGGTTTCGTCGCCCGGGTAGGCCGGACGCACGGACATTTCCCGCAGTCGGACACGATGCCGGCGCGCCTTCAGGGCGGCGTTCGCGACGATCCGGTTGAGCCAGCCGTCGAACGTCGCGGGATCCCGGAGGCGAGGCAGGTGCCGCCAGGCGGACGCGAGCGCGTCCTGGGTCGCATCGGCTGCGTCGGCGTCGTTGGACAGGATCGACCAGGCGAGGCGGTAGCAGCGATCGATCCGGCTGTCGACGAGGACCTCGAAGGCCGCCGCGTCGCCGGTGCGGGCGCGCCGAACAAGCGCGTCGTCGGCCGACGTCGCCCCGTTCGCTGCCCTCGTCACCGCATCCACATTGCCCTCAGCTTTCGATCGTAGCGCTCGCTTGGTCGCGAGATCGCCGGTCGATCGCTCCTGTCGGGTGTCCAGATCCCGCCGGGGGGGCGGTGGTTGGGTCGCGCGAGAAATTTGCCTCCGCCAAACCCCAGACGTGCGGACGGGATCTATCTGGCACCGCGACCTGCGGTCACGAGGTACGCGTAGCGAGCCAAATTGATGACGTCGTCGCGCACACGCAGATCCTGGGTACCGGCCGGACCTCGAGGGTCTGCGCGGGGTCGCGATCCTGCTCGTGCTCCTCTGTCACGTGCGGATCCCGGGGGCCGACGCGGGGTTCGTCGGTGTGGACGTGTTCTTTGTCCTGTCGGGTTTCCTGATCACGGGACTGCTCGTGGACGAACGTGAACGCACGGGACGGATCGGGCTCGGCCCCTTCTACGCGCGCCGGGCCCGACGCATCCTTCCCGCTGCTGTCCTTGTGCTCGCGACGACGCTCCTGGCGGCCCCGCTCGTCCTTTCGCCGCTGGACCTCCGGCGCATCGCCGACGACGGCATGGCGGCGAGCCTGTCGCTCGCGAACATGCGGTATGCCGTCGACGCCACCGATTACTTCGCGCCCGTCGATTCCTCGCCGATGCTCCATTTCTGGTCGCTGGCCGTCGAGGAGCAGTTCTACCTCCTGTGGCCGATCCTGCTGCTGACGGTCGCGCGTATCGGGCGTCCGCGACTCGCGATGGCCGCCCTCGCGACCGCGGTCCTCGCCGGCTCGTTCGTGCTGTCCGTCATGCTGACCGAGACGTCCGGCGCCTGGGCGTACTTCTCGCTTCCGACGCGGGCGTGGCAGCTGACGGCAGGCGGGCTGCTCGCGCTCGGCGCACCGCTGCTCAGTCGCGTGCCACACGCGGTCGCGGCAGCGGTCGGCTGGCTCGGTGCGGCGCTGCTGGGCGCGAGTCTCGTGGCGATCGGGCCGACCACGGCCTATCCGGGCATTGCTTCGCTGTTGCCGACCATTGGCGCGGTCGCCCTGATCGCGTCCGGTGGCGTCGTCGGGTCGCCCGGATGGATCGTGTTCGCGAGGGCGCCGCTGCGATGGCTCGGCCGGATCTCGTACTCGCTGTATCTGTGGCATTGGCCGGTCCTTGTCCTCGGGCCGGTGGCGCTCGGCCTGGCAGTGTGGCCGGCGACGACCTCGACTGCCTCGGTCGCGCTTTCCCTGATCGCCGTCGCTCTTGCCGCGGCCACCTGGGCCCTGGTCGAGGAGCCGTTCCGTCGCGGTCGCCTGGTCCCTCGCGGCCGAGGGCGCGGTTTCGCGCTGGCCGGAGCCGCTGCGCTGGTCCTCGTCCTCGGATCGACGGCAGTCGGTGTGGTGGGCGATCGCGAGGTGGCCGCTGCCGCCCTCGATGCCGGCGCCCCTTCGACCGACGACGAGGACTCGCCGACGGCTGCCAACGATCCCGGTGCGGCGCAGTCGAGCGCGAACGCACCAGCGAAGGAGCCGGGCGACGAGCCCCGCGGGCCGTCGACGCCGGGTCAGACGACGGTGCCTACGCCGTCCCCGATCGTCTCCACGGAGCCGTCGACCGCGCCGCGTCCCGTTCCCAGGATCTACGGCGCGTTGCCTGCTGATCTAGCGCCCTCCCTCGCGCAGGCGCGGACCGATGTCGACCCGCTCCGCGCCGACGGGTGCGGCCTGTCCCTGGCCGGATCGAAGCCCCCGGACTGTGTCTATGGCGACAGGGACGGCACGGTCTCCGTGGCGCTGGTCGGCGATTCGCACGCGGCCCATTGGTTTCCGGCGATCGAGCTGCTGGCCCGGCAGCGGGGCTGGCGGCTCGTGCCGTTCATGAAGTTCAGCTGCGTCTTCGTGGACATGCGCATCTGGTCGCCGCGCCTCAAGCGCGAATACACCGAGTGCGAAGTGTGGCGCGAGCGGGTCGTCGATCGCCTCGTGGCGCTCCACCCCGACCTCGTCATCGTCGCCTCGGCCCAAGAGCTCCCGGTCGTCCTGAACAGCGACGACGACCCGCAACTGCAGGGCGCCGCGGTGGCCCGCCTGATCAAGCGTATCCCCGGCGTGGTGGCGATCATGGTGGACACGCCGCGCTCGGACCACGATGTCCCGGCCTGCCTGGCCAAGCACCCCAATGCGATCGAGCGATGCACGACGACCCGGTCCGCTGCGTTCGGCCCGCGGTACCGGATCCGCGAGGCCGAGGCTGCCCGGCTGTCGGGCGCGACCCTCGTCGACCTCTCGCCCGTGACGTGCCCGACCGATCCCTGCCCGCCGGTCATTGGGTCGATGCTCGTCTACCGTGATCACCACCACCTGACGGCTGCCTTCGCCAGGTCGCTCGTCGACGAGCTCGGGGCTGCGCTGCCCGTCGTCGGCGACGGTCCGGGCCGCGGCCAAGCCGGACCTGCAACGGTCATGCCGATCGGTGATCTCGAACCGGGATGACGTACCCGCCCCCGCGGGCGGGCTTGACACGCGCATTCCAGGAGCGTATATATCGGTCATCGATATATCGACAATCGTAAGGATTGGAGCCCGATGGAGAGGAAGATCCCGGAGTTCGGTCGGTTCGCCGAACCGTCGCTGCTCATCCTCGTGAGCCTGAGTAACGGGCCCAAGCACGGCTACGCGATCATGCAGGACGTCGAGCAGGGCACCGGCCGGCCGATGGGCGCGGGGACGCTCTACGCGGCGCTCACCCGGCTCGAGGAGCAAGGTCTCGTCGAGCCACTGCCACCAATCGACCGGCGCCGGCCCTACCGCCTCACGGCGGTCGGGGCGTCCAATCTTGCCGAACAGCTCCGCGGCCTGTCCGAGTTCGCGCAGATGGGCCTCCGCCAGCTCGGCAAGACATCGCCATGACGTCCCTCCTGATCCGCTGTTATCCCGCCCGATGGCGGGCCCGCTACGGCGACGAATTCGAGGCGATTCTCGAGGAGCGCCCGCTCGGGCCGTTCGATGTCGCGGACATCCTCCTCGGCGCCCTCGACGCCCACCTCCGGTTTCGCGGGCACGGCGTCGCCACGCAGGATGCAAGGAGATTCACCATGTCGCTTCGCATCGGCGGAATCGCGGCGATCCTAGGCGCCTCTCTGATCGTCATCGGGATCGCCTTGACCGCCGGCAACACCGGAGGCTCCCAGAATGCCGGCGGGATCGCTCTTCTGGTGGCGCTCGCCGCTCTTCTGGTGGCGCTCACGGGGATGAGCGCGTTCCAGGCTCGTTCCAACCCGTGGCTTGTCTGGACCGCCTTCGCGGTGACGGCCGTCGGATCACTTCTGATCTTGATCGCGGGCGTCAGCGATCTGGCCGGCGTCGGCCCAAAAGACTGGCGAGATGGCCCGCTCGCCATTGGAGTGGTCGCCGTGGCCCTTGGCTCGGCCGCGTTCGGGATCGCGACGTACCGCGGAACCGTGCTATCGCGCAAGGGGGCATTGTCCCTCGTGATCGGCCCGGCGGTCGGGTTGATTGGCGCGATCGCCGTGGGTCAGAATTTGTGGGAGGTCGGCATGCTCCTCGTCACTGTCGGGTTCCTCAGTTTCCTGGCCGGTTGGTTCACGCTCGGCGTGGCGGCGATTCGATTGGATCGGACGTCGGCATTCAAACCCGCCTGAAGCGGAAGCCGATACCCGACGCAATCCTTCAGCTCGTCGCTCGAGCTGCCCGCGCGACGAGCTGGCCCGCCGCCTGTCGACGATCAGTCGTCCACAGCTGGCGAGCCCTGTCGTCGTTTGCGGTTCCGCCCGTTCCGGCGCACCCAAGCCGCAGGTTTCCGCGAGACCGTCCGTGCCAGCAATCGCTGGATGACCGCAACCGCTTCGTCTAGCGATCCTGGAAGCAGGATGGATCCGTCAGCCTCGCTAAGCTCGTGAGCGCGGATTCCACCGAGCACCACGGCTGGTTGACTTGGTGCGCGACGAAGCTCGGCGACAACCTCGTCGGCGGCCGCGACGTCCGTGGTGGCGACCACGGCAACCAGAGCGACCGGCGCGAGGCTGGTCTCCACGGCCGTTACCCAGCTCGCCAACGGGACATCGGCCCCCAGGTAGAGAACGTCCACGCCGTGTCGACGGGCGGCGACCGCAAACGCCAACGCTCCGATCTCGTGGTATCCGCCAGGAGGCAGTCCCACGATCACGTCAGGTGCGCCATCCGACGCGACAGAATGGTAGAAGCGGGCCAGGCGGCGTCGGACCGTCTCGCTGGCGGCATGCTCCATGGCGACGTCGATCGAGCCATCGGCCCATGCGTCGCCGACGGCTCGCAGGGCCGGAAAGACCACGTGCTCCAGGGCGGACTCGAAGCGCTCCGAGGCAAAGGCGTCATCGAGGATTCGATCGATCGCCGGGACGTCGAGTCGCCGGGTGGCGGAGCAAGAAGGCGTCCATGTCGGCCGTCGCCTGCGCGGTCGACGGGGCACCCCCACCAGACGGCGTGACCGCCGCGGCTTCCCGACCTAGCGCCTGGTCGATCAGGGCGGCCAGATCCTCATCGCCGGACACGATCCGCTCGGCCGCCTGACTCGGTCGCATGCCGTCGTGCGCGACGAGATGCCGCATCGCAGATCAGTCGCCCGATCGCCCGATCGTCGTAGAGCCGATAGCCGGTCGGCGTCCGCTCCGGATGGACGACGCCATACCGCCGTTCCCAGGCCCGAACCGTCGGGACGCTCAGCCCGCTGCGAGCGGCTGCCTGCTTGATTGTGTACATGGTTTGTGCAGCGTAGCAGGCTGACCAACACTTGACAATGTCTCGACAAAGGTCGTATCGTCGCGGTCGCTGACCCTATACAAAGGGTGCACACACGACCACCAGCCCGACCGACCACGGACCGGGTAAAAGGAGACCGATCGATGCAACGGCGGATCGCCCCGCTCTTCCGGCTTCTTGCGGCCGGGATCCTCACCCTCTCGCTCGCGGGGGTCGCCACGGCGGCCGACACCGCGATGGTGCGCGTCCTGCACGCCTCGCCCGACGCCCCCGCCGTCGACGTCTATCTCGACGACTCGATCGTGGGCGCGCTAACCAACGTGCCGTTCGGCACGATCTCCGGCTATCTGGAGGTTCCGGCCGGCGATCATAACGTCAAGGTCTACGCGACCGGCAGCACGACCGATCCGGTCATCGATGCCGACGTGACCGTCGCCACAGGTGCCAAGTACACGATCGCGGCGACCAACGCCGTCGCCTCGATCGAGGCGCAGGTCCTGCAGGACCAGCCATCGCCCGACTGCGACAGCGCGTCGGTCCGCGTCGTCCACTTCAGCGCCGATGCGCCCGCGGTCGATGTCGCGACCGCAGGGTCGGATCCGGCCGACGCGGTCGTGAAGAATTTGGAGTACCCAAGCGCCACCGACTACATGGCGCTGCCTGCCGGCTCGTATGACCTGGAGGTCCGCCTGGCCGGGACGACGACCGTCGCACTGGAGCTGCCGGACGTCGCGGTCGAGGCGTGCAACGCCTACAGCGTCTTCGCCATCGGTTCAGCGGCCACGCCTGCCGTGGGTGACCAACCGCTCCAGGTCGCCGTCACCGTCGATGCCACCGCGTCCGCCTCGGCCGGCGCGACCGCGCCTCCGACGGACACCTTCGGGCCCGACCGGTCCGCGACGAGTCGACGGCTTCGGCCCAACGGCCGCGCTGGTGCTCGTCATCGGCCTCGCGACCTTCGCGCTCGTCGCTCGACGCCCCGCCCTCAGCCGCGTGCGGCAGGACGAGAGGTAGTCGAAGGCATACCGCGGACCCGGTCGACCTCTTCTCGGCCGGGTCCTGGCAGCCCCACCCTCATGAAGATCCAACAGCTCATCGACGACGCCCTCGAGGTCGCCGTCGTCCCGAGCTTCACTCGCATCGGGTACTCGGTGCGGCGGCACCTCTTCGGATGGACGCCGCCGCCTTCCGGCTCGCTGAGCGGTCGGACGGTCCTCATCACCGGACCGACGTCGGGCTTGGGCCGGGCCGCGACCGACGGACTTGCCGACCTCGGGGCCCGCCTCATCCTCGTCGGACGCAGCGAGGAGCGGCTCATCGCCCTGCGTGACGAGCTCGTCCGCGCTCACGGCGAGGACCGCTTCCGGACCTTGGTCGCGGACATGGCGTCCCTCAGCTCCGTGCGGGCGGTGGCCAGTCGCATCGGCGAAACCGAGCCACGGCTCGACGTCGTGATCGACAACGCCGGGGCCATCTTTCCTGAACGGACGACGAGTCCCGACGGGTTCGAATCGACCTTCGCCACGATGGTGCTGGGCCCGTTCGCGCTCGTGGCCGGGCTGTTGCCGTTGCTCAACCGTACCGGCGGCGCCCGCGTCATCGCCGTGACGTCCGGGGGCATGTACGCCCAGTCGCTCGACATCGACGATCTGGAGTGGAAGCGACGGCCGTTCAATGGGGCGCGGGCCTACGCTCAGGCAAAACGAGCCCAGGTCTCACTGGTGCGTGAGTGGGCCCGGCGGATCCCGGCGGACGATGTGTCGTTCGCGGCGATGCACCCAGGCTGGGCCGACACGCCCGGCATCTCCGCGGCGCTGCCCCGGTTCCATGGCCTGATGGGTCCGCTCTTGCGGAAGCCCATCGAGGGCGCCGACACGACCGTCTGGCTCGCCGCCGACGCGGCCGCGGCCGGAGCCGCCGTGAGCGGACACCTCTTCCTGGATCGGCGGCCTCGTCCCTTCGATCGCGTGCCGACGACCCGTGTTTCCGCCGCCGACCGCCGGCGAGCTGTGGGGCGTGGTGGTCCGCCTCACAGGCGTGACGGACCCGGCCCCAACCACCGATCGACAGACCACGGAGCAACGACATGACCCGCATCCACGAGCGCATCGAGACGGCCTTGCCGCTCGACGCTGCCTTCGACTACATCGCCGACTTCGGCAACTCCCAGGACTGGGATCCGGGCACAGCCTCCTCCCGTCGACTGGACGACGGTCCGGTCGGACCCGGATCGCTTTTCGCGCTGGAGGTCCGGATGGGTGGCCGCATCGCCCCGATGCAGTACCTGATCCGCGATTTCGAGCGTCCCTACCGGGTCGTCCTCGTCGGCTCCGGCTCCGGCGTCGATGCCGTTGACGACATCCGTTTCGAGCGCGTCGGTGGCCGCACGGTGATCGATTACACCGCGGACATCCGCCTCGGCGGGCTGCTGCGGTTCGTCCAGCCGTTCCTCGGTCGGACCTTCGCCAGGATCGGGCGCGACGCCGCGGCCGGGATGGATGAAACGCTCGCCGACCTCGCCGTCGGGCCGGGCGAGGCGACCCGCTGATGCGCGTCGCGATCATCGGTGGCGGGATCAGCGGGCTGAGTGCCGCCTACGCCCTGCACCGAGAGCACGAAGTACGGCTGTACGACGCCGAGCCGGCAGTCGGTGGGCACGTCAAGACCGTCACGATCGATACGGCCGAAGGGCCGACGCGGTCGACATGGGGTTCATCGTCCACAACGACGTCACCTACCCCACGTTCCTGGGGATGATGCGCGAGCTCGGCGTCCAGACCCAGGCAAGCGACATGTCGCTGGGATCGACGTGCCGTACCTGCGGCATCGAGTTCAGCTCCCGCGGGGCGCGCGGTTGGATGGCCACGCCGTCCGCCGCACTCCGACCGAGCCATTGGCGGATGTTCGCGGACATCCTGCGGTTCTATCGCGACGCGCGCGAGCGACTCGACGGCAGCGTGACCTCACAGGCGACCCTCGGCGACTATCTTGACGACATGCGCTTCGGGCGGGGATTCCGGGATCACTTCCTGGTCCCGATCACGTCCGCGGTCTGGTCGACCGCATCGGATCGGATCCTCGAGTTCCCGGTCGATTACCTCCTGCGCTTCCTCGATCACACGGCTTGATCGGCGTAGGAAGAGCCTTGCAGTGGCGGACGATCACAGGCGGTTCCATGACCTACGTCGAGCGGATCCTCGAGCGGCTCGGTCGCGAGGCGGTGCGTGCCGGCGACCCGGTCGTCGGCCGCCGATCGGACCGCCGACGACGTCACGGTCCGAACAGCTGCCGGCCCAGCGACACGTTCGATGCCGTCGTGCTGGCGACCCACGCGGACGATGCTCTGGGCCTCCTGCGGGACGCAGACATCCGTGAGCGGGCCGCACTCGGCGGGTTCAACTACTCGACGAATCGCGTCGTGCTGCACACGGAACCGCCGTCATGCCCAGTCGGCCGGCCGCATGGGCATCCTGGAACGTCGACCAGGCGAACCATCGACGACCCAGCGACGTCCTCACGATGACGTACCACATGAACCGGCTGCAGGCGCTCCCGGGGCCGGATCAGTACTTCGTCTCGGTCAACCCCGACGAGCGCCTCGACGCGGCGCGGATCATCGCGGATCGCGAGATGCGGCATCCGCTGTACACGTTCCGACACCCTCGATGCCCAGAGATCGAGTCCGCGACATCCAGGGCTGGCGTCGCACGTTCTATGCCGGGGCGCACCTCGGATACGGCTTCCACGAAGACGGCTGTCGATCCGGGTTCGAGGCTGCCGCGCGGCTGACCGCGGGTGCGGAGGCGCTCGAGGCGACCAAGGAGCGGGCGGCGTGAGATCTCACATCCTCGAGGGCGTCGTGCGGCATCGCCGGTCGCACGACCGTTCGTCTATGCGCTGGAGCACGGCGTTTACTACCTCGCGCTCGACCTCGACGAGCTCGACGACGTCGATCGGTCATCCCGCCTGATCGGCCGGAACTGGCGTCACGTCCTGGAGCTCCGCGACAGCGATCACCTGGATCCGCCTGCCCGAGGATCTGCGGGCGCGCCTTCCTCGACCACATTCGACGGCGGGCGAGGATCCGAGCGGGCTGGCAGATCACGCTCGTGACCAACCCGCGGGTGTTGGGTACGTGTTCAACCCGGCCAGCTTTTTTCTCTGTCGGGACCGCACGGGGAGCTCCGGAATGGTGGTCGTCGAGGTCCACAACACCCATGGCGAGCGGCACCTCTACACCCTGCGTCCCAGGAGCCACGGGCCAACCTTCGTCGCCTCGATGGAGAAGGCGTTCTATGTCTCGCCGTTCACCCGGCGGTCGGTTACACGGTCCGGGTCCGCGACGAGGCGTCGCGCCTGCGGATCTCCATCAACCACGAGCTGCGCGACGGCCTGCGCTGCACACAAGCCTGGATCTCGTCCGGCGACCTCTCACAGAGCGAAACCTCCTGCGGATGCTGCTGCGGAATCCGCTCGTGACGCACAAGACCACGCTGATGATCCACTGGCACGCACTGCGTCTGTGGCTCCGCGGGGCACGCTTCCACCGACATCGAGAGGTCGCCTACGCAATGAATGCCCCCACCATCACCACCCAGGTTCGGTCGTCCTGGGGACCGTGCTGGAGCGTGTCGCCTGGCGTGTCGGCCTGGCCGCCGCAGCGCGGATCCGGGCCGGGCGCCTCACGGTCGTACTGCCTGACGGCTCACGCCAGGTGTACGGTGACGAGGCCGCCTCCGAGCAGGCAGAGATCCACATCCACGATCACCAGGCCCTCGTCCGGATGCTGGTGCGCGGGGAAACGGGCGGCGGCGAGGCGTACATGGACGGCCTTTGGTCGAGCCCGGACCCCGGCCCTGCTTCGCCTGGCGGTGCGCAACCGCGAGTCCCTCGCGCTCTCGGCCGGATGGATCCGCTTCCCGGCCCAGCTCGCCCGGACGTTGGCCCATCGGTTCCGGCGGAACACCCGAGGCGGCAGCCGCCGGAACATCGCGGCCCACTACGACCTGGGGAATGATTTCTACCGGTTGTTCCTCGACGAGACCATGACCTATTCGAGTGCCGTGTTCGCCACGCCGGATCAGGACCTCGCCGAGGCGCAGCGCAACAAATACCGAGTCATGGCCGCCAACGCGGGCCTCGAACGCGGCCAGCACGTCCTGGAGATCGGCACGGGATGGGGCGGATTCGTGCTGTACGCGGCCGGCGAGCTGGGTTGCCGGGTGACGTCGGTCACGATCTCGCGGGAGCAGGTCGAGCTAGCCCGCGAGCGGGTTCACGCGGCCGGGTTGGACCATCTCGTCGACATCCAGCTCCGGGACTATCGCGAGATCGAGGGCACGTACGACGCCATCGTCTCGATCGAGATGCTCGAAGCCGTCGGCGCCGAGTACTTCACGCGCCTTCTTCGCATGTGCGACCGGTCGTTGCGACCGGGGGCCGGATCAGCCTGCAGTCGATCACGTTCCCGGACGTCGCCTACGAGACGACAGCGGCGCGGCGCGAACTGGATCCAGACGTACATCTTCCCGGGCGGGCTGTGCCCCTCCCTCGCCGTGATCGAACGCGTCGACCCGCGACACCCGTCTTCTCGTGACTGGCGTCACGGACATCGCGCGATGACTACGTCGCACCCTCCGAGCGTGGCGTGAGCGGCTCATGGCGAGACTCGACGACATTCGCGCGATGGGCTTCGACGAGCGGTTCATCCGGATGTGGGAGCTCTACCTCGCGCTCAGCGAAGCCGGCTTCGCGACCGGCGTCAGCCAGGACCTAGCAGATCGTGCTGGAAAAGGGCCACGGAATCCGCCGCTTCGAGTCGACCAGCGTCCACTAGCGCGAGCGTCGGCGCGCAAGGTGTTCGAGCTGGTTGTGGCGGTCAGGGAGCCGCGTACGACAAGCGTATCGCGCGGCTATGCTCCGAGACGCCGTCACGAGCGCTTGGAGGGGTCGCCACATGGGATCCGGGTCGATCTACCGGTCCGATGCCGCGCGCGCGGCAATCGACGAACTGTACGAGCGAGCACGCGAGCGCCTGCCCTTCGTGACGGAGTCTCGAATGGTGCCGACACGCTTCGGCGAGACGCACCTGCTCGTCGCCGGCCCTTCGAACGGACCGCCCGTCGTCGCGCTCCAGGGTGGCAATGTCGTCAATCCGCTGACGCTTGCGTGGCTGACGCCGCTCGTCGACTCGTTTCGCATCTATGCGCCGGACACAATCGGGCAACCGGGAAAGACCCTCGGCGCGCGCGTGTCGGCGAACAATTCGAGCCTCGGCGACTGGACGACCGACGTCCTCGACGGCCTTGGCCTGCCGTCGGCGTCGTTCATCGGCGCATCCTATGGCGCGGGCGTCCTGCTCCGACTGGCTGCGGTCGCGCCGGCCCGGATTGACCGGGCTGTGCTTGTCGTCCCGGCCGGCCTCACGGCCGTTCCGGTCCGGTCGATGCTGTCGCTCGCCGCCGGCTACCTGTCGTACCGGGCCCTGCGTCGCCCGGGGATCGCCGCTGCCACCGTCCGGCAGCTGGCAGGCCCGGACCCGGATCCCATGATGATCGAGTCAACGGCCCTTGCCTTCGCCGGCACCGAGCTCGACACAGAAATGCCCAGGAGCGCGACGGCGGAGGAGCTCGCCGGCCTGACGGCGCCGGTCATGGTCTTCGCCGCCGAGCACGACCCGCTGTTCCCGCCAGATCGAGTACTCCCGCGGGCGAAGACCCTGTTCCGATCCCTCGTCGCCGCCGAACAGCTCCCGGGATGCCACCACATCCTCAGCGCCTCCTGTGCCGCGGCCCTCTGCGACCGCATTCGACCGTTCCTCACGCAGGGGGCGATGGCCGGTGCAGGCGCGTGAACACAACGACGGGGTGTCACGAAATCGCCAGGCGCGAGCGGGTCGTCGATCGCCTCGTGGCGCTCCGCCCCGACCTCGTCATCGTCGCCTCGGCCCAAGAGCTCCCGGTGGTCCTGGACAGCGACGACGACCCGCACCAGCAGGGCGCTGCGGTGGCCCGCCTGATCAAGCGTATCCCCGGCGTGGTGGCGATCATGGTCGACACGCCGCGCTCGGACCACGATGTCCCGGCCTGCCTGGCCAAGCACCCCAATGCGATCGAGCGATGCACGACGACCCGGTCCGCTGCGTTCGGCCCGCGGTACCGGATCCGCGAGGCCGAGGCTGCCCGGCTGTCGGGGGCGACGTCCTCGTCATGAAGAGCTGAAGCTCGTGCTCGGCGAGTCAGCACAATGAAACTCATGGCAGCTGATCGGGGGCTACCATCAAGGTCATGCTCGAGGCGAGCGCGAACTCGCGCGCCGGGGGTCGCGTCCACGTCATCGGCGCGGGCCCGATCGGCCTGTTCCTGACGGCACTCCTCCAGTCGATCGACGGTCAGGAGGTCCGGCTCTACGAACGCCGCGCCGAGTACACGAGGACGCGGATGGTGTCGCTCGCCCCGTACCTCATCGCGGATTCCATCGATAGCTACAAGGCAGACGAGATCGACGGACAGAGCGTCGAGGCCATCTTCGATCCGGCCGAGCTCGAAACGAGGCTGGCCTACCGGCGCTCCATCGCCGCGGACCTGCGGGCCCTGCTCCAGGAGTGGACGCGCGGTTTCGTCCCGCTGAACACGATCGAGCGCTCGCTCAGCGAGCTCATCGACGCCCGCGCCACTGGAACCGTCGAGCGGGTCGCCGGCGAGATCAACGCCGAGCAGGCCATCGAGATGCTGGAACCCGGCGACACCCTCGTCGACGCGACGGGCGCTCGGTCGCTGCTGCGTGACCTCCTGCTCCCGGGCGATGAACCCGTCATGCGCGACCGGAACACCTTGCGATACCGGCTCGAATACGCCCTGGTCGTCACCTTCCTGTACAGACCAGCACTACGCCTGCAACGAATGGTGCAAGTACTACAAGAATCGCGAGAACACCGCCTACAAGTTCATCCCGGCCGTCCACCGCACGTTCTACGACGGATCCGTCAGCCACGTGACCGGAATCGTCAGCATCACCCGCGACGAGTACGACGCAATGCCTCGGTCGTTCGACGGCGCCTGGCTGCGCGACCAGTTTCCGGGCGTCGCGCAGTCGATCGACCGGTTCATCGACAAGGTCAAGGAGGAGACGCACGGCAAGGTCGTCGGCGACTTCGAGATCGTGCGGATCCCGCTGGACGTCTACGTCGCACGCAACGCGACCAGCCGCCAATGGCGGGAGTCAGGCCTCGACCACCCACTGACGCAGCACCCGGTCTTCCTGCTCGGGGACGCGGCGCTCGGGTCGCCCTACTTCCAATCCGTCTCGCTGGGCGTGGAGTGCGCGTTCTTCCTGGCCGGGCACATCGGCAACCGGAATCTGTCGATCGCGGAGACCCTGGAGCGGTATGAGGCGTTCATGTACCGGCAGTGGCTGCGGGTCTATATGCGCACCCAGATGATCAAGCACAACAAGGACCTGCTCGAAATTGGTCGACGACACGGCGGGCCTGCTGGCGAAGCTGCACGTGTACTAACGAGCCTCTCGAAAACCGCGGCGTCCGATACCAACGTAGTCGCCTTCACCGGGTCCACCCCGAGTCGGAACAACTGTCACCTGACTCGAAGCGGATGGCCCGGACAGGAGTATCCAGATGCCCTCTCTTTCGCTGCGCCCGGAATCCCGGCGCAAGCTGCCCGCGCCCGTCGCCGCGAGCAGTGCAGCCCTCCTTCTCCTCGCCATCGCGGCCGGCCCAGTCGCCGCGCAACCGACCGTATCGGCGGCCGTATCCGACGGCACCCTGCACATCATTGGAAGCGTGGCGCCGGACCGGCTAACCCTTCGGCTGAGCGCGCTAGATCCCACCCTGCTCCAGGTCGACGTCGGCGACGATGGCTCGGCGGACTTCACCTTCGGGCTGGCCACCTTCGACGACATTCACCTTGCAGGCGGTAACGGTGGCGATACCGTCCGCATCGACCAGGCCAACGGGCCCTTCACGACGATCAAGCCAACGCGGATCGATGGCGACAATGGCAACGACAACCTCAACGGGGGGAGCGGCGCCGAGGTCTTCGTCGGCGGTCGCGGTGACGACCTCGTGGACGGCAACGCCGGCGCCGACACGGCGCTGCTCGGCCAGGGCGACGACTCGTTCGTCTGGGACCCGGGTGACGGCTCGGACGTGGTCGAGGGCCAGTCGGGCTCGGACACGCTGGTCTTCAACGGAAACGGCGGCAACGAGCAGATGGCTGTCGCGCCGAACGGTGGCCGGGTGACGTTCACCCGGGTCCAGGGCACCATCGTCATGGACCTCGACGACGTCGAGGCAATCGACGTCCGGGCGCTCGGCGGGATCGATTCGATCACGGTCAACGACACGACCGGGACCGATCTCGCGCGAGTCGATGTCGATCTCGCCGAGCTCCTGGGCGGCTCCACCGATGACAACGCCGCCGACACGGTCCGGCTCGTCGGGACGGCCGGCAACGACGCACTCGCCGCGACCGCCAACGGCGCGACCGTCGAAGTCAGCGGTCTCGCAGCCGACCTGACGATCCGGCACGCGGATCCAGAGCTCGACACGCTCGCGATCGACACGCTGGCAGGTGACGACGACGTCGCGGTCGACACCGCGGTGACGGCGCTGATCCAGGTGACGGGCCAGTAGGGCCGGTCGTTAGTCGGCGCCCGGTCTCAGACGAGGCCGGGCGCCGACGCATGCCACCTCGCCGTGGTCGAGGAGCCTTCCAAAAGCAGGTCCGCGAGGGCGTACGATCCGGCCGCCTCGACGAAATCGCGCCTCATGCCCTTTCCATCGCCAGCGCGGCGAGGATCTGCTGAGTGGCTCAGAGCCAGCCGCGGGCCTTGAAGATCAGCCAGAGGGTCACGCTCGTGAGAGCCATGAGGCCGAGGGCCCAGAGGTAGCCGTAGCCCCAGTGGAGCTCCGGGATGTTGTCGAAGTTCATCCCGTAGACGGTGCCGATGAGTGTCGGCGCGAAGATGATCGCGGCCCAGGCGGAGATCCGCTTCACGTCCTCGTTCTGCTCGAAGCTTGCCTCGGTCAGCCGCTTGATCTCGTCGTTCTGAGCCTGGTTCACGAGGGTGGCGTTGACCGTGAGGATGTCGCTCAGCATCTGACGGAAGCCGGCAACACGCTCGGCGACGATCGTGGCGTGGTCGGCGACGTCGCGGAGGTATTGCTGGAGCTCCTCGTCCGTGCCGTACTTCTCGAATTCCGCTGTCAGCCGATCGAGCATGCCGAGGAGCGGTCGCGTCGCCCGCTCGAACTCGATGACCTCCTGCGACAGCTCGTAGATCCGCCGCGACACCTGTGGATCACCGCTGAAGACCTGGGTCTCGATCTCGTCGATGTCCTTCTGGACGCCGGCAATGACGGGCGCGTAGCCGTCGACGGCGCTGTCGAGGATGGCATAGAGGATCGCCTCGGGTCCGCGAGCGAGCAGCTCCGGATCCGCCTCCATCCGGTGGCGGACCGCTGCGAGGTCCGGGGTTCGGCTATGGCGGACGGTCAGGACGAAGTTCGGTCCCACGAAGAGGTGGATCTCGCCGAACTCGACCTCCTCGACGTCGTCGAGGTACGTGGCCGCCCGGAGGACCACGAACAGGGTGTCGCCATACCGCTCGAGCTTGGGTCGCTGATGGGCGACGATCGCGTCCTCGACCGCGACCTCGTGCAGGCCGAACGCCTCCGCCACGGGCAGCAGCTGGGCCTCGACGGGACGGAACAGACCGATCCAGGCGATGGACCCGGGCTCGCTCCGCAAGCGGGCGACCGCGTCCGCGACGTTGTGTGGCGTGTCGATCCGAATCCCGTCGCGATAGATCGCGCCGTCGACCATGCTCTGCTCGACCGGCGACACGACGTCTTCCGGCCGGGCCTCCATCGACTCCTCGGGCGCCGGCCCCTGGTTCCGGGCCGTCGGTGCGCGAAGCCGCCGCGTCGGTAGCTGGAGTCGGGGACGCCGGTCGGTCATCTGAGGCTCCCGGGACGTTCACGAATTGGCGCGGACCACCGCCGGCTCGCCAGCCTGATTGTAGGAGTCAATGTTTTCGGATTGACGTCGTTCCACGGGCCGCCGTGCAGGGCCACTCGCTGCGTATGATGCGCATCGATGGATGCCCCATCCGCGGAATCGCTCCTGCAGTTCGCAGAGCAAGTCGGGCCGGCGCTCCGGGGTCTTGACGCCCGCGCCCGATTCGGCGAGCTCGAGGCGAAGTACGACGACTTCATGGCGGCCCTCCAGTGGTTCCTGGATGCCGGTCGGACCGACGACGCGTTGCGGCTTGCGATCGCATTGGCGCCGGTCTGGATGGCCCGCGGGCGGCTCGCCGAGGGCATCGAGTGGTTCGAGAAGGTCCTCGCCGCACCGGGCGGCAGTGACCTGACCCGCGGCAACGCGTACTTCCAGGCCGGGCTGCTCGCGTTCTGGCCGGGAGACGACGAACGAGCCGCGGCGTTCCACGGTGAGGCCCTTGCGATCGGACGCCGCACGGGCGATCCCACCGTCACCGCCCAGGCGCTGACGGGCCTCGCCCGGATCGCCCTCCGGTCGGGCAACGCCGCCGACATCAAGGAGGCACGCTGGCTCTGCCGGGAGGCGATGACCATCACCGACGGGACGGACGATCGGATCGGGCGAGCGAACGCGATCCACGTCCTCGGCGTCGCAGCCCAGATGGCCGGCGACTTCGAGGAAGCCCGCGAGCTGATGAACCAGCGCATCGCGATGGCCCGCGAGACGGGCAACTTCGCGACCGTCAGCTCCGAGGCCGGCAACCTCAGCATGGTCGAGCGCCAGCTCGGCAATCTGGACGCGGCGGAGGCTCTCGCCCGTGAGTCGCTGGAGATCGATCGCGCGCGTGGCGACGAGTGGGCGATGCCGTACAAGGTCAGCGGGATCGCGGCCGTCGCCACGGACCGCGGCGACTTCGAACGGGCAGCGATGCTCGTCGGCGCGGCCGAGGCGATGATGGAGCGCGAGCAGGCGGAGTGGCCGCCCGACGAGCGGCCCCACTACGAGCGGATGCTCACCCGCATCCCGCGCGGCCTCGGACCGGAGGAGTTCGAGCGCGTCCGGGCGGTCGGCCGGGCGATGTCGACCGATGACGCGGTCGCCTTCGCCCTCACGCCACAGGCCTCGCCCGCCGCCGACTGAACGCAGGCGTAGACGAAGAGCGGAACTGCTCGGCGGAAGCGTGAACCGTCTGCGTCAGACGCCCGGCGCCGGCTCGCTCACGACGCCGGTGGGCGGCGGTGCCTCGGGCGCCGGCGGCCGGCTGAACCGCCCGCTGACTCGCCGCTTCAGCCCGTCGACCAGCGCGTAGATCGCCGGGATCGACGAGCAGCGTCAGGAACGTCGAGCTGATCAGCCCGCCGATCACGACCGTGCCCGAGCTCGGCCGCGATGATCGAGCCCTCGTTGAACCCGGCCGCCAGCGGCACGAGCGCGAGGATCGTCGCGATCGCCGTCATGAGGATCGGGCGCAGGCGGGTATGGCCGCCGCGGATCAGCGCCTCGGTGGGTCGAGTAGCCCTCCGCCCGTAGCCGCTCGACGAGGTCGAGCAGGACGATCGCGTTCGTCACGACGATGCCGATCAGCATCAGGAAGCCGATCAGCGCAGCTGAGGCCGATCGGCCGGTCCGTGATCAGCAGCGCCGGGAAGGCGCCGATCGTCGCGAGCGGCAGGCTGAACAGGATGATGAACGGCGTCACAAGCGAGTTGAACGCGAGCACCATCATCAGGTAGACGAGCAGGATCGCGACGCCCATCGCGGCGAACAGGCCGCTGAACGCCTCGGCCTGCTGGGCGAGCACGCCACCGATCTCGACCTGGGCGCTCGGCGGGATGGTCCCGTCGGCCCGGAGGTCGTCGATGACGCCCTGGACGGCGAGCGAGGTCGCGCCGGTGTCGCCGCTCGTGATGACCGCGGTGATCGTCGCCGACGGTGACTCGTTGATCCGGGTGATGCGGCTCTGGACATCAGCCTCGTCGACATCGGCGATCGCCGATAGCGGGACCTTGACCGTCGAGCCGACCGGCAGCGCTCGGAGGGCGTCCACCGAGTCAAGCGCCTCGGCGTCGACGCGGAACACGAGGTTGACCGGGTCCGCGTCGCCGACCTGGATGAGCCCGACCGTCGGTCGGCGTCAGGGCGCTCCGGATCTCCGCGCCGACCTGGGCGGCGGTGAACCCGACGCCGATTGCCCGGTTCGGGTCGACCCGGACCTGGACCTCGGACGCCGCTTCGACGAGGTCGCTGGTGACGTTCGTGAGTCCGGGCTGCTCGGCCAGGGCCGCTTCGACGGCTGCGGCGGTCTCGGCGACGACATCCGCGTCCTCGGCGCTGACAACGACGGAGAGGCTGTTCGACGTCGCGCCGCCCTGCTGACCGACGGTGATCTCGTAGCCGTCCGTCGCGACTGGCGTCCAGCTGGGCGGCGAGCTCGTCGATCTTGGGCTGGAGGTCAACGTCCGGCTCGAGGCGCACGACCATCGTCGCGCTGTTGGGCGGCCGGCCGAACTGGGCGGCCAGGATCGTCTGGAAGCCGACGTCGCCTTCGCCCGGGAGGCTGGTCGAGACGAGGAAGACGTCCTCGTCCGCCAACAGGATCTCCTCGGCCTGCTCGGCACGCTCGAGCACCTGCTCGGAGCTTGCGCCGCTCGGCGGCGCGATCGTGACCTGGGCGATCTTCTCCGATCCGGAGTCGATGAATGCCGTCGGCAGCTGCGACACGAGGCTGGTCGACAGGACGAACAGGACCCCGGCAGCGGCCACGGTCCCGAGCTTGCGTCCACCGGCTCCTGAGGACCCAGCGGATCGCCGGGTCGTAGAGCTGGATCCAGCGGGAGTTCCGCGGCTCGCCGGACTCGTCGACGTCGTGGCTGACCTTGTCGACGAGGAAGTAGGCAAGGACGGGCACGACCGTCAGGGCGACGATGAGCGAGGCCAGCAAGCGCGAACGTGACGGTCAGGGAGAACGACAGGAAGAACTGGCTGACGAAGCCACCCGCGAAGCCGAGTGGCAGGAACACGGCGACAGTCGTCAGCGTGCTCGCAGTGATCGCGCCGGCGACCTCGCGCGGTCCGTCGGTGACGGCCTTCCAGCCGGTCGTCGCCGAGGGCCCGATGACGGTAGATGTTCTCGAGGACGACGATCGAGTCGTCGACCACGCGGCCGACGGCGACCGCCAGGCCGCCCAGGGTCATGATGTTCAGCGTGATCCCGGCGACCTGCATGAGCACGAGCGCGGCGAGGATCGAGAGCGGGATGCTGACCGCGGCGACGAACGTCGAGCGGACGTTGAGCAGGAACAGGAAGATCGTGAGGACGGCGAAGATGGCCCCGAGGCCGCCCTCGCGCAGCAGTCCCTCGGTCGACTCCAGGATGAAGACCGACTGGTCGGCGACCGTCTGCGATCTCGATCTCGCCGGGATGGCGGGCTTCGATCTCGTCGAGCTTGGCCTGGACGTCCTGGGCGACGGTCACGGTGTTGGCGGTGCTCGTCTTGCTGACGGAGATCGTGACCGACGGCTGGCCGTTGGTCCGGCCGTAGCCGGTCGTGGCCTGGCTCAGGATCTCGACGGTGCCGATGTCGCCGATCGTGACCGGCGTCGGGGCGACCGGGGCGACGGGCGCAGGGACGGGGCCGGCGCGCCACTCGGCAGCGGCGCACCTGACGGGATCGGCGCCGTGACCGGGGCGCGGGCGCCGACGACGAGGTTCTCGATCTCCTCGATGGAGTCGAACCGGCCGATCGTCGAGACCGGGATCCGGGCGTCGTCGGTCGGCAACTCGCCGCCGGGGATCGTGATGTTGTTGGCCTGCAGGACGCCGATCGCCTGCTGCATCGAGACGCCGGCCTCGGCCATCGCCACCGGGTCGAGCGTGATGACGAGGCGGTCCTCGAGCCCGCCGGCGAGGTCCGCCGACGCGACGCCCGGGATGCGCCTGGAGCTCCGGGATGATCTCGGTGCGGGCGATCTCGGCGGCTGCCTCGAGGTCCGTGTCGCCCACGGCGGCGACCGACGCGACGACGACCGGCGCGGCGTTGAAGTTGAACGAGCCGACCGTCGGCTCCACGCGTCTGTGGCAGGGTCGCCGTCCTGAGGTTCTCTTCGATCGTCGCGGTCGCCTCGTCGAGATCGGTCCCGTACTCGAACTGCGCGAGGACGAACGCGAACGAATTCGCGGACGTGGACTGCAGCGACGAGAGCCCCGGAACGCCCGATACCGCCTGCTCGATCGGCTTCGCGACCTGCTCGGTGACGTCGGCCGCGCCCGCGCCCGGAAACGGTGCGACGACGGTGACGACCGGGAACGAAACGTCCGGCAGCAGCTCCTGCTTGAGGCTTCCCCACGCGAGGATGCCGGCAATGAAGAGGGCTGCGGCAAGCAGGAGCGTGACGCTCCGCTTGGAGACGGCGAGCTGGGACAGGCGGGTCACGTGGAGCTCCTGGTGATTGGTTCGGTGGCTGGGAGGGCATCGGTCAGGATCCGGATCGCTCGCTCGACAACCGCGAGGTCGTCATCGCCGATGGCGTCAAGGAGCGCGCGCATCTGGCGCGGTATTGAGTTCACGCATGTGCTCGAGCGTCTCGCGGCCGAACGGCGTGACCGAGACGCGGACCTGTCGGCGGTTGGCCGGGTCGTCGATCGCGGCTGAGCAGGCCGACCGACACGAGGTGATCGACAGCGCCACTCGCGGTCGAGATCGTGACGCCGAGCCGCTGGGCGATCTCGGACATGCTGAGATCCGCCGGACGCAGTGACGACGTAGAGGAGCTTGGCCTGGGCCATCGTCAGGTCGAGCGCGGTGAACTCGGGGGCATGGACCGCCATGAGGCTCTGCTGGAGGGACTCGACGGCCGCGATCGTCCGCTCGAGAGCGGGCCGATCCTGTTTGTTTGGACGTGCCATATTGTTTGGTAGTACCGTAGTGTTTGCTTCGACCGAATAATCCACCTCGGCGGCGCTCTCGTCAAGCGAGGGCTATCGTTCGAGCCACTCCCAGGAGGACCGGCCATGAACCACGCCGCCTTTGCCGCTGCCGGGTCTCCGGCGCCGACGCCGATCGCCATCGACTACCAGCCCGGTGTCTGCAACATCGGCCCGGCCGAGATCGCCCGCCGCAAGCGGGCCGGCCACATCGGACTGATCGCGGCGGTCGCGCTGTTCGCCGTCCTCGTCGCGGTCGGCGCGCCGCCGATCGCCCGGCTGCTGGTCGCCGTCCCGGCGATCATCTCGGCCTCGGGTTATCTCCAGGCCTACTTCAAGTTCTGTGCCGGGTTCGGCGCCGCCGGGGTCTACAACTTCGACGACGTCGGAGCGGTCGACAAGGTCGCCGACGCCGCGTCCAAGGCACTCGACCGGGCGAAGGCCAGCCGGATCAGCATCGCCAGCTTCGCGATCGGGGCCGTCGTCGGGATTGTCGCCGTCCTGCTGCCGATCTAGCTCCCGGGGCTGGGCGGTCGTCGCGAGCGGCGGTGCCGTCGACTGGCGGACGATCAGCGTCGGCTCCATCACGGTGACGCTCGGACTGCGTGGGCCGGTCGGGTCGCGCGCGAGCTCGATCGCAAGGCGGATCCCCTCGTTCACGATCGCCGCCGTCGGCATCCGGAGCGTCGTCAGCGCCGGCACCGTGTGACTCGCCAGGAGGATGTCGTCGAAGCCGACGACCGACAGGTCGCGCGGCACGATGAGGCCGTGGCTGAAGGCTGCGTGCAGCGCCCCGACCGCCAGCGTATCGGTCGAGGTGACGACTGCGGTCGGTGGCGTGGCCAGGGCAAGCAACGCCCCGATGGCCTCCTCGCCACCGCCCGGCGTGTTGGAGACGTGCTGGAGGTAGCCGGCCGGGACCGGCCCGAAGCGGTCCTCCATGTACGCCATGAACGCCGCCTGTCGTTCGCGGATGTCGCCGAGCGGCCGGCCGCCGACGAACGCGATTCGCTCGTGGCCGAGCTCGACGAGGTGGTCCAGCCCGGCCCGGATCCCGGCCTGGTTGTCGACGTCGACCGTCGGCACCTCCAGCGGGCTGGATCCCTGCCAGAGGCCGACGACCGGCACGAGGAGATCGGCCAGGTCGTTGAACAGGCGGGGCTGGTCCTGGAGGTCGCCGAGCAGGACGATGGCGTCGCAGTGGCGGGTCTCGAGCACGGCGGTCAACGCCAGCGCGTCGTCGGCGCGGCCGCGGGCGTGGCCGAGGACGAGGTTGTAGCCGTGGGCCATTGCCGCGACCGAGAGGGCTTCGACCGCTCCGGCGAAGAACGGGTCGGTGATGTCGCGGATGACCGCACCGAGCAGCATCGTCGGGGCGCCGCGCAGCCCGCGGGCGAGGGGATTGGGCCGGTAGCCGAGCTTGCGGGCGGCCATCGTCACGCGCTCACGCGTCTCCGCGGCGATCGGCACGCGGGTCGGAACGTCGTTCAGGACGCGCGAGACCGTGCTCTGCGAGACCCCCGCGAGCTCGGCGATGTCGCGCATCGTCGGCACGGCCCGCGGCCGGTTGCCGTTCGTCGAATCGCGCTGGTCGGCGGCGCGCCGCGCGCCCTCGCCGCCGTCGCCCTCCGCTCCCATTCGCGGAAGCGTAGCATCGGTTGCGGTCATACGATTGCATGCCACGAATTCACGCGGCGACACGAGCTCCCGGAGGTGTCCAGTGCGCATCGTCGTCACCGGAGGCAGCGGCAAGGCCGGCCGGTGGGTCGTCCGGCGGCTGCGCGACGACGGCCACGAGGTCCTGAACGTCGACGCCGTCCACGACGGCAGCCCCCACGGCGAGTGCGTGCTGGCCGACCTGACCGATCTCGGCCAGTGCCTCGAGGTCGTCGCCGGCGCGGACGCCGTCGTCCATCTCGCAGCGATTCCCGCTCCGGAGATCCGGCCGCCAGGGGAGACGTTCCGGAACAACACGATCTCGACGTACAACGTGTTCTCCGCCGCCGTCGATCGCGGCGTCGCCCGCGTCGTCTGGGCATCCAGCGAGACCGTGCTGGGCCTCCCGTTCGACGTGCCGCCCGCCTTCGCCCCGATCGACGAAGGTCACCCGCCCCGGCCCGAGACGTCCTACGCGCTATCGAAGCTCGTCGGCGAGGCGCTCGCCGACCAGCTCGCGCGGCAGAGCGGCATCCCGTTCGTCGGGCTCCGGATCTCGAACATCATGGAGCCACCGGACTACGCCCGGTTCGAGACCTGGCAGGACGACGCGCAGATCCGGAAGTGGAACCTGTGGGGCTACGTCGACGCGCGGGACGTTGCGCAGGCGGTGGCACGGAGCCTCGAGGCGGACGTGCGCGGGGCGGAGGTCGCGATCATTGCCGCGGCCGACACGTGCATGCGCCGGCCGAGCGCCGAGCTCATGGCCGAGGTCTATCCGGACGTGGAGCTGCGGCGCCCGGTCGAGGGTCGCGAGACGTTGCTGGCGATCGACCACGCCCGCTCGCTGCTGGGCTACGCGCCCGCGTGGAGCTGGCTGGATCCTGCGAGCCGGGCGACGGCGTAGCGCTTCGCGTCAGCCCAGGACCGGCGCGCCCTCGACCATCGGCTTCACCACGTTCATCAGCGTGTCCATCGTCTCCTCGTCGTACGGGGCGGGGAGCTCGGCGATGAACGTGTGGAACCCGACCTTCCGGTAGCTCGCCATCGTCTCGGCGATCTGCTCCGGCGTCCCGACCCAGACCGACACGTCGCCTTCCATCCGGGAGTCGGGCGTCCGATTGGCGGCGAGGATCTCGAGCCAGACTCGTTGCGCTTCCTCGGCGGTCGACCGGATCGTCGGCTTGAAGCCGAGCGTCCGCTCGATCGCGGCCGTGTCCCGGCCCGACCGCCGCACAATGTTCCCGCAGGATCTCGTCCTTCCGGGCGACGGTCTCCGGCGTGCCGAAGACGTTCCACAGGTCGGCGTACTGGGCCACGATCCGGAGCGTCTTCTTCTCGCCGCCGCCGCCGATCATGATCGGGAGGTGGTCCTGCACCGGAGGCGGCGCAATCCGCAGTCGGTCGAAGGCGTAGTGGCCGCCCGGCGCGCTTGTGACCTCGCCGCCGTCGAGCAGGGTCCGGATCGCGCTCACGGACTCGTCGAGCCAGTCCAGCCGCTGGCCGAACCCGTCGCCGAAGTCGATCCCGAACGCTGCGTGCTCGAGCTCGAACCACGCGCCGCCGATGCCGAGGATCGCCCGCCCGCCGCTGATGTGGTCGATCGTGACCGCCGACTTCACGGCCAGGCCCGGGTTGCGGAACGTGTTCGCCCCGACGAACAGCCCGAGGGGGATTCGCTCGGTGGCCTGGGCCAGCGCAGCGAGAGCGGTGTAGCCCTCGTGGATCGGCTGGTACGGGTCGCCGAAGATCGCGTAGATGTGGTCCCAGGTCCACAGGTGGTCGTAGCCGAGCGCCTCGGCGCGGCGGCCGGCCTGAAGGAACGACGGCCAGTCGCCGGCCTGGCTCCAGAGGTTGATCCCGATCTTGACCTCAGTCATCTGCTTCCGCTCCGCTCGTGACCACGTAGTCGCGCAAACGATTGCACACACTCGATTTCATGATGTAGTCTAGCCGACGCTCCGGGCAGACGGCGCAGTTACATGGTGCCGCACAGGCCCGGTCGGTTCGTCAAGAGGAGGAGCACGGGATGAGGAACCGTCTCAGGTTGCCCGCCCTCGCGATCACGGGAGTCCTGCTGCTTGCGGCCTGTACGTCGGGCGCATCGCCAAGCGCCGGCGCCCCAGGCGAGAGTCCCGCCGGCAGCGCGGCGGCCGTTCCCACGCCGGAGCCCGCGAAGGACTGCGCCCAGAGCGCCGACGAAGGCGCGATGCAGATGTGGGAGCGCTCGGGCGGCAACAAGGGCATGGTCGACCAGCTCGTCTGTGACTGGAACGCCGCGAACGCCGACAAGCCGATCAACCTGAGCTACATCCCCCACGCCGAGATGGTCGGCAAGATCGCCCAGGGCATCGCCTCCGGCGACGTGCCCGACCTGATGGGCATGGACCTGATCTATGCGCCGCAGTTCGAGAACGCCGGTCAGCTCGTCGACCTGACGGACAAGATCGGCGACTGGACCGAGCTCGACACCGCGAGCCCCGGCCACATGACCGTCGCGACGTTCAACGACCGGCTGTACGGCGTCCCGCTGTACGCGGACGTCTCGGCCCTGTTCTACAACAAGGACCTCTTCGAGCAGGCCGGACTCGACCCGAACAAGCCGCCGACCAGCCTCGCCGAGCTCCGCGAGTACGCCGACAAGATCACCGCGCTCGGCGACGACATCAACGGCTACTACCTGCCCGGCAACTGCGCCGGCTGCAACATCTTCACGGTCGGCCCGCTCATGTGGGCGTCGGGCGCCGTGATCGAGGCCGCCACCTGCGGCGACGAGCCGCTGACCGGCCACGGCGTCAAGGAAGTCCTCCAGTGGACCCGCGACCAGGTCAAGGCCGGCAACGTTCCCGAGGGCGCGCGACAGGAGAACGGCGAGACGTTCCACCTCCAGTTCGGCTCGGGCAAGATCGGGATGATGGGCACCGGCAACTTCAACATCACGCTCGCCAACGAGCAGATGAAGGGCCACGAGTTCGAGTACGGGATCACGAACCTGCCCGGCACGGATCCGGGTTCGTCCGCCTCGTTCATCGGTGGCGACCTCGTCGTCGTCCCGAACGGCAGCGACCGCGTCGACGACGCCGTCGAGTTCATGAAGTTCATCCTGTCGGACAACGAGCAGGTCGAGGGCTACGCGAAGCTGCTCAACCTGACGACCCGCTCCGACATGGCCGACAACAAGTACTTCGAGGCCGAGCCGCTCGTCCAGGACGTGGCCAAGGCCCTCGACGTCGGGACCACGCCGTACACCCTGACGTTCTTCGAGCAGATCAACTCGCCGCAGGGTCCGTGGCTGCAGATGCTCCAGCGGGCCTACTACACCGACGACGACATCGACACGATCATCACCGAGACCAAGGAGGCGATGAAGGCGATCTCCTGCGCCACCTGACCGTCCCGCTCCTCCAAGTCCAGGGCCGCGGCGCTTCTCCGAAGCGCCGCGGCCCCGTTCAACCGCGGACCTGCGGGCGTCCCGGCTCCCTGCCGGACCCCCGAGAGCGGATCATGATCGAAGCCCGCGCGTCGGTCTGCCGGCGCCGGCCTTCCCCGGAGGTCGGGTGATGTACGCGACGCGCCGCTACAAGCTCATCGGCCTGCTGTACCTCGCGCCCGCGCTCCTGTTCGTCGCTCGTCTTCACGTTCTACCCGTTCATCCAGATGGTCTGGGTGTCGTTCAACAGCTGGTCGCTGATCACGCCGCCCAAGTACATCGGGATCGACAACTACGCGCGGGCGCTTCAGCGACGCCAGTTCTGGGTGTCGCTGACCTACAGCCTCCAGTACACGATCCTGATCACGCCGATCCTGATGGTCGGCGGCTACCTGCTCGCCCTGCTCCTGACGCGGAACACGGCCGCTCCGCCGGGTGACGCGGACCGTCGTGTTCATCCCGGTCGTCATCGGTCTCGGCGTGTCGAGCCTGCTCTGGTACTGGCTGTTCAACCCGACCTTCGGGCTGATCAACCGGGCGCTGCATGGACCTCGGCCTGATCGAGAAGCCGATCATCTGGCTCGGGACCGACGCGTGGCTGTCGACGTGGGCGATCATCGCCTCGATCGTCCTGGAAGGTCATCGGCTTCGGGATGCTCCTGTTCGTCGCGGCGATCCAGGCGATCCCGTCCGAGATCAACGAGGCGACGATGGTCGACGGGGCGAGCTACTGCCAGCGGGTCTGGCACGTGACGCTGCCGCTGACCCGGCGAACGATCCTGCTGGTGACGCTGATCAGCGTCATCGGGTCGCTGCTGGCCTTCGACCAGTTCTACATCATGACCGCCGGCCAGCCGTTCAATCAGACGGCGACCGCGGTGTTCTTCATCTACCTCAACTCGTTCCCGTACCTGAAGCTGGGCTACGGAGCGGCGCTGTCGCTGATCATCGCCGCGATCGTCCTGGCGTTCACGATCGTCCAGCTGATCCTGACGCGCCGGAGCCATGCCTGACATGAGCGCCGAGTCGGCCGTGGCCGCTCCCACGCGAGGTCGCCGCTGCGCGGCGGGCTGCCGCGTCGCGCGCTGCGAAGGGCCGCAACCGCTACCTGATCGGCGGCGATCTGCGTCGCGTCTGTGCGCGATCATGGTGATGCCGGTCGTCCTGTCGGTCGCCGCGTCGCTCAAGACGACCGCCGAGGCCGCCGCCGTCCCGCCGACCTACTTCCCGAGCGAGCTGAGCCTCGACAGCTACATCCGGCTGTGGGACTACCAGGCCGGCCTGCCGCACTACCTCGATGAACAGCCTCGGGACGGCGCTCCTCACGATCGTGATCGCGCTGGCCCTGACGATCCCGGCCGGCTTCGCGCTGGCCCGCCTGCCGATCCCGGGCAAGGAGTTCATCTTCGTCTTCCTGCTGATGGCCCTGATCATCCCGTACCAGGCGCTGCTGACGCCGATGTTCCTGATGTTCGTCCAGCTCGAAGCTGACGAACACGATCCTCGGCCTCGCGATCCTGCACACGACGATCCAGCTGCCGTTCAGCCTGTACATCATGCGCAACAGCTTCGAGGCGGTGCCGCGCGAGCTCGAGGAGGCGGCCGTAATCGACGGCGGCGGCACCTGGCAGGTCCTGCGGAACGTGCTCCTGCCGGCGGTCGTGCCGGCCATCGTGACCGTCGCGCTGTTCGCCTTCATCACCTCGTGGAACGAGCTGCTCGGCTCGCTCGTGCTCAACAGCAGGGAGTCGTCGTTCACGCTGCCGGTCATCCTCGCCGCCGCTCGCACCGAGACGAGCCTCGGCGGCACGGACTGGGGGATGCTCCAGGCCGGGGTCACGATCTCGATCATCCCCTGCATCCTCTTCTACCTGCTGCTGCAGAAGTACTACGTGTCGGGGCTCACCCAGGGGGCACTGAAATGACCGTCGAGCCGAAGCGAGGGGCCCAGGCCGTGGGCACCGGGCCTGGGCGGCCTCGAGGCGTGGTTCGTGACGGGCAGCCAGGACCTGTACGGCGAGGCGGTCCTCGAGCGGGTCGACGAGAACGCCCGCCACATCGCCGCGCTGCCTCGACGAGGCGGCCGCGGTGCCGGTCCGGATCGTGGCCAAGCCGGTCGTCACGACGCCCGAGGCGATCGCCGCGGTCCTGCGCGAGGCCGACGCCGTCGCCGACGTGCGTCGGCGTCATCGCCTGGATGCACACCTTCTAGCCCGGCCAAGATGTGGATCGGCGGCCTGACCGACCTGCGCAAGCCGCTCGTCCACCTCCACACCCAGTACAACCGCGATCTGCCCTGGTCCGACATCGACATGGACTTCATGAACCTCAACCAGGCCGCCCACGGCGACCGCGAGTTCGCGTTCATCCAGACCCGGCTGCGGCGGGGCCGCAAGACGGTCGTCGGCCACTGGCAGGACCCGGCCGTCCTGGCGAGGCTGGGCGCCTGGACGCGGGCGGCGGCCGGCTGGCACGAGGCCCATCGGCTCAAGGTCGCCCGGTTCGGCGACAACATGCGCCACGTCGCGGTCACCGAGGGCGACAAGGTCGAGGCCCAGGCCAGGCTCGGCTTCTCGGTCAACGGCTACGGCGTGAGCGACCTGGCCGATCGGGTGGCCGCGATCGGCGACGCGGCGGTCGACGAGCTGGTCGGGGAGTACGAGGACCGCTACGACGTGGCCCTGCCGCTGCGCCGGACGGCGAGCGCCACGCCGAGCTGCGGACGGCGGCCCGGATCGAGGCCGGCCTGCGGTCGTTCGTCGAGGACGGCGGCTTCGGCGCGTTCACCGACTCGTTCGAGGACCTCGGCGCGCTCGAGCAGCTGCCGGGCATCGGCGTCCAGCGGCTGATGGCCGACGGCTACGGCTTCGGCGCCGAGGGCGACTGGAAGGCCGCGGCGCTCGTCCGGATCCTGAAGGTGATGGCCGACGGGCTGCCCGGCGGGACCTCGTTCATGGAGGACTACACCTACCACCTCGGCGACCCGGTGCCCGAGGTCCTCGGCGCCCACATGCTCGAGGTCTGCCCGTCGCTCACCGGCGACCGGCCCTCGTGCGAGATCCACCCGCTCTCGATCGGCGGCCGCTCCGACCCGGTCCGGCTCGTCTTCGACGCGGCGCCGGGCCCCGCGGTCATCCTCGGCCTGGCCGACCTCGGCGACCGGTTCCGGCTGATCGCCAGCGAGGTCGACGTCGTCGACGCCGACGCGCCGCTGCCGAACCTGCCCGTCGCCCGGGCCGTCTGGCGGCCGCGGCCGAGCCTGGCCGTCGCGGCCGAGGCCTGGCTGACCGCCGGCGGTCCCCACCACACCGCGCTGACGACCAGCCTCGACATCGAGGCGATCGCCGACTTCGCCGACATCGCCGACATCGAGCTGGTCACGATCGACGCGACGACCACGTCCCAGGCGCTTCCGGCGGGAGCTGCGCTGGAGCCAGGCCTACTGGTTCGTCAACCGCGGCCCCTGACGATGACCCGGCCCGCCGCGACCGCCACCACCGTCGCCGCCGTCCTCCCGACGGAGGGCGCGATCTCCGCGCTGCGACCGATCGGCGCAACCGACGTCCGGGTGACCGGCGGCTTCTGGGCCGACCGAGCCGCGCATCAACCGGGAGCGGACGATCCCGGCCGGGTTCCGGCAGCTGACGGACGTCGGGACGCTCCAGAACTTCCGGCTGGCCGCGAGCGCGGCGCGGGACGGCTACCGGGCGCTCGGGATCATGTTCGACAAGCCGTTCCCGTTCCTCGACTCCGACGTCTACAAGTGGCTCGAGGGCGCCGGCTGGGAGCTGGGCCGGTCGGGCACGACCCGGCGATCGCCGCGATGGCCGACGAGGCGATCGGCGCTCGTCGAGGCCGCCCAGCGACCGGACGGCTACCTCAACACCTTCGTCCAGGTGCTCGCGCCCGGGCAGCGAGTACCGCGATCTCCACTGGAACCACGAGCTCTACTGCATCGGACACCTCGTCCAGGCGGCCATCGCCTGGCACCGTGCGCTCGGCGACGATCGTCTCCTCGTCGTCGCCGAGCGTGCGGCCGCTTCGGTCGAGCGCGAGCTCGGGCCGGGCGTCCACGACGGTGTCGACGGCCATCCAGGGATCGAGATGGCGCTCGTCGAGCTGTACCGGGCTACGGGAGATCGGCGCCACCTCGACATGGCCGCCGCGTTCATCGAGCGGCGGGGTCGCGGCTGGCTCGGCCCGGGCCGGTTCGGCCGCGGCTACTGGCAGGATCACCTGCCGGTTCGCGAGGCGCCGACGGTCGTTGGCCATGCGGTCCGCCAGCTGTACCTGGAGTGCGGGCGCGGTCGACGTCGCCGTCGAGACCGGCGACCGCGAGCTCCTCGACGCGGTCCATCGCCGGTGGCGCGACATGGTCGCGACGAAGATGTACCTGACCGGCGCCCTCGGCAGCCGCCACAAGGACGAGGCCTTCGGCGACCCGTTCGAGCTGCCGCCGGATCGGGCCTACGCCGAGACGTGCGCCGCGATCGCATCGGTCATGCTCGCCTGGCGGCTGCTGCTCGCGACCGGCGACCCGGCCTGCGCCGACGTCATCGAGCGGACGATGTACAACGGCATCCTGTCCTCGCTGTCATTCGACGGGACGGCGTTCTTCTACGTGAACCCGCTGCAGCGCCGGACCCATCGGACGCTGGGACGAGCCGGGCAGCGGCGAGCGCGCAGCCGTGGTACGCCTGCGCCTGCTGCCCGCCGAACCTGATGCGGACCATCGCATCCTGGCCGCAGGCCATCGCGACGACCTCGGACGACGGGGTCCAGGTCCAGCAATACGCGAAGTGCCGAGCTCGTCGACCGGCGACCGCCCGGCTGGCGATCGAGACCGACTACCCGTGGGCAGGCGAAGTCGCCGTGCACGTCATCGCGACGCCCGACGAGCCATGGGAGCTCGTCGCTCCGCGTGCCGGCCTGGTGCGCCTCGGCCAGCCTGCGCGACGCCGACGGCCACGAGATCGGCCGACGCTCCGCCGACGGCCGAGCGATCGCCGAGCGGCGAGCCTGGCGGGCGGGCGATGCCGTCACGCTGTCGCTCGACATGCCCGCCCGGGTGACGAGCCCGGATCCGCGCGTCGACGCCATCCGCGGCTGCGTCGCGCTCGAGCGCGGGCCGCTCGTGTACGCCGTCGAGACCGCCGACGTCCCGGCCGGCATCGAGCTCGAGGACCTCACCGCTCCCCGACGGCATGGCGCCGGTGCCGCGTCGAACGGCCCGACCTCGGGCCGGCGGTCGTCGGGCTCCGCGCGACCGGGGTCGCCGGCGCGGCGCCGGTCGAGTTCGACGCGATCCCGTACTTCGCCTGGGCGAACCGAGAGGTCGCCGGGATGCGCGTCTGGATTCCACGAACCGGCGGATGACCGCCGGTCGTCGGGCTGGACGGCTGCGCTAGCGTCCCGGCGGGGGAGCGGTCGACTGGCGGACGATCAGCGACGGTTCGAAGACCCGGCGCCGCGGCTCGCGTGACGCGGTCGGGTCGCGGGCCAGCTCGATCGCCAGCTTCACGCTCTCGCGGACGATCTCGACGATCGGCATCCGCAGCGTCGTCAGGGCCGGCACGGTATGACCGGCCAGGACGATGTCGTCGAAGCCGACCACCGAGAGATCGTCGGGAACGGTCCGGCCAAGGTCGTAGGCCGCGTGGAGGAGCCCAACCGCGACGAGGTCGGTTGCCGTCACGATCGCGGTCGGCGGGTTGTCGAGGGCGAGCAGGATCCGCGTCGCCTCCTCGCCACCCGCGAGCGAGTTCGGCGCGACCTGGACGTACTCGGGCCGGACGGTGCCGAACCGTTCGGTCATGAACTCCGTGTAGGCGTCCTGTCGCTGCCAGTTCTCGCCGGGCAGGATGCTGCTGACGAACGCGATCCGCTCATGGCCGAGCTCGATGAGATGCTCGAGACCCGCCCGGACGCCGGACTTCTCGTCGACGTCGGCGGTTGGGAATTCGTGCGGGCTGGTGCCCTGCCACGACGCCACGACCGGAACCGGCGAGGCTCTCAGGTCGGCAAGCAGCTGGGGCTGGTCCTGCATGTCGCCGAGCAGCACGATCGCGTCGCAGTGGCGGATCTCGAGGATCGCCGACAGCGGCAGGCCCGCCTCCTCGCGACCGTGCGCATGCCCGAGGACCACGTTGTACCCGCGATTCATCGCCTCGACCGAGAGCGCCTCGATCGCGGCCGCGAAGAAGAGGTCGCTGAAGTCGTGGACGACCACCCCGAGCAGGAGCGTCGGCGCGCCACGCAGGCCGCGGGCGTGGGGGTTGGGGCGATAGCCGACGTCGCGCGCGGCTCGCAGCACCCGTTCGCGGGTTTCGGCGGCGATCGGGACCTGGGTCGGCGCGTTGTTGAGGACCCTGGAGACCGTGCTCTGGGAGACACCCGCGACCGCGGCGATGTCGCGCATCGTGATCACGGGCCGCGACCGGGCGGCGCCGGCGATCTCCGAGGCCGACCGCTCCCTCGGAAGGCCGGCGGACGGCTCGTCCGCTCCTTCGGTCGCGGGGTCCCTCACATCGGCGGCCATCTCGCTAACCATACTCAACCGGCGATGCGCGTCCGCGCGGTTCCGCAGCCGGTTCGGGCGTTGGGTTCCAGCCGTCGGTCGCGGCGGGCCGGGTCATCGTCAGGGGCCGCGGTTGACGAACCAGTAGGCCTGGCTCCAGCGGAGCTCCCGCCGGAACGCCTGGGACGTGGTCGTGGCGTCGATCGTGACCAGCTCGATGTCGGCGATGTCGGCGAAGTCGGCGATCGACTCGATGTCGAGGCTGGTCGTCAGCGCGGTGTGGTGGGGACCGCCCGCGGTCAGCCAGGCCTCGGCGGCGACGGCCAGGCTCGGCCGGGGCCGCCAGACGGCCCGGGCGACGGGCAGGTTCGGCAGGGGCGCGTCGGCGTCGACCACGTCGACCTCGCTCGCGATCAGGCGGAACCGGTCGCCCAGGTCGGCCAGGCCGAGGATGACCGCGGGGCCCGGCGCCGCATCGAAGACGAGCCGGACCGGGTCGGAGCGGCCGCCGATCGAGAGCGGGTGGATCTCGCACGAGGGCCGGTCGCTGGTGAGCGAGGGGCAGACCTCGAGCATGTGGGCGCCGAGGACCTCGGGGACCGGGTCGCCGAGGTGGTAGGTGTAGTCCTCCATGAACGAGGTCCCGCCGGGCAGCCCGTCGGCCATCACCTTCAGGATCCGGACCAGGGCCGCGGCCTTCCAGTCGCCCTCGGCGCCGAAGCCGTAGCCGTCGGCCATCAGCCGCTGGACGCCGATGCCCGGCAGCTGCTCGAGCGAGCCGAGGTCCTCGAACGAGTCGGTGAACGCGCCGAAGCCGCCGTCCTCGACGAACGACCGCAGGCCGGCCTCGATCCGGGCCGCCGTCCGGAGCTCGGCGTGGCGCTCGCCGGTCCGGCGCAGCGGCAGGGCCACGTCGTAGCGGTCCTCGTACTCCCCGACCAGCTCGTCGACGGCCGCGTCGCCGATCGCGGCCACCCGATCGGCCAGGTCGCTCACGCCGTAGCCGTTGACCGAGAAGCCGAGCTTGGCCTGGGCCTCGACCTTGTCGCCCTCGGTGACCGCGACGTGGCGCATGTTGTCGCCGAACCGGGCGACCTTGAGCCGATGGGCCTCGTGCCAGCCGGCCGCCGCCCGCGACCAGGCGCCCAGCCTGGCCAGGACGGCCGGGTCCTGCCAGTGGCCGACGACCGTCTTGCGGCCCCGCCGCAGCCGGGTCTGGATGAACGCGAACTCGCGGTCGCCGTGGGCGGCCTGGTTCAGGTTCATGAAGTCCATGTCGATGTCGGACCAGGGCAGGTCGCGGTTGTACTGGGTGTGGAGGTGGACGAGGGGCTTGCGCAGGTCGGACAGCCCGCCGATCCACATCTTGGCCGGGCTGAAGGTGTGCATCCAGGCGACGACGCCGACGCACGTCGGCGACGCGTCGGCCTCGCGCAGGACCGCGGCGATCGCCTCGGGCGTCGTGACGACCGGCCTGGCCACGATCCGGACCGGCACCGCGGCCGCCTCGTCGAGGCAGCGCGCGATGTGGCGGGCGTTCTCGTCGACCCGGTCGAGGACCGCCTCGCCGTACAGGTCCTGGCTGCCGGTCACGAACCAGGCCTCCAGGCCGCCCAGTCCCGTGCCCACGGCCTGGGCCCCTCGCTTCGGCTCGACGGTCATGAGTCGACCGGGCCGGGACGGCTGCTCTCGCGGACGATCAGCGTCGGCTCGAGCAGGACGCTTCGCACACCGGATGGTGCCAAGACGCCGGCCCGGCCGTTGCCGTCATCGATCAGCTCGCCGATCGTTCGCACGGCCATCGCGCCCGCGTCGCGGACCGGTTGGTGGATCGTCGTCAGGGAGGGCCAGAAGTGGGATCCCTCGGCGATGTTGTCGACGCCGACCACCGACAGGTCGTCCGGCACGGACCGCCCCAGCGTGTGGGCCGCGTGGAGGACGCCGAGCGCCATCTGGTCGTTCGACGCGAACACGGCGTCAAGGTCCGGGGCCTGGGCGATCAGCCGGTGAAAGGCTCGTTCGCCGCTGTCCGGCGACCAGTCGCCTTCGACGACGAGGCGATCATCTGGCTCAAGCCCGCTGGCCTCCAGCGCGACCCGCCAGCCGCGGGCGCGTTCCTTCGCCTCCCACCAGTCGAGGGGTCCGGTGATGAGCCCGACGCGCCGCGCGCCGCCGGCCAGCAGGTGCTCGGTCGCGATCCGGCCGATCGCGAGGTTGTCGATCGCGATCGTCGGGAAGGCGCTCTGGCCGGTCATGCCGCCGACGAGCAGGATCGGGATCGGAAAGTCCGGGCCCATCGTCCGGGACCAAGCGCGGTTCTCGCCGACCTCGGGAATGGCCCAGATGATCCCGTCCACCCGCCGCGAGTAGAGCGTGTTCAGGAGGCCCTCGACGTCCCCGGCGCTGACGTCGTGGAGAAGGTTGAGCGTGATCGAGTAGTCGGTCTCGGCGGCCTCCTGGTCGATGCCGGTCAGGATCCGCGACGGGCCGAAGTACTCGAGGCCGTAGGCGACGACCCCGAGGGTCTGGCTTCGACCCTGGATGAGACCGCGCGCGAGCATGTTCGGCGAGTAGCCCGTGTCCGCGATCACCCGCTGGACGCGCTCGAACGTCTCCGGCGCGACGTCGGGTCGGTTGTTCAGGACGCGTGAGACCGTCTGCGTCGAGACGCCGGCCGCGGCCGCAACATCCTTGATCGTCAGGCGGGGGCGAGTGACCATGGCTCCTTGTCTCTCGGTGTGCATGTGAGTGATCTTGACGGGCCTTGACAACTGGTGTTAGCGTTAACGGTAACGGTCCCGTTATCGATAACGGGAACGATAACAGACGGATTGCCGGTAACGCAAGGGTGACCTGAAGGAACCCGATCGGCAGCAGGTATCACGGGACTGGCGTCCAATCGCTGGAGGCGATCGGGACGATCCAGCCGCCAACGCGGTCAGGCAGGAGCCAACCGCGCACGGAGGAGGTGGCACCGTCATCACGTCCGAGCGAACCTGACCCATTCCCGCAGTCCTAGCGACATTCCGACCGCGCCGGGCCTCCGCGTTACCATTCGGACCGCTGCCCGGCAAACAGGCGAACCGACTCGCAATGTTAGGAAGCGACCTGGAGGGCAGCTGATGTCACCGACGAGATTGATTCCCCGGCTTGCGGCCGGCCTTGTGGTCCTGGCCACGGTCGCTGCATGTTCGTCGCCTGGCGGCGCTTCGCAGAGCGCGGCCGCACCGTCCGCCGCGCCGCCGTCAGCACCCGCCGCCAGCGAGGCGGGCGCGTTGACGTATGAGGACCTGACCGTCGGGTTCATCCAGACCGGCTCCGAGGGTGGCTGGCGCGCCGCCAACACCGCGTCGTTCAAGGACACCGCCGAGGAGCTCGGCATCAACCTCAAGTTCTACGACGCCCAGAACAAGATGGAGAACCAGCTCTCGGCGTTCCGCAACTTCATCGCCGACGATGAGGTCGACGTCATCATCCTCGCCGCCCTCGAGGCAGCGGGCTGGGACGCCGTTCTGCAGGAAGCCAAGGATGCCGGCAAGACCGTCGTCCTCGAGGACCGCCGGATCGACGCGCCCGAAGACCTCTACGCCACCTACATCGGCTCCGACTTCACCGCTCGAAGGCCGCAAGGCGGCGGATCGAGATGTGCGTGCTGCTCGGGCGAGGGCCCGCACGTCGTGTGGGAGCTGGTCGGCAACGTCGGGTCGTCGGCCGCCATCGATCGCGGCAAGGGCTTCCGCGAGAACATGGGAGCCTGCGACATCACGATCCCCGATGAGTTCACGCAGACCGGTGACTGGAGCGCCACGAAGGGCAAGGAGGTCACCCAGGCCTTCCTCCAGAAGAGCACCGACGTCGACGGGCATCTTTGCCCAGAACGACGAGATGGGCCTCGGCGCGATCCAGGCCCTCGAAGAGGCCGGGCTCAAGCCGGCCGAGGACGTGAAGCTCATCACCGTCGACGCCACCAAGGGTGCCTTCGAGGCGATGATCGCCGGCAAGATCAACACGGTCGTCGAGTGCAACCCGCTCCTCGCACCGCAGGTCTACGAGGCAGCCCTCAAGGCCGCCAACGGCGAGACCCTCCCGAAGTGGGTGCCCTCGAACGAGAGCGTCTTCTACCAGGAGGACGCGGCCGAGATCCTGCCGGAGCGAACCTACTAGGCATCTCTCCTCCTCCGCCATCGGGAAGCGGCGCTACCCCAGCGTCGCTTCCCGATCGGTCCATCCAGCAGACGTCATCATGGGTACGCCGTGGCCGACATGACGCCGCTCCTGTCCATGCACCGCATCGACAAGGCGTTCCCCGGCGTCCAGGCACTCGAAGGCGTGGACTTCGAGCTCGCGTCCCGGCGAGATCCACGCCCTCGTCGGCGAGAACGGCGCCGGCAAGTCGACGCTGATCAAGGTCCTGACCGGCGTCGAGCAGCCCGACCAGGGCACGATCGAGTTCGACGGTCAGGACGTCCAGGTCCGCTCGCCGCAGCACGCCCAGTCGCTGGGCATCAGCACGGTCTACCAGGAAGTCAATCTCTGCCCGAACCTGTCGGTCGCCGAGAACATCCTGATCGGGCGCGAGCCCAGGACGTGGGGCCGGATCAACCACCCGCGCCATGGACCGTCGGGCACGCGAGCTCCTCCGCGGACTCGACATCGACGTCGACGTCACCCAGCCGCTTGGGTCGTACTCGGTCGCGATCCAGCAGATGGCGGCGATCGCCCGGGCGCTCGAGAGTCGCCTCGGCGCGGGTCCTGATCCTCGACGAGCCGACGTCCAGCCTCGACGCCCACGAGACCGACCAGCTCTTCCGCGTGATGCGCAAGCTCCGGTCCGAGGGCCGGTCGATCGTCTTCATCACCCACTTCCTCGACCAGGTCTACGCGGTCGCGGACCGGATCACGGTCCTGCGCAACGGCCGGCTCGTCGGGACCTATCCGACCGCCGCGCTGCCCCGCCTCGACCTGATCGCGAAGATGCTCGGCCGAAACCTCACCGAGCTCGACGACATGACCCGGATCAAGCTCGCCACCAAGCCGGACGAGGCGGGCGAGGTCCGGCTCGTCGGCGCAGCAGCTCGGCCGGGACGGCTCGATCGAGCCGTTCGACCTGGAGCTGCGAGCCGGCGAGGTCGTCGGGCTGGCCGGCCTGCTCGGCTCGGGACGGACCGAGATGGCGTCGCTGCTGTTCGGCGTCGAGAAGCCCGACACCGGCACGCTCACGGTCGAAGGGACAGCCCGTGACCAGCTACTCGCCGCTCGCCTCGATCGGCCGCGGCGTCGCGCTCTGCCCGGAGGACCGCAAGGCCGAGGGCATCGTCGAGGACCTGACGGTCCGCGAGAACATCGTCCTTGCCGTCCAGGCCGGTCGCGGCTGGCGTCACCACCTGAGCCTCGCCGAGCAGTACGAGATCGCCGATCGGTACATCGAGCTGCTCCGGATCGCGACGCCGTCGCCCGACCAGCCCGTCCGGACGCTGAGCGGCGGCAACCAGCAGAAGGTGATCCTCGCCCGCTGGCTCGCGACGAACCCGCAGATCCTGATCCTGGACGAGCCGACGCGCGGCATCGACATCGGTGCCAAGGCCGAGGTCCAGCGGCTCGTGCTGGCCCTGGCCGAGGAAGGCCGGTCGTGCGTCTTCATCTCGTCCGAGCTCGACGAGGTCCTCCGGACGAGCCACCGCATCGTCGTCCTCCGTGACCAGGCCAAGGTCAACGAGTTCGACGGCGAGGTCGACGAGCACCGACTGATGCAGGCGATCGCCGGGGTCGGAGCATGGCCCGGAGTAGCCGCACGACGCTCCGGCGCCGCTTCGCGGAGAGCCGGCTCGTCTTCCCGCTCGGCGGCGCTCGGCGTCATCCTCCTGTTCGACCTGATCTTCGAGCCCGGGTTCTTCAGCCTCCAGATCATCGACGGCCACCTGTACGGCAGCATCGTCGACGTCCTGCGGAACGGCGTCCCGGTCATGCTCCTCGCGATCGGCATGACGCTGGTGATCGCGACCGGCGGCATCGACCTGTCGGTTGGCGCGGTGATGGCGATCTCGGCGTCGGTCGCGACGCTGCTGATCAACCCGGATCTGCGGGCGTTCATCACCGATCCGAGCTACTCCGTGACGCCGCTGCCGCTGGTGCTCGTCGATCACGCTGCTCGTCGGCGATCCTGTGCGGGCTCTGGAACGGGATGCTGGTCGCCTTCGCGCGGCATCCAGCCGATGGTCGCCACGCTGATCCTGATGATCGCCGGGCCGCGGCATCGCCCAGCTGCTCACGAACGGCGTCCGGATCCAGATCTTCTACGAGCCGTACGCGTTCATCGGCAACGGCTGGGTCTTCCTGCCGTTCTCGCTGTGCGATCGTGCGTCGTGTTCTTCGCGCTCGCCTGGACCGTGACCCGCGATGACGTCGCTCGGGATGTTCATCGAGTCCGTCGGCATCAACGCCCGATCGAGCTTCTACAGCGGCATCAACGAGAAGCGGGTCAAGCTCTTCGTCTACATGTTCTGCGGCTTCTGCGCCGGCGATGGCGGGCGTCGTCGCCAGCGCCAACATCCGGACGTCGGACGCCAACGAGATCGGCCTGAACTACGAGCTCGACGCGATCCTCGCGGTCGTGATCGGCGGCACCCTGCTCGACTGGCGGTCGCTTCTCGCTCCTGGCCAGCATCCTCGGCGCGATCGTCATGCAGGCGATCACCACGTCGATGTACGCCCTCGGCGTGCCGGCGAACGCCCTGCTCGCGGTCAAGGGCGTCGTCGTCATCGTCGTGATCGTGCTGCTGTCCGGCCAGGTCCGCGACAACGTCGCGGCGGCTCGTCGCCCAGCGGCCGAGGGCGGCCCGGACGTGACGGCGATCAGCGCGCGCCTCGCCAGGAACCGCAGGTTCGCGCCGCTCGCGGCGACGATCCTCCTGTTCTGTCTCGCCTACGCGTACGGCGCCTTCGCGTACGACGGCGATGCGGGATCCGCAGGTCTTCCTCAACCTGTTCCGCGCCTGCGCCGTTCCTGCTGATCAGCGCGATCGGCATGACGTTCGTGATCCTGTCCGGCGGGATCGACCTGTCGGTCGGCGGCGTCATCGCACTGACGACCGTCGCCTCTGCCGCGCTGCTGCGCGGCGGCACGGACCCGTGGCAGGTGATGCTGCTGATGCTCGTCATGGGCACGCTGATCGGCGCCTCGATGGGCTTCCTGATCACGTTCCTCAAGGTCCAGCCGTTCATCGCCACGCTGGCCGGCCTGTGGATCGCCCGCGGCCTGTGCTTCTGGATCAGCGACAACGCGATCCCGATCGACAACCGCGTCTACGAGGTCCTCGGCGCAGACGAAGATCCTGATCCCCGGCCTGGCCGATCCGGTGACGAAGCAGGGCGAGTTCATCTCGATCCTCGTCGTGCTCGAGCTCGTCGTCGTCGTCATCGCGATCTTCATCGCCCACTTCACCCGGTTCGGGCGGACGGTCTACGCGATCGGCGGCAGCGAGCAGTCCGCCCGGCTGATGGGCCTCCGGGTCAACCGGACCAAGATGCTGGTCTACACGCTCAACGGCTTCTGCTCGGCCCTGGCCGGGATCGCGCTGAGCATCTACGTCTCCTCCGGCCACGGGCTGTACGCCATCGGCCTGGAGCTCACGGTCATCGGCGCGGTCGTGATCGGCGGGACACTGCTGACGGGCGGCGTCGGGTACGTGATCGGGACGGTGTTCGGCGTCCTGATCATCGGCCTGATCCAGACGCTCATCCAGTTCAACGGCCAGATCAGCTCGTGGTGGACGCCGATCGTCGTGGCCGGGCTGACCCTCGCCTTCATCCTCGTCCAGAGCGCGCTCGCGGTGCAGAAGCGCCGGCAGATCGGCCGGCCAGCGTTCGCTCGCGCGGACGAAGGCAGGTGATCCGCAGGAGGGGATCGCGTGATGGGCGGGTCCTCCCGCCTGGCCGCGGCACTCGCTGCATCGCTCGCCGTCGCCCTGCTGCTCGCGGCGTGTGACTACGTCGTCGTGCCGCCCGACGAGGGCGGCCCGGTCGGCGGCGGATCGGCCGGCTGGAGCGCGGTCCCGATCGCCATCGGCCCGTCCGACGACGGCGGGACGCGGATCGACCTGGCGATTCGCAACGACACCGGCGACTGGAGCGCGATGGCGGCTGCCGACGGGCCCGCCGTCCTGCGCGCCGGCGACGGCTCGACGACGGAGTGCTCAACGGTCGACGTGGGCTCGGGCGGCCATCGCCTCGCCCCGGGCTTCCAGATGCGGGGATTCATGGGCGGGAAGAAGGCAGAGCCGGAGCTCGTACAGGTCGGCGTCGAGTGCGACGTCGCCGAGATCGCGGCCGGCTCGACGCTCGGCCTCGACTACTCGTACGTGGTCGGGGAGTTCAACTACTACGACCCGGACGCGACCCGGTCCGACGGGACGATGGACGTTCCCCTCGATACGATCGCGAGCGATCTCGTGTTTCCCGTCGGCCAACCCGTCGAAGGCCTCGTGCAGCCTGCCGACGTCGAGATCACCGCGATCAACGACGTCCTGCTCAGCCTGAAGGGCATGACGCGGACGGATGAGGGCATGGAGTTCGCCTGGGAGACGTCGAACCCCGGCGAGTACCCGTCCTTCGTGCACATCGGCAACCCGCCGGTCATCGGCAACGATGGGATCATCTATGGCTACTACGAGAGCCCGGACCTGGCGACTGTGCCCATGACGCCGGCGGGCGAGAAGGTCGAGTGGACGACCGCGACGGCCGTCCCCGACGGGGTGGAAGGCCTGATGATGCTCCTGAGCGTCGAGTCGAAGAAGCAACGCCTGTTCGTGAACTACGCGCTCGATCTCGCCGGAGCCGCGTCGTGAGCCTCGCAGCACTCCGTGATCAGGTCGCCGCCGCCAACCGCGCGGTCGATGCGGCAGGGCTCGTGACGCTCGCGTTCGGCAACGTCTCGGGCGTCGATCGCGATGCCGGCGTGCTCGTCATCAAGCCGAGTGGCGTGCCGTGCGCGGACGTCCGCGCGGAGGACCTCGTCGCCGTCGCGCTGGACGACGGCCGCGTCGTCGAGGGCTCGCTCCGGCCGTCGAGCGACACGCCGACCCACCGCCTGCTGTACCTGGAGTTCCCGGACATCGGCGGCGTCGTCCACACCCATTCGACGTCGGCCTCGGCATGGGCCCAGGCCGGCCGGCCGATCCCCGCATTCGGGACGACCCACGCCGACTACTTCCGGGGACCGGTCCTCGTGAGCCGGCACCTGTCGCGGGCCGAGATCGAGGGCGACTACGAGTGGGAGACCGGCCGCGTCGTCGTCGAGACCGTCCGCGAGCACGACCGGACGGCCGAGGATTCGCCGGCGGTGCTGGTCCGCTCGCACGGCCCGTTCGCATGGGGCGGGACCCCGGCCGCTGCGGTCGAGGCGGCCGTCGCCCTCGAGGAGATCGCGACGATGGCGTGGCGGACGCTCGGGATCGATCCGTCGTCACCCGCGATCGCCCAGGAGCTGCTGCACCGCCACTTCGATCGGAAGCACGGGGCGTCGGCGTACTACGGGCAGGCCGGTCGGGGCCGCGCGGACCCGGTGGAGACGCCGCGATGAGCTACGCGATCGGACTCGACTTCGGGACCGAGTCGGGGCGAGCCGTCCTCGTCGACCTCGCGACCGGCGCTGAGCTGGCGACCGCGATCCACGAGTACGCGAACGGCGTCATCGATCGCCGGCTGCCGAGCCCGGACGACGACGTCGTCCTCGAGCCCGACTGGGCGCTCCAGGATCCAGACGACTATCTCGCCACGATCCGCTCGACGGTGCCGCGGCTGCTGTCGCAGACCGGCATCGACCGGGCCGAGGTCATCGGCATCGGCATCGACTTCACGGCGTGCACGATGCTCCCGACGACCGCCGACGGCACCCCGCTCAGCCGCCTGCCCGAGTTCCGCCGCGAACCGCACGCCTGGGTCAAGCTCTGGAAGCACCACGCCGCCCAGCCCGAGGCGGACCGGATCAACGAGACGGCCGCCGAGCGCGGCGAGTCGTGGCTGCCTCGCTACGGCGGCCGGATCTCGTCCGAGTGGTTCTACTCGAAGGGCCTCCAGATCCTCGATGAGGCACCGCACATCTACGCGGCCGCGGACCGCCTGATCGAGGCCGCCGACTGGGTCATCTGGCAGCTGACCGGCGCGGAGACGCGCAACTCGTGCACCGCCGGCTACAAGGCGATCTGGTCGAAGGCAGGACGGGTTCCCGTCGGCGTCGTACTTCGGCGCGCTCGACCCGGGCTTCGCGTCGGTCGTCGACGACAAGATGTCGCGCGACGTCCAGTCGATCGGCGAGCGCGCCGGCGAGCTCTCCGCGGAGGCGGCCGGATGGATGGGCCTCCGGCCGGGCATCGCAGTCGCGATCGCGAACGTCGACGCCCACGTCTCGGTCCCTGCGGTCGGCGTCATCGAGCCCGGCACGATGGTCGCGGTCATGGGCACGAGCACCTGCCACATGGTCCTCGGCTCGCAGCTGGTCGTCGCCGAGGGGATGTGCGGCGTCGTCGAGGACGGGATCATCCCGGGCTACTTCGGCTACGAGGCGGGCCAGTCGGCGGTCGGCGACATCTTCGCGTGGTTCACGAAGCAGGCCGTCCCGCCCGAGGTCCACGAGCGGGCCCGCCGCGACGGTGTCGACGTCCATACCGTCCTGGCTCGCGACGCCGCGCGGCTTCGACCGGGCGAAAACGGGCTGCTCGCCCTCGACTGGTGGAACGGCAATCGCTCGATCCTCGTCGACGTCGAGCTCAGCGGCCTGCTCGTCGGCGCGACGCTGGCGACGCAGCCGGCCGACATCTACCGGGCGCTGCTCGAGTCGACGGCATTCGGGACGCGGGCGATCATCGAGTCGCTGGAATCGGCGGGTGTCGGCGTCGACCGGGTCGTCGCCTGCGGCGGGCTGCCGGAACGGAACGAGCTGCTGATGCAGCTCTCGGCCGACATCACCGGCCGCGAGTTCGAGGTCGCGGCGTCGGCCCAGGCGCCGGCCCTGGGCTCGGCGATGTACGGCGCGGTTGCCGCGGGCGCCGCGGCCGGCGGCTACGACTCGATCGCCGACGCCGCGGCGGCGATGGTCAAGCCGAGCGTCCGGACGTACCGCCCGGATCCATCGGCCCGGGCGGTGTACGACGCGCTCTACCGCGACTACCTGGCCCTGCACGACCACTTCGGCCGCGGCGGCGACGACGTGATGCGACGGCTCCGCGCGCTGCGGGCGGGCGCGGCCCGCGAGGCGTCGGCGCCCGTCGCGTAGCTCGAACGGTGCGGTCCTCAGCGACAGACCGTGGCGCGCCGTGAGCAGAATGTCGCGATGGACGAGTTCGACGCGCTGATCGCGGCGCTCGCCGGTCGCGAGGGCGTCACCGTCGGCGGCGGTCGCGGATTCGGCTCGAATGCCCTGCAGGTCGATGGCCGGATCTTCGCGATGTCGAACGAGGCCGGCCTGGTCCTCAAGCTCCCACGCGACCGCGTCGCGGCGTTGCTGGCATCGGGAGACGGGCTGCCGTTCGACGCCGGCAAGGGCCGGCCGATGAAGGAGTGGGTCATCGTCCCGTGGCGATCCCGCGACGCGTCGCGGAACCTCGCAGAGGAGGCGCTCGCCTTCGTCGGCGCCCCGACGGGCCGTTGAGCGCGAGCCCGCCGCTGATCGAGCGCGTCCGAGCCGGGCTCGCCGACCGCGCCGACGTCGCGGAGAAGCGCATGGTGGGTGGCCGATCGTTCGTCGTCGGCGGTCACCTCTGCCTCGGCGTCAGCGGCGATGCGCTCATGGTCCGGGTCGGGCCGGAGGCGTACGAACGAGCCCTGACCGAGCCCGATGTCAGGCCGTTGACGCTCGGCGCGAAGCACCCGATGGGTTACATCCTGGTCGATCCGCCCGGGGTCCGGAACGAAGCCGACCTCGCCCGATGGATCGGGCGAGGTCTTGACTTCGTGGCGACGCTTCCGGCAGCCAAGCGGCCTGCAGGGTAGCTGCTGCCGGCTCAGGTCAATGGCTTCTCCTGGACGGCCCAGTTGTTGCCGTCTGGGATCCTTGAAGAAGAAGAACGAGTTCCACGGTCCGCCGGGACCGTCCTGCCAGCCGTTCTCGTCGATGTGCTGGATGGAGCTGACGTCGACGCCGCGCCCGGCGAGCTCCGCGTGGGCCGCGGCGATGTCGCCGACGCACAGCTGGAGGCCCGGCGTCAGGCCCGTGCCGAACGTCACCGAGCAGCCCGAGCCGGCTGGCGTCGTCTGGACGTTGCGGAAGCTTTCGCCCATCCGGTTGTCGACGTCGACGTTGAAACCGAGCTGCTTCTCGTAGAACTCCCTGGCCCGGTCGACGTCGCCCACCGGGATCACTGCTACCTCGAGCTTCCAGTCCACGTTCATGCCTCCTGGGGCTGTGTCATTGGATCGACGCCATGCGGCATCTGAGCAGTGGAACGTCGGGTCGTTGCTGGACTCATCGGTCGAACCGATGATTCAGGTGCGCAGGGCGTCGTTCCATGGGCATGAACACCGATCCAGCCGCCAGTGCTACGGTCGCCCGACGATGAGCGCGATCGCCGACGACACCGAGTTCACGGCGCAGACCGCCGCGTACCGGCGCGAGCTCCACGTCCACTCGTACCGGATGCTCGGCAACTTCGACGAGGCCGAGGACGCGGTCCAGGAGACGTACCTGCGCGCGTGGCGCGGCCGCGACTCGTTCGACGGATCGGCGGCGCTCCGGGCCTGGCTCTACAAGATCGCGACGAACGTCTGCCTCGACGCGATCCGCCGCGCCAACCGCCGGCCGCCGGGGCGTTCCCTCGACTCGATCGGCGAGGTGCCGTGGATCGGGCCGTACCCGGATCGCCTCCTGGACGAGATCGCCCCGCCCGAGGACGAGCCCGACACGGTCGTCGTCGCCCGCGAGACGATCGAGCTCGCGTTCCTCGCCGCGATCCAGCTGCTGCCGCCTCGCCAGCGTGCCGTCCTGATCCTGCGCGACGTCCTTGACTGGTCCGCCCGCGAGACCGCCGGCCTGCTCGACATGTCGGTCGTCGCCGTCAACAGCGCCCTCCAGCGCGCCCGGGCGACGATGGCCGCGAACCGGCCCCACGGCCGGGCGACCGCGCCGCCGGCCCGCCCGACCGAGGCCGAGATGGAGCTCGTCCGCCGCGCGATCGCGGCCCACGAGGCGAGCGACGCCAGGGCGATGGCCGAGCTGCTTCGCGACGACGTCCGGATCGCGATGCCGCCTGCGCCGTTCTGGTTCAACGGCAAGGAGACGTTCGTGCCGGGCCTGCAGGCCGGTCTCGACGATGCCGGCGAGTGGCGCCTGCTCCCCGTCCATGCCAACCGGACGCCGGCGATGGCGAGCTACCTCAAGGCGCCCGGCGAGACCGTGTTCTCCGCCTTCAAGCTCGACGTCGTCCGGTTCGAGGGCGGGATGGTCGCGGAGATCACGACCTTCGGCGCGGCGCTGTTCCCGGAGTTCGGCCTGCCGCCGACGCTCTGAGACCGGGTCAGCCGCCCGAGGTCGGAACGGTCGGACCGCCCGAGCGCGATACGACGGCGGTGAGGCCCATCGTCACGACGGCGCCTGCCTTCGGCAGGGCCGCGACGCCGATGGCCGTCCGCGCCGGCCGGTGGCCGCCGTAACGCTCGAACGCCTCGACGTACGCGACGTTCATCGCCTCGAAGTCGGCGATGTCGAGCAGGTAGACGTCGACGTGAACGACGTGGCCGAGGTCCGATCCCGCGGCGGTCAGCATCACCTCGAAGTTGCGCAGGATCTGGCGCGTCTGCGAGGCGACATCCGGTCCCGCCAGCTGACCCGTGGCCGGGTCCACGCCGGCCGTGCCGCCGATCGTGATCGCGTCACCGACCTTCGCGACATGGCTGTACGGACCAATCGGCGTCGGCGTGTTCGGCGGCGTGATCGTCTCGACGCTTGGCACGGTGATCACCTCTGAACCGATTACAGCCACGTGTTGTCGTGGCGGGCGTAGAAGTCGGCCATCTCCTCGTCGCTCGGTCGACCCGATCGAGCGAACTCCGCGAGGCCCTCGAAGTAGCCTTCGCGCGGCGCGCCCGGCGCGAAGTGGATCAGCATCGACGCCGGCTCGTCCGTGTCGTTCTTGAAGCCATGGACCCCGCCGATCGGGACGTGGACGAAGTCACCCGGCTTCGCGTCGATCCAGTCCCGGCCGTCGAAGATCTTGACCGTCCCGAGCGAGGACATAGAACGACTCGGCCAGCGTCCGGTGGAAGTGCGGGCCCGGGACCGCCGGCTGCCGGGGCCATCTCCCAGCGGTACAGGCCGAACAGGCCGCCGCTGCCCTCGCCGGTCATCAGGTAGCGGCAGCGGGTCCCGTTCGCGTAGACGATTTCGGCCTCCTGGTCGGTCGGCCGGTACGTCGCGCTGATCTCGCCGCCATCACCGTGGTAGCGGACCTCCGGGTAGCTCATGCGGTGACTCCTTCCGTGGCCGGGACCGGGCGCGGTGGGCCGCCAGGGCGCCCGCGACGACGCGGACGCCTTCGACGATGTCGTCCTCGAGCACCGCGCCATACCCGAAGATCAGCCCGCCCGGCTCCCTCGCGGTCCGAGTAGCCGTACTTCGCCAACCCGTTCAGGGCGACGCCCGCCGTCGCGGCACGTCGGATGACGCCGTCCTCGTCGACGCCCGGCGGCAGCCAGGCGAACACGTGGAGCCCCGCCGACGCCCCGACGGGACGAACGTCCGGTAGCTGGTCGTGGATGGCGTCGAGAAGAACGTCGCGCCGGGCGCGGTAGATCGGGCGCATCCGTCGCAGGTGATGGTCGAACTCGCCGCGCGCGAGGAAGTCGGCGAACGCGAGCTGCTCGAGGCTGGGCGAGCCGCGATCGATCTGCTCCTTCTTCGTCGCGATGGGATCGACGAGGCGGGGCGGGACGAGCATCCAGCCGAGGCGGAGGCCGGGCGCGAGCGTCTTGCTGGCGGAGCCCGCGTAGATGACGTGCTCCGGCGCAAGCCCGTGGATCGACCCGATCGGCTCGCGGTCGTAGCGGTACTCGGCGTCGTAGTCGTCCTCGAGGATCAGCGCGTCCGCGGTCCCTGGCCCAGGCAACGAGCGCCGCCCGCCGCTCGGCGGACATCACCGCGCCCGTCGGGAAGTGGTGGGCGGGGGTCACGACGACCGCATCCGCGCCAGCCCGGGCCAGCGCCGGGACATCGAGGCCGGCCTCGTCGACGGGGATCGGGACGATCTCGAGGCCGTGGTCGATCGCCGCGAGGCGGAGGTCCTGGAACCCGGGATCCTCGCCGGCGATCCTCCGCCCGCCACGATCCTTCACGATCTGGACGACGAGGCGCAGCGCCTGGGCGAAGCCGTTGCAGATGACGATGTCCTCGGGATCCGCGCACGTCCCCCGAACGCGGTTCAGGTAGACCGCGAGCTCGTGGCGGAGCTCCTCGGCGCCGCGGACGTCGAGATAGCCGAGCCGTTCGCTCGGGGCCTCGTTCATGACCCGCCGGACGGACTTCATCCAGGCCTGGCGCGGGAACTCGGTGACATCCGGCCGGCCGTAGCCGAAGTCGATGCGCGGCTTCTCGATCTCGCTCCGCGGCCTGCGGCGGCTCGGCTGGCTGGCCCGATCCGACCGAGCTCGCGACGCGCGTGGTTCCGCCCGGACGGCTCGTGAGGTAGCCCTCCGCGACGAGCTGCTCGTAGGCCTCGACGACGACGCCGCGCGACAGCCCGAGATGGTCGGCCAGGGCGCGCGACGACGGGAGCGCGGTGTCGGCCGGAAGCCGGCTCGAGCGGATCGCGCCGCGGAGCTCCTGCTCGAGCTGGTGATGGAGCGGCGTCGGGTCCTCGCGACGCAGCTCGACGAGCAGCTCCCCGGCGAAACTGGTCCTCGATCTAGGCATTGAACCGGACCTTAGCAGAACACCAGTCCGCTGTCACACTGCGGCCAGAACCGCTGGACAACCGCCATCAGGAAGGAAGAAGGGAGACCACGATGGAGCAGTTTCTCGTTCTCACGATCATCGTCTTCGGACTCACGATCTTCGGCGCTCTTGCCGTCGCGGTCGGTGCCGACTCTCGCGACACGATCGCGGACGACTGGAGTCGACGCTGGGCCTGACGGCCGACCGATGACGACCCAACCGACCTGAGCCGGTCGCGGATCCCGCGGCCGGCTCGTTGATTCCGGCGCGGCGAGGCGGAACCCGGCCCGTGCGATGATCGTCGCTGGGCCATGATGCGATCGCTCGCCGCGCTCCTGCTCCTGCTGACGCTTGCCGCCTGTTCCGGCGCTGCCTCGACTGCGCCGCCGTCGGCCGGTCCAACCCCGGCCCCGACCACGATCGCGACGGTCGAGGATGCCGCTGCGCGGGTCATCGAGGTGTACCCGGCGTTCGAGGGCATCGGCCCGAAGGACCCGAACATCATCGGCGGCTGCTGCTGGTGGGAGGGCACGGAGACCGGCGACGGGTTCACGGTCACGTTCGAGGTTGGCTGGGGCGACTGCCTGTCCGGCTGCATCGACCGCCACCGGTGGACGTATGCGGTCAGCAGCGACGGGGCCGTGACGCTCATCGAAGAGAGCGGGTCGCCGGTCCCGTCCGGGTTGCCGGGCGCCGGCGGCGGAACGGGCGGCGGCACCAGACGGGTCCGGCGGCGCCGGGGCGGCGGGATTCCCCGGGCGGCACCGGCATCCAGGGCCGCGCCCTGGCCGGCCCGACGTGCCCGGTCGTGTCGGACAACGACCCGTCGTGCGATGACCGCCCGCTGGCCGGCGTCACGATCATCGTCCTGACCGCGAACGGCACGGAGGCTGCTCGAGCCACAACCGATGGGAACGGCGCGTTCGCCTTCTCGCTGCCGCCCGGCCCCTACACGCTCGAGCCGGGACCAGCCGAAGGGATCCTGCGCGGGTCGGGCCGATCCCGGTGGTCGTCGGCGACGCGGTCGTGACCGTCGACGTCCCGTACGACACCGGGATCCGCTGAACGCCTGTCGCTCAGCCTCGGACAAATGAAGAGCCGCGTCCCCGAAGGGACGCGGCTCAATGAGTTCGGCTGAGCCAGACGGACGGTTTCGGCGCTCGGAATAATCTCCGTGCAGCCGCGTCTAACCCAACGAGCTACGGGGAAGGTCTAATTGATGAGCTTGATGCTGAAGGTGCCGGTCGGGAGGACCGAGTCGCCGCCGGTCGGCGAGACGACGAGGTCTTCGCCGTTGTAGCCGGACAGGAAGTAGCCGCGGATGATCTTGTCGGGAGCGCCTTCGACGTCGACGAGGCGGAAGTAGGCGAGACCGACCATCTGGCCGTCGTCGGTCGACGATCGGAACGGGGAATGCCTCGCCGATGTGATCGGCCAGGGACGGCGTCGCCGCTGTTGCTGTCGAGCAGCGTGGTGTGCGTTCCCGCGTTCAGCGGGCCGATGTCGTCGTTGAGGAAGACGGTCGTCGCGTTGCCGCCGCCGTCGATGATGTCGCGGACGTCGTTGGAGTCACCGTTGCACGCGTTCGGGCTTCCGTTCGCGCAGAAGACCGTCCAGTTGAACTGCGTCGCGTCCTGGGGCACGTCCTCGTTGCCGGTGCCGGGCAGCTGGTAGATCTCGGGCGTGCAGCCGCCGGTCTCCTCGTCGCAGACCGCCTGGGGAACGCCTTGGCGTTGAACAGCAGCGGCATCAGGCCGATCGCGCCGTTCGGCGTGTCGCTCGACCTGGGCCGTTGCCGTCACGGACACGTCCCAGGTCGGCATCCCGAGGAGCGCCGCGAAGTTGTTCTGATGCTTGCCGGTGAGGTCGACCTCGGACGTTCGTCGCGGTCGATGAGTTGGCAATGACGACCTCGACGACCGCGCCATCGACGCCGTGGGTGTAGCCGTTTGCGGTCGCGATCGACCGGGCCGCGGCGTCGGCGGCGGCGTTCTTGGTGGCCATGTCGCCGGGCGTGTTCAGGTAGGCGGTCGCGCCGGCCATCGGCCGCGAGGTCGGCGACGCGCCTGCTCGTCCCGGCGCTGGGCGTAGGCCGCGCCACCGTCGAGCACGATGCCCGATCACGCCGACGATCACGAAGATCGCGAGCACGAACAGGATGAGGATCTGGCCGCGTTCGCCGCGGCGTGCGCGGATCGGGACGACGCATGGCGCGAGGTCTCCTTGCTCATGGGATCTGCATCCGTGCTGGTGGACTCGAACGTGTGGGTGCCGAAGGCGCTCACGAGCGGCGTGACTGGCGCGAAGTCGGCGGTCACGCGGACGCGGATGAAGTCGACGCCGGCGGTTGCAGTCGCTCGTCCTGGTGACCACGCGGGTTCTGGACGACGTCGTACATGTCGACGCAGTCGATGTCGGTTGCCGGGTCGATCGTCAGGCCGGGGATGAGGCCTTCGCTGCGTGGCGATCACGTCGGTGGTCTCGGTCGCTCAGCCCGAGCGTCCCGGAGCCGTCGGTCAGGTGGACGATGGTCGCCCGGGTGATGTCGCGGGCCGCCTCGGACGTGCCGTTCATCATGTAGATGCCGCGACCGAGGTCGACGATCGCCCATCAGCAGGATGAGGAACGGGATGACGGCGAGGGCGAACTCGACCAGCGCCTGGCCGTCGCGCGCGATCCGTGCTGCGCATTGCGTGCGTCCTCATCACGGCGGCCGGTAGACGAGGTCGATCACGGTGGTCAGCGGGATGCACTCGGTGTGGTCCGGGTACTGGCCCTGGATCTTGTCCTTCTGGCCGCTCGATCACGTTCGTCACGGTCGGCATCGGGAAGCCCGGCGTCCGTGGATGGCGAGCTGGGCCGCGCTCAGCGATCTGGCCGATGACATTCGGCGGGAAGACGCAGCCCGGGGGCGAGGTCGACGTCGCAGTCGGCAGCGGACCGCCGGCGTCGTTGACCGTGATGTACCGGCCTTCTGCTCGACGTCGACGTCGGTCAGGTTGATGACCGTCAGCGTGACCGTGTAGGTGCCGGCCGTCGTGTAGGTGTAGGTCGGGTTCGGGTCCTCGAGTCGACGATGCCGTCACCGTTGAAGTCCCACTGGAAGTCGGTCGGGTCGCCGGTCGAGAGGCTCGAGTCGAAGGTGACCGGGACGCCGGTGTCGACGGTCGTCGGGCTGGCCGTGAACTCGGCGATCGGGCCGGGCGGCGGGGTCATCGCGTTGATGTCCGGGAAGTACTCGATCTGCGCGGTCGCGCTCGAGGCGAGATGGAGGTTCTGGCCGCCGAAGACGAAGGACAGGAGCGGCGTGACAGGCGGAACTCGCCGCGGACGTTGACGGTGACCGTCGCGCCCGCTGCCTCGGGGCAGCCGACCGGGTTGCAGGCCATGTCGATGTCGGTCGGGCGTGATCGCGACCATCGAGCCCTTCGACTCGTTCTGGACCCGGCAGACCACGCGGTTGATCGCCTGGTCGCAGGGCTGGTGGTAGTCGTGAGCTCTGCGGCGTCTCGGCCGCCTGGAACGCGCCCTCGCGCGCGGCGTTGTTCAGGGTGATGTTCGCGTAGAAGACGCGGCCGAGGTCGAGCGTCGCGGCGAGGAACACGAGGAAGATCGGCAGGATGAGCGCGAACTCGACGAAGCTCTGGCCGAGCGTCCTCTGGCGGTGGTGCCTGCGCATCCGAGCGACGAGACGGAACATCGATGACCCCATGGAGGGAGGATTGGTCCCGGCATGCTCGGCCGGGCACCTTGCACGATCCCTTGAATCGGTGCGCGGCTGCATAGCCCGAAGGGGGTGACGCGTCCTGCCGATCGTCCGGTCCACGCACGAACCGGCCCGAGAATCAGAGGAGCCGCGTCCTTGCGGACGCGGCTCCTGCAGGCCCCGAGACCTCGCGGAAGTTACTTGATGAGCTGGACTCCCGAGCTGGTTGGTCGTGCTCGGCGTGACGGCGCCGAGGTCGATGTCGCCGGGACCGGGCAGTGCGACCACCCACCAGCCCTTGAAACAGCCGTTGGCTCCGTTGCCGCTGACGAACGGCGCGCCGGGCAGCTTGTCGCACTCCTTCCGGTCGCTGCCGTTGATGTAGAAGGCATCGACTTTGAAGCTCGCGAACGACGGGATGTGGTACCAGGTGTTACGCCGACGCCGATGTCTCCCGCGTCGCAGTCCTGGAGCGACGTGCCGGCCGGCTGTTCCTTGCAGGTCCCGTCGAAGAGCGGGATCTGCGACGATGTCGTCGTGGTAGGCATTCAGCGCGTTCTGGATCTCGGGCCCGCCCTGTCCGACGCCGCCAGCGAACGTCTGCACCCAGGTCTGGAACGGTAGTCCCGTGATGCACGGCGCGAGAATTGCGTCCTTGAACTGCCCGAGCAAGTTCCGTCGGTGGTCGCGCCGATCGCCGTGGAGAGATCGAGCCAACCCACCGACCCTGCGGAACCGCCACCGATGTCGTTGTTCTGGTTCTTGCAGACGCGGGACGATGGCCTCGTTTGCCGGTGTCGTGTCGGCGTCGCCGAGGTAGGGCCAGTCCCCGAGCCCGGAAGTAGGACCTTGCCGTTGTTATCGCAGTCGGAGACTTCGAACGGAACGGTGATCGGGAACAGCCCGCACGGCATGCCTTCGCAGGCAAAGGGTCGTCACGACGCCCGTGACTGCCGTCGCCGTGGTCGACGCGGTGAAGTTCGAGATGCCCAGACGCGTTGGCAAAGTACGTACCGAACTCCGCGATCCGTGTTCGCCTGGACGCCTTGCGCCCCCGTCGGGAATCCGGAGCCAACGGCGCCGAGCACGTCGCCCTTGAAGTCCGTGTACGACGCGGAGGTGATCTCGACGTTGTTGTTCACCGCCGCACCGTAGACCGCCTTGCAGACCTCGAAGTCCCATGGGTCGGCTGGCGCCGTCGGGCATGGCCCGACGGCGCCGGTGTTGGAGTTTCCGGCCATCAGGTACTGGGCGATGACGACCGTCCCAGCCTCGGCGACGGCATCGGCGCCGTTCTGCGTGGCGCGCTGCTGCGCAAGGGCATTTCCGCCGTCGACTACGACGGCGACCCCGCCGATGATCGCGATCAGGCCGACCGCGAAGATGACAAGGATCTGCCCGGGCTGCCGGCGCTTCGACCTAGTGTTCACGTTCTAGTCCCTCAACAGTGGGCCAGGGGCGCTGGCGTTGGATTGGAGCAAACTCGTTCGATTGGGATCGTCGACTTCGAACTGACGTCGATCGGGCCGATGATCTGGCCGATGATCGGTGTCAGCGCTTCGAACCGGCCGCTGACCTCGACGACCGCAAGGCAGCCGATCTTGAGGGTCGTGCACGTGCCCGTGTCCGTAGGGTTTCGATACGACACCGCCACGTCCGACTCCTCGACGGCGGCGCCAGTGCCCGACGCCATCGCACAGCCCGTGGACCACGCCGTCGCGGACGTCGTGTCACACGTTGTCGTTCCGGCGGTGGACTGGTTGACGATCGCGACGCGGGCGCCACTTCGCGCCGAGTTGGCGAGCGCGTTGTAGGTGACGATCAGGCGCCCCGCGTCGATGATCCCGAAGAGGATCAACAGGAAGACCGGCAGGACGAGCGCGAACTCGACCAGCCCTTGGCCGCGGCGGCCGCGATTCCGATGCCGTCTCATTCGTATTCCAGCGTGATGTCGTAGTTGCAGACGAAGTTCTGACCCTGCTTGGTCGGATCGAGGAGCTGGCCGCCAGGGCGGCTCTGCGACACGATATTCGCCGACTGGGCTGGGCGGCTTGCGGATTGCCTTGTCCGCTGCTGCCCACCTTGTGGTACTTGATCTGGCCCGTGAAGTCCGCCCCGCCCCAGGTCGTCTGTGCTTGTGCGGTCGAGGTGTTCGCGAAGTTGGGCACCAGGCAGCCGACCTTGACGTAGTTAGTGCGCGTTTGTGGCGTTCCGCCGGTCGGGTCCGTGACGGTGAGGGTGACCTCGTAGATGCCGATGGCGTCGTACGAGTGCTGTGGGCTGGCTTGCGTCGACGCGGGCGACCCGTCGCCGAAGTTCCACGAGTAGGTGGTCCCGTTCGTCGATATGTTCGTGAAGTCGACGACGAGGGGTCTCGTCCCCCTGATCGGGGTGCCGGTCGGACCTCCGCCTTCGACGTTCGGGAGACTGCCAACTGGCGTGCCGTAGAAGCCGGCGACCGGCGGGGGAGTCGTCACAGGCCGACGGTGACGGTCCTCGGTCCGGGTTGCCGTCCCCATCGTGTTCCGTACCGTGAGCGTGACGTTGAAGGTGAACGAGCTGTTGTACGGGTGGGTCGGCGGCGTGAACACGAAGTCGTTGGTCGTCGAATCACCCCACGACCACTCGTAGGTGTCTCCGTTCGTGGACTGATTGATCACGTCGACCGAGACCGGCGACGGTGCCCGTGACGTTCCCGGATCCGTTGATCGTGCCTCCGACGACGCCCGTGAAAATGAAGTCGGCGACCGGGGATCCAGGCGGCGGGAGCGTCGTCGATCCACCAATGTTCGCGATCGCGCCGGTTCTGACCGGGAACTGCGAGCTCGCAGACATCGGCAGGGAGCCGCCGAAGAAGCCGCTTAGGATCGGCGTCAGCAGCGTGAAATTGCACGTCATGTTCGAGACACTCACGCCACTCAGGCCGGACCCATTCGGGAAGGTCGGGATTGGTGGGTTGTGGCCTCCGGCGTCCGGCTGGAGCTCGCAATTCAGCGCGTCGGCTTCGTGGGCAACGATCGCGTCGTAGGTCGTCGTGTTGGGCGTTCCGGTGAAGTTGCCGGGAGCCGTCGCACCGAAGTTTGCAGCGACGCGCGTGGTGTTCGTAAGGGTCACGTAGCTCATGAACAACCGGCCGAAGTCGATCACGATGAGGAGCATCAGGATCATCACCGGCAGGATCAGGGCGAACTCGACCAGGCCCTGGGCCCGGCGAGCGGTCGCGGTGACGGACGCGACGGAACAATCTCGTGAGCAAGGTCATGTGGTTAACCCCGGCGGATGGTCTGGTGACGGGATAGTCCCTTCGTACGGGCGCATGTTGCCCTGCCCACCTTGCAGCGCACCTTGCGCTGGGACGTCGTGTGGACGACACGCAACACTCGTCGCCGGGACCTCGAGTGGACGAAGAGGCTATGGCCTTCGCGAGGCCCCGCGCGTAGGTTCAACGCCATGAAGAAGCGCGTCGCAGCCGCCGTTCTCTGGTTCTACTGCGGCTGGTATGCCGGAGCGATGATCGCGCACGTCGTGGGCATCTCCCCGGCCCTCGGGCCGATCCTCGGAGTCGTTGCCGCGGTGCTGATCGCCGGCGACCCGCGCGGGATCATCTGGCCCAAGGCCCAGCAGCCGACGCCGGAGCCGGCCCTGACCCCGAACCCGAACCCGGCCTGACGCGTCGCGCCACGCGCGCCGCGACCACACACAGACGAACGCCGGGCGCCCCCGAGGCGCCCGGCGTTCGCGCTTCAGGAATCTTCGGGCGGCTCTCCCGGGAGGTAGACGCTGAACGACGCGCCGCGGCCGGCGACGGTCGGTTCGAGGACGAGGTCGCCGTCCATCGCCCGGCACAGCTCGCGCGAGACGTACAGCCCGAGCCCGCTGCCGCCGCTGCCCTCGTCGCCGTCCGTCTCCCGGCCCCGGACGAACCGCCCGAACAGCCGCGCCCGATCGGCCTCGGCGACGCCCGGGCCGCCGTCGGTGATCGTCAGCCGGAGACGCTTGCGACGGCTCGTCGAGACCGACCTCGACGGCGATCGGCGAGCGGTTGCCGTACTTGACCGCGTTGTCGAGCAGCGCCCAGAGGACCTGGTCGAGCTGGTCGGCGTCGGCGATCGGCCAGCCAGCCCTGCGACGTCGTCCTCGACGGTGAGCGCGACGTCGGCCGCGGCGAGCGCCTCCCACGCCCGCCTGACGCGCGGCGCCGAGCGCGACGACCTCGATCCGCGGATGCAGCGCGCCCGACTCGAGGCGGGTGACCGTCAACAGCTGGCGGACCATCCGGCTGCAGCCGCTCCGACTGCTCGGCGATGATGTCGAGCCGGCGGTCCGGGCGGGTCGGTCTGGAGCTGGTGGGCGTAGGCGCGGATGCTCGTCAGCGGCGTCTGGAGGTTGTGGCTGACGCCGCGGAGGAAGTCGTCCTTGGCGGCGTCGAGCTCGAGGAGCTGCGTGTTCTGGGCCTCGACCCGGGCGAACAGCTGGGCGTTCCGGATCGCGACCGCGATCTCGCTCGCGAACAGCTCGAGGAGGTCCTGGTCGGCGCGCTCCCAGCATGCGCGTCGCCGGCAGCTGCCCGACCAGCACGCCGAGCTCCTCCTCGCCGGTCTGGAGGACGCGCCCGGACCGGCAGCGGCTCGCCGGGGATCCGCTCCTCGAGCGGGATGTCCCGGGGATCGACGAGGAGGATGTCGCAGTCGATCATGCCGAACGCCGCCTTGGCGTCGGTGGCGGCGCGGCCGGCCACGAACAGCGCGCCGTCCCGCGGCGACGCCCGCTCGATCGCGGCGAGGATGCTGCCGAGCTCCCGGTTCCGCCGCTCGAGGTCGACGGCGAGGCGGTTGTGGCTCTCGGCGAGTCGCGCCAGCTCGTCGTCGCCCGGGACCTCGATCGGCGTCGAGAGGTCGCCGGCGGACACCCGATCGACGGCCGCGGCGATCGCCCGGAGCGGCCCGATCAGGTCGGCCGCGAGGAGATAGGCGAGCAGGATCGCCGAGCAGCGCGGCGATCACGATCGTGAGGAGCAGCGCGCGCGCCGAGGGTCTCCGGGTCGGTGATGATGTCGCCCGCCACGATGGCGACGATCCCGAACCCGGCCAGCGGCAGGATCGCCGCCGCGACGAGCCCGAGCGTCAGCCGGGCCCGGAACGACAGCCGGATGCCCAGCGAGATGCCCGTCCCGTCGTCGTCGTCCGCGTCCGGGAGATCGTCGATCGGCGCCTCACCGAGGGCCGGCCTTCTCCTGCTCGGCCCGCTCGAGGGCGGCGAGGCGATCGGCGATGGGGTGTCGCGGGCCGCCCGAACGGTCCGGGGCCGCGGGGGGCACCGCGCCATCCGCGGACGTGGGGGTAGCGGACGTCGCCGGCGCCGTCGGCGTCGAGTCAGTCACCGGCTGCGTCGCCGACGCCGATCAGCCGGTAGCCGACACCGCGGACCGTCTGGAGGTGGACCGGCTTGTTCGGGTCGACCTCGATCTTCTGGCGCAGCCGGCGCATCGTGACCCAGACGTAGGACGGGTCGGCGTCCTCGGTGTCCGCCCAGCCGCGGGCGAGGAGCGTCTCGGTCGTGACCGTCTGGCCGAGGTTCGCGGCGAGGGCGTAGAGCAGCCGCGACTCGGTCGGGGTGAGCTGGACGATCTCGCCACCGACCGTCGCCTCTCGGCGGTGGAGGTCGAGGGTCAGGTCCGGACCGAGGACGAGGCTCTGGCGCGGGACCTTGTCGCCGAGCCGCCGCAGGACGCGATTGATCCGGGCCCGCAGCTCCGGGTAGTGGTAGGGCTTGGTGACGTAGTCCTCGGCGACCTCCTCGAGCAGGTCGGCCTTGGAGTCGCCGGCATCGATCGCCGAGAGGACGATGATCGGCAGGTCGGCCTGGTTCTTGATCTCGCGCGCGAGGGTCAGGCCGTCCATGCGCGGCATCATCATGTCGATGATCAGGAGGTCCGGCCAGCGACGTCCGAAGCCTGCGAAGCGCCTCGTCGCCGTCGCGGGCCGTCTGGATCTCGTAGCCGTCGGCGCGGAGCTGGTCGGCCAGGGCGACGAGCTGGTTCGGGTCGTCGTCGACGAGGAGGAGCCGCGGCGCCGCGTCGCCGTAGCCCGAGGGACCGCCGCTCAGCATGCGCCGAGTATAGGCAGGGCTCCTGGAGCTCCCGGCCCTTCTACGGCGCCTTCGGGTCGTAGAACCGGCAGCGATCGCGGAGCGGGCACAGCTCGTGCGCGGGGTTCCGGGCGTGGCAGACGAGGCGGCCGTGGCGGATCAGGTTGACGTGCGCCTCGTACATCGGTCCGGCTCGAGCAGCGCGAGGGCGATGTCGTGGGACAGGTCGTCGATGGCCTTCGGCGGCAGCAGCCCGACCCGCTTCAGGACCCGCTCGACGTGGCGGTCGATCGGGATCAGCGGCAGGCCGAAGCAGAACAGCAGCACGACCGATGCGGTCTTCTTGGCGATGCCGTTGATGCCGGTCAGCCACTCGCGCGCCTCGAGCGCCGTCATCTCGCCGAGGAACTCGAGCGAGTAGTCGCCGCGTTCCTCGCGGATCTTGCGCAGCGACGCCTGGATCCGCGGCGCCTTCTGGGTCGCGAGGCCGGCCGGCCGGATCACGTCGATCAGCTCCTCGATCGGGGCGAACTCGACCCCGGCCCAGTCGGGCGGCGCGCCCTCGGCGAGCCCCCGGCCGCCCCAGCCCTCGCCCGGCCGGTGGAGCTCCGCCGGCAGCCCGGATGGATAGAAGGCCCGGAGTCGCTCGAACGCCACCTCGGCGTTCGTGTCGGCGGTGTTCTGGGTCAGGATCGTCAGGATCAGCTCGCTCGTCGGGTCGAGGCGGCGCTCCCATTCCGGGTGGCCGTAGATCGCGGCCAGCCCGTCGAGCGTGAAGTCGACGAGCCCGGGGCGGTAGCGAGCGATCCGGCGACTCCAGGCGACGACGGGATCCGGCTTCCGGCGCTTCTTCGCCTTCGGCCTGGCCTTCGGCTTCGTGGTGGCGCCGCGCGTCCGGACGGGCACCTCAGCCACGACGCGACGTTCCCGACGAGCGGTCGAAGACCGATGCGATCCAGCGTCCGATCCGGTTTCGATCGGCGTTCCGAGGTGGCGGAGGTCCCGCGAGGCCTCGTTGGCCCGGATCCTGGCGTACAGCTCGGAGACGTCCTCGGACCGCTCGAGCGTCCCGTCGGCGAAGTGGAGCTCCGTGACCCGCTCGAACTTCCAGGCCGGGTGGTAGCCCATGTGGACATAGAGGTCCTGGATGAAGCCGTCGGCGATGAGCAGCGTTGCCGGAGAAAGGCGATCGGCAGGCCGAGGTCCGGGTAGGTGAACGCGATGCCGTTCGGTCGATCCGGTCGCCCGACCGGGACCTTGCCGGCGATGACGGGCCGCCGACCCGCCCGAGCCTCCTCGAGCTGCGAACCGTTGAACCCGATCTCGAGGTGGTCGAGGACGAGGTGGCCGTCATGGACGGCGTACCGGCACTGATAGCCGCGCCAGTTGCCCGTGTGGAGCATGAACGGCTCCAGGCCGTGAGCGGTCGGGTCGAAGAGCGGGCCACCGCTGACGAGGCTCCACCGCGCTCCCGACCATTGCATGCGTGTCCGAGGCCTGGGCCGTCATGGGGCCACTCGTGTCGCAAGAGCCGGCGATCCGCTCGCCGCATCGCTCGACCGGAGCCGCCCCGGCCGCCATGGCCTCCTCGACGGTCACCGGCTCTTCCGAGACCGGAACGACGACGACGCCGAGCGGCGCGCAGGGCCTCGATGCCACCCTCGGTCACGCCGCCGCCGACGGCGATGCACCGGACACCCGCGGCCGATGCGCCGGCGGGCGACGCCGAGCGCCGTCTTGCCGAACGCGGTCTGCTCGTCGATCCGGCCCTCGCCGGTGACCACGATGTCCGCCCGGTCGAGCTTCCGTCGAAGCCGGTCGGCTCCATCGACGAGCTCGACGCCGGGCCGCAGCGCGAGGGACCGGAAGAGCCGCTGACTGCAGAGGAGCGCGAAGCCGGCGCCGCCGGCGGCGCCGGCGCCCGGTGTCTCGCGCTCGCGGCGCCCGGTCGCACGCTTCGAGCGCGTCGGCGTACGCCGTCAGCGCGCGTCGAGCTCGCACGACCTGTTCGGGCGTCGCGCCCTTCTGCGGGCCGTAGGTCGCCGCTGCGCCGGTCGGCCCGAGCAGCGGGTTCGTGACGTCGCAGGCGATCCGAGTCGACGTCGACCGAGCGTGTCGAGGCGCTCAGGTCGATCGCGTCGTTCGCCGAACGGACCGCGGCGCCAGCAGGACCCCGGCCCGCCGTCGGTCGTCGCGCTGACCCGCCGATCCCGAGGTGATCGCGACCGACGCCGGCGTCCACCGCGGCCCGGAGGACCTCGCCGGTGCCGCGCGTCGTCGCCGCGATCGGATCGCGCTCCCGGGCGACACGACGCGACAGCCCCGACGCCGCGGCCAGCTCGACGACCGCCGTCCGGCCGTCGTCCGACTGCAGCCAGCGAGCATTGACCGGCCGTCCGAGCGGGATCGTGGGCGTGGGCGTCCCGCCACGTCCAGCCGCCGGCCGCCTCGATCGCCACGAGCGTGCCCTCGCCGCCGTCGGCGAGCGGGCGAGAGAGGAGCTCGTCGTCCGGGCGGGCCCGCGCCCAGCCGGCGGCCAGCGCCGCGCGCGACCTCGACCGACGGTCAGCGAGCCCTTGAACGAATCGGGCGCGAAGAGGACCGTGAGCGGCTCGGCCACGAGCGACGGCGCTCAGCGCCCGACCGGCTCGAGCTCGAGTTCGGCGACGGCGGCGCCCGGTCTCGGCGAGGCCCAGCGCCCGCCGCCGCTCGAGGTACTCCGGGATCCGGATCATCGGCGGCCGCTCCTGGTCCGCCAGCTCGATGACCTCGAGCGACAGCTGGCCGCGCCCGGAGCGCGGCAGCTTCATCGTCGAGCCCAGCTCGGCGAACAGGCGGGCCTTGCGCCGCTCCTCGAGCCGCTTCATCACCGCCTGGAGGATCACGAACGACATCCGCGACAGGCCCTCGAGCTCCTGGTTGCGGTGGACCCGCCGCTCGAGGTCGACCTGGCCGAGGCCCTCGATCCCGACCCGCTCCGCGGCGTCGATCAGGTGCCCGATCTCGACCGCGTAGCCGGTGAAGAACGGGATCGTCTCGAGGAGCGACCGGCGCCCGGCGTACTCGCCGGCGAGCGGCTGGATCATCCCCGACAGCTCCGGGTAGAAGAGGTTGATCAGCGGCCGCGCGACGAGCTCCGTGACGCGCCCGCCGCCGCCCTCCTTGAGCACGCCCTCGGCCACGATCGGGCGCTGGTAGTAGCCCTTGACGTACTGCAGCCGGGGCTCGTGGAGGAGCGGCCCGAGCGTCCCGTAGACCATCCGCGGGTGCCAGTTCCGGACGTCGGTGTCGGCCCAGACGATGATGTCGCCGCTCGTCTCGTAGACCGACTTCCAGAGCGCCTCGCCCTTGCCCCGGAACGAGCCGTAGCGGGCCAGGACGTCGGGGTGCTGGACGACGCGGGCGCCCTCCGCCTCGGCGATCTCGCGGGTCCGGTCGGTCGATTGCGAGTCGATGACGAGGATCTCGTCGACGAGCGGCACCCGGCCCATCATCTCGCGGATCGCCCGCCGGACGATCGGGCCGATCGTCTCCTCCTCGTCGAGCGTCGGCAGGACGAGCGAGACCGTCAGTCCCTGCTTCTCCTTGAGCTGGACGAGGCGGCGGAGGTCGGCGAACTCGGCGTGGTGGAAGTTCGCCTCGCCGAACCAGCGCTCGACCCGGGCGGGGACGGCGCGGGCCTCCTCGGCGGCGCGGTCGGCGGCGGCGAGCGTCTCGGCCCGCGAGGCGAGCTGCTCGAACGTCTGGCGGCCGATCGTCTCGCGGGTCTTGACGACGACGACCGTCGGCTTGGCCCGGGCCGCGATCGCCTCCGGCAAGCGCGCCGAACAGGTAGGCGTCGCCGTCGGTGCCGGCCGGCTGGGCCGACGCGCCCATGACGACGAGGTCGGCCCGCTCGGCCTCGCGCAGGATCGCGTTGCGGACGTTCGCCGCCTCGCGGACGACCCCCTCGGCCTTGCCCTTGACGTGCTGGCGGAGGAACTGGGCGAGGGCGTGCTCGGCCTGGGCGCGGACGGCGAGGGTGATCCCGGGCGGGACGAAGTGGAGGACCGCTGACCTGGGCGTCGTGGCGCCGGGCGATCGCGTCGGCGTAGCGAACGGCCAGCTCGGCGTGCGGGCCGCCGCGGACCGGGACGATGATCCGCCGGATCTCCTTGGAGCCGCGCTGCTTGACGACGGCGATGTCCGCCGGCGAGTCGCGGACGACCTCGTCGATCGTCGGCGAGAAGACCGCCGGACCCGCGCCGTCGCGGCCCGGCCGGCGACTTGCCGCCCCAGCCGAAGATGATCAGGTCGGCCTCCTGCTCGGCCGAGGCCTCGACGATCCCCTCGGCGGCGTGGCGGCCGATCCGGACGATCGGGTGGATCGTGGTCCCCTCCGGCGCGAAGTCGAGGACGCGCTGGAGGAGGCGTCGGGCGTGGCGGGCCCGGGTCGCGCCCTCGGAGAGCGGCATGCCCTCGGGCACCTCGACGATGCCGAGCGCAGTCAGCTCGCCCGCCCGCGGGTCGAGCAGGTCCGCACCGAGCCGGATCAGCTCCTCCGCGGTCGCCGGGTTGGCGACCGGGATGAGGATCCTGGCGGGCAGCGGGGTCTTCGACGTCATGCCGTCGTCGCCGCGGATGCCGACGGCCGCGCCTCCTGCTGGCCTGCCAGCGGTCGACGAGGTACGGCTTCAGCAGCTCGAACTCGCGGGCCTGGCGCTCGACCCGCTCCTCGGCCTGGTCGGTCGTGACGTGGCGGTTCTCGATGACGAAGCTGCCGACCCGCCCGAAGTAGATCGGCACGAGCGCGGCGACGCGCGACTCGATCGGCGGCTCCTCGGAGCGGGCGCAGATCACGAGGTCGTAGATGAGCCGGGCCCAGAGGTCGTCCGGGAAGTGGAACGCGGCCAGCGCGTCGGCCATCTCGCCGGTCGTCGCCGACGCCGACGAGCCGTCGCCGCCACCGATGCCGAGCTTGGCCCGCGCCGCGTCGACGAGCTTGCCGGCCTCCTTGGCGAGGACGAGCACGGTCTCGAGTGTTGTCCGGGGCGAACATCCCGCGCCACGTGTCGGCGAGGGTCAGCGAGCCCTGGTGGAACTCCGACAGCAGCCGGATCGTGTTCACCTCGAGCGGCGGCGGGTCGATGATCCGCTCGAAGCCGTACGCCGGGACGTCGTGGCGACCCGCGGATGCCGAGCCAGTGGTCGGGGTTGCGCGGCGGCCAGCCGGAGGATCGTCCCGACGACCTGGCGGAACATCGGCCCGAGGTCCGAGCCGGGGTCCTTGGGGTCGTGGACCTTCGCCCCGAGGCGAGCCTGGCAGACCGCGAAGCCGCCGGTCAGCGCCGACGTCGTCATCCAGATGTCGATCCCGAACTTGCTGATGTCGTCCGTCCAGTCGTCCAGCTCGAGGTAGTGCCGGACGAGGTCGCCGCAGACCCCGAAGTCGCCACCGATCGGCTGGCGGATCCGGTTGCCGTACAGCGCCCGCGTCAGCGGGTAGGTGACGGTGTTCGTGATCGTGCCGTCGTACTTGTAGCGGGCGTAGAGCGGCGCGACGTAGTCGTAGCCGCCCTTGAGGATCGGGCCGGCGAGCAGCTCGATCCATTCGGGGATGATCGAGCGGAGGTCGCGAGTCGACGACGACGAGCGCCTGGACCTCGAGCGCGGCCGCGATCTCGAAGATCGTCCGGAGCGCCGCGCCCTTGCCGCCGACGCCGTCGATCTCGGGATACGTGAGGCTCACGCGCGCGAGCCTGTTCGTCGGGCGGACGAGGAGGATCTGCTCGATGTAGTCGGGCGGCTCGGTCTCGATGACGACGCGCTGCGTGCCGTCCGGCGAGCCGGCGTCGCTGTTGACGAGGACGGGGCGCAGGTCCGGGAAGTACTGGACGAGGCCGGCCTGGGCGGCGCGCACGACGTAGCCGATCGTGGCGGCGTTCTTGAAGCTCGGGATGCCGACCATGATGTCGGCGCGACCGAGGCGGGCGATCTCGTCCCGGACGGCCGGCGTCAGAGCAGTGGGCATTTCGAGACCGTACCACGGCTGTCGCGACTGGACGACGCTGGCCGCGTTGGGCGCTGCGCTCCTCGCTCACGGGCGTCTGAGCCCGCTCGCTCCAGTGCTCGCGACCGCCTTGCCAGCCTCGCCCATTCGCGACGATCGCAGACTGGTCGCGATCGGAGATTGGTCAGCGGGCGGGCACGTCCGCGACGGTCCAGTCCGGGTTGCGTTGGCCGGGCAGGTAGCGCGAGTTCGCGGCCTTGTACGACATCCGGCTGAAGCCGAACGCCCGCCACGACCCCAGCCACGGGTCGACCGGCGGCCGGACGAACGTGCCGCGCCGGACGAGCCGCGACTCGCCGACGACCGACTCCAGGATCCGCTTGCGCTCGAGCAGCGGGACGTCGAGCAGCGGCTCGTCGTCGAGCCACAGGAGGTCGACGACGACGAGGGCGACGTCGTTCTCCTCGAGCCGGCGTGACGCGCTCGGTCTGCTCGACGGTTGGCGTGTCTCTCGCGACGGCGCCGGAGCGATGTTGCCGAACCACATCTGGCTCATCGTCGGGGTGTCGGCGCTGCGCGCCTCCGCGTCGCGGCGGGCGACGACGCCTGGTGTCCTGGAGGACCTGGTGGGTGATGTAGCCGTCGACGAGCAGCGCTCCGCGAGGATCGCGGCGGCCAGCTCCGTCGCGACGTCCGGGAACTCCTCGACCGGGTCGCCGTCGAGGTCGCGGAACGTCGCCGTCCCGCCCTCGACGTGGCCAAGGACGCGGAGGCCGGTCCAGAGCGGCTCGATGATCGGGTCGGCGACGTCGCCGCCGGACTCGCTGAAGCGCTGGGGGCGCCAGACGGCCGCGGCAGACCGGGCGTCGCGGGCGATTGGCGTCGTCGTCGCTTCGGTCAGGCTCACGGACCGATCGTACAACGGGACGCAGGCGCGACCTGAAACGGTCGACTGGCTGAAGCGTCGGACAGCCTATGATCTCGAACGTGACCGCCCCCGCTCAACCGAGCGACAGCGCTGGCCTGGGTTCGCGGCCGGGCGGCCTCGCGGGGCTGACCCCGTCCGGCCGCGCGATCGTCCCGCTCGGCTGGGCGCTCTACGACTTCGCCAACACGATCTTCAGCTTCGCGGTCGTGTCCGGCGCGATCGGCCTGTGGCTGACCGACGACGCCCGGTTCGGCGAGCGGGACGGCAACGTCCTGCTGAGCGTCGCGATCGTCGCCAGCGTCGGGCTGAACGCGATCGTCTCGCCGATCCTCGGCGCGATCAGCGACCGGGCCGGCGGCCGCCGAATGCCCGTACCTGCTGTTCTTCACCGCTGCTGTGCATCGTCCCGACGGCGTTCATCGGCCTCAGCCCGCCGCTCATCGGCCTGCTGCTGTTCCTCGTCGCGAACTTCGCCTACCAGGCGGCGCTCATCTACTACGACGCCACGCTCCGGACTCGTCAGCTACCCGGAGACGCGCGGCAAGCTGTCGGGGATCGGCGTCGCGATCGGCTACTGCGGGACGATCTTCGTCGGCCTGCTGATCTTCTTCCTCGACATCCCGGTCGGCGAGCGCTTCCTCGTGGCGGCCGCTGCTGTACGGCGCTGTTCGCGGTCCCGATCTTCCTCGTCGTGCGTGAGCCCGGCCGGCACCGTCCGGCCCGTCGCTGGGCGACGTTGCCGCGCTCGTGGTCCCAGCTCAAGTTGACGATCCAGCACGCCCGGAGGTCCCGGGGCTCTGGCGCTTCCTGCTCGGGCGGTTCTTCTACTCCGACGCCGTCAACACGATCATCGTCGTCATGAGCGATCGTGGCCGTCCGCGGCGATCGGGCCTGACCGAGTCGACGGCCAACCTCGTCCTGCTCGGACTTGACGGTCGTCGCGGTCATCGCCAGCTTCGGCTGGGGCGTCCTCGTCGACCGGCTAGGGCCCGAAGCGGACGCTGATGATCGTCCTCGGATCGTGGGCGGTCGGGCTGGTGCTCGGCGGCGTCTCGCTCGGCGGTGCCGGGCGGGCTCGGCCTCGGGCTGTTCCTCTTCGCCGGGGCGATCCTCGGGAGCGGCCTCGGCGGCGTCCAGGTCGCCGATCGCGTGTTCATGGTCCGGCTCTCGCCGCCGGATCGACTCGGCGAGTTCTTCGGGCTCTACGGGCTCGTCGGCAAGGGATCGCAGGTCATCGGCCAGCTGCTGTACGGCCTGATCATCCTGCTGTTCCTCGACACGCTTCGGCGTCGGCGCCTACCAGCTGGCGGTGCTCAGCCTGCTCGTCACGATGCTCATCGGCGTCTGGCTGCTCCGGCCGGTCAGCGATCGTGGTCCGGCTCCGGCGAGGTGCCGACGGCCGCGGCTCCGCCGCCGAGCGCCTCGCCCCGGCCTCCGCGCCGATCGAGCCGCGCTAGGCCGCTCGCTCAGTCGCGCGTAGCCGCCGGGGTTCCGGTTCGCGCCACGCCCACGCCGACCCGATCATCGCGTCGAGGGTCGACCGTCGCGGCCGCCAGCCGAGAACGTCCGCAGCTCGGGCGATGTCGGCGACGAGGACGGCCGGGTCGCCCGCGCGCCGCGGGCCGACCGAGTGCGGGATCGGCACGCCGACGACCTGCTCGGCCGCCGTCGATCACCTCGCGGACGCTGAACCCGCCGCCGCTGCCGAGGTTGCAGACGAGCGGCTGCGTCGGTCCGGCCGTCGTCGGGCGCGGTCGCCTCGAGGGCCCGGAGGTGGGCGTCGGCGAGGTCGGCGACGTGGATGTAGTCGCGGATGCACGTGCCGTCCGGCGTCGGGTAGTCGTCGCCGAAGAGCGTCAGCGGCTCGCCGGTCCCGGCGGCCGCGGCGAGGACGTTCGGGATGAGGTGGGTCTCCGGGTCGTGGTCCTCGCCGAGCCGCTCGGTCGCGCCGGCGACGTTGAAGTAGCGGAGGCTGACCGACCGCAGGCCGTAGGCTCGACCGTAGGCCGCCATCGCCGCCTTCGAACGTCCGCTTCGTCTCGCCGTAGGTGTTGATCGGCTGCGGCGGGGCGTCCTCCGGGATCGGCGTCGCGTCGGGGACGCCGTAGACGGCGGCGCGTCGAGCTGAAGACGAGCCGGTTCGACGCCGGACCGCACGAGCGGCCTCGAGCAGGGCCACGCCGCCGGCGACGTTGTCGCGTGTAGTAGCGGGCCGGGTCGACGCCGGACTCGCCGACGAGCGACCGGGCGGCGCAGTGGAGGATCGCGTCGATGCGCGCCCGCTCGAGCAGGCTCGTCAGCTGCGGGGCCGTCCGCGTACGTGCCGACCTCGAGGCGGGCGCCGTCCGGGACGGCCGACCGGTGGCCGGTCGAGAGGTCGTCGAGGACGACGACGTCGTGGCCGGCCTCGAGCAAGCGCGTCGACCGAGACCGAGCCGACGTAGCCGGCGCCGCCGGTCACGAGGATGCGCACGCGGGCCTCCTTCGGGTCATCGATTCGCGACCGAGCAGCCGGTCGGCCGAGGCTTCGCCCGAGCAGCTTCGGGCGAGCGAGTTCGCGGCCGGCCTCGCGGTCGGCGCGAGGCTCGGGCGACGCAGGCTCGCGGCGGCGCCATGGCGCCTCGCCCGGCGGCGTTGGCAGCGTCTCGCCGCGACCCGCCATCACCTCGGTCAGTCGCAGTCACGAGATTCTGGGCCGCCGGGTTCTCCGGGTCGATCGCCGAGCGCGCGCACCGCCTCGAGGTACGCCGTCCGCTCGTCGCCCCGCTCGAGCGCGACACGGGCCAGCCCGACGACCGCGATCGAGTTCTTCGGGTCGCGCTCCGCGACCTGGCGATACAGGCGCTCGGCCTGGTCGATCAGGCCGAAGGTCAGTCGCCCGCTCGGCCTCGAGCAGCAGCTCGATCACGCGTCGGCCCTCGCGAGGTCGCGGGCCAGGAGGAGCAGCGTCGGCGCCTCGTTGAGCTTCGGATCCTCGATGACCCGCTCGAAGCAGCTCGTCGAGGATCCGGCCGAGCGACGGGCCGGGCGCCAGCCCGAGCTCGCGCGATCAGGTCGTCGCCGTCGATCGCCAGCGCCGACCGGTCGAGGATCGGCCCGGCGCGCAGCTCCGCCTCGACCCGGGCCCGGAGCTCGGCGAGCCCGTCGGCCTCGCGGTCGACGCCGCTGCCGGCGTTGTCGGCCTCGCGCAGCTCGAACAGCTCGTCGATCGCCTCCGGTCCGACCTTGCCGATGAAACCGGCGCACCGCCGAGTCGGTCCAGGCCGGCTCGTAGCGGAACATGTGGTGGCGGACGAGGTGGGTCACCCGGTCGATCACGACGCGCGGCTCGTGGAGCCGTTCGAGCAGCGCCCGGGCCAGCTCGGCGCCGACCGTCTCGTGGCCGTAGAAATGGCCGTCGGCCGCGGTCGACGGGCTTGCCGATGTCGTGGACGAGCGCCGCCAGGCGCACGACCGGGTGGGCGTGCGCCGCGTCGACCGTGCCCGAGCGTGTGGTCCCAGAGGTCCTCGCCCGCGAATCTTGTTCTGGGGCACGCCCGCGCTGCGCCGCGAGCTCCGGCAGGACGACGTCGAGCAGCCCGGTGTCGGCGCAGCAGCCGCAGCCCGACCGACGGCCGGTCGGCCGCGAGGAGTCTTGCCCAGCTCGGTCGCGATCCGCTCGCCGGAGAGATGCGCCGCGAGCGGCGCGCGATGCGCGGATCGCCGGCCAGGTGTCGGGCTCGATCTCGAACCCGAGCGTCGCGGCGAGCCGGACGGCGCGGAGCATCCGCAGCGCGTCTTCCTCGAAGCGCGTCGCTGCGGCTCGCCGACGGCCGGAGGATCCGCGCCGGCGACGTCGCCGGCCCGTCGAACGGGTCGCTGCAGCGCCGGCGGCGTCGCCGCGGGCTGGCGCGCCCCCAGGCCATCGCGTTCACCGTGAAGTCACGCCGCGCGAGGTCGGCCTCGAGCGACGTCCCGAACTCGACCCGGTGCGGCCGCCGGAAGTCGGCGTAGTCGTGGTCGCTCCGGAACGTCGTGATCTCGTAGGCCTCGCCGTCGCGACGGACGGCGACCGTCCCGAACGCGGTTCTCGTACGCCGCGTCCGGGAAGACGGCGAGCGTCGCTCGGGCAGCGCGTCGGTGGCGAGGTCCCAGTCCTTCGCCGGCCGGCCGAGGAGCGCGTCGCGCAGCGAGCCGCCCACGACATACGCGGCGTGACCGGCGCTCCACAGCGCGCCGAGGAGTCGTGGACGGCGGCCGGCACCGAGCCGCCGATCGTCGTCGGCGTCGAGCGCCGGCCCTGGCTTCCGGCCGGCTCAGTTCCGACCCAGGAACAGGTACGTTCGCCACGCCTCGTTCCGCTCGTCGGCGAGGTACGGCGTGAACAGCGAGTACACGTCGCTCCGCGGCTCGAACGGCGTCCGATGGAGCCGGAAGCGCGCCTCCTCGATCGTCTTGCCGCCCTTGCGGTGGTTGCACGCCTTGCAGGCGGTGACGAGGTTCTCCCACGTGTGGCCGCCGCCGCGGTGGCGCGGCACGACGTGGTCGAGCGTCAGGTCGTGGGTCTGGCGGCCGCAGTACTGGCAGGTGTGGCGGTCGCGGGAGAAGATCTCGCGCCGCGACAGCTTCACCCGCGGCCGCGGCCGGCGGATCTGGTACTGGAGGCGGATGACGGAGGGCGCGCGGTACTCGGTCCGCGGCGTCCGGATCACCTGGTGGTCGTACTCGATCACTTCGGCCTTTTCGCCGAACACGAGCCGGAAGGCTCGCGGCAGGTTGCAGACGTTCAGCGGCTCGTAGTTCTGGTTCAGCACGAGCACGACGCCGTCCATCTCGTGCCGGATGGTACAGGTTTGAGGATTCGCTGCCCGACGCTCCGATCAGCGGCCGACCGGGCTGCCCGGTCGCCGGGTCCCAGCCGCCGGCCTGGCCGACCTTCGTCGCCAGCGGCCGGCCGAGCGCTCCGGCGATGAACCGGGCTGCCTCCAGCACGCCTTCGAGCTGGACGCCGTGGTCGTAGCCGGACGCGTCGAGGAGGTACACGAGGTCCTCGGTGGCGAGGTTGCCGGCGGCGCCGGGAGCGTACGGGCAGCCGCCGGTCCCGCCGGTCGCGGCGTCGAAGCAGCGGACGCCCGACCGCAGGGCCGCGGCGACGTTGGCGAGGGCCGTTCCCCGCGTGTCGTGGAAGTGGTAGGCGATCCGCTCGAGCGGGATCCCGGCGCCGATCGCGCGCGCCGTCAGGTCCTCGACCTGGGCCGGGACGCCGACGCCGATCGTGTCGCCGAAGCAGACCTCCTCGACGCCGAGGTCGACGAGCCGGAGCGCCACGTCGACGACCCGAGCCGGGTCCACGGCCCCGGTGTACGGGCAGCCGAACGCGGTCGACACGTAGCCGCGCCGCCACCAGCCGAGCTCGCCGCGCGCGGGCCAGAACCGGCGCGAACGCCGCGAGCGACTCGTCGACCGTCATCCGGATGTTCCTCGTCGTGAACGCGTCGGACGCCGCGGTGAAGACGGCGATCGCGTCGGCGCCGGCGGCCTCGGCCCTCTCCAGCCCGCGTAGGTTCGGGAACGAGCACCGGGTAGCGGATGTCCGGCGGGTGGGGGAGCGTCGGCAGCAGCTCGTCCGCGTCGGCCAGCGGCGGGGATCGCCGACGGCGGCGACGAACGACGTGGCCTCGATCTCGCGCAGGCCGGCGCGACGAGGAGCTCGATGTAGCGCCGCTTGGCGTCCGTCGGGAGGAGCGTCGCCTCGTTCTGGAGACCGTCGCGCGGCCCGACCTCGTAGATCCGGACCCGGTCGGCCAACGCGATCTCAGCCGCGTGGCGGCGTCATCGCCCGCTCGACCGCCGCGATCCGGATCTCGATCCGCCCGAGCTCGTCGACGGCTTCGCGATGCTCGTCGCTGCCGAGCGGCGGCCGCATTGCGACGTCGGCGGGCGGCCGCGTGGAGGTCGAGAAGCGCTTCGCGCGTGTCGGGGAGCGACGTGTCGACGGTCGCGGGCTGGCCGTGGGCCTTGGAGGCGTGATGGCCTGCGCTGGCCGGCTCCCGGACGGGCGCCTTGGCGGACGACCGTTCGTCGTGCCTTGTTCTTCTTCTTGTCGTGCTTCGACATCGGCCCTCCTCGCAGTCCGAAGGGTACCGCCGGCGCGCGCCTGCGGTCAGCCCTCGATCAGCGCGACGAGGTCGCCGCGAGCGACCTGCTGCCCGGGCCGCACGGCGATCTCCGCCACGGTTCCGGGAGCGCCGGCCGCGACGACATGCTCCATCTTCATCGCCTCGAGCGTGACGAGCGGGTCGCCCGCCTCGACGGTGTCGCCGGCCTCGACGTGGACCCGCGAGGACCGAGCCGGGCATCGGCGCGACGACCTCGACCGATCCGCCGCCACCGCCGTGGGCAGCGGCCGCCCGTGCCGCGCGGTCGACGTCGGGCGGCGGCGCGACCCGGAAGCCGACCGATCGACCGGCGAGGTCGACGTAGACGATGTCACCGACGCGGACGGATTCCGGCGGATCCTCCCCGGCTCGCCGCCGACCGCGACCGCTCGCTCGGCCCGCCGTCATCCGTCGCGAGGCGGACCGTCGCCGGCCCGTTGAGGCGCCAGCCGCCGGCGCCAAGGTCGTCGGCCGCGACGCTCCACGCCTCGTCCGGGATCGCGGTCCGCGCGGCCCAGTCGTCCGGCGGCCAGATGCGCTCGAGCGTATCGATCCGGGCCTGGCCGCCGGTCACGGCCGGCTGTCGCACGAGCCAGCGGAGGAACCGCAGGTTGGTCGTGAGCCCGAGGACGGCCGTCGCGTCGAGGGCCGCCCGCAAGCCGGTCCAGGGCCTCGGCCCGGTTCGCGCCGTGGGCGATGATCTTGGCCAGCATCGGGTCGAACCGGTCGCCGACCTCGTCGCCCATCGCAACCCCCGCATCGACGCGGATGCCCTCGCCCGACGGGCCAGCGGAGCGCCTCGATCCGGCCGGTCGCCGGCAGGAACCCGGCCTCTGCGTCCTCGGCGTAGAGCCGGGCCTCGATCGCGTGCCCGGTCGACGTCACGTCGGCCTGGCCGAAGCCCAGCGGCTCCCCGGCGGCGATCCGCAGCTGGTCGGCGACGAGGTCGCGGCCGGTGACCGCCTCCGTGACCGGATGCTCGACCTGGAGGCGGGTGTTCATCTCGAGGAAGTAGAACGAGCCGCGCTCGGTCAGGAGGAACTCGCACGTGCCGGCGCTCTCGTAGCCGACGGCGCCGGCGATCCGGAGCGCGGCCTCCGTCAGCCGGCGTCGCGTCGCCTGCTTGACGGCCGGGGACGGCGTCTCCTCGAGGACCTTCTGGTGCCGGCGCTGGATCGAGCAGTCACGCTCGCCGAGATGGACGCCGTGCCCGTGGCGATCGAACAGGACCTGGACCTCGACGTGGCGAGGCCCTTCGATCAGCCGCTCGAGGACGAGCCGGTCGTCGCCGAACGCGGCGATCGCCTCCCGTCGCGCGGCCGCAAACGCGTCCCGCGAGCCCGTCGGCGGTCCGGACCACCCGCATGCCCTTGCCGCCACCGCCGGCCGCCGGCTTGACGAGCAGCGGCAGGCCGATCTCGTCGGCCGCCCGCCGCAGGGCCTTGTCGCTCTGCGCCGGCGCCGTCGTAGCCGGGCACGACCGGGATGTCCGAGCTCGCGCGCCAGCCTTCGGGCTGCGGCCTTGTCGCCCATCGCCCGGATCGCCGCGGGCGGCGGCCCGACCCAGCGGATCCCGGCAGCGATCACGGCCTCCGCGAAGTCCGCGTTCTCGGCGAGGAAGCCGAAGCCCGGGTGGATCGCGTCGGCGCCGGCGACCGCGCGCTGCCTCGACGACGTCGGCGATCGAGAGCAGGTCGACGGCGTCCGGCCCGTCGGTCGGCGGGACGACGGCCCGGATCCCGAGGCGGTCGGCCGTCCGGGTGATCCGCGCCGCGATCTCGCCGCGGTTCGCGACGAACAGGGTGCGAATTGGCGCAACCGCAGGGGCCGGCGAGGACCGCATCGTCGATCGACTAACGCGTCAATCGCGTCAGTCGCGACACGCCATCGCCCTCCGACGTCGTCGCGCAGGCAGCCGACCCGTCGCGATCCACCGCTGGACCGTCCGCGTCGTCGCCCCGATCCGCCGGGCCGCCTGGCTCGGGCTCAGTTCTTCGGTCATGCGTGACGCGATTGTCGCACGCAGACTGGTCCGCCATGCCTGCCATCGACGGGTCGCGCCGCAGGGCGCGATCACGGCGCCGCTAACCGCGGCTCGCCCCCTTGCGCGCCGCCCATCCGTGTGGTAAATACTGAACCACATGGTTCAATATACCCAGACCCGCTTCGATGCCTCGTTCGCCGCGCTGTCCAACGCCACCCGACGTGGCGTTCTGGAGCAGCTCGGGCGTGCAGACGCTTCGGTCACGGATCTTGCCGAGACATTCCGCATGACCCTCACGGGCATGAAGAAGCACGTCGGCGTCCTGGAGCAGGCGGGGCTAGTCACCACGGAGAAGGTCGGGCGCGTGCGGACCTGCAAGCTCGGCCCGCGCCGACTGGAGGAGGAAGCTGCCTGGATCGAGAGATACCGCCAGCTCTGGAACGCACGCTTCGACGAGCTGGACAAGGTTGTCGAGGAATTGAAACGGAAGGAGAAGGTCGATGGACGCAACAAGTGAGAGTGAGGTTGCCCCCATGAAGAACCGTACGACGGTGGAGCGGAAGTCCGAGCGTGAGCTCGTCGTCACGCGAACGTTCAACGGCCCGGCGCGCCTCGTGTTCGAGGCGTGGACCAAGCCCGAGCTGTTCAGGCAGTGGTGGGTGCCGAAGTCGATGGGAATGTCCCTGCTTTCCTGCGAAATGGATGTTCGTGTCGGGGGCAGGTACCGTTTGGAGTTCGCACACGGGGACTCACGGGCGGCGTTCTTCGGCACGTACAACGAAGTAGCACCGCACTCGCGCCTCGTCTGGACCAATGAGGAAAGTGACGAGGGTTCCGTCACGACCGTGACCTTCGCGGAAGAAGGCGGCAAGACGTTGCTGGCCATGCACGAGCTGTATCCCTCGAAGGAGGCGCTCGAGCCGCCGGCAGCGGGGCGGCGGATGCGATGGGAGAGACGTTCGAGCAACTGGACGAGCTTCTCGACACCCTGGGCGCGAGCGTGGGACGGTCATGAAGTCGTCGATCTCGCGTCGGCCGACTGGCTCGTCACGACGCGGAGGCAAACCCCGACGAGGTTGTCGTATCTGGCGCTGACCGGAAGGCCTCAGAGGACGGCGTTCCGTCGCGGGCTAGCCGATCCGGCTGACCTCCTGGTCGTCGCTGCCGCGAATGATCGACTGCTCGACTTCGAACACGAGGCGGCCGGCGTCACCGAGGGGATATCGACCGGCGATCTCCGGAATCCCTTTCATATCGCGGATCACGTCCTCCGGGACGGTGATGTGGAAGTCGTCGCTCTCGCCGTGCCATGAGAGTGACTCGCCCCGCTGAAATCCGACCGACGAGTCGCCGCCTCGGATCCAGAACGAGCGGTCATGCTCCAGCCGACCGCGGACGAGTTGACGAAGCCGCTGGACGGCGATGGCGCCGACGTGGATCGACACCGACTCACCGTCGATCGTGATGACCAGCGTGTCGATGTTGACGCCAGTCATCGACGATCCATCGCGGGCGATCCCGTCGGCGATCTGTTGGCGGACATTGGCGTCGTCTAGGAGCGAGGCGCGACGAACGTCCGTCACCAGCAGGGGGTTCCGCTCGCCAAGGATCTCGACCATCCGATTCGTGTCCCACTCCACCGCCGCCTCGTACTCGTCGATCGTGACGCCGATGACCTGCACGAACGAAATTCGACCGTTCGGCGTGTCGATGGGATCGAGTTTGGGGTCCGTCACGAAGAGGGCGGCACGGATCGCGGTGTCCTCCTTGAGGGCGATCGGCCCGTTCAGATCCGTGTGATCGCCAGGGCTGAGCACGTTGCCCGACTCAAAGACGTAGCGGGCGAGGTTCTGCAACAGCGACCACGGCCAGGTGGGCGCTTCATCGCCCTCGGTTCGAGCGAGTCGGAAGGTCAACTCGATGCCCCATCCGCTGACGTCCGCATCGCCGGACGTCTTCCCGTACAGCTCGCTCAATCCATAGGTCACGTAATGCCAGTGACGCGGGCCCTCTCCGGGATAGGCACTGATTCCATCAAGGGGATCCGGTCCGCCGGCACTCCATCGGACCTTCGTTCCCCAGTGCGCCGGCTCGACGCCCGGATAGAGCCGGTCCACGGCGCGGTCGATCGCCCGCCATCCCGGAGCCGTTTCATCGAGCCGTGCCAGGTCCTCCGCGGAATGGCGGTGAGGTTTGCCGCCACCCCGCAGACGGTCGAGAAACCGCACGTCAGTCCTCGGGCTGCCAGCCCGGCGGACCGCTTCTCGGTGAAGGCACGGAGCCCCTCCTGGGCTTCCTCGCTCACACGCTGGCGGGCGATGACCCGGGCCGTGTGCCACTTCGACGCTCCATGCCCCAGGCCGCGGACCTCGCGGACGATCGCCTTCGCCGCGCGGGCTGCCGTCGGGCCGGCCGCCAGCACGTCGCGGACGGCGGTCTCCACCGCAGGAATCGAGGGCCGCATCGCCCTCGACGACCTCGTGGACCAGCCCGATCCGCTGGGCACGGAACGCGTCGAACCGGCGACCGCCGGGGAACAGCGCGCGTGCGTTGGACTCGCCGATCTTGGAGATCACGAACGGCGAGATCACCGCCGGCAGGATCCCGAGGCGCGTCTCCGTGAAGCCGAACCGGGCGCCCGCCTCGGCGACGACGAGGTCGCTGACCGCGCACAGGCCCATCCCGCCGCCGAGCGCCGCGCCCTGGACGCGGGCAATCACCGGCACCGGGCACGTGTCGATCGTGTCGAACATCTCGGCCATCGCCATGGCGTCCTGCTCGTTGCCGTCGACGTCGAGGGCGACCGCGGCGCGCATCCAGTCGATGTCGGCGCCGGCGCAGAACGACGGACCCTCGCCCACGAGAACGACCGCGCGGAGCTCCGTCGGACCCTGGCGGGCGAACCCGGCGAACGTGGATCGCAGCTCGGCGATCAGCGAGGCGTTGAACGCGTTGTGAACGTCGGGGCGGGTGAGGGTGACCCTCGCGACCGCGTCGCCGGCCCCGGATCGCTCGACCCGGAGCAGGTCGCTCACCCGTCGGCCCGCCGCGCGTCGGCGACCGCGTCGACGAGGTCGTCGTGCGGCGGATGCGGCAGCGCGGATGGATCGAGGCGGTAGTGCTGGCGGCGCCAGATCAGCGGCATGCCGGACGCGGTCAGGTTGGCAGCCGAGACCGATCCGACCTCCGCGGTCGCCATGACCTTCGTGCAGCCGAGCTCTGCCGCCACCGCGGCGCGGTGGGCGATGAGCGCCCGCTGGATCCCGCGTCCCCGAGCCTCGGGCAGGACCGTGCCGGCACCGAGCCAGCCGACGCGTCGGTGGGTCATCAGGGCGGCCGCGGCGACGACGCGACCGTCGACCTCGCCGAGGAACTGGTGGTAGCCGCGTCCCTCGGCGAGGATCGGCTGGAACGCGCGCCAGGCGTCGGCAAGCGGCTGCTCGACCTCGAACCCCGCGATGAACAGCTCGACCCAGTCGTTCGCCTCGCTCGGCCCGACCGGCCGGATCACGAGCCCCTCCGCCTCCACCCGGCCAACCGATTCGACATCTCCCGCGTGGACCCCGATGACGTCGACCGCGGTTGCTCCGAGCGGCGCGACGACCTCGCCCCCTTCGATGAACCATCCGGCCGTGCCGGCATCGCGGAAGAGGTCGAGGAACTCCTCGAGCGCGATCGGCACCTGGCGCAGGCCAAAGGCGCGGTTGAAGATGCTCCCCGGAAGATCCGGCGACGCGGCGCCGGCGGCATCACCGTGCTCCCAGATCCGGACGTCGAAGCCGGCCGCGGCGGCCGCTCGCCACATCGCGAGCCAGGCCTCGCGGTCCACGGCGTCGAGCAGGTCGAGCAGCTGGTAGGTCGACGCGCCGGAGTCGGCGGCCGGCGGCAGGACCGCGATCCCGTCGCCGGTTCGCACCTCCCCTTCGACGAGCACCCGGGCATACATCCGTGAGTCGGACGGGTGGGTCAGGATCGAGATCCGGCCGGACTTGCCGTCGCGGAACGCGCCCTTGATCACGTCGCACGGCCCGGCCGCGGCGGAGAGCTCGAGCACGAGCTGGTCGCCGATCGCGAGGCGCGTCCCGACCGGCAATCGCGACAGCTCGATCCCCGTCGTCGTGAGGTTCTCGCCGACCGATCCGGGCTCGATCGGATGGCCGTCGGCCTGGACCCGCTCGATCGCCTCGATGCCGAGCAGCGCCACCGCCCGGTGCGGCCCGCCATGGACGAATCGGTGGCGATGGGCGTCGCCGTCGAGGCCCAACGGCCCGACCCATGCCTTCTCGACGGGCAGCTTCGGAACGCCGCCGGGCGAGACGTTGACCTGGAGCACGCGACCGTCCATCGGTCGCGATCCTAACGGACGGCGGCCTCGCGGTGCCTCGCGACGGTGAAGCTACCGAACGACCACGTCCCGGACCTGCAGCACCGACGGCGCCTCGAGGTGGTTGACGTCGAACACGAGGTAGATCGTCACCGGTTCCGGTCCGTCGAATGGGTCGCGGTAGATGCTCCCGACGGACGGGCGGCCCCCGATGTCGGACCGGACGTCCACGAGGACGCCCTGTTGATCCAGTAGGAGGTGGGCTGCGGGTCCGCCAGCGTGAGCGACCGCTCGGACAGGTACCCGTTCGGCAGCGTCGCCGAGCCAATGCGCACCTCGTAGGCGCCGCGATGATCGAGCGGGATGTCGATCGACTCAAGATGGAACGCTGTCGCGGCGGCCACGGCGTCTGGGTCGGGCGTCGGCGGCAGCGTCGCACAGCCGGCCGGCGGTTCGCCGGCACACGGGACGTCGGAATTGACGCCGGCATGGACCCTGATCTCCGCCCCGTCAATGCACGCCGGCCGGAGGTCGACGCCAATGCACACCACGTCTACGTCGACGATGGTCCCGACGACGAGGCCGAGTCGCACCCTGGCGACCTGCCCAACGCCCGTCGTCTGGACCCGTTCGAACGGCAGGAACTCCACGGATGCGACGTCTCCGAGGGCCACGCCGACCTCGTCCATCGCGTCGTCGATGATCGCGTCGCACTGGCGGGGCGGGAATGGCTGGGTCGCGCACGCCTCCGCGAACGGAAACCCGGCAGTGCCGGTGCGGTCGGGACGACGTCGGTGACGGGTGGCGCCGAGGTGCTAACGGCGGGCGTCGCCGCCGGCACGGCACCCGACCCGGGCCCGCCGGGGGAGTCGATCGGCCATTGACGCGCGACGGTGATGGCGACGATCGCAACGACCAGGACGGCGAGCAGGCTGATCGACAGCTCCGTCCGCCGCCTCGGTGTCGCGGCGCGGAGGCGCTCGTCGCTGGGTTGGGCGTCGGTTCGACATGAGCGACGAGTCTCGGCCGCCGATCGGGCGGCCGCTATCGGGGAGATCCCTGAATCTTCGCCGCCCGCCACGGATGCGGGCGGCGCCGCGGGTTCCGTTGGCGTCGTGGAGTCAGGCTTTGGGTTCGTCCGCCGTTACGTCCGCGGCCGCCGGGGCATCGGCAGGCGCAGGTGCGGGCGCGGGTTCGGCGGGCGCAGGAGCCGCCGCCGGAGCAGCCGGCGCCGCCGCCACGCGTTGTTGCCGCCGCGCGCGATCGCTGCAGGCCCATCCCGACGAGCACAGCCCCGATCACGCCGACGAGGAGGCCCGCCCAGGGCTGGTACGGGTCGACGAACTCCATCAGCTGGAACTGCAGGTCGAACATCGGCAAGCAGCAGCGAGCCGACGCCCAGCACGATGAGAAGCACGCCAAAACCGGTCATGTCCTCTCCCTTCCTCGACGGCATCATGCGACGCCGCTGGGCGCAGCATAGCCACCGGTGCGAGGCCCTGAAGCTACATCCGGAAGACGCCGAAGCGCGTCTCGGGGATCGGCGCGTGGAGGGCGGCCTCGATGCCGAGGGCGAGCACTCGCCGCGTCTCGAGCGGATCGATGACGCCGTCGTCCCACAGCCGCGCGGTGGCGAAGTACGGGTTGCCCTCGCGCTCGTAGGTCTCGAGGATCGGCGCCTCGAAGGCGTCGCGCGCCTTGTCGTTCGTCGAAGGGCCCGCCGACCGTCGACAGGACGCGGGCCGCCTGCTGGCCGCCCATGACGCTGATCCGGGCGTTCGGCCACGTCCACAGGAAGCGCGGCTGGTAGGCGCGGCCGGCCATCGCGTAGTTCCCGGCCCCGAAGCTGCCGCCGACGATCACCGTGAACTTCGGGACCTCGGCGCACGCGACCGCGGTCACCATCTTCGCCCCGTCCTTCGCGATGCCGCCCGCCTCGTACTCGCGGCCGACCATGAAGCCGGTGATGTTCTGGAGGAAGACGAGCGGGATCTTCCGCTGCGCGGCGAGCTCGATGAAGTGGGCGCCCTTGAGCGCCGACGCGCTGAACAGGATCCCGTCGTTGGCGATGATCCCGACCGGGTAGCCCTCGATGTGGGCGAACCCGGTCACGAGCGTCTCGCCGTAGCGCGGCTTGAAGTCGTGGAAGCGGCTGCCGTCGACGAGCCGGGCGATGATCTCGCGGACCTCGACGGGCCGGCGCGGGTCGGCGGACACGGCGCCATAAGGCCGTCCGCGTCCACGGCCGGCGGCTCCGGCGTCAGCCCGGTCCCAGGGCGGCGCCGGCGGCCGCCGGTTCAGGTTGCGGACGATCGACCGGCCGAGGGCGAGCGCGTGCTCGTCGTCGAGCGCGAGATGGTCGGCCACGCCGGAGATCGCGGTGTGGACGTCGCCGCCCCCGAGGTCCTCGGCGCTGACCTCCTCCCCGGTCGCGGCCTTCACGAGCGGCGGTCCGCCGAGGAAGATCGTCCCGATGCCCTTGACGATCACGGTCTCGTCGCTCATCGCCGGGACGTAGGCGCCGCCGGCCGTCGAGCTGACCCCATGACGAGCGCGACCTGGGGGATCCCGGCCGCCGACATCCGGGCCTGGTTGTAGAAGATCCGGCCGAAGTGGTCGCGGTCGGGGAAGACGTCGGCCTGGAGCGGCAGGAACGCGCCGCCGCTGTCGACGAGGTAGACGCACGGCAGGCGGTTCTCGAGCGCGATCTCCTGGGCCCGGAGGTGCTTCTTGACGGTCATCGGGTAGTAGGTCCCGCCCTTGACCGTCGCGTCGTTGCCGATGACGACGACGCGCGTTCCCTCGACCGTACCGATGCCCGTGACGATGCCGGCGCTCGGGGCCTCGTCGTCGTAGAGGCCGTTTGCGGCGAGCGGGCTCAGCTCGAGGAACGGCGAGCCTGGGTCGAGCAGGCGGTCGATCCGCTCCCGGACCGGAATCTTGCCCCGCTCGCGGTGCCGGGCGATCGACCGGTCGTCGCCACCGGCGCCCCGGCCGGCGACCGTTGCCTGGCGCTCCCGGAGGTCCGCGACGAGCGCCGCCATCGCGTCGTGGTTGGCGCGGACCTCGGGGCTGGCGGGGTCGAGCCGGCTCCGGAGGACGGACATGGCGCCGATCATAGGTCGGAACCGCTCGTCCGGAACCGGCGTCGGGCGACCATGCCGAACTACCGACGCCTTGCGTCCCTTCCCGCCCTCCTCCTCATCGCCCTCCTGGTCGCCGCCTGTGCCAGCGCGCCGACCCCAGCACCGACATCCGTGCCGCCGTCCGATCAACCCACGTCGACGGGTGGTCCGGGCACGTCGCCCGTCCCGAATCCGTCGGAAGCGGTCGACGGCGTCTCGGTCACGGTCGAGACGACCGGCGGTCACTGCATCCAGGGTGCGTGCGGTGGCACGATCACGATCGAGCCCGACGGCCGCGCCCATCAGACTGCGCCCGAGCCGAAGGAGCTCGGCACGGTCCCCGTTGACTTGATGAACGCACTCGTCGTCGAGGTCCAGCAGGCCGACTTCGAGGCAATCAAGAGTCAGCCGTTCACCGACACCTGCCCGATCGCGTTCGACGGGCAGCAGTTCATCTACACGTTCTGGATCGTGACCCACTCCGAGGAGATCGACTCCTGCCAGGTCGTGGTCGACCCAGCGAATCCACTGTTCGTCGCCGTCGACGCGGCGATCGCCTCCGTCACTCCCCAACCGTAGATCGGAACCGAGCCGGGGGATCGGGCGTCATCGGCGGAATGCCAGCACGCTCGGTCTCTCGGCGCTTCGCTGTCCGGTCCCTCCCGCTGGTCGTCGTCGCCGTGATCGCGTCCGCCTGCGGCTCGACGCCAACCTCCCCGTCGCCTTCGGCGACCGACAGCCCGCCGCCTTCGGTCGTCGCCGCGACGCCGTTTGCCTTTCCGCTCCTCTCCGTCGAGACCCGCGGCGGGGAGTGCCCCCAGGATGCCTGCGGTCGGCTGATCAACATCGAGGCGGATGGCCGGATCCATGAGGTCATCCCGCAGGACCGTGTGGTCGGGACCGTGCCGCCGGATGTGATCGAGTCGCTCCGAACGGAGATCGAACAGGCCGACTACGTCGCGATCCGCGGCCGGCCGTTCACCGGCGAATGCCCGACCGCGTTCGACGGCCAGGAGATCGTCTACACGTTCCACGTCACGACCGGCGATCGCGAAGTCGCGTCGTGCGAGGTCGACGATCGACCCGAATGATCCGCTGTTCGTCGCCGTCGAAGCGGCCATGGCCTTCGAGCAGCCGCCGGAGTGACCTCAGCCCGCGAGCTCGCCGACAGCTGGATCCAAACGGTTCCCCTCAACCGGAAGCGCCGCCGCTCCTAGGGCCGCGACGACCAGAAGCGACGCGACGACGAGGGCGACCGACGTGGGCTGGCCCGAAGCGCAGGTGCTGACCGTTGCATCCGCCTCGACGACGAGCGTGGTGGTGACCGGGATCTGCTCCCAGGTCATGGCGCCGTCCGGTTCCGTCCGACCAACCCAGCACGTCGTCTCGGTCGCCGCGAACGTCGCCAGCCAGGCGCTCACGACGAGGACGACGATCGCGACGCCCCGTGCCGCGCCGCCGGTCGTGAGGCTGGGCCGTTGGCGGCGTCCGGATCGGCTCGCGGCCACACCGGCGATGGCCGCCAGCAGGAGCACCCCGAGGATTCCCGTCGATAGAACGACCGCGACCGCGATCGGGACAGCCAGGATCGCGCCGAGGAGAAGGAGAACGGGACGCGGGCGCGGTGAGGATCCGCCCAGGTCGGTGGCCGCGCGAAGGAAGCCAACCGCGGGTAGCAGGTAGACGAGCGTCACGCCGCTGAATGCCACCACCGATTGGAGGAGGCAGAGGACGCCCGCCGCAACGACGACCGTCGGGCGGCGAGTCCACGCACCGATCCAGCCGATCAGGCCAGGCGTCGCGAGCAGGACCACCGACGCCAGGCCGCGACTCTCCGCCTGCGGGGGCTCCTGGCCGCCCTGCGAGCGAGCCAGGACCAGGATTGCGAGGGCGAAGGCCATCACCGCGAGCCCGCTCATGAACGCGATGAGCCGACCGCGTGCGGTCATCGCTCACAAGCCCTCAGCTGTGTCAGCGCCGGTGCCGGCGCAGGCCCGCCCGGCGCGAGCGCCCGAATGACCAGCGCCCAGGCAAGGCCGCACGGGATCGTGATCGGCAGGACGAGCGTGCCGAACGGCAACCCGTAGGTCGCGATGAACAGCGCTGCGGTCACGTCGTTCCCGAACCCCGTTGACGTGTCGAAGCCGAGCAGGGGCGCGATCAGGGTCAGCAGCGCGACCTCGACGACGCCCAGATACGCCGCGCCGATGCCCATGGCCAGCCCGATCGCCGTGGCCATCCGCCACGACGCTCTCGCGGCAGCCGGCGTCAGCCACAGCGCCAGGAGCGCGGCAAGGGGCGCCCCAACGATCCCGAGGCCGTCGAGGTCGATCGTCTCGCGCGGGACCGCGGTGAGCGACAGCGCGATCGCAGCGGCGACAACCGCACCAGCGACGCGAGTCCTCAACATCGGTTGCACCTCGTGCTACCATTCGTTAGCAAGTTATGACGCAAGAACACGCTACTGTCAAGTCGCACGTTTCAGGACGGCGCCGAGCAACGATCGACCCCGCCGAGGCGTTGCGCCTCCAGTTCGCCGAGGCCTGGGGCGAGATGAGCGCGTCGTGGGGCGTCGCGCCGGCGATCGGGCGCGTCCACGCGTACCTCATGGTCCGGGGCGTGCCGCTGACGGAGCGCGAGGTCCGAGAGGCGCTCGGCCTGTCGCATCGGGCCGCGAGCCTCGCCCTGACCGACGCCGAGACCTGGGGGATCGTCGAGCGGGTTCCCGAGCCGCGCCGGGTCGGACGTCGAGGTCCGGCAGGCACCGCCTACGTCGCGGTCGGCGACCACTGGCAGTGGTTCACGAGCGTCATCGCCGAGCGCAAGGTCCGCGAAGGCGACCCGATCGTCGACGTCATCGAGAAGACGACCGCCCAGGCGGTCGAGGCGGCAAAGGATCATCCGAACGATCTCGAGCTGCTGCGCCTCCGCGACTGGCTGACCGCGTTCGCCGCGTTCGTTCGTCTGTTCGATCGCTCGGTCGGGCTGATCCCCAAGCTCCAGCCGCGCGAGCTGGAGCGTGGGATGCGACTCCTCGGCGAGATCTCCGACGAGACCGTCCTCCGGCTGGTCCACCTGCTGGGCGGGCTGCCGGACGAGGACGTCCTCGAGCTGGTCGAGGCGCTCAGTCGCCTGTCGCCAGGCGCCGCCCGGCGGGCGACGAAGCTGATGTCGGGCGTGGTCAGGACCGTCGCCCGCTAGATCGAGCCGGACATGAAACGACCCCCGGGCGGATGCCCAGGGGTCGTCGGCTCAGGCGAAGCCTGGCGCTAGTTGTTCGAGTGGTCGTGCCAGCTGTACGTCGCGAGGATCGCGGAGTCGAAGGTTTGCGATCCGGCGTCGCCGAGATCGATCGAGCCGGTCGCAGGACGCTCCTTGCCCGCCTGCGTCGAATGGTTGTTGAACTCACCGGGGAGCTTGTAGCTGCCGCTGCCGCGGAACCGAACCGCGCTCCCGACCCCGTCCACGTCGGCGCTGAACGCCACGCTGGTCGGCTCGCCGGAGCCGGTGTATTCGCCGGTGCATTCATTCACGGTCTCGGTGTACAGCGTCGAGCGTGCCGCTGACCGAGCCGTGGTCGAGGCGCGAGTCGATCGTGATCGCGAGATCGCCGCTCCAGCCGGATGTTCGGCTGCCGACGAACCCGTAGTACTCGCCGGACTCGTCACACGGGACCCACTCGCCCGACTCCGTGTAGACCTCGCCCCAGACTCCGCTTTGGGAGTCGGTGGCGAAGTAGGCATATCCGTAGCCTCCGTCGGAGTACCACTCGCCATTGATGACCTTGGCCGAGCCGCTGCTGTTGCTGACGTTCGGACCGGCCATCGCCGGAGCCGAGATCGCCAGGGCCAGGAGGCCCGCCATCGGGATGATCGCCAACTTGCGCATCGTTCCGTCCCCATCTGCTTCGCGACCTGTGTTCCGCCTGGCAGAGCGGCCGGTCGTGACCCGATGACGCCTTCCGCAGCTCTGCGTGACTGACCGGACCGTGTCGGAGATTCGACAGGTCCGCGGGCGCAACAACGCAGGCCCTGAAGGCGTCGGGGTCCGATTTCGGATGACTCCATGCGATAATCCAAATCGCGCGCGGCGGCTCCGCCGGCTCGAACGGGCGACGACCCCGGGGCCAGCAGGGCGGACGGGCCGGCGCTCAACCCGGAGCCAACAGCAGATGACCGTCGAAACGTCGACATGGGCGACCAAGAAGGGGCTCGCCCAGATGCTCAAGGGCGGCGTCATCATGGACGTCGTCACGCCTGAGCACGCCAAGATCGCCGAGGACGCCGGCGCCGTCGCCGTCATGGCCCTCGAGCGCGTTCCGGCCGACATCCGCGCCGCCGGAGGCGTCGCCCGCATGAGCGACCCGGCGATGATCGAGGGGATCATGAACGCCGTCACGATCCCGGTGATGGCGAAAGCCCGGATCGGCCATTTCGTCGAGGCCCAGGTGCTGGAGGCGCTCGGCGTCGACTACATCGACGAGTCCGAGGTGCTCACGCCCGCCGACGAGACCAACCACATCGACAAGCACGCCTTCAAGGTCCCGTTCGTGTGCGGCTGCCGCAACCTCGGCGAGGCGCTCCGCCGGATCAACGAGGGCGCGGCGATGATCCGGACCAAGGGCGAGGCCGGCACCGGCAACGTCGTCGAGGCCGTCCGCCAGCTGCGCGACGTGCTGGCCGAGATCCGGCGCCTGCAGTCCATGCGCGAGGACGAGCTGTTCGTCGCGGCGAAGGAGCTCGAGGCGCCGTACGAGCTGGTCAAGGACGTCGCAGCAGACGGCAAGCTGCCGGTCGTGAACTTCGTGGCCGGCGGCATCTCGACCCCGTCCGACGCGGCGCTCGTGATGCAGCTCGGCTCCGAGGGCGTGTTCGTCGGATCGGGGATCTTCAAGAGCGAGGACCCGGCCCGGATGGCGAACGCGATCGTCCAGGCGACGACCCACTTCGACAACCCGTCGATCATCGCCGAGGTCTCGAAGGGCCTCGGATGCGCCGATGCGAGGGATCTCGATCGAGGCGATCCCCGACGAGGAGCGCCTTGCCGTCAGGGGCTGGTAGCAGCCACGACCCCGGGCGTCCAGGGACGACCGAGATGAGGATCGGTGTCCTGGCCTTGCAAGGGGCCTTCCGCGAGCATCTCTCGACGCTCGCCTCGATCGGCGTCGAAGGCGTTCCGGTGCGCCTGCCGGCCGATCTTGACGACGTCGCCGGCCTGATCATCCCGGGCGGCGAGTAGACGACGATGCGCAAGCTGATCGACCGCTGGGGCCTGCGCGAGCCGATCCTCGACCTCGCCGCGACCGGTGCCCCGATCTTCGGGACGTGCGCCGGGATGATCGTCCTGGCCCGGGAGATCGCCGGCGGCGAGGAGCCCGTCCTGCCGCTCATCGACGTGACCGTCGAGCGGAACGCGTTCGGTCGCCAGCTCGACTCGTTCGAGGCGGACCTGTCCGTCCCGGTCCTCGGCGACCAGCCGGTTCACGGCGTGTTCATCCGGGCCCCGATCATCGACCGGACGGGCCCCGACGTGGACATCCTCGCCCGGCTCGATGACGGCCGGATCGTCGCCGTCCGCGAGCGGAACGTGATCGCCACCGCGTTCCACCCGGAGCTGGCCGGCGAGACTCGCTTCCATCGCCTCGTCGCGACGATGGCGGCCGAGCACGACGATCCCGGCGAGGGCTCCGGTCGGCGCCGCCACCCGACGCGACGCTCGAGGAGCGGCTTCATGACCGAGGCCCGCGCTCCGAAGCTCGTCGGCAAGGTCCGCGTCGCCCGCCTGACGGACCTCGCCGCGCTCGGCGAGCTGTCGCGCCTCTGCCAGGACGCCGAGGCGGCGACCCGCTCGCTGGGCCTGCCGGTCAGCGGCCCGCCGATCGGCGTGTTCAGCCTGTTCCGCCTGCCGCTCGGGGCGTTCCGGCCCCACGACCTGATGTTCGTCTACGAGTCCGAGGGCCGCCTCTCGGGCCTGATCCGCGTCGAGCGCGAGTCGTTCCGCGACGAGTGGACGATCGTCGAGCTGGACGGGATCGGCTCGTCCGATGCCGGCGACATCCGGTTCCGGCTCGTCCAGCAGCTCGTCCGCGAGGCATCGAAGCGCGGCGCCGTGCGGCTCCACGTCGCCTGCGCCGACCAGGACGGCAACGTCGAGCTGTTCATGCAGGCGGGCTTCATGCGCTACGGCGAGGAGATCGTCCTGTACCGCTCGTCGCGACCGCTCGCTGCCGAAGCCGTGGACGGACGAGCCGCGCTCGCGACTGCGGGATCCGGGCCGCCGGCCCGGTGGACGCCGTGGCGCTCCTTCGCCTGTACGCGCACGTCGACGCCGCAGCCGATCCAGCGCCTCGAGGCGATCCGGCTCGCCGACTGGGAGCGGCAGGGCGCGAACTGGCGGATCCCGCGCAGCAGCCTCGCCCCGATCCTCCGCTTCGCCGACGTCGAGGCGTTCGTCCAGGAGGCGCCGGGCGGCGGCAAGGACGGCACGCAGCTCGACGCGTTCGCCCAGATCGGCGTCGCGAAGGAGGACCAGCCGCACTACCTCAAGGTCATGGCCCGGCCCGGCGGCGACGTCGGCCGACCTCGCCGACTACGCGCTCGGGGCCATCGCGGCCCGGACGGGCCGCGGCTCGGGCCATCGCTCCGACCAGGGCGTCCTCGCCCCCGTCCGGACCTACGAATCGCCCATCGACCGCCGACTCGAGGAGGCGGGGTTCGATACGATCGCCACGTGTCACGCTGCTCATGAAGGAAACCGTCGTCCGCGTCGCCGAGCCGGCTCTCGTGCCGGCGGGCGTCCGCTAGGGAGGGCCGGCGTGGGATCAGACAACCGTCGCCGTGAGTCGATCGACGACCTCGACGCCCTGCTGTCGTCGCTGCCGCCGGAGATCGTCGCCGCCGTCCACGCGCTCCCGAACAAGGAAGACGTGATCGAGGTCGTGCTCGACCTCGGCCGGCGACCGGAGGCGCGGTTCCCGGACAGCGAGGTGATGCTCCTCGATCGCGAGATCACCGAGGCGGACATCGCCCACGTCGTCGAGCACATCGGCTCGTTCGGCGACGACAACCGGGCCGGGCATCGAGCGGACGCTCCACCGGATCAGCGCGATCCGCAACCGGACCGGCAAGATCGTCGGGCTGACCTGCCGCATCGGGCGGGCCGTCTACGGGACGATCGAGATCATCGGCGACTTCGTCGAGAGCGGGAAGTCGATCCTGATCATGGGCCGGCCGGGCATCGGCAAGACGACGATGCTCCGCGAGGCCGCCCGCGTCCTCGCCGACGACCTCGGCAAGCGCGTCGTCGTCGTCGACACCTCCAACGAGATCGCCGGCGACGGCGACATCCCCCACCCGGCGATCGGCAAGGCCCGCCGGATGCAGGTCCGGACGCCGTCGCTCCAGCACGAGGTGATGATCGAGGCGGTCGAGAACCACATGCCGCAGGTCATCGTCATCGACGAGATCGGCACGGAGCTGGAGGCCCAGGCCGCCCGAACGATCGCCGAGCGCGGCGTCCAGCTGATCGGCACGGCGCACGGCAACAACCTCGACAACCTGATGCTCAACCCGACGCTGTCCGACCTGATCGGCGGGATCCAGTCGCGTCACGCTCGGCGACGAGGAGGCCCGCCGGCGGCGGACGCAGAAGAGCGTCCTCGAGCGGAAGGCGCCGCCGACGTTCGACGTGATCATCGAGATCCAGGACCGCGAGCGGGTCACGGTCCACGCCGACGTCGCCGACACGGTCGACTCGATGCTCCGCGGCGACCAGGTCGCGCCGGAGCTCCGCTGGCGTGACGAGGAAGGCGTCCACCGCTCGCAGGCGCGGCCGCGGCCGTCGCCCCGCGAGCAGATCGGCGCGGAGCGGTTCGCGGGCCTCGTCGGCACCGGCCAGCCGTGGCGGATGGAGCCCGGCTGGCGCGGCGACGGCAGCTACCGCAGCGGCGGGTACCGCGACGTCGAACGCGGCGGCTCGCTCCGGAGCGGCTACCGGCCCGGAGCCAGCGGCGGCTGGCGCCAGACGCGTGGCGGGCCGCCCCGCGAGGGAACGCCGCGCGGCTCGCTCGGCGGGGTGGAGTCGGCCGAGGCCGGCACGCCGCGGTTCGCCGTCGCCGCCGCTCAGCGCGCGCCTGCCGGGATCGCCCGAGGACGCCCCCTTCGTCGCCGGTGAGATCGCCGATCGCGGCCCGCTCGAGCGCGGCGCCGGCCCGGTCGTCGACACGCCCGTCCGCGAGCAGCGCGAGCTCGAGCGGCAGAGGGCCTGGCGCGACCAGGCGACGAAGGCGCTCACCGCGCTCGCGCCGACGAGGGCACGGGGCCGGTCAACGCCGACGAGCTCGAGGACGACGACGACGACCTGACGAGCGCGCCGATCGGGATCGAGGAAGGGCGAGCACGGCCAGGGCGTCCTGACGCCGGGCGGGTCGCCGCTGCCGACGCTCCGGATCCTGCCCCAGGGGATCAGCCGCAAGCGCCTCGAGCAGGCGATCCGCGATCTCCAGCTGCCGGTCGTCATCGCCCGCGAGGTCGACGACGCCGACGTCGTCATGACGCTCCGCAACGAGTACAAGCAGAAGACGCCGATGCTCCGCGAGGCCGAGGAGCGGGCCCTCCCGATCTACGTCCTCAAGTCGAACACCGTGCCCCAGATGCAGTCGAGCCTGACCTCGATCTTCTCGCTCGAGATCGACCCGCGCGAGGCCGCGATGCGCGAGACCGAGGAGGCGATCGGGATCGTCCTGAACAACTCCGAGCCGGTCGAGCTGTCGCCCCAGAACGCCTACATCCGGCGGCTCCAGCACCAGATGGCGGAGCGGGCCAACATCGTGTCGCGGTCGCGCGGCCGCGAGCCCTATCGCCGCGTGCGGCTCTATCCCGACACGGCCCGGAGCGCCTGGCGATGAGCCAACCGCCCTCGTGGCGGGATGACGAGCCGGCACCGGCCGCCCCGACCGGCGCGACGCTGTCGACCGACTCGACCCGCCGGATCGCCAACGCGCTCGTCTACTACGGCGTCGCCGGGCTCATCCTCGCCGCGATCGGCTTCCTCATCCTGCTCGTCGCGGCCTGGCGGCTGAACGGGGTCACCGACCGGGTCGAGGTGGCCGCCGACCGCATGCTGGCGACGCTCGACCGAACGGCCGACCTCCTCGACGCCGCGGTCGTGACCGTGGACGACGTCGCATCGACGCTCGACGCCGCGGACCCGATGCTCGAGCGGGTCGCGGGCTCCCTCACGACGACCGTCGCAAGCCTGCGCGGCCTCCAGCAGGCTGCCGGGTCCGTGTCGATCCTGGGGGCGCAGCCGCTCGGCGGACTTGCCAACCGCTTCGGCGAGGTGGCCGACTCGCTCGACGGCCTCGACGTGGAGCTCGCGACGTTCGCCGACGACCTTGCCTCCGACGCCGAATCGCTGCGCCTGAATGCCGAGTCGCTGGCCGCGCTCGGGGGCGAGCTCCACCGGCTGCACAGCGAGCTCGGGGAAGGGCTGATCTCGGACACGTTCGGCGCGATGCGGTTCCTGTTCGTCGCGCTCCTGACGTTCCTGATCGCGGTCGCGGCGCTGCCGGCAACGGCGGCGCTCTGGATCGGCCGGCGGATGCGGTCGGAGCTGGCGGTAGCGGCGGCGGTCGCGCCCTAGCCTGCGATCGGTGCCCAGGCCGGCGCAGGACGGCGTCGGCTTCAGCGGCGATCTCGGCTGACGATGTCCGCCGCAGGGCGGACCTCGCGAACAAGCCCGACGGACTGGCCGGACCACATGGGCATCGCTTCGAGGTCGCCAGCGACACCAACGCGCGGTGAGGTCGAGTCGTAGCGAAGGATGGGCTCTCCATCCGCACTCCCGAGGACATCGCCTTCGCCCGGGCGGGCACCCGTACGCGGCCGTCCGGCGGCCTCCCAGGCCTGCGTCGTCGAGTTTCGGAGCGCCCGATGCGGCGCGTTCGCCCAGCCGCCGTCGAACAGCGAGGAGTGCAACGTGTCGGTCTCCGTGGACTGGGCAAGGCGGTCGCGATACGCGGGTAGCGACGTGGCCTCCTCGCTCATGACGAAGCGCGTCCCCAACCATGCCGCGGAGGCTCCAAGCGCGAGCACCGCCGCCAGTCCGCGACCGTCGGCGATCCCGCCGGCGGCGATCACCGGGGTGGGCGCCACGGCGTCCACCACCGACGGGACGAGCGGCAGCGTCGCGACGTCGCCCCAGACGTGACCGCCGGCCTCCCAGCCCTGGGCAACGACGACGTCGAGGCCCGCGTCGACGGCGCGTCGTGCCTCCGCGGCACTCCCGACCGTCAGCGCCGCGACGGCACCGGCGCGATGAACCTCATCGAGGTAGGGCCCGGGATCGCCCCAGACGAACGACACGAGCGCGACACCGGCATCGAGGGCTGCCGTCAGTCGCTCGTGCTGGGGCCACTCGAGGACGAGGTTGACGCCGAACGGCCGATCCGTGAGCGCGCGGGTCTCCTCGACAACCCGGCGGACATCCTGTCGATTCCGTCCAGGTGAGAGCGAGCATGCCGAGGCCGCCCGCGTTCGAGACCGCAGATGCAAGCCGCGGGTTCGTGAGATTCCCGATCGGCGCCTGGACGATGGGAAGGTCGATGCCAAGCATCCGAGTGAATGCCGTCTCCAATCGAGGTCTACCCATGCGCGGCGTCGGCCAGCGCGCCGCGGTCGAACCAGATCCGCTCCCCGGAGAACCGCTCCGTGGCGGCGTCCCACGGGAACAGGATCAGGACCTGCAGCGCGACCGGCAGCCCGGTCGGGGCGGCGCCCGCCCACGGCCCGAGGTTCGTGCCGGTCAGCGTCGCGACCTCGAACACGCCCTGCGGCCCGACGACGATGTCGGTCAGGGCGAAGGCGTTGTCCGGAAACGCCCCGAACAGCTCCGTGTAGAAGCCGCGTGCGCCGTCGTGGCCCTCCCAGCGCTGCCCGGTGGGGACGATCTCGTACACACAGTCCGGGCTGAGCGTCGCGATCAGGCCATCGATGTCGCGACGGTCCTCGGCGATCGAATGGCGGACCCACAGCCGCTTGATCCGGCGGAGCTCCGCGGTGTCGAACGGCCGGGCGAGGCGCTGCTGGATCGTTTCCATCTCAGTCGCCGAACGTGATCTCGCCGGTCCGGACGTCATACGTCGCGGCCCGCGGCAGGTCGGCCTCCGTGCCCGGCGCCGGATTCCGTTCCAGATACCGCAGCCAGACCTTCGTCGTCGCGAAGACGGCCTCGAGCGGCAGCGGCTCGGCACCGGGGTTTTCGAGCCCGTGCGGGACACCGGCCGGAATGAACACGACGGCGCCATCGCTCACGTCCCGCTCCTCGTCGCCGAGGCGATAGCGACCGCGGCCGTGGACGAAGACCACCTCGTCGTCGCGGTGCACGTGGAGCGGGATGCGATCGCCCGGCGCGATCCGCTCGGTGATGACCACGAGCCCGTCGACTCGTCCCTCGGCGCCGCCGGGGTCGGCCACGACCGCCCATCGGGTCTCCGGCCGGTGATCGTCCGGGTCGCCGACCATCGCCTCCAGGGTGTAGCCGTCGACGATCGACACGGCACGCTCCGCTGCGGGATCAGTGCTCCGTGGCGCCCGTGAAGTTCCAGCTGTCGACGCGGATCGCGGGGACGAGGACGCCACCGAAGTCGCCCTTCAGTGTGCGCCGTTCGCGGCTCACGAGGCTCGTCGCCTGGAGCGCCTCGAGATAGCTCTGGGTGAAGCGGAGATTGCGGACCGGCCCGACGATCCGGCCGCCCTCGACGTAGAACGTCCCGTCGCGGGTCATGCCGGTCACGATCGCGAGCTTCGGGTGGACCGGGTTCGTGTAGTGGAAGCGGGTCACGAGCAGGCCGCGCTCCATCGTGCCCGACGAGCTGGTCGCGGGGCGTCGTCGCCGCCGGACATCGCCATGTTGAGCGGGAACGGACCGTACGGGTTCGGGGCCGGGAGGCCGTGCCCGGTCGAGCTGCGGCCGGCGCGGGCCGCCGTCTGGGCGTCGAAGACGACGTCGCGGCAGACGCCCTCCTCGATCAGCGAGACGCGCTGCTTCGCGACGCCCTCGTAGTCGAACGCCATCGGCAGGGTCGCCGGGTCCGTCCCGTCGTCGACGATCGTGACGAGACTCGCTGCCGACGCGCCGTCCCGGCTCCGCGAACGACCGCTCCTCCTGGACCGCGAGGGCGCTGAAGCCCATGAAGCCGAGCATCGAGAGGATGTCGACGACGGCGTACTCCTCGAGGACGACCGGCCACTCGCCGGGATCGACCGCCACAGGGTTGCCGGTGGCGCGGGCCTTCTCGGCCGCCTGCCGGCCGACCTCGGCCGCGTCGATGCCGGTCACGTCGACGGCCGCCGCTTCCGCGTAGCCGGAGCCGCCGTCGGGGGCCATCGCGACGGTCAGGAGCTGCGACGACGGTTCGCTGCTGCGAGGCGCGGATCCCCTTCGAGTTGGCGATGCCGAGCGTCTCGGTCGCGGTCGAGAACGAGCCGTACGAGGCGACGCCCGCCGTGTCGGCCGCGGCGATCACGGCGCGGACGCCGTCGGCCCGGAGCTCGGGCGTCGCGTCGGCGGTCGTCGGCGGCGTAGCCCTGCGGCACCGGCCGGATCTCGGTCGGCTCGGGCAGGCCGCCCCAGTCCTCGAGCTCTTCCGAGTTGCGGGCGATCGCGGCCGCGCGCTCCGCGAGGAGCCGGAGGCCCTCGTCGTCGGAGCGGTTGGTCGAGGCGACCCCGACCCGCTTGCCGACGACGAACCGGAGGTTGACCTGGAGGTTCGACTCGGCGACGTTCTGGTGGATCTCGCTGTTCGCGAAGCGGGTCAGGCTGCCGTCGTCGGCCATCGCCATGACCTCGACCTCGGTCGGCGACTCGTGCTCGGCGAATTGCAGGACCTGCTCGGCGAGCGCCAGCACGTCCGCCGGCGTCCGGCCGTTCTGCCCGTCGCTCACGTCTCGCTCACCACTTGCCGACGCCCATCTGGACGTCCCGGAACCGGGCCCCGGAGCAGGCATGGCCGACGCTCGCGCCCTGGCCCGGCTCGCCCTTGCCGCAGTTCGGCGTCCCGAGCATCACGTAGCTCGACTCGTCGCCGACCGCGTCGCAGGAGCGCCAGAACTCGTAGGTGATGCCGGTGTACGTCGGGTTCTTGAAGAGGCGGCCCTTCTTGCCGTTCTTGATCTCGTACGCGACCTCGGTCGCGAACTGGAAGTTCAGCCGGCGGTCGTCGATCGACCACGACCGGTTCGAGGCGAGGTAGAACCCGTCGTCGGTGTCGGCGACGATGTCGTCGAGGCTCATCCCGGGCTTCGGCAGCAGGTTGAGGTTCGTCATCCGGATCAGCGGGATGCGGTTCCAGCCGTCGGCCCGCATCGCGCCGCCGGACTGGCGGCCGATCCGCGGCGCGGTCTCGCGCGACGACAGGTAGCCGACGAAGATCCCGTTCTGGACGATCGGCACGGACGCCGCGGCGACGCCCTCGTCGTCCCAGCCGAACGTGCCCATGCCGCCCGGCGCGGTCGCGTCGGCCACGATGTCGATCAGGTCGCTGCCGTAGCGGAAGCCGTCCTGGAGCTTGTCGGTCGTCAGGAAGCTCGTGCCCGCGTAGCTCGCCTCGGTTCCGAAGACCCGGTCGAGCTCGCTCGGGTGGCCGCAGCTCTCGTGGACCTGCATGTAGAGCTGGGACGGATCGAGGACGACCGTGAAGCGGCCGGACGGGCACTGCGGCGCGCTCAGCAGCGCGACCGCCTCCTCGCCGAGCGGCCCGCCGTTTCCCTCGAGGTCGAGGCCGCGGACGTACTCGAAGCCGGCTGCCCGGAACGGACCGCCATCGCCGTCGGGATAGCTCCGGCGCTGGTGCTCGTCGCCTTCGATGGCGTTCGCCTCGATGCCGGCGCCGATGTGGGTGAGGGTCTGCTCGGTGAAGCTGCCGTCGGTCGCGGCGAACGTCTTCCACTCGCGGCGGGCGTCGTAGCGGGTCTCGGTGAACGTGACGCCCTTCGCCCGGCCGGCAGCGCCGTCCGCCGCGAGCAGGAGCGAGATCTTCTCCTCCAGCGGGACCTCGAACGGGTCCTGCTCGATCGGGGTCTCGTAGGTTCCAAGCGCCGGCGGACGCTCGTCCAGCTGGACGCGCTGGCGGAGCGCCGTCGCCGAGGCGCGAGCGATCCGGACGGCCTGGCCGGCGACGCGGTCGGCCTCCGCGGCGGTCAGGCGGTTCGAGCTGGCGAAGCCCCAGGCGCCGTCGACGAGGACGCGGACGCCGAACCCTTCCGACTCGCCGGCGGCGACGCCCTCGACCCGGCTGGACTTGATCGCGATCGATTCGTCCACGCGGCGGACGACGCGCACGTCGGCATAGCCCGCGCCGAGCTGGGCGGCCGTATCCAGGGCTCGGTCGGTGAGGTCTCGCATCGGGAGGCGGAGCGTAGCAGAGGGGTTGGCGAACGGCGTATCAGTCGAAGTGCGTATCCGCGGGGAGCCGCCGCCGGGTCAGAGAACCGGCTGGCCCGCGATGGTCTGGATCGACAGGTAGATCCCGACCGCGAACACGACGACGGCCGCCGCGAGCGGCGCGAACCGGGCGACGCGGCCCAGGCTGGAGTCGGTCGGCACGGCGTCGAGGCGGCCGCGGGCGGCGACCACGACCAGCCCGATCGCGGTCATCACGGCCGCCATCCCGAGCCCGAAGATCACGACCAGGACGAAGCCGAAGGCCGGCCGGCCGGCGACGATCGAACCGAGCAGGATGAACAGGGCGCTCGTCGACGGGATGAGGCCGCCGGCCAGGCCGAGCGCGAAGAGGCCGCGCCAGCTGAGCGTCGAGCCGGATGGCGGGAGGTGGCTGTGGCTCACGCCGCCGTGGCTGTGCGTGCCGGGCGCCTCGTCGTGATCGTGCTCTGGCGGTGGTCGTGCGTCGACGTGCTCGTGGGCGTAGCCGTGCTCGTGCGCCTGCTCGTGGGCGTGGGCCGCCCGGCGCGCAGCGCGTCGCTTCCGGAGCTCCGTCAGCAGCATCCAGCCACCCAGGCCCGCGATCGTCACCGCCGCGACGGCCGGTGCCGCCCGCACGACAAGGTCCGGCGGCAGCAGGCCCTGGGCCCCGACGACAAGCCCCGCGATCACGAGGATGCCGATCGTGTGCGACACGGTGATCGACAGCCCGAGGCCGACCGCGTGGATCGGCGTGCCCTTCGTCCCGACGAGGTACGCGGCCATCAGCGTCTTGCCGTGGCCCGGCGTGAGCGCGTGTCCAGCGCCGAGAGCGAACGCCGTGGCGATCGAGAGCAGCAGCACGAACGGCGTCAGGTTGGCCTCGCGGAAGATCGACGGCAGCTCGGCGCCGATGCCGCCCGGGACCGCGGCGATGCCGCCAGGGGTCGCCGGGTCCTCGGCCACCGCGCCCTGGCCCTGACCGGCGCCGGCCGCGACGGCGGTGGCCATGATCGTGGCGGACCGGATGTCGAGCGGCTGACTGATCAGGTCCTGCGGATAGGCGGTCAGACGCTTCGACGGGCTCGTCGCCGGCAGGCCGTCGGCCGTCGAGCGTGACGCCGTCCCCGGTGGCGACGATCTCGCGCCAGCCGATCCGCTCCGCGTCCGACACGTCCTCGAAGGCGATCGCGGTTCCGGCGGCGATGGGCGTCGCGGGCCGGGCAACGTACCCGCACTCGATCCGCATCGTCGAGAGGCCGCCGAGGCCGGACGGGAAGCTGATCGCCGCCGTCGTCGGTTCCGGCGTGATCGCCGATCCGCCGACCGACAGCCGGAGGCTCTTCGCGCGCTCCGCGCAGGCCGGTGCCTGGGCGGCGGCCGCCTCGGCGTCGCTGACGGTGCCGTCGCCGTCGGTGTCGATCCGCTGCCGCTCCTGGAATGTCGGGATCTCGGCCAGGTCGATCACGACGTCGAGGCGGACTTCCTCCGGGGCGACGGTGATCCCGGCGAAGTGGTTGATCGTGAAGTTGCCGAGCGGGTGGGCGTCGGCAGGTCGGGCCGCCACCAGCGCGACGGCGATGGCGGCGACGGCGAGGAAGGCTCGGATCGTGCGACGTCCCATGACGACGAGGGTACGCGGCGGACGCCGAAAAGGATGACCGGACCACCTTCCGGCCTCCGCCGCTACACTCGCCGCGTGACACCAAGCCACGAAACGCCCAGTCGGGGCTGGTTCATCACGATCGAAGGCCCCGAGGGCGCCGGCAAGACCACGCAGGCCGCCCGGCTCGAAGCGTATCTCCAGGACGACGGCATCCCGACGATCCGGACACGCGAGCCCGGTGGCACCGTGCTCGGGGAGCAGATTCGCGACGTGCTCCTCGACGCCGGCAGCCACGACCGGGCGATCGACCCGCTCGCCGACGCGCTGCTCTTCAACGCCGCCCGCCGCCAGCTGGTCGCCGAGGTCATCGGTCCGGCGCTCGCCGCAGGCACCACCGTCGTCTGCGCGCGCTACACCGACTCGACCCTCGCCTACCAGGGCTACGGTGCCGGTCTGCCGCTCGACCACCTTCGGGCGCTCCAGGAGATCGCGACGGCCGGGCTCCGTCCCGACCGGACGATCCTGCTCGACCTGCCGCCGGAGGTCGGGCTGCAGCGGAAGGCGCTGCACGACCGGACCCGGTTCGAGCTCGAATTCGACATCGACTTCCACCGTCGCGTGCGGCATGGCTTCCTCGAGCTCGCGGCGATGGAGCCGGAGCGGATCGACCTCGTCGATGCCGCAGCGAGCGCGGCCCAGGTGTGGATGGCCATCCGCCAATCGGTCGATCGACTTCGCGGCGTCGAGGCACCGGCCGGTGAACCGGAACGGCCCGCCGTACGCATAGAGCGATGAACGACCGGGACTCCGGGCTCTCGGGACGCGTCGCAACGTCGGCTGACGAAGCGGATCGGTCCGTACTGGCTCGTGTCGCCAATGGTGAACTCGACGCTCTCCAGGATCTGTACGACCGATACCGCACGATGGCCTATTCGATTGCGCTCCGAATCACAGCGGACGCCTCGCTCGCCGAGGACGTCGTCCAGGACGCCTATCTGGGCGCCTGGCGGAATGCCGCGCGCTACGTCGAGGGCAAGGGCAGCGTCAAGACGTGGCTGCTCTCCATCGTCCACCACCGCGCCGTCGATGCCGTCCGCCGCCGCCGGCCGACCGACGGAGCTGCCCGAGACCGACGCCCCGCCGCCGCAGAGCCTGACCCTGCCCGACATCTGGCAGGAGGTGGCCGGCAACCTCGACCGCGCCGAGATCGCGTCCGCGCTCGCGACGCTGTCCGACGTGCAGCGCGAGGCGATCGAGCTGGCCTACTTCGGCGGGCTGACCCAGGTCGAGATCGCCGATCGGACGGGTGCGCCGCTCGGGACCGTCAAGAGTCGTATCCGGCTCGGGCTGCTCGCGATGCGAGGGGCTCTCACGGGTGAGGGGTCCCCATGAGCACCAACCGGCCGCTGACCCACGACGAGGCGATCGACCTCGCGCCGCTCTACGTTCTCGGGGCGCTCGAGGAGGCCGAGATGGCGTCCGTACGCGAGCACCTGGCGACGTGCCCGGAGTCCCATCGCCGAGTTCGAGGAGCTCGGCGGCGTCGTCCCGTACCTGCTCGACGATCCGTCGCTCGAGCTGGTCGAGCCGCCGGCCGCGCTGGGCGACCGGATCATGGCCGCTGCGGCGGCTGACCTCGCGGAGCGCACCAGCCCGGCCCCCGCCGCCGCGCGAGCGGACGAGCCCGGCCCCGGCCGCCGAGCGCACCTCGCCGGCTGCGGAGCGCACCGACGCCGGCCGCGGTCCCGTTCCCGTCGCCCGCCGAGCGCGAAGCCCGCGCGGAACGAACGAAGTCCCGCACGAGCCCGCTCGAGTGGGCGCTCCGAATCGCCGCCGTCGTTGCGATCGTCGCCCTCGGGGCGTGGAACTTCCGCCTCCAGGGCCAGGTCGGCGATCTCGAGGACCAGGTCGGTGCCGCCGAGAACTACCGGACGGCCGTCGCCGCCGTCCTCGACGTCGCCGCCCGGAGGGCAGCCAGACCGCGATCCTCGCGCCGGTCGAAGCCGGCGGTCCGCGCGGCCTCGCCGCGGTCGCGTCGGACGGCTCGATCCAGTTCGCGATGGAGGACCTCGCGCCGACGAGCGGCACCCAGGTCTACGAGACGTGGGCGATCGTCGGTCAGGACGCGCCGGTGCCGCTCGGCAGCTTCACGGTCGATGCGTCCGGGGTCGCCTCGTTCACGTCGAAGCAGGGTCCGGACGCGCCCGGGATCACGGTGGCGGTCTCGCGCGAGCCCGCGGCCGGTGCGACGACGCCGACCGAGGTCGTCTCGGCCGGGACCGCGACGACGCCCTCGACGTAGGGCCTGAGTCGCGGCGTCAGCCCGCGGTCGACTCCAGCGAGCCGCGGCCCTCGGCCCGTGCCCGCTCCAGGGCGGCCTGCGCGGCGGCAATGATCGACTCGCCGTCCGTGCCGTCGGCGGGGAAGCGGGCGACGCCGGCCGAGACCGAGATCCGCCCGCCGCCGATCTCGGGCAGCTCCGCGATCCCGTCCAGCACGCGTCGGGCGACGGTCGCTCCGGCGGAGCCCGGCGCCACGACGATGAACTCGTCGCCGCCGAGCCGGGCCACCGTGTCGACGAGCCGGACGGCACCGGCCAGGACCGATGCGACCGATCGCAGCACGTCGTCGCCGGCGTTCCGGCCGCCGGCCTCGTTCGTCGCCGCAAAGTCGTCGACGTCGAAGATCGCGACCGAGACCTCGCTGCCCTGGCGACCCGCTCGAGCCAGCTCGAGCTCGAGGACCCGGGCCAGCGTGCGCTGGTTCGCGAGGCCGGTCAGCGGATCCGAGTGGGCGAGGCGCTCCAGCCATTCGGATCGCTCGGCGATCGTGGACGCAAGCCGCGAGCGGTCGACCGCCACCGCGACCAGGTTGGCGGTCGTGCGCAGGAAGCTGCGTGTCGGCCTCGGCAAGCGTCTTGTCGCCCGACGACCAGCGCCAGAGGACGGCACCGAGCGCCTGCTCGATCCCGCCGCGCCCGACGATCAGCGGGTAGGCGATGTCATTCCCGTCGGCGACCTCGACCCGGTCCCGTGCGGCGACGGTGAGTGGATGACCGGCGGTCGCGGCCGCCTCGGCGAGCGCCGTCTGCCCGGCCTCGTCGAAGCCGATCGTGAACGCGAGCTCGGCCTCGGGCCGGTCCGGGTCCTGGAGGCTGATCGCGGCGCTGTCCGCCCCGACCGTCGCCGCAGCCGCCCCGACCAGCGCCTCGAGCGCAGCGTCGAGGTCGGCGCCACGCGCCAGCGCCTCGGCACCGGCGGCGAACGCGGTCATGGGGTCGGGTCGCCGGGTAGCGTCGTCGGCCACGTGCATCTCCTGGACGGGTGTGCGACCGGGCGGACGGCTCCGCGGTCGGCAAGGGCCGCATCGTACACCGCCCGCCCCGGCGCCTCGTCCCGCGCTCGGCGGCGCGGCAAGCGTCCAGTGCGGGGCGAGGCGTGGAGCGACCGGGGCCGCCGCCTATACTCGGCGGCGTGAAGCTCGTCGTCGCGGTCGTCCACAACGAGGACGCGGGGGCCCTGGTCGACGCGCTCCTCGACCGCGAGTACCGGGCGACCCGGCTCCACAGCTCCGGCGGGTTCCTGAAGCAGTCGAACGCGACGATCATCCTCGGCGTCGAGGACGACAGCGTCGACGCGGTCCTCGAGATCATCCGCGACACCTGCAAGGCGCGGACCCAGGTCGTCAACCCGATGCCGCCGATCATGGAGCCGGGCGAGTTCTTCATGCCCTACCCGCTCGAGGTCGAGGTCGGCGGCGCGACGGTCTTCGTCCTGCCGGTCGACCGCTTCGAGCGGCTCTGACGGCGCGAGACCGGGACGCGAGCGGGACCGTGGGCTGGCAGCCGCCGCCCGTCGGGTCGCGAGCGACCTGGACCCGGACGATCACGGCGGAGGACGTCGAGGCGTACGCGGCCATCACCGGTGACCGCAATCCGCTCCACTTCGACGAGGCGTTTGCCCGGCGCACCCGGCCCGGCGCGCCTCATCGTCCACGGCGGGCTGACCACGGGCCTGTTCAATGCGCTGGTCGCGATGGAGCTGCCCGGGCCGGGCTCGGTGTTCCTCCACCAGGAGTGGGACTACCCGGCGCCGGCCTACATCGGCGACACCGTCACCGCCGAGGCCGAGGTGATCGAGGCGCGCGCCGACAAGCCGATCACGAAGCTGCGCTGCGTCGCCCGCCGCCAGGACGGGACCGAGGTCCTCCGCGGCGAGTGCGTCGTCTACACGATGATCCCCGCCGACCCGGAATGAGCGCCGGGTCGCCCGGCCGCGGAGGGCGAGCCGGCCGGGCGCTGGACGGAGCTGCTGGTCGTCGCCACCGGCGTCCTGCTCGCCTTCGCGCCGTGGTTCAGCGCATCGGCCGTTGCGCCGCTGCTCGCCCAGGAATGGGGCACGACCGGACTCGATCTGCCGCTCCTGACCGTCGCCGTCCAGGTCGGGTTCGCGATCGCGGCGATCGGGCTCGCGGTGAGCGGGGCCGCGGACGTGGTCTCGGGCCGGGTGCTGTTCGTTGTCGGGGCGCTCGTCGCGGCGGCCGCCAACCTGGGCTTCGCGCTATGCCGCCGAGCGGCCCCGAAAGCGCCCTTCCGTGGCGGCTCCTGACCGGCGCCGGCCTGGCCGCCACCTACCCGATCGCGCTTCGCATGATCGCCGGCTGGTTCCGCCGGGACCGAGGCCTGGCGATCGGCATCTTCATCGGGGCGCTGACGATCGGGTCCGCGTTGCCGCACCTGATCCGGGCCGTCGGCGCCTCGACCGGGCGCTGGAACGGACTGGCAGCTCGTCGTCGCGGCGGCCAGCCTCGTCGCGGTCGGCGGGGCGGCGGTCGTTGCGGAATCGGCCACCGCCAGGGCCCGCTCGAGGTGGCGGCGGCGCGGTTCAGCCCGGCGATCGCCGCGGCCGCGTTCCGCGAGCGGTCGGTGCGTCTCGCCAATCTCGGCTACCTGGGCCACATGTGGGAGCTGTACGCGATGTGGACCTGGCTGCCGCTGTTCATCGGCGCGTCGTTCGCGGCGTCCGGGGTCGAGGATCCGGCGGTCGCCAGCGCGGCCGCGTTCGCCGTGGTCGCGGTCGGTGGTGTCGGCTGCGTGGTCGCCGGGGCGCTGGCCGATCGCCTGGGCCGGACGACGCTGACGATCGCCGCGATGGCCGGCAGCGGCGCCGTCCGCGCTCGTGGCCGGGTTCGTCTTCGGGGCGGATCCGCTCGTCGTGACGCGTGGTCGGGCTCGTCTGGGGCCTCACGGTCATCGCCGACTCGGCCCAGTTCTCGACCGCGGTGTCCGAGCTCTCGCCGCCGGGGACCGCGGGATCCGCGCTGTCGCTCCAGCTCGCGCTCGGGTTCCTGCTGACCGCGGCGGCGATCCTCGCCGTGGGCGCGATCGATCCCGGCGACGGCTCGGCGTGGCGCGTCGCGTTCTGGATGCTCGCGCTCGGTCCCGCGGTCGGGATCGTCGCGATGTGGCGCCTGCGCCGACTGCCCGAGGCGGTCAAGATGGCGAACGGCAACCGATGACCGATCGATACGCGTGGGTCGCCGCCCTGGAGCCCGATGCCCCCGACATCGTCGCGGCGTGGCGGGGCATCGATGAAGGCCAGTTCCTGAGCGTCCGGCGGGAGGTTCGCCGCCGGTCCGGCGACGGCTCGACGCCTCGGACGGTCGAGCAGCTCGCCGCCACCGCGGCGGCCCTCCGCGACGTCGTCGAACGATTGCCGGGCCACGCGTTCGCGATGCCCGGCGGCGAGGGCGATTGGAACGTGGCGGAGGCGGTCGGCCACGTGGCGACGGCCCGGGCCGGGCTGGTCCTCGCCGCGTCGCTCGCCGCGAGTGATCGCTGGCCGCCCAATGCGCCCACCGTCGTCCCCGGCATCCCCGGCCCCGCGTCGGCCGATCGCGATGCGCTCGTCCGCCGGCTCGACCAGAGCCAGCGGCTGATCGAGCGTTCCGCTCGGGCGATCGCCGGCCACGAGCTCGACCGGTGCCTGCTCGAGCATCCGCTCGTCGGACGGCTGCGCTGCGGCGAGTGGCTGCTCTTCGCCGGCGTCCACGACCTCATGCACCTCGAGCAGCTCCACGAGATCGAGGAGACGGCCGCGCGAGCCGACTGACGACCGGCTGACGGACCGCGAAGCGCGCATCGGTCGCCCAATTCGGCCCGCATCGGTCGATCAACCGATGCGCCGGGCGCCTGCGGCTGGTGGACTCGGACGTGGGCGGACAAACGCCAACCGTCACCGCCCGAGGAAGGAGCAGACCGATGCGGTCGATCTCGAAGACCCTGGCGATCCCGATGATCCTGGCGCTTAGCGCCCTCAGCGTGCCGAGCGTCGCGCTCGCCACGGGGACCTGCGGTGACTATGCGGAGATTGTGCTCGGCGCACATCCCGGCAAGCTGGCGCAGTACGACCTCAACGGCGACGGCATCATCTGCCCGGCGCCGGTCAAGGTCATCGGGAAGCATGCCAAGCCCGCCTACCAGGACAACACGCTGGCAGGCTGACGGCGCAGGCGCGGGGTGCGGGGTCCCCGCGCCGTCCGTCGGGCTCGGCTAGAATCAAGGCCACCGTCGCATCGGAGGCATGCCTTGATCGACCAGACCGCCGGCGCCCTCCCGAGCACCCCGTCGCCGTCCGCAAGCCGTCGCGTGTTCCGGTCGAAGGTCGATGACCTCCGGCCGACCTACGGATTCGAGGACGTCTCGCTGGCCCCCGGAACCGAGACGATCGAACCGGCCGACGTCGACGTCTCGATCTCCCTTGCCGGCATCCCGCTCGCGATCCCTGTGCTCGCGTCTGCGATGGACGCGGTGGTCGACGCCCGGTTCGCCGGCGAGCTGGCCCGACTCGGCGGCCTTGCGGTCCTGAACCTCGAGGGCGTCCAGGCCCGCTACGACGAGCCCGACGCGGTCCTCGAGCGGATCGCCACCGCCCCCGACGATCAGGTCCAGGACCTCCTGGCCGAGGCCTACGCGGCCCCGATCCGCGAGGAGCTGGTCGCCCGCCGGATCGAGGAGATCCACGCCGCGGGATCGAAGGTCGCCGTGGCGGCGACGCCGGGCGCGGCCCGTCGGTTCGGGCCGTTCTGCGCCGAGCACGGCGCCGACCTGTTCCTCGTCCAGTCACAGGTCTCGTCGTCTCGCCACCTCGCGAGCGGCTACGACCCGCTGTCCCTCGCCGAGTTCACCCGGTTCATGCCGATCCCGGTCGCGGTCGGTAACACGACGAACGCCGAGGCGGCGTTCGCGCTGATGGAGCAGGGAGCGGCCGCCGTGTTCGTCGGCGTCGGTCCGGGCGCAGCCTGCACGACGCGGGAGGTCCTCGGGATCGGGGTGCCCCAGGTGACCGCGATCAGCGACGTCGCGGCCGCGCGCGATGCCTACTTCGCGGAGACGGGCCGCTACGTCCCGGTCGTGGCAGACGGCGGGATGCGTCGCGGCGGCGAGCTGGCCAAGGCCATCGCCGCCGGCGCCGACGCGCTGATGCTCGGCTCGCCGCTCGCCCGGGCTGCGGAGGCTCCGGGTCGGGGCACGAACTGGGGCATGGCCGCTCCCTCGCCGACGCTGCCGCGCGGCACGCGGATCAAGGTCGGGACCTCCGGGACGCTGGAGCAAGATCCTCTTCGGCCCGGCCCATGTCACCGACGGCTCCGAGAACCTGATCGGCGCCCTGCGCCAGTCGATGGCCGCGCTCGGGGCGCGGACGGTCGCCGAGATGCAGCGGGTCGAGATGGTCTACGCGCCGTCGGTCCAGACCGAGGGCAAGTCGTGGCAGCGGAGTCGCTGACGGCGCGTCGATGACCCGGCCGTCGTGACCGACGAGATCGGCGAGCAGCTCGCCGAGTGGGGGACGGTCGCGATCGTCGAGACGACCGGGCACGTGTCGGGCCGCCCGGCCCGCGCGGCGGTCGGGTTCGTGGAGGACGTCGACGGTTCGCTGCTCGTCGCCGCCGGACGGCCCGAAGCCGCCTGGTCTCGCAACCTCGAGGCCGATCCGGCCTGCGTCGTGACCATCGGCGAGGCGACCGCGGCCTACGTCGCCGAGGAGCTGGACGGCACCGAGCGGAACCGGGCGATCGCGAGCCTGATCCTCCGCTACGGCACGCCGGCCGAGGGTCTCGGTCGGGGTCCGGCGTTCCGCCTGCGCCGAGTCGTCGCCGCCTGACTGCGGGCCGCCTACGTCATCCGTCGCACGTGAATCGATGACCTTCCGACGATTTGCTGACACGCGTTACGCGCGATCGTGTTCCCAGGCAACACACCACCACCGCGAGGATCGGCACATGGACCCGCTCGGGACCCTGATCGTCACCCTGGGAACGCTGGTCGTCCTGGACCTGGCCGCGCATCAGCTCGGCGGGTACCGGCGGCCGCGGGCTCGGGCAAAGGGGTCCCGGCGGTAACGATCCTCGAGGTCACAACCGAATACCCACGCCGAAGGATCGGTCTCCCACCTCCTCCCCGATCCTCGGCACTCCAGAAACGGCACCGACTCCTCCACCGGTGCCGTTTCGTTTGCCGAATTCGGCTGTCGCGCCAGGACGACGCTGGGTGCGTTGCCGAACTGCAGCTCCGCGCTCACGCGCTTCGGCTGCGCTCGCCGGTGCTGCGGTGCCTTCCCAGCCCGCCCACCGCGACGACGTAGTCGCGCCTTTCGGCTCGGGGAGCCGCGGCGACTCTCGACCGACCCGCGGACGCGAGCTTCGACGGAGTTGCGGCAGTACGTCATTCGGCGTAGGCGACTTGGTGGCACTTGTCGGTGGGGGAGCGTCGCGGCCGCGCCTAGTGTCGGAGGCACCGGGTTCCGGAACCACGGGACTCTCGGGGAAGGAGCAATCTCGATGGATCAGACCTCGAAGGCAGCGACCAACGGGCGCCCGATCCATCGCGCCTGCCTCGTTCCCGGATGTCCCTGCAAGGCCGAACGGACCGTCTCCGCCCGCCAGGTCGCGCTCGTCGCGGCCGTGGCCTCCTCCAACGGAGAGACCGTCGGCCGACATCGCTCACCGGATCCCGCATGGCGGTTCGTCGGGCTGCCGATCGCCTGAGGGGGGCCGCCTTCACAACTGAAGAACAACCGAATACGGACAACTGAAGAACAACCGAAGAACAACCGAATACCTGACCTGCCAGACGACCGAGCAACGGTGCCCACGTTGCGCGGTCGTTCGGCGTTTCTGGGCGAGCTGTCGGATTGCGGACACTGCTGTAACCGTCCTAGTGGCGATCTACGTCAACGGTCGTAGAGACGGGTTGGCACTCGCCGATATCGATGAGATCTCGGCCCTCCTACCGTCTAATCATCAAGAGGCCCGACCCATCGGGCCACAGACGAAACGGAGAACAGCGTGATGGACAGCCAGCAGGTCGAACGCCACGAGGCGACCCGCCCGGCCCGTCGCGCGTGCCTCGTCGAGGGGTGCACCTGCAAGGACGCCCGCATCGTGTCGCACCGCCGGGCCGCGTTCTTCTCGGCCTGGGCCAAGGAGCACGGCGAAACGGCGAACCGGGTCATCCGGCCCGACCCCTCCTGGAACCAGCTTTTCAGCCCGGCCGCCTGATCCTCCCAGGCGGTCACGACAACTGAAGAACAACCGAATACGGACAACTGAAGAACAACCGAATACCGCATCCAACGCGACGGCCGGCAGCTCTGGGGGCAGCCGGCCGTCTCTTCATGTTCGTCCTGCCGGCGGCCGGCCAGGGCCCGCGTGCGTCGGACGCTCGACCGGCCCGACCTACGTCATCCGTCCGAACGGAACCGTCGCCGCCTGCCGATGCCGCCGCCGATCGGCCCGCACTACGGTGGCTCCACTGACGTCCCGACCGAAGGAGCGCCACTCGATGTATCGCGGATCCCGCCTCGCCGCCTCGTTCCTCCTCTTCCTCACCGGCAGCGCCGCGACGGCCATCGGGCTGGGCGTGGTCCCCGCGCTGGTCGGGCCGAACGGCTGGCCGCTGGCCGCCCTTGCCATCGCCTTCGGAATCGCCCACTTCGTCGCCCTGTTCGGGATCGCCCGCGCTCGCGAGTGGGGCCGGACGCTGACCCTGACCATCGCCCAGATCGGCGGCGGTGTCTCGTTCGCCGCGCTGTTCGCGATCGCCCTCGGCGCGAACCCGTTCGCCGGCAGCAGCCTCCCCGCCCAGCAGGCGGTCGCCAACGGCACCGGCCTCGTGGCCTGGTCGCTGGCCATGTACCTCCTGCTCGGGATCAGCGCCGGCCGGATCCGCTTCCAGGGCTGGAGCCGCCGCAGCGCCTGGTGGCCAACTCCCCTCCTCAGGGTCGGCGCGTGAGCGCCGCCTGGGCGGGACCCCGCCGACGATGGTCGACGCCGGCCAACGAGGCTGCCAAGGCAGCGGCAAGCGGGGCCAATCTCGTCCGCGAGACCGTCACGGCGCGCAACCTGCTGAGCATCCTTCTCCAGCGACGGCCGACGGCGGCGGGGGCGCCGTAGCCGCGGGTAGACTCCCGCGGTGGCCGACGAACCTTCCCTCTACGAAGCCGCCGGCGGCATGCCGTTCTTCGAGTCCCTCGTCGACCGGTTCTACTCCGGGGTCGCGACCGATCCGGAGCTTCTCGCGATCTATCCGGAGCCGGACGACCTGTCGGGCGCCCGCCACCGCCTGACCCTCTTCCTCGCCCAGTACTGGGGCGGTCCCACGACCTACGACCAGGAGCGCGGCCACCCGCGCCTCCGGATGCGCCACGCGCCGTTCGCGATCGGGCCGGCGGAGCGCGACGCGTGGCTCCGCCACATGCGCGAGGCCATCGCCTCGACCGACCCGCCCCAGGCGGTCGCCGCCCGTCTCCACACCTACTTCGACATGGCGGCCGAGGCGATGCGGAACCGCGACTGAGGGTCGGCTCCCGTAGACTTGTCGCTGGCGGAGCGAGGAGGCGGGCGATCGATGGTGGTGGAGGAGCCGCATCCGGCGGACGAAATCGCGGACGAGATCGAGGTGAACCCGAGCCCGAGGCGGAGGTCGGGCCCGAGGCGGCACCAGCGCAGCCATCGGCCGCGCCAGCCGAGCGCGGCAAGACCGTCCACGGCGAGGCCGCGAACGCCGGCCACCGCGTCCTCGCCCCCGATGACGCCGAGGTCGAGGCCTATCTCGAGACCGCGCTCAACGCGCCGACTCCGCAGCGACCCGCCGGCGACCGACCCGTCGAGCCGGACGCGGTCATCGTCCTCGACTTCGGCAGCCAGTTCGCCCAGCTGATCGCCCGCCGTGTTCGCGAGCTGAACGTCTACTCGGAGCTCCTGCCGCACGACACGCCCTGGTCGGAGATCCAGCGCCGGGCACCGCAGCGCGATCATCCTGTCGGGCGGTCCCAACTCGGTCTACGACGACGACGCCCCCCGCCCCGATCCCGCGATCTGGCGCGGCGAGATCCCGGTCCTCGGCATCTGCTACGGCGCCCAGCTCATGGCCCACGAGCTCGGTGGCGACGTCCTGCCGGCATCGAAGCGGGAGTACGGGCCCGCGACCGTGACGATCACGACCGACGACGGGCTCTTCACCGGCCTCGACCGCGACCAGCCGGTCTGGATGAGCCACGGCGACTCGATCACCCGCCTGCCGAGCGGCTTCCGGGCGACCGCCCAGACGGACTCGTCGCCGTTCGCCGGCCTCGTCGACGTCGACCGCAACCTCTACGGCATCCAGTTCCACCCCGAGGTCGTCCACACGCCGCGCGGCCAGGACGTCCTCCGCAACTTCGTCGTCGGGATCGCCGGCGCGAGCCCGACGTGGACGCCGGCGAACTTCATCGAGCAGACCGTCGCCGACATCCGGCGCGCGGGTCGACGACCATGCCGCGGCTGTCGGCTCGGACGGGCTCGTCATCTGCGCGCTGTCGGGTGGCGTCGACTCGGCCGTCGCCGCGGCCCTCGTCCACCGGGCGGTGGGGGACCGCCTGACCTGCATCTACGTCGACCACGGGCTGATGCGCAAGAAGGAATCGGAGCTGCTTCGCGAGACGTTCGCCGAGCACCTCGGCATGCAGCTCGTGATGGTCGATGCCCGCGAGCGCTTCCTCCGCCGGCTCGCCGGCGTCGAGGATCCCGAGCAGAAGCGCCGGATCATCGGCGACGAGTTCATCCGGGTCTTCGAGGAGGAGGCCGCGAAGCTCGGCCGGATCGACTTCCTCACCCAGGGAACGCTCTACCCGGACGTCATCGAGAGCGCGACCTCCGAGACGAAGGCCGCCCAGAAGATCAAGACCCACCACAACGTCGGCGGGCTGCCGGCCGACCTGCGCTTCCAGCTCATCGAGCCGCTGCGCTACCTGTTCAAGGACGAGGTCCGCGCGGTCGGCCTGGAGCTGGGCCTGCCGGAGGCGATGGTCCTCCGCCAGCCGTTCCCGGGTCCCGGCCTGGCGATCCGGATCATCGGCGAGGTCACCGCCGAGCGGCTCGACACGCTCCGCGAGGCCGACTGGATCGTCATCGACGAGATCAAGGGCGCCGGCCTCTATCGCAGCCTCTGGCAGTCGTTCGCGATCCTCACGCCGGTCCGGAGCGTCGGCGTCATGGGCGACGGCCGGACCTACGCGAACGTCGTCGCGATCCGCGCGGTCACGTCCGAGGACGGGATGACGGCCGACTGGGCGAAGCTGCCGTACGAGGTCCTCGGCGAAGATCAGCAGCCGGATCGTCAACGAGGTCGCGGGCGTCAACCGCGTCGTCTACGACATCAGCTCCAAGCCGCCGGCGACGATCGAGTGGGAATGAGCGGCGACCATGACACGCTGCGGATACCGCGTGCTCCCCGGACCATCGGGGTATTCCGCTCGGCGTCCAACGGGGTAGAGTCTCGGCCATGCTCGACGACGCGACGCCGACCGAGGCGTCTGTGGTGGTGCCGCGCTGCATGTGGTGCTCTGCCGTCCTGCCCTCCGAGTCCGAGGCGACCTGCCCGACGTGCGGGGCCACGCTCATCGGCGAGGGCGACAACCCGGTGCCGGGCGTGACCGCGATCGACGCCGAGGCGATCATCCGCGGCAGCCGCGACGCAGAAGCCGCAACGCCGCGAGCCGCCTCATGTCGTGGATCTCCGGCGAATACCCGGAGGAGGATCAGCCGGCACCGCCCGGCTCGCTCGACCCGCCGCCGCTCGAGGTCCGGCGCGAGATGCTCCGCCTGGAGCTCGAGGCCCAGGTCGCGAACCTCCAGGCCGAGGCGGGCGCGATGGCCGCGGAGCAGGCCGTCGAGGCCGTCGAGGCCGGTGCGTCACCCGAGGCCGCGATCGCGGACGCTGCGGCGACCGTCGCCGCCGTCGACGAGGTCGCTGCCGGTGCAGTCGAGCTCGCCGCCCCGACGCCAGAAGAGATCGCCACTGGCGAGGTCGCGGTCGCGCCAGTGGATGCGGCCACCGCCCCCGAAGCCGCCGCGACGATTCGGACGCCGCGGACGCCACCGAGCCGACTGGCCCGGCCACGGCCGATCCCGACGAGGATCCGCACCCGCCTGACCGGCCGCGGGCTATCCTCCGCCCGTGCCTGATCGACTTCCCGTCCCCGGCCCGTCGTTCCTGCGCGAGCACGACGTCCGCGCTCGGCGACCGGATCCTGCGGGCCGGCATGAGCCGGCCGACGACGACCGACGACGGCTGGTGGCTGGCGGTCCTGTGGGTCGTCGACGACGACGGCGTCGTCTCGATGCGCGACCTCGCCCCGGCGGCCGGGCCGCCGCCCGACCCTCCACTGGCTCGGCTCGGCCCCGCCTTCGCGGGCTCCCTCAGCGGCATGATCCTGGAGGAGGCCGGGCGACTCTCGATCCGGCTCGCGACCGTCGTTCCCGCCGACGACCCGACCCGGCCGTGGCGCGTCCCCGCCGCGATCCGCGCGGCCTTCCGTGGGAGCCGGCGCGGGCCGCGACCATGCGTCCGAACGAGCTGGCCGAGACGGTGCTCGCCGGCTTCCGGCGCTCGATCGAGGGCCTGAGCCGCCCGTAGGCTATGACTCGCGACACCGATGCGAGACATGTTCGACGAGTTCCTCGAGGAGCTACGCCGCCGTCAGGCCGAGAGCTGCGCCCGGCCAAGGGCCCCCGTCCGCCCCGCGAGAGCCCCGACGAGGGCGACGACGACGACGACCGCGACGGCGACGATACGGACCCCGAGGACCGGACTCGCGCCGACGGCGACGAGGAAGACGGCGACGCGGCCGACCGCGAGCCGGTCACGACGACCGGGGGGACCGACGATCGCAGCCGGTCGGGCAGCCCGCCGCCCGCGCCCCGGCCGATCCGCCAGTCGGCGGACCCGACGACGGCGGCGGGCACGAGCCTCCGCCGCCAGATCGGCACGATCGTCATCGGCGGTCATCGCCATCTTCGTCGTCGTCGATGCTCGTGGTCGGGCATCGAGCTCTGGACCGACGCGATCTGGTACCCGAGCGTCGGCTACGACGACGTCTTCTGGACGCCGCTCGGCGTCCAGGTCGGCCTGTTCGTCTCGGGACGTCGTGGCGCTCGCTCTGTCCTGCTCGGCAATCTCTGGCTGGCGGGCCGCCTCCTCGCCGCCGGCGGAACGGCGCAGGCGGCACGATCCGGCGGCTGGCTCGACCGGCTGAACGAGGCCGCCATCGAAGCCGAGCAGGCCCGCGGCGGCTCGTCGGCGCCGTGGGAGCAGCCCGGTCGACGGCGGCTCGGGTGGACGCGTCATCGACGTCACGCCGATACGACATGCCCGACGCCACGCCGCTCGGCCGCGTGGTCATCGCCGTCGTCGCGGTGTTCGTCGCGCTGACGGTCGGCGGCGCGATTGGCGTCGAACTGGGAGACGGTCCTCCTCTGGATGAACCGTGTCCCGTTCGACCCGGCCGGAGCCGGCACCGTCACCGACCCGGTGTTCGGCCGCGACATCGCGTTCTTCCTGTTCGACCTCGGCTTCCTGCGCTTCCTCCAGGCGACGCGATCACGCTCGTCGTCGCGCTCGCTCGTCGTCGCCGGCGCGCGCTACCTCGTCGGCGGCGCTCGACGGCAGCGCCGTCTTCAGCACCCCGGTCCGGGTCCACCTCGGCGTCCTCGGCCGGCCTGATCCTGATGGCGATGGCCGTCGGCTACCAGCTCGACAAGTTCGAGCTCGTCTACAGCACGCGCGGCATCGCGACCGGCGTCAGCTATACCGACGCGAACGCCCAGTTCCTCGCCTACGACGTCCTGACCGGCCTGTCGGCGATCGCCGCGGCCTTCCTCGTCGGCGGCGCGTTCTCGCGCGTGCTGTGGCCGCTCGGGCTGACGGTCGCGGTCTGGTTCATCGCCTCGATCGGCATCGGCCGGATCTATCCGGAGGTCGTCCAGCGGATCACGGTCATCCCGAACGCAGCAGACGCTCGAGTCGCCGTACATCGCGAACAACATCGCCATGACGCGGCTCGCGTTCGACCTCGACGGCTGGGAGGCCCGCGACTATCGCGGCGAGTCACCGCTGACGGAGGCAGGCGATCCGGGAGCATCGAGCGACGTTCCTGAACGCCCGGCTCTGGGACTACCGGCCGCTCGGCGACACGCTGGACCAGCTCCAGACGGTCCGCCAGTACTACGACTTCGTCGACGTCGACACCGACCGCTATCCCCTCGGCGAGGACACCCGCCAGGTGATGCTCTCGGTCCGCGAGCTCGACACGTCGCAAGAACCCGATCACCGAGCTGGGTCAACGACCACCTCATCTACACCCACGGGATCGGCGTCGCGATGGTCCCGGTCAACGAGGTCGCGACGCAGGGCCAGCCGCGGCTCGTCATCCGCGACATGCCGCCCGTGTCGAGCGGCGGCGCGCCGGAGATCTCCGAGCCGCGCGTCTACTTCGGCGAGCTGGACAGCCAGTATGTCGTCGTCGGCTCGCGGGTCAGGCCGAGTTCGACTACCCGCGCGGAACCGAGGACACGTCCGGCGACGACGTCAAGACCACCTGGCGAGGGACGACCGGGATCAAGCTCGACACCATCCTGTCGCGGCTGCTGTTCACGCTCCGCTTCCGCGACTTCAACCTGCTCATCAGCGACCAGATCACCAACGAGAGCCAGCTGCTGTTCCACCGCTCGCTGTCGGACCGCCTGCCGCGGATCGCGCCGTTCCTCCTCTACGACAAGGATCCGTACGTCGTCATCGGTGGCGACGGACGGCTCGTCTACGTCCAGGACGCCTACACCGCGACCGACCGCTTCCCGAACGGCCAGGCGTTCAGCCCGAGCGAGCTCGGGGCGACGACCGGTCTCGGTCGAGGCTCGTTCAACTACCTCCGGAACAGCGTGAAGATCGTCGTCGACGCCTACGACGGGACGATGAGCTTCTACGTCAACGACCCGACGGATCCGCTCATCCGCGCCTGGCAGGGCGTCTTCCCGACGCTGTTCCGGCCGATGTCGGAGTTCCCGACGGACCTGCGGCCGCACCTCCGCGTGCCGGAGGAGCAGTTCAACGTCCAGACCCGGATGTACGGCCGCTACCACGTCCAGAACCCGATCACGTTCTACGGCCGGGACGACCTGTGGACGGTGCCGGTCGGCCAGTCGACCGACAACAGCCTGCCGAGCGAGGCCTACTACGTGATCATGTCGCTGCCGGAGGCGGACCACCCGGAGTTCCTCCTGCTCCAGCCGATGATCCCGCTCGAGCGGCCGAACATGATCGCCTGGGTCGCCGCGCGGAATGGACGGCGATGCCTACGGCGAAACGCTCGTCTACCGACTTCCCGACCGAGACCTCCGTCTTCGGGCCCGCCCAGATCGAGGCCCAGATCGACGCCGACCCGGTGATCAGCTCGCAGTTCACGCTGTGGAGCCAGGCCGGCAGCTCCGTGATCCGGGGGAACCTGATCGTCGTGCCGGTCGGCGATTCGCTGATCTACCTCCAGCCGGTCTACCTCCAGGCGACGAGCTGCCAAGTTCCCGGCCTTCCAGAAGATCATCGTCGCGACGCCGACCACGGTCGTCTGGGGCGACACCCTCCGCGAGGCGCTCGATCGCTGCTCCGCGACCAGCCCGAGGCGCCCGGCGGGTCCCCCGCGCCGACGCCCGGCGCGAGCCCGTCCGGCACGCCCGGTCCGACGCGCGACGCCCGGCGCTCGAGCCCAGCCCGCCGTCGGGCGACGTCGCGGCGCTCATCGAGTTCGCCAACCTCCACTTCGAGCTCGCCCAGCAGGCGCTTCGCGAGGGCGACTTCGCCCGCTACGGGGAGGAGATCGAGCTCGTCGAGCAGGCCCTCGGCCAGCTGGAGGAGCTGACCGGCACCCCCGCCTCAGCGCCGAGCGCACCCGCCAGCCCAGCAGTGAGCCCGGCCGCCCCTGCTCCGTGACGCGGCCAGCCACCTTCGTCGCGGCCGTCCTCGCCGCAATCGGCCGGCCTGGGTGGTGGCTGATGGCCCTCGCGACGTTCCTGCTGCGCGGCGGCATCGTCGTGGTCGTCCTGCCGATCCTGACGCTGCCGAGCGCGCTGGCGATCTCCAACCTGGTCGCCCCGGTCATCGTGCCACTTGCCCTCGGGCGGATCGAGCCGGTCACGGTCATCGCCGTCATCGTCGTGGTCGGGCTGTTCCTTGCCTGGCTGATCGTCGGCGGCCGGATCGCAGCGGCCATCGAGGTCGCGCTCGTCCGTGACGGAGCCGCGGCCGCGGTCGAGGAGGGCGTCGCGCCGCGCCGCCTCGAGTGGGCGCCGGACCGGATCCATCCCGGCAGGCGCCTCGTCGCTGGCCTGGCGGGTCCTCGCCGTGCGGCTGATGGCCTGGCTGCCGCTGGCGCTCGCGATCGGATTCGGCATCGCTCGCATCGTCCAGGTCACGTACGTCGAGCTGACCCGCCCGGTCGACGTCACGATCCCGATTGCCGTCCGCGTCGCGGGCGAAGTCGTCGGCCAGGTCGGCCTCATCGTGATCGCCTGGGTCGTCGGCGAGCTGGTCGGCGGCGTCGCCACGCGCCGCGCCGTGCTGACCACGGCGGGCCACGGCCGATCGCTCGCCTGGGCGATCCGGACGTCGGCCGCCAGTCCGTTGTCGTGGCTGGTGCCCTGGATCGGGACCACGCTGCTCCTCTTCGTCGTGATGGGCACGACGCTGGCCGCGGCGGCGTTCACCTGGGCCCGGGCGGTCGAGGGCCTGTCGGACCGGCAGGGGAACCCGTTCGCGGCCCTCCTGACGCTGCTGCTGTTCGTGGCGCTGTGGCTCGCCGCGATCCTGTTCGGCAGTGTGATTCTCGCCGTCCGAGCCACGACCCAGACGTTCGAGCATGTCCGTCGCTCGTCCGAGCCGCGAGCCGTCGCCGAAGGGGTCGGCGCCCGATCGGATCCGGGTCAGAACGGGACGTTCGGGGGAGGTGCCGGAAGCCGACCGGGGGATTGGTCGCAGCACGACGATGGTGGCAGCCTGTAGACCCGATCCGGAAGGGTCGGTGGTTTGCTGCGAGGTGATCGATGGCGACGAAGGTAGTCGTCTGCCCCGAGTGCGAGTCGCCACTCGTCCCCGGCCGCTTCTCCTGTTCGGGCTGCGGCACGCTTCTCGCCTCGGTCGCCAGCGTCTCCCGCCCGTTCGCCGTGCCCGCGCCGGTCGCGCCGCCGATCCTCGATCGCGAGGTCCCGCCAGCCTGATCCGGAGCCCGCACCCCTCAACGGCCACGACCCGGCCGAGGACGTCGTGCTGGACGAGGACGCGCCGCTCGTCTCGGACGCGGTGTCGGCTGAGATCGTCGAGGAGCCCGTAGCGGCCATGCCGGCGCCCGAGCCGGAGCCCGAGCCGGAACCTGCGCTGCTGCCTGACGTCGTCCCGTTCGATGCCGCCGAGGCGCCGGCGACCGTCGATGCCGCCGGGCTCCACTGGCAGGTTGCCCCGGAGCCGGCCGTCCGCGCGGAGCTGGCAACGGCGGCAGTGGTCGCAACCGGCGGAGCCACCCCGGCGTGGCCTGCCCAGCCGGCCTGGCCGGAGCAACCCGCCTGGCCCGAGCAACCGGCCTGGCCCGCCCAACCGGCCTGGCCGCCGGCTCCTGACGCTCCGGCCGGCCGGCTCCGGCCTGAGATGGCTCCGGCCGAGCCCGCCCCGCGGCCGCTCGCCGGTGCCTACCTGCCGCCATCGGCGGTGCTGCCGCCCGGTGAGGCACTCCCGATCAACGGCAAGGCCACCGCGCGCGACCGGACGGCGACGCAACGCCGAAGCGCTCCCTCGCGGAGCGGTTCGCGCTCGGTGAGGACGACGGCCCGCTCGGCTTGCCCGTCGAGCTGCCGGGCCGGACGATCGCGCTCGGCTCGGCGATCGCCGCGCTCGGGTTCCTGCTGCCGTGGGCCGAGATCGTCATCGGCAGCGCGTCGATCGGCAGCTTCCTCGACCAGTGGGGCCTCGCGGCCCCGGGCAGCGCCCTGCTGCTGCTGGCCCTGATCGTCGTCAGTGCGCTGGCGGTGCTCCGCGAGCGGACCGAGGTCAAGGTCGGAACGAGCACCGCCGCGATCATCCTCGGCGCCCTGCTCGTCGGCATCGCCTTCCCGTACCTGATGGGTCCGTTCCGCGAGGCGATCGGCGTCTACGTCACGCTCGCCGGGGCGCTGATCCTGATCGCCGGCGGGCTGCTCGCCCGGGCTGCGCCGCGTCACGATCCGGAGCCAGCACAGCCGTCTAGGGCGGGTCCGGGTCGCGTGCGCGGCCCCTGCTACACTGCGCCGGACGCCCGTCGGGTGGCCGGTTCGCGCTTGCGGACGTGATCGGTCGGCACCATTCGGAGGCACCCACCAAGCGGCATGGACGAGATCCTCGGCGAGATCGGCAGCGCGCTGGGCGACTTCTTCGGGAGCCCGCCCGTCCAGTTCGTCCTGCAGGCGATCGCGATCTATCTGGTCGTGCTGTGGCTCGCCGGCGCCTACTGGGCCTTCCGCGACATGCAGCACCGGACCGAGAACCCGATCCTGCCCTACGTCGCCGCCAGCTTCGTGATCGTCTTCACGCCGATCTTCTTCCCGCTCGCGATCTTCGTCTACAAGATCATCCGGCCGCACGAGAAGATCGGCGAGGTCTACGAGCGGAACCTGGCCGAGGAGGCCCTCCTCGCCGAGGTCGAGTCGATCCACAACTGCCCGACGTGCGCGCGGCGCGTGAACGACGAGTGGATCATCTGTCCGACCTGCCGGACGCGGCTGAACCGCGTCTGCCCGAACTGCAGCCGCCTCGTCGGCCTCGACTGGTCGCTGTGCGCCTGGTGCGGCAAGGACTTCGAGCGCCGCGACATGCCGGCCGCCGCGATCGGTCCCGCCCGGCCGCAGATCACGCCGCTCCCGGGCTCGATCGACGAGACCGGACGCATCGCCAAGACGGCCGCCGAGGGCGGCACCCGGTCCGGGCGCTCGTCGAGAGGCTCGATGGCGCGACCGCCGTCGCAGTCGCGAGCGTCCCAGGACATCCTCCCCGAGGGCTAGTCGCCGCGCATGACGTTCGACCCCGCGGACGAGGGGACCGAATCGCCGGCTCGGCCGGACCCGGACCAGGAACCGACTGACCCGCCACCCGCCCGGCCGGGCGCGACGACGTTCACGATCGAGGGCCGCGCCTCGCCGGCGCTGTTCGTCATCGGCTGGCTGGCCTCCCTGCTGGGTCTCGCGATCGCGACCGCCGGGCATCCTCGGCGGCTCACGGTTGCTGGCGTCTCTTCGTCGGCTCGGGGCTGCTCTCGCTGGGACTGATCGCCGCCTGCGGCAACCAGGCCTTCGAACGACGGGCGCGCGGCGCGCCGTACGCGGGTCCCTCCCCGTTCCTGGTCTTCGGGACGATCGTCGCGATCACGTACTTCGTCGTTCCCATCGTCGGGACGATCCTCGACCTCGTGGTCGGCCCGACCGTCGCACTCTGGCCGCCGCTGGCACAGCTCATCGTCGCGCTGGTCACCGCCGCGCATCTTCATCGGCACGGTGCGACTGACGGTCGTCGGCACCGGCGCGCTGAGCTGGGCCGACATGGGCTTCCGCCGCTTCAGTCGCCGAGCGTTCGAGGACCTCGCGATCGGGGCGGCCTGGGCAGCTCCCGTCGTCATCGCGACGGCGCTCCTCGGCGCCGCCCTCATCGCGCTCGTTCCAGGTCGAGCCGACGAGCCCGCTGCCGCCGACCGGGACCACGGGCGGGCTGCTGCTGCAGCTCATCGTCGGCGCGGTGATCGCCCCGGTCGTCGGAGGAGATCGTCTTCCGCGGGTTCGCCGTGACCGCCTGGGCAGCGAGCGATCGGGCCGAGCCGGGCCGATCGTCCGGGCGTCGCTCCTGTTCGCCCTTGCCCACGTCATCGGGATCGAGGCCACGGACCCCGGGGCGATCGCCGGGCTGCTCGTCGTCGGATTCGCGACGCGACTGCCGGTCGCGTGGGCGCTCGGCACGATCTTCGTCCGGCGCCGCTCGATCTGGGCCCCGATCGGTCTGCACGCGACCTTCAACGCGATCCTCCTGATCCTCGCCCACGTTGCGATCACGTCCGGCGTGACCTGACCGATCGCCGCGCGGCGACAACCCGCAGGTAAGTCGTCGGTGATCGCCGGGAGAGCCCTCGTCGCTAGCCTTCGTCGCGTCTCCGGGTCCGGATGGCGGGAGGAATCGGCGGGCTTCCGTCGTTCGGGCCCGGGGACTCCCGATCCGCCGTCGCCCAGGGAGCTGGCCATGGCGGAGATCCGACACGACCGCGAGCGCGACCGGGACGGGCGATCCGCGAGATCCCGCCGGCGGAGCGGCCGCGCGAGCGGCTGGCGGCGCGCGGCGCCGCGGGGCTCAGCGCCGCGGAGCTGATCGCGCTGCGTCTGGGGCTCGGGGTCGCGCGGCCGCTCTGCCGTCGACCTGGCGGAGGACGCGCTCGCCCGCCACGACGGACTGACCGGGCTCGCCCGGGCGACGGACGTCGAGCTCGAGTCGGTGCCCGGGATCGGCGCCGCCAAGGCGGCGCAGCTCGCGGCCGCGTTCGAGCTCGGCCGGCGGCTGCTCGCGGACTGGCCGGCGGCGCGCTGGACGGTCCGCTCGCCGCGCGACGTCGCCGATCGCCTCGTGCTCCAGATGGGCCGCCTCGAGCGGGAGGAGCTGCGCGTCGTGCTGCTGAACACGAAGAACGTCGTCCTGCGTGTCGCCACCGTCTACCAGGGCAACGTGTCGACGTCGCTCGTCCGGGTCGGCGAGCTGTTCCGGGACGCCGTCCGCCTCAACGCCGCCGGGATCATCCTCGTCCACAACCACCCGAGCGGCGATCCGACGCCGTCGCCCGACGATCTCCACCTGACCGCCGAGGCGCTGGCCGCCGGGCGGCTGCTCGACATCGACCTGCTCGACCACCTCGTCGTCGGCCACGACGCGTGGGTCTCGCTGCGCGATCGCGGCGTCGTGTTCGACCGGCCGGGCCGGCCGAGGATCGCCGCGCAGTAGGGCGAGCCCGGCTCCCTGGGGCAGTATCCGCACGTGAGCTGATCGGCTTCGAGCAGCCTCCCGGCTGACGAGCTAGCGGGCGTTCAGCAGGCCGATGAAGTACGACGCGTTGCGCGTGACGTCCGCGTAGTCGGCCGGGCGGAGGCTGCCGGTCTCATTGAACCGGGCAAGGAACGCCTTCGCCGCCTTCCTGCCGTCGCTGCGCCCCAGGCCGCTCGACGCCGGGATGAAGAACGGGCAGTCGAGATAGATCCCGACCGTGAAGACTTTGCCGGTCGGGGTCGCCAGCGGCTGGTCCTCGAGGCGGCGGGCGAGATCGAGCAGCTCGTCGTAGGTCATCGCGCATCAATGTAGCCGCGCACGGACAACGGTCGCGTCGGCCGTCGAGGACGCCCCTCCGGGCGCTTCGATCGGCGCGGGTATACTGCTCGGGCTCTGCCGCCTGACCACGAGCGCGCGATCTGCCCGCCCCGCTGAGCCGCTGCGCTCGATCCGACCCCAGCACGAGAGGATCTGCCGCCAATCATGCTCGACCGCTTCCTCGGCCTCTTCTCCCGCGACATCGGGATCGACCTCGGGACCGCCAACACCCTGGTCCACGTCCGCGATCGCGGGATCGTCATGAGCGAGCCGTCGGTCGTGGCGATCGACGCGAAGACGAAGCGGGTCCTGGCGGTCGGGGCGGAGGCGAAGCGGATGGTCGGCCGGACGCCGGCGAGCATCATCGCGATCCGGCCGCTCCGCGACGGCGTCATCAGCGACTTCGACGTCACCGAGGAGATGATCAAGTACTTCGTCCGCCGGGTCCACGACCGGGTCGGCATGATCCCGCGGCCGCGGATGCTCCTCGGCATCCCGTCCGGCGTGACCGAGGTCGAGAAGCGGGCCGTCCGCGACGCGGCCCTGAACGCCGGAGCCCGCTGGGCGCGCCTGATCGAGGAGCCGATGGCCGCAGCGATCGGCGCCGGCCTGCCGGTCAGCGAGCCGTCGGGCAGCCTGATCGTCGACATCGGCGGCGGCACGACCGAGGTGGCCGTCATCAGCCTCGGCGGCATCGTCGTCAGTCGCGGTCGATCCGGATCGGCGGCGACGAGATGGACCAGGACATCGTCGCGTTCGCCCGTCGCGAGTACAACCTGTTCCTCGGCGAGCGGACCGCGGAGGACATCAAGATCGCGATCGGCTCGGCGTATCCGGGCGAGTGGGACCAGCAGCGGATCGCCCTCCGCGGCCGCGACCTGCTGACCGGCCTGCCGCGCAGCGTCGAGGTCGGCGCCGACCAGATCCGCGAGGCGATCGAGCCGTCCGTCCAGCAGATCGTCGACACGATCAAGGACACGATCGAGGAGACGCCGCCGGAGCTCGTCGCCGACATCATGGACCAGGGCATCGTGCTCGCCGGTGGCGGCGCGCTCCTCGCCGGCCTCGACCGCCGCGTCGCCGATGCCACCCAGATGCCGGTCCACATCGCCGACGACCCGCTGACGTGCGTGGCCCGCGGCACGGGCATCGTCCTCCAGGAGATGGGCAACCCGACGATGGACCGGGTCCTCGTCGCCGACACGTACGCTCGACCGCCGCGCTAGGCGACCTCAGGCCAAGGCGTCGCGGAGCTCCGCCTTGGACTTCGGTGAGCGGGCGATGGTTCGATGCTGAGTGCCGGTTCGAAGAGGCAATAAGGTCGACATGTCATGAGCTCACTGCTCGCCACCCGGGCCGCCCGCCGCCGGTCGATCATCTTCCTCGCGTTCCTCGCCGTGACGCTGGTGCTGATGGCCTTCTCGTCGAACCAGCTCGTTCGGGACTTCCAGAGCGCCATGAGCTTCGCGCTGCGGCCCGTCCAGGGCGCGCTCGACGGCGTCGCGTCCGGGGTCGCCGGGCGTCGTCGGCTCCATCAGCGAGATCGAGCGGCTCCACTCCGACAACACCGCGCTCCGGCGCGAGAACGAGCGGCTGACGCCAGGAGAACGCGCGGGCCACGGAGATCGAGCGCGAGAACGACCTGCTCACCGGGCTCCTCCAGCTCCAGAACGCGTTCGAGTACGAGACCGTCGGCCGCCGAGGTGATCGCCCGCGAGTCGTCCGAGTTCCGCCGGCTCGTCACGATCGGCAAGGGCAGCGACGACGGCATCGCCGAGGGCGACGTCGTGATCGCCGAGGGCGGCGCGCTCGCCGGCCGCGTCATCGAGGTCGGACCGAACTTCGCGAACGTCGTCCTGATCACCGACCAGACCTCGACCGTCATCGGCCAGCTCCAGACGAGCCGCGCGACCGGCGAGGTCGTCGGCACGCTCGAGGAGACGCTCCAGATGAAGAACATCGACTCGACCGAGCCGATCGAGCTGGGCGAGGAGGTCGTCACGGCCGGGCATCGAGCTCGCCGGCGGCATCCGCTCGCCGTACCCGAAGGGCCTCCTGCTCGGCCAGGTCATCGACGTCCGGCAACGACGCGAACAGCATCGTCCAGACGGCCTTCCTCCAGCCGGCGGCAAACCTGGAGAAGCTCGAGTACGTGCTGGTCGTCCTCGACTACGAGGGCGGCCTGCCCGAACCGGGCGACGAGCCGATCGACTGCTCGATCACGGGCCCGGGCGGCCGCTGCCGGGCGGCGAGCAGCCGTGCATCCAGCCGACCCCGTCGCCGACGCCGTTCGTCCCGACCCCTGTCGCCGTCCGTCGCGTCTCCGGCGCCGTAGCCGCACGCGGCCCCTGCTACGCTGACCCGCGCATGAAGGGCATCGTCCTCGCCGGCGGCACCGCCACCCGGCTGTACCCGCTGACGATCGTGACGAACAAGCACCTGCTGCCGATCTACGACCGGCCGATGATCTACTACCCGATCGAGACGCTGGCCGGCGATGGGCATCCGCGAGGTCATGGTCATCGTCGGCGGCAAGAGCGTCGGCGACGTCGTGGAGCTGCTCGCCGATGGCGCGCATTTCGGGCTCGACCTGACGTACCGCTACCAGCGCGGCGCGCTCGGCATCGCCCACGCGATCGGGCTGGCCCGCGACTTCGTCGGCGACGACGCGTTCTGCTGCGTCCTCGGCGACAACATCCTCCGCGGCCCCGCCCTGGAGCCGGCATGGCCCGCGAGTTCGAGGACGGGCCGTGGGGGGCGGGCACGCTGCTCTACCGCGTGCCGGACCCGGAGCGGTTCGGCGTCGCCGAGCTGGACGCGGACGGCAACGTCGTCGGCTTCGAGGAGAAGCCGGCCCAGCCGAAGAGCGACCTGATCCCGATCGGGGTCTACTTCCTCCGGCCCGACGCGTTCGACGTCATCGACCACCTCGCGCCGTCCGGCCGCGGCGAGTTCGAGATCACCGACGTGCTGAACCACTACATCCCCGAGGGCCGGCTCTTCAGCCCGGTCTACGACGGCCACTGGGCGGACGCGGGGACGGTCGAGTCGCTGCTCCGCGCCGCGGAGCTTGCCCGCGACGACGATCAGCGCCGGCAGCCTCGGCGCCGCCGGTCGAGCGGCCGCGTCCCGTGACGGTGGCGCTCCGGGCCGGATCCTCGTCACCGGCGGGGCGGGGTTCATCGGCTCGTGCTACGTCCGGGACGTCCTCGGCCGCGGCGACGGAACGACGATCACGGTCCTCGACAAGCTGACCTACGCCGGGCAACCGGTCCAACCTGGCCGAGGTCGAGGCCGACCCGGCGCAGGCAGCGCGGCTCCGGTTCGTCCAGGGCGACATCGCCGATCCCGACGTGGTCCGGCCGCTCGTCGCCGACGCCGACGCGGTCGTCAACTTCGCGGCGGAGTCGCACGTCGACCGGAGCATCCTCGATCCCGAGGCGTTCCTCCGGACCGGCGTGATCGGCGTCCACGTCCTGCTCGAGGCCGTCCGCGAGGCGAGCGCCGGCCGCGGACGCGGCCCGCTCCGCTTCCTCCAGGTCTCGACCGACGAGGTCTACGGCTCCGTCGAGGAGCGGCCACTCGCCGGAGACCGACCGGCTCGAGCCGCGCTCGCCGTACTCCGCGGCCAAGGCCGCCGGCGAGCTGCTCGTCGGCAGCTACGTCACGACGCACGGCGTCGACGCCGTCGTCACCCGCGGCTCGAACACGTACGGCCCGTACCACCACCCGGAGAAGCTGATCCCGCTGTTCCTGACGAACGCGATCGACGACCTGCCGCTGCCGATGTACGGCGACGGGCTGCAGCGGCGCGACTGGCTGTACGTGGCGGACCACGCCGGCGCGATCGAGCACGTCCTGCGCCACGGCGCGACCGGCGAGACGTACAACATGCCCGGGCTCCGCCGAGATGACGAACCGCGACGTCGTCGCCGCGCTGCTCGAGCGGCTCGGCAAGCCGTGGTCGCTGGTGCGGAGCGTGCCGGACCGGCCCGGGCCACGATCGGCGCTACGCGCTGGACGGCTCGAAGCTGGCGGCGCTCGGCTGGCGGAACCGGACGTCGTTCGACGACGGCCTGGCCGACGACCGTCGACTGGTTCCTCGCCAACGAGGCGTGGTGGCGGGCGGCCAAGTCCGGCGACTGGGACGCCTACTACGAGCGCCAGTACGGGCGCGCGGCTGGCGGCCTCGACGGACGGCGCTGACGGCGGCTGACGCGTGCGCGTCGCCGTCACGGGCGCCGGCGGCCGGCTCGGCCGGGCGCTGTCGCGGCGCTCGCAGGACGCGCCGTTCACCGGGCTCGCGCGGCCCGATCGCCTGGACCCGAGCGGACTTCGACCTCGACGCTCCCGGCCCGATCCACGCGCTGCTCGACCGTGACCGGCCCGAGGCCGTGGTCAACGCGGCGGCCTGGACGGACGTCGACGGCTGCGCCCGGGACCCGGAGCTGGCGCTGCCGCCGGAACGCCGAGGCGGTCGGCGTGCTCGCCGAGGCGACGGCCGCCCGCGGCATCGACCTCGTCCACATCAGCACGAACGAGGTCTTCGACGGCCGGCGGACCGACGGGCAGGGATACGCGCCGGACGACGCGACGAACCCGATCAATCCGTACGGCGCCTCGAAGCTGGCCGGCGAGGTCGCGGCGGCTGCGGCCTACGCGCGGCGCGGCCGGCGCCGGCGAGCCTCGGCATCGTCCGCACGGCCTGGCTGTACGGGCCGCCCGGGAACGACTTCCCGGCCAAGATCCTCGCGGCGGCCGAGCGGGCCCGCGCGGCGGGCGAGCCGCTCCGGGTCGTCGGCGACGAGTTCGGGTCGCCGACGTTCACCCACGACGTCGCCGAGGCGGTCGTCGGAGCTGCTCGGCGTCGGGCGACGTCGGCGGGCGTCCACCACGTCGTCAACGGCGGGCGTCGCGTCACGGGCGGGCTGGGCGCGCGAGCTGTTCCGCCAGGCCGGGCTGGACGTCGCGATCGAGGAGGTGCCGGCATCGACCTGGGCGCGCGCCTCGACGCCGCCGGCCTGGGGCGTGCTCGAGCCGACGCCGCTGCCCGGCGGCGAGCCGCTCCGCGCCTGGCCCGCGGCGCTCGCCGACTACCTGCCGACGCTGCTGCGGCAGCGCGTGCCGGCCGGTGAGCCGAGCGTGACCGTCGTCGCTGCCCGGCGTGCGCCTCGGGCGCGGTCGTCGCCACGCGGACAGCCGCGGCTCGTTCCGCGAGCTGTGGCGCGAGTCGGCGTTCCCGGCCTTGACGCTCGACGGAGACCGGCGCGCCGGCCGGAACCGAGCCGCGGTTCGTCCAGGCCAACCTCTCGACGTCGGCTGCCGGCGTGCTCCGCGGGCTCCACTACCACCGCCGCCAGCTCGACTACTGGATCGTGGCCTCGGGTCGGGCGCTCGTCGCCCTCGTCGACGTCCGGCCCGCTGCTCGCCGGGACCGGCGAACGGGCGCTCGTCGAGACCCGCGAGCTCGCCGCCGACGAGTGGGTCGTGATCCCGGCCGGCGTCGCCCACGGGTTCCTCGCCCTCGAGCCGCTCGAGCTGCTCTACCTCGTCACGAACGAGTTCGACAGCAGCGACGAGCTGGGGTTCGCCTGGGACGACCCGGCCGTCGGCGTTCCGTGGCCGCGGATCGAGCAGACGCCGGACGGCCGCCCGATCCTGTCCGATCGCGACCAGTCGAACCCGTCGCTCGCGGAGCTCGTCGCCAGCCTGCGCGCCTGACGAGCGGCCGATCCCGCGCCCGCCGAGCGTGGCGGCGCCGCACCGCGAACCCGATTCGGCGTCGCACCGGACCGCACCGGCCTGCCCGCGCACCGCATCAGGCCCTGCCCGAACGGCCCATGGCCCGCCGGGACCATCCCGCGATTGTCCGCGGCCCGCTCGCCGACGACGCTCCTGAGCACCGTCACTCGACCCCTGCGTCAGGAGCTCACGCTTGCGCAAGATCGTCGTCGCCGCCCTCGTCGTCGCGTCCGCCCTGCTCGGGATGGCCGTGCCGAGCGTGGCTGCCGCGAGCGCCCCGACGAGCGACGCCAAGATCGTGATCATCGTCGGGGCCGATACGCCCCAGTACCTCGACGACGCCAACGAGCTCTACGCCGAGGCGATCCAGCACACCTCGAACGTGATCCGGGTCTACAGCCCGAACGCGACGTGGTCGGCGGTGAAGGCGGCGGCGGCCGGCGCCAACGTCCTGATCTACCTCGGTCATGGCAACGGCTGGCCCAACCCGTACAGCTCGAGCCCGAACGGCTACACGACGAAGGACGGCTTCGGGCTGAACGCGTCCGCTTCCGGCACGCACTACAACCTGACGTACTACGGCGAGCCCTACATCAAGGAGCTCGACCTCGCGCCGGGCGCGATCGTCTTCCTGCACCACCTCTGCTACGCCTCGGGCAACTCCGAGCCGGGCAAGACGCCGCCGACGCTGTCGCGTCGCGATGCAGCGCGTCGACAACTACGGCTCGGCGTTCCTCGCCGCCGGCGCGTCCGCGGTCATCGCCGACGGCCACAGCCACGGCCGGCTACTACCTCCGCGCGCTGTTCACCCAGCCGCAGTCGCTCGGCGAGCTTCTGGCGCGAACGCGCCGAACTACCACGGCCACGACATCACGTTCACGCCGACGCGCAGCACGGGGACCGCGGTCATGGACCCGGACAAGGCGGCGTCGAACCCGTCCGGCTACTACCGCTCGATCGTCGGCGACCTGGACTTCTGGACCCAGGACGTCATCGGCCTGAAGCTGCCGCCGGGCGTGCGCGGCGACCCGGGCGTGACGGTCGTGCCGACCCGCGACCCCGGCGAAGCGCCGGTCCAGTCTCAAGAGGACGCTGCCGCGGAGGCTGCGGGCCCGCAGCCGCTGGTCCTGGTCCGCAGCTTGAGCGTGCAGCCTCCGCCGCCTGTCGGTGCCGAGCCGCTGACCCGCGCGCCGCGGGTGGGGACCGCGGCCAACTCCCGATGGGACGCGACCGTCGCGGGACGGTCCTAAACCGCACCAGACCCCACCGTACCCCCCACGACCGGGACCATCGGCCCCGTTGGCACCCCTTGCCCGCGCGTCTACCGTTGGTTGTCCCGCCGCGAAGCCGCGCGATCAGCCGAGGACCGCCTTGACGACCCGCTCCGCGCCCAGCCGCCCCGGCCGCTCCCTCCGCTCGACCCGACGCGTCGCGTTCGGCTCGTTCGCCGCGGCCCTGCTCATCGTGGGTCAGCTGCTCGGCACGGTGCCGGTGACGGCAGCGGATCCCGCCACGACCGACGGCCCGCCGGAGCCGGGAACGCCGCCGAGCAGCGTCGGCGAGCTCCAGCCGGGCGTCCAGTACGAGGAGGCGATGGCCCACGCCGGCGATCGGATCGAGTTCACGCCCGGCGGCCGCGTCACGGTCGGGTTCCGGCCACGCTCGGGCGACGGGTGGGAGGTCGGCGGCCGGGCGCCGCGGGCGCTGCCGGCCGGGTCCGCGTCGGGCCGCGACATGCTGCCGGCTGCGGCGGTCGTCCCGGGTGCGCCTGCCAGCGGAGCCCGTCGACGGCGCCCGGAGCCGACGCCCTCGGCCGCACCGTCTGAGCCGGCCGCCCCGACGACCGCGCCTCGACGCCCCCGTCGACGCCCCGACCGAGGACCCATCCCAGCTGCCGGAGGCCGACGGCGCCTCGGCCACGCTGCCGCTCGCAGGCGGCGACATCGCCGCCGACGGCACGCGCCTCCGCCGCCAGGTCATGGGCTTCCTCCCGTACTGGGAGGTGAGCGACGCCGTCCTCGACTACGAGCTGCTCTCGACGATCGCCTACTTCAGCGTCGGCTCGGACAAGAACGGCAACCTCCTGAAGCTCGACCCCGACGGGACGGCGACGACCGGCTGGGGCGGCTGGACCAGCTCGCGGATGACCTCGATCATCAACGGCGCCCACACGAAGGGCACGCGCGTCGTGCTGACGATCAGCGTGTTCGCCTGGACGAGCGGCCAGGCGACGCTCCAGGGCCAGCTCCTCGGCAGCCCGACGGCCCGGCTGAACCTCGCCAAGCAGGCGGCGGCAGCCGTCCGCGCCCGCGGCGCCGACGGCATCAACCTCGACTTCGAGCCGATCGCCTCCGGCTACGCCGACGAGTTCACGGCCTTCGTCCGGACGGTCCGGGCCGAGCTCGACAAGCAGGCGCCGGGCTACCAGCTGACGTTCGACACGACCGGCTACATCGGCAACTACCCGCTCGAGGCCGCGACCGCGCCCGGCGGCGCCGACGCGATCTTCATCATGGGCTACGACTACCGCGACGGCCGGCACGAGCTACGCCGGCTCGATCGACCCGCTGTCGGGCCCGGCCTACGACCTCCAGGACACGGTCAACGCCTACGCCGCGCGCGTCTCGCCGTCGAAGCTGATCCTCGGCGTGCCGTGGTACGGCCGGGCCTGGTCGACGGTCTCCGACCAGGTCAACGCGAAGAACCAGAGCGGCACGAAGTACGGCACGTCGAACACGGTCGTCCTCGACACCGCGCTCGACTACTCGAAGCAGTACGGCCGGCGCTGGGACACCCGCGAGCAGTCGACCTGGGTCGCCTACCAGCGCCAGAACTGCTCGTCGACGTACGGCTGCGTGACGAGCTGGCGGCAGCTCTACTTCGACGACGGGCCGGCCGTGAAGCCCGCTACGACATGATCAACCGGATGGGCCTGCGCGGCGCCGGGATCTGGGCGCTCGGCTACGACGCCGACCGGATCGAGATGCGCCAGGCGCATCGCCGAGAAGTTCCTCAACGACACGACCGCGCCGCTCGCCGGCATCAGGGCGCTCGCCCCGAGCCAGACCAGCGAGACGTTCACGGTCTCGTGGGCCGGCACCGACGAGAGCGGCATCCGCGACTACGACGTCCAGGTCTCGATCCACGGCGGGCCGTGGCTCGACTGGCTCGTCGGCACGACGGCGACGAGCGCGCCATACACCGGCGCTCCCGGCTACGGGTTCGCGTTCCGCGTCCGGGCCCGGGACACGCATGGCAACGCATCGGCGTGGGACGTCACGAGCGTCTACCGCTCGCATCTCTCGCTCGGCGTCGGTGAGTTCGGCAAGGTCGTCTCGTCGACCCTGAACATCCGGTCCGCGCCGGACACCGCCGCAACGCTCGATCACGACGGTCGGCGCGGGCACGCTCCTCTCGATCACGGGCGGCCCGGTCTCGCGCCGACGGCTATCACGTGGTACGAGGTCACGGCCCCGGTGTCCGAGTGGTCGCCGGTCGGCGGCGTCCAGCGCGGCGTCTGGGCCGCGTTCAGCAGCTCCGACGTCGACGCTCGTCCAGCTCGCCGTGCCGCCGAACACGACGCACGTCGGCAGCGGCGTACCCACGTCGGCGGGTGCCCGGTTCGTCGGCATCGCACCGACCCGGTTCGTCGACAGCCGCTTCGGGTCCGGACTGTCCGGCGCCCTGCCGAGCGGCGCGGCGCGGACGTTCACGCTGGCCGGACGCGCTCGGCGTCCCCTCGAACGCGGTTGCCGTGACCGGCACGCTCGCGGTCGTCGGCCAGACCGAGCGCCGGCTACGTCAGCATGGGTCCCTCGGCCGCGACCGTGTCGCGCTCGTCGATCGTGAACACCCCGACCGGCGATGTCCGGGCAGCCGGCTTCACGGTCAAGCTCGGGTGCCGGCGGCACCGTCGCCGCGATGTGGACCGGGGCCGGCGGCTCGTCGGCCCACGTGATCGTCGACGTCACGGGCTACTACGTGCCCGGGAGCACCGGCTCGACGTTCGTGCCGCTCACCCCGTCCCGCGTGCTCGACACCCGGACCGGAGCGGCCTGTCCGGCACGTTCGCGTCGGGCATCCCGCGGACGCTCGCCGTGGCGGGATCGGGCGGCGTGCCGTCCGGCGCGACGGCGATCACCGGCAACCTCGTCGCGGTCAACCCGGGCAGCAACGGCTACCTCTCGATCGGGTCGAGCGTCTCGTCGACGCCGGCCACGTCCAGCCTGAACGTCCTCCGCGGCGACACCCGCGCCGCGTCGGTGACCGTCAAGCTCGACGGCAGCGGCCGGCTCGGCGTCGTCTGGAAGGGCTCGGCCGGCGCCCGGACCGACGTCATCCTCGACGTCACCGGCTACTTCGCCGGGACCGGCGGCGCGACGTACTACCCGCTCGACGCGGCCCGGGTGCTCGACAGCCGGATCCCGAACGGGCTGTCCGGGCCCGTTCGCGACCAAGGTCGCCCGGACACTCCAGGCGACCGGCCGCGGGACGGTGCCGGTGAACGCCGTCGCGGTGACCGGTGGGGCGACCGTCGTCCTGCCCACGGGCGCCGGCTGGCTGACGATCGGTCCATCGGGCACGCTCGAACGCCGGGACGTCGACGATCAACCTGCCGAAGGGCGACATCCGGGCCAACGGCGTCACGACCCGGGCCGGCGCGGGCGGCGGCGTGTCGATCATGTTCACGGGCCCATCGGGGACGTCGGCGAACGTGATCCTCGACGTCACGGGCTACTTCCGCTGATCCCGACGAGGACGATCGGGCTGATTGGCCGGGCGCGGCCCGGCGCTACACTGGCCCGGCCATGAGCACCCCGAAGCGCAGCGCACGCAGCGCGCACCGATCCAGCTCCGGCGCCGCTGGGAACGGGCGCCTGGGTCGTCCTGCCGACCTACAACGAGGCCGAGAACCTCCGCGGCGATCGCGACCGCGATCCTCGACGCGCTGCCCGGCGCGACGCTGCTCGTCGTCGACGACAGCTCGCCCGACGGCACCGGCGCGATCGCGGACGGGCTGGCCGGCGCCGACGCCCGCGTGCGCGTCCGGCATCGGACGGCCAAGCAGGGCCTCGGCCGGGCGTACCTCGACGGGTTCGGGGTCGCCCTCGCCGGCGGCGCCGAGATCGTGATCCAGATGGACGCCGACTGGTCGCACGACCCGGCGGTCCTGCCGACGCTGATCGCGCCGATCGTCGACGGCGACGCCGACCTCGTCATCGGGTCGCGCTACACGGACGGCGGCGGCGTCGTCGACTGGGGCCTCGGCCGGCGGATCATCTCGCGCGGCGGCAGCATCTTCGCCCGAACCGTCCTGCGGCTCGAGCCCGCACGACCTCACCGGCGGCTTCAAGGCCTGGCGGGCGGCGACGCTCGCGGCGATCCCGTTCGACGGGGTCCACGCCGGCGGCTACGTCTTCCAGATCGAGATGACGTTCCGGGCGTCGCGCGACGGCGCCACGGTCCGCGAGGTGCCGATCACGTTCCGCGACCGGCGGGTCGGCCAGTCGAAGATGAGCCGCCGGATCGTCGTCGAGGCGCTCGTCGTCGTCGTCCAGCTGCGTGCGGACGAGCTGCGCGGCCGGTTCACCCGTCGCGGACCCGGCGCTGGTTCGCCGATCGCGGCGTCGCCGGCACTCGCCGCGGCGGACGCCGACTCCGCGGGTCCGCGAACCGCGACGTGCCCGCGCTCGACGTCCCGGCGCTCGACGTTCCGGCCCGGCAAGGGCGGGTGACCGCGGCGTCCGCCGCGAGACTCGGCGACTCGGGGCTCGGTGCCGCGCGCCCGGACGGGCCGCAGCCCGGCGTTCGCGTCGTCCTCGACGCCCGGCCGCTCCAGGAGCCGGAGCGCGCGCCACTGACCGCGCAGTACCTCGAGCGCGACTGCTCGCGCGCGTATCGACGCCGACCCGGCTCGAGGGCGAGTCGTTTGCGCTCCTGCTCGCGTCCGACGCCGACGACCCGACCGAGCGGTCTCGACCGGGCTCGAGATCATCGGGCGACGCTTGCTGCCGCCGACGCGATTGCTCCGCTCCGGCGCGCTCACGATCGATCCGTTCCTGCTGTCCGGGGCGAGCCTCGGTGCGGCCTGGCGAGCCGAACGCGGCGGCGCGGCCGGTGCCGTCTACCACGCAGCGGGCGGTGCCATCCCGCTCGCGACCGGGCTGCCCCTCGTCGTGACGCTGCTCGACCTCGCGCCGTGGGAGCTGCCCGGCGCGTACCAGCGCGGCCGGGCCGCGCGCTTCGGGCAGCGGCTGCGGGCGCGCCTGCTGCGCGACGCGGCAGCCGTGATCGTCGGCACCGACGCCGTGCGCGCAGCGCCCGCCGCCTCCTCCGGATCCGGCGCGACCGGATCCACGTCGTGCCGCTCGCGCCGCGTCCGGCGTTCCGCCTCGCGGCCGAGCCCGGTTCGCGTGGACGGCGCCGACGACGAAGCCGGCCGCCGGTGATCCGCGCCGCGAGCGCGACCGGCTGGGCCTGCCGGAGCGCTACGTGATCTATTCGGGCCGGTACGACGCCCGCCAGGATCTCGGGTCGCTGCTCGGCGCGCTCCGCGAGCTGGCCGACGCGGGCCGGCCCGGCGGCCTCGCGACCGACGAGCCGTGGCCGCCGCGGGTGCTGTTCGCCGGCGCTTCTCCGGACGACCGGGCGGCGCTGGCCCGGGCCGCCGCCCGCGAAGGCGTCGGCGATGCCGCTCGTCTACGCGCCGCGGCTGGACGACGACCGGCTGGCGTCGCTCGTCCGCGGCGCGCGAGTCGCGCTGCTGCCGGTCGTCTCGGACAGTGCCGGCCTGCCGGCGATCGAGGCGATCGCCTGCGGCGTGCCGGTCGTCGCCTCGTCGGTCGGGGCGCTGCCGGAGATCGTCGGGGCGGCCGGGATCCTCGTCGAGCCGCGCGACGCGCGCCGGCTGGCGTCGGCGCTGGAGACCGCGTTCGTCGACGAGCGCGTCCACGCGACCTCGTCGAGGCGGCCCGGGATCGGGCGATGAACGAGGGACGGACGTGGGCCGACGTCGCCCGGGAGACGCGCGAGCGATCTACGCGATCGCGATCGAGCGCCACGCGGCGAACCCGGCGACTGACCGGAGCGCCGGCGCTCGACCTCGACTGGTCCGCGTGCAGGCCGGGGTCGGGATGCGGCGGCGGCGGCGGCGCACCGGGCGTGAGCGTGACCTTGCTGCCGGTCTGCAGCACCTGGACGAACGTCTGGCCGATCGTGAGCGTGACGCGCGTCGCCGTTCGCGTCGAAGAACCGGGTCGGCTCGGTCAGGCCGTCCTTGCGCCACGTGCCCTTGATCGTCGTCCCGTTCGTCGCGATCCAGGCCGGGCCCGAGCCGACGACGTCGGCCTCGAGGCGGTGCTTGTGCGAGCCGTCGTTGAGCGGCCCGAACCGCATCAGCATGATCACGACGTTCTTCGGCGCCGACCCGCCCGCCGTCGGCCGCGTCGCGCTGCTTCTTCTCGCTGGTGACGAGCGCATGTAGCGGTTCGTCGGCCAGTCGTAGCGTAGCTGATCTGGTTGTACGGGTAGGACACCTCGATCCGGCCGCCCCGCGGCCGGTAGAGGACCGGCAGGATCGGGCGCGAACTTCCAGGCCGGCTCCATCGCCCCGTCCTTGGCCTTGACGCTGCTTGGCGAGCTTCCGGAGGTGCTCGCCGTCGGTGTACAGGTTGTGCGGCGCGAACTTGCGGTCCTGACCCGCCAGAACGACCGCGCCCAGCGGAACTCGTCGGCGTTGTAGACGAGCTGGCCGTTGCCCTTCTGCGCGGAGCGTGCTGGAGGGCCTGCGGCGACCCGCCGGCGTGGGCGTAGAGCGCCCGCCACTCGGCCGCCCACGCGATGTAGTAGTAGCGCGAGCTGCGGACCGGCCCGACGGTGCCCGGGATGTTCTCCTGGAAGACCATCATGTAGCGCGGGATGCCGCCCTCGGCCGGCGCCTGCCACACGACCGACGCGGCGTTGAAGCCCGCCTGCGGCCGGGCCGGGCTGGTCGTCGACCATGACCGCGATCGGGTGCCGAGCGGCGACATCGGGCGGGACGAGGACGCCGGTCAGCGGTGCCGGGACCGGCGGCGGGGTCGGGACCGGGGTCGGCGACGGGCGTCGGCGTCGGGACCGGGGTCGGCGTGGGTGTCGGGGTGGGTGTTGGCGCGGCGTGGGCGTCGGGCGCGGCGTGGGCGACGGGCTCGCCAGCGCGATCGCGGACGGCGATCGACGATCGAGCTCGCGGCGTTGCCGACCGCCCGCCGCGAGCATGCCGGCGGCGAGCCCACCGGCGACGGCGGCAACCGCGAGGATCGCGACGAGCGCGCGTTTCATCGCGCGGCCTGGGTCCTGGGGGTCCACGATGCGTTCCCTCGTAGCGGCGAACGGGCCGCGCGCGCCGGTCGGCGCAACGTCCGCGGTCGAGACGGTGACGGTGGTCCCGCGTAGTTCCGACCGCGCGCAGGATACAACCCACCGCCATCCCGAGCGTCGAGCCGCGCCCGACGCGGTAGGCTGACCCGCACGCGGACGCACCCACGCGAGCCGCAGACGAACGCGAGACTCCATGGAGGGCCCCGCGCATGCCCGATCACGAGCGACCCGCCAACGGGTCGGATCCCGCCACTCCCGCACCGCGGACGCGGCCGATGCCGCGGCGCCTGCCGATCTCGCCCATGCCGAGGAGGCCGCGGCTCGAGAAGCGGCAGCCGAGGCGTCGCCGGCCAACGGCGCCGCCGGCGGCGCGAAGCCCGGCCCCAAGGTCGTTCGGCCCCGTGCCACGACCAGCCGCAAGCCGGCCGACCGGGCAGCGAGCGGCGCCGGTGCCGAAGCGTCGGCAGGAGACGCTCCGGCCGCATCGCCGGCCCGGAAGGCGAAGCGGGCCACCCCGGACAGCAACGAGACCGCCAGGAACCGGCCGGCGACGCCGCGATCCCCGAGCGCGTCACGATCAGCCAGGGCGGCGCCGGCGAGGTGGCCGCGACGAACGTCGACGTCGACCGTGGCGGCATCGGCCAGGCCCAGGCGACCGATATCGCCGTCTCCCGCGGCGGCATCGGCATGGCCCGCGGCGAGCGCGTCTCGGTCGAGATCGGCGGGATCGGTGCGGCGTTCGGCGACGAGGTCCGCGTGACGCAGGGCGGCGTCTGCTCCGTCGTGGCCCGCGAGGCCCGGCTCGAGCAGGCCATCGTCCGGACGGTCATCGCGAACGAGGTCCGGGCGGATCGGACCGGCGTGCTCGTCCTGCTCGCTCGTCGGGTCGACGGCGACGTCCGGGCGCTGCTCGACTGGCGCGGCGCCCTCGCGTTCGGCGTGGCATTCGGGATCGTCTCCGCCATCTTCCGGCGGCGCGGCTGAGCCCAGCCGGAGCCGCGGCGGCCGGAACGGGCCGATCGGTCCGGACGGACCCCTCGGCTATACTCGGAGGCCGCCCGTCCCGCCCGTTCGCCACCGCTGCCGGCCGGCCGAGCCGGACCTGCAGAGAGGAGCCCACCGAGCCGTGATCGATCCCTCCGCGCGCGTCCACGCGACCGCGGACCTCGAGCCGAACGTCAGCGTCGGCGCCGGGACGAGCATCTGGCACCGGGCGCAGGTCCGGACCGGGGCGACGCATCGGCGCCGAGTGCGTCATCGGCCGCGACGCCTTCATCGACGAAGGCGTCGTCGATCGGCGACCGGGTCAAGATCCAGAACGGCGCGCTCATCTACCACGGCGTCACCGTCGAGGACGGCGTCTTCATCGGTCCGGGCGCGATCCTCACGAACGACCGCTATCCGCGGGCGATCACCTCGACCGGCGACCTGGCCGGGCGCCGACGACTGGAGCGTCTCGCCCGATCGTCCTCCGGTACGGCTGCTCGATCGGGGCCGGCGCGATCGTCGTCGCCGGCGTCGATGTCGGACGGTTCGCGACGGTCGGGGCGGGCGCGCGTCGTGACCCGGACCGTGCCCAACTACGCGCTCGTCGCCGGCAGCCCGGCCCGCCGGATCGGCTGGGTCTGCGCCTGCGGCGCGCCGGCTCGTCGACGCCAACGGCGATCCCGCGCCGGCCGAGCCCGACCGCTACGCCGCGCACACGGAGCTCATCTGTGCGAGCTGCGGCCGCGACCTACGCGCTACGTCCCCGACGCCGAGACGCTCGAGGAGCGACCGGCCCGCCGTCAAGGAGCACCCGCATGATCCCGATCGCGCGCCCGGACTTCGGGCCGGAGGAGATCGAGCGCCGTCGCCGAGGTCCTCGCCAGCGGCATGGTCGCCCAGGGCAAGCGCGTCGCCGAGCTCGAGGAGCGAGTGGGCCGAGTTCGTCGGCGTCAGGCACGCGATCGCGATGGCGAACGGGACCGTCGCGCTGATGTCGATCTTCGCGGGCATCGGCCTCGAGCCGGGCGACGAGGTGATCACGGTCTCGCACACGTTCGCCGCGACCGCCAACGCGATCCTGTTCACCGGCGCGACGCCGGTCTTCGTCGACATCGAGCCGGACACGTACCTGATCGACGCCAAGAAGATCGAGGCCGCGATCACGCCGCGGACGCGGGCGATCTGCCCGGTCCACCTGTTCGGGCTCGTCGCCGACATGGACATGATCCGGGCGATCGCCGACCGCCACGGGCTGGCCGTCGTCGAGGACGCCTGCCAGGCCCACGGCGCGACGTTCCGCGGCCGGCCGGCCGGCAGCTTCGGCCACGGCGCGTTCAGCCTCTACGCGACGAAGAACATGACGACCGCCGAGGGCGGCTTCGTCACGACGAACGACGACCGGCTGGCCGACTGGCTGCGCCTCTACCGGAACCAGGGCATGCGGGCCCGCTACCAGTTCGAGATGCTCGGCTACAACTTCCGGCTGACCGATCTCGCGGCCGCGATCGGGCTCGCCCAGTTCGACAAGCTCGAGCGCAACACGGCCCGCCGCCAGGCAGATCGCCGCCCGCTACGACGAGGCGTTCGCCGAGCTGCCGGTCCGCCTGCCGGTCACGCCGGACGGCCGGACCCACGTCTTCCACCAGTACACGGTCGACGTCGGCGAGGCGCGCGACGCGATCCTCGCCGACCTGCGCGACGGCCGGGATCGGGGCGGACGTCTACTACCCGATGCCGGTCCACCGGCAGGAATACATCATGGAGCGCGGCCTCCACGCCGACCTGCCGGTCACGGACGCGCGCCGCGGCGCGGACGCTCGCCCTGCCGATGTTCCCGGGCCTGACCGACGAGGAGCAGGACCAGGTGGTCGACGGCGTTCCGGGCGGCCGTCGAGCGCCACCTCCCGGGCGACCGCACGGCCGCCGAGCCTCGCCGGCGTCGCCGACCCGATGACCGAGCTGGCGCCGCGGCGGGCGACCGCCGCTGCGGGTCGGGCTCGCCGGCCTCGGCTCGATGGGCCGCAACCACCTCCGGATCCTCGTCGGCCGCGACCGGACGTCCAGCCTCGTCGCGGTCGCCGATCCGGTCGCCGATGCGCTCGCAGCGGCGCGCCGGCCAGTCCGGCGCCCAGGCGATTCGCCGAGCCGCTGGCGATGATCGCCGAGGCGGAGCTCGACGCGCGTCGTGATCGCCGCGCCGACGACGGCCCACGTGCCGCTCGCGCTCGCCGCGATCGAGCGCGGCATCGCGGTCCTCGTCGAGAAGCCGCTCGCGGCCACGGTCGACGAGGGCATCGCAGATCGTCGCCGCGGCGCGCGACGCACGGCGTGCCCGGTCCAGGTCGGCCACGTCGAGCGGTTCAACCCGGCCGTGCTCGAGCTCGGCCGGCTGCATCGGCGAGGGCTGGCTGTCGAGCCGTCTACGCGATCGCCTCGCCGGCGCGCCGGGCCCGTTCCCGGCCCGGATCCGCGACGTCGGCGTGACCGTCGACCTCGCGACCCACGACGTCGACATCCTGTCGTGGATCGCCGGCGAGCGGCCGTCGCGGGTCTACGCCGAGACCGCCCAGCGGATCCACGCCGACCACGAGGACCTGCTGTTCGGCCTGCTCCACTTCCCGTCCGGCGCGACCGGCATGCTCGACGTCAACTGGCTGACGCCGGCCAAGCGCCGCCAGCTCGTCGTCGTCGGCGAGGAAGGGATGTTCGAGCTCGACTACCTGACCCAGCGGCTGACGTTCACGCGGGCCACCGACACGACGAACCCGCGCCTGATCGGCGGCTACGCCCCGACGTTCGAGGGCGAGGTCGTCGGAGCTGCCGGTCGCCTCCGCGGAGCCGCTCGCCGCCGAGCTCGACGCGTTCCTCGGCGGTCGTCCGTGACGGCGGCCGGCCGATCGTCGACGCCGAGGACGGCCTCTGGGCCGTCGCCGTCGCCACGTCGCTGCTCGACGCCGCGCCGCCGGCGGCAGCCGCCATCGACCTGTACCGAGCTGTCCTCGAGGTTCGCTGTCGCATGACCATCGTCTCCCGCCCATCGTCCGTCCCGAGCCTGCTCGGCGGCTCGATCGAGCTGCCCGTCCACGCCTGCGGCCACGAGCCCGCGATCGAGGCCTCGCCGTGGGTCGGCGAGCCCGGCACGGCCGGTCGCGTCGCGGTCGTCGGCGCCGGCAAGATGGGCCTGCCGCTCGCCGCCCAGTTCGCCGTCGCACGGCTGGCGCGTCACGGCCGTCGACGTCCAGCAGGCGGTCGTCGACTCGATCAACGCGGGCCGAGTCGCACGTCGGCGAGGAGCCGGGGCTCGCCGAGCTCGTGCGGACGGCCCACGCCGCGCGGCCGCCTCCGCGCGACGACGGACGGCGCCGCGGCGGCCGCGCGACGCGGACGTCGTCGTGCTGATCGTCCCGGTCATGCTCGACGACGAGCAGCAGCCCGACTACCGGTACATGGACGCGGCCGTCGACTCGATCGCGCCGGGCGTCCACGCGGGCTCGCTGGTGATCTTCGAGACGACGCTGCCGGTCGGCGACACGCGCGGCCGGTTCGCGCCGCGGCTCGAGGCGGCCACCGGCCTCCGGGCCGACGAGGACTTCTTCGTCGCGTTCTCGCCGGAGCGGCTGTACAGCGGCGCCGCGCTCCGCAACCTCGCGACCTACCCGAAGCTCGTCGGCGGGATCGGCGCCGGCGTCGACGGCCCGCGCGGCGGCCTTCTACGACGCGGTCCTCGACGCCGAGATCGTGGCGATGTCGACGCGCCGAGGCGGCCGAGTTCTCGCAAGCTCGCCGACACGACCTACCGCGACGTGAACATCGCCCTCGCCAACGAGTTCGCCCGGTACGCCGAGCGGGTCGGCGTCGACATCCACGAGGTCATCGCCGCGGCGAACAGCCAGCCGTACTCGCACATCCACCAGCCGGGCCTCGGCGTCGGCGGGCACTGCATCCCGGTCTATCCGCACTTCCTGCTGTCGCGGGCGCCGGAGCTCGAGATGGTCGCGCTGTCGCGACGGACGAACGACGGCCAGGTCGGGGCTGGCGATCAAGGCGCTCCAGCAGGAGCTCGGCGGGCTCGACGGCGTGCCGATCCTCGTCCTCGGCCTGACCTACCGCCACGGCGTCAAGGAGCTGGCCTACTCGCGGGCGCTGCCGCTGATCGAGCGGCTCGACCCACCAGGGCGCGGTCGTGTCGGCCTACGACCCGCTGCTCGTCCGCGACGAGACCGCCGCGCTGCTGTGCGACGCCGTGGGTCTGGGGCGACGCCGGCGCCGTTCCGGGCGATCGTCACCCAGACCGCCGATCCGCTGTTCGCGACGCTCGATCCGGCCTGGTTCCCGGAGCTCGCGGTCGTCTTCGACGGCCGCGACAGCCTGCGCGACCTCGCACCTGCCCGACGGCGTCGCGTATCGCGGCATCGGCCTGCCGGGGCGGGCGCGGGTCGCCGCCGCGACGTCCTGAACGCGGTCACGGACCGGCGCCGGCCGGCCCATCGCCCCGCGTCGGGCACTAGGCTCTCCTCGTGCGAATCGTCAGCGTCGTCGGGACGCGGCCGCAGCTGATCAAGGCGGCGGCGCTGTGGCCGTCGCTCCGGGCACGGCACGACGAGGTCTTCGTCGACACCGGCCAGCACTGGGACGAGCCGATGGCCGGGGCGTTCTTCGCGCGAGCTTGGCCTGCCGCAGCCGGACCACTCCCTCGGGGATCGGCGGCGGGACGGCGGCGGAGCAGCTCGGCCGGATGCTGCCGGCGCTCGGCCGATCCTCGAGCGACGAGCGGCCGGACGCCGTGCTCGTCTACGGCGACACGAACTCGACGCTGGCCGGGGCGCTCGCGGCGGTGACGGTCGGCGTCCCCGTCGCCCACGTCGAGGCCGGGCTGCGCAGCTTCGACCGGCGGATGCCCGAGGAGACGAACCGCGTCCTGACCGACCACGTCTCGCGCTGGCTGTTCGCCCCGACGCCGACCGCGGTCGCGAACCTCGCGCGCCGAGGGGATCGTGACGGCGGGCGTCCACCTCGTCGGCGACGTGATGCAGGACCTCGCGGCCCGGATCGCCGCCGACGGTCCGCGATCCGGCCGTGCTCGCGCCGATCGCCGCGCGGCTCGGGGTCGACCTCGCGCCCGGCGCGCTACCTGTTCGCGACGATCCACCGGGCCGAGAACCGGATCGCCGACGGCGATCCGGCCGCTGGGCGGCGCTGCTGGCGGCGCGCCGCGAGCCCGGACCGGCCGGTCGTCCTCGCGCTCCATCCCGGGACGCGGGCCGCGGTCGACGGCGGCCGGCGTCGAGCTCCGGCCGCCGGTCGTCGTCGTCGAGCCGCAGCGGCTACGCGACGTCGCTCGCGCTCAGCTGCACGCGGCAGCCGTCCTGACCGACTCGGGCGGCGTCCAGCGCGAGGCGGCGTGGCTGCGGCGTGCCTGCCTCGTCCTGCGCGGGACGACGGAGTGGGTCGAGGCGGTCGCCGACTCCGGTGGCTCGATGGTCGTCGTCGGCCTCGACCGGGATCGCGGCCGTCGCCGAGCTCGACCGGCTGGCGCCGGCCGGGTCCGCGCCGACCTGGCCGCGGCCGCGCGCGGCCTCGCTGGACCTGCCGCCGGCCGGCGCCGCCGAGCGCGATCGCGCGCGGCCCTGGAGTCGCGCCGGGTGAGGGTCGTCATGTTCGTCCGGAACGACGTGACGGTCGATGCCCGGGTCCTCAAGGAGGCGGCGACGCTGCGCGACGCCGGCCACGACGGTCACGATCATCGGGACCACCCGGCCCGACGGACCACGCCGGCGTCGAGCGCGAGGAGCGCGACGGCTTCACGATCGTCCGCGTCCCGCTGCCGCGCTGGCGGCGATGGTGGCGCTGGCTCCGGGCCCCGTCGCGCGTCTGGTCGATGGTCCGGCGTCGGACGTCCGGGCCCGCCCGGCGAGCGGATGGACGGCCTCGACTGGGTCGCGATGTGGCGGTTCGGGACGCTCGGCTGGGCGAAGGCGGCGGCTCGCGAGGCGGGCCCGCGGACGTCTACCACGGCCACGACCTGACGGGCCTGCCGGCCGCGGTCTTCGCCCGGCGAGCGAACCGGCGGCCGGCTCGTCTACGACAGCCACGAGCTGTACATCGAGTCGGCGCTCGACGGCCGGGCGGCCGGTCTGGGCCGTCGACTGGCTCGCGCGGCGCGAGCAGGCGTGGTCGGCCGAGGCGGACGCGCTCGTCACGGTCAACGAGGCGCTCGCCGACGACCTCGGGCGCCGACTTCGGGCCCGGCGGGTCGTCGTCGTCCACAACTGCCCGCCGCGGCCAGCCGACGCGCCGGTCGACGGTCAGGACCGGATCCGTGCGGCCGCCGGCATCCCCGCCGGATGCGCCGGTCGTCGCTCTACACGGGCGGGCTCCGGCCGGGCCGCGGCCTGGACCGCTCGCCGAGGCGATGCTGGAGCCGGGCCTCGAGGCGGCCCACCTCGCGTTCCTCGGCTTCGGGCCGCTGCGCGGAGGAGCTCGTCGCGCTCGCCGCGGAGCCGCGGTTCGGCGGCCGGCTCCACGTCCTCGATCCGGTCGCCGCCGCTCGAGGTCGTCGCCGTGGGTCGCGTCGGCGGACGTCGATGCGCATGCCGATCCAGGCCTCACAACCGGAGCTACGAGCTGTCGACGCCGAACAAGCTGTTCGAGGCGCTCGCGGCCGGCGTGCCGGTCGTCGCGAGCGACTTTCCGGGGATGCGGTCGATCGTCGCCGAGGACCCGGAGGGGCCGCTCGGCGAAGCTGTGCGACCCGACCGTCGGCCGCCTCGATCGGCGGCCGCGATCCGGCGGCTGCTCGACCTGCCGGCCGAGGACCGGCGGGCCGGTCGGGCTGCGTGCGGCATCGCGGCCGCGGTCGAGCGCTGGAACTGGGAGACGGAGTCGGCCCGGCTCGTCGAGCTGTACCGCGATCTCGAGGCGGCCGGGTGAGCGACGAGCGACCGGCCGCGGTGCCGCAGCGGCGCGACGCTCGTGCTGCCGTCGAGCGGCGCGTTCGACTCGCGGGCCTGGCGGATCGCGAGCGCGCTGGCCGCGCGCGGCCACGACGTGACGGTGCTGGCGCGGCTCGAGGCGGGCCTGCCGAACGGAGGAGCTGCATCCGGCCGGCTATCGCGTCATTCGCGTGCCCGTGTCGGCGGAGGCGGGGCTGCCGCGATGGGCGCGCCGGCTCGCGCGACGAGTCCGAGGCGTGCCACCTGCCACCGAGCCCGCTGCGGAGCCCGCAATTCCGGTCGCGACCGCGCCAGAGCCGCGACGACGAGGCCTCGTCGCCAGGATCCGCGCCGTGTTCGCCGCCGTGTGGCGCCTCGCCGCGATCGCCCTGACCGTCCGCTCCCAGCGCCTCGCAACGCGCCCCGTCGCCCCGCCCGCCGACCTCGTCCACGCGATGGCCTACATGGGCATCCCGATCGGGCTCGACCTCGGTCGTCGCGACGGCGCCCCGGTGGTCTACGACGCCCGCGACATCTACGTCGATGCCCGCAACATCGCCCGGCTGCCGGGTCCGGCCCGCCGGCTGTTCGGCTGCGGTCGAGCAGCGCTGGGCTCGACGCGGCGACGCGGGTCATGACCGTCAACCGCCCGTACGCCGAGGTCATGGCCAGGCGGTTCGATCTGCCGCTGCCGGTGATCGTCATGAACTGCTCGTATCGTCGCGAGCCGCCGGCCGAGCGGCCGCGCCGCTTCCACGACGCGCTCGCGCTCGTCGCCGAACGCCCGGGTCGTGCTCTACCAGGGCGGTCTCGCCCCGGATCGCGGCATCGAGCAGCTGATCGAGGCCCTCCCGCAGCTCGCGGGCAACGTCCTCCTGTGCCTGCTCGGCTACGGGCCGCTGGAGTCGACGCTATGCCGCCGCCGCGCGGCAGGACGCGAACCGCGGGCCGGCTCCACGTCCTGCCGGCCGTCCCGCCGACCGAGCTGCTCGACTGGGTCGCATCGGCCGACATCGTGGCGATGCCGATCCAGCCCTCGACGCTGAACCACCGCCTGACGACGCCGAACAAGCTGTTCGAGGCGATGGCGGCGGGCGTTCCGGTCGTCGCGTCGGACCTGCCCGGGATGGCGCCGATCGTCGCCGAGACCGGCTGCGGCGTCGTCTGCGACCCGACCGACCCGGCCGCGATCGCCGACGCGATCCGGTCGATCTTCGCGCTCTCGGCGGATGAGCGTGAGGCGATGAGCCGCGCGCGCCCTCGAGGCAGCCGCGGGGCCGTATTCAGTGGGAGGCCCAGGTGGAGGTGCTGCTCGCCGAGTACGGCCGGCTTACCGGCAAGCCGTGGTGACTGCGGCGCGCGGTCGTGCTCGTCGGCGGTCCGGCCGCGCCGTACTCGCGGTCCGTCCGGATCGCACGGGCACTGGCGGCCGAGGGCTTCGCCGTCGAGATCGCCGCGATCGCCGCGCCGGGCCTGCCGGAGCGCGAAGTCGTCGCGGTGGGCCGAGCCGGCGCGGCGGGGGAGCCGGAGACGGCCCTCGAGAGCCGGCCGCCGATCGAGCTTGCGCCGGTACGCGCCGTCCGGTCCGTGGAAGGTCCTGGGGGCGAGCGAAGCGGCGACCAGCGCCCGAGCGGATGTCGATGGCGACCTGCCGCCGACGCCCGGCCGGCGTGTGCCGCTTGCGCGTCGCCTGGCGTCGCCGTTCCTCTCGCTCCGGCGGTGGCTGTTCTGGCCGCACGCGGTTCGCGGCTGGTGGGCGACGCTCGCTCGGGACCTCGCCCCGGCCGACCTGTACCACGCCTGCGGATCGCTGACGATCGCCGCCGGCGCTGGCCGCGCGTGATCGCCAGCCCGACGGGCCCCGCAGGCCGGCCGGCCCGGGTGATCTACGACAGCGTCGACATCGTCACGGAGTCGAACGCCATCACCGCGATGCCGCCCCGCGTCCGCCGACGGATCGCCCGCAGGGAGGCCGGCGTGGGCCGCCGCCGCCGACCGGATCGTGACCGTCAACGAGGCGTTCGCCGAGCGGCTGACCGCGAAGTGGCGCCCGCGCCGCTCCGATCGCGGTCGTCCCGAACATCGCGGAGCCGCTCGACCCGTCCGTGCTCGCGAATCGGCCGGATCACCTCCGGACGGCCGCCGGCCTGCCGGCCTGGACCCGGGTCGTCGTCTTCCAGGGCCGGATCGGCCCGAACCTGGGCCTGGAGGCGGCCGCCGAGGCGATTCTGCAGGTTCCGGACGCGCGCTGGTGCTCCTCGGCTTCGGGCGCGGCATGGTCGCTGCCCACGCCCGCGACAAGCGACCCGCGATACGCCGGCCGCCACGTGACGCTGCAACGCCAGGCCCGCCGACGAGGTCGTCGAGTGGGTCGCATCGGCCGACGTCTGCCTGATCCCGCTGCCGCCGATCTCGACGAACCAGCGGCTGACGACACCGAACAAGTTCTGGGAGGCGGTCGTGGCCGGGACGCCGATCGTCGTCGTCGGCCGGCCTCGACCTCGATGGCCGAGCTCGTCAGCGAGCACGATCTCGGCGTCGTCGCGGCCTCGCCGAGCCCGGCCGACCTGGCGGCCGCGATGCGGGCGGCGCTCGACCGCGTCACCGGCCCGACGGCGCCGCGTGGCGGCGGCGGATCGCGGCGCTGGCGACGGAGCGGTTCGGCTGGCCGCCGGCCGCGACAGCCTATCGGTCGCTGGTTCGCTCGCTCTGGGACGCGGGCCGGGTGCGCCACCGTTGGACGGCGGCTCGACCTCCCAGTCGACGTAGCGGTCGCCCCGCCGCCGCGAATAGAACCGGATCCCGTAGCGGCGCAGCTCGTTGACGAGCCGCTCGCTCGCCGGATCGGCCGCGCCGCGCGATCCGTCGCTGATCGCGGTGTCGAGACCCGTCCAGCCGTCGGGCAGCGTGGACCTCGCCGACGCCTTCGCCGATCACGATGGCGCGTCGGTCGTCGAGCCCGCCGCTTCGCGGCGAGAGCCTCGGCAGTCCGGCCAGCGTCGTCAGTCGACAGGCCGGCGAAGACGACGGCCGCCGTGTCGAGGAGCGTGGTACCGGCTTCCTCGTCGAGGCCGTCGCGACGGTCGCCGGCGATCCGAGCAGCACCGCGTAGTCGCGCGAGGAACGAGGCGAAGAACTGTGCCCGCTGCTCCGCGCCGAATGGCCGCGGGTAGGCGTTCTCCTTGATGACCTTCGCCGGCGACCCGACGGCGAGGCAGCCATCGGGCAGGCTCGACGTCACGAGCGAGTTCACGCCGACGACGCAGTTCCGCCCGATCCGCACGCCCGGGTTGATCGTCGCACCCGGTACCCACGTGAAGTCGCCGATCTCGACGCCGTCGAAGGCGACCGGAAAGCCCTGCAGCCGGCTCGGGTAGGCGCCGTGGGTGTAGATCGACGTCCGCGTCCCGAGCCCCACCTCATGACCGATCGTCACCGGGCGGGCCGTGTTGACCAGCGTCTGGACGCCCAGATGGACGTAGTGCCCGATCTAGAGCCGCGACGGCAGCTCGTAGGCGGAGCCGCCGCCGATCTTCGCCGTCGGGAGCATCCATAGCTCCTGGCCGATCTCGATCCGCCGGCCGCCGATCTCGCACGACTCGTTGACCGTGCCGTACGCACCGATCCGAGCTCGTCCAGGACCTTCACCGTCGAGTGGCGCAGGATGCGGACCCCCTCGCCCAGCGGGATGTCGCCGCCCTCGATCCGGACCGCCCGGCCGATCCCGCCGCCCGGCCCGAAGCGCGAACCGCTGCGCCCGGATGCGGACGCCCGGCGGCGTCCGGAAGTCGTCGTCGCCGGACATGCCGACCCGCGCGCCGGCGCCGATCACGACCTCGTCGGCCTCGATCTCGACGTCCGGCCCGAACTCGACATCATCGGCGATCTCGATGCGGGAGGCCTGATCCGCGGTTCGCCGCTCGTCGCGCTCACGGGACCACCATCCGGACGACCTCGAACGCCTCGGCCGCGGGTGCATTCGCCTGGACGCCGCGCACGATCGCAAGGCTCGTCGAGGAAATCGGCCTGCATGTAGGGGCGGTTCGCCTGCGAGACGTAGGCGGCCGCGTGACGGCGCTTGATGTCGAGGTGGCGCTGCTCGAGGCGCACGAAGCAGGCGTGCTGGAACGAGATCGTGTTCATCGGCAGCTCGTACCCGAGGACCGTGGAGTGCTTGAACGCCCGGACGCCCTCGGCCGCGATCACGCCGTGGTCCTGGTGGATGTCCGACGACGACGGCAGCAGGACGAGATCGGGCTCGATCCGGCGCCGGAGCGCCACGAGGTCCTCGAGGATCGCCTGCCGGTCGCCGGGAAATGGCGGACGCGGAAGTCGTAGAGATAGAGCCGCTCCTCGGGGATGCCCAGGACCGCGATCGCGTCGACGGACCTCGCGCTTGAGGACGTCGATCGTCGAAGCCCTCCGGGACGGACTCCTCGCAGGACGAGAAGCAGGCGTAGTGGACCTCGGTGCCGCCCTCGACGAGTCGCGCGATCAGTCCGGCGCAGCCGAACTCGTCGTCGGTGTGGGCGCCGAGCACGAGCGCCCGCTAACTCCCGAATTGCATCGAGCCGATGGTAGCGCCCGGCGCCGCAGCCGCGCCGCCCGCTACGCTTTCACCATGTCGAAGCGATGGGTCGTCGTCCGCGCCGGCGAGCAGCGGCGATGGGGCGGTGAGATCCGGCGGCCAGGAGATCTTCGCCCGGCTCGCCGCCCGGACCGGCGCGTCGGTGGCAGATGGCTGGCCGGCGTTCCGGCGGGCCGTGCTCGGTGGCCGGCTGCGTCGCGCCATGGATCGCGTCGGGCATCAAGCCGCCGCCGGCCGCCCAGCGTCCGCTCGCGGCCTCGGAGCAGGCGCCGGCATCCTGGCTCGACTGGCTGCCGGGTCACGTCGACCCCGCCGTCGTCGCGATCTACGACGACGGGGTGCTTCAGGCACAGGCGATTGGCGTCGAGCTGTCGGAGGCACGCATCGAGGAGCTCGAACACGAGGAGGGCGCGGAACGAGGAGCTGTTTCGCTGGCACGTCGTTCCGACGGCTTCGTTCGCCCAGTTCATCGGGCTCGACATGGACCGGGTGATCGTCGGTGGCAACGGGACCGTCACATCGCGCGTGCGGTCCGGGCCGTGGCCGGACGTCCCAACGATCGCAACGGCCTCCGGCGCCGCGCCGGGTCGCGGGATCGAGATGCTGATCGAGGCCTCTCGACGGCTCCGCAGCACCGTGCCCGACCTCCGGCTGCAGCTGTGGCTGGCCGCGACCGGCGGCTCCGGCGAGGCCTACATCGACCAGCTGCGGGCCTCGGTCGAGGCCGAGCCGTGGGTCCAGATCGGCTCGGCGCCGTACGAGCAGCTCGGCGATGCGTTGCAGCCAGGCGACGGTCCTCGCGATCCCGCTGCCGGCGAGCGAGTACTCGCGACGTCGCGCTGCCGGTCAAGCTCTTCGACTCCGCGGCGGCCGGCCGGCCGATCGTCGTCACGCCGCGCCGCGAGACCGCGGCAGTGATCAAGCGTTCGACATCGGCGTGGTCGCACCGGGCGACGACGCGGACTCGATGGCCGAGGCGTTCGCGCCGCCTGCTGGCCGACAGCCGGCGGGCCCGCGCAGATCGGCGCTCGCGGCCCGGGCGGCGGCGGAGGCGCAGTTCGACTGGTCGGTCGTCGGCGAGCGGATCGCCGACGAGGTGCTGAGCCGGGAGGCCTAGACCGAGAGGTCGGCCAGTCGCCGGACGCTGCCGCCGGCAACGATCGTGGCTCCCGCCTTCGCGGCGACGAGGTGATCGTGGCCGTCGAGAGGGAGCACGCCGGCGACGCCCGGCGCCGCAAGAGCCTCGCGCAGGGCCGCGACGGCCGGTTCGAGCGACCCTTCCGACCCGGGCCCGCGCCCGAGCCGCCGCTCGACCGTCCCGACCGGGTCGGTCGCGAGTCGTGCCAGGCGGCCGGCGAGGCCGGGTCGGCGGGTGGCCGCAGGTGCGTCGACCTTGGGGCGCCACGCGGGTTCAACGTCGACCTCGAGGACCGACCCGACGGCCGGCGGCGGCGTATCCGCCGGCTCGCGGGCCGTGATCAGCGTGATCCGGCTTCGGATCGGTCCGGGAGCGGGCCGAGCCGCAGCGCCGCGCGCTCCCGGTCCAGCGCGACGACGACGAGTCCGCGCCTTCGGTCCGACGGGCGCACCGGGCGCAGGAAGCGAGCCGCGCGGCGCGGCCGCCCCGACCAGCTCGCGGTACTCGACCAGCAGCCGCTCCGCGACGAACGCCGAGCCGAACCGCCGCTCGACCGACGCCCGCAGCTCGGCCGGGTCGAAGGCCGCCCGCCGTTCGAGCGTCGCGACGATGGCCCGGCCCAGTGCCTCCGGGTCGTCGATCGGGACGATCGCGCCGAGCCGATCGGCGTCCGCGCCGAGGATCTCGGTCACGCCGCCGGAGTCGGTCGCCACGACCGGCAGCCCCGACGCGAGTGCCTCGACCGCGACGACGCCGAACGTCTCGCGCGGGCTCGGATGGACGAAGAGCGCTGGCCCGGGCCATCGCGTCGGCGATCCCGCGCCGGTCGACCGGCTCCTCGAAGGCGACGGCATCGGCCAGGCCGAGCTCGCGCGGCGAGCGCCAGCCACGCTCGCCTCGGTCGCCGCGTCCGGCGAGCGACCGAGGAGCCGCAGCGTGATCGCCGGCCGCGCGGCCCGGCGCCACGGCGACGCGCGCGGAGCAGGTTCTCGATCCCCTTCGACGCCTTGCGGTAGCCCGACGAACAGCAGCTCGTCCGGCACCCGCGCCGTCCAGCGGCGCCGGCGCGGAACAGGTCGACCGGGACGGCGTTCGGGAGGACCGGGATGCGGTCCGCGACGTCCGGGAAGGCGGCCCGCAGCTCGCCGGCGAGCATCTCGCTGACGGCGAACACCTTGGCGGCCTTCGCGACGGCGCGCCTCGTAGCGTCGCCTGCTGGCCGGGCGTCGCGACGATCCGCTCGACGAACGAGCTGTGCTCCGTGATCAGGAGCGGCCAGCCGAGGTCGCTCGGCGAGGCCGGCGGCTGCGGCCCCGTCCGGGTAGACGCGTGTGGGCGTGGACGATGCCCCGTCCGGCGCCGCGCTGCCGTCGAGCCGCTCCGCGACGGCTCGCGAGAGCACGCCCTCGCGGTGGACCGCGGCATGGACGGTCCGCGGCGGTCGGCGTCTGGCCGTCGGCGATCGCCAGCCGGGCGACCGGGAGTGCCGGATCGACGCCCCATGCCGGTGCGACGAACAGCGGGTCGCGCCGTCGCGAGCCGCCGCGATCGCGTCGCGGGCACGACCGCCGCCTCCTGCTGGCCCCGCGACGTGCCGCCGCCGCTCAGCCGGATGCCGTCGAACGTGATGACGAACGGTCGCGACGGCGCCGGTCGCGAGCAGCGCTTCGGCCTGGTCGGCGACGAACCGACCCGCCGCCGAGTCGTCGTATCCGGGGAACCAGCTCGCGACGACGAGGACGTCGATCGGGACGCCGCCGCGTCGAGGTCGCCGTCGGTCGGCCGACCCGCCGCTCAGCCGGCCGGCTTCGGCTGCGTCCCCTCGACCGCCGCGATCCTGCGGGCGAGCTCCGCCTCGCGCTCGATCCGGGCCTGCTCGGAGCGCTCCTGGTGGAGCTTCACGACCTCGGCCGGCGGGCCTTCCATGATCACGTGGCCGTGGTCGAGCAGCAGCGCCCGGTTGCAGAACTCGGTGACCCAGGACATGTCGTGGGTGACGAGGACGATGCCCTTCGCGGCCTTCGTCAGCTCGATGATCCGCTGCTTGCTCTTCGCCCGGAAGACCGCGTCGCCGGTCGAGAGGACCTCGTCGATGATCAGGACGTCCGGGATCGACCGCCGTCGCGATCGAGAAGCCGAGCCGCGCCCGCATGCCCGACGAGTACGTCTTGATCGGGGCGTCGATGAACTCGCCGATGTCGGCGAAGTCGACGATGCCCGGGCAGTCGCTCCTCCATGTCCCGATGCGGGATGCCGAGGAACGCGCCGGCGAGCCGGATGTTGTCGCGGCCCGACAGGTCGGCGTCGAAGCCCGCGCCGAGCGTCAGCAGGCTCGAGACGTGGCCGACGACGTCGACCGCGCCCTCGTTCGGCTGGATGATCCCGGCGAGGACCTGGAGCAGCGTGCTCTTGCCGGCGCCGTTCGGGCCGATGACGGCGAGGCTCTCGCCGTGGACGACGCCGGAACGAGACGTCGCGGAGCGCCCAGAAGTGGGTCGGGCCCTCGCGCCGCTTCAGGAGGTTCTTGAACGAGCTGCGGACGGTCGTCTGGCGGGTCAGGCGGAGGTTGTAGCGGACGCCGAGGCCGGTGACGTCGATCGCGTAGTCCGGCGTCGGCGCGCCGGTCTGGCGAGCTCGCTCACAGGACCTTCGCGAACGACGGGCTCGACCCGCTTGAAGAAGAGCGTCGCGAGCAGCGAGGAAGACGACCGAGCGCGATGAGCAGGGCGAAGAGCCCGAGCCAGTCCGGCATCGTCCCGTTGTAGATGACGTCGCGGTACGACTCGAACAGCGGCGTCCACGGGTTGAGCAGCTGGATCACGCCGACCCAGGCCGTCGAGCCGGCCCGCGACCGGATTCGTACGAGTAGAGCGCCGGCGACAGGTAGAACCACAGCCGCAGGCGCGTGGCGGGCGACGTTGGCGATGTCCCGGAAGAAGACGTTGATCGCCGGCGACGGAGCACGGCGCAGGCGAGGCTGAACACGAACTGGACGGCGGCGATCACCGGGATGAGCACGAGGAACGGGCTGATCCGATCCGGAGTAGAAGAGCAGCATCAGGGCGACCAGCGGGATCAGCCCGAACACGAAGCTGACGATGCCGCCCGACGTCGCCGACGACCGGCAGGACGATCTTGGGGAACTTGACCTGCTTGATGATCCGCTCGCGCGAGGTCACCGACGACGATCCCGTCGTTCACCGCCGACGAGAACCACTTCCACGGCAGGATCGCGGCGAAGACGAACAGCGGGTAGTCGTCGGTCTTGACGTCTGGAAGATGACCGAGACGAGGACGACGTAGACGGCCATCTGGAGGAGCGGGTCGAGGATCCACCAGACGTTGCCGAGGAGGGTGTCGGAGCCGTGCTTCTTGAGGTCTGCGCGGACGAGGTAGCGGGTGAGCCGCCGGTGGGACCAGATCTCCCGGAAACCCGCTCGTGATCAGCTCCATCGCACCCGGCCTGCGCGCAGCCCGGAACGTCCGGGCCTCAGCGGTGGTTGCCATGCGCGCCGGGAGCGTAGCACGTGCCGGTCGCCGCATGGCGGCCGATGGCGGCGTTGCCGCCTGCGCTCCTCGCTCACAGGCGTTTGAGCCTGCTCGCTCCGGTGCTCGCCGGCGCCTTGCCCTCGACCGCCCTGCGGCGACCTTCGCTCCGTGCTGAGGCGCCTCGCCTGACGCCTGCGCGCCGCATCGGCCGATACCATCCCCGGGATGCCATGATCCAGTCCTCTCGCCGCGTGAGCCGGCCGTGGCTGATCCTGCGCGAGGGTGACCGGCGCCGCTGGGGCGGCGACCTCCGGCGCCACTACCTCTTCGACGGGCTCGCGTTCGCGACCGGCGGCCGGGTCCTCGAGGATCGGCGGGTCGACCCGCTCTAGCGCGGCCATGCGGGAGCTCCGCGGGCCGCGCTGGCAGGTCTGGCGTGGCCGGCCGATGGTCGCCGTCGACCGAGCTGCTGTCGACAAGCAGCTCGCCGCCGTCGGCCGGCTCGGCGAGGCCGCCGTCGTCGACATCCACGACGACGCGCTCCTCCAGAACGACGCCTCGGGATCGAGACGCCGCCCGACCAGGCCGACGCGATCCGAGCCCGGCAGCGCGCAATCGGGAGGCGTTCCGCTGTGCTCGTGGCCCCGTCCGGCGGCCTTCGCGGAGCTCGACGGCCTCGACCCGGCCGAAGGTCGTCGTCGCCTCGAACGGCAGCGACACCGCGACCGTCCGCCCCGCGCCCTGGCCGGACGTCCCCGGCGGTCGCGTTCATCTCGGGGGCGGCGCCGCGCCGCGGGCATCGAGGAGTCGATCGAGGCGGCCGGCTCGCCTCGCCGCCGCGTCGCGGATACGAGGCTCCACCTCTGGCTGGCCGCGACCGGCGACGACAGCCAGGCGTATCTCGAGGCCCTCGCGCGCCTCGGTTGCGGGCGAGCCGTGGATCGAGATCGGCCAGACGCCGTACGCGGAGCTCGGGGCGGCAGCTCGGTCGCGCGACCGTCATCTGCGATCCCGACGCCGGCCCACGCCTACTGGGACTCGGTGGCGCCGGTGAAGCTCTTCGACTGCCTCGCCGCGGGCCGGCCGGTCGTGACGACGCCACGCCCCGAGACCGCGAGCGATCGTCCGCGATCGGCGACGCCGGGCATGGTCGCGGACGGCGACGACGCGGAGGCGATCGCGGCGCGTGCTGACGGAACTGCTCGAGGACCCGGAGCGGGCGCGGGCGATGGGCGCCAACGCGCGAGCCGTGGCGGAGCGGGACTACGACTGGCGGGTGATCGGGGAGCGGCTTGCCGACCAGCTCCTCGCCCGCATCGGCTAGCCTTCGAGCCGAAACCAACGGAGGAACCGTGACCGAAACCGCAGCACCCACCGCCCGCGCGCGCGCGCCGCGACCGACCGGACCGCCGGGTCGCGATCATCGGCCTCGGCTACGTCGGCCTGCCGCTCGCGATCGCGTTCGTCGAGGCCGGCCTCGAGGTCGAGGGCATCGACGCCAACGGCCCGCGCGTCGCGGAGCTCGCCGCCGGCCGCTCGCCGATCGACGACATCTCGAACGAGCGCCTCGCGGCCGCGCTCGACGGCGGCCTCAGCGTCGTCGAGCCCGGCGCATGCGCAGCCTCGCCGACGCCGACGTCATCTTCGTCTGCGTCCCGACGCCGATCACGCCGCTCGAAGGAGCCCGATCTCGGGCCGGTCCTGTCGGCCGCGGCGCTGATCCGCGAGCACCTCCGGGCCGGCCAGCTCGTCGTCCTCCAGTCGACGACGTTCCCGGGGACGACGAGCGGGCCGTTCCGCGAGGAGCTGGAGCGATCCGGCCTGCGGGCCGGCCACGACTTCGACCTCGCCTTCGCCCCGGAGCGGGTCAACCCGGGCGACCCGGCCAGCGCCGTCGAAGGACGTCCCGCGGCTCGTCGGCGCGACGACCCCGGCCGCGACCGCGCCGCGCCGCTGCGCTCCTCGGCACGATCAACGACAACGTCCTCGAGCTCTCCTCGCCCGACGCCGCGGAGCTGGCGAAGCTCCTCGAGAACGTCTTCCGCAACGTCAACATCGCGCTCGTCAACCAGCTCGCGCTGCTGTGCGAGCGGATGGGCCTCGACGTCTGGGAGGTGATCGACGCCGCGGCGACGAAGCCGTTCGGCTTCATGCGCTTCACGCCGGGACCCGGCGTCGGCGGCCACTGCATCCCGGTCGATCCGTACTACCTCGCGTGGCGGGCGCGCGAGTTCGACTTCGTCGACCGCTTCGTCGAGCTCGCCGGCGACATCAACCTCGCGATGCCGCGCCACGTCGTCGACCTCGTCGCCGAGGCGCTCAACGAGCGCGGCAAGGCCCTCCGCGGCGCGCGCGTCGGCGTCATCGGCGTCGCCTTCAAGCCGAACGTCCGCGACGCCCGCAACTCGCCGGCGGCCGAGGTGATCAGCGGCCTCGCGGCGCGCGGCGCGAACGTCGCCTACCACGATCCGCACGTCCCGACGTTCCGCGACGCCGCCGGCGAGAGCCGCACGAGTCGTCGGCCTCGACGAGCGTCCTCGCCGCCGATGCCGTCGTGGTCGTCACGCCGCACGCGGCGATCGACTTCGACGCGGTCTACGGGCGGACGAGCCTCGTCGTCGACACCGTCAACAGCTCGCACGGCCGCCAGGTGCGGCCGCGGCAGGTGCTCCGCCTCGGGCGCCGGCTGGAGCGGCGGCTGAGCACGAACGCCCGCGACCCGGGCCGAAGGCGCGAGCAGACGCGGACGGGCGCGAGGCGCGTACACGGGGAACGCCGGCCCGTCGCGATGCTCGTCCACGCCTACTACGACGAGGACCCGCGCGTCCGGCGCGAGGCGGAATCGCTCGTCGCCGCGGGCCGTCCGGTCGACGTCTTCGGGCTCCGGCGCGACGGCGACGCCGCGACCGGCGAGCTCGCCGGCGTGACCGTCCATCGCCTCGACGTCCGGCGCCACCAGGGCGCGGGCCTGCTCACCTACCTCGCCGAGTACCTCGCGTTCCTCGCCCGCGCGTCGTGGGCCCTCACCCGCGCCCACCGCCGCCGCCGCTACGCGCTCGTCCAGGTCCACACCCCGCCGGACTTCCTCGCGTTCGCGGCGCTGCCGCTCCGGCTGGTCGGCGTCCCGCTCCTCCTCGACCTCCACGAGGCGATGCCGGAGTTCTTCCGGATCGCGCTTCCCGCGCGCGTCGAACCCGGTGGCCCACGCGGTCCTCCGACTGACGGAGCGGGTCTCGATCGGGCTTGCCGGCGCGGCGGTCACCGTCAACGAGGCGATGCGCGACCGGCTCGTCGAGACCTCGGGGTCGCGCCGGCCAAGGTCAGCGTGGTCGCGAACAGCCCCTCGCTCGCCCGGTTCGACGCGTCCGCGCTTCAGCCGGCGGCCCTTCGCCGAGGACGGGACGGTCCGCCTCGTCTATGCCGGCGCCCTGACGCCGACCTACGAGGTCGACGTCGCCGTCGACGCAGTCGCGGAGCTGCGCGCAGCGCGGCCGGACCTGCGCGTCGGCGTTCGACGTCTACGGCCGCGGCGATGCGCCAGAACCCGCTCGTCGAGCGTGCCCGATCGCTCGGGCTCGCACGACGCGGTCACGTTCCACGGCCGGATCCCGATCGAGGACGTCCCGGCGGCCGTCGCCCGTGCCGACATCGGCATCGCCCCGACCCGTCGCGACCCCTTCACCGACGTGAGCCTCTCGACGAAGGTCTTCGAATACGCGGCGATGGGCAAGCCGGTCGTGGCATCGCGCCTGCCGATGGTCGAGCAGACGTTCCCGACGGGCACGGTGGCGACCTACGAACCCGGCGATGCAGCCGACCTGGCGCGGGCGATCCTCGCGATCGTCGACGATCCGCTGGCACGGGAGGCGGCCGTCGAACGGACGGCGACGATCGTCGTGGACCATGCCTGGGAGCGCGAGGCGGAGCGCTACGTCGCGCTCGTCGACGCGCTCGCGCGCGACACGCGCACGGGATGACCCGCGCGACGACCAGCCGAGCCAGCGGGCCTTCCGCGCCGGGTACGGTACGATACGCGACCCGTCCGACCATGGTCGATCCACCCATCCAACAGGACCGCATCACCCCATGACCTTCCGAGCCAAACCCGTCGCCAACCGTCCCCAGCGTCACTCGCGGGACAGCCAGAGCCGGCGGAACCTCTACCTCAACATCGGCTTCGGCCTGGCGGTCGTGATCGCCATCGTCATCCTCGTCGGCGTCGCGGCCGTGAGCTACTACCGTGACCACCTCTCCGCCGCGGCGACCGTCGGCGGCCAGACGATCACTCGCGACGACTTCACGGAGCAGGCCCAGATCGAGGTCTGGCGGCTCCAGCAGCAGCGAGGCGCGCATCCAGGCCGCCGTCCAGGCCGGCCGGATGACGAGCGCCGAGGGCCAGCAGGCATCGCAGTCGCTCAGCCAGCAGGCCTCGACGCGAGAATCTCGCGCCGCTCGTCGCTCGAACGGCTGATCGACGGCAAGATCCAGGCTGACCTCGCGGCGAGCGCAGGGCATCACCGTGACCCCGGAGCAGATCGACGCCAAGATCGTCGAGGAGTCGACCACGCCCGAGGAGCGCCACGCCTGGATCATCGCGGTCGACCCCGAGGTCGACGAGGCGCAAGGACGAGCCGACCGCCGCCCAGAAGGCCGCCGCGAAGGAGATGGCCGACCAGGCGCTCGCCGACGTGACGACCGGCGGCAAGAAGTGGGAGGACGTCGCAAAGTCCGTCTCGACCGACGCCTCCGCGGCCGGCGGCGGCGATCTCGGCTGGATCACCGAGGAGGCGGCCGAGGACCCGAAGTGGCTCGAGGCCGTGTTCGCCGCCGAGCCGAACACGCCGACCGGCCGTCATCGAGGGCGAGGACGGTTCGTTATCTCATCGGCAAGCGTGACCGAGATCGCGGACGCAACCGTCGACCAGGCCTGGATGACCAAGCTCACGGACGGCGGCTTGAGCGAAGAGGCCTATCGCAAGGCCGTCGAGCGCCGAGGTCCTCCGCCAGGCCCTCGAGGACAAGGCGATCGCGGATGCAATGGCGAGCGACAAGCAGCGCGACGTCCAGGAGATCGCGATCCAGGAGACCAGCCCGGCGCCGGGCGCCGACGCCGTCAAGGTTCGGCACATCCTGTACTCCCCGAACGACGACCCGGACGCGGCCCAGACGCTGCCCGCGGACGATCCGGCCTGGTCGGAGGCGCAGCTCGCGGCCGAAGCCGCGTTCGAGAAGCTCAAGGAGGACCCCACGCAAGTTCGACGCGACGGCTCGCGAGGAGAGCGACGAGGCGTCGGCGATCGGCGAGACCGGCACCGGCGGCAAGCTGCCGTACGTCGACAGCGCCAGCAGCTTCGTCCAGGGGTTCAAGGACGCGGTCCTCAAGACGGGCCTCAAGGACGGCGAGATCCTCGCGCCCTTCAAGACCGAGTTCGGCTGGCACGTCGTCCAGGTCATGAATCGCCCGCCCGACAGCGCCGTGATGGAGACCCTCCGCGAACCGGATCGCCGGCGGCGAGGACTTCGGCGACATCGCCCGGGACTGGTCCGAGGGCAATGAGGCCGGCGTGGGCGGCGACAAGGGCTGGGTCGCCCAGGGCCTGATCGACGAGCGACTGCGCCGGGCGATCTTCGAGACCCCGGTCGGCGAGATGTCCCCGATCATCGACGTTCCGGACGCGGGCCTGTTCCTGTACAAGGTCCTCGAGGAGCGGACGCAGACGCCGGACGAGGAGCAGGCCGCCACGATCGACGCCCGCGCCTTCCAGAACTGGTACGGCGAGAAGAAGAGCGACGTGACGGTCACCCGCGAGCTTCTCGACGACCTCCAGCTCGAGCTAGCCGCCGGCGATGCTCGACGCGCTCGTCGCGGAGGCACGGTTGCGGTGGGGCCTCGACCTCGCCGCCGGCCTCCAGGTCGTCGCCGCCGAGCGCCTGATCGCCACTCCGCTCGAGCCGTCGCGCCCGGCGCTCGTGGTCCCGCTGGCGATCCTCCGAGCCGAGAGCGCGGTCGAGGCTCCCGACGCCGGAGCCGTTGCCGGGCCGGCACGGCCCGTCCGGACGTGACCCGCTGGCGCTGCTCGCGCGCCTCTACCCGGCGCGACCACGCGGTCGGCCGCTTCGGTGCCGCCGACGGCGACGACGGTCGCGGCACTGACCGCGGGCGATCTCGCGACGCCGCTCTACCTTTCGCCGGTTGCCCCCGAGTCTCGCATTCGCCAGCCCCTGGGCGATGCCCTGGATCTCCGACCGGCTGCGCCGCCCCGACGGCTGCCCGTGGGACCGCGAGCAGACCCACGAGTCGCTCCGCAACCACCTCCTCGAGGAGGCGTACGAGGTCTACGACGCGCTCGGCGGGTCGGCCACGCCGGCCCTTGCCGAGGAGCTCGGCGACCTGCTGCTCCAGGTCGTCCTCCACGCCCAGCTCGCGGCCGAGGAGGGCGTCTTCGACCTGACCGACGTCAACGCCGCGATCGCGACGAAGATCGTCCGGCGCCATCCCCACGTCTTCGGCGACGCCGAGGCGCGGACCGCGAGCGACGTCAACCGCCAGTGGGAGCGGATCAAGGCCGACGAGCGGGCCGGCGGCCGCCGCGGAAGCCGGCGACGCCGACGGCGCCACGGCCGCGAAGCCGAAGGGCGCCCTCGACGGCGTCAGCCGATCCTGCCGGCCCTCGCGGCCAGCCAGGAGATGCAGGAGCGCGCCGCCAACATCGGCTACGACTGGCCGGACCTCGAGGGCGTCATCGACAAGGTGGCCGAGGAGGCCCGCGAGCTGCGCCGAGGCGCCGACGGACGCCGAGCGAGGCCGAGGAGTACGGCGACCTGCTGTTCGTCCTCGTCAACGTCGGCCGCAAGCTCGGGCATCGAGGCCGAGGCCGCGCTGCGGGCCGCGAACGACAAGTTCCGTCGACGCTTCGCGACCGTCGAGCGCCTCGCGGCCGAGCGCGGCGTCGCCCTGCGCGACCTGTCTTCGACGCGCTCGAGTCCTCTGGGACACGCCAAGCCGAAGAAGGCGCGCCGAAGAGAAGGAGACCAGCCGATGACGATCGGCAACCGCCCGACCCTCCGTGCCGACGGTCGCACCCCGAACCAGCTCCGCCCGGTGAGCTTCGAGCTCGGCGTCCAGAAGTGGGCCGAGGGCTCCTGCCTGATCCGCGTCGGCGACACCCAGGTCCTGTGCGCCGCGACGATCGACGACCGCGTCCCGCCCCACCTCCGCGGCAAGGGCACGGGCTGGGTGACCGCCGAGTACTCGATGCTGCCGCGCGCGACGGCCGAGCGGACCGACCGCGAGTCGGTCAAGGGCAAGCTCGGCGGGCGGACCCACGAGATCCAGCGGCTGATCGGCCGATCCCTGCGCGACGCGGTCGACCTGACCCGGCTCGGCGAGCGGACGATCACGATCGACTGCGACGTCCTCCAGGCCGATGGCGGCACGCGCACCGCCTCGATCACCGGCGGCTACGTCGCCCTGGCGGCGGCGCTGATCACGTACGGCCTGGAGCGCCATCTCGTGGCGCGAAGATCGCGGCCATCAGCGTCGGCATCGTCGATGGCGCAGCGCTGCTCGATCTCGACTACAGCGAGGACTCCCGGGCCGACGTCGACTTCAACGTCGTCGGCACCGATGCCGGCACGTTCGTCGAGGTCCAGGGCACGGCCGAGGGCAAGCCGTTCGACCGGGCCGGCGATGGACGGGCTGATGGACCTCGCGTCGGCCGGGCTCGAGCGCCTGTTCGCCGCCCAGGCCGAGATCCTCGCGACGGTGCGGCGCTGACCGTGGCCGCCGGCGCGGCGACCGATAGCTGGTCGTCGCCAGCCGCTCCGTCCACAAGCTCGCGCGAGCTGCGCGAGCTCCTGCTCGACGTCGACCGGGGCGGAGCTCGTCACGCTCGACGACCTCGGCGTCGAGGGCGACGTCGACGAGACCGGCGCGACGTTCGAGGCGAATGCGCGCCTGAAGGCGCGGGCCGCTGCCCGTGCGACCGGCCTGCCGACCCTCGCCGACGACTCCGGGCTCGAGGTCGACGCGCTCGACGGCGGGCCGGGCGTCCGGACGCGGCGCTACGCCGGCGAGCACGCGACCGACGCCGAGAACAACGCGAAGCTGCTGGCCGCGCTCGACGGGCTGCCGCCGGAGCGGCGCGGCGCCCGCTACGTCTGCGTCCTCGCCCTTGCGCTCCCGAGCGACGGCCGGCCCGCGCGGCGGGCTGCCGGTGATCGCCGTCCGGGGCACGTGCCGCGGCCGGATCGCGACCGCGCCGCGCGGCAGCGGCGGCTTCGGCTACGACCCCATCTTCGAGCCACGAATCGGAGCCGCCCGGCGGGCGGACGCTCGGGCAGTGGACGGCCGGCGAGAAGAACGCGATCTCCCATCGCGCCGCGGCCGCCCGGCGGATGTCGCCGATCCTGCGACGGCACGGGTTCTGAGCGTGGGCCAGGCTTCGCAGCATCTGCGTCTTCTGCGGGGCGAGCCCCGGCAACGATCCGCGCTACGCGGATGCCGCGGCGCGCGGTCGGGACGGAGCTGGCACGACGCGGGATCGAGCTCGTCTACGGCGGCGGCCGGCTCGGGTTGATGGGCGCGGTCGCCGACGCGGCGCTGGCGGCCGGCGGTCGCGTGACCGGCGTGATCCCGTCGGGCCTCGTCGATCGGGAGCTGGCCCATCGCGGCGTCACGGAGCTCCGGATCGTCACGACGCTCCACGAGCGGAAGGCCGTCATGGCCGAGCTGTCCGACGCGTTCCTGGCGCTGCCGGGCGGTCTCGGCACGCTCGAGGAGCTGGCCGAGGTCCTGTCGTGGGCGCAGCTCGGGCTCCATGGCAAGCCGGTCGGTGCGCTCGACGTCGGCGGGTTCTTCGGTCCGCTCGTCGCTCACCTCGACCACGCCGCGCGCGAGGGATTCGTGTCGCAGCGCCATCGCGACCTGCTCCTGGTCGACGACGACCTCGATCGGCTGCTCGTCGCGCTTCGAGGCCTGGGACTCGCCCGGGAGCCGGCTCGACGACCTGAGCTAGAGCCCGGGGCGCAGCCGGAACACGCGCGCGTCGGTGAACCGGAGGTCTTCGAGGTCGCTCGTCGTGCGGACCTCGTATCTCGCGACCTCCTCCAGCTCGTCCGTCGGGAGGTAGGCCCGCCCGGGATCGCCGACGAGGACGTCGATGCCTGCCGCGCTCACCCGGCGCAGCCACGGCAGCACCCGGCCCGCGAGCTCGGCGTTGTACCAGGCATCGCCCGCCAGGACGACGTCGACATCCGGCGGCGGATCGTCGAGGGCATCCCGCAGCGAGACGTCGATCCGGGACCGGTTCGCGCGTGCGTTGAGGGCGATCGCCGCTCCGGCGAAAGGATCGACGTCGTTCGCCTCGACGTGGACCGCGCCGGCCTGGGCGGCCGCGATTGCAACCAGTCCCGAGCCGGATGCGAAGTCGTATACCCGCCGGCCGTCGACGACCTCGGGATGCTCCTGGAGGTGCCGCGCGAGCGCCTGCCCGCCGCCCCACGCGAGCGCCCAATACGGCAGGGCCGTCTCCGGATCGCCGGTCTCGACCTGGAGCGCGTGCCAGACCTTCAGCACGTCATCGGTGAGATGGATCGAGATGCCCGGGAGACCGGGGACCGGCCGCAGCGCGGTGTGGCGCAGGACGAACGCGCGGCGTGACGCGGCCATCGAGCCCGTCCCCGCGCCGCTAGGGGGCCGACGTCTTGGGCGGCGGCCAGGGCCCGGGCTCGGTGCCGGGCGGCGGGAAGATCGCCGCGACCATCTCCGCGATCCGCGACGGGACCGGGATCACGACGCTGCCGTAGGGGTGGTTCCGGCCGCCCGACTTGACCATCGGCGACGTCATCACCGCCCGGGTCGTCCGATCGCCGCCGATCTCCTCGGCGAAGGCCGCGAGCTCGGGCAGCAGCTCCGGCGGCACGTCCGTCCGGACGGAGTCGCCGACCGCGTCGAGCAGGGCAGGCAGGCTGAGGAGCAGGTTCGACTCGACCGCACTGTCGCGGATCCCGACGAGGACCTGCTGCTGGCGCGCTGCGCGCGTGAAGTCGCTCTCGCCGGCCGACTTGCGGACGCGCGCGTAGGCGAGGGCATTCGGGCCGTCGAGGTGATGCTCCCCGGCCGTGATCGACCAGCCCGGCCCGACGCCGAAGCCGCCGTAGTTCGGGTCGGACAGCGGCTTCGCGACGTCGACGTCGACGCCGTCGACGGCATCGACCATGGTCACGAACCCCTCCAGGTCGGCCTTCGCGTAGTAGTGGATCGGGATGCCGAGCATGGCCCCGACGGCGTCCTGGAGCGCCCGCGTGCCGCCCTCCGGAAATGCGTCCTCGTTGCGATTCGCGTAGCCCAGCAGCGAGTTGACCTTCGGGGCGAAGGTGTCGCCGTTGCCGAGCGGGACATCGACCAGGTCGCGCGGGATCGACAGCATCGTCGCCGTCCGGCCCACCGGGTCGAGCGACACGACGATCAGGGAGTCGGTCAGGGCGTGGTTGCGATTCGGCCCGGAGTCGATCCCCATCAGCAGGACGTTGATCCGCTCGCCCGGCAGCGGCGTCGGGCCCGCGTCCGATCCCGCGTCGTCGTCGGCGCCACCGACCGGCTCGCCGTTGATGCCGGAGAACACCCGCTCGAACGTCGAGGAGGCGGTCGTGCCATAGACGTGGGCGACGAGGTGGGGGATCGCGACGAGGGCGAAGATCAGGGCCAGCCCGATCCAGCCGTTCCGGGTGGGCCGCCCGGGGTAGCGCCGATCGCCGAACGCATCGAGGACGGCCAGCAGCCGCCACCCGAGCAGGACGAGGTTCAGGACCAGGAGCCCGGTGAGATTGGTGGGAACGACCGCCCGGGCGAGGAGCGACGTCGTGCTGTTCAGCTGTAGCAGCAGCCATGTGACGCCGATCAGGAGGAGCGACGGGACCGCGAAGATCGCCGCCATCTTCCAGCGGCCGTTGAAGGCCTGGCCGAGCCCTGGCAGGATCGCCGACAGCAGGGCGGCGACGAGGCGGCGCTGGTCGCTCGCCCTCGTTTCGGGCCGGGCGCGGCGGGCGTGCACGACGGTGGTCGGTCTCCTCTGGGGAATCGGGCGGATGCCCGGCTGGGAGTCTAGCGCCAGTGCCGTGAATCGGCTCCGACGCGGGAATGGTGACGCCGGGCGGTCGATTGTTTGCCTGCCAGTGACCGCCCGGCGTCTGACCTGTGACGGACGAGAACGCGGAACTGTTCCGCTCGATCGCAGCGACTGGCGCGCTAGTTCGACTGGGCGACGGCGTCCGGGTGCGGCCGTGAGAACGCCAGGTCGAGCACGATGCTGATCACGAGGATCGCCACCAGGGTGGCGATGGACGCCGGCTCCTGGATCAGGGTCGTAAGGACGAACGTGATCAGGGCAATGGCGGCCGTCGCGAGGGCAATGATGAGGATGCTCAGGCGCGCTCCCGTCTCGGCTCGGATGCGCAGATGGCCGATCGTGACGAGGCAGAAGATCGCGAGCGCGACCGCACTCCCGATTGAGGCGATCGCGGACAGGTCGTAGCCGACGACGAGGACCACGATCGCGATCGCGAGGACGAGGAGGCCCACCGACGCGCCGGCGACGGTCCGCCGGCCCATGAGGGCCGGGAACTGGCCGGTCGAGGCGAGCTCCCCCGAGAGGCCCTCGGCCGGATAGAGCCCGGCGTTGGTCGCCCCGGCCGTCGCGAAGAGCGCGGTCAGGCTCATCAGCCAGTAGCCCGCGTCGCCGAGGACCGGCGTGGCCGCCACCGCGATCGCGGTCGGTCCGGCCTCGATCACTTCGCTGACCGACAGGGTCCCGAAAACGCCGAGCGCGACCGCGACGTAGACGACCGTCGCGAGGCCGATCGCGATCGTGATGGCCCGCGGCAGCTGGCGGGACGGCTCCCGCAGGTCCTTTGCCGTGAACGTGACCACGCCGAACCCGAGAAACGCGAAGAACGTCAGCGCGATGCTCGAGACGATGTCCCGAGCCGGCGGATACGTGGACGGCGCGAGGCGTGAGACGTCCGCGTTGAGGATCGTGACGACGGCGAAAAAACCGAGGATCCCGACGACGACGAAGACGACGAGGCTCTGGACCCGGGCAACGATCGTGGATCCAAGGATGTTGAGGATCGTCATCACCACGACCACCGCGACGGCAAACGCCTTCGCCGCACCGGGGTCGCCGTCGGTGAACGCCGAGCTCGCGTAGCTGCCGAACGACACCGCGACCATCGCGGTGACGATGCCGTTCGCGGCGTAGACCAGCCAGGCGATGATCGTCGCGGCGTGGCCGACACCGAATCCCCGGTTGACGTATTCGAGCAGCCCGCCCGCGGTCGGGTAGCGGGACCCGAGCTTGGCAAACGAGTAGCCCTGGAGCGCTGCGATGCCGCCGGCCAGGGCGAACGACAGCCAGACGGCGGATCCAGCGACCTCACCCGCCGTCCCGAGGAGGGAGAAGATTCCGGCGCCGACCATCGCCGCGACGCCGATGAACGCGGCCTCTCGCGTGCTGACATACGTTCGAGTCGTCGCGTCGGTCGTGGCGGCGCTGTCCATCGGCCGCATCGTACAGCCCACGGCTGGCGCTCAGAACGGCTCCGGCGCCGATGCTAGGCTTTGTCGGCGTTAGCACCCGGGGTGTAGCGAAGCCTGGTTATCGCACGTGCTTTGGGAGCACGAGACCGTCGGTTCGAATCCGACCACCCCGACCACGTTTCGGCGTGATAGGTAGGCTGTTTTCCGATCTCGACCACGGAGACTCGCGCCTGTCGCGAACAGCGGTGATTCGTGCGCAGGAGCGCCTCGCAGGCTGGCGCCACAGGCTGGCCACGGTCCTGGAAGACTCGGATCGCCATGGAACGACCATCACTGCGGCCGAGGCCCTGGACGCGGCAGGAGTCCCACGCTCCCCGAACCTGCGGGCGTACCGGCTCGGTCTCGCTGCGATGGCAGACCGAGCCGCGCGCTTCGAACCAACGGTGCGGGTGGTCGACCGGCGAAGTCTCGCGGCTCCGGCCAAGGGCCGTTCCATGAGATGACATCGGCGGATGCGTGCTCACTCACTCAGAGCCACGAATCCGCATAGAAACGGCCGTCGTGACCGCCAAGACGGTCCGCTCGAAGCGACTCTTCGAGGCGAGGTTGCCGAGGGTGTTGAGAACGAGAAAGCCGGCAATGACCCAAGACGCCGGAATGAGAGGGCCGGCGATGCCGGGGGGCCAGCCGACCACCCCGGCTCGTGCGAGTAGGAGGAGCGCGAACCCGACGAGCAGGAGTGCAGCGATCCCACTGAACGCCCGGAGCCGCGGCGGAAGGACGCCGGAATGCCTTCCTCCAAGGACATGCGCTCCGACCGGCGCGCCCGCGGCCAGGGTCGCCTGGAACGCGGCCATCGCGACGAACAAGCCGGTCGCGACGACCGCGGCCACGACGGTCAACTCGACGCCCGGAACGTTCACTGGACCGGCGTCCCGGCTCGGATCGATCGGATGACGTCCATGATCGCCTGCGTGGATGTCGTGGAGTCCACGCCCGAGATGAGCGAGTCGTGCGTCGCGGCAGCGATGACGCGGTGAGCGCTGTTGGCGGAGAGGCCTGTCATCCGGTCCTGGGCATCGAGCCAGCCGGCATCCGGGTCGGATGCCGCCGTGACGACGATGAGGGGCCGGTCTCCGAGGGTCGTCAACGCCTTGGCCTGCTCGAGCGCAATCGGCAGTTCCGCGACCGCATCACGCGCGCTGCGCGCGGCGCTCGGGCTCGATTCGTCGGCGGGCAGCCCGAGCAGCAGACCAACGAGACCCACGCGGGCCAATGACGGGGCGAGCGCGGTCGCGAACCGGTACATCTGGTAGAAGCCCGGGTAATCGGGAAGCGCTGTGAATGCCTCTGCGGGCTGGGCATCCAGCAAGACCATGCCCGCGACCTGATCCGGATAGCGAGCCGCGAAGACCCGGACATACGGTCCACCCGAGGAGTGAGCGACGAGGACATACGGCCCGGCCACGCCGGCGCGCTCGAGCAGGGCGTGGAGGTCGGTCGCGAGTGCGATCCCATCCTGGGGCCCGGCTGCTTCCTCGCTGCGTCCGTGACCCGCGCGGTCGTAGGCGCAGACCGTGGTCGACGCGGCGACCTTCGGCGCGATGCCTGTCCAGGAGGAGGATGACGCGCCGAGCCCAGCCTGGAGGATGACGGTCGGACTGCCTGAGCCCGTGCACTCGATGTAGAGCCTGTGGCCGCCGACGTCGACCATCTGGCCGGATGCGGACTCCGCGGTGCGACCAGTGGCTGCACTGACGGTCGCGAGGGCACCGCCGACAGCGATGGGCAGGAGGGTGGCGATGACCGGGACGACGAGCCAGCGGCCGCGGCCGTGGAGGTTCCGTCGCACCTGCATGAGCATCCAGACGGCGAGGACGGCGAGCGCCGGGGGCCAGATCCAACTCAGCAGGTCCATCGCGGCCGGACCGGGCTGGAACACCATCAGGCCGAGCCCGATGATGCCGAGGAACAGCGCCGGCACCACCATCCAGGTCTGCGGCTGGGCGCTGTAGCGGGTCGAGAGCAGGGCCATCAGGCCCCAGCCGAGTCCGAAGGCGAACATCACGGACCCCGTGATCATCGGTTCCGAGGCGCCCGACGCCGGCGCGAGGAGCAGGGCGACGGCAAGGACGGCGCCTGCGACGAGTGAGGCGAGGATGGCGAGCACGGGGGATCGGGTGCTCGTGCTGTGCTGGGGGACGTTCATGGCCAGGCCTCCACGAACACGGCTGACGAAGTGACCGCTGTCCAGCGACGTCATGACGCGACCGCCTCGGATGCCAGAACCGGCGATCCGACGACTCGAGGGCTATCAAAACGGCGTGATCCGTTGATGGCAAGTTTGAAGAGCCAGACGATCAGCAACGCCTCACCGATGAACGTGAACACGCTGATGGTGAGCGCGTAGTCGGGAACCAGGATCGTCCCGAACGAGTCGGCCAGGTAGCCGACTCCTGCGACGGCCACGAGGGCTCCGAGGACCTTCGGGAAGTCGACGGACTTGAACAGCAGGGCGCCGAGGCCAACCAGATGCAAGCCGAAGATCGCGAGCGCCAAGTCCCAGCCATTGTTGAACGAGGCGATCGACGAGGCGACCTGCGCTTGGATCTGGACCGGTGACAGGGCCGTCGCGCTCGTGTTCTGGAGCAGTTGTGCGACGTCAAGCAGGTTGACGAGCGCGTACGCGAAGACAGCCGCATAGGCCACGCGCAGCCAGGCGACAAGAAGCGCGAGGCTCGCGTTCGTCGGTCGAAGCAGGACGTATAGACCCCACGCGACCACGATGTCCAGCGTGGCGATGATCAGGAAGGCGGCGATGGCGGCCCGGAAGAGCCCGGCGGAAGCCAGGATGTTCGAGGTCGTTGCCGCCGCGTCGGCCGGCACGATGAGCGTCTGGAGGACTCCGAACTGGGCGAACGGCGCCAGCAGCGCCATGGCCAGTAGGCCGAGCCCGGTCACGAGAGCGAACCCGCGCTTCGAATAGTCGGCCGTCCGCCCCTCCGTGCCCGTCATTGGTTGGTTCGTCATCTGGTCCCTCATGAACTCCGAGCAGCGATCGGCTTGGATGGACCGTCGGCTCGTGTCTCACCGAGACCGTAGGTAGGCGACAGGCGACCGCCTACGGAGTCATCACCAGCGATCCGCGCGGTGTTTGCTCGGGCAAGGGGGCAGGGTCTGCACGGATGGCCCGCGGCGTACGATGGGCACTCGATCGCTCGCGGGTCGCCTGGCCGGGTTTGAGGGAACGTCGCCGGGCCGCCAGCGATCGGCGCCGTCTATCCCGTGGTCGACCCTGGAGTGATCGTGAGCGATCCCAAGCCGTGAACCGGGTTCGCGCCGTGCTCCTCATCGCTGCGGGCGCACTCGGCTTGGGGATGCTCATCGGCGCCGCCCAGCAGGGCTCCATCGACGTCGGGACCGTGCTGCAGGTCCTCGTCGGCTGGTCGTTCGTGGCCTGCGGCACCTACATGTGGGCTCGCCGCCCAGCCAACCGCCTGGGGCGGCTGATGATCACCGTCGGGATGCTGTGGCTGCTCGGGCGGACGTTGACCCTGGCCTCGACTCCTGTCGTGTACACCGCAGGCCTCTGGCTGACGGACCTATGGGCACCCGCGTTCGCGCTGTTCCTGTTGTCGTTCCCGACCGGTCGCCTCACCTCTCGAGTGGACCTCGCGATCGTCGGCATCTTCGTCTTCGTCACCGTTCCGCTCGAGTTCCTCTGGTTCCTGTTCCTCGTGCTCGACAACGGCCTAAACGCGCTGGGCATCGCGCCCAACGAGAGCGCCGCCCACGTGATCGATACGATCCAGCGGTACCTGATCTCGATTGGCTCGGTGCTCTTGGTCATCGCGCTCGGTCGGCGCTGGCTGCGATCCAGCGGCCCGGTTCGGCGCCAGATGACGCCGGTCCTCGTGGGCGCGCTTGCGATCCTGCTGCAGTCGGCGTCATGGATCTTCCTCTCGTCCGGGACCCGGCTCGAGCCGTTGGACAACCTGATCTTCCTGGCGCAGATCGCAATCCCGATCGCGGTCGTGTTCGTGATGCTCCAGTCCCGGATGGCCCGCGCGGACGTCGCGGACCTCGTGGTCGAACTGGGGGAGACCCCAACGCCGGCCAGGCTCCGCGACGCCTTGGCCAACGCCCTTGGCGACCCCTCGCTGCAGGTCGCCTACTGGGACGCACCTCAGCATCGGTTCGTCGATGCGGCAGGCGTGACGGTGGAACTCCCCGAGGACGGCACTAGCCAGGCCGTGACGATGCTTGAGCGAAACGGCGTCCGGGAGGCCGTGATCATCCACGACGCCATCCTGCTCGAGGACCCAGGCCTGATGGCGTCGGTCGCGGGCGCCATGCGGCTGGCCGTCGAGAACGACCGGCTGACGGCCGAGGTCGAAGCGCAACTCCAGGAGGTTCGCGCCTCACGCGCACGGATCGTCGAGGCGGGGGATCGCGAGCGCAGGCGGGTCGAGCGAGACCTCCATGACGGCGCCCAGCAGCGGCTTGTCTCGCTCAGTCTCGAGCTGCAGGTCGCACGACGCGCACTCGGTGACAGTGGTGACCCGGCCGTTCGACGAAGCCTGGACCGCGCATCAGAAGAAGCAATCGCGGCGCTGTCCGAGTTGCGCGACCTGGCCCTCGGGATCCATCCCCTCATCCTCACGGAGGGCGGCCTCGGTGAAGCGGTCGAGTCCCTCGCGGAGCGCACGTCAGTCGAGGTGGCGGTCGACGTCGGCTCGGAGCGCTACTCCCCCGCGGTGGAGGGCGCGGCGTACTTCGTCATCTCCGAGGCTCTTGCGAACGTCACCAAGTACGCCAAGGCGACTAAGGCGACCGTGCGGGTCCGAGGACTCGATGATCACTTGAGCATCGAGGTCGACGACGACGGCATCGGCGGCGCCGACCCTCGTTCTGGCAGTGGCCTGCGAGGTCTCGCCGACCGCCTCGCGGCGCTGGACGGGACCATCACGATCGTCAGTCCGCCCGGTGGCGGAACGCGGATCTCTGCACAGATCCCAACCATTCAACCTATGCCGGCCCCCGTGTGAGCCCTGTATGCGACGGCCCGCTCGAATGCCACGATGGGCCGCATGAGCACGATCCTGATCATCGATGACGACCCGCGCTTCCGCACGCAAGCACGCGACCTCCTGGAAGCGGACGGCTTCATCGTGATCGGCCAGGCAGTCGACGGTGCTTCTGGCCTGGAAGCCGCCCGGTCGCTGCGGCCCGACTTCGTGCTGCTGGACATCGGCCTGCCCGATGTCGAGGGTTTCGAGGTGGCCCGCAGCCTCGCGATCGATGGACCACCTCCGTTGGTGGTGCTGACCTCGAGCCGGGATGCGCGAGCCTATGGGCGGCGTCTGACCAACGGGCACACACTGGGCTTCATCCCCAAGGAGCGGATCTCCGGGGCCGCGATCCGAGCACTGGTCGACCGCGGATGACCCTGCGGCTCGTCCTTGCCGACGACTCGGTGCTCGTTCGCGAAGGCGTGGCGCGCCTCCTTGTGGACGCAGGCTTCGAGGTGGTCGCCCAGGTCGGCGACGCGGATGGCCTCTTGCGGGCGACCCGTGAGCACCTTCCGGACGTGGCGATCGTGGACATCCGGATGCCGCCGACCAACACCGACGAAGGGCTGCGCGCCGCTGAGGCGATCCGCGCGGAGCACGGAACAGCCGTTGGCATCCTCGTCCTCTCGCAGCATGTCGAGCCGTCGTTCGCACTGCGCCTGGTGAGCGACGGGGCAGGCGGTGTCGGCTACCTCCTCAAGGACAGGGTCACGGATCTCGACGACTTCGCCGACTCGATCCGGCGGATCGCCAAGGGCGGTTCGGTCATCGACCCCGCGGTCGTCGCGGTCCTCGTCGGTCGGCGCTGCCCGCGTCCCGCTCGACGACCTGACAGAGCGGGAGCGCGAGGTACTGGCGTTGATGGCCGAAGGGCGGTCGAACCAGGCCATCGGCGATCGGTTGTCGATGGCGCGCAAGACCGTCGAGGCGCACATCGCCAACATCTTCTCGAAGCTCGAGTTGCCGCCCGCCTCCGATGACCATCGTCGAGTCCTCGCCGTGCTCGCTCACCTTCGAGGGACTGGTTGACCGAGAATCTGGCTGGCGCCGTCGCGCCGCGGCACCTCGCAGGTGGTCGGGGTCTGCAACGGTGGGATCGCTGCCAATAGTTGACCCGGTCTCGATCGAAGGCTTTGTCCGTCACTCGGTAGCGATCGGCAACTCCAGAAACGATGGACTCGCAGGCGAATAGGCGACGGTCAGCACCGCCGATCCGTCGTCGGCGTATCGGGCAAACGTGGACGCGTCGTGCCCGGCGATCGCGATGCGCACACGATGACCCGCCTCGAGCCGCACCGACGTCGCGTACAGCGGCATGTCGACGCGAGACACCGCGTCGGGGCGGAGCGGCTCGGCATCGGCGCGAAGGAACGACCGAGGCGGCCCGGGATGCTCGTAGGGCAGGGCGGCCTCCTTCGACATGCCGTGTCCCAGTCGCAGGACGCCCTCAGTGAGATAGGTCACTCGCCCGTCGGGTGCGACGTCCTCGAGGTAGACGTGCAGGGCGCCGTCAGGATGCGTCGACGAAAGCTGTAGTGATACAACCGGCGTCCCCGTGATCCGCAGGGAGTCCTTGAGAGGCCCACTGGTGTATGTCAGCAGCTTCGTGTCCTCCTCGGCGCGATCGGGGTAGTACACGTCGCCCCCGGTGAGGTTGGTCTGCCAGCGGGTCGCGTCCCCGCTCGACGCGGACGTGTCGACCGCATAGTCGTCCGCCCCTCCCGTACGAGCCGGTTCGTCAGTCAGCGTCTGGTCAGGGCCGAGATACCAGCGCTGAGCCTTCATGTCGGCCGGCGGCCAGGTATCCGTCGTGCGCCAGCGCCCTTCGTTCATCGTGTAGTACCGGATCGATTTGGCCGGGACCGACGGGTTCGACTCGCCCAGGTGCCGGTCGAAGAAGGCCGCCAGGTCAGCGAACTGCTGGTCGAAGGTCGGGTCGGGGAAGGTCCACTGCGGCTGGAAGGGGTCCACGTCGTCCTCGCCACCATGGTTCCACGCGCCGATCACGAGCTCTTGCGCCATGTCGCTGGTCATGTACCTGCTAAGGGCTCCATCGGCGGTCGCTGCATCAAGCCAACCCACGCGAATCAGCATCGGCACGCTCGCGGCCTCGATGGCTTCGAGGCGCTTGTAGGGGCTGATGTCGCCGATGCTCGTGCCATCGGGCAACGTGTCGTCGCGATACGACATGGCCTCCAGGGCACCTGCAAGATCGAGCGTCTCGTGACCGGCGACTGCGTCGCCCAGGAGCGCCCCGCCAGAGTCGGCATCCACGGGCTTCACCCCGGGCACCGAGAGCTTGAGCCACCAGCATTCCAATCCGTCGACTTCCTCGAGTTCGCAGATGTCGTTCCCGTCGAGCGCCTGGTTGGCGTCATTCCACGCCTCCACGAAGGCGCGGTTGTAGACGCCTCCGGGCATGGTCAGGAAGAACTGGGGGTCGAAGTCGCTGTACAGCGGGGCGACCGCTCGGAGGGCCGGGTGGGCCGGCATGGTGCTCAGCTCGGCCGTGTTGCCGCTGTACGAGATTCCGACTGCGCCGACAGCGCCATTCGACCATGGCTGCGAGGTGATCCATTCGGTGACCTCGCCCATGTCCGCCACCTCGGCGTCGGACCATTCCACCGGGCGCTCGCCGGTCGACGCGCCACTGCCACGAGCGTCAACCAAGACCAGCGCATAGCCGGCTTCGTTCCACTGGTCCGCCGATGTGGAGATTCGGGACATGCGTCTCGCCGACGCCGACCAGGAGGCGGTAGATCGGTCCCATGGCGTGGGTGCGCCAGTAGCGGGTCGTGATCATGATCGCTGGCAGCTTCTGGTCGGCCTCCAGGTCCTTCGGCACCCAGACGTCCGCCGCCAGGTGGATCCCGTCGCGCATCGGGAGGTAGCTCGAGGTGTTGCGCGCAAATCCCGCTGGAACGGACTCCTCGCCCGAGACCGGATTGAGATACATGAGATAGCCGAGACCGGCGCCCACGACGCCAAGAGCAATGAGGCCGATTACACCCACTCTACGCCGGCGGGTCATGGCGTTCACGCCGCTCCGGCTGGGCTGGGGATGGGGGCTTCAGCGCCGAAGCGTGTCGCAGAGACGGTCCAGCCGCCCCACGTCCGCGGCCGCTGCCTCGACCATGATCGGTGCCGACGGCTTGAAGCCCTTGAACACCAGCCACAGGCCGAGTGTCAGCTCCCACAGGAAGATCGGCACGAGCGCGATCGCCGACCAGGCGGAGTACTCGCTGTTGATGCCGACGACCTGTCCCAGCGCGGACGAGATCATCAGCGGGGCGCCGATGAGGCCCAGCAGCGGGATGACGCGCGGCACGAGCCCGGACCGATACATGAGCGATCCGAGGAGCAGGGCGTTGATGCCGGGAAGGAGGGTCTGCCCGATCAGGAACGTCCAGTCGTGGATCGCGACGAGCGACCGACCGGTGTTGACGAGCGACACGGGGTCTGCACCGGCAACTGCCGCGTCCTGGCGCAGCGTCACGATGGACAGGACGCTGATGATCCCGACGACGATGATGCCGGTCTCGAACAGTCGGGCGGTGACGAAGCCGAGAGCGACGCCTTCGTTCTGCCGCTTCAGGACGGGGAAGAGGGCAACCCCGGTCCCGACGATGGCGAACGCGACGATCAGCTCGAGGACGGCGGCCCAAAGGATGCCCGTGCTGTTGCCTGCGCTCGCAATGAAGTTCGGGTCATCGAGCGCCGGCCCGTAGAGCACGACGGTCGGGATCGCCAGGTAGGTGATGAGATAGAGCAGGCCCGCAACGAATGCGGTCTTGCGAAGCGAGGTCATGGTGTCGGTCCCCTTCTTGTTGATCCCGCCCCGACGGCGCGAACCACTCCCGTGGCTCGCCCGCCCGAGCGGCATGACGGGTGCGTGGGGTCGCTCGCACCCGACTGGCGGGTGCGAGCGTCATCTCAGGCTCCGACGGGAAGCCCTGCCGGCTGCGCGGTTCGAGCCGCCTTGCCGTCCGGCCCGGCGATGACGTAGAGCACCATCGCGATGAAGCCGAAGTTGAAGATCCCGGTCAGCACGAGCGCGACGAACCAGGCCTTGCTCTCGAGCTGCCAGGTGTTCAGCACGGCGCCGATCCAGGCGATGACGCCGGCGATGACACCGCCGGCTGCGGTGAGGGCGCCGAGGAACGCGACGCCCAGGAGCGCCGTCGCCAGTGCGCCGCCCTGGATCGCCGCGATGTCGTTGCCGTCCATGACGAAGACGTTGTTCGCGATCGCGAGCGCGATGGCGAGGATCAAGACGGTGGCGCCAGCCGCGAGTGCGATGAGGCTGCCGATGAAGAGCCGGGTGACTGTGGCCTTGAACATGGTGGTGGTCCCTTTCTGATGTGCGTGCTTGTGGTTGACGCTGGGTTCGTGCGAGGTCGGCATGAGCACCGGGATCTACACGGTGATCGCGACCTTTCGCGGGGCATGGCCCGCGGATCTCGTGGCGACCGGCGTCACGCCGGTCTCTCCTTGACCCACGGTTCCGTCATTCGCGCTCCTCTCCGTGTCCGATGGATCGCTTGGTCGGGGATCCGACCCGCGTTGGTGGACGTCAGTCCGCGAACTGGGGCTGGCCGGACGGCGCCGCTTCGGCAGCGCCGGACGGCGCCGCTTCGGCGGCAGGCTCACGGGCCGGTCCACGAAGCGCAAGGGCAGCCACGGCAGCCCCGACGAGGGCGACCACTGCGGCGGCGATGAACGCTGCGCCGAACCCTGCAGCCGGAGCCGCGCCGAAGCCACTGGCGGTGGCGACGGCCGTGACCACCGCGAGCCCGAGAGCCGATCCGGCCTGGTACGTCGTGTTGACGATGCCGGCGGCGAGGCCGCCTTCCTCGGGCCGAGCGCCGGCGAGGGCGGCCAGCATCGCGGGGATGTACGCGAGCGACATCCCGGTCGCCGCGACGAGCGTCGCCGGAAGGATGGTCGAGAGATACGAGCCGTCGGCGGGGGCCAGCGACAACCAGGTGATGCCGGCGGCCAGGATCACCAGGCCCGCGATGACCGGCCGTTTGAAGCCGAAGCGGGCGACGACGCGGCCGGTGACGGCCACCATCAGGACCACGATCGTGAGCGTCATCGGGACGAGTGCGAGGCCGGCTTCGAATGCCCCGAAGCCGAGGACCTGCTGGAGGTAGAGGTTGAGGAAGAACCAGGTCGGGATCCAGGCCGCGCCGAGCAGGGCCATGCTGAGGTTGGCCGCGGCAAGGTTCGGCGCTCGCCAGATGCCCAGCCGCATCAGGGGCTCGCGGCCACGCGACTGGAGTCGAACGAAGATCGCGAAGAAGGCGGCGGCGGCGACGAGGGCGCCGATGGTCTCGGTCGCGGCCCAGCCGACGATGGGGCCTCGTACGATGCCGAAGACAGCGAGCGACAAGGCGGCCGTGATGGCCATGGCCCCGCGGATGTCGAGCCTGCCTGGGCGCCGGAAGCCGGCCGGGAGGATGCCGCGGCTGGCCACGAGCACGACGATCGCGACGGGCACGTTGACGAGGAACACCCAGCGCCAGTCGAGGCTGGAGGTCAGGACGCCGCCAAGGAAGACCCCGGCGGTCCCGCCGGCAGGCGCTGCGGCGCCATAGAGCGCGAAGGCCTTGGTCAGTTCCCGGGGGTCGTGCGAGAAGAGGGTCATGAGCATGGCGAGAGCGGCCGGAGCGATGAGCGCAGAACCGACGCCCTGGAGGGCGCGACCTGCGAGGAGTACCGAGTCGGAGGGCGCGAGGCCGGTGATCAGCGAGGCGCCGCCAAGGATGGCGAAGCCGGCCATGAAGACGCGACGGGCGCCATACAGGTCGGCAAGTCGGCCACCGAGCAGGAGGAGGCCGCCGAACGCGATGACGTAGGCGTTGAAGACCCATGACAGGTCGGGCTGCGAGAACTGGAGGGCCCGCTGGATCTCGGGCAGGGCAACCCCGATGATCGAGGTGTCCATGATCACGACGAACTGGGCGACGGCGATGATCGCCAGCGCCCACCAGCGTCGAGGATCGGGAGTCGATGAGGCCATGGCCGGTGTCCTTTCAGAAGTTGTCGAGAGGTCGCCCGGGATTTCCCGCGACGCTGGCGAGTCCAACGTCTGAGCCGACACTTGGATGCCCCTCCGAGTGGGGATGGAGACAGCCTTGTTGAGCGGAGTCGCGGCGCCAACCGACGGGACTCCCACACTTCCCCCACACTTCGAAGCACCAACGAGATGCGCGGGACGATGTCCCGACGATGGGCGCGCGCGAGGGCTATCCGTGTTTCTGTTCGATCGATCCCGCCCCTCACGAGCCCAGATCGCCGCGCTCGACGAGGTGGCGGACGAATAGCAGGCGTTCGATCTCGCCCACGGCCCAGCCGCCCTTGACCGGCGTGAGGCCCTGCAGATAGGCCGTCAGGTTCCCGGCCTCGTCGGAGCGGAAGCCCTTCGAACCGAGCAAGCGGTAGGTGACTGCAGGCAGTTCGAATGGCCCACTGCCCCGGGCCAGCGCTCTCGTGACCGGCGCCCCCTCGCTGGCGGCGAGCGCGGTGACGCCCCCGGTTGTGTCGCTCGAGTCGGTGCTGCCCTCGTGGCTTCCGTTCATGGCGGTGCTCCCTATTGACGGAACCCGCGAGTCCAAGGTCTTCGGCGACATCTGGATACCCCTCGGAGTGCGGTTGGGGAACAGCCTTGTCGAGCGCGGCCCTGCCGCCAACCGACGCGACTCCCACACTTCCCCCACACTTCGAAGCACCAACGAGATGCGCGGGTACGATGTCCCGACGATGGGCGCGCGCGAGGGCACCGACGACTTCCGGGGACAACTCCGCAGGCACCGCGAAGCTGCGGGACTGAGCCAGGAGGAGTTGGCGGAGCGCTCCGCATTGACCGCTAAGGCGATCAGCGCGCTTGAAACGGGCGAGCGCCAGCATCCCTATCCCCAAACGGTGCGCGCGCTCGCGGACGCCCTGAGCCTTTCGGATGCCGATCGCTCTGCGCTGATTGCGGCGGTCCCCACGCGTGCCCGAACCGAGCGTGCCGACCCGGCGATGGCGGCCGCCCAACCGCTCGATCTGCCACCGTCGGAGCCGACGCCATTGCTCGGTCGGATCGACGAGTTGAGGATCATTCGGGAACAGCTTCTGACTCCCGAGGTGCGGCTTCTGACGCTACTCGGGCCCGGAGGCGTGGGAAAGACCCGACTCGCAACCGCCACCGCTCGAGACCTCAGCCAAGCGGGCGAAGGCTTCGACGCGGTGGGATTCATTGACCTCTCCGCTGCCCGCGACCCAGCACTTGTTCTCCCGACGATCGCGCGCGTGTTGAGGGCCCCGAGGGCGGGCACGAGCGATCCGCTGAGAGCCGTCGCCGACTTCATCGATGGCCGACGAGTTCTGCTCGTTCTCGACAACTTCGAGCAGGTTCTTGAGGCTGCGAGCCCCGTCGGCGAGCTGCTCGTAGCCGCACCGACGCTCACCCTTCTTGTCACGAGTCGGGAGGCCCTCCGCCTTCGCTGGGAGCGAACCTTCCCGGTCCAACCGCTCGCGCTGCCGGATACCCGACATCTGCCGCCGCCCGACGCGCTGGCGACGGTGCCTGCCGTCGCGTTGTTCCTCGATCGTGCACGCGTCCTTGATCCCGAGTTCCGTCTGACGGCCGACACGGCAGCCGCCACCGCGGAGTTGTGTGTCCGGCTGGACGGGCTGCCACTCGCCATCGAGCTGGTCGCCGCGCGCGCCGCGCAGCTCGGCGTCGCTGTGACCCTTGATCGGCTCGCGCGCCGACTGCCCCTACCCGCTTCGCACATGCGCGACGCTCCCGCTCGGCAGCAGTCAGTTCGCGCGACCTTGGAGTGGAGCCTGGACCTTCTCGATGACGGCGAGCGTGAACTCTTTCGACGGCTCGGAGTCTTTGTCGGAGGCTGGACGGTCGGTGCGGCAGAGGCGGTCGCCGGAGATTCCGTGTCAGATCCCGTTAGCTCGTTGGCATCGCTCGCGGATGCGTCACTGGTCGTTGTCGAGCGCAGCCAAAGCGCAGGCGACGACGTTCGCTTCCGGATGCTTGAGACCGCACGCGAGGTAGCGCTCGACCTCCTCGACGCGAGCGGCGATACAGACGACGTTCGCGTTCGCCATGCGCGCTACTTCGCCTCCTTTGCCGAGTCGACGGCGGCCGCCCTGCAGGGAGCCACGCAAGCGGACGCTGTTCGTCGGCTGGAAGGAGACGAGGACAACATCGGACAAGCACTCCGATGGACGATCTCGACGCGGCACCCTGACGCAGTGGATAGCGCCATGCGGATCGCTGGTGCCTTGGGCTGGTACTGGTTCCTCCATGGCTATCCACCGGATGCTCGCGAGTGGTTCGACGCGCTCCTCAGCTCAACAGAGGACGTTGGGTCGGGAGGAGATGGCGTCGACGAGCACGGCATAGCACTTCGCGCCAAGGCGCTAAACGCCGCCGGGTTTCGCGCCACCGACCATGCGGAGTACGGCGCCGCCAACGCCTTTCACGAGCGCGCGTTGGGGATCTGGCGCCGCCTGGGCAATACGCCGGGGCTCGTCGCGTCGCTGCACGGGGTCGGCGACACGGCCCTATGGCAAGGAGAGGTGCGCGCAGCTCGTGCCGCCTACGACGAGGGACTATCGATCGCTCGGTCGCAAGGCACGTCCGAGGACGTGTCGCTGTTTGCCTTCCACCTCGCGCAACTTTCGTGGTTGGTCGGCGAGTTGGATGCCGGGCGAACGGTTCGGCGAGGAGGCGCTCCGCGTAGGCCGCGAGGCGGGCAGCACGACTTGGCCACCCTACGCCTTGTTCGTCCTAGCGAGCCTCGCGCACGAACGCGGTGACGTCGCAGGGGCCGGCGCCCGATACCGTGAAGCGATCGAACTCGCCTGGGAACACCACGACCGACTGTGTATCCGGATGGCACTCCCGGGACTCGCCGGACTCGCGACCCTCGAGGGAGACCCAGTGCGTGCCCTTCGGCTTGCTGGCGCGGCGAACGCACTCGAAGAAGACGCAGGCATCTGGGCGTTTCCGCCGATCCGGGCCCGACACGAACGGTGGCTTGAGGCGGCTAGGGAAGCTGTTGATCCGCACGCTCGCGAGGCTGCTTGGGCGGCGGGCCGAGCGCTGAACCTCGAGGAGACGGTCGCGTATGCGCTTGAGCAGGCGACCGCGATCGACGATCCCGTCGCCGGAGCCCAGAACAAGTCTGACTACCCGCTGACCGCGCGCGAGCGCGAGGTCCTCGAACTCATCGCCCAGGGGCGGTCGAATCGCGAGATCGCGGAGGCGTTGTTCGTGACCGAGCACACCGTGAAGTACCACGTTGCCTCGCTCTTCAGCAGGCTGAACGTCACGAGCCGGGCCGAGGCGGTTGCGCGCGCGTCAGCGCTTGGGCTTCTGCCGGACCGGACCTGACGGGCGAACGTCGAGCTGAATCAACTAGCCACGTCGCTCGCAACAAACTAGCCATTCGGGGAGGCTCACGGCGCCACGCCTCGACGCACGATTTACCGCGTTCGGCGTCGGATTCACCACGGATGGTGGTCGGCCGGGGAAGCGAAGGGACCAGGCCATGGCGCTGATCGCAAATGCCCAATCGACAAGGAGGGTCCAAGCGCCGTGAGCGCACAGCGCGAGGGGCATGACACCGCCCCGGGGATGCTTGACCCGCAAGTGCCGCTGGCAGCCGGGTCACGCGCACCCCACTTCACTCTGCATGACGGGGCGCACTCGACTATGGGCCTCACCGACCTTCTTGGCCGTGCCGCCGTTCTCGTCTTCTACGTCGCCGACTGGCACCCGGTAGCCAGCGACCAGCTCGTCCAGTTGACGGCGTTGTACCCGGAGGTCGAGCGCCTCGGGGCGTCCGTGGTTGGGATCGCCGCCGACAGCCCGTGGTCACATGCAGCCTTCGCGGCCGACAAGTCAATCACGTTTCCGCTGCTGTCCGACGATGCGCCAGCGGGCCAGGTCGCGCGTGCCTTCGGCGTGTACTCGTCGGCGTACAGGCCGAAGCGAGCGGGCTCTGTTCGTCCTGGATCCCTCGGGGATGGTGGTTTGGAGCGAAACGTTTCCGGACACCGTAAACCCTGGCGTGGACGCCGTCCTGAGCGCGCTTGAAGCGATCGGGCACGCTCCGATGGATCGACATGGTGCCGTATCGGAGCTTGGACCACGATGAATTACACAGGCCACCATGAACCTTCGCCCGGAGCTACCGGTCATTCCGACGGTCACACGGCGGGTCATGACCGCCATGCCGGGCACTCGGTCGCCATGTTCCGCGACAAGTTCTGGCTGAGCCTTGCCCTGACGATCCCGACCGTGCTGTTGAGCGCGGAGGTCGCGGGCTGGATCGGCTACACGATCCCGGCGATCCCGGGTATCGAGTACGTGCCGGCGATCCTCGGCACGATCATCTTCTTCTACGGCGGGTTGGTCTTCATCCGTGGAGCCCAGGGCGAGTTGGCCGACCGCAAGCCCGGGATGATGACCCTCATCTCGCTGGCGATCATCGTCGCCTTCGTGACCTCGTGGGCCGGCACGCTCGGCTTCTTCGAGGTCGAGATCTGGTGGGAGCTGGCCACCCTGATCACGATCATGTTGCTCGGGCACTGGCTCGAGATGCGGTCGATCGCGCAGGCACAAGGCGCGCTCTCGGCCCTCGCGGCGCTGCTGCCGGACACCGCCGAGCGGGTGGCTGCCGATGGCACCGAGGAAGTGCCGATCAGCGCGTTGCAGTTGGACGATGTCGTGCTCGTCCGACCCGGTGCGCGGGTCCCGGCCGATGGGCTGATCGTCGACGGGACGGCCGACGTGGACGAGTCGATGATCACGGGCGAGTCCCGCGCCATCCCCAAGCAGGTCGGCGACGAAGTCATCGCCGGCACCGTCGCCGCGGGTGGCTCGCTCCGGGTGAAGGTCACCGCCACGGGCGATCAGACGGCCTTGTCCGGGATCATGCGCCTGGTCGCGCAGGCGCAGGCATCGGCGTCACGGGCCCAGGCGCTCGCGGACCGGGCCGCAGCACTCCTGTTCTACGTCGCGCTCGCAGCCGGCGCGATCACCTTGGTCGGCTGGTGGTTGCTCGGCGACCCAGAGGGCGCGCTGGTACGGACGGTGACGGTCCTGGTGATCGCCTGCCCGCACGCGCTCGGCCTGGCGATCCCGCTGGTCATCGCGATCTCCACCTCGCTCGGCGCACGGAACGGCCTGCTCATCAAGGACCGCCTCGCCCTGGAGCGGGCGCGGACCCTGGACACGGTGATCTTCGACAAGACGGGGACCTTGACCAAGGGCGAGCCAGTCCTCATTGACGTCGCGGCGGGCTCGATGGATGCCGAACGTGTCCTCGGGCTCGCGGCGTCGGTCGAGGCCGACTCGGAGCACCCGCTGGCGCGGGCGATCGTGCAAGGTGCCAAGCAGCGGGGCGTCGAGACACGGCCAGCCTCTGAGTTCGAGGCCTTGGCCGGTCGGGGCGCTCGCGCCAAGGTCCACGGCCACGACGTCTTCGTCGGCGGGCCGCGGCTCCTCCAGGAGCAGGGCCTCACGCCGCATCCAAAGGCGGCGGACTGGGATCAGCAGGGCCGGACGGTCCTGCACGTCGTCGTGGATGGCGCCGTGGCCGGCATCGTGGCCGTCGAGGACGAGGTCCGACCGGAGTCGAAGGAGGCGATCGACGCCCTCCATGGGCTCGGTGTCCGGGTGGCAATGATCACCGGCGACAGCCAGGCCGTGGCCGACTCGGTCGCGCGCCGGCTCGGCATCGACGAGGTCGCCGCGCAAGTCCTCCCGGCTGACAAGGCCGCTGCGGTCATGCGGTTCCAGGAGGGCGGCCGCAAGGTGGCGATGGTCGGGGACGGCGTGAACGACGCGCCGGCGCTTGCGACGGCGGATGTGGGGATCGCCATCGGAGCCGGCACGGACGTCGCCGTCGAGTCGGCCGGCATCGTGCTTGTCCGCAGCGACCCACGGGACGTCGTAGGCGCGATCGAACTATCGCGGGCGACCTACAGCAAGATGGTCCAGAACCTGGTCTGGGCGACCGGCTACAACCTGGTGGCGATCCCGGTCGCGATGGGCATCTTCGTCCCATGGGGCATCGACATTTCGATGGCTGCTGGTGCCATCGCCATGAGCCTCTCGACGATCATCGTCGCGGCCAACGCACAACTCCTGCGGCGCGTCCGACTGCATCGCGACACCCCGCCGGAGCCACCCGCCCAGCCACAGCTGGCCACCGCATGAGCAGCTGGACTGGGATGAGCAGCACGGGGGCGGCCGAAGACCAGGCACGGTCCGCCGAACCGCGAAGGAACCGCATCGGCATCGGGAAGATCGTCGTGCTCTCGTTGGGCGTGGGCCTCGCGGCCGCCGTCCTGCTCCCCTTCATCCCGTGGCCCACAGTCGACGCGAACTTCGCCACGGCCATGGTGCTGTTCGGCTTCGCCGTTGGATGGGCGCTCCTGGCGGCTCTCTCAGTGCGGTTGACCGATCAGCCGCAGACGTGGGCGTACGCGCCAGCCCTGTTCATGGGCGTTGGCGCCACACTTCTGCTCTTCCTGCCCGATGCCGTCCTGGACACGCTCGACTGGGTCTGGCCGCCGGCATTGCTCGTCCTGGCGGTTTGGGTCTATCGCCACGCCAAGCGTGATCTGCGGAGCCGGACCCGGCGGATCGGATCGAGGCGGCGCTTGGCAGTCTCGCCTTCCTGATCGTAGCCCCCGGCGTCGTCGCCGGCCTGATCCCCTGGCTGATCACCGACTGGCAACCGCTGCCGCCTGACGACGGGCCTGGCGCCCTCCGTTGGACGAGCCTCATCCTGATCGCCGCTGGCCTCGCCGCCGTCCTCGAGGCCTTCGGCCGCTCCGCCTGGGAGGGGCTCGGTACGCCGGCCCCGGTCGCGCCCACCCGCACCCTAGTGGTCAGCGGCCTCTACCGCTTCGTGCGCAATCCGATGTACGTCGCGGTCACCGCCCTGATCTTCGGCCAGGCCGTGCTCTTCGCCAGCTGGGGCGTCGCCCTCTACGGGGTCGTCATCGCCGCCGCGTTCGACACCTTCGTGCGTCTCTACGAGGAGCCGACCCTGCGCCGGGCCTATGGCGAGGAATACGCCGCCTATGCGCCGCCGTCCCCCGCTGGATCCCCCGGCTCAGGCAATAGGCTGCCGGCAGCGAGGCGCTACCCGGCACGTGTGAGCCGGTTGTCGATCGCATCCGGGGATGCCCTTGCAATGGTCGCGTCTTCGGACCAACCTACAATGTGTTCGCGGCGTCCGCTCCGGTCTCGTACCGGTACCTCCTCGCTGATCCGAGTTCGTGCGAGGTCCGCCCGCAAACCAGCTACTCCACCCGTAGGGGGTATCCATGACCGGCAGCGCCACCCCAACCCGGGGCAACATGCCGGCGGAGCTGACTAGCTTCATCGGCCGTCGCCACCAGCTCCAGGAGATCAAGGCGGCCCTGACCAGCGCGCGTATGGTGACCCTCGTCGGTCCCGGTGGCGTCGGCAAAACGCGCTTGGCCCTGCGGTCGGCAGGCGATCTCAATCGCGGAATTGCGGATGGCGCCTGGCTGGTGGAGCTCGCCGGCCTGCAGGATCCAGAGCTCGTCACCAAGTCGGTCATGACCTCGCTCGGCCTTCGCGATGAGTCGAGTCGGTGGCCGGTGTCCAGACTGATCGAGTACGTCGCCTCCAAGCGGCTGCTGCTCGTTCTCGACAACTGCGAGCACCTGCTCGACGCCTGTGCGGTGCTCGCCGATGCGATTCTCCGTGAGGCGCCGTCGGTGCGGATCCTCGCCACCAGCCGGCAACCCCTCGGGATCGCAGGGGAAACGGTCGTCCAGGTGGGTCCGCTCTCGGTACCGGACGACGAGGGGCAGTTGGCGCCGGACCGCGTCGCCCAGTCCGAGGCCGTCGCCTTGCTCGTCGAACGTGCACGAGAGGCCGGCGCGGCCTTCGAGGTGACCCCGGATAACCGGGCCGCCGTGGTCGAGCTGGCGCGTCGACTCGACGGGATCCCACTGGCGATCGAGCTCGCAGCAGTTCGACTTCGCACGCTCGGCCTCGATCAGGTGGTCGAGCGCCTGAACGACCGCTTCCATCTGCTCGTTGGCGGCAGCCGAACCGCATCGCCGCGCCAGCAAACCCTCGAAGCCACCATCGCCTGGAGTCACGATCTGCTTGGGCAGGATGAACAAGCGGTCCTGCGCCGCCTGTCGGTCTTCGCCGGTTCGTTCAGCCTCGAGGCGTGCGAGAACGTGGGTCAGGCCGGCACAGGCACGCCGGCCGACGTGTTCGACCTCCTGACCGCTCTTGTCGAGCGCTCCTTCGTCATCCGCGAGGGGACGAGCGGAAGGGCGCGTTACCGACTCCACGAAACCATGCGGGAGTTCGCGCTGCTGCGGCTCCGCGAGGCGGACGAGGAGGCAGCCGCCAGGGGCGCACACCTCACCTTCTATTCGAGCCTCTGCCGTTTCACGGAAGTCGACACCGCCAGTGCAGATGCAGCATCCAAGCTCGCGCGGCTCGACGAGCTGGACCTCGAAGCAGACAACATCCGCGCCGCGTTGCGGCACTGCCTCACCGATCCTGATGGCGCGGACCTCGGTCTGGCGATGGCGGCCGGGCTCGGGCAGTACTGGCGAAGCCGCGCTGTGAGTGAGGGTGCCCACTGGATCGATGCCCTCCTCGCCCGTCGTGGTGGTGACGACGCCATCCGAGGTGAGGCGCTCTTCACAAAGATCGATCTTGCGGTGGTGCAGGGGGACCATGCAGCAGGCCTGGACGCGGCCGCGGAGGCTGGCGCGATCGCACGCCGCCACAAGGCCGACGACTTGCTTGTCCGGGTCCTCGCGAACCAGGCGGCGCTGCAGGTCATTGCGGGCGACCTGTCGACAGCTCGCGCGACCTCCGCTGAGGCCACAGCGCTGGCGGCGCGCCTGGGCGACGACATGACCTTCATCGCGGCTGCCCAGTCCGACGCATTCATCGCCTTCCTCGATGGCGACTTTGTCCGGATGCGCGAGGTCGGACTAGCCGCTGCTCGGCGCTGCCGAAGGAGCAATGAGATCTTCATCCTCCCGGTGCACCTCACCAGTGCGGGAATGGGCGCCTTGATGCTCGGTGAGCATGCCGCGGCCGAGGCGGCATTGATCGAGGCGCTACAGGCCAGCCTCGTCATCGACGACCGTCCCGGACTGGTACTGCGGATGGAGATGCTCGCAAGCAGTGCCGCGATGGCCGGCAGGGCACAGCGTGCCGCGGAGCTCCTGGGGGCGTCCGAGATGCTGCGCCTTCGCATCGGCGCACAGCTGAGCCCGTTCACGATGCCACTCGTCGAGAGGGCCCAGGAACAGGCCAGGTCTGCGCTCGGCGAAGCCCGCTACGACAAGGCCTTCGAGGCGGGGGCACGCCTCGACCGGGAAGGTGCTTTGGAGCTGGCGATCGGGAAGAAGGTGGCGCGAGTTTCGACCCCGACGGCCGACAGGACCATCAATCCGCTCGGCAAGCGTGAACGGGAGGTCGCGGAGCTCATTGCCGAGGGACTGAGCAACAAGGAGATCGCGACTCGCCTATTCCTGTCCGAGCGCACGGTCGAGACGCACGTCTACAACATCCTCAACAAGCTCGGTGTCAACTCCAGGGTCACCATCGCCGCTTGGGTGACCTCCGAGTGAGGGCGTGCCCGCGAGGCGGGTGATCTCGCGGATCCTCCCACCGGGTAGGAGGGCCACGCCCAGGAGGCGTCGCGCCGCTTTCAGGCTGGGTGCCTCGACCAGGCAGACGAGCCGGCCATCCTCGCGACTGAGACCGGCAATGGTCGCGCGCGTGGCGATTCCCGACCCGCTCAAGCGCGTCTGGGCGGCGTTCAGCATGCGTACGGCGCGCTCAAGCTCGCCATCTCCAGCGTCTGCCATGTGGATTTCGATCAAGAAGGTAGCCATGGACCGGATGGTCGCTGGATAGAAGGCGCACCGACATCGCGGGGAACACCGAATGGGTACGTAGACCCGAACCCCCCGAGGTCACTAAGTACCGCATACGTGTTCGTCCGGATGGAGCTGTCCGACGTCCTCCGTAGCTTGCAGGAAGCGCATCCCGATCGGCTGCGCTGCCCGCTACCGAGGAGATGAACATGCAGGCGATCGTCCAGGACAAGTACGGCTCCGCCGAGGTTCTCCAGCTCAAGGAGATTGGTCGGCCCGACATCGGCGATCACGACGTGCTGGTGCGCGTCCGCGCGGCAGGCGTCAACCCGGCCGACTGGGCGCTGATGAACGGCTTCCCCTATATCGCGCGACCAGCGCCCCTCTACGGGCTGCGCAAGCCCAGCAACCCGGTTCGAGGGACGGACGTCGCGGGGCAGGTCGAGGCCGTCGGCAGCCGCGTGACGCGGTTCCGCCCGGGGGACGAGGTCTTCGGTTCGTCCAGCGGTTCCTACGCCGAGTTCGCGGCGGCGCCGGAAGACACCCTCGCGATCAAGCCGGCGAACCTGACCTTCGACGAGGCGGCCACGGTGCCGATGGCCGGAACCGTCGCCCTTCAGGCGGTTCGCGATCATGGCCAGGTGGGACCCGGACACAAGGTGCTGATCAATGGCGCCTCCGGGGGCATCGGCACCTTCGCCGTCCAGATCGCGAAAGCACTGGGCGCAGAGGTCACCGCCGTGGCGAGCACCCGGAACCTCGACCTGCTCCGATCGATCGGCGCGGATCACGTGATCGACTACACCACAGAGGACTTCACCCGGAACGGGGAGCAGTACGACTTCATCCTCGACAACGTCTCCAACCGATCCCTGACCGACCTTCGCCGTGCGCTCACTCCGACCGGGATGCTCATCCCGAACGGCGGCAACTTCGGCAATCGATGGTTCTCCAGCGCCGGGCGCCTGGTGAGGGCGGCTGTCCTGTTCCGCTTCGGCGACCAGCGACTGGGCCGGTTCCTCGTGTCGATGAACCACGCAGATCTTGTCGTGCTCAAGGATCTGATCGAGACCGGCAAGGTCCGACCTCTCCTCGACCGCACATACCCGCTGAGCGACACCGCGCAGGCGATGGACCACGTCGGTCTCGGGCATGCACAGGGAAAGGTCGCGATCACCGTGTGATGTGTCGGCCCATGACGCGCTACGCCTACCAATCCAGCCCGTCAGGGCCGTAGGCAGTGAGCTCGCATTGACCCGGGCTCACACCAACACCTCACATCAGAAAGAAAGGGACACCATGTTCAAGACCACAGTGACTCGGCTCTTCATCGGTAGCCTCATCGCCTTCGGGGCTGGAGCGATCGTCTCGATCCTCGCCATCGCGCTCGCCATCGCGAACGACGTGTTCGTCATGGACGGCAACGACATCGCGGCCATCCAGGGCGGCGCCGTCGCGTGGGTGCTCCTCGGCCTCGCGCTCCTCGGCGGGCTCGCGGCAGCTGGCGGCGTCATCGCCGGCTTCATCGCGTGGATCGGCGCCGTACTGAACACCTGGCAGCTCGAGAGCAAGGCGTGGTTTGTCGCGCTGGTGCTGACCGGGATCTTCAACTTCGGCTTCATCGCGATGGTCATCTACGTCATCGCCGGGCCGGACGGCAAGGCGGCTCCTTCCGCCCAGCACGCGCCCGCAGCCGTTGGCGCCTGACACGACGCTCGCACCCGCCAGCCGGGTGCGAGCCATCCTTCCCGCCCCTCGGTATCAGGAACGGAGACGCACCATGGCGAACGACAACGAGGACTCGACGGCACCTCTGGATCTGACCGGCCGGGTCGTCGTGGTGACCGGCGCCTCGAGCGGCATCGGCGAAGCCACTGCCAGCGCGCTCGCAGTGGCAGGCGCGAAGGTCGTCCTCGCCGTCCGCGATCCTGCCAAGGGCGAGCGCATCGCGGCGACGATCGCCGGCGACACGGAGGTCCGGCCGCTAGACCTCGAGGACCTGTCATCGATTCGAGCCTTCGCGGCCGCGTGGACGGGCCCCATCGACATCCTCATCAACAACGCCGGGATCATGCTGGTCCCGGAAGGGCGAACCGCCGATGGCTTCGAGCGCCAAGTCGGCACGAACCATCTCGGTCACTTCGTCCTGACCAACTCGTTGTTGCCGCACATCACCGGCCGAATCGTGACGGTCGCCTCGAACGCTCACGCACGCGGACGGATCGACCTCGACGATCTGAACTGGCATAGGCGGCCGTACGACACCAGTCAGGCGTACAGCGACAGCAAGCTCGCCAACCTGCTCTTTACGTTCGAGCTCCAACGTCGACTCAGTTCCGGCGGGTCGAGCGTGCGTGCCATGGCCGTCCACCCGGGTATGGTCCGCACGAACCTGTTCGGTCACCGCCAGGTACTCGGGTCGATCATCGATTTCATCGGGCGGTTCGTGATGCAGGATCCTGCGCACGGTGCCCGGGCCACGCTCTTCGCAGCGACACAGGACATCCCTGGTGGGTCCTTCGTGCAGCCCGGTGGGTTCGGACACTTGCGTGGAACCCCCGGCATCTCGGCCGCAGCACCCGCGGCCTACGACACCTCCGTGGCGGGCCGCCTGTGGGCGCTCTCGGTCCAACTTACCGGCACGGAATCGCCGGACCGCTTTGAGATCGGGCATCGAGCGCAGCATCCCTGACACGCGCACGAACGCGATGTTGATCGCCACACCATCGTCGTCCTCGTGCGGCCCGGTCGAACGAACGCAAGCGACGTTACGGCGTGGGGTCGGACAGGAGTTGGACCTCGCCAGCAGCACTTGGTGAGTACGATCAGGGCGTGATCGAACTCCGGAGCCGCGCCGAGATCGAGGCGATGCGACCCGCCGGCCGGTTCGTCGCGGCGGTGCTCACGGAGCTCGCCGAGCGGACCCGCGTCGGCATCAACGAGCTGGAGCTCGACCGGATCGCGCACGCGATGATCCGCGAGCACCGCGCGACGAGCTGCTACATCGACTACCACCCCTCGTTCGGGGCGATGCCGTTCGGCAAGGTGCTGTGCGTATCGGTCAACGACGCGGTGCTCCACGGGCTCCCCCGCGACCGGCGGCTCCGGGACGGCGACCTCGTCAGCCTCGACTTCGCCGCGGAGCTCGACGGCTGGGTCGCCGACTCCTCGATCACGATCCCGGTCGGGACGCCACGCGACGCCGACCTGCGTCAGATCGAGACCGCGGAGCGGGCGCTCGCCGCTGGCATCGCCGTCGCGCGGCCAGGCAACCGGCTGGGCGACATCTCGGCGGCCGTCGGCGGCGTGATCCGGGGCGCGGGCTACCAGGTCAACACGGCATTCGGAGGGCACGGGGTCGGGCGGGTGATGCACGCGCCGCCGGACGTCCCGAACGACGGGCCCGCGGGGCGCGGCCTCGCCGTGCGGCCGGGGCTTGTCATCGCGATCGAACCCTGGTTCCTGGCGGGTAGCCCCAAGATCGGCATCGACCGCGACGGCTGGACGATCCGGTCACTCGACCGGTCGCGGGGCGTCCACGTCGAGCACACGGTGGCGGTCACCGCCGACGGGCCGCTCGTCCTCACGGCCCGGGACGCGGTTGCTGCGTCCGCGCCCGTCCCCGCGACCGCCTGACCGCGCTCGCGGCCCGCCCGGACGGTCGCCGTCAGGGCCCGCTGGTCAGCTGATCGTCAGGACCAGCTTGCCCCGCGTCCCGGCCGTGAAGGCGGCCATCGCTGCCTCGGCGTCGTCCAGCGAGAACGTCGCCTGGACGGGCACCGTGAGCGTCCCGGCGGCGGCCTGCCCGGCGAGCATCGAAAGTCCCTCGCGGGTCGGCGTGCCGAAGATGTTGGTCGCCGTGACGCCGCGCTCCGCGAGAGCCTCCACATCGGCGGCACCGAGGGTGGTCGCCGCGCGGCCACCGCTTCGCACGAGCGCGGCAAGCGGCATGAACGCCTCGGCGCGGCTGACCCCATCGATCAGCCCGACCAGCCCGTCCGGCGTCAGGCGACGAACGCTGTCGCCGAGGCCGGACAGGGTGTAGTCGATCGTCTCGACCGCGCCGAGCGTTCGGACGAAGTCGTCGTCCTCGCCGGGCTTGGCCGTCGCGATCACGCGCGCGCCGCGCTGCACCGCGAGCTGGATCGCGAACGCGCCCACTCCGCCCGTCGCGCCCATGATCAGCACGGCGTCGCCGGGCCGGGGATCGACCGCGTCGACGGCGTTCAGGGCCGTCGAGGCCGCGAGCGGGATCGCCGCGGAGGTCACCCAGTCGAGGCCCGCAGGCTTCGGGGCGAGGATGAGCTTCTCGCCGCCGGCCACCGACTCGGCCCACGTTCCGAGATGGAGCGGCGGCATGCTCGACACGAAGCCGAGCACCTCGTCGCCGGGCGCGACGTCCGTGCGTTCGGCTCCGACCGCAACGACGACGCCGGCCAGATCGCGTCCGATGACGGTCGGCAGCTCGTGCGGCATCATCGCGATGAGGCCACCGCTCGCCTGAAAGAGGTCGAATCCATTCACGCTCGCGGCATGGATCCGGACGAGCGCCCCGTCCGGGGCGAGCTCCGGATCGGGCAGGTCGGTGAGGGACGCCGGCTGGTCGGGGGCGGTGAGCGCGAAGGCTTTCATGGGACCTCGGTAGGATGGTCGTTGCAAGTGCAACGGTATCGCCGATCGCGTTTTCGGGTGTTCGCCCCGTGTCGCCGCGCCTCGGTACGTGCTTCAATGCACCTCGGGTGAGTGCCGCGCCCGGCAGAGCTGTGTTATCACCCATGCCGCTTCGATTGATTCGCCGCAGTGGCCCCGCCGCGCGCGGCGTCGCTGCCACCCGGAGGAAACGTCATGGGCTTCAACCTGAGGAATCGCAACTTCAAGACGCTGCTGGACTTCTCGCCACGCGAGATCCGCTTCCTGCTTGACCTGTCCCGAGACCTGAAGCGCGCGAAGTACGGCGGCTACGAACAGCCGCGCCTGAACCGCAAGAACATCGCGATCATCTTCGAGAAGTCATCGACCCGGACGCGCGTCTCGTTCGAGGTCGCGGCGTACGACCAGGGCGCGCACGTGACCTACCTCGGCCCGAGCGGGACGCAGATCGGCCACAAGGAGTCGATGAAGGACACGGCCCGCGTCCTCGGCCGGATCTACGACGCGATCGAGTACCGGGGCTACGGCCAGGAGATCGTCGACGAGCTGGCCGAGTACGCCGGCGTGCCGGTCTGGAACGGCCTGACCGACGAGTTCCACCCGACCCAGATCCTCGCCGACGTCCTGACGATGCTCGAGTTCTCGGACAAGCCGCTGAGCCAGATCTCGTACTGCTACCTCGGCGACGCCCGCAACAACATGGGCGACTCGCTCCTGATCGGCGGCTCGAAGCTGGGCATGGACGTCCGGCTGTGCGCGCCCAAGCACCTCTGGCCGGAGGAGTCGCTCGTCAAGCAGTGCCGCGAGTTCGCCGAGCACACCGGCGCCCGGATCACGCTGACCGACGACACCGACGAGGGCGTCAAGGGCGTCGACTACCTCTACACGGATGTCTGGGTCTCGATGGGCGAGGACCCGTCGGTCTGGGACGAGCGGGTCAAGCTCCTCACGCCCTACCAGGTCAACGCCGCGCTGGTCGAGAAGACCGGCAACAAGGCCGTCAAGTTCATGCACTGCCTGCCGGCGTTCCACGACCGCGAGACCAAGGTCGGCCAGGAGATGTACGAGCGCTTCGGGCTCGACGGGATGGAGGTCACGAACGACGTCTTCGAGTCGGAGCGGTCGATCGTCTGGGACCAGGCCGAGAACCGGGTCCATACGATCAAGGCCATCATGGTCGCCACGCTCGGCAGCTGAGGGACCCGCGCCATGCGCATCGTGATCGCGCTCGGCGGCAACGCGCTCCTGCGTCGCGGGCGAGCCCATGACCGCCGAGCATCAGCGAGCCAACGTCCGTGTCGCGGCCCAGGCCCTGGCCAGGGTCGCGAAGGACCACGAGCTGGTCATCTCCCACGGCAACGGTCCGCAGGTCGGGCTGCTCGCGCTGCAGGGCGCCGCCTACAAGGACGTCGAGGCCTACCCGCTCGACGTCCTCGGCGCGGAGACCCAGGGGATGATCGGCTACTTCGTCGAGCAGGAGCTCGGCAACCTGCTGCCGTTCGAGCGGCCGATCGCCACCCTGCTGACGATGGTCGAGGTCGATCCCGACGATCCGGCCTTCACCGACCCGACGAAGTTCGTCGGGCCGATCTACGACGAGGCGGCCGCGAAGGCGCTCGCCGCGGAGAAGGGCTGGGTCGTCAAGCCGGACGGCGAGCACTGGCGGCGTGTCGTGCCGTCGCCTCGGCCGCAGCGGATCTTCGAGCTCCGGCCCATGCGCTGGGTGCTCGAACGCGGTGCGGTCGTCATCTGCGCCGGTGGCGGCGGGATCCCGACGATGTACGCTCGTGGCGAGGATCGCCGGCTCGTCGGGGTCGAGGCGGTGATCGACAAGGATCTGGCGAGCAGCCTGCTCGCCCGCGATCTCGAGGCAGACCTGTACGTGATGGCGACCGACGTCGACGCGGTGTACCGCGACTGGGGGACGCCGGAGCAGACCCGTCTCGAGCACGTCACGCCCGAAGAGCTCGCCGCGATGGAGTTCCCGGCCGGGTCGATGGGCCCGAAGGTGGACGCCGCCCGCGAGTTTGCCGCGGCCACCGGCAAGCGGGCCGCGATCGGCTCGCTCGAACAGATCGATGGACTGGTCGCGGGGACCGCCGGGACGAACGTCGCCCCGGCCGGCTCGCGCGCAACCTGACGCAACGGAAGGGGATCTGACACCGATGGCGTACGGCGTTCACTCCGAAGTCGGCAAGCTCCGACAGGTCATCGTCCATCGTCCGGAGCTCAGCTTGAAGCGGCTGACGCCGGGCAACCACGACGAGCTGTTGTTCGACGACGTCCTGTGGGTCGAGCGAGCCCAATGGGAGCACGACCAGTTCGTCGCTCGAATGCGCGAGCGCGGTGTCGAGGTCTTCTACGTCCAGGAGCTGCTCGGCGAGGCCCTCGCGGCCAGCGAGGAGGCCCGGCGCCGGTTGACCGAGCTCGTCACGTCGGAGTACGTCGTCGGCACCGGTCTCGTGGAGCCGGTTCGGGAGCGCGCTCGGGAAGCTCGCCGCCGGACGCTCTGGCCAGGCATCTGATCGGCGGCCTGACGGTCGGCGAGTCCGGCCTCGACCTGGCCGCGCTCGGGAAGTCGTCGCTGATCGCGGCGGCGCTCGACGACGAGTCGACGTTCATCTTGCCGCCGCTCCCGAACTCGCTGTTCACTCGCGACTCGTCGTGCTGGATCTACGGTGGCGTCTCGATCAACCCGATGTACTGGCCGGCCCGCCGTCGCGAGGCGTTCAATATGGCCGCGATCTACCGGGCCCACCCGATGTTCGCAGGGCGGCGGCTTCGAGTATCTGGTATCCGCCGATGGGCGACGACGATCGGTTCAACGCCCACGATTTCGGACTGGCATCGCTCGAGGGCGGCGATGTCGAGATCATCGGTCGAGGAACGGTCGCGATCGGTCTATCGGAGCGGACGACCGCCCGCATGATCGAGCAGATCGCCCGAGCGCTGTTCGCCAAGGGAGCCGCAGAGCGCGTGATCGCGGCGGTCATGACCAAGGACCGGGCTCACATGCACCTCGACACGGTCTTCACGCTGCTCGACCGCGACAAGGCGACCGCGTACCCGAAGGTCGTCGATGGCATCCGGGCCGATCAGCCTGCGGCCCGGCTCGAAGCCGGGCACGCTCGACGTGCGCCATGACAAGGACTTCCTCTCGGCCGTCGCCGACGCGCTCGGGGTCCCGAAACTGCACGTCGTCGCGACCGGCGGCGACTCCTACCAGCAGGAGCGAGAGCAGTGGGATGACGGCAACAACGTCGTCGCTCTCGAGCCGGGCGTCGTCGTGGCGTACGAGCGAAACACGTTCACGATCGCCAAGATGCGGGAAGCAGGAGTGGAGGTGGTCCCGATCGAGGGATTCGAGCTCGGCAAGGGTCGCGGCGGCGGGCACTGCATGACCTGCCCCGTAACGCGCGATCCGATTTGAGGAGGCAGCGATGGATGGGTCGGTCCGGCTGATCGTCGGCGTCTTCGTCGTCCTGGCGATCCTGGGGTTGCTCGCGTACGCCCGCGGCCTGCCCCTGCATGGGGAACCGACGGCGCCTGCGACCGCCGCGGTCATCGTGGTCTGAGGGCCATCGACCATCGTGTCGCATCGGTCCCAGGGGGTTGACCAGGCGGCGATTCTGTACGCGCTGGGAGGTGCGAGATGACTGCTGCGAGTGGGCCCGTGCCGGAGAAACGCGGGTTTGCCCTGCCGTCGGCCTACACGATCCTGTTCGTCCTGATCGTGCATCACCGCGCTCGCCACGTATGTCATCCCGGCGGGCGAGTACGACCTCGACCCCGATGGAGCGCCGATCCCCGGCTCGTACCACCAGGTCGAGGCGAACCCGCAGCGGGTCGTCGTCGACTCGCTGATGGCGCCGATCAACGGCCTCTACGGCATCGAGTCGGCCGAGGACGGCAGCATCAGCGTCTGGAACTCCGGCGAGCTCTTCGGGGCGATCGACGTGGCCCTGTTCATCCTCGTCATCGGCGGCTTCCTCGGCGTCACGATGAAGACGGGCGCGATCCAGGCCGGGATCGGCGCGGATCGTGACCAGATTGAAGGGCCGCGAGCGCCTGATGATCCCGATCCTCATGATCGTGTTCGCGATCGGCGGCACGACCTACGGCATGGCCGAGGAAAGCCTCGCGTTCTACGCGCTGATCATCACCGTGATGATCGCGGCCGGCTACGACTCGCTCGTTGCCGCGTCGATCCTCCTTCTCGGCTGCGGCATCGGCGTCCTGGGCTCGACGATCAACCCGTTCGCGACCGGCATCGCCTCGGGGTTCGCAGGCGTGTCGATCGAGGAGGGGATCGTCGGCCGGCTCGTGATCCTCGTCGTCGGGACGGCGATCGGCATCATCTTCGTCATGCGGTACGCGGCGAAGGTGCGGGCGAATCCGGAGTCATCCCTCGTCTACGCGACCAAAGCGGAAAACGAGGCGCAGTTCCAGACCGCCGGGGACGAGGAGGCCGCCGCGGTCGCGATGACCGGCGCCGCAAAAGATCGTGCTCGCCCTCTTCGTGCTCGCGTTCGCGGCGATGATCTACGGCGTCATCCCCTGGGAGGACCTCGGCATCGGCCTGCCGACCCTGTGGTGGTGGTTCCCGGAGATGACCGCGTCGTTCCTCTTCTTCGCGATCCTGATCGGCGTCGTCGCCCGGATGGGCGAAGGCCCGTTCACCTCGACGTTCGTGGACGGCGCGCGAGATCTCCTCGGCGTGGCCCTGATCATCGGTATTGCGCGTGGCATCACCGTGATCATGAACAACGGGCTGATCACGGACACCGTGCTCAATGCGGCGGAACAGTCGGTTGCGGGACTCGGCGGGGTGGCGTTCATCAACCTGATGTACGTCCTGTTCCTGCCCCTCTCCTTCCTCATCCCGTCATCGTCCGGCCTGGCGACCGTGGCGATGCCGATCATGGCGCCCCTCGCGAGCTTCGCCGAGGTGCCCGCCCAGTTCGTCGTGACCGCCTACCAGAGCGCGAACGGGCTGATCAATCTGGTGACCCCGACCTCGGCCGTCGTGATGGGGGGACTGGCGATCGCGCGGGTCGGCTACGGGACGTGGCTGCGCTTCGTGTGGCCCGTCCTGCTCCTGCTTGCCGTGCTGACAATCATCGTCCTGACTGTCTCGGTCTTGCTACCGTGATACCCAAGGCGACCGATTGCACGGGAGCCAACTGTCGGGCGCTTGCCCGAACAACATCTGTGGAGGGTGTGTAAATGCGGAACCCGCCGATCCTGGTATCGGTCCTCGGCTTCTTTGCCGCGTTGGCCGGATTCGGCAACCTGTTCTTCGGACTTCGGGTCCTCGGCTTCGACTGGTTCGGCGCGCTGGGCGACCTTCCGGCGTTCGAAGGCGTCGGGCTGTGGGGCTGGCTCGCGATCGCGGTCGGGCTTGCCTGGCTGTTCGTCGCGTTCGGCCTCTGGGCGCTCCAGGACTGGGCGCGCGTCGTCGGGATGATCATCGCCGGCGTCGCCCTGTTCGAAGCGATCCTCGCGTTCTTCCAGTTCACCGGGAGCGGCATCGGATTCGCGCTGTCGCTGATGCCGATCATCATCCTGTGGTACCTGAACAGCAGCGAGGTCAAGGCGGCCTTCGGCGCGAACGAGCCGCCGCCGCCCGGCGTCTAGCCGGAGTGGCGAACCCCGGCGGGATCGCGCTTCGGTGGCGATCCTGCCGGGGGCAAGTGAGGAGAGACGATGACTGAAGGCCGTATCGAGGAGACGTCGACGGACGTGGCGTGGCACGCCCTCGCACCGGACGAGGCGCTACGCCAGCAAGCCGTGACGCCCGAGACCGGCCTGACAAGCGCAGAAGCCGAATCCCGGCGCGGCCGGTACGGCGCGAACAGGTTCGCGGAGCCGCCCAAGGAGCCCCGCTGGCAGGCATTTCTGCGCCAGTACCGCGATCCGATGCAGATCGTGCTGCTGGCCGCGGGCATCCTCAGCCTGTTCATCCCCGGCCAGGTGCCGACCGGCGTCGTCCTGATCGGCCTGACGCTGCTCAACGCGGCGATGGGCCTCAACCAGGAAGGCAAGGCGAACGCCAGCGTGGCCGCCCTGCAGAAGATGATGGTCGTCCAGGCCAAGGTCCGCCGCGACGGCGCGCTCATGCAGGTCCCGATGGAGGACCTGGTCCCGGGCGACATCGTCAACATCGAGGCCGGCGACCTCGTTCCTGCCGACGCCCGGATCCTGACCGCCGCGACGCTCGAGATCGACGAGTCCGCCCTGACCGGCGAGAGCGTCCCGGTTCCCAAGCAGGTCGAGGCGGTCAAGGCCGAGGCGGGCCTCGGCGACCGGGTCGACCTCGCGTTCATGAACACGCAGGTCACGCGCGGCGCCGGAACGATCATCGTCGTCAAGACGGGCATGTCGACCGAGGTCGGTCACATCAGCGGCATGCTCCAGGAGACCAAGGACGAGGTGACGCCGCTCACCCGTCAACTGAATGCGCTGACGAACCAGATTCTGCTCATCGCCGGCGTCGCACTGGCAATCTCGATCGGTCTCGGGCTGTGGCGCGACCTGCCGTTCGACGAGCTGTTCCTGACCGCGGTGGCGTTCGCCGTGTCGGCCATCCCCACCGGTCTGCCGGCCGTCGTGACCGCGATCCTGTCGATGGGCACGACGAAGCTCGCCTCGGCCGGTGCGATCGTCAAGCGGCTCCGCTCGGTCGAGACGCTCGGCTCGACATCCGCGATCAACTCGGACAAGACCGGGACGCTGACGCTCAACCAGATGACCGCCGTCCAGATGGCCATCCCCCACCGTCGCTACACGATCTCAGGCGAGGGCTACTCCATCGAAGGCCAGATCGCCCATACCGGCGGCCAGGACGACGTGCCGCTCGAGCCGCTGCTGCTGCCGATGGCCCTCTGCGCCGACGCCGAGGTCAAGGACGGAGCGCTGGTTGGCGATCCGACCGAGGGTGCCCTCGTCGTGCTCGCGGCCAAGGGCGGAGTCGACCCCACGCTCACCCGTGAGCAGTACCCGCGGGTCGCGACACTCCCGTTCGATGCTGCGTACAAGTTCATGGCCACGTTTCACCGGATGAAGAACGACTCCGGCAAGGACGTCATCCGCTGCTACGTGAAGGGCGCGCCTGACCAGCTGCTCGCCCGTGCCGGTGGGGCCCACGGCCCCGACGGCAAGGACTATCCGATCAATGACGACCTCCGCGAGCGGTACCTCGCCGAAAACGACCGGCTCGGCGCCCAGGGCCTCCGCGTGCTGGCGACCGCCCAGCGCGAGTTCGACCCGGGCAAGTTCGACCCGAACGCGGACCTGTTGCCGCTGATTGCCGACCTCCAGCTCATGGCCCTCGTCGGCATCGTCGACCCGCCGCGGGCAGAGGCGCGCGACGCCATCGCAAAGGCGCACTCGGCGGGCATCCAGGTCCGGATGATCACCGGCGACCATGCGGTCACTGCCGAGGCGATCGCCCGCCAGCTCGGGATCGAGGGCCGGGCGATCACCGGCGCCGAGTTCTCGGCCATGTCCGAGGACGAGGTCGACCGGGCCATCGACGACATCGGCGTCATCGCCCGCGTCGCGCCGGAGGACAAGGTCCATCTCGTCGAGATCCTGCGTCGCAAGGGCCACATCGTGGCGATGACCGGCGACGGCGTGAACGACGCCCCGGCGCTGAAGGCAGCGGACATCGGCGTGGCGATGGGCATCACCGGCACCGAGGTCTCGAAGGAGGCCGCGGTGATGATCCTGACCGACGACAACTTCGCGACGATCGTCGGCGCCGTCGAGCAGGGCCGCGCGCTCTACGACAACCTGATGCGCTACATCCGGTTCCAGATGGCGAGCCTGTTCGCCTTCATCGCGACGTTCCTCGGCGCGAGCATCTTCAACATCTTCGGCGGCATTCCGTTCCTCCCGCTGCAGACCCTCTGGATCAACTTCACGGTGACCGTGTTCCAGGCCGTCGGTCTCGGCTACAGCAAGCCGCGCGATGGGCTGATGGCGGATCCGCCGCGGTCCAAGGATGCGGTCATCCTGCCGCGGCCCCTGCTGATCTGGCTGGTCTTCGTCGGGCTCGTGTTCGCGGCGATCACGCTGCCGATGCTCGTGTGGGCGAGCAACACCTATGACGACGTCGTGGCTCACACCATGGGCCTGGTCACGTTCTCGCTGCTGCACCTCTGGTTCTCGCTCGAGACCTCGGACGAAGACCGCACGATCTTCAGCAGCCAGCTCATCGAGAACCCGACGCTGCTGAAGGCGTCGGCGCTGTCGGCGCTCACCGTGTTCCTCGCCACGACCTTCGGACCGCTCCAGCGGATCCTCGACACGACCGAGCTGAGCATCGAGCAGTGGGCGATCTGCATCCTCGCGTCGCTCGTGATCGTCGTCGTGGCCGAGGTCCGCAAGATCTTCCGGCGGCGCCGCCCGGTCGCGCAGCCGGCCGCTCCCAAGGTAGCGCTCGAGGGCCAGCCGTCCTGACCGACCCTGCTTCGACCGAGACAACGCCGGCGGACGAGCCGGCCGTGGCGGTCGCGCCCGACGAGGACGAGGGGTTCGAGTCCGTCCCGAACTACACGCGGGCGATCTACGGCTCGATCCTCGTCACGAGCCTCGTCGCCGTCCAGTGGCGTGGCCAGCCGTCGCCGGACGGGATCGCGCTCACGCTCGTCGTGTCGCTCGGCGTGTTCTGGCTTGCGCACGTTTGGTCAGAGGTCGTGAACCTCCGGGTCCACAACGAGTTCTCGCGAGCCGCGGTCGGACGCATCGCACGCGACGAGGGGGCGATGCTGACGTCACTCATCGTGCCCGTCGCTGTACTTGCCCTCGGTCCACGACTCGGCGTTTCGATCGAAATGGTGATGGGCGCCGCCCTGGTCGTCTGCATCGGCCAGCTCTTCGTGTGGGGGCTCATCGTGGGGCGGGCGGCGCACCGGGGCTGGGTCCTGCCGCTGGTCGTCGCGCTGATCGACAGCGCGCTCGGCGTCCTGATCGTCGGCCTGAAGGTGGCGGTCCTCCACTAGGCGCGCCTGGGCCGCGTCCTCACCCCTTGTCCCGCCGGCGATGGGCGGAGTAGGATCGCGGTGGGCGTGACCCAGCGCCCGACCTCCAGATCGGCGCCTGCGCTGCCGGCGATGCGGAGGGAAAGGGGATCGATGTCCTCGGGTCGACGGTTCGTCCTGACAGCTCGTCCGGCGAGGTCTCCGCGGAGCGCAGGTCCTGCGGAAGCGCGCGCCGGCAACGAGGTCACGATGACGAACCAGAAGCACCTCAAGTCCCGCGTCCGCGCCCGCATGGCCCGGACCGGAGAGTCCTACGCGTCCGCCCGGGCCCACGTGGTGGCAAGTGGCGGATCCGCGTCCGTCGCGAACGCCGGCACCAACGACGGCAGCGGCTGGATGCGGCGCACGGAATCCACGCCGAGACGACGGCGATCCGTGCGCTGGCGTCGAGCGCGGGCATCGCGATCCCGGAGGAGCTGGCCTTCGTGGTCGGCGGCGGGCTCGGTGCCGGGGCATTCATCTTCCACTACCCCGACGTCTCGAGCCTGTACCTGGCCGGCCAGGGCTCGTTCGACGAGAACGCGCGATTCGTGCGGACTGGCCTGGAACGGCTCGGGCCTCGCCGTGCAGGTCTGCCGAGACGACCGGCGCGGCCGCGGCCCGGCGCAACCTCGAGGCGGCCCTCCAGCACGGCCCAGCGATCGCCTGGTGCGACTACGTCACGCTCGAGACCCGCGGGATCCCGCTCGAGATGGCCGGCGGCGGCTATCACGTGGTGGTGGTCCGCTCGATCGACGCGGCCGCCGGGAGCGCGACGATCGACGACCTGCGGGCGACCGAGACGATCGACCTCGATCGCCTGGAGCGCGCCCGGGCGCGGATCGCGAAGGACCGCAATCGGGTCATCTCGGTGACCGGTCGCGCGGGCGACGCCGATCTGGCCGCCGCGACCACGTCCGGACTGCGGGCCATGGTGGACGGGCTCCGCAACCCTCGCTCCAGCTCGTTCGGCCTGGGCGCGTTCGATCGGCTGGCCGATCGGCTGACGTCCGACCGCGGTCGCGACGCGCGGGCCGTCGTCTTCCCGCGCGGCCGGCGGCTGTGGGTCGCGCTGCGGTCGGTCTACGAGTACGTCGAGACCTACGGGACCGGCGGCGGCCTGATGCGGCCCATGTTCGCCCGAGGCCTGGAGCAGGCGGTCGCCGATGGCGCGGACCCCGCGCTGGCCGGGATCGCGGAGCGCTACGCAGCGATCGGCCGGGACTGGAGCGCCCTTGCCGACGCTTCCCTGCCGACGACCGAACCCCTCTTCGCCGAGACCCGCGAGGCGCTGGACGGGCGCGTGGAACAGTTCCGCGCCGGCGCCACGATCGACGAGATGCGCTGGCTCAACGACCGCCTGGAGCAGCTCGCCGGCGAGGCCGACGACGGGTTCCCGTTGTCCGAGGACGAGTCGGTCGAGCTGCTCGCGGACCTCGCCGCGCGGCTCCGGGAGATCGTCGCGGCGGAGCAGGCAGCGCTGGACGAGCTCGAGGCCGCGATCGGCGGCTAGGGCGACCACCGGACGATCAGCGGGCGGCCGGCAGCGGCCGCCCGCTACCATCACGCGATGACACGTCCGCTCAAGGTCGGGGTCCAGCTGCCGGAGGTCGAGCGCGAGGTCCGCTGGCCGGAGCTCCTCGACATGGCCCGCGCGATCGAGGACCTCGGCTACGACTCCGTCTGGCTCGGCGAGCATCTCCTCTACCGCTGGCCGGATCGCGAGCCGCGCGGACCCGTGGGAGGCGTGGGCGATGCTCGCTGCCGCTCGCCGCCGCCACGAGCCGGATCGAGCTCGGGCCGCTCGTCGCCTGCACGGCGTTCCACAACCCGGCCGTGCTGGCGAAGCGCGCCGACACGATCGACGAGATCAGCGGCGGGCGCTTCATCTTCGGCCTGGGCGCCGGCTGGAACGAGACGGAGTTCCGGGCCTTCGGGATCCCGTTCGACAACCGGATCGCCCGGTTCGAGGAGGCATTCACGATCATCCGCGGCCTGCTCCAGGACGGCGCCGATCGACTTCGACGGCACCTACTACCAGCGCCCGCGACTGCGAGCTGTTGCCACGCGGGCCGCGGCCGGGCGGGCCGCCGCTGATGATCGGCTCGAGCGGCGAACGGATGCTCCGGATCACGGCGCCGCACGTCGATTCGTGGAACGCGTGGTACGCCGACACGCGCAACGCGCCGGCGGGCGTCGCCGCGCTTGCGCGAGAAGGTCGACGCGGCGTGCCGCGAGGTTGGTCGCGATCCCGCGGCGATCGAGCGGACGGTCGCGGTCCAGGTCCGGATGCCGGGCGGGACCGGCCGCGAGATGGGCGACACGTCCGACGACGCAGGCGGTCCGGCCGCTCCAGGGCGCCCCGGCAGTCATCGCCGAGGAGCTCCGCGCCTACGCCCGCGAGGGCATCGGCCACGTCCAGCTCGTCATCGATCCGATCACCCGGGCCTCGATCGAGGAATTCGCACCGGTCCTCCGCGATGCTCGACGGTGGCTGAGCCCCACGCACGAATCGGCCGAATGGTACTTCTGTCAGGGGGTCGGTTGGTGCGAAGAGCGTGCTAGCATGCGCCCCGCCATGCGAGGTTCGAATCACCGCGCCGGGGGCGTGCTCGCGCTCGCGACAGGCCTCGTCCTGTCCGTGATCGTCGCCGCCTGCGGTTCGGCGGCCGCCCGCCGAGCACTGCACCGCCCACCGCGAAGCCCACACCGGCGATCACGCCCGATCCCCATCTCACCGAGCCGGCCACGGCCGACGAGATCTTCAACGCGATCCGCAAGGGCGATCTGCCGCTGTCGCGTCAACAACGCGACCGCCGGCGGACCCGACGTCGCCCGTCATCAAGCGGATCAACGCCCAGGTCGCGAACTGGCCGCTGGTCATCACCGAGTACCGCACCTCGCGCCAGCTCCGCGAGCTCGTCGCAGTGGGATCCGGCGAGCCGGGCCGCAGCAGGGCGATGCGCCGTACTCCTGGGTCGGCATGAACATCCTCGTCGAGTTCGGCCCCGTCACGGGCGTGCCGGCCGCGCCGGATGCCACCCGCGAGCAGCAGGCGAAGGACCTGATCGCCCTCATCGACCCGCTGCTGTGGCCGCTCGAGCAGCGCGCGATCGACCCCGTACCGACGAAGACCGCGACGCCGGCCGCCGAGCCGGCCGGACGTCCGGCCGCGCCAGCCGAGCGCGGCGCCGTGACGGCCGGTCGTCCACGCGCCTCCGGCCGCTCGGGCGACGAGGTCGGCGACCTCGACAAGCGGATCATCGAGCACCTCCAGCAGGACGGCCGGCGGCCGTTCACCCAGATCGCGGCGGAGCTTGGCGTCTCCGAGGCGGCGGTCCGGGCCCGGACGAACCGCCTCGTCGAGCGCGGGATCCTCCAGGTCGTCGGCGTCACCGACCCGCTGAAGCTCGGCTTCCAGCAGATGGCGATGATCGGGATCCGCTGCGAGGCCAACCGGCTCATGGACGTCGCCGAGCGCGGTTGGCGAGTTCCCCGAGGTCGGCTACGTCGTCATCACCGCTGGGGCGTACGACATCCTGATCGAGACGGTCTGCGAGGACAACGAGGGCCTGCTCCGATTCTTGGCGGAGCGTCTGCGCACCATTGAGGGTGTCCGGGAGACCGAAACGTTCGTCTATCTGCGCATGATGAAGCAGTCATACCAGTGGGGAACGCGCTAGGCCCCGAAACTGGAACGTCTTCGTCGCGTCGTTGCTAAGATTCGGAACTACGGGGCGCGACCGGCGTTCCGGTGCGCGGTGAGGCTCGAACGCAGGTGCCGAGCGACCTCGAGCCCGTCCTGACACTGCTCCTTGTCGCGGTTCTCGCGAACCTCGTCGTGATGGGCCTCGTCCTGATCCCGCCCATGCTCGGCCGGCGCAGTCCCGTGACCACCGGTCGGCCGGCCAGATCGACGCGCCGGACCAGATCGCCGCCGAGTACGCCGTCGGTCTCCGGCGAGTCGCCCGGCGCCGTACGAACCCGGCACGGCGTCCCGACCGGCGCGTACGACCGCGTCGTCCGGATCGTCAGCTGGGTCTTCATCCTCGCGACGACCGATGATCGTCGCCGTGACCGGCCTCTGGCCCGAGACCCAGCCCGCGATCTTCGCGCTCCTCGCGGCCGCCGGCCTGTTCGTGCTGGTGATCCACGATCTGCTGCCGCCGAACTCGCTCGGGACCGCCAAGTTCATCGTCGAGGGCAGCGTCGCGATCACGTTCGCGACGCTGCTGGTCCTGCTGACCGGCGCCCAGGACAGCCCGTTCTTCTTCACGTTCCCGCTGATCGTCGGCGGCGCGGCGCTCGTCGTCTCGCCGCGGGTCACGTTCGTCCTGGCGGCGATCGCCAGCCTCGGCTACATCTTCGCGATCGCGGTCCCGGGCGAGGGTCCGCGTCGAGCCGGTGACCGTCGCCACGGTCGGGATCAACCTGACCGCGCTCGTCCTGCTCGCCTACGTCGCCACGGTCATCGCCCGCGAGCAGCGCCGGGCCCGCGACGCCGCGGTCCGCCTCTCGACCGTCGACCCGCTGACGGGGCTGTTCAACCGGACGTTCTTCTTCGCCGCCGTCGACCGCGAGATCGCCCGGAGCCTCCGCTCGACCCGCGGCTTCTGCCTGCTGATGATGGACCTCGACGAGCTCAAGACGATCAACGACAAGCTACGGCCACTACTTCGGCGACCAGGTGCTGCGCGGCGTCGGCGAGGTGATCCGCTCGGGCGTCCGCAAGATCGACACGGCCGCCCGCTACGGCGGCGACGAGTTCGTCGTGCTCCTGCCCGAGACGGATCCGACCGGCGCCTGGGTCCTCGCCGAGAAGGTCCGGATCGGCGTGACCGAGCTGTCGGTCACGGTCGGCAGCGGCGAGATCCCGGCGTCGATCTCGGTCGGCGTCGTCAGCTTCCCCGACGACGGCCAGACGAGCGACGCAGCTGATGATCAGCGCCGACCAGGCGATGTACGCCTCGAAGCGCGGCGGCAAGAACCGCGTCATGAGCCTCCCGGTCGCGGTCGGCGGGGGCTCGAAGCCGATCGGTGTAGCATCATCCGGCCATGCCGGACCGCGAGCGACACCGCGACAGCGGCTTCTCGACCCGGGCGATCCGGGCGGCCCACCGGCTGCCGCGGGTCGACCAGCGTCCGACCTCGGTCCCGATCTACCAGACCGTCACGTTCTCCAGCGACGACGCGGCTGAGCTCGGCGAGGTCCTGACCGGCCAGCGACCCGGCTACGCCTACAGCCGGATCGACAACCCGACGACCGCCGCCCTCGCGCCGGGCCGTCGCCGAGCTGGAGGGCGCCGAGGACGGCCTCGCCTTCGCCACCGGCATGGCCGCGATCCACGCGGCGCTCGTCTCGCTGGTCTCGGCGGGTGACCGGATCGTCGCCACGACGGCCTCCTACGGGACGACGAGGGCGCAGCTTGCCGGGGTCCTGACGCGGCTCGGTGTCAGCACGACGTTCGTCGACGTGACCGATCTCGCCGCGGTCGAGCGGGCGCTGACGGCCGCGCCGGCTCGCGTCCTCTACGCCGAGACCATCGCCAACCCGACGATCGTCGTCGCCGACCACGCCGCGCTCGCCGAGCTGGCCCATCGCCACGGTGCCCGCTACGTCGTCGACAACACGTTCGCGTCGCCCTACCTCTGCCGGCCCGCGGAGCTGGGCGCAGATCTGGTCGTCGAGTCGGCCACGAAGTACCTGGCCGGCCACTCCGACGTGCTCGCGGGCGTCGTCAGCGGCCGCCACGAGCTGATCGAGGAGATCCGGAGCGTCCTGGTCGACACCGGGCGCCACGCTGGCGCCGCACTCCGCGTTCCTCGCGCTGCGCGGCCTCTCCACGCTCGCGATCCGGATGGATCGCCACGCGGCGACGGCGACGGCACTCGCGGCGTGGCTCGAGCGTCAGGCGGGCGTGACCCGCGTCTACCACCCCTCGCTCGTCGAGCCATCCCCAGCGCGAGGTCGCCGCCCGCCAGCTGCGAGCCGGCGGCGGGATGCTCGCCTTCGAGCTCGAGGGCGGCCGCGAGGCCGGCCGGGCCGTTCATCGACGCGCTGTCGCTGCCGGAGCTGACCGCGTCGCTCGGCAGCGTCTTCACGATGGTCGTCCACCCGCCGTCGACGACCCACCGCCAGCTCGACGACGCGGCCCTTGCCGAGAGCGGGATCACCGCCGGGCTGCTCCGCGTCTCGGTCGGGCTGGAGGATCTCGACGACCTGGTCGCCGACTTCGAGATCGGCCTCGACGCGGCCCGGGCCGCTGGTCCGTTGCCCGCCTCGACCGAAGCCTCGGCCACGCCGGCACCGACGGCCCCGGCGCCGGCCGCGCGCTAGGAGCCGTCCGATCGCCAGTCCGGCCGCGACCCTCGCCCGCGCCCGCGCACCAGAGCTGAGTCCCCCGGCCCGGCTCGGTCGCGCCATCTGGCGCCTGTTGACCTCGGTCAACTTCGCGGTCGCCCAGATCATCGTCCTGTCGCTGCTCGCCGTCGTCGGGATGACCGTCCGCCAGCTGCCGACGTTCGCCTTCCGATCCGCATCCGACTACGCCACCGCGATGGGCGAGATCCACGCCCGCTTCGACCCGCTCCTCGGGGCTGCCGTCGTGACCGCGCTCGAGCGACTCCAGGTCTTCCAGATCTTCACCTCGACCTGGTTCACGCTGTCGCTGCTGTTGCTCGCCCTGTCGATCATCGTCTGCACGCTCGACCGGACGCCCCGGCTGTGGCGCCAGTCGCACGAGGTTCGCGTCACCCAGCCGGACCCGTACTACGACCCCAAGCTGCCCGACCGGGCGGCGATGGACGGCGTCGCCGCCCTCGAGGTCCGGAACGTCCTGCGCCGCCACCGGTTCAAGGTCCGCGAGGAGACCACCGCGACGGACGGCCGGACCTATCTCTACGGCGATCGCCACCAGTACACGAAGCTGGCGACGCTGCTGACCCACCTCGGGCTGATCCTGTTCATCGTCGCGGCGGCCGTCACGACGAAGTTCGGCGACGAGCAGCCGTTGCTCCTCGTCGAGGGCGGCTCGCTGACGGTCCAGCCGATCGGCTCGCCGGGGGTCCTCGTCGTGAAGAACCTCGGGTTCGAGGCCCCGGGCTTCCTCGAGACCGGCCAGGCTCGCGACTTCACGACCGAGCTCGCGGTGTATCGGAACGGCGAGGAGATCGCCCACAAGACGATCCGGGTCAACGATCCGCTCGAGGTCGAGGGCTACTCGCTCCACGAGAACAACTTCGGGCCGGCCCCCGAGATCTTCGTGGGCGACGCCGATGGCAAGCCGCTCTGGGACGGCCCGGTGCCGTTCGACGGCGAGGCGGGCGGCATGCCCTACGGCTCGATGATCGTGCCCGGCCGCGACATCCTCCTCGAGTTCCTGCTCCGGCGCGACGCCGACGGGATCGCGACGGTGATCGTCCAGCCGAGCCGGATCACCGGCGAGGACGCCGAGGGCCAGCCGATCGCCGAGCCGCTGCTGCCGCTCGCGCCGCGGGCCGGCGAGGCGTTCGCGGTGGCCGGCGCCGACATCAGCGTCGGCGTCCGCGGCTTCTCCGACTACACGCTGCTGATCGCGAAGAAGGACCCGGGCAAGCCGATCGTCTGGGCCGCGTTCGCCTTCCTGATCACCGGCATCGCGATCAGCTTCTACCTGCCGCGACGACGAGTCTGGGCCCGGGTCGACGGCGACGGTCGCCTGGCGATCGTCGCCCGGTCCGACCGCTACGTGGACGTCGAGCGCGAGTTCGGCCGGCTGCTGGACGACCTGGTCGCGTCCCGACGGTCGTCGGGGAACCGCCCCGCCACGACCCCCGCCTGAGGCGGCGCGGGCGCGATGGCCAGCCTGCGCGATCTCGTCCGGACGATCCTCCCGCTGGCCCGGCCCGTCGGGGCGACCCCCATGGATCCCGTTCGCGGTGAGCGCGAGGTGACGTGGGTCCGCGTCCTGAAGGCTCGCGTGCCGGCGTTCGAAGCCCTCGAGAACGGCGATCTCGCGATCATCCCCGGCCCGGCGCTCGCGGTCGTCGCACCGACGCTGACCCAGACGGACGAGCTGGCGGCTGCCCTGGCTCGTGCCCGCGTCCCGGCGGTGGTGCTGGTCGACGGGGACGGCGGCGCGGAGGCGGTCGATGCCCTCGGCCAGGCCGCGGCCAACGCAGGGCTGACGGTCCTGCGCGTCGGCCGGACGGATCCGATCGCCCTCGAGCGGAGCGTGATCGGCTTCCTCGTGAACCGGCGGGCCGAGCTGGACCGCCGGGCGGCCGACCTCGAGGGCCAGCTCGCGCGGCTCGCATTGCTCGGCCGGGGCCTCGATGTGCTGGCCGCGGCGATCGGGGCGTTCCTCGGCCGGGCGGTGGTGATCGAGGGCCGTCGCGGCGACCCGATCGCGGTCCACGCCCCCGGCGAGCTGGACGGCGCCGGGGCCGCGGTGAGCCGCTATCTCGCCAGCCCGACCGCGGCCGCGTTGCGCGTCTCGATCCCCGCGCCCGCCGACGAGCCCGGAGCGGGCGGCCGGCTCGTCCTGCTCGGCGACGACCCCCCGAACGAGCTCGAGCGGATCGCCGCCGATCGCATCGCGGCGCTGCTCGCCCTGGAGCTTGCCCGCGACGCGGCCGTTCGCCAGGCCCGGGAGGAGACCCGCCGCGGCGACCCGCTCCCTGCCGACGGTCCGCCATGGGTCGTCGTGCTGGCCCGCCAGGCGGCGGCCGATCGGCCGGACGACATCGCCGCTCGCGAAGAGACCCGGGCGGAGCTGCGACTGCTCGTCTCGCCGCGCCGCCTCGCGCTCCGTGGCACGAGCGAGAGCCTCGAGCTGCGGCTCGTCGCGGCGGCCCCGGCCGACGACCCGGAGGGCCTCGCGATCGGCGCCCGGATCGCGGGCTTCCTCGGCCGGGTCGTGGCGATCTCCCGCCCGTTCCGCGAGCCGGGGGCGCGGCCCGCGGCCGAGGCCTCGGCGCGAGCGACGCTGGAGGCCGCAGAGGCGCTCGATGACCCGCCTGCGGTCGCCCGTGCGACGCGATTGCCGGCCTACCTCCTCCTCGGCAACGTCCGGAACCTGCCCGACGGACTGCGTCAGGCCCGCGAGCTGCTGGCGCCGATCCTCGTCGGACGCGAGGCCGTCCAGGAGGAACGGCTGCGGACGCTCGCGGCCATTCTCGAGACGAGCTCGCTTGGCGAGGCGGCGGGTCGGCTGGGGGTCCACCGCAATACCGTCGCGTACCGCGTTCAGCGGCTGGAGGTGCTCGGCGGCTGGGACCTGTCGGATCCTGATCTGCGGTTCAGCCTCGCCCTCGCGACCCGGATCGTCCGTCAGGGCCACTGAGCGGGATCACGCGCCAATCGGGCGACATCTTGTGCAGGATGCCCAAACAACTCCTGCGAGACCGGTACTGAACCGCAACCCGACCCTCTGTTAGCCTCTGGTGAGGTGGCCGAACGGCCGCGATCTCGTGCGCGATGCACAAGCCTGGAGCGTCTGAGGAGGTTCGAGATCGAATGACCACCCTGGAGCGGATCCCGAGCGGCGTCGCCGCGCCCACGTCCACCGTCGCCGACGTCATGGCGCTCGCCCGCGAGAGCGGCGTCCTCATGGTCGACCTCCGCTTCGTCGACCTGCCCGGCCAGTCCCAGCACTTCTCGATCCCGGTCAAGGAGCTGGGCGAGAACCTGTTCATCGACGGCATCGGCTTCGACGGATCGAGCATCCGCGGCTTCCAGCACATCCACGAGTCCGACATGCTGCTCATGCCGGACCCGACCACGGCCTACGTCGACCCGACCCTCAACGTCCCGACGATGGTCCTCATGTGCGACGTCGCTGAGCCGGGCAGTCGCGAGCCGTACTCGCGCGATCCGCGCTACATCGGCCGCAAGGCCGAGCGATTCCTCGCCGAGAGCGGCATCGCGACGACGAGCTACTGGGGCCCCGAGATCGAGTTCTACATCTTCGACTCGCTCCGGTTCGACCAGACCGGCTACCGCGGGATGTACGAGATCGACTCCGACGAGGGGATCTGGAACGCGGGCCGCAACGGCACGCCGAACCTCGCCCACCGGCCCCGGCCGAAGGAGGGCTACTTCCCGGTCCCGCCGCTCGACAAGCTCCAGGACCTGCGGTCGCAGATGGTCATCAACCTCCAGGCGGCGGGCATCGACGTCGAGGTCCACCACCACGAGGTCGGCGGTCCCGGCCAGGCCGAGATCGACATCCGCTACGGAACGCTCGTCGAGACGGCCGACAAGGTCCAGAAGTACAAGTACATCGTCCGCCAGACCGCGGCCGAGGCCGGCAAGGTCGTGACGTTCATGCCCAAGCCGATCTTCGGCGACAACGGCTCCGGCATGCACACCCACCAGAGCCTCTGGACCGAGGGCACGAACCTCTTCTACGACGCCGAGGGCTACGCGCTGCTGTCGGACATGGCCCGCCACTACATCGGCGGCCTGCTCAAGCACGCCAAGTCGATCCTCGCGTTCGCCGCGCCGACGACGAACTCGTACCGCCGCCTCGTCCCCGGCTACGAGGCCCCGATCAACCTCGTCTACAGCCAGCGGAACCGGTCGGCCTGCGTCCGCATCCCGACGTACTTCACGACGCCGGGCACGCGACGCCTCGAGTTCCGCTCGCCCGACCCGACCTGCAACCCGTACCTGTCGTTCAGCGCCCAGCTGATGGCCGGCCTCGACGGCGTGATCAACCGGATCGAGCCGCCGGCGCCGCTCGATCGCGACATCTACGAGATGACCGCCGAGGAGAAGGCCGGCATCGCCGGCACCCCGGGCTCGCTCGAGGAGGCGCTCGACTCGCTCGAGGCCGACCACGAGTACCTGCTCCGTGGCGACGTCTTCACCCCGGACGTGATCTCGACCCACCTCGAGTTCAAGCGGGCCGGGGCGAAGGAGGTCGCGCTGCGGCCGCACCCGTACGAGTTCTACCTGTACAGCGAGATGTAACGGCTCCGCGGCGTCCATGCCGCTTCGAATACCAGCTCGCCCGGCCGTCCCTGCCCCCAGGCGGCCGGGCGCCATCGTGCAAAGGAGACCGACCCCGTGGCCGACAAGGACCCCGCAGCGCAGGTCAAGGCAGCGAAGGACAGCGGCATCCGCTTCGTCCAGCTGCAGTTCACCGACATCATCGGTCACGTCAAGGCGGTGACGATCCCGATCCACCAGCTCGAGGGCTCGATCAAGCACGGGACCTGGTTCGACGGGTCATCGATCGAGGGCTTCACCCGGATCGCCGAGAGCGACCAGTACCTGATGCCCGACATGGACACGTTCGCCGAGATCCCCTGGCAGAAGGGATCCGGACCGCGCGGCACCGCGCGGGTGATCTGCGACGTGTTCACGCCGTCCGGTGAGCCGTTCGTCGGCGACCCGCGGGGCGTCCTCCGCCGCCAGGTCGAGCGGGCGAAGAAGCTGGGCTACGTCGTCAACACCGGCCCGGAGCTCGAGTTCTTCCTGTTCCGCCGCGGCGAGGATGGTGGCATCGAGCCGCTGCCGCACGACCAGGCGGGCTACTTCGACTTCTCGACCGACCTCGCCCAGGAGATCCGCCAGGACATGGTCGACGCCCTCGAGGCGTTCGGCATCCGGGTCGAGGCGGCCCACCACGAGGTTGCGGTCGGCCAGCACGAGATCGACTTCGAGTACAGCGACGCGCTCACGACGGCCGACAACGCGATCACGTTCAAGTTCGCGCTCAAGGCGATCGCCCAGCAGTACGGCCTGTACGCGACGTTCATGCCGAAGCCGATCCATGGGATCAACGGCTCGGGCATGCACACCCACCAGTCGCTCTATTCGATCGCCGACAAGAAGAACGCGTTCGCCGACGCGTCGAACCCGTACGGCCTGTCGGACGTCGCCCGCTCCTACATGGCCGGGATTCTTGCCCACGCCCGCGGGATGGCCGCGGTGCTCGCGCCGCTCGTGAACTCGTACAAGCGGCTCGTCCCCGGCTACGAGGCACCGACCTACCTGACCTGGGGCCGGACGAACCGCTCCGCGCTGATCCGGGTCCCGAAGGTCTCGCCCGGCAAGTCGATCGAGGGCACCCGGGCCGAGGTCCGCTGCCCCGACCCGTCATCGAACACGTATCTCGCGTTCGCGGTGATGATCGCGGCCGGTCTCGACGGCGTCGAGAAGGGGCTCCAGCTGAGCGAGCCGGTCGAGGAGTCGCTGTTCGAGATGGACGCGGCGACGATCGCGGCCAAGGGCATCCGCGAGCTGCCGGGCACGCTCGGCGAGGCGATCGCGGAGCTGGAAGCCGACCAGGTGGTCATCGAGGCGCTCGGCGAGCACGTCTTCTCGCACTACGTCGAGGCCAAGCGCGCCGAGTGGGACGAGTACCGGACGCAGGTCAGCGACTGGGAGGTCGATCGGTACCTCGACCAGTTCTGACCGGGGCTGATCGGGCATCATCCGGGGCGTGACCCCTTCACGCCCCACCCGCCACGCCACGCAGTCCGGCCTGCCGCCGGGCTACGAGGTGTTCATCGTCGCGCTGTCGATCTTCTCGATCGGCAACGTGGTCATCCTGCTGGGCCCGTTCGACGACGACACGAAGACCGTCGCGCTCATCGTCGATCTCGTCCTGACCCCGATCTTCCTGGCGGACTTCCTGCTGCGGCTGTATCGGTCGCACCCGCGGAGCACGTACTTCATCAAGCACCAGGGCTGGCTCGACCTGATCGGCAGCCTGCCGTTCCCGCTGTTCCGCCTCTTCCGGAGCGTCCGGATCGTGAAGGCGATCCGACGCGTTCAGGCGATGGGCGGGCGTCCCGTCCTCCGCGCGATCATCCGCGAGCGCGCCCAGAGCTCGCTCCTGCTCGCGACGTTCCTGGTGATCGTGATCATGGAGATCGGGAGCATCCTCGTCGTCGCCGCGGAACGGAGCGCGCCGAACGCGAACATCACGACCGGCGGCGACGCGTTGTGGTGGTCGATCGTGTCGGTCACGACGGTCGGCTACGGCGACAAGTACCCGGTGACCACGCTGGGCCGGCTGATCGGCTCGGTGATGCTGATCACCGGGGTTGGCTTGTTCGGCGTCTTCACCGGCTACGTCGCGCGGGTGTTCCTGACGCCGCACGTCCTTGACGACGCCGCGGCCGCCGAAGCGGCGGCGCTCGAACAAGTCGCGGACGACTAGACGAACCGAGGGAGACGGGGAACGCCTAGCGGAGCGTCCGTCCGGACGAGGTCGCGCGCCTCGGGGTCGAGCCACGGCCCGGCACCGACCGCCGCGTTCGCCGTCGCATGTGCTGTTGACGTCGTCGCCGGCAGGGCCACCGTCACCCGGCGATCCGACAGTGTCCAGCGCAGCAGCGCGTCCGGCCAGTCGCGGAGGCCGGCCTCGCGGAGCTCACTCGGAAAGGCCCGGCGGAGGAGGCCGCCCTCGCCGAACGGCCGCATCGCAAGGACGCCCAGGCCGAGTTCGGCGGCCAGCGGCAGGATCCGCCCTTCCGACGCGTCCTCGAGCGGGTTGAGTGGCACCTGGATCGCATGGATCCGGCCGCTCCGCATGGCGAGCTCCATCTCGCCGAACGCGGACGGCGAGTAGTGGGTCACGCCGATCCGCCCGATTCTTCCCGCGTCCCGTTCGGCCTCCATCCACTTCAGATGCTCGCGCCAGGCGACGAGGTTGTGGACCTGGAGCAGGTCGATCCGGCCGCCGAACCACGCCAGCTGGCGGGCGTAGTGGGCGCGAGCGTCCCCGACCGACGACGTCCAGACCTTGGTCGCCACGAACCAGTCGGAACGGCTTGCGCCGAGTGCGCTGGACAGGGTCGCCTCGGCCCGGCCGTACATCGGCGAGGAATCGGCGGCCCGAACGCCGCCCGCGACGGCAGCCGCCACGACCGCGTCGACCATCGGCTGGCGGTCCGGCCCGACGTCGAAGACGCGCCACGTCCCGAGCCCGACGACCGGCACCTCGGGGCCGCCGGCACCGAGCGCTCGCCGCTCCATTACTCGGTCGCGGCGGGCAGCGTGAACCGGAACGTCGTCCCGACGCCGACCTCGCTCTCGAGCCAGATCCGTCCGCCGTGGTGCTCGACGATCTGGCGGCTGATCGCCAGCCCCAGGCCGGTCCCGCGCGGCGTCTCGGACAGCGTGTCGCCGGCCTGGGCGAACTGCTCGAAGACGCGCTCCTGGTCCTCGGGCGCGATGCCGGTGCCGGTGTCGGCGACGCTGACGACGACCGTGGCGGGGTCGTCGGCGGCCGTGGTCGCGCTCACGGTCACGGCGCCGGACGGCGTGAACTTCACCGCGTTCGAAAGGAGGTTGATCACGACCTGGACGAGGCGGTGGCCGTCGCCACGGACCGTCGGCAACCCGTCCGGGACGTCGCGGCGGAGCTCGAGCCCGGTCGTCTCGAAGAGGGCCGACGTCGCCGCCATCGCCCGCTCGAGCACGTCGGCGACGTCGACCGGCTCGTCGCGGAACTCCATCTTGCCGGCCTCGATCTTCTCCAGGTCGAGAACCTCGCTGACGAGCGCGGTGAGGCGGTCGCCCTCGGCCGCCACGATCTCGAGGTTCTCGCCGACCTGGCGGACGGCCCGGTCGAGCTTCGGATCGGTGTCCGCGCCGTCGCGGGCCGCGACCAGGGCCGGCAGGACGACCTCGTCCATCCGCTTTCGGACGATCTTCGTGAAGCCGACGATCGAGGTCAGCGGCGTCCGCAGCTCGTGGCTGACGTTCGCGAGGAACTGGCTCTTCGTCGCGCTCGCTGCCTCCGCCGTGGCCCGTGCGGCCTGCGCGTCCTGGGTCATCTCGGCGAGCTGTGCCGTGCGGGTCGCGACGCGCGCCTCGAGCTCCCGGTTCGCCTCCTCGACCTGGGCATACAGGCGAGCGTTGTCGACGGCCTCGGCGAGGAGGTTGCCGACGGTGAACAGCAGCGGGCCCATCGAGCGCTCGACGTCACGTCCGGAGAGGCGGTTGTCGACCGCCAGCACGCCGACCGTCCGGCCCTTCGTCTGCAGCGGCGTGCCGAGGAACGAGCTGACCTCCAATGCCTGGGCGAAGGCCCGGTTGGGCTCGTAGGGATCCTCGTGGACGTCGCGGAACACGAGCGGGCCGTCGGCGGTCGCCAGCTGGACGAGCGTCGAGCGCTCCTCGTCGAGCGGGAGCGAGACCTGCGCGACGAGCGAGGCCGCCTCCTCGCCGCCGCCGATGCTGCGGCCGTCGCCGAGCCTGCCCCGCTCCTCGTCGACGAGCAGCACCAGCGCCCGATCGAACGGCAGGTGGTCGACGATCGCGTGGAGCGAGACGTCCAGCAGCTCGTCGAGGTCGAGCGTCGAGCTGACGGCCTCGGCAACCTCGTTGAGCGCGACCAGCTCGGACAACCGGCTCTGGAGCTCGGCCCGCGACCGGGTCAGCTCATCGGCCTCGCGGGCCAGGTTCTCGCGCTGGCGCATGAGCTCGGCCTCGGCGGCCTCCGCCGTGCTCGCCCGGCGTGCGGCTGTCGCCCCGTACAGGACGAGGCCGGCCGGAAGCAGCGTCGCGAGGACGATCGCGGCGGCCTCCCACCACGGTGGCTTCGCGAGAAGGACCGCGAGGACGGCAATCGAGCCGCCGACGCCGACGATCAGCTCGACCGGCCGGATCCGCGACCTCCGCATGCTCCGGGGTCGCCGGGCCGCGTCAGCCCGCCGCGACGGTCGGCGAGGACTCCGTCGCGCGGGCCTGGGCGATGGCGGGGCCGGTCAGCGAGGCGATCGCGGTCAGGACCTTGAGGTCGCCGGCGTGGTATTCGTGCGGACCGCTCGTCGCTGCGCCGATCGCACCAAACGCAACGCCCCGCGCCCGCAGTGGCGCGACGATCAGGGCGCCGTCCAGCGCCCGCTCCGCCGGCGCCGCCCGCGGGTCCGCCGCAACGTCGTTGACGATCGCCGGCTCGCCGCTGCCGAGGCCGCCGATGATGCCCTCGCCTCGGCCGACGTGGTCGAACGGCCCGACCGGCACGCCGTCCGGCGCGGACAGCCGTCCGCTCTCCGGGTCCGCGACCAGCAGGAAGGCCGTCCCGCCCCCGGGCATCCGGTCGATCTCGGCGATCGCCGCCTGGCCGATCGCGGCCACGCTCCGGAGCCCGCTGAGGGTCTCGGCCAGGTCGTAGACCAGGTTCAGCTCGCGGTAGCGATCGAGGGCCTCGCGGGCGAGGCTGCGCTTGTCGGCCTCGCGGGCGATCGCGTACGCGAGGACCGATGCGACGGCCCGTGCGACGCGGTCGCCCTCGACCCAGCCGACCGTCTCGCCGTCGACGACGATCGGAAAGCGGTCGTCGCCGATCCCGGTGCCCTGCCGCTCGAGGATGACCTTGCCGTCGGCGTCGACGATCCGGACCGCGGCGTTGGTCGCGCCGAGGAGGGTCGAGAGCATCGGCGCGACGTGGCGGTGGCGGACGACGAGCCGCTCGAGGTCGATCTGCATCAGGGCGTCCCGGCCGGGAGCCCGAGGGCCTTGCGGGCGATCGCGAGGAGCTCGTCGGGGTCGAACGGCTTCGTCAGGAACAGGTCGGCGCCGGCCTCGAGGCCCCGCTCGCGATCGTAGGCCTGGCCTTTCGCGGTGAGCATGCAGACGAACGTGCCGGTCAGCCCGAGGTCCTGCTTGATCGCGGTGCAGGTGTCGAAGCCGTTCAGCTTCGGCATCGTGACGTCGAGGAAGACCAGGTCCGGCGACTGGTTGCGGACCACGTCGAGGGCGACCTCGCCGTCGGGTGCGGTCAGGAGCTCGACGCCGTCATCCTCGAGCTCCTCGAGGGTCTGCTCGATCAGGAGCCGGATGTGCTGTTCGTCGTCGACGATCAGGACGCTGGGCATCGGAACCTCGCGGGATGCGGCAGGGCGCAGCTGGGGCAGTCCAGCAACGATGCCGCATCGAGCGCGACGATGCAACGCGATCCCGACTGATGCGCGACGATGGCGGCCGTGATCGCCCCGACCGACGCCGCGAGGCCGACCTCGGCCGACGCCGGGGAGCCGCCCTCGGCCGGCGCCGGGAAGCCGCCCGCGGCGGCCGCGATCAACCCGAACACCACGCTCTGGCTGCTGTCGGCGGCCCATGCCGTCAACCACGCCCAGGCGGTCCTGCTGCCGCTCGTCTACATCCGGATCATCGCCGAGTTCGGCGTCACCGCCGAAGCCGTTGCCCTGCTCGCGGCCGCCGGCGCCTTCGCCTCCGGTCTCGTCCAGCTCAGCTACGCGAAGCTGACCCGGATGATCTCCCGCCGGAAGATCCTCGCCACGGGCGGCGTGGTCTTCGGCGGCGGATTCGCGGCGATGGCCTTCGCGCCGACGTTCCCGTCGTTCGCCGCGGTCAACGTCGCGTCGCGGGTCGGAGGCTCGCCCCAGCACCCGGTCGGGAACGGCCTGCTCGCCGAACAGTTCCCGGAGGAGCGCCGGGGCTTCGCGATCAGCGCCCACATCTCTGGCGGCAACGTCGGGACGGTCATCGTGGCCGTGATCGGCGCGCCGCTGATCGCGCTCTTCGACTGGCGCGTCGTGGTCGTGCTGTTCGGAATCCCGGCGATCGTGATCGCGCTCGCGATCCTGGCCTTCGTCCGGGAGACCGGCTCGGACCGCGCAGCGGCCGTGGCCGGGGGGAGCGTCCGCGACGCGTTCCGGACGGTGCTCAGGGACCCGGACCACCGCTGGGTCTACCTCGCGTCGATCCTCGGCGGCGGCGGCCGCGGGCTCGGCGTCGTCAACCTGTTCGCGCTGCTGTACCTCAGCCGCGTGCTGCTGCTGCCGCCGGAGACGACCGATGTGATGTACGGCGCGCTGATCGTGTTCTCCGTGCCGATGCCGCTCGTGGCGGGCTGGCTGTCGGACCGGATCGGGCGGAAGCCGGTGATCATCGGCTGCTATGTCGGCGGCGCGATCGGGTTCGCGATCTTCCTCCTGGCGGGTTCGGGGCTCGCCGGGCTGTGGTTCGCGATCTTCGTGATGGGCCTGTTCTCGTTCGCCGAGAGCCCGCAGCTCCAGGCGCTGCTCGCCGACATCGCTCCGCCGTCGGTCCGCGACACCTCGTTCGCCCTGTATTTCACGCTCGCGTTCGGGGTCGGGTCGCTGTGGGTGGCGATCTACGGGTTGATCATCGGCGGCTTGGGCGAGGCCGCCGGCCTGCCGGTCGTCTTCGTGCTGATGGCGGTGTCGTTCCTGCTGGCGGGGCTGTCGGTGCTGCCGATCCGCGAGCCACGACGGAGGCCGGGAGTGGCGTAGCCGCGGAAGAGACACCAGGCCTTCGTGCCACCGGGCGGTCGCGCCATGACTCAGAGTCAGGAATTCATCGACGAGGACCCGAAAACCTGGACCTCGGCGACAGGATCGTGACTGAGAGTCATCAAACCGATCCGGGAGACCGCTCCGAGATCGCAACGGCGAGAAATTGCTGACTCGGAGTCAGCATCGCCGGTCCGGGCGACCGGCTGCTATCATGCGCGGGCTCGACAGTTCGGGCACCTCGGTCGGGGCGTGGCGCAGCTTGGTAGCGCGTATCGTTCGGGACGATAAGGTCGTGGGTTCGAATCCCGCCGCCCCGACCATCCCTCACTTCTTCGGCGGCATCGACCGCGCGAGCGCGAGGCCGCGCTCCACCCAGGCGCTGATCGCCACGTCGTCGTCGACGTCGGCCGCCGGGATCACCACGAACGCCTTCATCGGCTTGCCGGGCATCGGCTCGAACGAGCCCGCGCCGTCGGCCTTCGCCGGTTCGATCTCGTCCGCGGGCAGCCGGACCACCCACTGGTCGGCGAACAGCCCGGTCGCCATGTTGCCGCCGACGAACGCCGCCGGGTAGCCGAACATCTTCTTGCGCTGGGCTTCGGGATAGCGATCCATCACCGATCCGAAGCGATCGACGAGTGCAGCCGGCGACTTGTCGAACGAGGGCATCTCCCGCTTGGCCATGCGGCGCTCCTCCGTTGGTCCTGTGGGACCCTAACGCTACGACGAACTGCGGGGAGGGTCGAGCATGACGGTCAAGACGGTCGAGGAGTACATCGCGAGCCTGGGTGGCGACTGGCGCGCGGACGCCGTCGCGAGCCTCCGTGGCGTGGTCGACGCCGCCGCCCCGGGCGCCGAGTCGTCGATCAAGTGGGCCCAGCCGGTCTGGGCGTCCAACGGCCCGTTCGCGTACGTCAAGGCATTCGGCCGGTCGGTCAACCTCGGGTTCTGGCGCGGCACGGAGCTCGACGACCCGACCGGCCTGCTCGAGGGCGAGGGCGACCGGATGAAGCACCTCACGCTCCGCGAAGGCGACGAGATCCCGACGGAGGCGCTTGCGGGTCTCGTTCGCCAGGCGGTTGAGCTGAACCAGCGAGCTGGGCAACCCGACGCAGCGGCGGTGAGTTGACCCGCGGTCCCGGCAGACGAACCAATTCTCCGAGCGATTCGAAGAAAACCGAGGTCCCGGTGTCCCATACGGTTTGTAGCGTCGGAAGTCATCCGACGCCGAACCCGGGGAGGGGCATGGACACCGATCTCGTGCTACGTGCACAAGGCGGCGACCAGGAGGCATTTGCCGACCTGGTCTATGCCATCGCGGATCGGTTCCTCGCGGTGTCGCACCGGATCCTGAGCGACATCGACCTCGCCGAGGACGCCACGCAGCAGGCGCTGCTCAGCGTCTGGCAGGACCTCCCCCAGCTCCGCGACCCGGCCCGCTTCGAGGCCTGGTCGTACCGGCTCCTGGTGCGCGCCTGCTACACCGAGGGCCGGAAGTCTCGCCGTTGGGCGCCGAACCTGAGGCTGCTGTCGGTTGACGAACCGATGGTGGTCGATGGCCTGAGCGCGGTCGTCGATCGCGACCAGCTCGAACGCGCCTTCCGGAGTCTCTCCCTGAACCATCGAACGGTGGTGGTCCTGCACCACTACCTGGACCTGCCGCTCGATCGGGTGGCCGACATCGTCGGCGCGCCGATCGGGACGGTGGGCTCGAGATTGCATTACGCGACGGGGCAGTTGCGCTCGGCGCTGAAGGCCGATGCGCAGCCGACGACCCGGGAGGTGGCGCAATGACCGATTTCAACGCCTCCGACCGGGACGTCACCCGCGCCATCCGGTCGTGGCTCCACGAGGACCGGCACGAGGACGTCAGCCGCATTGCGGCGGCGGTGCTGGACCAGGTGGAGGCGACCCCACGGCGCCGTGCCCGTTGGTGGCCGGCGCGGAGGTTCCCTGACATGAACACCTTCGCCAAGGTCCTCGTCGCGACGGCCGCTGTGGTGGCCGTCGCGGTCGTGGGCATCAACCTGCTGCCCGGGAGCCAGACTGGAGCAGCGGTCCCCCGCCGCCTTTCGCCGACTCCTGCCGTCAACGCCAACGGCGTCGCCGCCTCCGAGCGCGACGCCGACCGACCAAGTCGATGGCGACCTGCAGCCGGGCACGTACACCGCCCAGTTGCCGGTCGACGATACCCTGGCCGTGACGTTCACCGTGCCCGAAGGGTGGGATGCGTTTGCTGATCCTCCCGGCGTCCTTCACGGGCTCCTCCCGACCGATGATCGCGCCATCGCCTTCCAGTTCCGCGACGTCACGACCCTCAAGGGCGATCCGTGCCACTGGTCCGGACCGGACGACGACATCCATGTCGGGCCGACGGCGGACGATCTTGTCCACGCGCTCCAGGAGCAGACGGCGTACGAGGCCTCCGAACCGGTCGACGTGACGGTCGGGGGCTACGCCGGCCAGCGCGTCGACATCGTCAGTCCGACCGAGGTGTTCGCCGAGGTCAATGGCGCCACGACGGCTGTGGGGTGCGATGAAGGCCGTTGGCGGTTCTGGGACGGCGCGATCTACGCGCAGGGGCCGGCCAATCGCTGGCAGACCAACATCCTCGACGTTGACGGCACGCGACTCGTTATCGTCGTCCAGGACTTCCCAGGCACCTCAGCCGCGGATCGCGCGGAGCTGGACGCGATCGTCGACTCGATGGTCATCGAGCCCTGACGTGATCGGGGGCGCCTGGGACGACCAGGCGCCCCGCTCCGCATCGGGCGAGCCGCTTCGATCACGTTTACCTTCGACGCCCCTGCATCGTGAGAGCGATTCGAGGACGTTGGGCTGGCCGCTCAATTCGTACAGCCCGGCGCGGGCACCTGGCACCCTCGGCGACGTCACGATCCTGTCCGGTGATGTCATCAGCGCCACCGCCGACGAGATCCGCGCGATGACGGTGATCGCCACGATCGTCGGCGGTGCAGTCGGCTTCTGCGGGGATGAAGGCTGTCTGCGAAAAATAGACGGAAAACCTACTGCGGCGTCCCCATACAGGTAGCAGCGCCGAAGCCTTCCGACGCTTGAACGCAGGGAGGGGGCATGGAATCCGATCTCGTGAGACGTCTGGTCGTACCCGCTCGGGCTGCGCTGGTCGCGCTCGCCCTCGTCACTGGTTGCACCCCGAGCGCCACGACCGCCCCGCCGCCGTCGACCGAGGAGTCGCCGCCCGCCAGCGTGGCACCGTCCGCGTCCGCGCCCGATGCGTCAGCCTCGTCATCGTCGGGCGGATCATCACGATGGCCGATCCGCCCGTCGCCGAGGCACTCCTCATCGAGGACGGCCTCGTGGCCGCGGTCGGCACCCGGGACGAGATCGAGGCGCTTGCTGGCGACGCAGACGCCGATCATCGACATCGGCCAGAACGTCGCGTACCCGGGCTTCATCGACGCCCACGCCCACTGGATCGGCGACCGCGACTACTACGGACTCGAGACGCCGGCAGACGCGCATGGACGCGGCCCTCGAGCCGCGGCTGGACCTCGATCTCCGAGCAGTGGGTCAACCAGGAACGGATCGACGAGCTCGAGGCGCTCGCCGCGGACGACGCCCTCCCGCTTCGCGTCGACGCCTACCTCGCATTGAACTTCGACAAGAGACTTCCTCGGCGATTGGTACATGTCGCGCGAGCCCGGGGTCGAAGACCACCTCCGCGTCCAGGGGCTTGAAGATCCACCTCGACGACGGCTCGGGCAACATCATCAACTGGGAGCCGGCCGACCTCACCGATACCATCGCCCGCGCCGACAAGGCCGGCTGGCAGGTCTCGGTCCACGCCATGAGCTCGGCTGCCCTCGAGCTGCTCCTCGACGCCTACGAGGCGGCGCTCGGCCCCACCGGGCCGAACCCGCTCCACCACCGGGTCGAGCACGCGCTCCAGGTGACGGACGAGCAGCTGGCCCGCCTGGTCGCCATGGACATCCCCACGGTGATCCACCTCGACGGCGCACCCGACTGGATGCTGGGCGATTGGTCGCTGGCCGAGGTGGACCGCGACGACCCGGGCGAGCTCGTCTGGCTCGGGCGCTGGCGCGACTTCGTGGACGCCGGGCTGCACGTCGCCTCGGCGACCGACGCGCCGTGGACCTTTCCGGATTTCAAGCTGACCGACGACATCGGCCGGCCGGTCGACCAGATCGCCGCCGGGATGGACGGCCGGGTTCGCTCGAGCCCGGAGACGCCGCCGTGGTTGCTCGACCAGCTGCTGACCGCCGACCAGGGGTTGCGGGCGGTGACCGCCGACGCGGCGTACGCCCTCGGCGACGAAGCGCGGCGCGGGCACCTGGCGCCGGGCACGCTCGGCGACGTCACGATCCTGAGCGGGCGACGTGACTGGCGGCGCCACGCCCGACGAGATCCGCGCGATGACCGTGATCGCCACGATCGTCGGCGGCGAGGTCGCCTTCTGCGGGGATGAGGCTGTCTGCTCGGTTCGGGAGATAGATGAAAAGCCTGCGGCGGCGTCCCCATACAGGTTGTAGCGCCGGAAGCCATCCGAAGCTCGAACCAATGGGAGGGGCATGGAAACCGCTCTCGTGAGACGCGTCGACGGTCGTCGTGCGTGACGATCGGTCTCCCCGCACTCCGCTTCTGCGTCGTTGTCGGCTGGCTGGTCGTGCTCGCCCTCGTCGCCGGCTGCGCCCGAGCGCGACGACCTCGCCGTTGGCGTCGTCGACCGCAGCATCGCCGGCCGCCAGCGCCAGCGCCGTCCGCCGTCGGCGTCCGAGCGAGACCTCGTTATCGTCGGCCGGATCATCACGATGGACGAGCCCGCGATCGCCGAGGCACTCCTTATCGAGGACGGCCTGGTGGCCGCGGTCGGCACGCGCGACGAGATCGAAGCGCTTGCTGGTGACGCAGGTGCCGATCATCGACATCGGCGAGAACGTCGCGTACCCGGGCTTCATCGATGCCCACGCCCACTGGATCGGGGACCGCGACTACTACGAAGTCGAGACACCGGCGGACGCGATGGACGCGGCCCTGAGCCGCGGCTGGACCTCGATCTCCGAGCAGTGGGTCAACGATGAGAAGATCGCCGAGCTGGAGGCGCTGGCCGCTGACGATGCCCTCCCGCTGCGGGTCGACGCCTACCTCGCGCTGAACGAGCCGAACGACGGCGCCCACTTCGGCGACTGGTACACCGACCGCACACCGGGACCCGTCACCGACCGGCTGCGGGTCCGTGGCCTGAAGATCACGCTCGACAACGGCTGGGGAACGATCTTCAACTGGGAGCCGGACGACTGACCGAGACCATCGGTCGCGCGAACGAGGCGGGCTGGCAGGTCTCGGTCCACACCGTCAGCACCGAGGCCCACGACATGGTCCTCGACGCCTTCGAGGCCGCGATCGGCCCGACCGGTCCAAACCCGCTCCATCACCGCATCGACCACGCGATCCAGGTGACCGATGACCAGCTCGCCCGGATGGTCGCCATGAACCTTGCGACGGTGATCCACCTGGATGCGGGTCCGGCCGACTGGACGGCCGAGGACGGGCTACCTCGAGAACCTGGGCGAGGACACCGCGTGGCTGAGCCGGTACCGGGACTTCATCGATGCCGGGCTCCATGTCGCCGGGGCGACGGACGCGCCGTGGGTCTTCCCCGAGTTCGCCCTGACCGACGACATCGGCCGGCCCGTCGACCAGATCGCGGGCGGAATGGATGCTCGCGGCCGGATCCAACCTGAACCGCCGGAGTGGATGGCCTCGCAGCTGCTCACCGCCGAGCAGGGGCTGCGGGCCGTGACCTTCGACGCGGCCTATGCCCTGGGGGACGACGTGCAGCGCGGCCACCTGGCGCCGGGCACGGTCGGCGACATCACGATCCTGAGCGGGGACGTGACCGCCGGCGCGACGCCCGACGAGATCCGGGCGATGACCGTGATCGCGACGATCGTCGGTGGCGCGGTCGCCTACTGCGGGGACGAGGCCGTCTGCTCCCCATGACCCCGTAAGCGGGTATCGACATCTGTTGACCGGTCGCCATCGACCGGCGGCGATGGCGCGACCGTCGGATTAGGCGGACGTTAAGGCGACGGAAAGGCCGCCGCGCACAGTGGCGACCAACCAGTCCACCCGATCTCCGAGGACACTGAATCCGATGACCCCGCGCCAGCAGAACCTGATCAAGGAATCCTTCGGTATGGTCGCGCCGATCGCGGACCAGGCCGCGATCATCTTCTACGACCGCCTCTTCGAGCTCGATCCGTCGCTGCGGCGGCTGTTCGCCCACACGGACATGGCGTCCCAGCGCAAGAACCTCATGCAGACGCTCGCCGTCGTCGCGAAGAGCATCGACAAGCTCGACACGATCGTGCCGGCCGTCCAGGCGCTCGGCGCGCGGCACGCCGGCTACGGCGTCACGCCCGAGATGTTCGGGACCGTCGGGCAGGCGCTGCTCGACACGCTCGCCGTCGGGCTCGGCGACGCGTTCACGACCGAGTGCCGGAACGCCTGGGTCGACGCCTACACGATCCTGTCGAGCGTGATGATCGACGCGATGGAGAGCGAACCAGGCCGCCGCTGCCTGACCGTCGGCGACTCCGACCGCCTCCGCGGCATTCCCGGTACGGGCATCGCGGGGGAGGTTTCGAATTCCGGGCCGCTAGGCGTCGGCGAGGTTCGGCGCCAGCCAGCGGGCCATCGTCTCGACGTCGATGCCCTTGCGCTCGGCGTAGTCGGCCAGCTGGTCCGGCCCGATCCGCCCGAGGCCGAAGTAGTGCGCCTGCGGGTGCCAGAAGTAGTAGCCGCTGACCGCGGCGCCCGGGCAGCATCGCGAACGACTCGGTGAGCTGGATCCCGGCCCGCGACTCCGCCTCCAGGAGCTCGAACAGCGTGCCCCTTCTCGGTGTGGTCCGGGCAGGCCGGGATAGCCGGGCGCCGGCCGGATGCCCTGGTACTCCTCGCGGATGATCGCGTCGTTCGGCAGCCGCTCGTGCGGCGAGTAGCCCCAGTAGCTCGCGCCGGACCAGCTCGTGGAGCCGCTCCGCGAACGCCTCGGCGAGCCGGTCGGCGAGGGCCTTGGCGAGGATCGACGAGTAGTCGTCGTGGTCGGCCTCGAACGCGGGCGACGAGCCTCGTCGAGGCCGTGCCCGGCGGTGACCGCGAACGCGCCGACGTAGTCCTCGACGCCCGGTCTCGCGGGGCGCGGTGAAGTCGGCCAGGGCGAGGTTCGGGCGGCCGGGCGGCTTGACCATCTGCTGGCGGAGCGTGTGGACGACGGCCGACGACCTCGTCGCGGGCATCGTCCGCGTACAGCTCGATGTCGTCGCCGACGCTGTTCGCCGGCCAGAACCCGAACGCCGCCTTCGCGGTGAGCAGCCGCTCGTCGACGATCCGCGCGCAGCAGCGCGATCGCGTCGCGGTGCAGGTCGCGCGCGGCCGCGCCGACGACCGGGTCGTCGAGGATCGCCGGGTACGCGCCGCGCAGCTCCCACGTCGCGAAGAACGGCGTCCAGTCGATCCGGTCGACGAGGTCGTCGAGCGGATGCGCCTCGATCGTCCGGACGCCGAGGAACGTCGGTCGCGGCGGTCGCACCGCGCCGGGTCCGGTCCAGTCGATCGCGAAGCGGTGCCGGCGCGCCTCGGCGATCGGGTGGCGGGCCTCGCGCTCCTGCCGTTCGCCGCGTTCGTGGCGGACCTGCGCGTACTCGTCGCGGACGTCCGTCGCGAACGCGTCGCGACGGTCGCGGTCGAGCAGCGCCGAGGCGACGCCGACCGCCCGCGACGCGTCGAGGACGTGGACGACCGGGGCCGTGGTAGCGCGGCTCGATCTTGACCGCCGTGTGCGTCCGGGACGTGGTCGCGCCGCCGATCAGCAGCGGGAGTGGTGAAGCCCTGCCGCTCCATCTCCGATGCCACGAACGACATCTCCTCGAGCGACGGCGTGATCAGCCCCGACAGCCCGATGAGGTCGGCGTCCCACTCGCGCGCCGTCTCGAGGATCTTCGCCGAGGGCACCATCACGCCGAGGTCGCGGACCTCGTAGTTGTTGCACTGGAGGACGACGCCGACGATGTTCTTGCCGATGTCGTGGACGTCGCCCTTGACCGTCGCCATGACGACCCGGCCGGCGGACCGCGACGCGCCCGGCTCCTTCTCGGCCTCGATGAACGGCACGAGGTGGGCGACGGCCTTCTTCATGACGCGGGCGCTCTTGACGACCTGGGGCAGGAACATCTTCCCGGAGCCGAACAGGTCGCCGACGACGTTCATCCCGTCCATCAGCGGCCCCTCGATGACCTCGATCGGGCGCGCGGCGGCCAGCCGGGCCTCCTCGGTGTCCTCGACGATGAACGCGTCGATGCCCTCGACGAGGGCGTGGGTCAGCCGCTCCTCGACCGGCAGCTCGCGCCAGGCGAGCGCGTCGGCGCCCGCGCGCCCGCTCCTGCGCGCCGACCTCGTCCGCGACCGCGAGCAGGCGCTCCGTCGCGTCCGGCCGGCGGTTGAGGACGACGTCCTCGACGAGCTCGCGCAGCTCCGGGTCGATGTCGTCGTAGATCGCCAGCTGGCCGGCGTTGACGATGCCCATGTCCATGCCCGGCGGCGATCGCGTGGTACAGGAAGACCGAGTGGATCGCCTCGCGGACCGGGTCGTTGCCGCGGAAGCTGAACGAGACGTTCGACACGCCGCCCGAGACGCGGGCGCCGGGCAGCTCGGCCTTGATCCGGCGGGTCGCCTCGATGAAGGCGACCGCGTAGCCGGCGTGCTCCTCGATGCCGGTCGCGATCGCGAAGATGTTCGGGTCGAGGATGATGTCCTCCGGGGCGAAGCCCGGCCTGCTCGGTCAGCAGGTCGTACGCCCGGTGGGCGATCGCGACCTTGCGCTCGACCGTGTCGGCCTGGCCCTGCTCGTCGAAGGCCATCACGACGACGGCGGCGCCGTAGCGGCGGCACAGTCGCGGCGTGCTCGAGGAAGGCCTCCTCGCCCTCCTTGAGCGAGATCGAGTTGACGACGGCCTTGCCCTGGACGCAGCGCAGGCCGGCCTCGATGACCGACCACTTCGACGAGTCGATCATCACCGGGACCGCGCTGATGTCGGGCTCCGTGGCGAGCAGGTCGAGGAACCGCGACATCGCCTCGGCCGAGTCGAGCATCGCCTCGTCCATGTTCACGTCGATGAGCTGGGCGCCGGCCTCGACCTGCTGGCGGGCGACCTCGACGGCCTCGTCGAATCGATCCTCGAGGATCAGCTTCGCGAACTTGCGCGAGCCGGTGACGTTCGTCCGCTCGCCGACGTTCACGAAGACGTTGCCCGGCTGCGGGATCGCGAGCGGCTCCAGGCCGGACAAGCCTCGTCTTCGGCTCGACCTCGGGGAGCTCGCGCGGCGGCAGTCCCGCGACCGCCTCGGCGATCGCCCGGACGTGGGCCGGCGTCGTCCCGCAGCAGCCGCCGGCGATGTTCACGAGCCCGTCGCGGGCGAAGCCGCCGAGGACGTGGGCCATCGACTCCGGCGTGTCGTCGTAGCCGCCGAACTCGTTCGGCAGGCCGGCGTTCGGGTAGACCGACACGGGCAGCGGCGCGACGCGGGCGAGATCCGCCACGTGGGGCCGGAGCGCGGCCGCGCCGAGCGCGCAGTTGAGCCCGACGATCGATCGGCCGGGCGTGGGCGATCGACGTCCAGAACGCCTCGACGGTCTGGCCGCTGAGCGTCCGGCCGGACGCGTCGACGATCGTCCCCGAGACGATGAGCGGCAGGTCGCGTGCCCGCCGCCGCCTCGAAGGCGGCCTCGACGCCGAAGATCGCGGCCTTGCCGTTGAGCGTGTCGAAGATCGTCTCGATGAGCAGGATGTCGGCGCCGCCCTCGATCAGGCCCTCGGCCGCCTCCTGGTAGGCCTCGGCGAGCTCCTCGAACGTGACGTTGCGGGCGGCCGGGTCGTTCACGTCCGGCGAGATCGACGCGGTCCGGTTCGTCGGGCCGATCGCGCCGGCGACGAAGCGGGGACGGTCCGGCTCGGCGCGCTCGCGCGGCGTCCGCGGCCTCGCGCGCGATCCGGGCGGCCGCGGCGTTCATCTCGCGAACGACGGCCTCGAGGCCGTAGTCGGCCTGGGCGATGCGGGTCGCCGTGAACGTGTTCGTCTCGATGATGTCGGCGCCGGCGTCGAGATAGGCGTCGTGGATCGCCCGGACGATCTCCGGCTGCGTCAGCGACAGCAGGTCGTTGTTGCCGCGGAGGTCGCGCGGGTGGTCGCGGAACCGCTCGTCCGGGCCGCGATAGCCCGCCTCGTCGAGCTGGTAGCTCTGGATCAGCGTGCCCATCGCGCCGTCGATCACGAGGATCCGGCGCTCGAGCAGCGGCCGCAGGAGCGCCGCCCGCTCCTCGCGGGTCCGCGTCGGGGCGACGTCGATCACCGGTCGGGCTCGACCGATGCGGTGAGATGCACGCTCCGCTCCTATCGCACCTGGCGGGGGCACCGTTCCCGCGAAGAGCGCGCGGGTCGGCTGCCGGGCCGTCGACGAGCCAGGACTCTCGGGCCACTCGTGATAGGCGGCGCATCGAGGCGCCACGCCGATCGTGGCCGTCCGGCCCGGGATTCGTCAAGCGCGCCGGGTTTCTCGGCAGCTTGCCGCTGCGCGATCCGGCATTCGGCGAACGGGAATCGGTCGTCCGACCATCGATGCGACTGGACGGCTGTCCGGTCCGCGACAGGCGGCTTTCAGGCCAGTCTAAGGCCACCAAAAGGGTCATCCACCACATTGCGGCCAACGACGACACCTCGGGCGACCTGCCCGCCGCACCGGAGATACAGCCAGATGGATCGGACGCTTCTCCAGATCGAGGACAGCACCTATCGACTTCGCCGCGTCGGCCGGCTCGCCCGGCGCCGGATGCGCATCGAGGGCGCGAAGCTCGTGAACGGCACCCACACCGACGGCCGCCTGACGGTCACGATCTCGGGCCTCGGCGACACCGCCGCGGGTGCGCCCGATACGTTCGACTGGTCGGCCGACCGCCCGATCGCCCTGGTCATCGTCCGCGCCGGCCTCGACGGCGACGACGTCTCGTTCCACGTCGGCCCGGCCAGCACGGGCAGCGGCATGGGGGCGCTCGTCGGCGACGGCACCGGCATCCGCTACATCGCCTTCTGCTACGACGCCGAGCCGGATCCGGTCGCCGTTTCGGTGCCCTCCTACCGCGAGGCGCCCGTCGCCTCGCCGGGTCGCCGGTTCATCCTTCCGCGGGTCCTCCAGGCCGGTTCGGCCGCCTGAGGCCACCCCTCACGCCTACTCCACCGGCGTCGATCGCGCCGGACCCCCGACCGCCGCGTCCGATCGCCCTCGGAGCCCGGGTTCATCCGTGAACCCGGGCTTCGTGATTCCGCATGCGCGGCGGTTCCTGGTCCGAAGCCACGGGACCGTGGCTTGCCGTGGCCACGATTTCGAGCCTGAAGGCCCGCTCGAGCGCTTCATCCGGCGCATGCGTGGCCAGGCGTGCCCCGAACGGGCCCGGGCGGCGGTTCCGCGCGGTTCCTTCGCCGCGGAATTGTGGTTCGCCGCGCCACGCCTTGGGAGCTGGCGCGCGTCGCCGGTGGCCTTCATCGGGCCTTAAGGCCGGTCGAAGGGTCGTGCCGAGACTACGGACATGGACACGTTCGTACTGCGCATCTGGACTCCGGCGCCCGTGGCGGGCGACTCCGGCGCGATGCCCGAGGGCACGCACGGAACCGCTCACCACGTCGTCTCCGGCCGGTCCGGCGTCTTCCGCACCGAGGATCAGCTGCTCCGGCTGCTGGCCGACCTGCGGCAGGAGACGAACGTGGACGTGGACGCCGGCGGCCAGGAAGCAGCCGGCGGCTCCGGGTCCGTGGCCGTCTAGGCGGTCGCGTCCCGGCATCGACGACACATCCCAACCCGTCACGACATCCGTCACGACACCACCACCGAAGGAGCTCACACCGTGGATCGCCCCTCCATCGCCGACATCGTCGCCTCGCGCCTCCGCGCGATCGGCGGCGTCGGCGTCCTGACCGTCGCGATGCTCGCCGGCACGGCCGGTGCCGTCAGCGCGGCCTCCGTCACGCCCACGCCCGTCAACGACGGCAACCCGACCTGCGCCGACTTCGACGGCAGCTGGACCCAGTTCAAGCTCGAGGGCGGCGCCCTCGGCGACGGCACGTACACCGATGGCACGCTCGAGGTCACGATCTCGAACTTCCAGAACTCGAGCTCCGGCAACCCCGGCAGCTTCGACTGGAGCTCGAACATCGGCGTCGACGCGGTCTTCGTGAAGGCCGGCAGCGACAAGCACAACCTGTTCGTGTACAGCCCCGAGTCGACCGGCGACACCGATCTCGGCCCTCAGGCCGGGCAGGGCAACGGCATCAGCCACATCTCGTTCTGCTACGACGAGGACGACGCGCCGCCGCCTCCGCAGGACGATCCCGAGCCGCCCGCGGACGAGCCGCCCGCGGACGAGCCGCCGGCTGACGAGCCCCCGGTCGACGTGCCGAGCACGCCCGAGGATCCCGCGCCGACGCCGACTCCGGATGGCGAGGTCAAGGGTGTCACCGGCACGCCGGCGCCGACCCTGCCGCCGACCGACACGCTGACGACCGTCGAGGGCGAGGCTCCTTCGGCCCTGCCGGGGCTGATCCTCGTCACCGTGGTTGCCGGAGCGATCGGTGTCGGGACGGCCCGCCGCCAGTCGAAGTCCCGCCGCTAGGCGTTCATCCGCCGGCTCGGAGCCGGCACCCTGACCCGAACGAGGGCGCGGAGCGATCCGCGCCCTCGTTGCTGTTCCCGCCCGCCGGTCCCGGGTGTCAGATCGCCGCGATCGACCGCGGCTGCATGCGCGGCCCACGCGCCTCCGGTCGGATCCCGCTGCTCTCGAGCAGCCGGATCACGCGGCCGCGATGGCCTGCGAACGGCTCGAGCAGCTCGAGCATCCGCTCGTCGGTCGCCTTGCGCTCGCCCGCCAGCGCCCACGCAACCAGGCTCGGCAAGTGGTAGTCGCCGACGCTCACGGCGTCGGGATCGCCGAGCGCCCGGATGGCCACTTCGGCGGCCGTCCACGGTCCGATGCCGGGCATCGCCCGGAGCCTCGCGTACGCGTCCGCGAGCGGCATCGCAACGATCTCCTCGAAGCGCGCTGCCCGGGCGGCCACGGCCCGGACGAGATCGGCCCGACGCCGCTCAAGCCCGATGGGGTGGAACGCGTGGTAGGGGATCGTCGCGAGCGCGCCGGGCTCGGGCAGCAGTCGGAGTCCGTGCGGACCGGGAGCTGGCTCGCCCCACCTCGCGATGATGCCGCGGTACGCTCGCCGCGCCTCCGTGCCGGTCACCTTCTGCTCGAGGATCGCCGGGATCAGCGCTTCGAGCACGGCCCCGCTCCGCCCGATCCGAAGTCCCTGGTTGCGGCGGTCGAGGTCGGCGATCAGGCGGTCCGCCGGCGCAAATCCGGACCGGTCGTCCTCGATCCCGACAAACGCCGGTGCGGCCTCCAGAGCCCACGCCGCACCTGCGCCCCACGCCTCCACTTCGAGCCGGTCGCCGAGGTGGTGGACCTCGAACGAGGCCGGCCCCTCGGGGGTCCGGGTCGCCCGCACGACGAGCCTCGGCCCGATCTGCATGGCCGGGTCGGCCGCGGCCGCGAAGGTGCGGCGAGACGGTCCGGACGAGGTCGAGTGGACGGTCCAGGTGCAGGGTCCGACGGGGCATCGCGACCAGTCTGTCATGCCAATGCCACGCTCGCGCGCCCGCCGTCAGCCGCCCGAATCACGGATCCTTGCTAGGGTTCCCGTAACGTGCGACGCCTACGGGTCGTCGCGGGGCTGGTGCTCATCGCCATCCTCGCCGCGGTCGCCGTTCCCGGATCCGTCGGATCCCAGGGCCTCAGCCCTGCAACCGTGATCGACCAGAACCTCTTCCATGGTGTGGAGGTGTCGTCGACGCGTGGAACGGTGATGACGAACCCTGCCCTAGACGAGACGTACCGATCTGACGGTGCCCTCAGCGCAGATTCCATTCTGCTAGACCCGGCCCAGCAGCCCGTGCCCGCGGGCCGCCCGGACGCGGCTGCCATCCAGCCGGCCTCGAAGGCCGGCGTGACGGTCGTGTCCACGTGGCACTTCGACTCGAACGTGAGCTGGTACGGCCCCGGGTTCTATGGCAAGCGGACCGCCTGCGGTCAGGCCTACACGGAATCGATCATCGGCGTCGCCCACAAGTCGCTGCCGTGCGGCACGAAGGTCACCTTCAAGAACCCCGCCAACGGCAAGGTCGTCACGGCCCCCGTCATCGACCGCGGTCCGTACGTCACCGGCCGGCAGTGGGACCTGTCGGGCGGCCTGTGCCTCGCCCTCGGCCATTGCTACACGGGCTCCATCTACTGGAAGATGGGATAGCGGCTACCTGACCGGGACCGCGGTACCCTTCGGGCATGTGCCGAAGCATCAAACCCCTTCGCCGCGCCGACTCCGACACCACCACCGGTGAGATCGAGGCCGCCGCGCTCCAGTTCGTCCGCAAGGTGAGCAACTACCGGACGCCGTCCACCCGGAACCAGGAGGCCTTCGACGCCGCCGTGGCGGAGATCGCCGACGCCTCGAAACGGATGCTCGAGACGCTCGGCGTCGAGATCGTCGACGGGCCGAATCGCTGGATGACGCGCGCAGGCGAGATCCGCTACGAGGCGCCCCACGACCACGCCCACCCGCACGGGAACGAGCCGGGCCACTCCCACGCCGGGGCGGGCTGAAACCGGCCCCTCCAAGGCGAACCCGGACGGCGGGTGACGAGCCGGATCGGCTACGCTCCGGCGCGATGCCCACGACCATCGATCCAGTGCCCGACGCGGCGCCGTGGTGGGTCCGCGACGGACTCGCGATCGACGGCGACGGCCGGCTGACGATCGCCGGCCAGGACGCGGAACGGCTCGCCCGAGACCGATCGACGCCGCTGCTCGTCTATGACCGGGCGCGGTTCGCCGAGAACGCGCGCCGTCTCCTGGATGCACTGGATCGGTCGGGCCTCCGCCATCGGCTCCGGTTCGCGCTGAAGGCCAACCCGGAACCGCAGATCCTCGAGGTCCTTCGGCCGCTCGTCGGCATCGACGCGTGCTCGCCGGGCGAGGTCGTCAGAGCCCTCGAGTGCGGCTGGCGGCCCGACGAGATCAGCTACACCGGCACGAATGTCTCCGAGCGCGACCTGGACGTCCTCCTCGCCCAGCCGATCCACGTCAATCTCGACTCGGTCAGCCAGATCGAGCGATTCGGGCGGCGTGCGGCGGGTTCCACCATCGGGCTTCGGATCGACCCAGCGGCCGGCGCCGGCTACAACGCCGGGCTCGAGTACACCGGCGACCGACCGACGAAGTTCGGCGTCCACGAGGACGACCTGCCCGCGGCCCTGGAGGCGGCGGCCCGCCACCGCCTGACGATCGACACGATCCACTTCCACGCCGGCTCCGGCTGGCTCGGAGACGGTCTGCCGAAGTTCGAGGCGGCACTCGCGAAGGCGGCTCGGATCACCGCGGGCCTGCTGGCCGACGGCCACCCGATCGCCGAGGTCAACGTCGGCGGCGGTCTCGGCAAGCCGGCTCGGTCCGACGAGCCGGCGATCGACCTCGATGCCTACGCCGCCCTCCTCGCCCGGCATCTCGGCCCGCTGGGCGTCGCCGTCGGCTGCGAGCCCGGCGACCACATCGCCAAGGACGCGGCGATCCAGCTCGCCGAGGTCGTGACGGTCGAGCGCAAGCGCGGCACGACGTTCGTCGGGCTCGACATGGGCTGGAATGTCGACTGCTCGTACTTCATCTACCGGTTCCTGCAGGAGATCGTCGTCTGCCGCGCTGCCGACGCGCCGCGAACGGAGATCGTCACCGTCACCGGGCACATCAACGAGGCCGGCGACGTGTTCGCCGAGGACTACCCGATGCCGCCGGTCAGGGAGGGCGACATCGTCGCGCTCCTCAACGGCGGCGGCTACCTCCAGGCGATGAGCTCCACGCACTGCCTCCGCCCGCTCTCGGAGGTTCTCTTCCTGGACCGCTAGCCGAGGCTGCCCCAGCTGCGGGTGGCGATGACGGCGATCCGGATGATCGGCCGGTCGTCGAGGCGGTGCTCGGCGTACTGCGGGTACTTTGCCCGGAGTGCCGCGACGGCCGCCGCATGCTCGTCGGGCGCCTCGTCCGGTTCCAGCAGCGACGCTCGGCCGTGGACCCGTAGCCATCCCAGCGCCGACCAGTCCTCCGACCAGCGGTCGACGAGGAGCGCCACGTCCTGCCGGGCGAGGATGTCCTGCACTCGGGCGAGCGCGCGCGGATCGCCGACTCGCTTCGGCTTGTCATCGAGCGGGCTGTAGATCACGGGCTCACGCACGTCGACGCGAACAAAGCAGACCGGCACGAGCCGTGGCAGTCCGCCAGGCGCAATCGTCGCCAGCGTCGCGGTCCTGGCCGCGTCGAGGAATGCGCGCTCGTCGGGCTGCATCGACCCATGATGACCGCCGGGCAGTGAACCAACCCGGCTCCGGGCGCGAACCCATGGCGTTTCCACCACCAACACGGGGCGCACCTGGAGGTCCCGGCTATGGTCTCGCGCTCCCGCCTGCTCCGAGCGGCCACGACGGCCGCATTCGCGCTCGCCCTCGCCACCAGTGGCGCCGCGGCGACAAGCGCCGCCACGGATGCACCCATCTACGGCCTGACGACCGACAACCGGTTGCTGACGTTCACGGCCGACGCACCCGACGAGCTCCTCGCCAACGTCAAGGTCCGCGGCCTGCGCGCCGGTGAGTCGCTGATCGGCATCGACCGGCGGCCGCTCGACGGCGGCCTCTACGCCGTCGGCCGGGTCGGGACCAGCGGCTGGCTCTACACCATCGACCCGTCGACCGGTCAGGCCGCGTTCGTCGCGGTCCTCCGCCAGGCTCTCACCGGCCAGCCGGTGGTGCTCGACGGGACGGAGTTCGGGTTCGACTTCAACCCGGCCGCCGACGCGCTCCGGATCGTCAGCGACACCGGCCAGAACCTGCGCGTGCTGCCCTCGGACCGGATCGTCGCTGGCATCCAGCGGTTCACCGGGGATACGTTCATCGACGGAACCCTGAGCCGCAGCCCGATCGGCGCCATCCCACGCCCGGCCGCCGTTGGCATCACCGCTGCTGCGTACACGAACAACGACAACGACCCGGCGACTGGCACCACGCTCTACGACATCGATGCGGCGCTCGACGAGCTGCTCATCCAGAACCCGCCCAACGACGGAACGCTGACGCGGGTCGCAGGGCTGGGCACACCGACCGGACCGCTCGCCGGCTTCGACATCCGGACGACGCCCTCCGGCAACGTCGCCTATGCGGCGGTGAGCCGACCGGCAGGCAACGGGACCACGCTGGCGAATCTCGTGATCGTCGACCTCGCGACAGGCGCGGTCATCGATCTCGGCGAGATCGGCGGGCCGAAGGCGCTCCGCGACATCGCCGCCGGCTGAGCCGGCGACGCCAACCTCACTAGACTGGGGCCGATGCCCGAACCTTCGACATCGGCCCCGTCGCCTACGCCGCCGACCCGCCACGTCACGACGACCCGCATCGTCGCCGTGCGCGGGTCGTCGCTCGAGTTCCGCGGCGACCGGGTCGTCGGCGAGGAGCCGCTCGAGATCCGGGCCGCCGGCCCGGGCCAGGATCCGGTCGCGATCGCGATCACGATGCGGACGCCGGGGTTCGAGGACGAGCTGGCTGTCGGCTTCCTGCGGACCGAGGGCCTGATCGAGGGCCCCGAGGTCCTCCGGATCGAGACCGGCAACCCGGCCGACATGAACCAGCCCGACGACCAGGTCACGGTCCGTCTCGCGCGAGCCTTCGATGCATCGGTCGTCGCGGAGCGGCACTTCGTTGCGACGGCCTCGTGCGGGATCTGCGGCAAGGCCTCGCTCGACGAGGTCGCCGTCCGGTCCGATCCCATCCCGGACGGTCCGATCATCCGGCGCGAGGTGCTGCTCGCCCTTCCGGACCTGCTGCGTGCCGCCCAGCGGGCGTTCGACGAGACGGGCGGCCTCCACGCCGCGGGGCTGTTCACGCCGGCTGGCGAGCTGATCGAGCTGCGCGAGGACGTCGGGCGGCACAACGCGCTCGACAAGCTGGTCGGATCGCAGGTGCTGGCGAAGGCGATGCCACTCCACGGGCGGCTGCTGATGGTGAGCGGCCGGGTCAGCTTCGAGATCGTCCAGAAAGCGGCCGTGGCGGGAATCCCGGTGATCGCCGCGGTATCGGCGCCGTCAGACCTCGCGATCCAGGCGGCGGACCGTCTCAACGTCACGCTGATCGGCTTCCTGCGCGGCGACGGCTTCAACGTCTACGCCCACGACGAGCGGATCGACCTGCGGGACCTCAGCGGCCTCGGCTGAGCCGCTCCGGCCAGTCGGCCGCTGGCGAGGATCGAGCCGCCGCTGGCGACCCGACCCTCGGCCGCCTACCGCACGCGGAGGTGGAGGCTGCCCCAGTTGAGATCGTCGGGGAACCCGCCGATCTGGACGTAGTACGTCGTCCCCGACACCGTGTCGAACGTCAGCGCCGCCTGGAGCGTTCGGCCGATCGGCTGCAGCGGAACGTCATCGTTGCAGGCGTCCTCCACACCGGCAAGCGAGCCGTCCGGCAACTGCTCGTAGACCGCCAGGACCGTGTCGAACCCTGAGCCGGCCGTGTCGAACCTCACCGACGATCCCGTGCCGGCCAGCTTGAACCAGACCGTCTTGAGGACCGGCAGCTCTTCCGGGCCCTCCTCGGTCTCGATCGTGTAGCAGTGGAACGGCTCCTCCGGCTCGATGGCGGCGTTCTTCGTCTGCTGGCTCAGGTTGGATCCAGATCGGACCAGGCGGGCGCCGGACGGCGCGTCGTTGACCGGGGCTCGGCCTGTCGGTTTGGGCTGCCGAGCCGGCGACTGGATCTGCTTGATGGTTCGGTCGGCGAGCACGCAGTCGCCCAGGTCGAACGGCTCGAAGCCCGGCGCGGTCAGGGTTCCTTCGACGTCATATGCCTCGCCGTGAACCCGGTCGGACGCCGTGCCGCCGCGGAGGACATAGGAAAACCGCTCGCCGGCCTGGCTGAGCGTCAGGTTGAGCTCCCCGACGCCGACTGGCTCGCCGGTCTCGCCGTCGATGAACTCGAGCGATGTCGAGATGTTGCCGCCCACGATGTCCACGTCAGCGGTGGCGCCGAACGGGGGGTCGAAGAAGAAGGCGTCGACGAACGCGAACGTGTGATCCGAATCGACGTCGGCGAACAGGTTCCCCACCTGCGTGCCGTCACCATCGATCAGCGCGCAATTCATGTTGTTTGCCGTGAACCGCTCGATGTCCGCAGTCGGGTTGGTGCTGAAGGACGTCACGTCGAACTCGGCGCTGAAGCACTGGCCGCCCGCGAGGTCGAAGGTGGAGCCGTCCGGGAGCGTCGCGCTGCCCTCGGCAACCGACAGCGGAAAGAGCGTTCCGGTCGTGCGGAACCACTGGTTGCCCTCGCGGAAGCGGTCGGAGATCGGCTCCGGCTCACCCGCGGAAACGAGGGCTGCTTCGATGACCGCGGAGCCAGCCGGGTCGCCGGCGTCATCCACGACCGGGATGTCGAGCTCGAGGGCTCCGCCCACATAGGAGCCAGTTGCCGGCTCGTCCGACGACCTGAACGAGGCCGGATCGACAAACGGCTCGGCACCGGGCGGGAAGGCTTCGAGGCCGGCAAACACCCCAAACGTGTCCGAGAGCGACGCGCTCAAGAACAGCGTGCCGTCGTCGCCGACGAGCTCGTCGCAGAAGATCTCGATCGAGTGGTCGCTCGCCCGGGTCGCCTTTCCGCCGAGCACCCCCGCCGGCAGGACGAGCAACAGGACGAGGCTGGCCGCAAACGCAGCGGCAATGAGTGCGCGGAGCCGAGCTCGCGTCATCAGAGCGATCCTCCCCAGTTCGCCGGCGCGGCAGCCAGATGCGAGTGCGGCGCGGGCGCGATCGACGAATTCCCTCGTCCCGGATCATGACAGGCCGCCCAGGACGCCTCAACGTGGGTCCGTGCGCGGTGGTGCGTGTGCGCACCGCGTCCGGCTGCGCCTGGCCTATGCCCCCTTGCCCGGCCCGCGGTTCTGGACGAACTGGAAGCCGAACCGGCCCTTGATGCAGAGGTGGCCGTCGGTCACCGACGAGTCGAGCGGCGAGCCGACCTTCACGATCGAGTTGTCCTGGACGTGGAGCTCCAGCGAGCAGCCGACGCCGCAGTACGGGCAGATCGTCTCGGTCACGGTCTGGGCGCTCTCGTCCCACGTGCCGGCGGCCCGCATGTCGTGCTCGGACTTGAACATCAGCGCGCCGGTCGGGCAGACGCCGATGCAGTTGCCGCAGTAGACGCAGGCCGAGTCGGGGAGCGGGACCGCCTGCTCGGTGGAGATCCGGGCGTCGAAGCCACGTCCGGCGACCGCGATCGCGAACGTGTTCTGGGCGTCCTCGCCGCACGCCTCGACGCACTTGTAGCAGAGGATGCACTTCGAGTAGTCACGGACGTAGAGGTCGTTGTCGACCTTCACCGGCTGGTGGACGGTCGCGGCCTGCTGGGCGTGCCTCACCCGACGGCACGTGATGGTGACCGGCCTCGTGCGCGTCCCGCTCGCCGGCCGCCGCGGCCGGGGCCGCGTCGCCGTACCGCGTCGGGTCCGCGCCGTACCGATCGCACGTACTCCTGGGTCGACGGCGCCGTCGAGAGGTCGACCGACGAGCCGAGGAACTCGAGGACCATCTTCCGGCTGTGGCGGACGCGCTCGGTGTCGGTCTGGACGTCCATCCCGGCCTCGACCTTGCGCGAGCACGCCGGCACGAGCACCCGCGACCCGGTCACCTCGACGACGCAGACGCGGCAGACGTTGACCGGGGTCAGGTTCTCGAGGTAGCAGAGCGTCGGCGTATCGATCCCCTGCGACCGGCAGGCCTCGAGGATCGTCGAGCCGGCCGGGGCGGTGACGGCCTGCCCGTCGATCTTCAGCTCGACCGGCGGCGGCAGCTCACGGGGCGGTGCGACAGGCACACGGGACGGACGGGCCGGCAGATCCAGCAGGATCGGCGGAACCGGCAGGTCGGTCGGCGGCGGCCATTGGTCGCTCACAGGGCCACCAACTCCGGCTGGCGGAAGGCGCTCTCGATCGCCGAGCTGGCCGTCTGGCCGAGCCCGCAGATGCTGGCATCGCGCATCGCCTGGCCGATCTCGCCGAGCAGCTGGAGCTCCTGGGCCCGGTCGCCGCGAGGCTGGGCCGCTGCCAGTCGCGCCAGCAGCTCCTCCTGGCGGACCGTCCCGACCCGGCACGGGACGCACTGGCCGCAGGACTCGTCGCGGAAGAACTGGGCGATCCGCCGGAGGGTGCCGACGAGGTCCGCGGTCTCGTCGAACGCCATCACGACGCCGGAGCCGAGCGTCGCCCCGATCGCCCGGGTCGCCTCGAACGTGAGCGGCGTGTCGAGCGCGTCCGGCCCGACGAAGACGCCGGCCGCACCGCCGAGCAGCACGGCCTTGAGCTCCCGACCGCCGGGCACGCCGCCTGCCAGCTCGAGCAGCTCCCGCAGGGTGACCCCGAAGTCGACCTCGTAGACGCCCGGGCTCGCGACGTGGCCGCTGACGCAGAAGAGCTTCGGTCCGATCGAGCCCTCGGTGCCGATCGCCTTGAACGCCTCGGCGCCGCCGTCCTCGCCGACGATCAGGAGCACGTTGACGAGCGTCTCGACGTTGTTGACGGCGGTCGGCTTGCCGAACAGGCCGACCTCGACCGGGAACGGCGGCTTGTTCCGGGGCTCGCCGCGCTTGCCCTCGATCGATTCGAAGAGGGCCGTCTCCTCGCCGCAGATGTAGGCGCCGGCGCCGCGCCGCAGCTCGATGTCGAGCTCGCCGAGCAGCCCGGCATCGCGCGTCGCCGCGATCGCGTTCGCGATGCGGGCCTCGGCCAGCGGGTACTCGCCGCGGATGTAGAGATACGCCTTCTCCGCGCCGACCGCGAAGGCCTCGATCGCCATCGCCTCGACGACCGCGAACGGATCGTGCTCCATCAGGACCCGGTCCTTGAACGTGCCCGGCTCGGACTCGTCCGCGTTGCACACGAGGTAGTGGGGCTGTGCCGGCTGGCCGGCGACCGCGGCCCACTTGCGTCCGGTCGGGAAGGCGGCACCGCCACGGCCGACGAGCCCGGACCTCGTGACCTCGTCGATCACCTGGTCGCGGCCGACCCGCCGCGCGCGCTCGAGCGCCGCGGAAGCCGCCATGGGCCCGGTAGTCGTCGAGCGACGTCGGGTCGACGACGCCGACACGGGCGAGCAGCCGGAGGCCCGGCTGGCCGGCCTGGGGGACGCCGGTGGCCAGCTCGGCGGACTTGTCCTGCTCGGCGCTGATGCCGTCCGTGGCATCAGCCCGGATCGATCCCGACAGCCGACCGGCCACCCCGGCCGCATCGACCGGCGCAGCGACCTGCGTGCGCGGCTCGGGCCCGGCGATCGTGAACATCGCCGCCGGTGCGCGCTCGCAGAGCCCGAGGCACGGCGACCGCAGCCAGGTCGCCTGACCGTCCGCGGAGGGCGTCCCGGCCGGCCCGAGCGCGCGCTCGAGGTCCGCCGCGACATCCTCGGCGCCGGCGAGCGCGCAGGCGATGTCGTCGCAGAGATGCGCGACGGTCGGCGGACGCGGCGTGGTCGAGAAGAGGGCGTAGAACGTCGCGACGCCGTAGGCCTCGGCGGGCGGGACCGTCAGGCGGCGGCAGACGTAGCTGAGCGCCGGCTGGCTGATCCAGCCGATCCGCGACTGGACCGCGTGGAGCGTCGGGATCAGCAGGTCGCGTTGCGATCGCGCCGCGTGGCCGCCGCGGGCGACGTGGCCCTCGGCCATGGGGTTGCGATCACCGCCGCGCCAGGCCGACTCGGCCGGGCCCAGCACCGCGTCGACGGCGGCACGCTCCGCGGGCGAGGCCAGCGGCCCGATGACGTGGAGGTCCATCGCCGTCGAGTGTAGCCGGAGCCGCAGGCCTCGCTCGCGGGCCGTTGCGTCAGTGGGCCGCCGAGGTCAGGGCTCGGCTTCGACCGGCTTTTCCGGTTGTCCGAGGCGGGCGTAGACGAACGCGCTGGCGAGCAGGAGCACGCCGAGGCCGACGAGCGACAAGACGCGATACGCCACGTCCAGGGCGGCGAGGTCGACGATGAAGACCTTGACGGTGGCGAGCCCGAGCAGGGCCAGACCGGCCCGTCGGACGGGGGCGAGGTGCGTCCGCAGCCCGATCACGAATGCACCGCCCCCAAGCACCGACCAGAGAAGGCTCAGGGCCAGCTGCGCCTCCCGCTGGAGGTCCTCGAGCGGTCGCGTGCCGACCTGTCGCTGGAAGATGTCGACGACGCCCACCGACACGGCATAGAGGAGGAGCAGTCCCGCGGCGATCGCTCCGGGTTGGCTGAGCGGATCTGTCCGATTCAGGCGAACGCCGACGGCGCAGGCCAGCGCGAGGGAGACCAGCGCGACCGTGGCGTCGGTCAGAATCAGCGGGCCGACCACGACCGTCGACGCGTCCACGATCAGCCGCGACGGAGGCGCCACGACGGCGATGGCCACGACCCCGCCGAAGGCGAGAAGCCCGACGGACGGAGCACCGATCAGCGCCCGGGTTGCCGGCACCCTGCGGACGAGGCCGAAGCCACCGGCCGCTAGTGCAGACCAGCCCGCGACCGCGTACGCGGGGCGGACCTCGAACGGCAGCAGCCAGGCGATCGACAGGGCGGCGCCCAGCGCCCCAAGTGCGCCTGCGGTCAGACCACCCCAGACCAACCCGGCAACGCCAAGGGTCGCGGCCAGTACAGCCAGGGCAAACGTCCGCGCATCGACGAAGGGGATCTCGGGGACTGCTCCAAGGCCGGCCAGGGCCGTCAGGAAGTCGCTCGGCGGTGCATACAGGATGCCGTCGATGACCATGCAGAGAAGCCCGAGTGCCGCCGCCGCGAATGGCACCCGCTCGCTCACCGCGGCCAACGTGAGCACACCCGAAGGCAGTAGCTCGACCACGACGAGGCGTCGGACGATCACGACGGAGATGACCGTCGCCAGGCCCCACGGGACCATGACGAACGGCGCGAGGACCTCGAACGTGAGCGTGTAGATGAGGACGGCCAGCGCGAAGCCCGCAGCCCCGAGGAGATACGGCCGGGAAGCGAGCAAGCCGGCCACCAACAACCCGCCGATGACCGCGGCGGCCGCCAGGCCCTCAGTCGACAGATACGGCACGCCCGAGATCACCTGGCCGCCGAGCGTTCTGGCCGGGAATTCAACGGTGACCAGGTGAAGGATCGCGAGGAAGATTGGCAAGGGCACGATCGAGGCGAACGCCGGACGAACGATGCCGCTCGTGGCGACGGCCACTTCTGCGGCCGTCCTGAGCCGGTCGGGCAGACCCGACGGCCGCGAAGTTCCGCTCCACGAAGTCGACCGGACGGCGAGGTGCGATGGCGAACCGCCACACGGCCATGCTCGCCACGGTGAGCGCTGACCAGGCAACGACAAGCGCGGTTCCGGACAGCTCGAACGGCAACACATAGGTTGTCAGGCCGATTCCCACGATTACCAACAAGACACGGAACCACGTCGCGCGAACGATCAGGCCGGCGACGAACACTGCTCCGATCACGAAGGCGTACGCGAGTCCCTGTGGGCCGACGAACGGCCAGGTCCGATCGAATCCAGCCGCGATCGCGTCCAAGGGGTACTCGACGAGCAGGAGATAGCCGAGGCTGAGTGACGCCAGCAGGAGCGCGGTGGCGACGAAGGCCACGCCGCTCGTCCGGCTCAACGCAACGACCAGTTGCTCGATCGGGCGTGCCCACGCCGCCAACCCGAGCGCGGAGAACCCTCGTTCGGCGTAATTGGGGTCCAGGCGCGGCCGGATCAAGAAGCGCCATGCGGCGATACCGGCGACCGCCAGCCCAGACCAGGCGCCGACGAGCCAGGCCCCGGAGGTCTCGAACGGGAGGACGTACGCGGTCGTGAGGAGGCCGATGACGCCGAGCCAGACGCACACCCAGGTTGTGCGAACGATCAGGCCGGCGACAGCCGCGGCACCCAGGAGGAATGCGAATGTCAGCCCTTCGGGGCCGACGAACGGCCACGTCCGGTCGTAACCGACGGCGATCTGCGTGACCGGGTACTCGATGACCAGGAGGTGGCCAAGGCTCAGCGCGCCGAGAACCAGCGCAGCTCCCGCCGCGTGCGGGTGGCGGAACCGCGTTGCGACCCACGTCAACGCGACGGCCTCTGCCGCCCAGGCGACCGGAACCCACGTCGCGCCGAACTGGATCGGCACGGCCATCGTGATCGAGGCGACGCCGGTCGCCGCCACGACCAGTCCGAATGGATGCCGGTCGCCCTGGCGGACGAGGAGTCCCAGGCCCAGTGCCAGATTGGCCAGGGCCACCGCGGCAACGAACGACCCACGCCAATGGGCGTACGCGCCGTCGAGGACCGTCGTTCCGGCCCACAAGGTGAATGCCGTGTTCGCGAGGAGCAGCGTGACGGTGCTCGGGCGCAGGCGGTCGGTCGGGTGGCGGATCTCTTCGCCGCCCGCCGCGATCGTGTTGAGCAGCCAGAACCCGGCGATCGTGGCCATCGCGACCGGAACGGACTCGCCGCCCACGGTGCTCGATGCCACTTGTGGCGCGGCCAGCAGGAAGGCAAGTGGCGGCAGCCAGATCCACGTCCGGAACAATGCGATGACCGTCGTCCCGACCAGGGCGGTCGCGAGGAAGAAGATCGTCACGAGCGTCGGCGTCGCGCCAAGCAACGGCGGTGCCGCGAGCACGGCGATCAGCCCGAAGGCCGCGACGAGCTCCGAGTCGTGTCGGATCGCGATGGCCGCGGCGACGATCGCGGCAAGGAGGGCGCCGGCGACGCCGACCTCCGCTGGGATCAGCCCGAACAGTCGCGTAGCCGCGAACAATGAGAGCGACACGACGGCCAGGCCGACGGCAAGCAGGACGTGCCCCAGGACGCCTTTGACCCGCATGAAGGCCAGCTCGCCGAGGACGATCGCCGTGATGCCGCCACCGAGGCCGATCAGGACGCGCATCGGCTCGGTGATCCAGCCACGGCTGAATGCGAGGCTCAGGAAGAACGCGGCGCCGAGCGTCAACGCGATGCCGCCGACGACGGCGAGCATCCGACCCTCGAGCCACGCCTCGACGGCCGCTCGTGTCGGCGCCTTGCCATCTTCGGTCGGCGACAGGCCGAGTCGTGCAAGGATCTTCGCCTGCACCGAGGGGCCGGATGGGACAGCCGGCCGCGCGGACACTGGCGACGTCCCTCCGCGGTCGCTCGCCATAGCCGGCCCGGCCCAGAGCACAGGGGAGGGCGACGCCTGCCTGCGTTTGGCTCCGAGCTTTCGAGCAAGCGGAGGCGGCGGCGGCCGGTCGCGGGGCCCCAGAGGGCATCGGAAGCCCTCCCTGTCGACGCCGGTGAGGCTCGGGGCGGGTTCGAGGGTCGGGGTGCGGCCCGGCGCAGGCGGCGCAAGGGACGCGGGCAAGGGCGGGTTGGCCGCGGCGGCAGCGGATGCCATCGCGGCCGTCGAGACGGGTCTATCTGGTGCAGGCATCGGGGCGGGCGACGCCTGTTCGGCGGTGGCTTTGCCGATCAGAAACGCCACCGATTGCTCGAGCCGCTTGCGCTCCGACTCTGCGTCGCGAACACGCCCGGCGAGCTCACGCAGTTGCCACCACAGGTATCCGGCAACGATTGCGAGCAGGAACGTGAGGAAGTCCATCCCTCTGCACCTCCGAGCGGGCCCCCGCACTCTTCGCGGTGTTCCCCGGCCGTAGACGCCCCGGACTTCGGCGTGTTACGTCTCGCCTATTGCTTGACTTCTACCACACACCACCCGCGCGGCGGTGTCTTGGATTTGACACCGCCTGACTGATGGTCAGTCGATGACGATCCGGCCGTCGGGCCCGAACGGAAATCCCGCGTTGTAGCAGACCTCCCAGGGATGACCGTCGGGGTCGGCGAAGTAGCCGCCATAGCCGAACGGCAGATCGGTGCCGGGCTTCAGGACCGTCCCGCCCGCCGCCACGGCCTCGGCGATCGCCGCATCGACCATCTCGCGCGTTTCGACGTTGATCGCGAGCGTGATCCCGCCGAACCCGCCCCGGCTCGAGTCCTCGACCCGGGCGTCTTCGGCCAGATCGTTCCAGCCGAAGATCCCGAGGTAGGAGTCGGCGGTCCGGAACCAGACGATCTCGTCCATCGACGAGGCGCAGCGCTCCCAGCCGAGCGCCTCGTAGAAGGCCGCGGACCGAGCGACGTCGGCGACGCCGATCGTGACGATGCTGATCCGGGCCGGGACAGTCATGCGGCGGTGCCCGCCTCAGCGATCACGGACAGCGAGATCCGGAAGTTGGGGACCGCCAGCGGGAACTTGGCACCGCTGCGGGCCGGCGGATCGATCGCGAACCAGCGCGCCCACTCCTCGTTGAACCCGGCGAAGTCCTCCGGGTTCGCCAGGAGGAAGAGCACGTTGACGACCCTGTCCACCGAGCTGCCCGCAGCGTTCAGGATCGCTTCGACGTTTCGCATCGCCTGGCCAGTCTGTTCCTGGATCGTGTCGCCGACGATCGCACCCGTTTCGGGGTCGAGCGGCCCCTGGCCCGCGACGAACACGAGCCCGCCGGCGACGACCGCCTGGCTGTACGGAGAACGGGCCCGAGGCCGTGCCGGTCGGGGCAGCAGGCGTGGTGATCACACGAGTCATTGGCTGACGGCCTCCAGTGGCTGGCCGGTCGAGGGTCTGGGCAGAGGTCGACCGGGGGATGCTGGGTACGCCTCAGACGCCTGCCGCGGTTTTCAGCTTGTCGATCCGGATCGCGGTGGCCTTGAACTCGGCCGTGCCGGACTTGGGATCGACCGCGTCGATCGTGAGCAGGTTCGTCGCGACGTCATCCTGGAAGTGGAGCGTCATGAACGTCAGTCCGGGCCGCAGCGACTCGTCGATCCGGATCGGGGTCTCGACCTGGCCGCGGCGGGACGTGACGCAGACGCGCTCGCCGTCCTGCGAGGCCCAGCCGCGCGGCGTCCTCCGGCGAGATGTCCAGCGACTCGCCGCGGCGGAGCGGCGAGGTGTAGCCGCCGGTCTGGACGCCGGTGTTGTACGAGTCGAGGCGGCGGCCGGTCGTCAGGCGGATCGGGAAGTCGTCGTCGAGCCGGTCGACCGGCGGGTCGTGCTCGACCGCCACGAACGGCACGCGATTGCCCGGCACCGGGTCCTCCCAGAGCCGGCTGTGGAGGAACAGCTCGCCGGGATGGTTCTCGTCGTAGCACGGCCACTGGAGCCCGCCGAGCTCCTCGAGGCGCTGGTACGACATCCCGGCATGGACCGGCGACAGCCTCCGGACCTCGTTCCAGACGTCCTCGGCCACCGGCGAGCCGAGGTCGTGGCCCATCCGGCGGCCCAGCTCGTAGATGATCCAGAGGTCGTCGCGAGCCTCGCCCGGCGGGTCGAGCGCCTTGCGGACGCGCTGGACCCGCCGCTCGGAGTTCGTGACCGTGCCCTCGCTCTCGGCCCAGGCGGCGGATGCCGGCAGGACGACGTCGGCGAGCTGCGGCGGTCGGGGTCAGGAAGATGTCCTGGACGACCATGAACTCGCGCGTCTCGAGGAGGTGCTTCGCCCGGGTCTGGTCGGCCTCCGACTGGAGCGGGTTCTCGCCGATCACGTAGACCGCCTTGAGCCCGCCGGTCTCCATCGCGTCGAACATCTCCGACAGGTGGTAGCCGCGCTACGGCGGGACCGTCACGCCCCACGCCTCGTCGAACTTCGTCCGGAGCGCGTCGTTCTCGACGTGCTGGAAGCCCGGCAGGCGGTTCGGCAGGGCGCCCATGTCGCCGCCGCCCTGGACGTTGTTCTGGCCGCGAAGCGGGTTCAGGCCGCTGCCGTACTTGCCGACGTGGCCGCACAGCAGGGCGAGGTTGATCAGCGCGAGGACGTTGTCGACGGCGTTGTGGTGCTCGGTGATGCCGAGGGTCCAGCAGATCATCGCCTTGTCGGCGGTGGCGAAGGCGTGGGCCAGCTCGCGGATCGCGTCGGCGGCGACGCCGGTCTCGCGCTCGGCGTACTCGAGCGTGTACGGCTCGACACCGGCGCGGTAGGCCTCGAAGTCGTCGGTCGCCCGCTCGATGAACTCCCGGTTCGCGAGGCCCGCTGCGATGATCTCGCGCCCGACGGCGTTGGCCAGGGCGATGTCGGAGCCGACGTCGAGGCCGAGCCACGTGTCGGCCCACTCGGCGCTGCTCGTCCGGCGCGGGTCGACCGCGTACAGCCGGGCGCCGTTGCGGACGCCGCGGAGGAGGTGATGGAAGAAGATCGGATGCGTCTCGCGGGCGTTGCTGCCCCACAGGACGATCACGTCCGTCTCTTCGATCTCCTGGTATGAACTTGTGCCGCCACCGGCCCCGAACACCATCGCCAGACCGGCGACGCTAGGGGCGTGTCACGTCCGGTTGCAGCTGTCGATGTTGTTGCTGCCCAGCACGACCCGGCTGAACTTCTGCGCCGCGAAGTTGACCTCGTTGGTCGCCTTCGAGCAGCTGAAGGTTCCGAACGTCATCGGGCCGTAGGCGGCCTTGGCCGCCGTGAAGCCTTCGACGACGCGGTCGAGGGCCTCGTCCCAGGTCGCCGGGCGGAGCGGGCCGCCCTTGACATCCCGGACGAGGGGCTGGGTCAGTCGAACGTAGTCCTTCGGCACAACGTGCTCCTGGCGGGTTCCGACGACCTCCCGAGTGTACTGCGCACGCTCACGCGGTCGCATCGGCCGACCAGAGGTGTTGCGCGGCGTAGGCGCGGTACGGGCGCCAGCGTTCCGCCCGCAGGAGCGCCTCGGCCGGCGTCGGGCGGCGGCCGTCGGGACCGGCGAGCGCTCGCAGGATCCCGAGATCGGAGGCCGGGAACGCGTCCGGGTGCTTCAGACCGCGAAGCGCGATGTACTGGGCGGTCCACTCGCCGATGCCGGGGAGTGCCCGGAGCCGCGCGACGTCAGCGTCGAGGTCGCCGGTCCGTCGAGGAGGGCCGGGTCCGCGGCCACGGCCGCTGCCAGGTTCTGAAGGGCCCGCACACGGGCGCCGGGCATCCCGATCGCGCCGAGGTCTGCTGTCGGCGAGCTGGGCCGGAGTGGGGAACAGGGCGACGATGCCGTCGCCGGCCGGCGACACGACGCGGTCACCGCCGCGCTCGACGATGCGTCCGGCGATCGTCCGAGCGCCGGCAACGGAGATCTGTTGGCCGACGATCGCCCGGATCGCGAGCTCGAACGGGTCCCAGGCACCCGGCACGCGAAGGCCGGGCCGTGCCGCCACGAGTGGCGCGAGGAGCGGGTCGGCGGCGAGATGGGCGCCGATCGCGGCGACGTCGGCATCGAGGTCGAACCAGCGGCGGAGGCGAGACTCGATGGCAGGCGTCGGGGCCGGCGCCGCGCCGTGGACGCTGACCTCCAGCGCGCTCGGGCCGGCGCTCGCCACCTCGATCGTGCCGGGCTCCCCATCGACCCGGATCGACCGCCGATACCGCCCGGCTGTCTCGTCGACCGTTTCGACGCCCGGGATCGACCGTGCGGCGAGGAACGCGATGAACGACCGCCATTCGAACGGTGCCGTCGCGGTCAGGCGCAACAGGTCAGATCCGGCCCTGGAGGCCTTCGACGCTCGAGCGTTCGCCACGGCACCGATAACACACGACCGCGTCCGGCCGGTTCACGGACTTGCAATTCGTGCACGACCAGGCGTTCGCGCCGTCCTCGACGGTGGCCTGCGGGCTCAGCCGGCGCGTCTCGGCGACCGTGGCATTGGCGACGCCACGGGCCGTCCGCTTCACGAGCCAGGTGACGCCCCACCAGATCCCGAACAGGACCGCGGCGGTCCCGAAGATGATCGCGAGCTCGGTCGCGAACGTCTCCACTCAGTCCGCCTCGGCCGCGAGGGGAACGCGGACGTCATGACGGGCCTTGCGCGTGATGCGGACGAAGCTGCGGAGATGGTCGAGCGGCTTGATGTGCGACGGCGCGCCGGCGTAGATCGTCCGGATCGGCACCCAGGCGATCGTGCCGCCCATCCGGATGCAGGTCGTGATCATCTCGACCTCGAACTCGAAGCCGCCTTCGTCGCTCTCGATCGTCGCCTCGAGGATCCGCCGGCCGATCAGGCGATAGCCCGACTGGTTGTCGGGGATCTCCCGGCCGACGGCCCACGAGAACGCCGCCCCGCCGATGGTGTTCGACAGCCGCCGGATCGGCGGCATGGCCCGGAAGTTGCGGCGGCCGATGACGAGGTCCGGTCGCGGATCGACGGAGAAGGCAGTGAGAAACGCCGGGATCTCGGCGGGGTCGTGCTGGCCGTCGGCGTCGAGCGTCAGGACCGCGTCGAAGCCGTCGTCGAGGGCTCGGCGAAAACCGGCCCGGAGCGCCGCGCCCTTGCCGGCGTTCGGGCGCTGTTCGATCACGATCGCACTCGCCGCCCGGGCCTGCTCGGCGGTGTCGTCGGTCGAGCCGTCGTCGACGACGAGGACCGGCAGGTGCTCCAGCGCGCCGCGGACGACGTCGGCGATCCGTGGACCCTCGTTGTAGCCGGGGATCAGCGCGACGACGCGGGGCGCGGCCTCGACTGCGGGATCAGGCGCGGAGTTCGACGCCGGTCCCACGCCCGCCCTCGACCCGGCCGATCCGCCACGACTCGACACCCGCCGCCCGCAGGTCGTCCTCGACCACACCCACCCGATCGGGCGGGATCGCCGCAAGCAGGCCGCCGGATGTCTGCGGATCGTGGGCGAGCGTCACGAGCTCGGCAGCCACGCCCTCGCCGACGGTCAGGTCGGGCAGGACGAACCTGCGGTTGTGCGCCGCCCCGCCGGTCTCGACGCCTGCCGTGGGCAATGTCGAGCGCTCCGGCCAGGGCCGGGAGGGTGGCAGCGTCGAAGACGAACCGCGTGCCGAGAGGCGCGGGCCATCTCCAGCCCGTGCCCGAGCAGCCCGAACCCGGTGACATCGGTTGCACCGGCGATCCCGTGCCGCACGAGGACCTCGCCGGCCGCCCGGTTCAGGACGCGCATCTGGTCGATCGCGGCGGCGATGTCGTCGGCGGATGCCTTGCCCTGGCGGTTGCCGCTCACGAGCAGCCCGGTCCCGAGGCGCTTCGTGAGGATCAGCGTGTCGCCGGTCTGGGCGCCGCCCTTGCGCAATAACTTGTCGGGGTGCCCCGCGCCGATGACCGCGAGGCCGTACTTCGGTTCGGGGTCGCGGATCGTGTGGCCGCCGGCGAGCGTTCCGCCGGCTTCGCGGACCTTCGATGCGGCGCCGTCGAAGACCGCGGCGAGCGTGTCCCGCGGCAGTTCCTCGGGGAATGCCGCGATCGAGAGCGCGAAGAGGACGCGGCCGCCCATCGCGAAGACGTCGCTCAGCGCGTTCGCGGCAGCGATCTCGCCGAACGTCCGGGCGTCGTCGACGAGCGGCGGGAAGAAGTCGAGCGTGGCGATGATCGCAAGCTCGTCGGAGATCCGGTACGCGGCCGCGTCGTCGGCCGGCGCGAGACCCGCGATCAGCTCGTCCGGCGCCGCCTGGGCGCCCAGTCCGGAAAGCGCGTCCGCCAGCAGGTCGGCCCCGAGCTTCGCGGCGCAGCCGCCGCAGTCGGTCAGCTCGGTCAGCCGGATCGGTGGGAGCGTGTCGAGGGTCGTCATCGGCTCGATCATAGGCGGTGCTCGGACGTCTCAGGCCGCGTGCAGCCTCGGAATCGGCCGGGAGGCGGACCGGCACACCACGCGGCAGGACGCGTAACGCGATGAGGAAGGCAACTCCGGCGAGCAGCGCCGACCACGGCCCGGCCACGCCGAATCCGAAGGACTCGATGATCAGGCCGGTCACGATCGGCCCGATGAAGCCGCCGAGATTGAGCGCGCTCCCGTTGAACGCGACGAACGTTCCCCGGGCGGTGTCGGACAGGCCCGTGATGATCGTCTGGAGCCCGGGGATGCCGAACCATGTCCCGAACGCCCATACCGCGAACGTCGCGAGGGCCAGCGGCAGCGCCACAACCGTAAGCGGCAGCAAGAAGGCCGCCGTCGCGAACACCGCCAGCCCCGAGAGGACGATCCGCCTCGGCCCGACCCGCTCGATGACTCGACCGCTCGTCCGGGCGGCGATGACGCCGACCAGCCCGACGACGATGTAGACGAGGCCTGCCTGCTCGACCGGGACGTCGAACGACCGATGGATGAACTCGCCGACGTAGACGAACAGGCCGATCGAGCCGCTGAACCATACGAGCGTCACCAGCATGATCGACAGCGCACGGCGGTTGCGGAGCACGGTGCCGAACGTCGCCGCGTACCCGACGGTCGACGACCTGCTCCTCGAGACCTGCTTCGAGAGCGCAACGGCAGCGATTGCCACGACCGCGAGCACAGCGATGAGGGCGAACGGCGCTCGCCACCCGGCGATACTCGCGGCCAAGGCGCCGATCGGCAGGCCCAGGAGGTTCGCAAGTGGGATCGCGGCCGTCAGCAGGGCGATGGCCCGTCCTCGCTCCACCGGATCGGGCAGGTCGCCCGCCGATGCGAACGCCGCGGGCATGATGATGGCGCCACCGATCCCGTTGACGACACGCGCGACGAGCAGCAGTGCCAGGGTAGGTGCGATCGCGCAGCCCGCCGCCGCCGCCGCGAAGATCGACAGCCCGAGCAGGAGCGCGAACCGACGTCCGCGCCGGTCCGACAGCGGGCCGAAGATCGGCGCGAGAATCGCCACCGGAAGGGCGTAGGCGCTGGCAACGAGGCCAACGCTGGCGATCGACTCGTGAAGGTCGTCGGCGAGTGCCGGCAAAACCGCGGCGACGATGTACGAGTCGACGCCCACGACGAAGACACTCAGGCCGAGGAGGACGGAGGCGGGCATCGCCTCAGGGTAGCCCGCGTCGTCTCGCGGAGATCTCCCGCCGCGCTACCATCGGCCGAAGGGGAGTGCGGGTCGGCCGGTGCCGGCCTCGGTCTTCAAAACCGGTGACGCTGCGCTTGGCGCGGCGTGGTGGGTTCGACTCCCATGCGCTCCCGCCACCGACTCCCGGCCGTGCATTCCATCCGACCTGCCTTGCTAGACTCGATCCATGGTTGACGATCGCGGGCCAGGTGCCCCAATGGGTCAAGCGCTCGAACGTGCCGAGCCCGGAATCCAGTGGGAGGCGGGCGAGGAGGATTACCCGTTCTCCGCGCTGCCAGGCGAGTCGGCGCTCGACTACTTCCACCGCTGGCTGGACACCGCCGCCTATGCACGCGTGGATCAAGCGGGGGTTCGATACATCCACGAGGACGACGTCGCCAACCTCTTCAATCACGTGACGGCCGACATCGACCTCCTTCGAACTCGGCTCAGCGAGTTCGGGGACCTGATCATCTCTGCTACGGACCACGATGCGACGGTTCGCCGGCTCGAGGCCGCGATCGAGGCGCTGCGTGACACGCTCGACACCTTGCGGACGCCACCCGACCGATGAAGGTGCTCGTCCTGCACGGCGTCAACCTCGACATGTTCGGCAAGCGTGATCCAGCCCAGTACGGGACGATCACGCTGGCTGAGATCGACGCGCAACTCCAGTCCCTGGCGGCGGAGCTCGGGACGGGCCTCGAGACCTTCCAGACGAACGCCGAAGGAGCGATGTGCGAGCGCATCCACCGGGCGCACGAGGACGGAACGTCGGCGGTCGTGATCAATGCCGGCGCCTGGACGCACTACAGCTACGCGATCCGCGACGCGCTCGCGCTCCTGTCGGTCCCGATCGTCGAGGTTCACATGTCGAACGTTCACGCGCGAGAGGCATTTCGCGACCACTCGGTCCTGGCCGACGTAGCCAGGGGCCAGATCGCCGGGTTCGGCGTTGACAGCTACCTGCTGGGGTTGCGTGCAGCCGTAGCGGCCGTCGGCGCCGCGTAGTCGCCGGGCATCCGCGGGTCCACGCGGATCCAGGTCTTGCCCCGGGCAGCCGAGAAGCGCTCGAACGCCTGCGCGGCGTCATCCAACGGGTACTCGTCAGTCACGACGACTCCCGGTGCCACCCGTCCGTCCGCAAGGAGGTCAAGGCTCGCCCGGAAGTCGTTCGGGTGGTCGTACGTCAGTGAGCCACGCAGGGTGAGTTGGCGTCGGACGAGCGTCTGCGCGGTGAGGGTGAACGGTCGGCCATCAAGGCCCAGCTCGAGGATCGTTGCGCCGACCTCCGCACGAGCGACGGCGAGGTCGATCGCGTCTGCGGTTCCGGCCGTGTCGACGATCAGTTCAAACGTCCGTGTCGGATCGCTGGCGCCGAGGGCGTCGGCACCGAGGCTCGTTGCGAACGCAATGCGTTCCGGGTTGATGTCTTCGACGGAAACCGCGACGCCGCGTCGCAGCAGTGCCAGACACATCAGCAGCCCCTGGGCGCCCACGCCGATCACGAGTGCGGCGTCCGGGATCGGCGTCGGGAGCCGGCGCAAGGCCGTCTCGACGACGGTCAGGGGTTCGATGCAGACAAGTTGCTCGGGCGCGGCCGGCCCGACCTGCCACGCGTTGGTGCTCGGGACCACGACGCGCTCCGCGATCGCGCCCTGACGGTTCATGCCCACTGACTGGCGTTGGAGACACGCCGACGTCCAGCCGCGGCGGCATTGGGCGCACGTGCCGCAGACGATGTTCGGCTCGAGGACGACCGTCTCGCCGATTCGCGAGGTCGGCACACGCTTGCCGACCGCCTCGATCGTGCCAAACGCCTCGTGCCCCTGGATCCATGGGTAGCTCGGAGGCGTCCACGTCCCCCGGAACACGCTGAGGTCCGACCCGCACAATCCGACGCCACCGACGGCGATCAGGACGTCGTCGGGACCGGGCTCGGGCTCCGGGACATCGTCGACGACCATCCGGCCGGGCTCGACGAGCAGCGCCGCCTTCACCGTCGTCGCTCCTCACGATCCCGGCGTGCTCGAGTCCGCATCCGGGTGGTCATGCCGGGACCGGCTCGAGGAGCCGGCGTGGGTTGGTCACCAGCATCTGCTCCAGATCGTTGCCCGACGCGCCGCCCTCGCGAAGCATCGGAAGGATTCGGCGCGAAAGGTTCTCCATGTGCCAGTTCGGCGCCTCGCGGGCACGCCACGAAGGCGGTGTCACGTGACTGAACACGGCGGCATCATGCGACAGGATCATCCGGTCGGCATATCCGAGCGACAGCAAGGCGAGGACCGCGGCTGCACGTCGTTCGTCGGGCAGGACATGCTCCATGCCGAACCGATCCATGCCGATCGTCGAGCCGCTGTCCATGATCTCGCGAAGGTAGGGCAGGTCGTCCGTATCGCCGGAGTGCCCCACGATGATCCGCTCCGGAGGAACGCCCCGCGCCCTGAGGAACGCCAGTTGCGCCAGGCCGTTTCGCGTCCCTGGGTCCGAGTGGGTGGTGATCGCGACGCCTGTCTGGCGCTGAGCCGTCGCTGCCGCATCCATGACTCGAGTCACGTCGGGCGTGAAGCCGGCTACGCCGGTCATCACCTTGATCACGCCAGCCTTGACGGCCGTGTTGGCAATGCCATCCTCGATGTCCCGCACAAACAACTCAACCAGCGGCTCCGACTGATCCACGAGTCGTCCAGGGCCGTTGAACTGGAAGTAGATCGGCAGCACGTCGGCCGTGTAGAACCCGGTCGCGGCAACGAGGTGGACCGGCGCGCGCTCGGCCACAGCCGACACGAGCCGAACATCGCGACCCAGGCCGAGAACGGTCAGGTCGACCACGGTCCGGATACCCAGCTCGTGCAGTGTCGTCAGGTTCCGGACTGCCTGCTCGACAGCCGCGTTCTCGTCCCACTCCGGGCTCGGCGCGTTCCGCTCGAGCTCGAAGTTCCTGACGAACACGTGCTCGTGCATGAGCGTAGGTCCGAGGGTGGCCGGATCCACCGGCCCGAGGAACGTCTGCACCTCGCGCATGACCGCTCCGATGCTGTGGCTGTCAGCTGCCGCTGCCGTCAGGCGCGACGCTGGGCGCCGGCCTCAATCGCATGATCGGCAGCGTTCGGAGCGACCGTTTCGGTGTCGAGCATCTCGCTGGGACCCCCGAAGCGTTCCCGGACCGCGCCGCTGTCGGCGCCGAGGGGCCGAGCAAGGGGTGGAACCAGCCCCGGTGTCCGCGACAGCTTGGGTGAAATGCCCGGGACCAGCAGCGGTTCATCGAGGCGGTCGTCCTCGATCGACACGATCATGTCGCGGGCCTGGAACTGGGGGTCTGCAACGATGTCGGCGATGGTGTTGATCCGGCTGACCGGGAGCTGCAGTTCCCGGAGCTGCTCGACGATCTCGTCTGCCGTTCGGGTGCCGGTCCACTCGGCAATCACCGCATCCAGCTCCCCGGCGCGCCGAACTCGGCCCTTGGTGCTGCCGAGATCGGGATCGTCGGCGTAGTCCGCCCGGCCAATCGCGCGGAAGAGGGTCTGGAACAGGCGCGTCGTGTTGGCCGCGATGCACACGAGCGCGCCGTCGGCGCATGCGTACATGTTCGTCGGGGCCGAGTTGTGGGCGATGTTGCCGGTCCGCTGACGGATCGTGCCGTCGTAGCTGAACTCCGGGAGGACGGCTTCGAGCATCGTGAACAGGGACTCGGTCAATGCGACGTCGACGACCTGGCCGAGGCCGGATCTCTCGCGCTCGTGGAGCGCAATCAATGTGCCGACCAGCGCGTGCATCGACGCGAGCGAGTCACCAAGGCTCAGCCCGACCCGAGTCGGCGGGGCGCCAGGCTCGCCCGTGATGTACCTGAGCCCACCCGCTGCCTCCGCGATCGTCCCGAACCCGGGTTGCTCCCGCATCGGGCCCGTCTGCCCGTAGCCCGAGATGCGAACGACGATGAGCCGGGGATTGTCCGCCATCAGGGAGTCCGGATCGAGATTCCACCGCTCGAGACGGCCCGGCCTGAAGTTCTCGATCAGCACGTCGCTCTCGAGCGCGAGCCGGCGGACGAACTGCTGGTCGTCCGCGTCGTGAAGGTCTGCGGTCACCGACTTCTTGCCGCGCGACTGGATCAGGTGCCACAGCGACACGCTGCCGTCGGCGCTCTTCCCCCACCGCCGCAACGGGTCGCCGTGGGCCGGATGCTCGATCTTGATCACCTCGGCCCCGAAGTCCGCGAACCATCGGCCCGCGAACGGCCCCGCGATCAGCGTGCCCAGCTCGAGGATCCGAAGGTCCGACAAGGGCCCGGGCGCGGGCGAGGGTCGTTCCACATGGCTGGACATCAACCCAGACTATTGGACGGGTTTTAGCGAGTCAAGAGATGAAGCCTCAAGCCGCGGCGGTCACGACGCCGGTGACGACGGCCTCGACGAGCGACGCCGGCACGTCGTCGTGGACCTCGGTGCCAGTTGGTCCCACCAGCACCCAGCGTGGCGTGCCGCCGCTGCGCTTCTTGTCCGACTCGATGTAGCTCAGGACATCCGGCACGGAGACGTCGAGCGGCTCCTGGGCGAGCTCCAGCCGGCGAAGCAGGCGTTCGGCCCGGGCCGAAACAGCACTCGGGGTGACGCCCATCGACGTGCCGATGCTGAGGGCGGCGCGAAGGCCGTACGCGACCGCCTCACCGTGTCGCAGCCGATAGCCCGTCGCTGCTTCCAGCGCGTGACTCAGCGTGTGGCCGAGGTTGAGTGAGATCCGAACGTCGTCGGTGTCGCGTTCGTCGCGGAGCACAACACGGCGCTTGGCGAGCACGCACCGCTCGACGAGCTCGAGGAGCTCCGTCGCCCTCGGCCACGGCCGGTCATCGTCGACTCGGCCCCGCGTCTCCAGCAGCGAAAGCAGACCCTCGTCACCCAGGAGTCCGTACTTGACGGCCTCCGCGAGCGCCGCCCGACGATCGGCGGCGGACTCGTCGCTCACCAGTTCGACGTCGAGAATCGTCGCGGTCGACTGGTGGAAGGCCCCGAGCAGATTGCGCCCATACCCCGGCAGGTCGATGCCGCCCTTGCCGCCGATCGAGGTGTCGATGAGGCCGAGCGTCGTGACCGGAACGGTCACGAGCGGAACGCCCCGGAGCCAGACCGCCGCCGAGAAGGTCGCCGCTTCGAGCAGCGAGTCGTCGCCGATGGCGACGAACGGATCACCTCGCTCGAGATGCAGGGCTGAGAGCCGTCGGAAGAGCTGCTCCTGCTGCGGGGACTGACTTGGACGCCTCGCCGTCGGGCAGCTCCGCCAGCTCGACACGAATGCCGGCCTCGCGAACGACCTCGGCCGCCTCCTCTGCGCGGGCACGAGTCCGGCGCGATGTCACGACGACACAGCGCCGTACGGACAGACGGCGAAGGACGTGCACGAGGCTTCGACCGGCGATGCCCTCGCCAAGCTCGATGAACCCCTCGTGGAGTTCCGCGCGGAGGATGCGGGTTCCCCGGTCGATCGGATCACCCAGGACCGCCTCGATCTGGTCGATCGTCGCGGCAATCGAGCCCGATGCGTCGACCCGCGTTCCGGCGGCGTAATAGGGCACGTAGTCGACCAGGTGGCGGTCAGTGAACGTCCCGAAGTCCCCGTCGATCTCGACGTCAGCCCGACGTGCCGATCGGAGGCGTTCCACCAGCCGGTCCGCCGGTACGTCAAGCCACACGACGTGCCGGCCGCGGTACAGCCGGGCCCGGATGGCAGTATCGGCAACGATGCGATCCGCTGCGACGACCCGCCGAAGCACCGGGCCCGCGTCGACGGAATCCGAGAGTCGCACCCCGGAGATGGCATCGGGTCGCCGAGCTGGATCGCCGGTGAGATCGACGAATCGGGCATGGTGATGATCAGCCAACGACTTCGCCACGCTTCGGGCGCCGGATCCCGGGGCCCCGACCAGCACTGTTTCCATCCCGCGATAACTATGCCGCTCCATCGACCGCCGCGCCCCGTCGATCGCCCAGTTGCGAAGGCGCGCGAGCGCCAATTTCGCAGGTAGGTCGCGGCGGGAAGCTTGCCCTTGACCGGACGTTGCGGTTCCGTAAGATAGGCCAGTGTCCAACTCTCTGGAACGGTTGGACCGGATTGCGGCTAGGTGACACGAACGTTCGCGCGGGGAATAAGGACCGTCGCGACGGCCCGGAGGAGGAGCCATTCGACCAAGGCCTGGCGATCCCCGGCCCGCAGAGTGACGGCATCGGACGACGAGGATCCGGATCCGCGGCGGGCTGCACCGGCCATCAACACAAGCGCCTGTCCAGCTGTCGGCGCCGAGCATGGAGAGCGAATGATGAACGCACAATTCGCGAGAGGCACGGTTGCACTGGCGACGGTTCTTGTCCTCGCCGGTTGCGGTGGCGGGGCCACCCCCAGTCCGTCAGCCCCGGCTGCGTCCCAGCCCGCGTCGGAGGCGCCGGCAAGTGCCGAGCCGACCACGGCCGCGTCCCAGACGGCGGTCGAGCTGGTCCTCGCGCACACCTACACGGATGCCCAACCGCAGCACGCCTGCGGTGCCCAGGTCATCAAGGACGAAGCCGAGGCCGCGAACGTCGGGCTGACGATCGAGATCTTCGGAGCCAGCGAGCTCGGCGGCGACGCCGATCGCTTCGCTTCTGTCGTCGCCGGCGACATCGACATCGACATCCAGGGCGCGTCGGCCCTCAGCAACGCGTACGCGCCCATGAGCGTGGTCGACGGCGCGTTCGTGTTCGACGATGCCGATCACCTGAAGCGGTTCTTCGCGGACGCGGCCTCCGACCCGTTGAAGGACGGCTTCGAGGACGCGACCGGCGTGAAGATCCTCGGTGCCTGGTCGGCTGGCGCCCGCCAGTTCACCGCGAACAAGCCGATCCGGACTCCCGAGGACCTGGCCGGCCTGCGGATGCGCTTCCCGCCGTCGCCGCAGTTCCTGATGAATGCGAAGGCCATGGGCGCCGAAGCCGTTGAAGTCGCATTCGAGGAGCTCTATCTCGCCCTGCAGCAGGGCACCGTCGACGGCCAGGAGAACCCGATCAACAACATCGCCGCCAACAACATCCAGGAAGTCCAGGATGTCATCAGCATGTCGAGCCATCAGCTCAACTCGAACCTCGTGGTCATCGGCGAGAAGTGGAACGAGCTCAGCCCCGAGCAGCAGGCTGCCCTGACCGCCGCCGTCGGGAAGGCGCAGGACCAGGTCCCAACCTGCGTGGAGGAGTTCGAGTCCACGACGCTGGAAGACTGGCGTACGAACAACACGATCCAGATCGTCGAGGACGTCGATCGCGACGCCTTCCAGACGAAGGCCGAGGCCTACCTCGCGGAGAACTTCACCGACGAGCAGGTGCCCGTGCTGGAGGCGATCCGCTCGGTCGCGAACTAGCTCGGGTCTTCGGTGTCCGCGGTCGTCGGGCTGCGGACACCGACCCAACCGGACCCTCGCGTCGCGGCTATCGTGACGCGATCATTTTCGCTGCACGGAAGGAGCGCGCTCCGACTCATGGCGCAGCATGGCGAGCCGCGATCCGATCTGGCGAGTGAAGCGATCTCGCCGCATGAAGAGGGCCCCTCAGCAGCCGAGCTAGCTAGCACAGCCCTGGCTGGCGACTCCAATCCCGAGCTGCTGGTGGGGCCGCCCTTGATGCGGAGGATGCTCAGGTATCTGGGCATCGTCGAGCAGACGGTCGGGTCAGCCCTGATCGTCATGATCCTCGTCCTGGTTCTGGTCCAGGTCGCCCAGCGCTATCTCCCGGGCGAGGGGTGGCCATGGACCGGCGAGGTCGCGCGCCTGGGGCTGGTCTGGTGCACGTTCGCCCTGATCGGCTACCTCGTGGCACGCGACCGACACATCGCGATCCATGTCGTCGACCTCGTCCTACCCGCGCGGGTGCTCGCAGTCGTCAAGGTGTTCGACCACTTCGTGGTCGGCGCGACCTGTCTCGCAATGGTGTACGCCACGTACACCCTCATCGCCGACGACATCGGCCAGCGGACGCCTGCTGCCCAGATCCCGCTGGCCTGGATCTACGTGGTCCCGCTCGTGGGGTTCCTTCTTGCGGCCCTTCGATCCGGCCTTGCGCTCTTCGTCGACGTGCAGCAGGTCGCCGGCGGTCGGGAGGCCGCTCGGTGATCATCGCCCTGTTGCTCGGCGTGATCATCCTGCTCTTTGTCCTCCGGGTGCCGATGGCGTTCGCCATCCTCGGCTCCTGTCTCGTCTACCTCCTCGTCGAGGACTACTCGATCGGGCTGGCCGTCCGGCTCGCGATGGCCGGCATCAACAGCTGGCCGCTGCTGGCCGTCCCGTTGTTCATCCTCGTCGGCGTCATCGCCACCCGCACGGAGATCGCCGACCGCCTGTATGACGCGGCGCTCCTCCTGCTCGGCCCCCTACGGGCCGGTCTCGCCTACGTCAACATCGGCGTCAGCCTCGGGTTCTCCTGGATGAGCGGCGCCGCGCTCGCCGACGCGGCCGGCATCGGATCGATCGAGGTCGACCACATGCGCCGGAAGGGCTATCCGGCCGAATTCTCGGTCGGGTTGAGCGGTAGCCTCGGCGCTCATCAGCCCGATCATGCCTCCGAGCATCCCGGCTGTCGTGTACGCGTCCGTTGCCGCCGTTTCCACCGGGGCGCTGTTCGCCGCCGCCGTCTTGCCGGCCATTCTCATGACGTTGGCGCTGTGCCTCACCGTCTACGTGTGGTCACGCGGCAAGACGGAATTCCGGGGCGAGCCATACGACTGGGCGGCGGTTCGCCGCGCTTTCCTCCGCGCTCTGCCGGCCGCGGGCGCGCCCGTGATCATCCTCGGCGGCATTCTGGGCGGGTTCTTCACCCCGACCGAGGCCGCAGGGATCGGTGCGCTGTACATGCTCGCGCTCGCCCTGAGCTACCGCACGGTCACGGTGCGCGACATGGCCCTGATCTTCCGCGACACGGCAGTCGTCACCGCGCAGATCACGATCATCATCGGGGCTTCGGCGCTGCTGAGCTGGATCCTGGCGAAGGAACAGGTTCCCCAGGCGGTCGCTCAGGGACTGCTCGGGCTGACCGACAACCCGCTGGTCTTCCTCCTCGTCATCAACGTCGTCCTCGATCGGCATCGGCATGATCCTCGAGCCGACCTCGGCTCTTCTCATCATCACGCCCATCCTGCTACCGGTCGCGGTCGAGTTCGGGATCGATCCGCTCCACTTCGGATCGATCGTGATCTTCAACCTCATGATCGGCCTGCTTGACGCCGCCGATGGGGGGCGTGGCGTTCGTGCTGAGCTCCGTTACGGGGATCCCGCTCGAGAAGAGTCTTCCGGGGTGCCCTCTACTACTTCCCGGCGCTCCTCGCCACGCTGTTGATCGTTACGTACGTTCCGCCGGTCACGCTCTGGCTTCCGGGCTTGCTCGGGCTCAACTAGCCAAGCCTGCGCCTGCTCAGCCCCGGCGCAAGAGCCCGCTCAGTTCGGCCGCGCAGTCCTGGAGTGGAGCACGAACGTCGTCGAGTCGGTCGGACGTCAGGCGAGTGGTGGGCCCGGACACGCTGAGCGCCGCGACGACTCGACCGGTCGAGTCGGCCACCGGGGCCGCGACGGCCGCGACGCCGTTCTCGCGCTCGCCGATCGAGGTTGCCCAGCGATCGATGCGGATCTGTTCAAGCTGGCGCGCGAGGTCGGCGCCCGGCGGGTTCGCGAGCTTGTGGCGCTCGGTCTCGGCGCGTTTCAGCTCCTGCTGTCGGATGTCGTCGTCCGCGAATGCGAGCAGGACCTTCCCGGCGGCGCCGGCGTAAGCGGGAGCGGCCGCCCAAGCTGGATGAACGGACGCAGCTCGTGACGCGCTTCGACCGCGGCGATGCAGATCCGCGTGTCGTCGTCGCGAATGTAGAGATGGACGCTCTCGCCGAGCTGGTCGCGGAGCTGGCGCATCGTGGGTTCGGCGATGGCTCGCAGGTCGAAGGTCTCGGCTGCCGCCTCGCCCCAGTACAGGAGGCGCGGCCCCAGCGAGTACCGACCATCCTGGGTGCGCCGGACGATTCCCAATCCCGATAGGTCGCTCAGGAGCCGGTGCGTTGACGACTTCGGCATGTCCAGCGCCGATCGAACATGCGCCAACGTGACCGGCTCGCCTGCCTGGCCGAGGCAGTCGATGAGGTCGCTTGCTTTCTCCAGGACCGACATGGTGGCCTCTCGCCGCGTATCGCTCGAAGACTAAACGTTGGGCTGGTCGAAGGTGGCTGCGCCGCGCCATCCGAGGGCCAGTGAGTCCGCGCTCACGAGTGGTCGTGCGGCGAGTCCGGAAGCGGGTGTCGGTCAGTCGACCGGCGTGCCGTAGAACTCACCAAACAGCTCTTCCTCCGACGGTCGATCCTCGGGGATCGGACGGCTGACCCAGGTCACGTTCATGTAGTGCTTGAGATGGATGTTCTCCGACGTGATGTTGCCGCCCCACGTCCCGCAGCCGAGGCTCGAGGTCATTGGCATGCCGTTGTTGAACGCACCGGCGTTCGCCTTCGACTGTGGCTGGCGAACCATGATCCGGCTGACCGGCGCCATGCTCGCGAGGCGCTCGATGTGGTCGTCATCGAACGAGTAGATCCCGCATGAATGGCCCTTGCCACCCACGTCGTAGATGGCTGCGACCATCTCCAGTGCCTGGTCGAAGCCCGAGTAGCGGAACATCGACAGCAGGACGCTCAGCTTCTCGGAGCTGAAGACATTGTGTTTGCCGATCTCCGTCTGCTCCACGATGAAGAACGTCCGGTCTGGTGCGATCTCGAAGCCGCCTCGTTCGGCGATCGCCTGCGCCGAGATCGCGATCGTGTCGGGTGTCCGGTGGCCGTCCTCGTCCCAGAGGACGGTCCGCAGCCGCTCCGTCTCGTCGGGGCTGGCGACATGCCCGCCCTCGGCCACCAGCCGCTCGCGGAGCCTGTCATAGACGCTCGTCTCGACGACGAGATTGCCGTCCGCGGAGCAGCCGGATCCGTAGTCGGAGGTCTTGCTGAGCCGAGTGTTGCGGGCGGCTTCTTCGACGTCCGCGGTCTCGTCGATCACCATCGTGGAGTTGCCGGCCCCGACGCCATACGACGGCGTTCCCGAGCTGTAGGCCGCCTTGACCATGTCCCTGCCGCCGGTGGCCTGCACGAGGTCCGCCTGCGTCATCAGGTACTGCGCGGAGGGGATGCTCGGGCGTTCCAGGCACTGGAGGAGGTCTTCCGGTGCGCCCTCGCGGGCGAGCGCCCGCCGCATGGCCGCCACCGTCTCCCAGGTCGTGCGCTTGCTCCTGGGATGCGGCGAGAAGATCACGGCATCGCGACACTTCACCGCGAAGATCCCGACGCCGGGCGGCGTGAGCTCGGGGTTGGTCGTCGGGACGAGCGACGCGATGAGGCCGACCGGCTTCGCGTACTTGACGATGCCCCGATCGGGTAGCGTCTCGATGGCGCCGATGCTCTTCTCGCGAAGCACGTCACGCAGGATTCCCATGACCTTGAACCGCTTCGAGACCCGGCTCTCGCGATCCCCGATCCCGCTCTCGTCGACGCCCATGTGGGCGAGTCGCGTGAACGTTGTCTCGTTGGCTACGGACCACGCCATGGCCTGGCAGAGGCGGTCGACCTGCTCCTGGGTGGCGCCGTCGAATTCGCGCAGGGCGGCCCGGCCGCGGGCGACCAGTTCGTCGACGTGCGCCGCTTCCTCGGGCGTGATCGCTCGCGTTGCCATGCAGACCTCCCGCGACGTGCGCCGGCCACCACTCGCGCAATGGCGCCACATTCGTCCCATTATTGTGTATCACGCGACCAATTTTCGGAACCCACTCAGCGGAGGGTTGCGATCCGTGCCCGCCGGCCTCCGGCTTGACACGACCACGGGCTCCCGGCTACGTTCCTATTATGCGGACGCGGTCCCGATATGTGGGACACTTGGAGGCGCGATGAGATCGCTGCGCGTGGTCTGGCTGGGCACAGCCGCATGAAGCCGACCGTCGCCGACCACATCGCAGCCTTCCTGGTGGATCGCGGCGTCGAGATCGTGTTCGGTCTGTGCGGCCACACGAACATCTCCGTCCTGGCGGCCCTGGAGCGCGCCGGGGCGCCACGATTCGTGACCGCCCGTCACGAACAGGTGGCGGCCCATGCTGCCGATGGCTATGCGCGAGCCTCGGGCAAGCCGGGCGTGGTCCTGCTGCACGTCGGCCCTGGGCTGACGAACGCCGTGACCGGAGTCGCAACCGCGTCGTTCGACTCAATCCCCCTGCTCGTGATCGCCGGCGATGTCCCGACCTACTACGAGGGGCGGGGACCCCACCAGGAGTTCAATCTGCGACGCGACGCCGACCAGCTCTCCGTGTACGAGCCATTCGTGAAGCGAGCATGGCGCGTTCGCCGCGCAGACCAGGTCGCGAGAACGCTCGCTCGCGCGTGGGATCTCGCGCTTGCGGGTCGCCCCGGCCCGGTCCTCGTGTCCGTTCCAATGGACATCCAGGGTGAGGTCCTCGACGTAGCCGTTTCCCCGGCGTCCCCCGTCGCCAGGCCGGCGCTCAGCAGCGCGACCGCCCACGCCATCGCCGACGAGCTTCGTTCCGCAGCCCGACCATTGCTGCTCGCGGGCGGTGGCACGCGCGGGGCTGCGCCGCAGGTCTGCCGGCTGGCGGAAGTCGCCGGTCTACCGGTCGTGCACACGCTGATGGGCACCGGCGTGCTGCCCCCCGACCATCCCCAGCTCATCGGCATCACGGGCTTCTGGGGTTCGCCCGCCGCGAACCGACTGTCGGCCGAGGCCGACGTCATCCTGGCGGTCGGGACGCGCTTCCCGGAGACGGACAGCAGCAGTTGGGAGCCCGGCGTGACGTTCGCGATCCCGCCGACTCGCCTCATTCAGCTCGACATCGATCCGCACGAGCCGGGTCGCAACTACCCGACTGCCATCGCGGCGACGGCCGACGCGGGGCTCGCCCTCGAGGCAATCGTCGAAGCCTACGGCGAGCCCACGCCGAACCGGTCCCACGACTGGAGTCGCCTGCGGGAGGAGCGGGAAGCCTTCCTGGCGCCCAGCCGGGCCAACGCCGCCTCCTCCGAGTTCCCGTTGCTTCCGGAGCGGATCCTTGCGGATGTCCGCCGCGCCGTCCCGAACGCGATCCTCGTGACCGACGTCGGCTGGAACAAGAACGGCGTCGCCCAGCAGTATCCGGTCGACACGCCGGACTCGTTCCTGACCCCGGGCGGTTTCTCGACGATGGGCTTCGGCCCGTCGGCCGTGCTGGGCGTCGTGGCCGCAGGCACGGGCCGGCCCGCAATTGCGCTCGTCGGAGATGGCGCGTTCGGCTCGAATCCGAGCGTCGTCGCGACCGCAGTCGAGATGGGCATTGCCCCGGTCTGGGTCGTCATGAACAACGCCGCCTTCGGGACGATCGCGGGTCTGGAGCGCAAGCACTACGGCACCGGCTTCGGCTGCGAGTTCGAAGCGGATGGGTCGAGCTACTCGCCCGACTTCGCGGCGCTCGCGCGGGCCTGTGGCGCAGTGGGCGTCGCGATCGAGCATGCCGATCAGTTGGAGGGGGCGCTTCGAGAGGCCGTCCTGTCGGGAAGGCCAACGGTCATCGACGTACCCATGCGCAACACCCCCGTGCTGACGCCCGGGGCGTGGGATATCGAACGCATCTACCAGGCCGCCCAGTGATCGCGGTTGCGGCATGACGAAAGCGCATGAGGGCAAGGCCGCTGGACAGGCCGCGACAGCGGGAGCGTGGTTCACGCAGATCACCGCCACCACCGAGCGGCAGGTCTTCGTGCGCGGCGTGGCGCTCGATGACGCGATCGGGCGCGACGCGTTTCCGGCGTTTCTGCTCCGGCTCTGGCGGGGCGACGCGGCGACCGAAGCCGAGGCCGAGCTCATGGGTGCCTGCCTGGTTGCCGCGATCGACCACGGCGCGCTCTCACCGTCAGCGCTGGTGGCCCGCACGATCGCGTCCACGAGAGCATCTTCGATGAGCGCGCTTGCCGGCGGCATCCTGTCGTTCGGCGAGCTGCACGGCGCCGTCGTCAGTCGCGGCATGCGGATCGTCGCAAGCGCGCCGACCACGGGCGGCCTCGAAGACTGGGCCGACGCGACGTTCGAGGCGGAGCGCGAAGCAGGTCGACGGCTGCCGGGGATCGGACATCGCTGGCACGACGAGGATCTCCGGGCGGAGCGACTGCTCGAGGTCGCTGCCTCCCTGTCGGATGGCCGCCACACGGCGGCGGTTCGGGCGTTGGCCGACCGGGTCGGGCGACATGCCGGCCGTCCCGTGGCCGTGAACATCGACGGTGCGCTGGTCGTCGCCCTCAGTGCGCTTCGCCTCGACCCGGAGTACGGCGACTTCCTGTTCGCGATCGCCCGGAGCTTCGGGCTCGCGGCCCACATCGTCGAGGAGCGCGCCCGTGAACGACCGATGCGTCTGATTGATCCGACTGCGGCGCTCTACGACGGCGTTCCGATCCCAGACAGTGTGGCCCGGGAGACGAATCGATGAAGCTACGGCTGATCTCGCCATTCGACGACGCCGAGCAGATCTGGCTCGGCCTCGACGAACCGGGGCAACGACGGAAGGTCTTCCGGTTCATCTCACAGCAGACGGGCTCGGACGAGTTCATGGCCGGGATCACGATCTTCGAACCGGGTGAGGCCAGCTCGTATCACGTCCACCCTGAGTCGGAGGAGATCAACCTGGTGCTGTCGGGCTCCGGACTCGTCGTCTCCGAGGGAGAGGAAGCCGTGTTTGAGCCGGGCCACGCCATGTGGGTCCCCAAGGGCGTCTACCACCAGCACAAGAACACCGGAGTCGAGCCGCTGAGGCTGCTCTGGGTCTACACGCCACAGGCCGAACTGCCGAGCACGTAGCTCAGTGCGCCAGATGGCGCCGGGGCTACACCGCGGATGACGCCCCCAGGACCCGGTCGACCCCGCTCGTCCTCCTCCCGAGCGGGGTCGACCCACGTTCCGGGCCGTCGCGCGGGAGCCGTGCTGGCTGCAGCGCGGCTTCCGATGCCGTACTCGGTGGCGCTCCTGTTGGTCGGCCTCATCGCGACGGTCTGGGTGCCGCCCGGCACGGTTGCGGTCACGTCGGACCTGATCCTGGCGGTCCTGCTCCCCGGACTGGTCTTCGAGGCCGCGTACAAGCTCGACGCGACCGAGCTGACGAAGACGGCCGGCGTTGTCGCGGTCCTCGCGATCCCGGGGGTCGTCGTCACCGCAGGCGTCGTTGCGATCGTGGTCTCGGCCGCGACGGGCATCGACCTGGCGCTTGGATTCCTGCTGGGCGCCATCGTCTCGGCGACTGACCCGGTGGCGGTCATCGAGCTCTTCAAGCGCATGAAGACCCCCGGCCGGCTGACGACCGTCGTCGATGCCGAGGCCCTCTTCAACGACGGCACGGGCGTGGTCCTGTTCACGATCGCGCTCGTCGCGGTCGCGCAACCGGTGGGTGTGGCCGAAGGGGCCATCCAGTTCGCCGTCATCGTGGTCGTCAGCGGGGTACTCGGCGTGGTCGCGGGGGCTGCTGGAGCTCGACTGATCGCCCTGGTCGACGCAGCGTGCGGTGCAGATGACGATCTCGGTCGTCGTCGCGTACGGAACGTATCTCGCGGCCCTGCGCCTTGGCCAATCCGGGATCGTCGCGACCGTCTCGGCGGGCATCGTCATCGGCTGGGCCGGCCAGCGCGGCGTCCTTTCGAACGCAACGATGGCCGCCCTGGACGGCCTGTGGAGCGTCGCAGCCGTTCCTCTTGACCGCGGTCACGTTCCTCCTGATCGGCCTCGCCATCAGTCCGGACCTGGTGGTGCGGGCCGTCCCGGCGATCGTGGCGGGCTATATCGCAATCACGGTCGCGCGGGCATTCGTGGTCTACGTCCTGATCGGCGCGACCGAACGTGCGTTGCCTGGCCCGAGCCTGCTGCCAGTGGCGTACCTGCACGTCATGTTCTGGGCAGGATTGCGCGGTGCGATCGCAACGGCGCTGGCGCTGTCGCTGCCGGCCAATCTGCCTGAGCGCGATCTGATCCTCGGGACCGTGTTCGGGATCGTGCTGCTGACCGTGCTCCTGCAAGGCACGACTGCAGGTTGGGTTATCCGACGCGCCGGCGTGCCGGCGGACACGCCAGGCATGAGCGCCGTGCTTCAGCCCTGGCCTGCGGGCCACTCCGCCGCCGCCAGCACGAGCTCACGCAGGCCCGCGTAGTCCTCGCGGCAATCGGGGCACGCCTCGAGGTGGACCGCCGCGCCCGGGTAGAGCTCCGCCGCCGGCTGGCCGGCAAGGTCCGCCTCGAGAAACAGCTCGAACGTGTCGAGCGAGCCGTCGCAGCCCGGATCGGCGCCGACGGGTCCGATCAAACGACGCAGCACCTCGGCTGGTCCGCTCATGACGCGCCTCCCGTGTCGTCGACGGCCCAGCCCTCGGCCGCGAGCGCCTGCCGAAGCTTGCGGCGCGCGTCGTGGAGGGCCTTGTAGATGGCGCCGCGCGTGGTGCCGCGCCGCTCGGCCACGACGTCGACCGGCACCTCGAGACGACGATCGCGACGAACACCTCTCGCTGGAGTGGCGTGAGGTCGCCGGTCACCGACCGCTGGAGCGCGGCGAGGAGCTCGCGCGTCTCCACGGCTGCGTGGGGATCGACGGGTGCGGCGTCGGCGAGCCGATCCCAGGCCGCGTCGTCGATGGCGATCGCGCGGCCGCGCCACGCCGCTCGCCGGAGGGCGGCCGAGACCTCGAAGATCGCGAACTTCCAGGCCCAGGTCGTGAACCGACTGGCGCCGCGGTAGTCGGCGAGCTTGCGGAGCACCGCCGCGACCGCGTCGTCGGCCGCCTGTCGGGCGAGGTCGTCGAGCTCGTTCACGACCGCCGGCGGGAGCGAGCCACGACGCCGGTTGGCCTCATGGCGCGCCCCGCGATGGAGCAGCTCGAACAGCGCCTCGACGGCGTCGACGCTGCTGCGGACCCGCTGATCCCAGGCGCTCGAGCCAGTGCCGCGACTCCTGGTCGAGCTCGACCGGGAACGCGGGCTGAGGCGACGACGGCGGATCAGGGACGATGCCCGAATGATCCGCCTGCGATCGCGGCCCGACCATCGGCCACGACATTCACGCCGTCCGGGCCTCGAGCATGTGAAGGGCCCAGCGGGCCCAGGACTCCGGAAGCTCCGGCGCATCCAGCAGTCGCGTGCGCGAGCCCGTGGTCGGAGTGGTACGCGCGGCTCACCAGCCCGATCGTCACGCCGTGGTCCGGTCGGGACAGGACGCGGATCGGATCGCCTGCCTGCAGGCTGCCTTCCTCGACGATCCGAAGGTACGCACCCGGCCGTCCCGCGGCGGCGAATGCCGCCGGAAACCGCCGGTCGCCCATCCGGATGCCGAGCTTGTAGCAGGGAACGCGCGGCTGGGTGACCTCGAGGATCGCGACCCCGACGGACCAACGCTCGCCGACGAGCGCGTCGGCCAGGTCGATGCCCCGCGTCGTCAGGTTCTCGCCGAACGTCCCCGGCGCGACCGGTCGGCCGAGCCTTGACGTCCACCAGTCGAGGTCCTCGGCCGCGTACGCATACACGGCCTTGTCCGGCCCGCCGTGGACCTCACGGTCGGCCTGGTCGTCACCGTCCAGGTTGACGCCGCTGAGGCGGACCGGCCCCTCGACCGGTGCCTTCCAGATGGCGGTCCGGACGGGACGCTCGCCGAGCATCACCGTCCGGACGCCGCCGACGTTGACCGACTCCAACCGAGCGCCGGTCGTCGCGCCGTCTGCCCGAGTCATCAGGCCGCCGGCGAGCGCATCGCCCGCGCCGGCGCGACCCGCTCGGCGTGGAAGCGGCGGATCGCCTCGGCGATCTCCTCGAGCTTGTCCTCGACCGCGAAGTGGCCCGTGTCGAGCCGGATGAGCTCGGCGTTCGGCAGGTCGCGCAGGTAGGCCTCGCCGCCCTCGGGGGTGAAGAAGATGTCGTTCTGGCCCCAGAGGATCAGCGTCTCGGGCTGGCGTTCGCGGAGGAAGGCCTGCCAGGCCGGGTACAGCTCGACGTTGGTGCGGTAGTCGTAGAACAGGTCGAGCTGGACTCGCGTTGCGCCGGGCCGCTCCAGGAAGCGGAGGTCCATGTTCCAGTTGTCCGGGCTGATCAGGTCCAGGTCCCGATGGCCGTGGGTGTAGACGAGCTTGACGCCGTCGGGCTGGAGGAACGGCAGAAGCGGCGCCTCGGTTTCCGGCGATCGGTCCAACCACAGCGCGTGGCGGATCCCGTCCCAGGCTCCGGTGAAGCCCTCCTCGTACGCGTTCGAGTTCTGGATGACCTGCCACTCGAGCCAGTCCGGGTGCCGGCTGATGATCCGGTTGCCGACCGGCCCGCCGTAGTCCTGCATGAAGATGCCCATGGGGCCCGTGAAGCCGATCGCCGCGAGCAGGCCCTCGACGATCTCCGACAGGCGGTCGAAGGTGTAGGAGAACCCGGCGGGGTCCGGCATGTCGGTGTTGCCGAAGCCCGGGTAGTCGGGGCTGATGACGTGGAACCGCTCCGCCAACGCCGGGATCAGGTTCCGGAATTGATGCGACGAGGCCGGGAACCCGCCCAGGAGCAGGAGCTTGGGCGCGCCCGGCTTGCCGGCCTCCCGATAGAAGACCGACAGCCCGTCGATGCGGGCGGTCCTGTGGTTGACCATCTGGATGAACCTCCGTGAGTGGCGGCCTCGGCTGGGCAGACGAGGCAGATTTCCGCGATCACTACGTATGCGTCCCGTTACGGCCCGGTCTTACCCCGGAGGACCCAGTGCGCATCGTGAGATGCGTGGGTATCCTCGAGGACGGAGACGGGCGGGACGCCTTCAAGGCCGGTGACGCGGCGTTCGGCGCGGGGTGGTGGGTTCGAATCCCATGCGCTCCCGCCACCGCGGGCGGAGGATCGATGACCACCAGCGAGCGACCGAGACCACCGAGCGTGGACGCTGTCATCGCGGCCGCCCGGCGCGAGCTGGACGGGTCGGTTGCGCACGAGGCGCTCGCACGACGCCGCGCGATCGGTCGTGGCGGCCGAGCGCGATCGGCTCGCCGCGGGCGCCGAACCGTCGTCGGTCGAGCAGCTGGCTGGCGACGCCGCAACCGAACTGGCCGCTCTCGGGGAGGTTCCGCTCGCGACCGTCATCAACGCGACCGGCGTCATCGTCCATACGAACCTGGGTCGTGCGCCGTGGCCGCAGGCCGCGATCGACGCCGCGATCGACGCCGCCCGCGACTACCTCCTGCTCGAGCTCGACCGGGAGACGGGTCGCCGCGGTGCGCGCTTCCGACAGGCCGAGGAGCACCTCGTCGCGTTGACCGGCGCCGAGGATGCCCTCGTGACCAACAACAACGCGGCGGCGGTCGCGCTCGCGGTCGGTCTGGCCGGGCGTGGCCGCGGCGTCGCGGTCTCGCGCGGGGAGCTCGTCGAGATCGGTGGCGGCGTGCGCATCCCGGAGATCATCCGGCGCGCCGGGGCCCGGCTCGTCGAGGTCGGGACGACGAACCGAACGCGGGTGGCGGACTTTGCGGCGCCGCTCGAGGAGGGCCGGGCGAGCCTCGTCCTGCGGGTCCATCCCTCGAACTTCCGCCAGGAGGGCTTCACGGAGGCGCCCGACGCCGCGGCCCTCGCCGAGCTGGCCCACCGCCACGGCGCGATCGTCGTCGACGACCTTGGCTCCGGCGCCCTGCTCCCGACCGAACGCTACGGCCTTGCCCACGAGCCACTGCCGTCGGAGCGCCTTGCCGCTGGCGCCGACGTCGTGACGTTCAGCGGCGACAAGCTGGTCGGCGGGCCCCAGGCGGGGCTCATCGTCGGCCGCGCGGACCTGATCACGAAGCTGCGGCGCGATCCGCTGGCCCGGGCGACCCGCCCGGACAAGACGACGCTCGCCGCGGTCGCCGCGACGCTGGGCCTCTATCGAGCCGGCCGCGCCGAGGCTGAGGTGCCGGTCTGGCGAATGATCGCCGCCCCGCTCGACGGGCTGCGGGCCCGCGCCGAAGCCCTCGCGGCTGCGCTCGGCGCTGAGGCCGTCGCCACCGAGGCGACCGTCGGCGGCGGGTCGTTGCCGGGCGAGACGCTCCCATCCTTCGGCGTGGCGATCGCCGGCGGCCGACCCGACGCGCTGGTGACGGCGTTGCGACGAGGCCAGCCGTCCGTCATCGGGCGAGTCGAGGGCGGGCGGGTCGTGCTCGACCTTCGGACGGTCGAGCCGACGCGCGATTCCGATCTTGAGGCGGCCGTTCGCGCCGCGATCGGCTGATCGCGTGACCGTCGTCGTCGGGACCGCAGGCCATATCGACCACGGCAAGACCACGCTGCTCCGGGCGCTGACCGGCATCGACGCCGACCGCCTGCCCGAGGAGCAGCGGCGGGGGATGACGATCGACGTCGGGTTCGCCCACCTGACGCTCGACGACGGCGCGGAGCTGGACTTCGTCGACGTGCCGGGGCACGACCGACTGATCGGCAACATGCTCGTCGGCGCGGGCGAGATCGACGCCGCGATGCTGGTCGTGGCTGCCGACGACGGACCGCGGGCCCAGACGCTGGAGCACCTCGGGCTGCTCGACGCGCTCGCGATCACGCGAGGGCCTCGCGGTCGTGACGAAGGCCGATGCCGTCGACGCCAGCGCGGGCAGGCGAGGTGGTCGCCGCAGTCCGGGCGCTGTTGGACCGGACGAGCCTCCGCAGCGCGCCGATCGTCGTCGCATCCGGGGCGACCGGAGCCGGCCTCGACGACGTCCGAGTGGCGCTCCACGAGCTGCGGGATCGCGTCGTCCGGCACGGGGCGGAGGCGCCGGCCTCCGGGCCTCGGCTCGCGATCGACCGGGTGTTCGCCGTTCGCGGCCGAGGGACCGTGGTGACCGGCAGCCTCCGCGGCGGGCCGATCGCCGCCGACGCCCGGCTTCGGCTTGTCCCCGGCGGCCCGACCGTTCGCGTTCGCGGCCTCCAGGTCCACAGCCGGGACGTCGCGAGCTCTGCCGGCGGCCGGACCGCGATCAACCTCACGGGCGTGGACTCGACGCGAATCCAGCGCGGTGCGGTCCTGACGGCGGACCCGGCGGTCGTCGCAACGGACCGGATCCTCGTTGCGCTCCGTCCGGCCGCGGCGCTTGCATCAGGGTCCGCGACCGAGGCCCTGCCGGCGGATGGCGCACGAGTCCTGGTTCATGCCGGCACGGCTCGCGTGGAGGCGACCGTCGGACGCTCCGGCCGCGAGTCCGCCGCGCTGCCGGGTGGCGAGCTGACCGCGATCCTGCGCCTGGCCGAGCCGATCGCCGCCGCTCCCGGCGACGCCCTGGTCGTCCGAAGACCCTCGCCCGGTGCGACGCTCGCCGGCGGTCGCGTCCTGGACGCCGACCCGCCGCGGGGCATCTCGCGGCGCCGATCGACACCGGACCGGCTCGCGGCGCTGACCGCGGCACCCGCCCGCAGCGAGGCGTGGCTCGCGGCCCGACTGGAGCTGCATGGTGCGGTCGCGACGCCGTCCTCGCACCTGGCCCCGGATGTCGCGGAATGGCTGGCCGACCATGTCGTCGGCGCCGTCGAGCAGTCGCCTGAGCCGGTCTCGAGGGCGGCCCTTCGATCCGGGGCGGCGCGGGAGCTCCGCCGCAGGATCACGCTCGACCCGGCCGCCGCCGCCAACTTCGCGAGTGCCGCCATCGACCAGCTCGCCGCCGACGGCCGCCTGGCCGCGGACGGCGACCGGCTCCGCGACCCCAACCGGCGCCGCTACCGGTCCCTCGCCGGAGCTGCTTGCCGCAATGGACCGCCTCGAGCACGCGCTCGACACGACCGCGCCGCCGCCCCTCCGCGAGGCCGCCACCCGCGCGGGCTGCCCGGCGGCAGGGATCCGCGAGCTCGTGGCTGCCCGACGGATCGTCGTGATCGACGACGACCTCGCCTACGCGACGCCTGCGTATCGCGAGCTCGAGCGGAAGGCGCTCGCGCTCGCCGGCACATCGCCGCTGACGCCGGCCGCGCTGCGCGACGCGACCGGAACGAGCCGCAAGTACGTGATGGCGATCCTGGAGGACCTCGGCCGGCGCGGCGTCCTCAAGCGGACACCGGACGGCCACGTGCCGGGCCCGCGGGCCGCGATCGAGCGTGAGCTCGTGACGGACGCCGACATCACGGCGACGCCGCATGTCAGCGGCATCGTCCTGGCCGGTGGCGCCTCGAAGCGCTTCGGATCGGACAAGCTGGAGGCGACGCTCGAAGGCCGGACGCTGCTCGGTCGGGCGATCGACGCGGTCGCGGCGGTGAGCACCGAGGTGATCGTCGTCGTCGCCCCAGGCGACGATCGCCTCCTGCCGGACGCCGGCAGCGTGCCGGTTCGCCGCGCCGAGGACCCAGAGACGCACGGCGGGCCGCTCGTCGGGCTGCTCGCCGGCCTCGAGCGCGCCCGCGAGCCGCTCGCGATCGTCGCCGGCGGCGACATGCCGACGATGTCGGTCGACGTCCTGTCGGCCCTCGTCCGGGCGCTCGCCGCCACCGAAGGCGCGTCTGACGCCGCCGTCCTCGTCCGCCAGGGGATGGAGCGGCCGCTGCCGGCGGTCCTCCGAAACGGCGCCGCGACGCAGGCCGCGCGGCGGCTCCTCGCCGAGGATGAGCGGAGCCTTCGGGCGCTCCTCGCGATCCTCCGCGACGCGGCGACTCGAGGAAGCCGAGTGGCGCGGCCTCGACCCCTACGGCGCCACCCTCGTCGACATCGACCTTCCGGCCGACCTGCCCTCGACCTGAGTCGCCGCGAACAAGGGAAAACGAAAGCGCCCGCCTGCGGGCGGGCGCGTCCGTGGGAGGGAGGGAACGGTCGGAGCTGGTGGAGGTCAGCCCCGGTAGGGGTAGTCGGTGAGCTTCGGGAGTCCCGAGGGACCCTCGAGGAAGAGGAAGGACCGAACGTTGCTCAGGGCAACCGAGAGACGACCGCGGCTCTGGCCGCGGGCGCTCCGGCTCTTCTTCGCGAGGCGCTTCGCTGCGGCTTCGGCCTGCAGCTCGTTGATCTTGGCCTGGGCGAGGATCATTGCGGGGCGAACATCGGTTGGTCTCTCCTTTCCGATCCCGTTGATCGGGATCACAACCGGATAATGACCCACCGCGTGCTCAGCACCCACTAACGCGCGACATGAAGTCGACTACGTCATTTGTGGGATCGGGGCTGCGCGAATTCGGAGCAAGCGGGCGGCCGCCGTGACACCGCCTCAGCCCAGCGCCGGGTCCTCGTACACGGCATCGCCGCCGACGAACGTCCCGAGCACCCGCGCGTCGCCGATCGGGCCGGCGTCGGGCGCGAACAGGTCGCGGTCGATCACGGCGAGGTCGGCCAGCTTGCCGACGGCGATCGAGCCGGTCTCGTCGTCGAGGTGGTTGACGTAGGCCGAGCCCATCGTGAACGCCGTGGATCGCCTGCTCGAGCGTCAGCCGCTCGTCGGGCAGGAACGGCGGCAGGTCGCCGCGGTGCTCGGGCCAGACCCGCTCGACGCCGACCTCGATCTCGAGCAACGGATTCGGCGTCGAGACCGCCCAGTCGGAACCCATCGCGAGCCGTGCGCCGGCGCGGAGCAGCGACGCGAACGGGTACTGCCACGTCGCCCGCTCCGCGCCCAGGAACGGGATCGTGAGCTCGTCCATCTGCGGCTCGCGGCAGGCCCACAACGGCTGGGCGTTCCCGACCGCGCCGAGGCGGGCGAAGCGCGGCACGTCGTCGGGATGGATGACCTGGATGTGGGCGAGGTGCGGCCGCGTGTCGGTCATGCCGTTCGCGGCCCGGGCTGCCTCGATCGCGTCGAGCGCGTACCGGACCGCCCCGTCGCCGAGCGCATGGAAGTGCGACTGGAGCCCGGCCGCATCGAGCCGGGTCACGATGCTCGCGAAGGGCGACTGGATCGATGAAGTCGATGCCGCGGTTCGCGGTCGGGGCGCCGCCCGCGATCGAGGTACGGATCGACCATGGCGGCCGTGAACGTCTCGATGACGCCATCGAGCATGAGCTTCACGCTGTTCGCCCGCAGGCGGCCCGGCCCAATCGATCGCGCGACCGCGCGACGAACTCCTCGACCTGCTCGAGGCCGCGCTCCCGCTCCCACCACAGCGCCGCCTCGACGCGCGCCGTCAGCAGGCCGGTCTCGGCCGCGCGGCGGTAGGTCGCGAGGTAGTCGGGCGGGACGATCGCGTCCTGCCAGGCCGTGATCCCGAGCGAGTGGAGGTACGCCTGGCCCGTCCGGAACGCTTCGAGCCATTCGTCGTCGGTGTGGGCCGGGAGCAGGCGCTCCACGAGATCGGCGGCACCCTCGTGGAGCGTGCCCGTCGGCGTGCCGTCGGGGTCCCGCTCGATCCGGCCGTCATCCGGATCCGGCGTGTCGAGGCGTCGATTCCCGCGAGCTCGAGGGCGCGGCTGTTGACCCACGTCGAGTGGCCGTCGCGGTTCGGCAGGAAGACCGGGCCGGTCGGGGACGATCGCGTCGAGGTCCTCGCGTCGCGGCGTGCCGTTCGGGAAGTCCGGCATGTACCAGCCGCTGCCGACGATCCACTCCTTGTCGGGGTGGGCCTCGGCGTAGGCCCGGACGGCCTCGATCGCGCCTTCGCGCCCGCGCCGCTCGCGAAGGTCGCACTGCGCCGATCTCCATGCCGCCCGAGATCGCGTGGACGTGGGCGTCCTGGAACCCGGGCACGACCAGCCGGCCGGCGAGGTCCACGACCCGCGTCGTCGGCCCGATCCACGCGGCGACATCGCGCGCTGACCCGACCGCGGCGATTCGCTCGTCGACGACGGCGACCGCCTCCGCACTGGGACGGCTGGGTCAACCGTGTGGACGTGACCCCCGGTCAGGACGAGGTCGGCGGGACGTGGCTCCATCCCGCAACGGTCGCACACCGGCCGGGCGGACGCCGAGCCAGCCCAATGCGCGCAACGGGCCCGTCGGGATGCACGGCGCGCGGGCTAGCATCCGGCGGCATGGCAACCGTTCACCTGCTCCACTCGGGCTACATCCGCGAGCGACAGGACCGCGTCGGGCAGCAGCGTCACGTTCGTCCGCGACGGGGACGCCCTGATCGTCGCGGATCCGGGCCTCGTCGCATCGCGCTCGCTGATCCTCGAGCCGCTCGCTGCGCTCGGCGTCGCGCCGGAGGCCGTGACCCACGTCTTCCTGAGCCACCACCACCCCGATCACACGATCAACGTCGCGCTGTTTCCCGAACGCCGAGGTCATCGACTTCTGGGCTCGCTACAAGGACGACCTCTGGCTCGACCACGGCGGCGACGGCTGGCAGATGACGCCCCACGCGCAGCTCTGGCTGACGCCCGGCCACTCCGAGGAGGACGCCTCGCTCGTCGTCGACGCCGAGGACGGGACCTATGCGATGACCCACCTCTGGTGGCGGACCGACCGGACGCCCGAGATCGACCCCTACGCCCGGACCAGGCGCTGCTCGACGTCCAACGCGGACGCGCGTCCTCGAGGTGGCCGACGTGCGTGATCCCCGGCCACGGCGAGCCGTTCCGCGTCGATCGCTGAGGAACGGGGTCAGCCGCCTCGTCGTGCGGTGACGTTCAGTCGCACGTAGTCGATCTCGGCGGCGGGCAGGCGCGCCGCAACCTCGTCGACGAACGCATCCCGGTCCGCCTTCGGGCAGGCGGGCGAGGTGCGCACCGAGGATCACGGTCCGCAGGAACGCCTTGAACGGCTCGCCCGGCTCGAAGCGGGTCGGCTCGGGCTGGAGCCACGCCTCGATGTCCTCCCAGCCGGCGTCCGCAAGCCAGCCGCGGGTCTCGTCCGGCTCGGCGAAGAACACGTCACCCGTCCAGCCGTCGCCGATCGTGGCGAGCACGGCCCGCACCGATGCCGTGTTGCCGGCGCCGCCGTACTGGGCGACGAGCCGGCCATCCGGCCGGACGACCTCGGCGAGGTGCCGGTAGAGCGCCGCGTGGTCGTGGATCCAGTGGAACGTGGCGGTCGAGAGGACGGCGTCGACGGGCTCCGGGATCGCCGGCGACAGCGGCCCACGCAGATCCGCGTGGACGAACTCGACCCGGTCGCCGAACCGTTCGAGGCGCCGCCGGGCCTGGTCGAGCATCGACGGCGAGCCATCCAGCGCGACGACGCGACCGCCGGGGAGACGCTCGAGAAGCATCTCGGTCACGCGGCCGCTGCCGCAGCCCGCGTCGAGGACCCGTTCGTTGCCTTCGAGCTGCTCGACCAGCCGCTCGACGACCGCGACGCCCCAGCGCGGCCTGGGGATCGGCGACGGCGTCGTAGGTGCGGGCGTCCCAGTCGCGCGGCGTCGCCGTCATGCCGCCGAGTATCGCCCGCGTCGGGAATCGAAGAGGCCGCGCCCGACGGGCACGGCCTCGATCGATGGGCGCAGGAGGGCTAGCTGGTCTGAACAGCCTGCTTGATGACGTACGAGTGTGCGTAGTGGTCGTGGAATCCCTGGCGCTTCGGGTCGTTGGCGACCGAGTAGATCAGGAAGATCGACCACGCGAGGCCCGCGAGCGAGAGCAGCAGTCCCAGGAGTCCGGGGATGACCGTCGATGCGAGCGATGCGACGTAGCCCGGAGCAAACATGATGACGAACCGCGCGAGCGCGGCGTTGAACGAAAGCGCCGACCCGTCGGAGTCAGCGACCGTCATCAGACCGAGGATGCGCTGGCCCGGCGAGGCCTTCATGTTCGTCCACGTGTAGATGAAGTAGATCCCCGCCAGGAGGACGTCGAAGACAAGCACGACCACGCTCAGCAACAGGAAGATCGCGCTCCCGGTCGTGACGAGCGTGGCGATGAATGCCGTGAGCAGGACGAGGTTCACGACGAAGCCGACGATTCCCAGGATCACGAAGTCGATGATGATGGCGATGATCCGGGTCGTGAGGTCGGCGAAGGCAATGCCGGCGGCCGGACCCGAGGTGGCCTCCGTCGGTCGCCAACCGGCGGCCTGCTTCGCCCAATCGGGCGTCTGCCCCTGCTGCGCCCACTGGCCGCCCGCCTGACCGGCGTCGCCCGCCGGCGGCGTGGGCGCGGCGGCTGGGGCCGCCGGCTCGGGGGGCGGGGGCGCCTGACCGGATGGATCGCTGGGACCCGTCATACGACTTCCTCCCTATCGCGCCGCTCCACTCGTGCGCGGCGTCCCGTTGCATGCTCGAGGCGGGCAAGGCTCGCCTGCTCGGCGGCGCGACGAGCATACACGCCGAATTCGAGCGTCGGGAACTGCGATTCTCCGCTCCGGACCCGGCCGCTCGGACGGCCGCCCGTGTCTCCGGCCGAGCGTCAGGCAGCCGGTGCGGCGGGCTCGGTTGCGGCTGTGTCGGAGGTCTCGGCGCGCCGTCCGGCCGTCTGCGCCGCGGAGCCCGACCTGGTTCGCGACCGCGCCGCCGACGAGCAGCACGACCAGTGCCAGCGAGGCGACACGGAACGCCTCGATCGATGCCGTCCTGGCCGCCTCGGCCTCTTCCGGCGAGACATCGTCGGTCGGCTGGTTGAGCGGCGGGAAGGTCGAGCGGACGGCTGGGTCGTTGGTGTCGAGGCCCTGGACCTGCGATCCGAGGCTTGCGTAGAACGTCGCCGAAACGACGACGAACAGCACGGCTCCGACCAACGGCTGGCCGACCCGCGACAGGGCGTTGTTGATCGCAGACCCGAGGCCCGCGTTCCGGCTCGGGATCGAGTTCATGAGCGTGCTCGTCAGCGGCGCGACGACGAGCGAGATCCCGAGCCCGAACAGCGTCAGGGCGGGCAGGACGTCGATCAGCATCGACGGCGGCGGGATGAGCGTCGAGAGGTCGTCGAGCGACGCCAGCCACGGTTCCGAGGAGGCCGGGATCCGGGACCACCACAGCATGGCCCCGGCCATGATCAGCGGCCCGATCACGAGGAACGGCTTCGCCCCGATCCGCCCGGCCGCGGCCCCGACCCGCGTCGACAGGACGACGAGCAGAACGCCGCTCGGGAGGCCCGTCAGCGCGGCAGCCGTCGCCGTGTAGCCGAGGGTCGCCTGGAGCAGGACCGACGTGTAGAACGACGTCGCATACAGGGCGGCGTAGATCAGGAACGTCGAGAGGTTGATGACCGCGAACTCGCGGATGCGGAACAGCGACAGCGGCACGAGCGGATGCGGCCGGCGCATCAGGAACGGGAAGACCACGAGCGCGATCGCGCCGACGATCAGCGAGACCCAGGCGAGCGTGTCGTTCCAGTTCTTCTCCTGGCCGCGGATCGCGCCGAACGCCAGCCCGCCGATCGCGATCGCCCCGACGATCGCGCCGAGCCAGTCGAACGAGCCCGTCGCGGACTCGTCGCGCGACTCCTGCATGTGGCGGATCGTGGCCCACAGCGCGATCGCCACGAGCGGGACGTTGACGAGGAACGCCACCCGCCACGACAGCAGGTCGACAAGCAGCCCGCCGATCGGCTGGCCGAACAGCGTCAGGGCCGACGTCGCCGCGGCCCACGTGCCGAAGGCTCGTGCCCGGGCGGCGCCCTCGAACGTGGCCGTGATGATCGACAGCGAGCCGGGAACCAGCAGCGCGCCGGCCGCTCCCTGGATGAGGCGGAAGACGACGATCAGCTCGAGGTTCGGGGCGAGGCCGCACAGCAGGGACGTGAATCCGAAGCCGATCAGTCCGATCGCGAAGACCTTCCGGCGGCCGAAGTAGTCGGCAAGGGCGCCGGACAGGATCAGCAGCGCCGCCAGCACCGCGAGGTAGCCACCCACGATGTAGGCCTGTCCCTCGAGCACGCCAACGTACGTCGTCGGCAGCTGCCCGATGGACTCGAGGGCGAGGTTCACGATCGTGCCGTCGAGGAACACGATCCCCGAGCCGATGGTCGCTGCGACGAGCGTCCATCGCTGGGTCCGGGTCATCGAGGCAGTGTGGCACAGGCACGGCTATGCTCACGCGCATGCCGGGTCCAGTCGCCCTCGTCGGGTCGGGAGAGTTCCTGCCCGCGATGGCGTCGTTCGATGCCGACCTGCTGGCCGTCGACCGGCCGGTCCCGCCCGCGCGTGGCGATCCTGCCGACGGCGTCCTGGCCGGACGGCAGCGAAGTCTTCCACCGCTGGGCGACCCAGGGTTCGGCCCACTTCACGTCGCTCGGCGCCGAGGTCGAGCCGGTGCTGGTCCGGGACCGCGTCGATGCCGAGGATGCGGGCCATGCCCAGGCGATCGGCGAGGCCGACCTGATCTACCTGTCGGGCGGCAAGCCGGCGTACCTGTCGGGGGCCCTGCGTGGGACCGCGGTGGGGCGGGCGATCTCGATGGCCCACGAACGGGGTGCGGTCGTCACGGGCTGCTCGGCCGGGGCGATGATCCTGGCCGGGCGGCACTGGGGCACGGCGCGCCGCCGGCTGTTCTGGCCGCTGCGCTGGCACGACGGGCTCGGGCTGTTCGCGGGCGCGTCCGTCATCCCGCACTACGACGCGTTCCCGGAGGCATTCGCGGCCCTGCGTCGTGCTGCAGGCGCCGCGCGGAGCCCCGGTTGTCGGGATCGACGAGGAGACGGCGATCGTCGGCCGCGACGGCTCGTGGCAGGTCCACGGTCGCTCGCGGGTGACGGTCTGGCGCGGCCGGCGCCGAGCGCGAGCGGTTCCGGGCGGGCGACGTCTTCCGGCTCTGACGCATGCAGCGCTCGCTGCAGCGTACGTCGCGGAACGTTCTCGGCGCATGACGAAGCCCCGGCGACTGGGACCGGGGCTTCTGTGCTGTGAGGTCGGCCGCCGGCGTCGATCCTTCCCCATCGACGCCGCGGTGCCGGTCAGTCCGGCTTGACCTCTCGGAAGCAGTCCGAGCAATAGACCGGGCGGTCCATGCGCGGCTTGAACGGGACCTGGGCCTGGTTGCCACAGGACGAGCAGATCACTGCGAAGTACTCCCGGGCGACGCGGTCGTCGCCTCGCTCGTAGCCTCGGGGTCCACCGATCTCGCGGACGTCATAGCCCGCGTCGCGGCTGGCGCGGCGGCTGGCTCGGCAGCTCGCGCAGCGCTTCGGGTCGGACGAGAACCCCTTCTGTGCGTAGTACTCCTGGTCGGCGGCCGAGTGGATGAACTCAACTCCGCAGTCGACACAGGTCAGCGTCCGATCAGCGTAGGTCACCAGTCTTCCTCTCCTCTGGCTGTTCTCCGGTCCGCCTCGGGGCATGGGCATCGGCGGACGGGACATTGCGAGGAGCGTCGGGAAGGCCGGCGCCGCGCTATCCAGGTGCCGATGTGGAGTCCCTGTTTCGGGGCGCACCGGTTTTCGTGCGGCGGAGAATACCCCGCATCAAAAAAACCGGCGTTACACGGTTCTCGCAATTTCGGGTCGGATCCAGCGCCCTGCCAGTCCCGATGACTGGTTCAACGCGCTCGACAAGGAGGCCGACGTGGCCCGGGATCGCCGCCCCGAGGCCGGACCAACCTGCGCCCGTGACAGCCGACCTGTCACAATGGCCTGCGAGAATCGGGGTGGCGAGCGAGGGCCAGGGGGCGCCTCGCTCGCGCCAAGTCCGGGGCCGCTGAGGGGCGCCTCGGGCGGGTCGGGACGCGCCACCTCGCCTCGTCGCTCCGGCCGACGGGACAGGAGGCCAGCCGCAACCGGATGCTCCGATTGCTTCACACCGCAGACGTCCACCTCGGCGCACGCCACGCCGACCTCGGCGAAGCCGCGACAACCCAGCGTGAGCGCCAGTTCGCGGCGTTCAGGGCCGCCATCTCGACCTCGCGATCGACGAGAAGGTCGACCTCGTCCTGATCGCGGGCGACCTGTTCGACTCCAACACCCAGCCGAAGCGCTCGGTCGACCGCGTCGCCGCGGAGCTGAGGCGGCTCGTGGCGACGAAGATCCGGACGGTCATCATCCCGGGCACGCACGACTGCTACGAGCACGCCTCGATCTACCGCGCCTACGACCTCAAGGCGCATGGCCGGCAGCACGCCCGACGACGACCTCGTGACCGTCCTGACGCCGGACCAGCCCGACGGTGCATCTGCCGGCCTGTCGACGTCGACGTCCACGCCGTGGTCTTCCCGACGAAGCGGGCCCCGCACAGCCCGCTGCGGGACCTCCGCGTCGACCCCGAGCGGGAGGCGAACACGACCGTGGCACGTCGGCATGGTCCACGGCGCGATCGCGATCCCGGATCGGACCGACCGCGACGAGGTCGTCGTCACGAAGGAGGAGATCGCCGCGACCGGCCTCGACTACCTCGCCCTCGGCCACTGGCACTCCTCGCAGAAGGGCAAGGCCGGCAGCCACGACCTACGCCTATTCGGGCGCCCCTGAGCCGGTCGCGGTCGACCAGGACGGCGCGGGCAACGTCCTGCATCGTGACCCTCGACGAGAAGCCGCCGGCAAGCGGACCGTCCGGTCGAGGAGCGGCGCGTCGGCCAGACGACGTTCGAGCAAGCTCGAGCTCGACGCCGCTCGCGCTCAAGGGCCAGCCCGAACTCGTCGCGCAAGCTCCAGGCCAAGGCCGACCCGAACCTCGTCCTCGAGGTCCGCCTGACCGGCGTCCGGCCCGGACGAGCTCGACCTCGAACACCGACGAGGTCGAGGAGCAGCTCCGACGGCTCGTTCCTGCGGGTCCGCGTCCGCGACCGTCGATCCCGGCCCTGTCGCGCGGGCGCGCTCCCAGTCGCCCGACACGATCGCCGGCGCCTTCATCCGCGACGTCGAGGCGCGGATCGCCGAGCTCGAGGCCGATCCGAGCGACGCGTCGACGCGGCGAGGCCGCCGAGCTCCGCGACGTCCTCCGGCTCGGCCGGCTCCTGCTCGCCGGCCACGAGGTGACGCTGTGACCGGGTCGGGCGCCCGCGTGAGGATCACCAAGCTCAGCGTCCGCGACTTCCGCCGGTACCGGGAGTTCGAGGTGCCCCTCGCCCCGGCCTGACGATCATCCACGGCCCGAACGAGGCCGGCAAGACGACGATCCAGCGCGCGCTCGAGCTCATCCTCACGAAGAAGGCGACGTCCGACGGCGGCCGAGATGGACGGCGCTCCGCTCGTGGGACGCCCCGGAGGAGGCGCGGCCCGTCATCGCGATCGACTTCGAGGTCGACGACGACGAGAACGGCACGGTCCAGGCGCGGCTCGATCGAGAAGGCGTTCCGCGGCCAGCGAAGGGCACCGTCCGGCTCGAACTCGACGGCGAGGTCATCACCGACCCGACGCTCGCCGACCAGGCGCTCGCCGAGCTGACCGGCATCCCGACGGAGGCGTTCTTCCGCTCGACCGCGTCGATCCGTCACCACGAGCTGGCCGACCTCGACCGTGACGAGGCCGCTCTCCGCGACCGCCTCCAGGCGTCGATCAGCGGCGCGGATCGCGGCACCTCGCGCGCCAAGCGCAAGCTCGAGACGGGCGATCTTCGAGCTGAGCACGCAAGGGCGCCAAGAACCCCGGCCGGCTCAAGGTCGCCGAGGAGGCCGTCGACCAGGAGCGCGGCCGCTCGTCGAGCAGGGCGAGCTCGCCCTGGCCCAGCTCGAGCGCGACCGCGACACGCTTGCCGGGTCGCAGGGAGCGCCGCGCGGCGACCGATGACGGACCTGGCCGAGCGCCGGTCGTCTCCTCGAGAAGGCCCGCCAGGCCGAGCGCCTGACGGCCGAGCGCGTCGCCGCGCAGGAGCGGTTCGAGCGCTTCCGCCACGCGGTCAAGACCGCCGGACGAGCTGGCCGGCGCTCCACACGAGCCACCCCTCGCCGAATCCGCTGCCCGTGCTCGAGCAGGTGGTCGGGCGGCTGCGCAAGCTCGACGCGACGGATCCGCGAGCTGACGGCCGCCCTGTCGGGCGAGGTCGAGGTCCAGTTCGAGGTCCCGCCCGAGCCGACCTGGCGGCCGCTGTCGCGGATCGCCATCGGTCTCGTGCTGCTGGGCGTCGTCCTCGCCGTGCGCGGCGTTCGTCGGCCGGCTCACCCGGGTCCTCGACCTCGGCACGGCGCCGCAGCTGATCGGCGGGGCGATTGCCGGGATCGGCTTCATCCTCGCGTTCGTCGCGTTGTGGCTGCGCCGAAACGACCGGATGCAGACCCAGCTCCGCGACGTCGAGATCGACCGCCGCCTGCGCGGGCCGCTCCGAGATGGAGCAGGAGCTCAAGCAGGCGAGGCGGACACCGCGCCAGCAGCTGGCCGGGCATCGGCCTCGAGGACCTCGCCGCGGCCGAGGCACTGCTCGACCGCCGAGCAGGAGCACGTCGCCCGGATCGAGCGGCTCGCCGCGCAGCTCGACGGGCTCGTCGGCAAGGAGCCGCCCGAGGCGCTGCCCGCGCCTGCGCGACGCCGCCGCCCTCGAGATCGAGCAGAAGACGCACGCCCTCGAGGCGCTCGGCCCGATCGCCCAGCGAACCGCGGGCACGAGAGCGGCTCGAGGTCGAGGTCCGGGACCTCGAGAGCGTCGCTCGAGCGGGCCCGCGACGACGAGGCGAACGCCCGGGCTCGGGTCGAGGCGAATCCGGTCGACGCCGAGGCCGTCGCCGCCCACGCCGAGCGCCTGGCCGGTCTGGGAGGAGCAGCTCGACGGCGCTCCAGCGCCGGGCCCGGATCTACGAGCGGACGCTCGCCGAGATCGAGCGAGGCCGAGCAGGCGACGATGAAGTCGGCGACGCGCTACCTCGAGACGAAGATGGTCGCCGACATCGAGCGGGTGACCGACGGGCCGCTACCGGCGCGTCCAGGTCGACGACAAGACGCTCGACATCCGCGCTCCACGCGCCGGAGCGCGGCGACTGGGTCGACGTCACGTCGCTCAGCCAGGGCACGCTCGATCTCGTCTATCTCGTCGCCCGGATCGGGCTCGTCCGGCTCGTGACCGGCGACCGGCGGCCGCCGCTGATCCTCGACGACCCGTTCGTCACGCTCGACGACGCCCGCGCGACGCGGGCCCTCGAGCTCCTCCGCGACGTCGCCAGCGACTTCCAGGTCATCTACCTGACGACGTCGGATCGCTACGACGCGTCGGCCGATGCGGTCGTCCCGCTCGCCGGGCCGACGGAGGTCGACGACCTCGCCGGCGTAGGCCGCCGAACCGGCAGGCGCGAGGTCTGCCCACGGCTGAGCCGTTCGGACCGGGCTCGGCGGTCGTCGTCTTCGGCCTCGCCTCGGCGATCGCGCTGGGGCAGCGGGCGACTTCGGTGGCGGCTGGGCGAGCCGACGCGCCCCGGTCCTCGGCGTCGCGCTCATCGTCCAGGTCGTCGGCATTCGTCCTGTGACGGTGGTCGCTGACGATCGTGGCGCGGAGAACCGCCTCCCGGAGCCGGCAGACGTCGCGATCGCCGTGGCGGCCGGGGTCGCGGCGACGATCGGGATCATCGGCCTCTATCAGGGCCTTGCCGTCGGGCGGATGGGCGTCGTCGCCCCGGTCACCGGGTCTGATCGCCGCGCTCGTGCCGGTCGCCGCGGGCGTCGTCCGGGACGGCCTGCCGGCGCCACGCGTCTGGCCGGGATCGGCGCTGGCATCGTCGCCGTCGTCCTCGTTTCGCGGGCTGCCGGTGCGATGGCGGCTCGCGATCGGGCATCGAGCTCGCCGTCGTCGCCGGGGTCGGGATCGGCTTGTTCAACAGGTCCTTGCCGGGGAGCTGACCCGGAGGGCCAGGTCTTCGGGCCGCTCGTCGTCATCAAGATCGCGGCGGCGACCGTCATCGTGGCCGTGCTCGTCGTCGGTCGGCAGGCGTGGCGCATGCCGCGGCGGGTCGTGCCGACGGCCGTTGCGCGTCGGCCTGTTCGACATGCACGGCAACGGCCTGTTCCTGCTTGCCGCCCAGGCCGGCGGCTCGACGTCGCGGCGACCTGTCGTCGCTCTACCCGGTGACGACCGGATCCTCGCCGCGGTCGCATCCTCGGCGAGCGGGTCACGCGGTGCCACGTCTTCGGGATCGCTGCGGCGATCGCCGGCGATCGTGCTGATCGGCGCGGGGTCAGCGGGCTAGGGCCAGGGCGCGAACGATCTCGACCGCGCTCGGACGCTCGTCGAGCGTCCGTGACGGACCGACGACATCGGTCGAATCCCTCGCTCGCGACGCCGCCCTCGCCGAGCGCTGCGCGCGAGCCGGTGCGAGGTGCCGGTCGACGATGGCCGGGTCGACGACCCGCCCCTTCCGCGCCGCGTTCCGTGCCTGCACGACCGCCGCGCGGCAGGGCGAGCACGATCGCGACGCCGGAGCGCCAGCCGAGTCGCGCCCGGGCGAGCAGGCCCGCCGGGCGTGACGCTCGACGTTCGTGGCGTCGACGACGACGAGTCCGTCCGGCGGCGAGCCGCTCGGTCACCTCGCGATGGAGGATCGAGAACGCGGTCTTCGTGGCCCGCTGATCGGCCGCGTCGCCGCTGAGGATCTCCCGGAAGGCATCCGACGAGAGCACCTCCGACCGGGGCGAAGTGACGCGCCGCGAACGTCGACTTGCCGCTGCCCGCGGCGCCGACGAGGACGACGAGCGACGGGTCCGGAATCGCGATGCTCGCATCCGGGCCACGGATCGGCGCCGCTCGCCCGTCAGGCGCGCGGCGATGGTCGGCCGGGCGGCGCCGCCGCGGACGCCTCGGCGAGCCCTTGAGGTTCGCGTACGTCCGCTGGAACTCCTGCTCCACGCGGTTCCCGGTCGAGCATCCCGAAGAGCGATCCCGACGACCTCGCCCGGCAGCTCGTACTCGAGCGAGACGTGGACGTCGCACGCCCCGCCGTCGATCGCGCTCGATCTTCGTCGTCCAGCGGGCCCAGCCGCCGCGCGTCGTTCCGGCCGCCTGGTGGAGCGTCGGGCGCTCCGCGGCGGTGACGATGAACCGGCCCTCGAGCCGCCGCCCCGCGACCTGGTAGTAGCCGACGTAGCTCGATCCCACGCCGCCCGGCCGCCCGGAGATCTCGCCCAGCTCGCGAGACGAGCGTCTGCCACTCCGGTCCGCGCGACGGGTCGACGACGAGGTCGTACACGACCTCCGGCGGCGCGTCCACGCGGATCGTGGTCGAAAGGTGGCTCATGCGATTCCCCCAACGTGAGCGCGCGCTCGGCGGTTCGCCGCCACACGAACCGTGATGCGCGGATGCTACGTCAGCGCGGCGGCTCGGCGTGCCTCCCATCCCGCGTCCGGTCCGGCGGAGCCTCGTAGGCCGGCTGGTCGTACATCGCCGGGCCGCGGGCGACATGGCCGTTGTCGAGGCGGAACCGCGAGCCGTGCCACGGGCACTCGATCTGGTCGTTGACGAGCGTGCCCTCGGCGAGCGGGCCGCCCGGCGTGGGCGCACTGGGCGTGAAGGGCGAGGATCGTGTCGCCGTTGCGGATCACGACGAGGTCGTTGATGCCGGCCTTCACCTTCGTCGGGCCGCCCTCCGGGATGTCCGGCAGGCCGCCGAGGTCGACGGCGACCCATTTCGTCCCGGCGCCGCGCCAGGCGTGGCGGTTGACATGGGTCCCGATCAGGAAGACGAGATCGCCGCCGACCGCCGCGCCGAGCGAGATCACGAGATAGCCGATGACCAGCAGGGCGAACGCGATCGTCCGATCGGTTGGGTTGCCGGCGCGGATCACGAGCGAGACGACGAACAGCACCAGGGCGACGACCATCACGGACCGAGTGGACCGTCGCCCGCATCCGGGCGGTGCCGTCGGCGTCGGTGTAGTCGGCGAGGCCGGTCACGATCGCCGCCGCGAGCATCGACAGGACGCCGATCAGCAGCGCGATGTCGGCCCCGACCGGCTGACCGACGAGGTCGAGGATCAGCGCGACGGTCAGCGCTCCGATCGGGAGGTCCGTGATCGCGGCGTGGACCGGGTGACCGAGCCATGTCCCGTTGAAGAAGTCCTTGACCGGGCGGATCGGCCGGAAGAGGGCCGACAGCCAGCGGTGGTTGAAGTCGCCGAGCGGCCGCGCCCAGGCGGCCTGGGCATCGACGAGGCGGGTCACGAGACGACCGATCATCCTGGCACCTCCCTTGGCGGAGCATACGGCGGCCGGCCGCTCGCGGATCGCCACGTCGCCTACGATCGCGTGCCATGTCGTCGCAGCCCGCGTCCGCCGAGGTGGGCGTCCCGCCCCGGATGCGGTGCCGGACGCGCCGCCGCTCGCGCGGCCGAACGACCCCAGGGCCGCGACGACTGGCGGGTCATCCTCGTCGATCTTCTGGATCACCTCGATGGTCGAGAGCCTCGGCCTCAGCCAGGTGTTCGCGTTCCTCCCGACCTACCTCAGCCAGATGGGCGTCGCCGAGTCGCGAGCGCCTGCAATTCGTCGGGCTGTTCACGGCGCTGATCTTCGTCGTCGGCGCGCCGCTCGTGCCGCTCTGGGGCGTCTGGGCCGACAAGTACTCGCGCAAGGCGGTCATCGTCCGGAGCGCGCTCGTCGAGGCGGTGGTGTTCGCGTGCGTGGCGCTGTCGCAGGAGCCGTGGCAGCTCGCCCTCAGCCTCCTGCTGATCGGGTTCCAGCTCGGGAACACGGGCGTGATGCTGGCCGGGATCCGCGATGTCGCGCCGCTCGCGCGGATCGGGACGGTCATCGCGATCTTCGGCGTCGCCGGGCCGATCGGGTGGGCGGTCGGGCCGATTCTCGCGGCCTTCCTGGTCGACGTCCAGGGCTGGTCGCTCTCGGCGGTGTTCTGGTCGTCGGCCGTGTTGTCGGTCGCGACGGCGCTGCTCGTCGCGGTCGGATCGCGCGAGGTCCGGCCGTCGGTCGTGCCCGAGGGCCGGGTGCTGGCGCTGGCCTATGGCGCGGTCCGAGGCGTCCTCGGCGATCCGGCGATCCGGCGGATCTTCGCGATCTACTTCGTGACGCTACCTCGCGAACCAGCTGACGCGGCCGTACCAGCCGGTGATCGTCGAGGGCCTCGTCGGGACCGGGCCCGGGCTGGCGTCGGCGATCGGGCTCGTGCTCGGGACCGCGGCGCTGGTCGGTGCGGTCGCGGCGACGCTCGGCGGGGCGTTGGGCGACCGGCTCGGGTTCCGGCCGGTGCTGCTTGGCGTCGCTCGTCGGCGGCGGTGTGGCGCTCCTGCTGACGCCGCTCGCGCCGGTCGTGCTTGTCCTCGCGCTCACGGTGCTGGCGTTCACGGCGTGCAACGGGACGGTCGGGGCGATGGTCTTCAGCCTGCTGGCGACCGAGGTCCCGCCCGAGCGGCGGTCGGCGACGCTCAACCTGGTCTACCTGCCGCTGTACGTGGCCGGGATCATCGGGCCGATCACCGCCGGGATCGTGGCGCCGGTGACAGGACCGGCAGGACCGTTCGTCCTTGGAGCGATGGTGTTCTTCGTGGCCGCGGCGGTCGTCGCGATTCGGGTCAGGCGGCGGGCGTCATGACCTCCGACGCGCGGCGGATGTCGGCTCCGGCGTCGGTGAGCAGTGTCGAGGTGCCGTCGAGCATGTTGGCGACCCCGGTCAGATTGCCGCTGGCGCTCTGATCGAACGGGCCGCCGCTGATCACCAGCTGGAGGGCGGCGTCGCGGAAGCCCTGGGCGGCACCAGTCTGGATCGAGCCTGACGTCGAGAGCGAGATCCCGCCTTGCTCGGTCGACTCGCGGGTGCTGCTCGTCCGGAAGCTTGTGCCTGCCTGGCCGAGGAGCGTCGCGCTCTGCCCCACGAACTGTCCGGACCCGTCGAGCGCCTGACCCGCACGGATGTCGCTGTCGACCGTCGGGTCGAGGAAGAGGGAGGTGCTTGCCGTTCGAATGGCGCTCGCCGTGTCGGCCAGGCGCTGACCCGCGAACTCCAACTCCTCGCCACCGGGAACCGCGACGGCCTCGCCGCCGATCAGCCCGGTCTCGAGGGCGTCCGCGGTGACCTGGTCGACGACGTCGGTCTCGGGAACGCGGATGCTGCGCTGGAAGTCGTTGAGGGCCGCGTGGGTCCTCGGCCCGAACATGCCGTCGAGCTTGAGCTCCGCGGACATCCGCTCGTTCAACCGTTCCTGGAGCTGGACGACGCGCGGCCGCCGGTCCTCCGTGCCGAGATTCAGCCCGTCGCCGCGCTGGAGGCCGACCAGCTGGCTGCCGCCCGGGACCGGGAACGCGGGTGTGCTCGGGCCGCCGGCGATCATCTTCGTGCCGGCCGCGGCGACGAGCGTCGACGTCTGGAGGAGCTGGTCGGCGGCGGTGATGAGCCCGCCCTGGATGCCGATCGCTCCCGGCCGCGTGGAGAGCCCGAGGTCCGAGCCCGCCTGCCGCAGGCTGACGGAGGCGATGTCGAAGAGGGCCTTCGACTGGACGAGCTTCGTCCCTGCCGCGGTGACCGCTTCGCGGACGACGCCCTCGGAACCGGACGGCACGCCCGCGATCCCGCCGCTGCCTGCCGCGGGCCGGTCCATCAGCGCGTCGGCGGTGTCGGCGTCCACCGGTTCGACGGTTGGCAAGCCCGCGCCGGCCTGGAACGTGGCCAGCGCCTCCGAGGTCAGCCGGCCGAACATGCCGTCCTCGTCGAGCCCGGCGGCGACCTTCGCGTTCAGCCGCTCCTGGAGCGCCCGCACGCGCGTTCGGCGGTCGAAGGTCCCGAACACGAGACCGTCGCCGCGCTTCAATCCCACGAGCGGGTTCCCTGCCACCTGCGGCCCGACGGGCTCACCCTGGCGCTGGACGCGAAGAGGATCGGCGCGCCCGAGGAGCGCGGTCACGGATCGATTGCCGAAGGTCGCTTGCAGCGTCAGGAACTGGCGTGCGATCGGGTCGAGGCCGACCGGCGCGTGCTGTGGAGGCGCAGTGCCGGGACGCGGGACGCTGCGCTCGGCAGCCCGCTGCGGGTGGCCGACCACGCGATCAGCCTACGCCGCAGCCTCCGCCTCGGCCGTGCCTGTTTGGGCAAATTTCGGTGCCGGTGTCCAGCGGGAGTCCCGGTTCATCAGCGGGATCACGGCGAGGAGCATCGAGATGCCGCCGTACCACAGCGCGGGAAGCGCCAGCATCGCCGCCACCGGCACCGTCCAGGCCCGGTCCGTTCGTGCTCCCCAGACCACGACCGCGATCGCGATCGGCATGCGGATCCAGAGCGGTACCGGCACGGAAGCCCACGTCCCGCCCTTGCCGGCGTTTCCGATGATCACGTCGACCCAGTCGCGCCATTGCTGGGGGAGCATCAGCGCCGACACCGCGACGATCGCCGCGGTCGCCCCGAGCGCGATCGCCAGGTGGCGCCACTCCCGCCGGACCGCGAACCACAACAGCCCGATCCCGGGCGTGATCTTCGTCAGCAGCACGAGCGCCCACGCCGCCGGCCAGCGGAACCCGACCACGATCGCGACCGCCAGCAGCAGCGAGACGTTGCCGCCCGCGACCTCCATCAACGTGAACGGGAACAGGAGCCCGGCCGCGAGGAGCCGCGGCCCGGTCAGGAATCGCACCGCGCCGATGAGGAGCGCGGTCCAGACGGCCATGAACGCCTGCCACGGGCAGGGCCGTCAGCGGTGTGACGAGCTGGAGGAACGCCGGCGAGTAGACGTAGGCGATCGGGTCGTTCCACTCCGAGTGGAGGTATGGGTCGGCGAGCGTCGCCTGGTAGTAGCAGCGAGCGTCCTGACCCGTGCCCCACAGCCGGCCCCACGGCTCGCTGAACCAGACGATCAGCGCCCACGCCGCTACGGCGACGACGATCCCGACCCACGGCGGCGTCTCGAACGAGCTGAGGCGGATCCGCCCAAGGCGTTCTCGGAGGTTCGCAACGCCGGTCGCGCCTGCGGTCGCGGTTGTATCGGACATCGGCGGGATTATCGCGCCCGCCCCACATCGGGATCGGTCAGTTCATCCTCGGATCGTGCGTGGGGTCGGGATACATCCGAGGGCAGCCGCTCTCGATCGCCCGGGGCGCGCAGTTCGAAGTGCCAGGGCTCATTGCGGTAGATCTGGCACAGCCCGTACACAGCGCCATGCTCCGACAGCCACACCGTCGCTTCGACGCCACCGATATCGACCGCGTCTCCGAACACGTGCGGGGACGTCTCCGCTGTGGCGACCCATCGTGCAGCCTCCTTCTCGGACCCGTACTCGGAGACCGCCGCACGAAGAAGCTCATTCTGGTAGCCGGCGAGCGCCAGCCGCTGTTGACGTACAGGTCGATGCCATCGTCAATGGCCCGGCTCCCGGCCACGCGCAGGGCCTGCAGCAGGTCGGCGTCTAGCCTGGCAATGCCGGGATACTCGCCGTCGAACACGGACGCGTCGCCAGGGAGAGCACCGTCGCTCTCGGTGATCGCGCCGTTGCCTCGGCTGGTCGCACGACCGAGGTTCCCGCCTGGCACCTCGTTGAGCATCGGCGCCGCTGGCGGAGCTGCCCGCGACACGACCCGGGGCGCACCAGGCACGTGTGATTCGCTGGCCGACCGGTCGGGTGACGCCGACGCGACGACTCCGATGATCGCGGCGGTGACGACGACGAGGCCGACGATGGTTGGCCCGAGGGGCATTCGGGTGGCAGGTCGTGCTGCTGCGATGTGGCGCATGCCTCAGCCCGGACGCCGCCGCGCAACGATGACCCCGGCACCCACGAGCATCGCGACGCCGATCGAGCCGAGCAGCAGCGCCTCGCGGGCCTCGATCTCGCGGTAGCGCTCGGCCGGGATCACCATCGTGACGATCGGGTACTGCGGACCTTGCTCACCGTTGAAGGCTCGGGGGTCGATCTGCTCGAGCTCCTGCCAGCCGACGAGGCGGCCGTCGGGGAGCTGGAAGAACTGGTCGACGTAGCGATCGCCCGGCCTGACCTCGCTCTCGGTGACCGCGACGGCTTCGCGTGCCGTGACGTCGGCATGCACATGCTGAACGGCGAGGATCCCGAAGTAGCCGAGGATCAGCGCCAGGATCACCGTCGGCAGCACGCGTCCGATCACGGTCCCCAGCCCGATCGCGCCCGCGACCATCACGAACGCCGTCACCGCAACGAGCACGCCGCGCTGGCCGAACGCGTCGAACGAGTTCGCGAGGTCCGTTCCCGGGCTGCGCGCCTCGACGTAGCGATCCATCGCGAAGCCGGCCACGAGCGTGACCAGCGACGGCGAGCACCACGATCGGTGCGACCCGCCAGGCGTACCAGCGGACCCGCGACGGGGCCACCGACCACGCCAGTCGCGCCGTCCCACGCTCAAGCTCCCGGGCGATCACCGGCGCCCCGAGGAAGAGCCCGACCGCGTACGGCAGCAGGCCCATGAACGAGGCCATCGGCGTCCCCAGGTCCTCCTGGATCGCGAAGAACCGGCGGCCGAGGGATTCGCAGTTGGCGGGCGGCGCCTCGATCGCCGCGTAGCAGGCGCCGAAGCCGATCGCATCGAGCTCGCCGGCGACCCACACGGCCGCCACGACGAGCGCCGCGGCGAACGCCGCGACCGCGATGATCTCGAACCGCTGCATCCGCAGGACGAGGCGCATCGAGCGGGCCATCACGCGGCCACCGGCTCGACGGCCGCCACCGGCCGCGACGGACGGCCGGCTGCGAGATGGCCGATCACGACCTCCTCGAGCGTGGCTTCCCGCGCGCCGTGCCCCCGGCCGCGGACGAGGGTCAGCTGCTCGCCTTCGGGCGACGGAAACGACCCGACCACCTCGGCGCTGAGCGGTCGAGGATCGGCGGCGGCCAGCACCGCATGGCCCGAGATCGCCTCAGCGATCGGGACCGCCAACAGCGACCGCCCACCGCCGAGCACGATCAGGTGGTCGCACGCCTGCTCGATGTCCGTGATGACGTGGGACGAGAGCAGCACCGTCGCGCCGGACTCCCGAACCGCCCGGACCAGGACCCGGAGGAACTCGCGCCGGGCCAGCGGATCGAGGCTCGCGAGCGGCTCGTCGAGGAGGAGGACCGGCGCCCGCGTGCCCAGCGCGAGCGCCAGCCCAACCTGCGCCTGCTGTCCCCCAGACAGCTCGTCGGCGCGCGAGTCGATCGGAATGGAGAGGTCGTCGAGGTAGCCGCCGGCGAGATCGCGATCAAAGCCACGGCGATGCGCGGCGGCGAACGCGAGATGGTCGCCGACCGACAGCTCGCGGTAGAGCGAAGGCTGCTGCGGCACGTAGCCGGTCAGGGCGATCGCCCGGCCGCGCTGTCGGACCGGATCGACGCCGTGGATCCGAAGCTGCCCCGCCGTCGGTCGTTCGAAGCCGACCCACGCCTTGAGCAGCGTCGACTTGCCCGAGCCGTTCGGCCCGACGAGGGCCGTGATCGATCCTTCCTGGACTGCAAGGTCGAGATCGCGGAGCGCCCAGCTCCGCAGTCCATACCGCTTGCCGAGCCCGATCGCCTCGAGCGCCGTGGTCATCCGTCTCCTCCAAGGTGCGTGGTCGAGGGAGAGCGTCGCCCGGGCGCCGCGCCGATCGGCAGCCGTCGGTTCCCGCCGAGCCATTGCGGGAAATCCCGCTGGCGGCGCTTCGCGGGCCCCTGCTACCGTCGGCCCATGCGCCAGCAGCGTCGGGATCTCCTCGCGGCCGCCATCGCCGTCGTCGCGCTGACGCTCGGGATCGGGGCGGCCACGATCGGCCGGATGCAGACCGGCATCGACCTCGAGGTCAGCGGCGACCACCTCGTCGTGACCCGTGTCACCCCGATGAGCCCGGCCGGATTCGACGGCGTCCAGCCCGGGATGATCGTCCTCACGCTCAACGGCACCGAGCTGTACCAGCTGCCGACGTTCGTCTACCCGGAAGAGCTGCAGGACGACCCGAATATCGCTCCGGAGCCGATCGGGGTCGAGCCGCCCGAGCCGACGGCGGTGCCGATGAGCGAGCAGACGCTCTGGGAGCTCTCGAACGCGCCTGTCGACTCGATGACCGCGATCGAGCCCGAGAACCTCGCGGACGGTTCGCCGGACAACTGGTTCGTCCGCGACTTCTGGTACTACGGGCTGGGCTGGCAGGACACGGTGGTCCCGCTCGCCATCGGAGTCCTCCTGCTGGTCGGTGGCTGGTATCTCCTCAAGCTGGGCCAGCTCGGGGCGTCGCTGCAGCCACTCGCCGTGCCGCTCGCGGTCGCGGTGTCCACGCCGTTCCTCGTGTCCCCGCTCGCGGCGACGTGGGAGGTCGTCGCCATCGTCCTGGCCGGCCTCCTGATCACGCTGGCGATGCTGCCGCTCGCGGAAGCACTCTGGGAGCGGATTCCCGGCGAGTCCGAACGCCGGTCCATCGGGTTTGCGATCGTCTTCTGTGAAGTCGTGGCGATCTTCCTGACGCTCGCGGTTTCGCAGCAGCCGCCGTCGTGGACGGACGACATCGTGCGGTGGGCGCTCATCGGGGCGATCCCACTCCTGCCCGGGATCGCCGCCGCCGGCCCGATCAACCTCGACGCCCTTCGCTCCGCCACGGCGTCGAGCGGCCGCGTCGTCCAGTCGGCCGAGTACGCCGTCGCCGGTGCGACGCCGCTGTTCGCGATCGGCACGACGCAGGAACCGGGCTACCTGACGCTCTTCTTCTGGCTGATCTTCGTGGCGGTCGCCGCCCGCTTCACGGTTCGCCCGCTTGCCCGCGTCGCCAGCCGGGCGCAGCTCCAGCGCGACCTCGTCGTCGCGGCCACGGAGGCGGAGCGGGCCCGACTCGCGGCCGACATCCACGACGACGCGCTGCAGGAGCTGACGCTGCTCGTCCGGCGGCTCGAGGTCGCCGGCGACGCCGAGGGCGCGGAGCTGGGACGGACGGTGGCCGAGCGCCTTCGGGCGATCTGCGGTGACCTCCGGCTGCCGATCCTGGACGATCTCGGCGTCGGGCCGGCGCTCGACTGGCTCGTCCTCCGGATCGAGCGGCTCGCCGGCGGCGAGGTCCGACTCGAGCGAGCCGACGGGACGCGGCCGCCACCGGATGTCGAGCTGGCGTTCTTCCGGGTCGCCCAGGAGGCGCTCGCCAACGCCGTGAAGCACGGGCAGCCGCCGATCGTCGTCCGCTACCGCTCCACGGAGTCCGGTGCGTCGCTGTCGATCGACGACGCGGGTCCCGGGATCGAGCCGGATGCCGGCGCGGTCGCCGAGCGCGGCGGGCACTTCGGGCTGCTCAACATGCAGCAGCGGGCCGAGGCGATCGGGGCGATCCTCGACGTCCGCCGCTGGCCGGGTGGCGGAACCCACGTCGCGCTGGAGTGGCGGGCTCGTTGAGCGTCCCTGAATCGGCGGCCGGGGCCCCCATCCGCGTCGCGATCGTCGACGACCACCCGGTGCTCCGCGAGGGGACCGCGGCGTTGCTCGCGGCGCAGCCCGGACTCGAGATCGCCGGCGTCGCGGGCGCCCTCGACGAGGCTGACGCGCTGGTTCGCTCGACCGAGATCGACGTCGTGCTGCTCGACATCCGGCTCGGCACCGACAGCGGCCTGCGCTGGCTCACCGGCCCCGGCGACGCTCGCCCGGCCGTCGTCGTCCTGACCTCCTACGACTATCCCCAGTACGCGGACGCGGCGCTGCGGCTCGGTGCGTCCGGGTTCGTGCTCAAGACGGCGCCGATCGCCGAGCTCGTCGACGCGATCCGGCGCGCCGCCGCCGGGGGCATGTCGTTCGCGAGGCGACCTGGCAACGGCGCTGCGGTCAAGCTCAGCGAGCGCGAGCACGACGTCGTCACCCTGGTCGTCGAGGGTCTCTCGAACGACGAGATCGCCGCGCGGCTCGGGATCGGCGCGAAGACGGTCGAGTCACACCTGCGTCGCCTGTTCGAGCGCCTGGACGTCGCCTCGCGCACGGAGCTCGCGACGAGGGCGCTCCGCGAGGGCTGGCTCGAGGTGCCACCGAGCGCCTGAACGACCTCGGACTGTCGATGTCGCCCCCAGCGGCAGAATCCGGGTAGTCGCGGCCACAAGGCATCGCCAAGGGCTCGATCGAGCGTCGACCGAGCGTGCGCGATGCCGTGATCGCGGCCTGGGGGCCGACAAGCGGCCGATGTGCCGCTCCCAGCGACATTCGCCGCCGCAATCGGTCGTTTTCAGGCGCCTGAGGGTGCGTGATTCGCACTGGTACGAACGTGCGGTGGCGCGAATCGCCCCTCGAGGGGCTAGGATTGCGCCCGAACGCCTTATGAAGCCTCCCAGTCGATGCCTACCCTGCCGCTCCCGCGCCCGCGACTTCGCCGTGCCGTTCCGGCCGGCGGCGTCCTGCTGCCCGGCGAGGTAGAGGTACCGGATCCCGAGATCATCGAGGCCGCCGGCCTCCGCTGGATCCACATCGAAGAACCCCGACTGGCCCACCGCGAGTGGCTCGAGCAGCGCTTCGACTTCCACGCCCTTGACTACGAGGACGTCTACTCCCGGAACCAGCGCCCGAAGCTCGACTCCTACGACGACTACATCTTCATCGTCCTGCACTTCCCGTTCTTCGAGAAGGCATCCGGCCGGCTGCTGAGCGCCGAGCTCGACATCTTCGTCGGCCCCGACTACCTGATCACGATGCCGGACACGCCGCTGCCGCCGCTGTCGGCGATGTTCGACCGTCTCCGCATGCGCGAGGACATCCGCGAGCAGAACTTCTCGAAGGGCTCCGGGTACCTGCTGTACCGGATCGTCGACGCCAACGTCGACGCGTCGTTCCCGATGCTCCGCAAGATGGGCAACAAGCTCGATCGCCTCGAGGACGACATCTTCGAGGGCCGGTCGGGCGAGATCGTCCGCGACCTCTCGAACGCGAAGCAGGAGATCATCAACTTCCGCAAGATCGTCCGGCCCCAGCGCGCCGTGCTCCGCGACCTCGAGCGGACCAAGCAGCGCTACCTGGCGGAAGAGCTCGAGATCTACTTCGACGACATCTCCGACGCGGCCGAGCGGATCTGGGACACGCTCGAGAACTACAAGGAAGTCGTCGAAGCGCTCGAGTCGACGAACGAATCCGTGCTCAGCCACCGCCTGAACGACTCGTTCCGGATCCTGACCGCGGCCAGCGTCATCCTCCTGCCGCTGACGCTGATCGCCAGCATCTTCGGCATGAACGTCCACTTCCCGGGCGAGGGCAGCGCGCTGTCGTTCTTCGGGATCCTGGGCCTGATGGCCATCGTGCTGATCGCCCTGACGCTGTACTTCCGGCGGCGCGGCTGGCTGTAACCCGCGCGGGTGGCGCAGTAGAGTGGCGCGCGGAGCCAGACCTGCCCGTGACCACCTCGACCACCCTCGAACAGGCCCGCGCCGCCTTCGCCCGCAGCGCGTGGCGCGAGGCCGCGACGGCGTACGCAGCGGCCGACCGCGACGCGCCGCTCGGCGCGACGGACCTGGGCCAGGCCGGACTGGCAGCGCACCTCACCGGTGACGACGACGCGGCAGTCGCGCTGCTGACACGCGCACATCAGGTCGCCCTCGGCGCCCGGCGACCACGACTTCGCGGCATCGCTCGCGTTCTGGCTCGGGATGATGCTCGCGAACCGAGGCGAGATGGCCGTCGCCGGCGGCTGGCTGGCCCGGGCAGCGCGCATCGTCGAGGAAAACGGCCTCGACAGCGTCGTGAGCGGCTACCTGCTGATCCCGGAGGCCCTTCGGACGGCTCGATGAAGGCGATCCGGCGACGGCGTTCGCGTTGTACGAGCAGGCCGGCCGCCGCCGCCGACCGGTTCGACGAGGTCGATCTGGCCACGCTGGCCCGGCTTGGTCGCGGCGAGTGCCTGATCGCGATGGGCGAGGTCGCGCGTGGCGTGTCGCTTCTGGACGACGTGATGCTGGCGGTCACGTCCGGCGAGGTTGGCCCGATCGTCGTCGGCATCGCCTATTGCGCGTCGATCGAATCGTTCCACCGGATCTACGACCTGCGTCGTGCCCAGGGCTGGACCGAGGCAATGAACCGGTGGCGCGAGGCGCACCCGGACATGGTGCCGTACCGCGGCCAGTGCCTCGTCTATCGCGCCGACCTGATGCGGTTCCACGGGGAGTGGCCCGAGGCGGCGGCCGAGGTGCGTCGTGCGCGAGGAGTGGCTCCTTCGCCCGCCCCCAGAGCGGGCCGCCGGCGATGCGTTCTATCGTCGAGGCCGAGCTGCTGCGACTGATGGGCGAGGTCCACGCCGCCGAGGACGCCTACCGCGCCGCGGCGGGCTGGGGTCGTCGCCCGGAAGCTGGCCTGGCGCTGCTCCGTGTCGCCCAGGGCCGCGCCGGTGCCGCACAGGCCATGCTGGACCGGGCACTCGACGAGACGCCGAGCGGACTCGCCCGGGCGCCGCTCCTCGAGGCGCTGGTTGTCGTCGCCATCGCGAACGACGATCGGGATGGGGCGCGAGCCGCCGCCGACGAGCTGGTGCGCCTCGCCGGGGTCGCTGCCGACGCCGCTCCTCGACGCGATTGCGGCGACCGCGGACGGCGCGGTCCGCCTGGCGAATGGCGACCCACGTGCCGCGGTCGCCGCCTTCCGGCGTGCCGCGGACCTGTGGCAGGGACTCGACGCGCCCTACGAGATCGGCTCGGGTCCACGAGGGGATCGGACTGGCCTGCCGAGCGCTCGGCGATGAGGAAAGTGCCGTGATCGGCCTCGAAGCGGCGCGCGATGCGTTCGAACGGCTCGGTGCCATCCCTGACGCTCGGCGGCTGCAGGCGGCCGCAGCGACCGGGACGCCGCATCCCCGGCGGCCTCAGCCTGCGAGAGGTGGAGGTGCTGCGACATCTCGCCCAGGGCGAAACGAACCGCGGCATCGCGGCCGACGCTCGTGATCAGCGAACGGACCGTCGACCGCCACGTCAGCAACATCTACACGAAGCTCGGCGTGTCCTCGCGTGCCGCCGCGACGGCAGCTGCCTACGAGCGGGGGATCGTCGCGGGCTGACTGACGCCGTGTACCCATCGGCCTTCCGGACGCGATTGGGTAGTTCCGCCGATGCGCCCGCGGCTCCGGCCGCCTACGTTCGATCCGGCGACCGGTCTTCCGGGTCGGTCGCCTCCGAACCAGGACGCAGCGGAGACCGGCCATGAGCGGAGAGTCGACGACGGAACGGGTCGATACGGTGGTGATCGGGGCGGGCCAGGCCGGGCTGGCGGCCGGCTACCACCTCTCGAAGCTCGGTCGGCCCTTCCTCATCCTGGACGCGAACGAGCGAATCGGCGACCAGTGGCGGCGGCGGTACGAGTCGCTCCGGCTCTTCAGCCCGGCACGCTGGGACGGCCTGCCGGGCATGCCGTTTCCCGGCGCCCGGCTGGAGCTATCCCACCGGCCGCCAGATGGCGGACTACGTCGAGGCGTATGCCGCCTGGATGGGGCTGCCGGTGCGAACGGCGACGCGCGTGGATCGCCTGACGCGGGTCGACGACGGCAGCGACGACCTCGTCGCCGTCGCCGGCGACCGCCGCTTCCGGGCGCGCCAGGTGATCGTGGCGACCGGCGCATTCTCGATCCCCAAGGTTCCCGCGATCGCGAGTCAGCTCGACCCGTCGATCCGGCAGCTCCACTCGAGCGAGTACCGCAACCCCTCGCAGCTCGCGGACGGGCCGGTCCTCGTCGTCGGGCGTCGGCCACTCGGGCGCCGACATCGCCTACGAAACGGCCGCGACCCATCGGACGATCCTCTCCGGAGCCTCGCACGGCGAGCTACCCGTTCCGCGTGCTCGACACGTGGCGCGCCCGGCTCATCCTGCCGATCCTCGGTTTCTTCGAGGACCACGTCATCACGATCCGGACCCCGATGGGTCGGAAGGCGTCGTCGCGATCCCGGATCGTGGCCGCTCCGCTCGTCCGCGTCCGCGGGCCCGAGCTCGACCACGCCGGCGTCGAACGGCACGCCGCGAGGGTGACCAGCGCCAGGGACGGCAAGCCCGCCCTCGACGACGGCACGGTCCTCGACGTCGCGAACATCATCTGGGCGACGGGTTTCCGGCCCGACTACAGCTGGATCGAGCTGCCGGTCACGGCCGCCGACGGCTGGCCGAACGAGTACCGCGGCGTGTCGCCGGAGCAGGGCCTCTACTTCGTTGGCGTCCCGTTCCAGTTCGGCCTCGGGTCGATCCTGATCCACGGTGCGGCCAAGGACGCGAAGTACGTCGTCGAGCGGATCGCGGAGCGGGTCGAGCGCCAGCTGTCGCCGGCGGGTCGGGCGGAGGCCGCGACGGCCTGACTCAGCAGGCCGGGAGGTCGCGCTCCGCGGGGCCGATGTACCGGACGTCCGGGCGGATGAGCCGGTTGTCGGCGGCCTGCTCGAGGACGTGGGCCGTCCAGCCCGCATGGCGGGCGAGCGAGAACGTGGCCGGGAACAGGTCCGGCGTCAGGCCGACGCCCTGGAGGACCGGCGCCGCGTAGTACTCGACGTTGGTCTTCAGCGCCCGCTCCGGGTGCCGCTCGGCGAGGATCCGCAGCGCGACGTCCTCGACCTGGATCGCGAGCTCCAGCCAGTCGGGCTTGTGCTCCATCGACTCGGCGACCTTGCGCAGCGCCGCCGCCCGCGGGTCGTAGGCGCGATACACGCGGTGGCCGAAGCCCATCAGCCGCTCGCCCCGGTCCAGCGCCTCGTTCAGCCACTGCTCGGCGCGCTCCACGGAGCCGACCTTCGCGAGCTGGTCGACGACCTCCGAGGGCGCGCCGCCGTGGAGCGGCCCCTTCATCGTCCCGATCGCGCCGGCGACCGCCGAGGCGATGTCCGAGCGGGTCGAGGTGATGACCCGGGCGGTGAACGTCGACGCGTTGAAGCCGTGCTCGGCACCGACGATGAAGTAGGCGTCGAGCGCTCGCGCGGTGCCGGCGTCCGGGCGGGTGCCCGTGAGCTGGTACAGGTAGCCCTCGACGAGGTCGAGCGACGGGTCCGGATCGACCGGCTGCTCGCCGGCCCGGAGCCGGACGAACGCCGCGAGCGCCGACGGCGAGAACGACGTCAGGGCTCGGGCGTGCTCGACGGCCGGTGGCCACGGCAGGTCCTGGGTGGCGCCCCAGGCCGAGACGGCGGTCCGGAGCGCATCCATCGGCTTCGTCGAGGTCGGCAGCGCCCGGAGGATGTCCATGACCGGGCCCGGGATCCCGGCGGTCGCGAGGCGATGGGCGGGATCCCACTCGCCGGTCCACAGCAGGTTCGCGACGGCCGGGTAGGTGCCGCGCTCCACGAGGTCGCCGATCCGGTAGCCGCGATAGATCAGGCGGCCGTTCGCGCCATCGACCTTGGACAGCGACGTCTCGCCGGCGAGGACGCCCTCGAGGCCCGGTGAGTAGGGACGGTCGTCGGCCGGGGCGGGCGGGCTGGCGGTCGCGGAGTCGGTCATCGGGTCGATGGTAGCCCTCCCGCGTCCGTGACGCCGCGGGCCGGATGCGAGGACCCGCGGGGACGGCGCTACAGGTCGCGCCGCGACAGCGAGAGAACGGCGAGGCCGAGGACGATCGCGACCCAGACGACGGACCAGACGAGGAACTCCGTCGGTGGCGCCGCCGAGACGAAGAACGGGTTGACCCCGGTGACCGGCCCGCCGCGACCGAGCGCGAGCAGCATCACGGCCGGTGGCTCCAGGCCGTAGATCGCACCCCGCCAGAGCCCGTCGCTCGGGAGCAGCCAGCGGCTCGCTTCGGCAGCGGCCACGAGCGGGGCCGCCTCGAAGAACCGGCCGATCCCCGCGAACACGCCGGCCATCCAGCCGAGTCCGAACACGACGACGCAGATCGCGCCCGCGGCGATCGACGGAAGACGGGTGCTCAGCAGGAGCGCGAACGTCAGGAGCACGACCGCCTGCGCCGCGAGGTAGCCGACGGCGAGCCACGGATGGGGCGGCGCGTACCCGGTGACGAATCCGAGCGCGGCGATCTCGAGCATGCCGGATGCGACGGCGTAGAGCGCGACGACCAGGACCAGCCCGAGCCAGCGGCCGAGCACGAGATCGGCCCGGCGGATCGGCCGCGCGAGCATCGTCTGAGCGACACCCGACTCCAGGTCCGCAGCGATCGCCGGCGCGGCGAGGAACGCTGCGGTCATCGCCAGCACGAAGCTGAACATGAACGCGACGAGGATCAGGATCTGCGACGTCGCGAACCAGATCTCGAGCTCCTGCGCGTCGCCGCGGTCGCGGGCGAGCGAGACGAGCCGCTCCACGCCGAGGGTCGTGAGCAGGACGCTGACGACGGTCAGCCCGATCAGGATCCAGGCGATTCGTCGGCGAACGACCTCCGCGACGGTCAGCCCGGCGATCGTGAGGATGGCCATCAGGTCGTCTCGCCCGCGTCCGGCTTGTCGATCAGCTCGAGATAGCGGTCCTCGAGCGTTGCCCGGCCCGGGTCGACGGCATGGACCCGGCCGCCAGCGGCCACGATCGTCGCAACGACGTCCGGGATCGAGGCCGGGTCGAGGCCGGCGATCGTGAGCCAGCCGTCGTCGGCGACGGCGACCCGGCCGAAGGCGTTCAAGCGCGGACCCGACGTCCGCCGATAGCTCGGTCGCGCGGATCCGCACGGCGGACTCGCCAAGGAGGTCGTCGAGCCGGCCGCTCGCCAGGACGCGTCCGTGGTCGACGATCGCGACCCGGTCGCAGACCCGCTCGACTTCCGTGAGGAGGTGCGAGTTCAGGAAGATGCTCGTCCCGGCCTCCCGTGCCCGGCGGATGATCGCGCGGACGTCGGCCCGGCCGACCGGATCCAGCGCCGACGTCGGCTCGTCGAGGATCACGAGCGCCGGGCCGCCGAGCAGCGCGACCGCCAGCCCGAGCCGCTGCTGCATGCCCTTCGAGAAGCCACCGACGGCGTCATCGGCCCGATCGAGCAGGCCGACCTCGTCCAGGACGACGATCCAGCGCCGCCGCCGACCGGTCCGCACCGCCACCGATGAGCCGCCCGTGGAGGCGAAGGACTTCGCGTGCCTGCAGCCACGGCTGGTAGCGGAACAGCTCCGGCAGGTAGCCGATCCGGCGCCGTGCGGCCCGGTCGCCGAGCGGCGCACCGAGCACGGTCCCGCCGCCACCGCTCGGCCGAGCCAGCCCAAGGAGCAGCTTCACCGCGGTCGTCTTGCCGGCGCCGTTGGGTCCGAGGAAGCCGAAGACCTCGCCCTCGGCGACGTCCATCGTCAGGTCGACGAGCGCGTCCGTGTCGCCGTAGCGCTTCGCGAGGCCCTCGGTCGCGATGATCACGGCAGCGGGGACGGCTCGGGGGCGGTCGCTGTGTCGCCGCGTCGTGCCGTCACTGCTTGGGCGCGAGCGCCTCGAGGACGACCCGGACGACGATCGAGCCGGCCACCGCGACGACGATCGCGGCAAGGAACCCCTCGCCCTGGCCGAAGCCGAGCTGCGTCGCGAGCCAGCCGCCGAGGATCGCGCCGAGCACGCCGACGATCACGTTCGGGAAGCAACCGCGGGCGGTCCGCCCGCCGACGACGGCTGCCGAGAGGGCGCCGCCGATGAAGCCGATCACGATCCAGCCGATGAGGTCGAACATGGCTGGTCAGTCTGTCAGGTCCGGGTCCTCGAGGAAGGACAGGATGGCGGCCACGAACTCGTCGACGTGGGTGTGATGGGCGGCGTGCCGGGCGCCTTCGATCAGCGCGACCTGCCCGTGGGCGAGCCGCGCGTCGAGGGCGAACGTGCTCTCGGCAAAGATCGGCAGGCTGTCGCCGCCGAGGATCTGGAGCACGGGGATCGAGACGTCGCCGAGCGCCGTCGAGCGAAGCGCCCGGCGAACCCTCCTCGGCCTCGAGCTCCCGCAACGAGGTGTGGACGGCTGCGACCCTGCGCGGCCAGATCGGATCCTGCTGGTAGAGCGCGAGCTCCTCGTCGGACATCCCGACGATCTCGCGGAAGAACAGGACGAGCGCCCCATCGCGATCGCCGGCCTCGATGAGCTGCGCGATCCGCTGCTTCACATCCTGCGTTGCGAAGCCGTCGCCACCCGCGGGCGCCGGCGCGCCCTCGTAGACGACGAGCCGCCCGATGCTGGACGTCAGCAGGGCCGCGCCCAGCCCGGTCCGGCCGCCGTACGAGTGGCCGACCAGGTTGACGGGCTCCCCGGTCTCGTCGGCGAGCGCGTCGGCGACGGCGGCGAGGTCCTCGAACTCCCGCTCGATCGTGTACGGCCCGTCGCCGTCTCCCGAGTCGCCTCGCCCTCGGCGGTCGATCGCGTGGACGCGATAGCTCTCCTCGAGGCGCGGCCCGGTCCGGCGCCACGTCGAGTGATCGGCGGTCGTGCCATGGACGAGGATGAGGGGCGAGCCCTCGCCCGACGAGAACACCGCGATCGGCGTGCCGTCACGGGAGACGACATGGCGAAGCGTCTCGGTCACGGGCGGATTCGGGCTGCCGCAGCCTCGTCGAGGAACCAGGTGGCGCCCGCGCGACGGGCGAGCTGGGCCGGCCATCGCCGCTCGTCGCGCTCGGTTCCGAGGACGTCCGCGAGGACGTCGGCCTTGGCGGCGCCGTGGGCGACGAGGATCACCGATCGGGCGGCCTCGAGGACCCGCGGATGGAGCGTGACCCTCGCAAGGTGCGGCTCGACGTGCGTCGGGGCGGGCACGCCCAGCACCGGCTCGCGTGCGTCGAACGCGGCCGAGCCCGGGAAGATGCTCAGGACGTGGCCGTCGGGGCCCATCCCGACCAGCACGAGGTCGAAGGCGGGAACGCCGTCGATGAACTCCACGCCGGCCGCGACCAGCTCCCCGGCATAGCGCTGCGCGGCCCAGTCGGGGCCTTCAGCCTCCCCGATCGCCGCCCCGACGGGGATCGGATGGACGTTCCCGGCGTGGATCGGTGCGCCGGCCGTTCGCCCGGCGGACGCGTCCACCCCGGATGCGCCGGTCCCGGACTCGCCGCTCGTCGCCCCGATCTCGAGCAGGTCCGACGTCGCGATATGGGCGTTCGAGAGCGGGTGGTCGGCCGGAACGAACCGCTCGTCGCCCCACCAGAGGTGGACGTGCTCCCATGGCACGACGTCGCGCAGCGGCGGTTGCGCCAGGTGTCGGTAGGTCGGGCCCGCCGTCGAGCCGCCCGTCGTGGCCCAGTGGGCGACGTCGCGAGCTGCGGCCGCCGCGGCGAGCGTCGACGCGATCAGCTCCGCGGCCGCCAGCGCACAGGACTCGGGATCGGGCAGGATGACGACTCGTTCGTCGCTCATGCGGTGACCTCCCCAGCGAGCTCGGCGGCCATCGCCAGCGCCTCGACCGACGACCGGGTCGCGTCCGCCCGCCTCGATCGCCTCGGCGAGGAGGTCGAGGTCGTTCCGCCGCGGAGCGTTGAAACCGCGTCCAAGGATGCGCTCGCCGTCGCGCCAGACGCGGGCGTGGACGGCCTCCTGCTCGGCGGTGATGTCGGCCCGCAGCTCCGAGCCCGGAGTCGCGGCGGTCAGCTCGACCCGAAGCGTCGTCCCGGGCGGCAGCTCCGACGGGCATCGGCCGGACGACGACCGACACTTCGTGGCGGTTGAGCCGCAGCGACGCCGCCGAGGCCGTGCGCACCATGGGTCGCGCCGCCGCCGTGCCTGGGGGTGTCCGGTCATCGGAGCGAGCGGCTCTCGATGCCATGTCCGAGCCGCGATGCGAGCCAGGCCACGTGGTAGACCGGCTTGACGATGTTCGTCGCCTCGACACCGCCGTCGTCGTGGACGCGCGTAGGTGACGCTGATCCGGCGGAGGTGCCGGACGATACGGCAGGAGGTCCGGGGTGGTCGAAGATCGACGCGATCGCCTCCCGCCAGCGCGACTGGCGGATCAGCGCGAAGTCCGAGATCGCGATCGGGCGGCGCTCCTGGAACGCGCCAGCTTGCCGGAGCTGGGGGAGGCCGGAGCCGTGCCAGCTCGAGCCGTCGACGACGAGCCGGTCGCAGATCTCGAGCACGTTCGACGTCGCGTGTGCGTCGGAACGGGGGCTCGTCGGGCCACCAGAGCGTGACCGGCAGGTCGTGGATCGAGCAGCGGCGCGACGATCGCCTCGAGGTGGCGGCCCGACTCGCCGCCGCAGGTCAGGTAGATCGTCTCGGCGCAGGTCGCCGGCGCGGTCTCGCTCGGCAGCATGCAGTGGGCCTGGATGCTCGCGTCGAGCCAGGACGGGCCGTCGGGATCGGCCGGCGTCGACGATCAGGGTCCGCGACGGATGGCGGCCGGTGAGGTCGTGGATGATCGCGGCGCAGCGCTCGCCGGTCTCCGGCCGGCGAGCGACGACGACGAGGTTCATCACGCTCGTCCGCGCGCCGCCGACGTCGACGACTCCGGCGTGGTCGCCGTCGATGGCGCGCTCCAGCGTCGGGTGCGTCCAGATCCGGGCCAGCTCCTGCTGGATGCCCTCGATCGACGAGGCGCGCGACCGCCAGGCGAGGACCGGCTTGCCGGCACGTCCGGCGGCGAACGTCACGGCTGGGACGCGCATCGGCGCCGGCGGTCATCAGATTCGCCTCCATCTGCCGGCCGTCTCTCGCCATCAGCGCATCGGCTGCTTCGGGCCCCCACGTGCCGGCCTCGTAGTTCGGGAACTCGGGCGGCGGCTCGGACGCCCACGTCGTCGATGATCGGGGTGACGATCGACCAGGCCGCCTCGACCTCGTCGGCCCGGGTGAACAGCGACGCATCGCCGAGCAGCGCGTCGAGGATCAGCGTCTCGTAGGCGTCGGGCGAGTCGACCGTGAACGCCGAGCCGTAGGTGAAGTCCATGTTCACCGAGCGTACGTCGATCCCGAGGCCCGGCACCTTCGCGCCGAACCGCAGCATGATCCCTTCGTCGGGCTGGATCCGCATCGCGAGCAGGTTCGGCTCGGGTTCGACGGAGGAGTCGCGGAACAGCCGGTGCGGGACGTCCTTGAACTGGATCGCGATCTCGGTGGCCCGCTTCGGCAGCCGCTTGCCGCTGCGGAGGTAGAACGGGACGCCGCGCCCAGCGCCAGTCGTCGATCTCGAGCCGCGCGGCGATGAATGTCTCGGTCTCGGACTCCGGGTCGACCTCCGTCTCCTGGCGATAGCCGGCGACGGCCTTGCCTTCGACCCAGCCCGGGCCGTACTGCCCGCGGACGACGTCCGCGCGGACCCGCTCGGGGATCATCTCGCTGACCGCGCGCATCACCTTGACCTTCTCGTCGCGCAGCGGGTTCGCCTCGAACGTCGCCGGCGGCTCCATCGCCACGAGGCTCATCAGCTGGAGGAGGTGGTTCTGGAGGAAGTCCCGGCTGGCGCCCGTCTCCTCGTAGAACGCGCCGCGGTTCTCCACGCCGATCGACTCGGCGACGGTGATCTGGATGTGGTCGATGTGGCGGCGGTTCCAGATCGGCTCGAAGATCCCGTTGCCGAACCGGAAGACCAGCAGGTTCCGGACGGTCTCCTTCCCGAGGTAGTGGTCGATCCGGTAGACCTGCGACTCGCGGAAGACCTTGCCGACCTCGCGGTTCAGCCGGATCGCCGACTGGAGGTCGTGGCCGAACGGCTTCTCGATGACGATCCGTCGCCAGCCGCCGTCGTGGCGTCTCGTGGTCGAGCCCGACCCGGCCGAGCTGGGCCACGATCTCGGCGAACGCCGACGGCTGGGTCGCCAGGTAGTAGAGGTGGTTGCCGCCGTTGTTGTGCTCGCCGGTCGATCTCCTCGAGGTGCAACGGCGAGGTGGTCGAACGCGGCGGCGTCGGAGAAGTCGAGCTGCTCGTAGGCGATCCGCGACGCGAACGACGCGCCACGCAGCCTCGTCGAGCGGCAGGACCCGCGAGTACTTCTCGAGCGACTCCCGGAACTCGTCGCGGAGTTCCTGCGACGTGTAGCGGCGCGTCGGCCGATGCACAGCAGGACGAACTCGTGGGGCAGAAGGTTCGTCCGCCACAGCTGGTAGAGCGCCGGCACGACCTTGCGGTGGGCGAGGTCGCCGGTCGCCCCGAACAGGACCAGCACGCTGGGGTCCGGGCACGCGCTCCAGGCGGAGGCCCTCGCGCAGGGGGTTCGTCGTCTGCTTCTCGCGCCGCTTGCGCTGGGTCGTCCCGGCCTCGCGCAGCTCGCGCATCGTGCGCGGCGCGTCCTTCGGCCGCGGGGCGGGGTGCGGCGTCTTGTCCGGCGCCGTTTCCGGCGCGACGAGCGGCGGCGGACCGCCGGGGTGCGTGGCCGGCGCCCCGGGCGTGCCGCGCGGAACGCGGCGACGGCGCGGCGTCGTCGGTGTCGGTCACGTCGTCTGCCTCACCCCGTCGGCCTCACCCCGTCTTGACTTCGTGACCGCCGAACTCGTTGCGGAGCGCGGCGAGGACCTTGGCGCCGTACGAGTCGTCCTGGCGCGACCGGAACCGCGTCAGCAGGGACAGCGTGATGACCGGCGCGGGGACGTCGTGGTCGATCGCCTCCTGGACGGTCCAGCGGCCCTCGCCCGAGTCGGCCACGTAGCCCTTGAGGTGCTCGAGGTCCGGGCCGTTGGCGCGGAACGCCCGACCCGCCAGCTCCAGCAGCCACGAGCGCACGACGGAGCCCTGCATCCAGAGCTCCGAGATCCCCGCGAGGTCGAGGTCGTACGACGAGGCGTGCATGATCTCGAAGCCCTCGGCGTACGCCTGCATCAGGCCGTATTCGATCCCGTTGTGGACCATCTTCACGTAGTGGCCGGCGCCCGGGCCGCCGACATGGAGGTAGCCGCCAGGTGGCGCGAGCGTCGTGAAGATCGGCTCGAGCGGGGCGACCGCTCCGGGCTCGCCGCCGACCATCAGGCAGTAGCCGACCTGGAGGCCCCAGATCCCGCCGCTGACGCCGGCGTCGACGTACTTGATGCTCTTCTCGGCGAGCGCGGGGTGGCGGCGCTGGTCGTCGTGGAAGTTCGTGTTCCCGCCGTCGACGATCGTGTCGCCTGGCTCGAGATGCTCCATGAGCTCCGCGATCTGGGCCTCCGTGGCGTCGCCCGCCGGGACCATGATCCAGACCGTCCGCGGGGCCGTGAGCTTCCCGACCATCTCCTCGATCGAGAACGCAGCGGTGGCGCCCTCGCCGGCGATCTCGCGGGTCTTCTCCGGGGTCCGGTTGTAGGCCACGACCTCGTGCCCGTCGCGAATGAGGCGGCGGACCATGTTCGCCCCCATCCGGCCGAGCCCGACGAACCCGATCTGCATTCCGGACCTCCTGTCAGGCGGATCTTCGACTGTTCGGCATCGCGGGCGGTTAACAAACCGCCAAGGATTACTCGCGGAGGAGCGCCAGGGCGAGGGCCGCTTCGAGCTGGGCCAGGTCGGCGTCCGGGTCGGTGAGGTGGACACGGACGATCGGCAGGTCGTGGGCCTCGATCGACTCGAAGTCGCCCTGGGCCTGGGCGTCGATCAGCCGGCCGAACGTGTAGGGCCAGCCGGGGATCGGCCGGTCGACCGGATGGTCCGCCGTCAGCTGGATGAACCAGCCGGTCGGCGGGCCGCCCTTGTGGAGCTGGCCGGTCGAGTGGAGGAAGCGCGGCCCGTAGCCGGCGGTCGTGGCGTTGCCGGTCGCGTCGCGGAGGAGGGCCCGGATGCGGGCGATCGCGGCGTCGCGGCGGGCGGACGGGGCGATGAACGCCTGGATCGCGAGGTAGGCGTTGGGGCGGCGGCGGTCGAGGTGCCGGCGGAGCTCGCCGGCGAGCGTCCGCTCACCGTCGGCGCTGAGCCGGAGCGGCGCGTCGCCGTACAGCGTGAGTCCGCCGTCGGTCGCGATCGGGCTCGCGACGCGGCGCCGACGCGCCACCGCGGCCGTCGAGCAGGTCGCGCGTCCGCTGCTTGGCTTCCTCGACGTTGGGCTGATCGAACGGGTCGATGCCCAGGACCGCGCCGGCGATCGCCGTGGCGACCTCCCAGCGGACGAACTCGGCGGCCAGGTCGATCGGGTCGGCGATCTCGATCCGGATCACGGGGTGGCCGGCCGCCTCGGCGGCGCTCACCAGCGCATCCGCGTCGGGTGCCCCCGTGCCGCCGGCGAGCGACAGGCGGACGAACGCCCGGTCGTCGCCATAGCGGTCGATCGCCCCGATCGGCTCGAGGTCGACGGGGACGATCCCCACGGCGCGCTTGCCGGTGCTCTCGGCGAGCAGCTGTTCGGCCCACGCGCCGAACGACGCAATCTCCGGGTCGGCGAGGAACGTCAGCTTGTCGCGCCCGCTCTTCGCCAGCGTCCCGATCGCAAGCCCCAGCCCGACGCCGGGGTTGAGGTCGGGATCCGGCTCGCGGGTCGCTGCGAGCATCGCCCCGGCCGACGCGAGCAGCGCGTCGAGGTCGAGGCCGATGAGGCTGGCCGGCACGAGGCCGACGTACGTCAGGGCGGAGTAGCGGCCCCCGATGTCGGGCGGGTTGAGGAAGTACTCGCGGAGCCCGTCGTGATGGGGGATCGACTCGATGCTCTTGCCCGGATCGGAGATCGCGACCATCATCTCGCCGGCGTGCTCGAAGCGGGGCGCGTGGCGGTCGCGCAGGATCTTCTCGATCCGTGCCCATGCGTCGGCCATGAACGCGAGGGGCTCCGTCGTCGTGCCCGACTTCGACGGCAATGATGAAGAGCGTCGCAAGCGGGTCGAGGTCGTCGACGGCCGCGGCCACGGCCGCCGGGTCGGTCGAGTCGAGGACGCGCAGGTCGCAGCCAGTCCTCGGCCGGGCCGAAGGTCCGGGCGAGGACGTCGGGGGCGAGGCTGCTGCCGCCCATCCCGGCGACGATCGCCGTCGTGAAGCCGTCATCACGGATCCCCTCGCCGAACCCTTCGAGCGTGCCGACGCGGTCCGTGAAGTGCTCCGGGGCGTCGAGCCAGCCGAGGCGCTCCACGATGGCGGCCTGGACGCGTTCGTCGCTCGACCAGAGCGACGCGTCCTTCGAGAACAGGCGCTCCACCCAGCCCTCGTCGCGAGCCCGGGCGACGGCGTCGTCGTAGGCCGCGGCACCGGCGCCGAGCGAGAGGGACGGGAGGCTGGACGAAGAGGGGGCAGTGGGGTCGGGCATGTCGGCTCCATGGTAGTCCAGCGCCCCGTTCGGGCTCTCGCCGGTCAGCGCCCTCAGATCGGCGGGCGCTGCCACCCGCCCGACGCCGCCTCGACGACCCGTGCCGCGGCGAGTGCGACGTCCTCGCGCCAGGCTCGCGCGACGAGCTGAACGCCGATCGGCATAGATGGAACGTTTCGGTGAGGGAAGGGCTCATGATGGGCAAGGCGGTCTCCAGATCGCGACATGAGCCCGGCGGTCCGATGCAGTCAGACCTCGTCAATACGAGCCGCGGGCGGTGACCGTGAGGCCTTCTCGCAGCTGGCGGCGACCTCGTTCGACCAGCTCTTCCGGACGGCTCGCCTGATTCTGCGCGATGACGACCGCGCCGCCGATGCCGTCCAGGATGCGCTGCTGTCCGCCTGGCTCCACATTCGAGCGGTACGCGAGCCCGATCGGTTCGAGGCGTGGCTCCGCCGATTGCTTGTCCGTGCCTGCTACCGCGAGGCCGGCCGAGCGGGACGTCGGCGCAAGATGGAGGTACACGATCACGCCGTTGGGCGTGCCCGTCGACCGAGGATGTCCAAACGATCAACCGCGAGGCGCGATCAACTGGAGCGAGGGTTCCGGCGCCTGAGCACCGATCAGCGGGCAGCACTGGCGGTGCACCACTACCTCGGCTTGACCGACATAGATGCGGCAATCGTGCTTGACGTCCCCCTTGGAACGTACAAATCCCGTCTCAATCGAGCGAACTCGGCGCTGAGAGCGGCGCTCGAGGCTGACAGCCGCACACCGGTGCGTTCGCAGGAGTCGATCGCATGAAGCACCGCGACGCGATGGACGCCGACTTCGTCTCGTGGCTCGACGACGCGACGCAGGCCTCCGTCCCAGCCGCGGCACGGGAGCGTGTGCTCGCCGCGATTTCGAGCCGACGGCCCCGGCCGGCCCGCGTGGCCGGGTTGGGCAGCCACTGGGTCGCCGAGCCGTCGCGAAGCGCCGCGCCGCTCGGCCGGAGCCGCGGCCTGCCCGCCTTCGGGCGCCACGACAGTGATCCTGCTGTTGGTATCGGCGCTCGCCCTGATCGGTGGAGCGCTGTTCATCGGGAGCCACCGGGTCCCGCCGCCGCCCGAGCCCGGACGGCTCCTCTACGAACTCGGTGGCGACATCTTCCTGGCGGATCCGGATGGAGGCAACCCCGTCCATGTGGCGTCCGGCGGACTCGCCTCCGAGGCCATCTGGGCCCCCGATGGTCGGCACTTCCTGTTCCACGATGACGGCGCGCACATCAGCGATTCGGTTGGTCGTGAGGTCGCGTCCTTCGGCAACCACCCCGGCTTCAACGGCTATCCGACGTGGTCCTTCGATTCGACCCGCTTGCAGGCATGGACCCACGGATTCACGCGCGTCAGTCTCTACGGGGTCGATGGACTCCTCCAATCCGAGCTCAAGTTGCCCGATGGATATGCGAGGTTCAGGGAGAGCTTGGGACAGTGGGCGCCGGACGGTCGCTCGATCTGGGTCCTGATCACCCAGGGAGGTGCACCGGACGGAGGTCCCGCCGAAGCCTGGAACCTGCCGATCGATGGGTCGGCCCCGCGGCGGGTTGCGGAACACCTCGCCTTGATCGGGCTCGACCTGAGCTTTACGCCGGATGGCGCCCGCATGGCCTTCTCCGGTCGTTCCGCGGATCCGAATGACTGGGTGCTCTACGTCGCGAACTCCGACGGCACCGACATTCGACCTGTCGTCCGAGCTGACGATGACGCCGATCGCGGCGTGGGAATGGTCCCCGGATGGTCGCCCAGTGGAGAAGAGCTCGCCTACTTCTCCAGGGTCCCCGGTAACGACAACAAGATCAATCTGAAGGTCGTCGACGTCGCGACAGGGACAACCCGGACACTGCTCGCGAACTTCAGCTACGCCGACTGGCCGCCGTATCGCTGGTCACCAGACGGCAGCAAGCTCCTGGTCTCCACGGCGTCGGGACCGGAAGCCGGAGGCCTCTGGTCTGTCGGCACAGACGGTAGCCCCGCGACCCTGTTGGTTGAAGGGGCGAGGACCGGGGAGTGGCAGCCGGCACCGTTCGGCAGGGAATAGGCCGTCGGCTCCCAGCCCTCCACCTCGATCGCGAACATCTCGCCCAGGGGCGCCGCCCGGCGCACGCCTGGCGAACATGGCTCAGATCGGCGGGCGCTGCCACCCGCCCGAGGCCGCCTCGACGACCCGTGCGCGCGGCGAGCGCGACGTCCTCGCGCCAGGCTCGCGCGACCAGCTGGACGCCGATCGGCAGGCCCTCCGCCGAGGTCCCGCCGCGGACGACGACCGCCGGCCAGCCGGTGAGGTTGTGGACGTCGCTGTACGTGTCGCCGAACCACGCGGCGGTGCTCTCGCCGTGGCGGATCGCGGGCTGGGGCATCGCCGGGCAGACGATGAGGTCGGCGGCCTGGAACCAGCGAGTTGAGCCGCGCCCGGACGCGATCGGCATGCTCCAGCAGCCGCGACAGCGCGTCGCCCGGGATCGGCGGCTGCGGATCGATCCAGCCGCGCGTGTCGTACGAGCCCGAGGCCGGGCGTGCCGGCGTCGGCGATCAGCCGCCGCAGCCAGCCGTAGCCGTCGCTCCGGATGAGGCGGTCCCACGCGTCCCAGGCCTCGTCGAGACCGGGCGGCACCTCCCACTCGAACCGATGCGCCGGTTGTCTGCGAGCGCCGTTGCGCCGCCTCGACCGCGGCGATCGTCTCGGCCGTCGGCGTCCGGATGCCGTTGTCGGTGAAGGCGACGACGCGGAGCGTCGCGACGTCGACGTCGTCCGGGTGCTCCGAGCGGCGACCGGCGGGACGTACGGATCCTCGCCGTCCGGCCCGGCGATGACGGACAGCACGAGCGCGAGATCGTCGACGCGCCGGGCGAGCGGCCCGAGCTGGGTGAGCGGGCCGGTGATCCCGGCGAAGCCAGGCCAGTGCCCGGTTCGCGGGACGCGCCCGCTCGTCGGCTTGATGCCGGCGATGCCGCAGACGTGGGCGGGCTGGCGGATGCTGTCGCCGGTGTCGCTGCCGATGTCGAACGGCGAGCCGCCGGCCGCGACGATCGCCGCCGCGCCGCCGGAGCTGCCGCCGGGCGTCCGTTCGAGGTCGTACGGGTTGGAGGTCCGGCCGTAGACGTCGTTGTCGGTCTCGTCCGACCAGGTGAACTCGGGCGTGTTCGTCTTGCCGAGGAGGATCGCGCCGGCGTCGCGGAGCCGGGCAACGACCGTCGCATCCCGCTCCGGCACGCGGTTCCGCCAGCCGACCGTCCCGGCCGTCGTCACGAGCCCCGCGGTGTCGAGCGAGTCCTTCGCCGTGAACGGCACGCCATGGAGCGGCCCGACCTCGTCGCCCGCCGCCAGTCGCGCATCCGCCTCGCGGGCCCGCTCCAGCGCGTCGTCCGCGAACGCCACGACCGCGTTGATCTTCGGGTTGACCGCCTCGATCCGGTCCAGGCAGGCCGCGACGACCTCCTCGGACGTGACCTCGCGGTCGCGGATGAGCGCGGCCAGCCCGCTCGCCGACGCGCTCCAGAGCTCGCCGGCGGTCAGCCCTCTGCCTCGATCGCGAGCACCTTGGCCAGCCGCCGCCGGTGGCGGTCCTCGCCGCTGAAGGAGGCGCCGAGGAAGGCAGCGACGCACTCCCACGCGGGCTCGGGCCCGATGACCCGCGACCCGAGCGTGAGGACGTTCATGTCGTCGTGCTCGACGCCCTGGTGGGCGGAGTACGTGTCGTGGCAGACGGCGGAGCGGATGCCGCGGATCTTGTTCACGGCGACGCTCGCGCCCACGCCGGAGCCGCAGATCAGCACGCCCCGCTCGACCTGACCGTCGCGCACCGCATGGCCGAGCCGCTCGGCGAAGTCCGGGTAGTCGTCGTTGGGGTCGGAGCCGTCGCCGCCGAGGTCCTGCACGTCATGACCCAGGCCGGACGCCTCGAGACGGCGCAGCAGCTCGTCCTTGAGCGCCGCACCGGCGTGATCGGCGGCGAAGGCGACCCGCATCAGCTGTGGCCCGGGTCCGTCGAGGACGTCCGCCCGACGCCGGACTCGCCGTGCTCGAGCGTCGGATGGCCGCCGCGCGGCGCGGGCAGGTGCCCGGGCTCGAGCGTCGCGACCCGACCGCGGACCGTTCCCGCGAGCACGTCGCGAGCGACGCCGGCGACCCGATCGACCGTGAACCCGAACCGCTCGAAGATCGTCCCGGCCGGCGCCGACGCGCCGAAGTGGTCGAGCCCGACGATCGCGCCCTCGTCGCCGACCCAGCGCTCCCAGCCGAGCGAGACGCCGGCCTCGACGGCGACGCGGGCTCGGACCGACGGCGGCAGCACCTCATCGCGGTAGGCGGCGTCCTGCTGCTCGAACAGCTCCCAGCACGGGAGCGAGACGACGCGCGCCGGAACGCCCTCGGCCTCCAGCGCCTCCGCCGCGCGGAACGCGAGCTGCAGCTCCGATCCCGTGCCGATGAGGATGATCCGCGGCTGACCGCCGGTCGCCTCGCGCAGGACGTAGCCGCCGCGGGCGACGCCCGTCCCGCGCCTTCTCCGCCGTCCCTGCCAGCGTCGGCAGCTTCTGGCGGGTGAGCGAGAGCGCGACCGGTCCGGCGGGATTCTCCGTTGCCCGCTCGATCGCGACCGCCCAGGCCGCCGCGGCCTCGTTGGCGTCGCCCGGGCGGATGAACCAGAGGTTCGGGATCGCCCGCAGCGCCGCGTAGTGCTCGACCGGCTGGTGGGTCGGTCCGTCCTCGCCCAGCCCGACGGAGTCGTGGGTCCAGACGTAGACGACGTGGAGCCCGCTCAGCGCCGCGAGCCGGACGGACCCGCGCATGTAGTCGCTGAACGTCAGGAACGTGCCGGCGTAGGGGATGAACCCGCCGTGGTAGGCGATGCCGTTGGCGATCCCGCCCATCGCGTGCTCGCGGACGCCGAACCGGAGGTTGCGGCCGGGGTCGTCCGCCTCGAACGACCCCTCGCCCTTGACGTCGGTCAGGTTGGACTCCGACAGGTCGGCGGCGCCGCCGAACAGCCGCGGCAGCGGTTTCGCGAGGGCCTGGATCACGTCCTGGCTCGCGTTCCGCGTGGCGATCTCGCCGCCGTCCGGGTACGTCGGCAGGTCGGCGTCCCAGCCGTCGGGCAGGCGCCCCTCGATCACGCGCCGCCGGAAGGCCGCCGCCACGTCCGGGTGGTCGTCGGCGTACGACGCGAACGCTCGCTCCCAGGCCTCGACCATGTCGTTGCCGGCCGGGACCGCCCGACGGAAGAGCTCGAGCGACTCCGGCGGCTCGTAGAACGTCTTGTCCGGATCCCAGCCGTAGGCCTCCTTGACGAGCCGGACCTCGTCCTCGCCGAGCGGCTGGCCGTGGGCCTTCTGCGTGTCCTGGCGGTTCGGGCTGCCGAAGCCGATGTGGGTCCGGACCGCGATCAGGCTCGGGCGGTCGTCGGCTCGGGCCTCCTCGATCGCCACGGCGATCGCCTCGATGTCGTTGCCGTCCTCGACCCGGGTCGCGTGCCAGCCGTACGCCTCGAACCGGGCGACGACGTCCTCCGACCAGGCCATCGAGGTCGGCCCGTCGAGCTGGATGTGGTTGTCGTCGTAGAGCGCGACCAGCTTCCGGAGCCGCAGATGGCCGGCGAGCGACGCGGCCTCCGACGCGATGCCCTCCTGGAGGTCGCCGTCGGAGCAGAGCGTGTACGTCCAGTGGTCGACGATGTCGTGGCCCGGCCGGTTGAACTCGGCCGCGAGGCGGCGTCTCGGCGATCGCCATGCCGACCGCGTTCGCGAAGCCCTGGCCCAGCGGGCCGGTCGTCGCCTCGACGCCGGGCGCGAGCCCGTACTCCGGGTGGCCGGGCGTCTTCGAGCCCCACTGGCGAAAGGCCTTCAGGTCGTCGAGCGAGAGGTCGTAGCCGGTCAGGTGGAGGAGCGAGTAGAGGAGCATCGACGCGTGGCCGGCGGAGAGCACGAAGCGGTCGCGGTCCGGCCAATCCGGCTGGGTCGGGGCGTGGCGGAGGAAGCGGGTCCAGAGCGTGAACGCCATCGGCGCGGCGCCCATCGGCGCACCCGGATGCCCGGAGTTCGCCTTCTGGACGCCGTCGATCGAGAGCGTCCGGATCGTGTCGATGGCGAGGCGGTCGAGGGTGGTGTCGGCGAGGGTCATGAAGCAGCGGACTCCGAGTGGGCAGGGCCGCGGGGCAGTGCCGGAAGTATAGGTCCGGGCATCCTCACAACCCCGCGCCAAGACGTTCCGCCAGCGTGTCGGCGAACGGGAAGATCGGGCCCTCGGCGAGAAAGTCCTCGCGGAGCGGCCGAGCCCGGTCGCCGGCTGCCGGGTCCGCCTCGAACGCGGCCGTCGGCCGCCGCGACGGCCTCGCCGATCGATGCCGCCGTCAGCGACGGGATCGAGGTGATGTTCTCGTGCCAGGTCGAGAGATCCTTCGGCCCGAACCCGTTCGTCACGACGCGCATCCCGAGGTGGGCCATGTCGAGCGGCGGGTACGAGGGATGCGGCGACACCATCAGCGACAGCCCGACCGCCGACTCACGCAGCAGCGACCCGTACGGCTCGAGGTCGAGCTTGCCGAGCGCTCGCATCCGCATGCCGCGCCCGAGGTCAACCGGCGGATGCGGCCGTCCGGCCGACACGACCTCCCAGTCGGAGTCGCCGCCGCGAGCGACCCACGCCCGGAGCCCGTCGACGACCAGCGGAAAGGCGTTGCGCGGTGTCTCGGGCCGGCCGTACGCGACGATCCGTCGCTCGCGACCGCGCGGCGCCTCCGCAAGGAACGGCCGGAGGCGCGCGTCGATCCGCGGCTCGAACGTGAACGTCTCGGGGAAGTGGACGCCCTCCTCCTCGAGGAACGCGGCGAGCAGGCTGCTGTTCACGACGGCGATCGTCGGGACGTCGGCGGTGTACAGCGACCGGGCGAGCTCCGACTGGGCCGACCACGGGTAGAAGCCCGGCTCGAAGTCCTGGACGAGGTACGCGTAGGGGCGCGGGTCGGCCGCCGTAGGTGGCCGCCTGCCAACGGACGATCCGGATGGCCAGCTCGGCGGTGGTCCAGAACGTGGCGAGGAACACGTCGTCGGGACCGACGGCCAGCCGGTGCTCCGAGCCCTGTGGCGTCGCCACCGCGACCCGGTCCTTCGTCCGTTCGTCGTCCGGGCCGGCCAGCGTGAAGCCGTCGAGCGACGCGAGCGCACTCTCCGGGATCGGGCTGGAACGCCACGATCCGCAGCCGCTGGAACCGCGGTGCCAGCGCCTCGAACAAGTCCAGGGCCGTCCGGGCGCCGCCGAAGACGCGGGCCGGCGCGAGGGTCGGGATCAGGAGGTTGAGTCGAGGCGAGGAGCCGGCCGGTGCCCGCTTCGGGACGACGCGGTGGAGCTCGGGGACGCCGTCGATGCCGGGCGTCGGGGCCTTGGGCGCCGGGCGTGCGGACGGCGCGCCGCGGACCGCGTCCCGGACCCCGCGCGCCAGGGCCGTCAGCCGCCCGGAGCGCCGGACCGAGGAGCGGATCGAGGGCACGCCCGCAGTCTAGCGGTCGCACGGGCGTGTCTCTCGGCTATCCTCCCCGCATGGCTCGTGGCGTCGCTCGCCGGCGACCTCGCGCTCCCCGCGTCGCCGTCGTCGGCGACCTGATGCTCGACGTCGTCGTGGTCCCGTCCCGCCCGCTCGAGCGCGGAACGGACGTGCCGGGCCGCGTCGCCCTCCGCCAGGGCGGCTCCGCCGCCAACACGGCGCGCTGGCTCGCCCGGCTCGGCGTCCGATCGACGCTGATCACCGCCGTCGGGCGCGACCCGGCCGGCCGGACGCTCGTCGACGCGGTGACATCCGACGGCGTCACGGTCCGGGCCGTTCGAATCGCCGGCAAGCCGACCGGCCGGATCGGCGTCGTCGTCCAGTTCGGCGGGGAGCGATCATTCGTCGCCGACCGCGGCGCCGCCGACGAGCTCCGCCCGGAGGACCTGAAGGCCGCCTGGTTCGGCGTCGACCTGCTGCACGTGCCGGCGTACTCGCTGATCGGGGAGCCGCTCGGCGACGCCGGCCGCCGGGCGATCGAGCTGGCCCGTGCCGCCGGGGCGCTCGTCAGCCTCGACCTCGCGTCGGCCGCGCCGCTCCTCGCGAAGGGCCGGCGAGCCGCCCGCCGTCTCGTCGAGGACGCGGCGCCGGACCTCCTGTTCTCGACCGCGGGCGAGGCCGAGGCGTATCTCGGTGGCTACGACCCCACCGGCCTGCTCGAGTCGGCGCCGCTCGCGATCGTGAAGCGCGGCGCCGGCGGGGCGACGCTCCTGGCCCGTGGCGAGGCCGCGCCGCTCCGCTTCGAGGTGGCGACGCCACCACTCACGGCAACCGACACGACCGGAGCCGGCGACGCGTTCGACGCGGGCTTCCTGGCCGCGTTCCTGACCGCGCCGCCCGACGCCCGCCGACGCCCGGCAACGCTCCGCCGGGCCGCGCTCGCCGGACACCGCGCCGCCGCGAGGCAGCTCACGTCGGGATCGCCGGAGCTGTCGCTGCGCTAGCCGACCGGCGGGGCCTCATCCGAGCAGGTGCCGGTCGAACCAGTCGAGCATCCGGGTCATCCGGTCGACGCGCCGGTCCGGCCGGCCGATGGCCTGGATGTTGTGCGTCTCCTCCGGGTACAGCACGTACTCGACCTCGCGGCCGAGGACTCGCAGTGCCGTGAACAGCTGCTCCGCGTCGGACGGCGGGCAGCGCAGGTCGGCTTCGCCCTGGAGCATCAGCAAGGGCGTTCGCATCGCGGCGACATGGCGGAGCGGCGACTGCCGCCACAGCCCATCCACGCCGTCCGGCGTCAGCGGGTTGCCGAGGCTGGCCGATTGGTTGAAGAGGACGCCGGTGTCGGAGCCAGCCCATGCGGAGACCTGGTTCACGACGCCGTTCTCCGAGACGGCCGCCCGGAACCGGTCCGAGGTGCCGATCAGCCAGTGCACCATGAACCCGCCATAGCTCAGCCCCAGCAGGCCGATGCGGTCCGGGTCCGCGAGGCCCGTCGAGACGAGGTGGTCCACCACGGCGTGGATGTCGTCGGCGTCGACCCCGCCCCAGTCGCCGAAGTGCGGCGTGATCCAGTCCCGCCCGTACGTCGCCGAGCCGCGGATGTTCGGAAGGACCACTCGGTAGCCGCGGCTCGCGAGCAGCATCATCTCGATCCCCGGCGTCGCACCCCAGGACCCGAGCGGCCCGCCGTGGAGTCGACGACGATCGGCAGGGGCGCGTCTTCGCTGCCGGTCGGCGAGGCGATCCAGGTCTCGATGTCGCCGCCCGGTCCGGGTGCCCGGAGGAGCGTCATCTCCGGCCACGGGAAGCGTCGTTGCCAGGCCGAGCCGATCGTCGTGCGGGCACGCAGGCCGCCGCCGTCGACCGTCATCAGCTCCGGCGCTCGCCCCGCGTTCGGCCCGAGCAGGCTCACGACGCCGCCACCGACGGCGAGGCTCGTGCAGTCGGCATCGGCCGCCGCGAGCGCGCGCGCAGGACCCGCCGGACCGCCGGTCCTCGGATCGAATGGAAACGCGTGGGGCAGCGCCCGGCCGTGGTCGGACACGATCGCGACCACGGTCGAGCCGTCGAGCCAGGCCGGCCCCGGCCGCGACGAGGCCATCCAGCCCGTCAGGTCGGCGTCGACCCAGTGGCCGATCGGGCGGTCGAGGTCCGGATCCAGGGCGACCGCGGGGCGACGGCCGTCGGCCGTGCCGACGAACACGGTCGGGCTGATGTCGTCGGTCGGGTTCGCGACGTCGACGCCGGTGACGGCCAGCCAGCGGCCATCGGGAGACCACGCGGGCGACCCTGCCCAGCCCGCGAGCGCGAGGAGTTGGCGCGGTTCCTGCGGCGCTTCGCCGGCGTCCGCGACCCAGATGGACTCGCCCGGGTTGAGGTCGGCGTCGGCCTGGCGCTCCGCGGCGAACGCGATCGTCGCGCCATCCGGGTGCCACGCGATCCCGCCGACGCCCCAGTCGCCCTCGGTCAGCTGGCGCGGCGTCGCGCCGCGGGCGGCCTCGACGACGAACAGGTGCGACCAGCGGTCGAGGAAGCCCTCCTCGTCGAACCGCCAGTCGATCCGGCGGATGACGCGTGCCAGCGGCGCCCCGCCGGGCTCGGCCGCGGGTCCGACGATGAACCGCGGCGGGTCGACGGTCGCGGTGAACGCGAGCCGGCCGCCGTCGGGCGACCACTCCGCGATCGACACCTCGTGGTGGGGCCGGCTGATCGCCCATGGCCGCGCGGTCGCCCGCCCCACGTCGAGGACGCGGAGCCGGTTGACGGAGCGAGGATCGTCGGGCAGCCGGCGGAGGAACGCGACCTGCCGGCCGTCCGGCGAGATCCGCGGACGGGTGTCGCGGACGGCGCCGCTCGTCAGGCGCCTCGGGCGAGCAACGGCCGCTCCGCCGAGCGGAACGAGCCACAGGTGCGAGAGGTAGCGGTTGCGCTCGACGATCCGCCGGACGACCACGGCGAACGAGCCATCCGGGGCCAGGTCGTGCTCCTCGAGGACCACCTGGGCGCGGATGACCGCGCGCGGATCGGCCCCTCGGACGTTCGGCATGGCCGACAGCCTACCGGGCGACGGAGTGACGCCGCGGCTACGCTTCGCAAGTGATCACCGACCGCCTGTCGATCGCCCCGGCCGTCGCCGCCGCGCTGCGCGACCGGCGGCCCGTCGTCGCCCTCGAGTCGACGCTGATCAGCCACGGATTGCCGTACCCGCAGAACCTCGAGGTCGCGTGCGCCTCGGAGGCGGCCGTCGTGGCCGCCGGGGCGACGCCGGCGACGATCGCGATCCGGGGCGGGCGGATCCTCGTCGGGCTCGACGAGGCGGCGCTCGACGAGCTCGCGACCGCGCCGGCGGGATCCGTGGTCAAGGCCGCCCGGCCGAACCTCGCGGCGGCGCTGTCGGTGGAGGGCTGGGCGGCGACGACCGTGTCGGCGACGATGATCGCGGCGGCCGCGGCCGGCATCCGCGTCTTCGCGACGGGTGGCATCGGCGGCGTCCATCGCGGAGCGTCGACGACATTCGACATCTCGTCGGACCTCGACGAGCTGGCGCGGACGCCGGTCGATCGTCGTGTGTGCCGGCCCCAAGTCGATCCTCGACGTGCCGGCGACGATGGAGTACCTGGAGACGCGCGGCGTGCCGGTCGTGACGATCGGCCAGGACGACATCCCGGGCTTCTACGCCCGGAGCTCCGGCGTCCGGACGCCATGGCGCGTCGAGGACCCCGCGGCGGCTGCCCGACTGGCCGGTGACCATCTGGAGCTCGGGATCGGCAGCGGGATGCTGATCTGCGTTCCGGTGCCGGAGGACGCCGCGCTCGCAGAAGGTGCGGCTCGCAGCGCGGTCGACCAGGCGATCGCGGAGGCGGACGCGGCCGGCGTCGGCGGGACCGGACCTGACGCCGTGGCTCCTCGCCCGGATCGCCGAGCTGACGGAGGGCTCGGCCGTCCGTGCGAACACGGCGCTGATCGTCCACAACGCCGGCGTGGCAGCGCGGATCGCCGGCCAGCTCATCGCGCTGACCGGCGATCCATCGGCCGAGCGATCGCTCACAGCCCGAGCGACCGATCGGCGGGGCAGCGGGCTCAGAGCGGGACGACGACGCCCGGAGGCCGCTGGTGGCCGGGCCCGACTCGGAACTCGCCGGGGCGGGGATCGGACAGCACCTTCCCCTGCCTGAGCGGGATCACGTAGCCGGGTGGCTCTTGATTCCCGAGGCCGAGCCGGAACTCGCCGCGGACCGCGTCGCCCGTATCGGGCGACTGGGCGCTCGCGAAGCCGAAGATGACGAACGCGAGCGTCGCGGCCGCGAAGATGGCGATCGCGGCCCGGCCGACGCGCGTCGCGACCCGACGCGGCCGGGAGGCGAAGCGCACCGGCATCGCGTCGCGCGGCAGATCCACGTACTGGATCTGGAACGCGAGGTTTGCCATGTACGGGGTCGAGTCGAGCATGAGTGGGGCTCCTGGGCGTAGCGTGGTGACGGCGTAAGTCAGTACGAACGGTCGTGCTATCTAACTCGGCCACAATGTACGAACGGTCGTGCTAACTTCGGCATGGACCTAGGACCCTTCCCGAGTCTGGACAGATGACGATGACCTCTCCGACCAGTGATCGGCGCCACCGATCCGACGGCGCCCGAAGCCACGCCGCGATCCTCGAGGCGGCGACGCGCCTGGCGTCGACGCGCGGCCTCGACCGCCTTTCGATCGGGGAGCTGGCCGACGAGGTGGGGATCAGCAAGAGCGGCCTCTACGCCCACTTCGGGTCGAAGGAGGAGCTCCAGCTCGCGACGATCGACGCGGCCGAGGAGATCTTCAACCGCGTGGTGGTCGCCCCATCGGACGCCGCCCGGCCGGGCATGGCCGCGGTCCTGGCCCTGTGCGACGCGTTCCTCGACCACCTGCGCGACAAGGTCTTTCCCGGCGGCTGCTTCTTCGCCTGCGCGTCAGCCGAGATGCATGCCCGGCCTGGCCCGGTGAAGGACCGGATCGCCGAGTTCGACGGCCGCTGGCGGGGACGGTTCGAGCGCCACCTCGAGATCGCCCGCGCTGACGGCGACCTGCCGGCCGACGAGGACCTCGACGCGCTCGTGTTCGACCTGGACGCGCTCCTCTACTACGCCCACGGTGCGTTCTCGTTCCGCGACGATCCGGCCGTCCTGGAGCAGGCCGGCCAGGCCGTCCGGCGAAGGCTGCGCGTCGCCTGAGGGCCGTCTCCCGGCCCTCGGACCTGTTTGATTTCCATCGAACGTCCGGACGACGGACCTCTTCCCAAGACGACCGTCCCGGCGTATACTCCGCGTCCCTCCAAGGCCGCACCTCTCGGGGAGTCCTGTGTCCGGCACGTCACAGTCCCAGCCGCTCGCCATCGACGTCCGCGGCATCCGCCGCGTCTACAACGTCAAGCCGACGCCGGTCGTCGCCCTCCAGGGCGTCGACCTCGAGGTCGAGCCCGGCGAGTTCTTCGGGCTGCTCGGACCGAACGGCGCCGGCAAGACGACGCTCATCAAGATCCTGACGACGCTCCTGCTGCCGTCGGACGGGACCGCCCAGATCTTCGGCTTCGACGTCGAGCGCCAGACCAAGCAGATCCGCCGGATCATGAACATGGTCGCCGGCGGCGAGCAGTCGGGCTACGGGATCCTGACCGTCCGCGAGCAGCTCTGGATGTTCAGCCAGTTCTACGGCCTGCCGCTCGAAGGACGGCTGGCGCCGGGTCGACGAGCTGATCGAGGCGGTCGGGCTCGAGGAGCAGAAGGAGCAGCGGGTCAGCACGCTGTCGACCGGCCAGCGCCAGAAGATGAACTTCGCCCGCGGCCTCCTCAACGACCCGTGGATCTTCTTCCTCGACGAGCCGACGCTCGGCCTCGACGTCGCCGCCGCCCGCTCCGTCCGCGAGCTGGTCCTCGCCTGGAAGGCGGCGGTCCCGGGCCGGACGGTCCTCCTGACGACCCACTACATGGCCGAGGCCGACGAGCTCTGCGACCGGATCGCGATCGTCGACCACGGCCGGATCCTCGCCCTCGGCACGCCCGACGAGCTGAAGCAGCGCGTCCAGCGCGAGTCGGTCTTCCGCCTCGAGCTCGACCGGCTCGACGGCGGGACGGCGGCCGCTCCGGCGCCTGCCCGGCGTCGCTCAGCGCGGCCGCGGCGGCCGCGCAGGACGACGGCCGCGACCGCCAGACGGTCGAGGTCAACCTCGCCCTCGAGGACGACGCCGCGCTCGGCAGCGTCGTCGGCGCGCTCGCCGGAATCGTGGCTCGCACATCCTCGCCCTGCGCAAGTCGCGAGCCGTCGCTCGAGGACGTCTTCGTCGAGCTGGTCGGTCGCGGCTTCGACGAGGAGCCGACGACGACGCCGCGCGACGCACGGCCGACGACAGCGACGACCGCCGGCGCCCGACCTGACGCCCGATCCCCGCGACACGGCCCACGAGCCCGGCGAGCGCGAGGAGGAGGAGGCGGTCGTATGAGCTCGCGCCTTCGTCTACCGCCCGACGGCGAGCCCGCAGGAGGCGGCCGACTGGTCCGACGCCGGCAGATCCTCGCGACCGACCTCCGGTCGGTCGTCGGCCGGGCCTACCCGCGCGTGACGGGCATGTTCCGCGAGAAGAGCTGGGTCTTCTTCGAGATCCTCCTGCCGTTCCTCGCGACGTCGGCGTTCGTCTTCGTCTATCGCGCGCTCGCAGGCGCCGCCGGAGTACATCGGCTTCGTCGTGCTCGGCGGGGCGATGACGGCGTTCTGGCTGAACGTCATCTGGATGATGGCCCAGCAGCTGTGGTGGGAGAAGAGCCAGGGCAACCTCGAGCTCTACTTCGCGGCGCCGATGAACATCATGTCGGTCCTGTTCGGGATGGCCTTCGGCGGCTTCGTCATGAGCTCGACCCGGGCCGCCGCCGTCCTCGTCGTCGCGACCGTGCGTCTACGGCGTGTCGTTCGCGGTCGACCAGTGGTTCCTGCTGATCGCGGTCTTCTTCCTGACGCTCGCCGCCCTCTACGGGCTGGGCATGGTCCTGGCCAGCCTGTTCCTGATGTGGGGCCGCGAGGCCTGGCACCTCACCCAGCTCCTCGTCGAGCCGGTCTACTTCGTGTCGGGGCTGAACTTCCCGATCGCCCGCCTCGGGCATCCTCGGCTCGGTCGCGATCGCGATCCTGCCGCTCGCGGTCGGGCTCGACGCGATGCGCCAGCTGGCGTTCGCCGACGCGGCCTACCCGCTCGGGACGCCGCCGCCCGGCGATCGAGGCGCTGATCCTCGTCGCGATGACCGTCGTCTTCCTCGCTGCTCGCCCGCTGGACGCTCACGACGTCCTCGAGCGACTGGCCCGCAAGGAAGGCCGCCTCTCGGTGCGCTGGCAATGAGCGGCATCGAAGCGACCGGACCGATCCGCGGCCCGACCGGGCTCGCGCCGCCGACGTGGGGCGGCTTCGATCACAGCCCGGACGCGCGGGCAGCGGCGCCGCCGACATCCGGCCGCAGCTTCAGGACCGTCGGCCCGCCTCGGCTGGCAGATGGAGGCGAACTGGACCGATCCGATCCTGTTCTTCATCTACTCGGTCGCGAAGCCCGTCGCGTCGGCGCTGATCCTCGTCGTTCATGCTCGAGGTCATCAGCGGCGGCAGCCGGCCCGAGTACCGGGCCTTCGTCGTCGTCGGCAGCGCGCTGTGGGCCTTCGTGCTGTCCGGGATCTCCGGGCTCGCCTGGAGCGTCCTCGACGACCGCGAGCGCTACCGGATGCTGAAGTACGTCTACGTCAGCCCGAGCGACTTCCTCGTCGTGCTCCTCGGCCGCGGCGTCGCCCGGATCGCCGTCGGGGCGATGGGCGCGCTGATCACGCTGATCGTCGGGGTGGTCGCTGCTCGGCGTGCCGTTCGATCTCGGCGCAGGTCAACTGGCCGCTGCTCGTCGTGGTCATGGCGCTCGGCCTCGCGTCGATCGTCGCGATCGGCGTCATGCTGGCCGCGATCTGCATCCAGACCCGCCAGGAGTCGTGGTCGTACCCGGAGGCCGTCGGCGGCGCGCTGTTCCTGATCACCGGCGCGGTGTTCCCGCTCGCCGTCCTGCCGGCGACCGCTCCAGGTCGCTCGGCCTGCTGACGCCGCTCAGCTGGTGGATCGAGGGCGTCCGGCAGGCGCTCTTCCCGGGCGGGCTCAGCTCGATCGGCGGCGACGGATCGCTGTTCGCAGTCCGTCACCGGACAGCTCGCGCCGACCGCCGCTCGAGATCGTCGTCGCCTTGCTGGCGACCGGGAACGGTGGCTACACTCGCCTCGATCGCCGTCTTCCGGGCGAGCGACCGGCGAGCGAAGGATCGCGGGCTGCTGGACCAGACGACCGGCTCCTGAGCCGGGCCGGCCGACGTCGCCGGACGCGGCGCACAGAGGAGGCCCGATGCGGATCTACGAGGGAAGCCCGCGCCAGGACTTCGAGGAGGTCTTCCGGTCGATCGGCGCGTTCATCGACCAGCGCGGGATGCACGAGGTCCTGCTCGTCGAGGCGCCCGACGGGTTCATCGTCCAGGGCATCGTGACGTCGCGGAGGCGGCCGGCGGGGCGTGGTCCGAGTCGATGGGCCGCCAGGACGAAGGAGACGCTCACCTTCCTCGACGACGACATCGCCCGGTTCATGGAGGAGTCGGTCGCCCGGCGCGGCAAGTCCCGGGCCCGGAGCCGACGCGTGACGCCGGCTTCTACGAGACCGCGTTCCGCGTTCTCGGCCGGTACATGGACGAGCAGAAGCCGCGCGACGTCTTCTTCTTCGAGCAGGACGGCGCGTTCGTCGTCCGGCTGCTGATGGGCGGCCAGCACGGGCGCCAAGCACATCGCTCGCCGAGTTCACCCGGGACGACATCGCCGAGATGGTCGCCCGCGGGCCGACGCTCCGCCAGCCAGATCCCGAACCCAAGCCCAGGCGCCGGCCGGCTAGATCCATCGCAGCTCCGGCACCACCCATCCGCACCAGGAGGTTGATCGAATGAAGGCTCTCAAGACCGTCGCGTCGCGCTCGGCATCACGCTCGCCGCCCTGATCGTCATCCCGCTCATCGTGCTCGCCGGGCTGTTCGTCTGGCTGAAGCTGACCGAGGAGGACGAGGAGGAGATCCTCGAGCTCGACCGGGAAGGCGCGTAGATCGCGACCGACGAGCCCGTCGCCGCCGAGCGGCAGGCGGGCGCGACTTCGCATCCCGAGACGCCCGCCGGCGAGGCGGGCGTTCCTTGTCCGCGCCGACGGGTCCCGCGTCCTCCGGATCCCGACGCATCGGCCGCCGATCGCCGGCTGGCCGAGATCGCCGTCGTCGCGTCATGGTCCTGTGGGCCGGCAACTTCATCGTCGTGAAGTCGGCGGTGGCCGTGCTGCCGCCGGTCGGCTTCACGTTCCTGCGCTTCGTGCTCGCCACGGTGACGCTGCTCGTCCTGCTCCGGCTGCGCGAGGGCAGCATCGGCCTCCCGCGCCGCGACCTGGTCGCGATCATGGGCTTCGGGGCGCTCGGCTTCGGCGTCTACCAGATCCTGTGGACGACGGGCCTGACGACGTCGCCGGCCGGCGACTCGGCGCTGTTCATCGCCGCGACGCCGGTGCTCGTCGCCCTGCTCGCGGTGGTCGCCCGGACGGACGTCCTCACGCCGACGAAGCTCGCCGGCGTCCTCGTCTCCTTCGTCGGCGTTGCCGATCGTCATCGCCTCCGGGCCCGGGCTGACGCTGGGCGGCTCGATCGTCGGCGAGGTGATCACGCTCGCCGCCGCGTTCTGCTGGGCGATCTACACGGCGTACGCCGCGCCGTACCTGCGGCGCCACTCGCCGCTCCGGGCGACGGCCTGGGCGATCGCTCGCGGGGACCGCTCGTCCTCGCGCCGCTCGCGATCCTCCAGCTCCGCTCGGTCGACGTGGCGCGCGCTCGGGCCGGAGGTCGGGCTCGCGATCCTGTACTCGGGCTTCCTCGCGGCCGGCGTCTCGAACGTCCTCGTCATGCAACGGGGTCAAGGTCGTCGGCCCGACCCGGACGGCGGCCCTCCAGTTCCTCGTCCCGGCGCTCGCGGTCGTCCTGGCCGCCGTCTTCCTGTCCGAGCCGATCCGGCCGGGCCAGGTCGTCGGTGGCGTCGTCATCGTCGCCGGGGTCGCCCTCACGCGGATGCGCTAGGTCGTCTTTGAAAGATCGGGTCGATCGCACGCACTGATAGGGTGAGCGCCCCTGAGTGGGCGGCAGCGGAGCGAGACGGCCGGGATGAGCAGGGCCCTCGTCGAACGAGCACAGAGCGGCGACCGCGAGGCGTACGAGCAGCTGGCTCGTGGCTCCGCGCGCCGCCTGTTCCTGGTCGCGAGCCGGATCCTCCGCGACGCGGACGCTGCCGAAGACGTGGTGCAACAGACCCTCGTCGTGATGTGGCGCGATCTATCGAGCCTCCGCGACCCGGATCGGTTCGAGGCGTGGACGTACCGCATCGTCGTCCGCTTCTGCCGAGACGAGGGCCGCCGGCGCTGGCGGACCGGTGGAGCGCTCGTCGACCTGTCGGAGTCCCTCGCGGCGTCGCGCGACGACGTGGGCGACGTCGCGGTCCGGGACCAGCTGTCGCACGCGTTCGACGAGCTGAGCCACGACCACCGGACCGTCGTCGTGCTCCACCACCTGGTGGGCCTGCCCCTGGGCGAGATCGCCGAGATCCTCGACGTCCCCTACGGGACGGTCGGATCCCGGCTCCATCACGCGCTACGGACGATGCGCGCCTCGATCGAAGCCGGGGAGCGCTCGACCGCTCCCGGAGGGCAGCCGGCATGACCGCGTCGACCGACTTCGACCGGCTGGTCGCCGGCTGGCTCGAGACCGCCGGCCCCGCGGACCTCAGCGACGAGGCCCTCGAGCGGGCGCTCGACACCGCTCGTCGGACCGTTCCGCGGCGCGGCCTGCAGGCAGTCCTGTTCGGCCCATCGCCGTGGCCGTCGCGCGGTCGCCTCGGGATCGGGTCGCTGCCGGTCGGGCTTCGCCTGGCACTGCTGGTCGGCCTCCTCGCAGCCCTTGCCGCCGGGGCGATCGTCGTCGGGAGCCGCCTGCTCGATCGGACTAGCCCGCCGGTAACGATCCTCCCGGTCGACGCGATTCAGACGTACAACGGGCGTATCACGAGGCTGAGTGCCATTCCGGGCGTCGGGCTCTCCGGCCCCATCGCACTCCCGGACGGGCGGGTCCTAGGCATTCGCGAGACCGGCGCATCGATCTGGGATCCCGCCTCGGGGCGGCTCGTCGACGGCGGTCCACTGAGCGCCCGCCGGGCATTCCCCGTGTCGGTCATCCTCGCGGACGGGCGCGTGCTGCTTCTTGGCGGCGATCAGACGCCTCTGGATTCGCAGGGCGGGTATGCCACCGCGCCGGACTCGACGGCCGAGGTGTACGACCCGATGACGCGGACCACGTCGCCCGCGATCGCGCTGGGCTCTCGCTGGATCTCGAGCGCGATCCGGTTGCAGGACGGACGCGTGCTGATCGCCGGCGGGACGAAAACGGACGGACTCGAGCGGGGCATCGCCACGGCCGAGATCTTCGATCCGGTCACCGGGACCCTGGCGCCGACGGGAGCCATGACCGCGCCGCGCACGAATCACGCGATGGCCCTCCTCGCGGATGGCCGGGTGGTCGCTGTTGGCGGCCGGGCCGACCCCAACGGCGTGACGTTGGCAACGACCGAGGTCTATGACCCGGCGACGGGCGTGTTCTCGCCGGGCGATCCACTCGACGAGATCGTCGAGCACCCGGACGACAGCGAGTACCCCCTCAGCTGGCGAACCCCGGTCGTGGCGCTGACCGGTGGCGAGGTCCTTGTCCCTGGACTCGCCTGCCAGGAGGTTCACGCGTATCGGCGGGACGGGACGAGTGATGGCGCCCGGGAGACGCCGATCGAGCGGTACGACCCCGCGACCGGGATGTTCAGCGTGGTCGGGATGATGCCCCACTGCGTCCACGAGGCACGACCGCTCCCGAACGGCCAGCTGTACGTCCGTGGCTGGTGGTACACGCGGAATTTCAATCCCAAGCCATGGGCGGGCCTCTACGACCCGGGGACGGGCGCAATTCGCGACGTCGAGGCACCAACGGTCAACGCTCAGCCGTACATCGACACCGTCGTCGTGCCGGACGGCAGCGTGATCTTCGTTGGCACGGGTGCTTCCGTGATGCGCTGACCGCGGGTTCGCGGGTCCGCGTTTGAAAGCTGACCGCATTCGCTCCCTCAAGTGGGTAAGCGTCCCGCTCCAGCTGGGACGAGCCTTGAGGGGATCGACATGAAGCGGATCGTTATCGTCGCCGCCATCGCCGCCGTCCTCGGAGCGTGCGCAGCCCCCGCGGCGCCCGCGGCAACGACATCGACGCCCATCGCAGAGCCCAGCCCGGTGGCATCCCTTCGGGCGAGCGCCTCCTCGGCACAGGTCATCCACCCGGTTGCGCTACCGGCCGCCACCTGGGGTGACTGGCTGGCCGATGTCGGGAGCATTCCCGGGCTCGGAGCCACGGGCTCGCGGATCCAGCTGTCCATCGACTGGCAGCACGGCCGCTCGGGCTGGGTCCAGTTGACGGACGGCCGCCTCGTGCTCCAGAGCGACTCGGTCACTGCCGATCCGGGCGAGATCCAGTTCGTGGCAGGCGATGACGCCGTCGCGTGCGAGCCCGGGGCCGCAGGTCGATACACGTGGGCCAGGTCGTCCGACGGCATGTTCCTCACGCTTGCGCCGGTTGAGGACGAGTGCGACCTCAGGGCGACGACCCTGGGACGCACCTGGACCCACTCGCTCGGAGCGGTCAACGACGGCGGGCGCGGGGTGGCCAACACCGCCGGCGGAACGTTCGAGATCACCCTTCCCAACGAGCACTTTGCGATGAGCGGTAGCGACGGATTGACGGACATCCACAGCGACGAGGGCCACCAGCTGGTCACCGTGGGGAACCCCGCGGGGTATCGAACACCATGTTCCGCGTCGGCGGCCGGAAGCGCCTACGGCATCGAGCCCACCATCGACGCCGTCGTGGACTATGTCCGCGCCCTTCCCGGGACGACCGTCGCGTCGGACGAGCGGCAGATCGACGGCCACCGCGCCGTTCATCTGACGATCACGACCGACGAGTCTGTCGACTGCCCGGGCGGTGAGGTCTTCGTCTACCGACCGAACAACGCGGACGAGGACGCCGACATCACCGTCCGCCCAGGCGATGCGCTCTCGATCTGGGTCGTGGAACAGCAGGACGGCGTCAGCGTGGTCCTCTACCTGGGCGACGATGTGACCCCGGAGGACGAGGAGGAGGTCATGTCGACCATCCGCTTCGTCGACGAGCTGCCCACGAAGTAGCGGCTCTCAGGTCCACCTGTCCCAGTGAGCGAACTCCTCGAACGGCACCCAGCCTCGCTTGAGGCTGGGTGACCGCACGTCGGGCAGGGTCCGGCCGACGGGCATGACGCCGATCGGCGTGAACTCGGCCGGGATCCCAAGCAGCGTCCGCAGCTCGTCGAGCTCGTCGGTGCCGACGAACCCGCAGCCCAGGCCCTCGTTGACCGCGGCGAGCCAGATGTTCTGCATCGTCGCCCCGATGTCGACCCACCAGTAGGGGATCGGCCAGTCGATCTCGGTCCCGTCCTCCTGGACCTTGTCGGGCTCCTGGTAGCGGCGGTGATAGATCTCCTCGGAGACGCACGGCACGAACTGGGCCGCGCACTCGCTGATCCACGGGCCGAAGTCTTCGAGGTAGAACTCCTCGCCGCAGACCCGGGCGACCTCCCGGCGTCGGTCCGGATCCGTCACGACAACCAGCCGCTGGCCCTGGCTGAACCCGCCCGACGGCGCGCGCTGGGCCAGGCGGGCGATCCGCTCGATGGTCTCCCGCGGGACTCCACCCTCCTCGAATCGGCGATACGCGCGGCGCTTCATCACGACGTCGACGAACTCCACATGACACCTCCGCGCGCATCGTCGCATTTGCGCGATGAACGTTTGGCGGGGGCGCAGACTCATTGGGTGTGATCGTGCCGCACCCGGCGCGATCGCAGAGGGAGACCCGGTGGACGATCTCGTCGTTCGCGCCAGAGATGGGGATCGCGAGGCATTCGCGGAGCTGGTCCATGCGACCAGCGACCGGATGTACGCGATCGCGACCCGGATCCTGCGCGACGCCGACCTCGCGGAGGACGCCCTGCAGAGCGCCCTCGTCTCCGCCTGGCGTCAACTCCCAACGCTCCGCGACCCGGCCCGCTTCGAGGCCTGGCTGCGGCGGGTGCTCGTCCATGCCTGCTACGCCGAGGCCAGGCGTCGTCGGTCGTGGGCGGCCAACGTCAGGGTCCTGCCGGTCGACGGGCCGGTCGGTCCCGACGGTCTGATCTCGGTCGTCGAGCGCGACGCGCTCGATCGCGCCTTCCGGCGCGTCTCGGTCGAGCACCGGGCCGTCTTCGTCCTGCACCACCACCTCGGGCTGCCGCTGACTGAGATCGCCGAGACGCTCGGCATCCCGGAAGGGACGGCCCGCTCGCGACTCCATTACGCGACCAGGCTGCTGCGCGCCGCCATCGAGGCGGACGCGGCGCCGGTTGCCACCGAAGGACGGATGGCATGACCGACGAGCGGAACTTCGATCGACTCGCTCGAGCCTGGCTCGATCTGATGCCGAGCGAGGCGCCCGACCACACGGTCGCCGCCGTCCTCCAGGCCGTCGAGACGGTGCCGCAGATGCGACCGCCGTGGCGATGGCTGCCCAGGAGACACTCGACCATGAACCGAACACTCCTCCCTGCCACCATCGCGGGGGCAGTCATCCTGGCCGTCGGGGGCGGCCTCTGGCTCACGAGATCAGACAGCCCGCCGGGCAGTGGCCCGTCGCCAACCCCATCGCCGACCGCGTCCGCGAGCGGGGGATCGCCGAGCGCATCGCCGGCCGCGGCGACCGTGCCCGAGCAGTTGCGGTATCAGTGGCTCGGCGAGGTCGCGGATGCACCCGGTCTGCCTTCCGGCCGCGACCGGGCGATCCTGACCATCGGCGCGTCGACCGTCGAGATGGCCAGCGATCCCGTCCCGCTCCTCGCGTCGGATGTCCCGAGCGCTGATGGAATCGAGATCCGGCTCGTCACCCGCGAATCGGCGGACGGCTGCGAGCCTGGTGATGTCGGCCTCTACGCGTGGTCCCTGTCTCCGGGGGGCACGCTGCTCCAGTTCACCGCAACGAGCGATGACTGCGAGTCGCGTCGCGCAGCGCTCGAAGGCGACTGGCAGCGATCCGCGTGCAGAAACCCGGACAACAATTGCCTCGGTGACCTCGAGGCGGGCACCTACAAGTCCCAGTTCATCGGGCCGCGACTGGACGACGGCGAGCCGTGGACGGCGAACTTCGGCGCCTTCTCGTACACCGTGCCTAACGGTTGGTCGAACACGGCCGATTTCCCGGATGACTACGTCCTCATGCGGAGCGCCGACTATGCGGTCGCCACGGACGCCAAGGACGGGTCCAAGGACCTGATCGAGATCGTCGCCCGACCCGGGATCGGGCTTCAGGACGAGCAGTGCGAGCCGCTCGTCAAGCCAGACACTGGCAGGTCCGTCGCCGACTTGATAACGCACGTGACGACGCATCCTGGCCTCACCGCTACGGCGCCGCAACCAATCACCGTCGACGGCCACGCCGGTCAGATGGTGGACGTCGCGATGGCCCCGTCCTGGACGGCGACGTGTCCCGGGCCGGGCCGGATCCTCATCCTGTTCACCGAAGCCGGCGGCGACATGACGGGAACTGGCCGCGAGCAGCCCGCGCTCTGGAAGACCGACAGGATGCGGATCGTCCTCCTCGACCTGGGCGATGGCGACGTCCTGCTCGTCGCCATCACGGCCCGTGACCCAGCCGACTTCGATGCGCTCATGGACGAGACGATGCCGATCGTCGAGTCGTTGACGTTCAAGTAGTCGCCTACCGTGCCGGCGGCCGACCCATCGGGCGGTCGCCGGCGATCCCCCGCCGGTCCCGTTTTCGAAAATGGAACCTTTTGCCCCTGATTCGACGCCATACGTAGTGCACGACCGCGTCATTGGTTCCCGCGATTGAACGATTGCGGTCTGGAGAGCCCCATAGGGGTAGAGGCCGGTCGAGCACGATCCGCTCGATCTGTCGGCCAAGGAGGGACGAGATGCTCAGCTCTCGGAGTCCGTTCGGCGCCAGGCGCCGTGGTCGCCGCATCGGTGCACTCGCGGCGGGCCTTCTCCTGATGATCGCGGCTCAGCCGGTCGCTGCCGCAGCGCCAGGCAACGACCTCGCCAGCGCTCCGACACCACTCAAGCTCGGGGTCGCCGTCGACTTCGACTCGACCGAGGCAACGACCTCGCCAACCGACCCGACCGACTGCGATGGCTCGCACGGCGCGTTCCCCGGCCCGTACTACGCATCGGTGTGGTTCTCGTACACGGCAAGGTCGGCCGGCCAGCTGAACCTCAGCGCGCCGACCATGCAGAACGAACCCGGCCAGTTCCTCGCGATCTCGTTCGTGTACGAGCAAACCGGGTCGGGACTGAGCCTGATCGACTGCACGGCGTACGGGAACGACGCCTCGTGGTACGCCACGCCGGGCACGACCTACCTGATCATGGAAGCCGGCCTGGACGCAGCCGTCACCGAGGAGCCCGAGTTCTCCAACCGGGGCGGGCTCGGCACGATCGCGATCACGCGATCCGCGACGAGCGCCCACTACAGCTTCATCGATCGGTTCACGTTCGACGACTGCGGATTCCGTGTCGACGTCGAGTCGACCAATACCGGGACGTTCCATCTGCGGCCGGGACACGCCGGCGACCCGACGCCGTACCTGTTCGACAACTACGAGTGGCACTCCACGACCACCAACCCGGCCAACGGCAAGTGGTTCACGGAGGAGGGCAACGGGCAGTACCGCGACCTGAAGATCACGAACCTCGAGGGCACGATCTACACGTTCCAGGCGATCGAGACCGGCCGGCCATACAGCCTGACGGACATGGACGGCAACAAGCTCTTCTTCGACCGCGGCCGTCTGCTCGTCACCTTCCAGGTGGACACCAAGGGCGACGACGACCTGTCGAACGACGAGGAGGTTCCCGACAGCTTCGAGCTCCTCGCCGATAACGGGTCACATCCGGCCTGGCACTTCGATGGCGACTTCTGCGAGATCGTCGTCGACCTACTCAGCTAACCGTCAGGGCGCTGCGGCCTGGGGGCGGCGGCGCTCAACTCAAGCGGCGCCGAGGGTGAGCCTCGGCGCCGCTCTCTTTGAACGTTTTGCTCGTTGGCGACGTCATACCAGATAGAGGGCGTCAATTCGCGATCACCGGGGGCGTATTCCGTTACCCGTCAGCGCTGTGGCCTGGGGGCTGGCAGCGCACCTTCAAGCGGCGTCGAGGTCCCCCCTCGACGCCGCTTTTGTTTGCCCAGAGCCCCGGGCTCGCCTGCGCACCCGTGGCCAGCGACCCACGCGTCGCCCACGACCTGACAACAATTCCGGAACGAAACGGCTCGACGACTTGCCTGAACAAGTAAAGGCCCTGATGCGCCGAAGAGGGGATCCCGTGACTAGCGTTCCCAGATCACAGGGAGCTCGATCGATTGCCATCGGTCTCGCGGTCCTCCTCGTCGTAGCCTGCTCCCCGGCCGAACCATCTCGCGTCACCGCTTCGTCGTCGTCGTTCCCGTCGGCCGGACCGGAATCGCAGACCCCGCCATCGCCTACCGGAGCCTCACCCTCCGCGGCGACGGGATTCGTGACGCTTGGGTCGATTCCGACGGCGGCGCTCGGTGACGAGCAGGCGGCAGCGATGCAGGAGGTCCTCGAGACCGCCGTTCGTTCGGGAGCGCCCGACGTGATCGCAGCGGTCATCACCGAGGAAGGCTCCTGGGCGGGCGCGGCCGGAATCGGCGGGCCCGACGGTCGGTTGGCAACGGCTCAGGACGAGTTCGCGATCGGCAGTGTCGGCATGGTCTTCATCTCCACGCTGGTCATGCGACTCGCCGAGCGCGGGCTGATCGCGCTCGATGCGCCGGTCGACGACTACCTCGGCGATCTCGTCTTCGACACGAACGGCGCCACAGTTAGACAGGCGCTTGGCATGCGCTCGGGAATCCCGGACATCGGCGAGGACGTGCCAGCGGCGATCCAGGCAGATCCGGCTCACCACTGGACACTCGAGGACACGCTCGCGGTCCTTCCTGCACCAAACGGCCCGCCTGGACCCTACCTGCCGGCGCCCTCGAACTACGTGATGCTCGCCCTGGCAATCGAGCATGTGGCCGGCATGCCCCTGGCGGAGGCGGTTAAGTCGGAGCTGCTGGACCCCGTCGGCGCCGCTCGGATCCTGGTCCAGGGAGCGGGTGTTCCCACGCCCAAGCCGTGGGCCCTCCCGACCGAGGCGAACGCCAGCCCATTCAAGCTCGCCGACCTTGGCGCGGGTGACGCGATCTCGTGCATCGCGTCGGCGACGGCTTCCTACGGCATCGGAGGGCTTGCCAGCGACGCCCGTCGCTCGCAGCCTGGGCGTGGCAGCTGTTCGCTGGAGACATCGTCAACAGCGAATCGCTGGCCGCGATGCTGCCCCCCGCTGATGGCCACGGGCTCGGCCTCGAAGCGCTCGTCGCACCGCTGGACCGCGCGATCGGCCTCACGGGAGGCAAGACCGGGTACGGGTCGGTCCTCGCGATCTTGCCGGCGGAGCAGGCGATCGCGGTTGTCTTCGTCAACGACGAGGGATTCCCAATCGACTCGTACGTCATGGACCTGATCGAGGCCGCAACAGGCGGCTAGCAGCAGGAGATTGGACCGCTGTGGCCTGAGGGCCGACAGCGGTCCATCAAGCGCCGCCGAGGCCCCCCGGCACCGCTCACTGTCCAGATGGAACCTTGCGCGTCAGGAATCACCACATAGCCTGTACAGCGCGACCAGATCGGTCGCCGCGAGGGGACGATATGCAGGCTGACCTCGTGGCCAGGGCCCAGCACGGCGATCGAGAAGCGTTCTCGACGCTGGCCCACGGCGCGAGCGCTCGGCTCTATGCCACGGCCCGACTGATCCTCCGCCAGCCCGACCGGGCCGAGGACGCCGTCCAGGACACCCTGATCCAGGCCTGGCGCGATCTCCGCGGACTGCGCGACCCGGATCGCCTCGATGCGTGGCTCCATCGCCTGCTAGTCCGGGCGTGCCATCGCCAGCTCAAGGTCGAGCAGCAGCGACGCGTCACCGAGATCGAGCTTCCGGGCGTCGTCGGGGGCCAGACAGCCGACGCGTCGTTAGCCCTGGGCGACCGCGACGAGATCGAGCGTGCGTTCCGTCGCCTGACACCGGACCAGCAAATCATCCTCGCCCTGGTTTTCTACGCCGACCTCCAGCTCACCGACGTCTCGCTCGCCCTGGGGATTCCGCTCGGGACCACGAAGTCCCGGCTCCACCGATCGATCGAGGCGCTCCGCGCGGCGCTCGAAGCTGATCAGCGCCAGTTCCCGGTCGTGGAAGGGCAGACGGTATGAACGGCCGCGACGATATCGAGCTCCGCCTCCGCGACTGGATGGCCTCGACGGCTCCCTCAAGTGAGCCCGAGGGTCTGGTCGACCGCGCCGTGGCCGGCCTCGATCGAGTTCGTCAGCGGCCGGGCCTGCTGGTCCGGACCGGCGTGGAGCGCTCGTGGCTCGCGGGCCCGACGCTGTCGCCTGCGGCCCGGCTCGCGCTCCTCGGGCTGCTGCTCCTCGCGATTGCCGTTGCCGCCGTCGTCGTTGGCAGTCGGCTCCTCGTCCAGCTCCGGCCCGTGCCCGTATTTCCAGCCAGGCTGCAACTGACCGTCGAGGACGCGACACCAATGGTCGACGGCAACCGCCAGATGCCCACCGTCGCCGCGCTTGCTGATGGTCGCGTTCTGATCATGGGCGGCATCTCCGTGATCGACGGCGCGTCGAGGACGCTGTCGAGTGCGGAGGTCTTCGACCCGCGGACCGGACGCTCGACCGCGACCGGCCCGATGAATGTGGCCCGCGCAGACGCTGCTGCGGTGACGCTAGCCGACGGCCGAGTGCTGGTCGTCGGTGGCATGCGGGCGTCGGACAACGCTGATGTGTTCCTCGCGAGCGCTGAGCTCTTCGATCCTGGAACCTCGTCGTTCACGGCAGTACAGCCGATGGAATCGGATCGCTCAGCGTGCCACTGCGGCGTGCGGTTCATCGCCTCGAGGCACATCCGCGGCACGCCGATTGGCAATGGCGATGCCCTCGTCGCCGGAGGCTCCCAGGACGCGCCCTCGCGCACCGCCGATGTCTTCCACGCTGCCACCCGGTCGTTCGAGCGCATGCCCATCGGCTGCGATGCGGGCAGGGGTGCACAAACGGCGCTTCGGGACGGCCGCGTGCTCGTGATCTGCTTCGTCGACGCCAACGGCACGACGCTTGCGCGGATCTACGATCCCGGCGACGCGACCTTCATTCAACCGGCGCAGCCCAGCGGCGCGAACGTTGGCGACGCGACGCTCCTGCCGGACGGTCGTGTGCTCCTGACGGGAATTGGCGCGACGGACGGCGGCAGTTCTGCCGAGATCTACGATCCGGCGAAGGACACGTGGGCATTCGTGCGCGGTGGCACCAACCCGAGACCGTCGGATCCGGCGGTCACGCTCGCGGACGGTCGAGTCGCCTTTCTCGGGGGGGAGGAGGCTCCCTCCTGGGCCTTCGATCCAAGCCGGGACGCGTTCACGATGGGAAACGCGCTCGGCGCGACCTTCGAAGTTGAACCGCTGCTCCTCGCCGACGGCCGATTGATGACGCTATCCAGGGTGGACAACAAGACCGTCATCACGACGATCGTCGTCGGGGAGTGACCTTCGGTCGATCGCCGAGCCCGGACGATCCTGGATGCCGCTCTTGCGGGCACGCCGTCGACGCCATCGCCATAAGCGGAGAGGCGCTTCGAATTCGACTCGCGGGGTCAATTTCGATAGCATTGGAAAAACCCCCGGAGGACCGAACCCATGGCGAAGTATGTCTTTGTGACCGGAGGCGTGACCTCCTCTCTAGGCAAAGGCATCACCGCCGCCAGCATCGGTCGGCTGCTCAAAGCACGGGGTCTCCACGTCTCGATCCTGAAGCTGGATCCGTACATCAACGTGGACCCCGGGACGATGTCGCCGTACCAGCACGGCGAGGTGTTCGTCACCGACGACGGGGCCGAGACGGACCTGGATCTGGGCCACTACGAGCGGTTCATCGACGAGAACCTGACCCAGCTCTCGAACGTCACGACCGGGCGGATCTACCAGGCCGTCATCGCCAAGGAGCGTCGCGGCGACTACCTCGGCGGGACGGTCCAGGTCATCCCCCACATCACGAACGAGATCAAGGAGCGGATCGGGCGCGTCGCGCGCGACGGCGATCCGGACGTCGTGATCGTCGAGGTCGGCGGGACCGTCGGCGACATCGAGAGCCTGCCGTTCCTCGAGGCGATCCGCCAGATGCGCAAGGACGTCGGCCGGGCCAACGTCCTCTACATCCACGTGACGCTGCTGCCGGCACTGGCCGCGACCGGCGAGCTCAAGACGAAGCCGACGCAGCACTCGGTCAAGGAGCTTCGCGGCATCGGCATCCAGCCCGACGTCATCGTCCTCCGCAGCGACCACCCGGTGAGCGACGAGATCCGCGAGAAGATCGCGCTCTTCACGGACGTCGCGACCGACGCCGTGATCCCGGCCGAGACGCTCTCGACGATCTACGAGGTCCCACTGATGTTCGAGGAGGCCGGCCTTGGGCGGCTGGTCGTCCGCGAGCTTGCCCTGGGTGACCCCGAGGCGGAGCCGGACCTGGCCAGCTGGCGGGCCCTCGTCGACGCGGATCAAGGCGCCGAAGCCGAGCGTCGAGATCGCGCTCGTCGGCAAGTACATCGAATTGCCCGACGCGTACCTGAGCGTCACCGAGGCGCTCCGCCATGCGGCCTGGGCCCACGGCGTCGACGCGAAGGTCCGCTGGGTCGACAGCGAGGCACTGACGAAGGAGAACCTCCACGACCGGCTCGAGGGCGCAGCCGGGATCCTCGTCCCGGGCGGCTTCGGCCATCGCGGCATCGAGGGCAAGGTCCTTGCCGCCCACTTTGCGCGTGACCACGACGTCCCCTATCTCGGCCTGTGCCTTGGGCTCCAGTGCGCCGTCATCGAGTTCGCCCGCGAGGTCACCGGCTCGAAGGACGCCAACTCGACCGAGTTCGACATGTTCACCGAGCACCCGGTGATCGACTTCATGCCCGACCAGCGCGAGCTCGAGGACAAGGGCGGGACGATGCGCCTCGGGCTCTATCCGGCCCGGCTCGCGCCCGGATCGAAGGCTGCGGCGGTCTACGGCGCCGAGGTCATCTACGAGCGCCATCGCCACCGCTTCGAGGTCAACAACCGCTACCGCCAGACCCTCGAGGCTGCCGGGATGCTGCTGAGCGGCCAGTCGCCGGACGGCCGGCTCGTCGAGATCGTCGAGCTCAAGGACCATCCGTGGTTCGTGGCCTCCCAGTTCCACCCGGAGTTCAAGTCGCGCCCGGAGCGTCCGCATCCGCTGTTCGACGGGTTCATCGAGGCTGCGCTGGCCGGCGTCGAGGGCCGCGAGCCGGTCTTCGCGGCGGCGCCGCGGCCGGCCGAGCCGATCGACATCGACGTTGCCCCGGAGGGCTCGCCCGTCGTCGGCTGACCCTGGCGTCCTCGTCCCGTTCCGGCTCGCCGCGGCCGAGGCCGTGCTTGGCTGGGTGGCGTCCGATGAGGAAGCGTGGAGATGGGCCTCCCTGCCGGCGAAGCCGACCGATCCAGCGATCTTCGAGCGCTGGCACGCCGAGCCTGGCGTCCGGCCGTTCCTGCTCGAGGCTCGTGGTTTGACCGTCGCCTACGGCGAGATCTGGGAGGACGAGGAAGAGCACGAAGCCGAGCTGGCTCGCCTGATCGTCGACCCGTCGGAGAGGGGCCGCGGCGTCGGTCGGCGGCTCGCGATGGCTCTCACGGACGAGGCGCGTCGTCTCGGCTGGGCTGACATCTGGCTGCGCGTGGTCGCCGAGAACGAGTCCGCGCTGCGTGCATACGCGGCCGCAGGTTTCGTCCGCGCGCGCCCCGACGAGGCTGCGGCCTTCAACGTCGGCCAGCCGGCGGCGTTCGTGTGGCTGCGTGCGCCCCGATAGGCACCAATGGCCGAGCGAGACACAGGGAGCCGCGGGCAGCCGTGGCGTCTACGCAACGTTGCTCCGAGACCACCGCCACGGCGACCTTGCGATGCGATACCGTGCGCTGAACCGTCGGGGCATTGACGGGAGAAGCTGCTCGGCCTGACCTTGCCCCGCTGGCCGGCGGATGACCCGCGGAGGGATCACGCCGGATGAATCGTTCGATTCTGCCGATCGTCCTCGGGACGGTCATCGCGTTGGTCGGTCTAAGCGTAGGGATCGCCGCCGCCGCGATTCCCAATGCCAGTGACGGCCAGATCCACGGCTGTTACGCCAAACGGACCGGGGCGCTGCGCGTCATCGACGCGCCGACGGTGACGTGCGCCAAAGACGAGCTGGCGATCTCCTGGAAGCAGGCGGGCGCTCCCGGACCGAGCGGCGCGCCCGGACCGAGCGGCGCGCCAGGCCAGCCGGGTGAGCCCGGCGAGCCGATCGCGGCGATCGAAGACCTCAACGGCATCGCCTGCACCCGCGGTCTGGGCCAGGGTGTTGTCGCCGTGGACGTCAGGGACACGGGCATCGCCCTGTTCTGCGCCAATGTCGTCAGTCCAACGGCGGACGTTCACGTCTCGATCGCCGGCAGCGGGAGCGGGGCTGTGAACGACAACTTGACCATCGACTTCGGAGGCAGCGCGATCCAGTGCCCCGACCGCTGCGACACAGTGGTGACGGACCTGGTGCCTCTCACGGTGAAGGCTTGGCCGGCGCCTGGGTCCGTGTTCGATCACTGGGGAGGCAACTGCTTCGCCCTCACGCTGTTCCCAGACCGGTGTGTGATCGCCTATAACGACGGTTCGCCTCGAACCGCGATCGCCTACTTCGAGCCCGCTCCGTAGCCGGCCACATCGAGGTTCGGACACCCGGATGGCCGCTCCTCGGTCATCCGGGCCCCGAGCGTAAAATCAGGCTCACAGACAAAGGAGCCTGCCCCGATGAAGATCTTCCTCGACACCGCCGACATCGACGAGATCCGGACCGTCGCCCGCTGGGGCATCCTCGACGGCGTCACCACCAACCCGACGCTCTACTCCAAGGTCGGCGGCGCGAGCTACGACGCGATCCTCCAGGAGATCTGCAAGATCACGCCCGGCCCGGTCTCGGCCGAGGTCGTGGCCGAGGACGTCGACGGGATGCTCGAGGAGGGCCGCCACTTCGCGAAGCTCGCCCCGAACATCGTCGTCAAGGTCCCGATGAGCGAAGAGGGACTCGAGGCGATGAGCCGCTTCGCGGCCGAGGGGATCAAGACCAACTGCACGCTGATCTTCACGGCGAACCAGGGACTCCTCGCGGCCAAGGCCGGCGCCTCGCTCCTCTCGCCGTTCGTCGGCCGCCTCGACGACATCAACCAGGACGGCATGATCGTCATCCGCGAGCTCGTCGACATCGTGACGATCCACGAGCTCGACACCGAGGTCCTCGCGGCGTCGATCCGGAACCCGCTCCACATGACCCAGGCCGCGCTCGCCGGCGCGCACGTCGCGACGCTGCCGTTCAAGGTCCTCCAGCAGATGGTCCATCACCCGCTGACCGACAAGGGCATCGTCCAGTTCCGGTCCGACTGGGACAAGGCGCGCGAGGCGCTCGCGGCGAAGAAGGGCGACCGACGCGAGCAGCTAACCCGCTAGTTCGTCCCGGCGCCGTCGAACCACTCGCCCGCGCGCGCATCACGCGGCGGACCCGCAGCGCGTCGTCGAGCTCGACGAGGTCGGCCCGGAGGCCGACGGCGATCCGCCCGCGATCGGTCTGGCCGAGCATCGCCGGCGGGTTCGCGCTCGCGGCCGCGACCGCGGCCGGCAGCGGGATCCCGGATCGGACGAGGTTCCGGACCGCCGTGTCGAGCGCGATCACGCAACCCGCCAGCGTCGACGTCCCGGCGAGCGTCACCCGGCCGCCGACGATCTCGACCTCCAGGCCGCCGACCCTCGCTCGGGTCAGGCCGGTGCCGGCCAGCGAGAGCGCGTCGCTGACGAGCATCAGCCGGTCGGCGGGCTTCGTCCGGGTGATGATCGGCAGCAGCGACGGGTCGACGTGGTTGCCGTCGGCGATCAGCTCGACGTAGACGTCGTCGTTGCCGAGGGCCGCGACCGCGAGCCCCGGGTGGTGGTGGTCGACGCCGCTCATCGCGTTGAACAGGTGGGTCGTCGTGGTCGCCCCGGCCTTGTAGCCGGCCCTCGCCTCGTGCCAGCGTCGCCGCCGAGTGCCCCAGCGACACCCGAGCACCCGCGAGCCGTCGCCGCGCCGGATCAGGTCCAGGGCGCCCGGAACCTCCGGCGCGATCGTGATGAGCCGCAGGCCGTCGAGCAGCGGCTCGATCTCCGTCGGATCGACGTCGGCCGGCGCGCGCAGGTGGGCCGGGTCGTGGGCGCCCTTCTTCGCCTCGGCGAGGAACGGACCCTCCAGGTTGAACCCGAGCGGGCTCGAGCCGTCGGCCGGCGCGGCCGGCAGCCACGACCGGACGCGGTCGGCGAACTCGACGAGCGTCGGGAGCGGCTCGGTCCAGGCCGTCGGCAGGAAGCTCGTCACGCCCTGCCGAAGCAGCGCCCGGGCCATGCCGTCGAGGGCCGCTCGGTCGCCCATCGCGGAGTGGCCGCCCCAGCCGTGGACGTGGACGTCGACGAAGCCGGCCGCGATCAACGGTCCGAACCCGGCCCGCTGGTCGGCCTCGACCGCGGCGATCACGCCGTCCTCCACGACGATCTCGCCCGCGATCACCTCGTCGTCGAGGACGAGGCGCCCGCGAACGGCCTCGGACGTCATCGGGCCGAGGGCTCCGCCGCCGCCAGCGCCGGTGCCGGCTCCGATCGCGACCTCAGCGCCGTGGACCGCCGCGCCGATCGCGCCCGCCCAGATCCCGAGCTCGGCGAGGACGATCTCGACCTCGTCGAGCGACGTCGTCTGGACCCGCCGGCGGATCTCGTCCCGGGCCGGCTGGATGAGCAGGTCGCCGGCCGCCGCGATCCCGCCGCCGATGACGACCCGGTCAGGGTTCACCAGCGTGATCAGGTTGGCGATCCCGATCCCGAGATAGCCGCCGACCCGTCGAAGCCCCGCGATCGCCGCCGCGTCGCCGCCACGTGCCCGCTCCACGGCCTCCTCGGCCGTCGGGGTCCCGCACGCTTCGGCGAGCCGATCGGCACGGGCAAACGCCTCGAGGCAGCCGTGGTTGCCGCAGTTGCACGACGGACCGTCGGGGTCGATCGTCTGGTGGCCGACCTCGCCGGCGGTTCCGTCGTGACCGAACACGACCTTGCCGTCGATCGCGATCACGCCGCCCACCCCGGTGCCGAGCGTCAGCCCGACCAGCGACGACGCCCCGCGACCCGCGCCCAGGCGCAGCTCGGCGAGGCCGAAGGCGCGGGCGTCGTTGATCAGGGCGACCGGCAGGCCCAGCGCGGCCGACATCGGGGCAGCGACGGGCACGCCGTCCCAGTCGCCGGGCAGGTTCACGAGAAAGCGGGTCGAGCCAGTCGCCGGGTCGTAGAGGCCGGGGACGCCGACGCCGATGCTAGTCGTGCCCGGCCATGCCTCGACGACCTCGCGGGCAACGTCGACGAGCTGGTCGACGATGCCGGCCGGGCCGTCACCGGCGCGGGTTCGGACCTGGTCGTGCGCGACGCTGCGCCAGTCGTTGGCGTCGTGCTCGACGACGACCCATTTCAGGTTGGTTGCACCGAGGTCCAGCCCGAGATGCCGGCTCGGGCCCGCCCCGGCGGCCATCCGGCTACGTCTCGCCCGTGAGCCGGGTATAGGCGGCCGCGACCGCGACGATGATCAGCCCGAACAGGATCTGCCGGAAGGCCTCGGGCAAGTCGAGCGCGGTGAGGAGCGCCGTCAGCACGGTCAGGATCATCGCCCCGACGATCGTTCCGGCGTACCCGCCGCGACCGCCCATGATCGAGGTGCCGCCGATGACCGCGGCGGCGACGGACGGCAGGACCGACACCTCGACGAGCGAGATCGTGGCGGTGTTCACGAGGCCCGCGACAAGCAGTCCGGCCACGGCGGCGAGGAGCGCCGAGATCACGTACAGGGCGAGCAGGACCTGCCAGATGCGGGCACCCGCAAGACGCGACGCGATCGGGTTGTCACCAACGGCGAAGAGGAGCCGCCCGAAGCCGGTGGACCGGAGCCCGAACAAGATCAGCGCGGCGATCGGCACGAACACGATCAGGCTGTTCGGCAGCCCGCCGAGGTCAAGCCCCTGCCCCAGCCAGACGATCGCGTCGGGCAACTCGGTGCCGGCGTTGTTCATCGAGAGCTGGTAGGCGGCCATGAGGCCAAGGACCACGAGACCCGTTCCGAGGGTCATGATCAGTGGGTGAACCTTGAACACCCCGATGCCGACGCCGTTGATGGTGCCGGCGACGGCTGCCGCAGCCAGACCGAGCAGGATCGCGACAACCGGACCCTGCGAAGTCGATTGCGTTGCCACGATGACCGCGACCATCGACCCGATCGTGCCGATCGACAGGTCGATGCCGCCGGTCAGCATCGCGAGGGTCTGACAAGCAGCCAGGATCGCGAGCGGGATCGCCGCCCGGAGCGCGAATCCGGCCCACGTGAGGCCGACCGTTCCGGGCTGGACGAGCTCGAGCACGCCGATCAGGACGACGAGCAGGATCGACAGGGGCACAACCGGCTGATCGCGGAAGATGCGCCGCCAGGCCGGGTCGGCGGCCGCCGCCGGTGCGGCGGGGGCAGGCGACGGGAGTGGGCTCGCGCTTGCCGTCATCGCCGGTTCCTCCGCAGCGTCTGGATGCTGCCGACGAGGACGACGCTGATCAGGATCGCGCCCTGGATCGCGATCGACAGGTTCGGGTTGACGCCGAGCAGCGTGAGGTCGGTCCGCACGAGCTGCAGGATCGCGACCGCGATGATCGGTCCGACGACCCCTCCGCGGCCGCCTGCCAGGCTCACGCCGCCGAGGACGATCGCGGCGACGCTCTGGAGCGTGTACGGGCCCGGCAGGGGCGAGCCGCCGGCCGTGCTCGAGGTGATGGCGAGACCGCCCAGCGCGCAGAACAGGCCAGCCAGCGCGTACGCGGCGATCTTGGTCCGTCCGACGCTCACTCCGCTCCGGAACGCCGCCAGCCGGTTGCTGCCCAGCGCGTAGAGGGACAGGCCGAGCATCGATCGCCGGACGGGAATCCAGACGACGGCCACGACCACGAGGAGGACGACGAAGGCTCTCGGGAGCCATGGCACGAATAGGGTGCCGTTGACGAGACCGGTGACCCACTCCGCCGCGCCGCCACCGGGCGACGACAGGACCAGCAAGGTCACGCCGGCCCAGACGAACGACATGGCGAGCGTAACCACGATGTCCGGGACACGCGTCACGACGATCAGAGACCCATTGATCGCACCGACGACCAGCCCCAGCAGGAGGACGGCAAGGACCACGAAGATCGCGAGCGTGGGGTCCTCGTTCGTCATCAGGACCGCCGCCGTCACGTTCGTGAGCGCCATGATCGAGGCGACCGACAGGTCAATCCCGCCCGAGATCACGACGATCGTCTGCGCCACGGCCGCCATCGCAGCGGGGAGCAGGCCGATCGCCAGCGAGGTGAGCTGCGGCGCCCCGTAGTTCGGCTGGATCAACTTGGTCAGGATGAGCATGCCCGCGAAGATTCCGAGCAGCGCCAGCGTCCACGCGTTCCGACGGGCGCGCTGCCGGATCGCTGCGATGACGTCCGGCTGCTCCGGGCTGACGGCCTCCGTGGCTGCGGTCATCCGGGCACCGAGGTCGATGCCGGATCGGTCGCGGATCCCGTTCGCCTCCGAGGCGAGCTCTGAGGCGGCGACCTCTTCGGGCATCGCAGCGTCCGGCGGAAGGTCGTATGCGGCTCGGAGCAGGTTCGGCTCGTCGGCTTCCTCGACGGGGATTTCCGCCACGACCCGACCGTTGAAGATGACGATCGCCCGATCGCAGGCGAGCTGGATCTCCTTGAGCTCGGAGGTGTACAGGAGGACGGCGGCGCCCGCGGCGGCCAGATCGCGGAGCAGCGCGTAGATCTGTTGCTTCGTCCCGATGTCGATGCCTCGGGTCGGGTCGAAGCAGAGCATCGTCCGGACGCCGCCGGCCACCCACCGGGCAATCGTGACCTTTTGCTGGTTCCCGCCAGAGAGGCGGCGCACCTCGGACTGGGCGCGCGTGTCGATCTGAAGCGTGCTGACAGCCTCCGTGACCCGGCGACTCTCGGCGCGGGGATCGACTGGGCCCCAGCGCCTCACGGAGGCAAAGGACGGCAACGCGATGTTTTCCCGGACGGACCGCTGCATCAACAACGCCTCGGCGCGATCGGCCGGGACGTAGACGAGCCCCGCTCGGATCGCGTCGGCCGGGTGGCGGAACGTGACCGGCTGGTCGTCGACGCGCAGCTCGCCGCTACGCGGCCGCTCCGAGCCGGCAAGGATGTCGAACAGCTCGTCCTGGCCCTGCCCCTCCAGCGCGACCACGCCGAGGACCTCGCCGGGATAGAGCTCGAACGACACGTCCGCGAGCTTCGGCTCGAGGCTGAGGTTGGTCGCCGTCAGACGGGGCGGGCCGGAACGGGCTCCGGCCTCGGCCGCAGCGCCATGAATCGGGCTCCTCCAGACTGATGTCGCCGAGCATCAGCTCGACGATCTTTCGTTCCGATCCCTCGGTCACGTCGACGACGCCGACGGTCTGGCCTTCGCGAAGGACCGTCGCACGATCGCACACGGCCGCAATCTCGATCATGCGGTGGGAGATGAAGATCACCGATCGCTCAGACCCGCGATGCCGGCCGATGACCTCAAGGACCTTCTCCGTAAGATCGGCCGGCAGCGCCGCGGTCATCTCGTCGAGCATCAGGACGTCCGGCTCGACCGCCAGCGCGCGGGCGAGGTCGATGACGCGGAGGCTCGCCAGCGGCAAGCTGCGCGCGGTCGACGAGAGATCGAGATTGACAATCCCGAGCTCCCCCAACCAATGCCGGAACGGGCCGACCGGCGTCTCGGTGAGCCGCAGGTTCGAGGTGATGTCGAGGTCCGGAACCAGCGACGGTTCCTGGTAGACCGACACGATCCCGCTCCGACGCGCCTCGCGCGGTGAGCGAGCGTGGTAGGCGCGTCCGCGAACCTGGATGGTTCCGGCGTCCGGCGAGACAGCCCCTGTGAGGATCTTGATCAGGGTGCTCTTGCCGGCGCCGTTGGCGCCCATGAGCGCGTGGACTTCGCCCGGCCGGACAGAGAGCGATGCGGAGCGCAGGGCCGCCACGGCCCCGTAGTGCTTCGCGATCCCGCTCGCCTCGAGCAGGGCATCCGTCGTGGCCTGGGTCATGGTTCTTCCGTCAAGCGTGCGCCGAGGGGGCCGGCGATGCCGGCCCCCTCGGACATTAGCGTGTTCCTTACTCGCCCGGGCCCTTGCATGCGACAACGGCTTCCGGTTCGTACGTGGTCCAGCCCTCGACGGTCAGCCCGAGCGGCCAGATGTCGGGCAGGCCTTCGATCTGGGCGGCCTCGAGCTTCGCCTTGCCCTCGTCCGTGGTGTTCTCCCACAGCTCGGGAGTGACGTGAACGTCGGGGCTGTCCGGCTTGTCGCCTGCGAGGATCTGCTCGCCAAGCACGACGCCGGCTCCGCCGACGGCCGGCGGGTTCGTCACCGCGGCACCCTCGAAGCCTTCAATCGTGAGCAGCTGCTCGACGAAGCCGGCGTTGTCCGCACCGACGACCGGCACGAGGTGATCGGCCTTCTGGAGCGCCTCGACGATGACGTTGTCGATGCCGGACGTCCAGACGCCGTCGAACTCGGTACCGCCCGACAGGATCTCGTTGATCTGGTCGGTGGCGGTCTTCTGATCCCAGCCTGTCTGGGTCTCGGACACGACCTCGATGCCCGGGTTCTCCTCGAGCGCCCGCTTGAAGCCCGTGTCACGGTCGTTGTCGGCCGGGTGGCCGGCAGCGCCGCGCATGTAGACGACCTTGCCTTCGCCGCCGAGCTTCTCGAACAGCCACTTGGCGCCGAGGTAGGCGTACTCCTCCTGGTCGTTGGAGAGGTTGTACGCGCCCTCCGCCGACACCGGAGCGTCGATCGCGATGACGGCGATCCCGGCGTCGAGCGCCTCCTGGATCGCCGGGTTCAGCGAGTCCATGTCCGCCGGGTTGATCAGCATGATGTTGACGCCCTTGGTCGTCAGGTCGCGAATCTGCGCGAGCTGGCCAGCCGCGTCGGTCTTCTCGGAAAGCGTGGTGACGCTGGTGATGTTGCCTGCCTCGACGGCCTGCGCTTTCGCCGAGCAGATCATTGCCTCGCGCCAGCCGTTGCCGACGGAACCCGGATTCGAGATGCCTAGGGTGTAGGAACCACCGGCGCCACCCGAACCACCGGGCGCCGCGGATGAACCCGTGCTGCTGCATGCACCCACAATGAGCGCGACCCCGGCGAGACCGATCAAGGTCCTCGACCAGGCTGATCCCTTCTGGATCATGTGTACTCCTCCTCGTTCAGCGTACGCCTCGCGGCGCCCTCGTCCCAATGAAGCCCCGCTGCGCGGGGCCCACGTGGCCACGTCAGTGTCGGTCCACCTCCTCCGCGGACGACACGTCGCCTGGCCGGTCACCGGTTGTGCCGATGATTGCATGGGCGATGCGCCGTCGCGTGCTCTCGGTAGGCCTCGTCGAATAGCGTCCGCGAGCGTTCCTCGCCGACGACGGAGGCGCGGGTGATGACCGGAGGCATCGCCCCGCGAGCCGTCAGCAGCTCGGCCGTGCGGACCTTGATGGCATTGACGATGGCGACGGCCGCGAACGTCGAGCCCGGGCCGACCGGTGTGTCGAGGCCCTCGACATCGACGAGCGCGTCGGCCTCGGGCGTGCACAGGTCGATCACGAGGTCGACCTCGTCGAGCAGGCGGCTCCCGATCCCCGCCTCGACCGGCGCGGCGAGCGATCCGGCGACGGACGTGACTCCGACGACGCGGAGGCCGCGCCGGCGGCCGCCTCGGGCCATCTCGACCGGGACGGCCGTCGTGCCGCCGGCCGAGAAGACGAACAACACGTCGCTGGGTCCGAACTGGAAGTTGGAGAGGATGACCTCGGCGAGCCCGGGCGTCCGCTCGATGGCCATGGCCTGGCGCTGGCCGTTCGAGCCGACGATCTGGGTGTGGAACGTCATCGACAGCTCGATCATCGGGTTCCAGCCGGGATACGAGCCGTAGCGCGGAAACATCTCCTCCGCCGGGATCCGCGAGTGGCCCGTCCCGAACAGGTGGACGAGCCCGTCTGCGGCAATCGCGTCCGCGGACCACTGGCTTGCCTCCTCGATGGCATCGCCCTGGGTCGACGCGACGCGCTCGAGCAGCGCGGCCGCCGCCACCATCCAGGCGCTCGTCGCGGTCATGGTCGCGCTCACGCCGGGACCGGTGTCGCGACGGGTTCCCACTGCCCTGTCTGCATCGAGCGATAGGCGGCGTCGAGGATCTGGTTGACGATCAGGCCATCCCGGAACGTCTCGCGCGGCTCGCGCCCGGCCCGGAACGACTCGACGACGTCCTGCAGCATCGCGTCGTGGCCGTGGGCGTGGGTCTCGTCGGGCACCGGGAACACCCAGCCCGTGTCGGCGTCGGTCTTCTCGCCGAGGTAGCCGGCCGGCCGCTCGATGAACGCGCGGAGCGGCGTCGAGCGTCATGTCCTGGATGATCCGACCGGCATCGCCGTAGACCTCGAAGCGGCCCTCGAGGCCGCCCTTCGAGGACCACGAGACGTCCATCGTCGCGGCCCGGCCGTCGGCGAAGCGGACGATCATGATCGCGTTGTCCTCGCCGGTCGTCCGGTCGGCGTGGACCAGCGTGCGCCCCAGGCGAAGACCGCCTCGGCGACGGCATCCTTGCCGAAGATGAAGCGGGCGGCCTCGGTGCCGTGCGAGGCCATGTCGAGCAGCGCGCCGCCGCCGGCCAGCTCGGCATCCCAGAAGTGCGCGGCGTGGGGCCCGCTGTGGCCCTCGCGCGCCCGGAACGTTGTCGGCCGGCCGATCGCCCCGGCCTCGACCATCTCCCGCATCCGGACCATCTCGGTGCCGTACACGACGTTCTCGAGATAGGCGTGGAAGACGCCGGCCTCCTCCACGAGTCGGAGCATCTCGGCGGCTTCCGCGCCGTTCCGGCCGAGCGGCTTCGTGCAGGCCACGCCCTTGCCGTGAGCGGCGGCGGACCTCACCGCCTCCACGTGGAGGTGGTTCGGCAGCGAGACGATGACGAGGTCGACCTCGGGATCGGCGCAGACGGCGTCGATCGATGCCAGGGCGCGGCTCCCGAAGCGCTTCGCGAACGCCTCGCGGCGCTCCGGGTCCCGCGCCCCAGTTCGCGACGACGCGGGTGTCAGGGATGTAGCGGAGGCCGTCGGCGTGGAACTCGGCGATGAACCCCGAGCCGAGCATGCCGATGCCGACCGGTCGGACGTCGGGCATCAGTAGCCCTCGCCCGCTGCGCCGGTCCCGGCCGCCGCGACGACGGGCGCCCCGGCCTTCCGCGCCCGGAAGTCGTCGATGATCGCCTTCGTCTGGGTCGCCCCGATCCGCGTCACGCCGAGCGCCATGACCTCGAGCAGGCCGTCGAGCGTGCGGATCCCGCCGGCCGCCTTGACCTGGATGTGCGGCGAGGTGTGGGCCCGCATCAGGCGCAGGTCCTCGTGGGTCGCGCCGCTCGGTGCGAAGCCCGTGGACGTCTTCACGAAGTCGGCGCCGGCAGCCTCCGTGACGCGGCACGCCCGGATCTTCTCGTCGTCGCTCAGGTAGGCGTTCTCGAAGATCACCTTGACGATCGCGCCGGCCGCGTGGGCGACGTCGACGACCGCCGCGATGTCGGCCTGGACGTCCGCGTCGCGGCCGGACTTCAGGGCGCCGATCTGGATGACCATGTCGATCTCGGTCGCGCCGTCGGCCAGCGCCTGCGCGGGTCTCGTCGACCTTCGTCTCGGTCGTCGCGTAGCCGTGCGGGAACCCGACGACCGTCCCGACGGCCACGTCCGTGCCGGCGAGGATCGCCGCGGCCCGACGGACGTGGACGGGTGGGACGCAGACCGAGGCGACGTCGTACTCGGCCGCCAGCCGGCAGCCGTCCTCGACGAACGCGTCGTCGAGCTCCGGCTTGAGCAGCGAGTGGTCGATCGTCTTGGCGATGTCGCGCTCGGTCAGGGTGTCGATCGGAGATCGTCAGCGCACTCGTCGTCCTCAGTGACAGTACGGACGTAGCACGTCGCGGGCGATGAGGAAGCCCTGCTTGACCTTCTCGTCGGTGCCCTCGAAGCGACGGTCCTCGTGCTCGATGATGCAGTCGCCCTCGTAGCCCTGGCGGTAGAGCTCGCCGTGGACGACGCTCCAGTCGACGTCGCCGAGGCCCGGGATCCGCGGGATCTGCCAGCCGATGCCCATCGACAGGATTCCGCGCTCGTAGAGCCCGTCGCGGTCGATCATGAGGTCCTTGGCCTGGTAGTGGAGCACGTGCGCCCCGAACTCCTTGAGGAACCGCTGGATGTCGATCATCTGGAGGATCAGGTGGCTCGGGTCGAAGTTCAGGCCGATCGTGTCGCCCCACTGCTCGAGGATCCGGCGCCACATCCGGGGCGTGGTCGCGATGTTGTGGCCGCCCGGCCACTCGTCGTACGAGAACAGCATCGGGCAGTTCTCGAGGGTGATCCTGCGGCCGTGGTCGTTGGCGAACGCGACGATGTCCGGCCAGACGCGGAGCGCTTCCTCCCAGTTGTCGTCCTGGTTCTTCGCCCCGTCTCCGCCCATGAACGTGTTCACGAGCGGGAGGTCCATCTTCTCGGCGGCCTCGATGACGAGCTTCAGGTGGCCGATGACCGACGCCCGGTGCTCGGGGTCGGGATGGAGCGGGTTCGGATAGAAGCCGAGCCCGGAGATCGCGAGACCCTTGGCCTCGATCTCGGCCCGGATGTCGCGCGCCTGGCCGGCGGAGAGGTTCGCGACGTCGATGTGGCTCGTGCCGGCGTAGCGCCGCGTCGGGCCGGTGGCCTTCGGCCAGCACGCGATCTCGAGGACCTCGAAGCCGGTCGACGCCGCCCAGTCGGCGACGTCCATCAGCGGCGTGTCCGGGAACGGCGCGGTCAGGAAGCCGAGCCTCATCGCGTCGCCACTTCCTCGCTCGCCGGGACGGAGGCCGCCCGGTCGACGTCGACCCAGCGTCCGAGCCGGGCGCTCTCCGCGACGGCGTCGCCGACGAGCATCTCGTCATGGCCGTCGGCGAACGTCGCGTACGGCGGCCTGGGCGACGGTGCTCCGCGGGCGACATCCGCGTAGATCGCCCGGAACAGCGCGCCGAACGTGTCGCCGAACCCCTCGACGTGGCCGGCCGGGCAGCGCGGACGCGGCCCGGCCGGCCGGGCCCATCAGCGCCGGGTTTCGAAGGAGGAGCTCGTTCGGCCGGTCGCGGTGGCCGAGCCAGAGGTGGTCGGGCGTCTCCGAGTCCCACGCCGCCGCCGACTGTCGAGCCGTCGATCTCCCACTGCAGGGAGTTCTTGCGGCCGGCGCTGATCTGCGACACCGAGACCGCACCCCGGGCGCCGTTGGCGAACCGCAGCAGGATCGACGCGACGTCCTCCGTGGCCATCTCGCGCCCAACGGTGTCCGCGCTCCGCTCCGTCGAGAACGTCTCGACGGGTCCCTGCGGGCTGCTTGCGGAGCGTCACGAACGTCGCGAGGTCCGCCATGACCGCGACGATCGGCTGGCCGGTCAGGAACGTCGACGAGGTCGAGCCAGTGCGACCCGATGTCGCCGACGGCCCGGAGCGAGCCGCCCTTGTCGGGCTCGAGCCGCCAGTTCCAGTCGGTGTCGAGGAGCAGCCAGTCCTGGAAGTAGTGGCCGGTCACGAAGCGGACGTCGCCGAGCTCGCCGGCGGCGACCACCTCGCGGACGTGCTGGTGGAGCGGGTAGAACCGGATGTTGAAGTTCACGGCGTTCACGAGGCCGCTCTTCGCCGCGATCTCGACAAGCTCCGCCGACTCGGCGGCCGTCATCGCCAGCGGCTTCTCGCAGACGACGTGCCGGCCGGCGGCCAGGATCTGCTTCGCCTGGGCGACGTGGAGGTGGTTGGGCGAGGTGACGTGGACGACCTGGACCGCCGGATCCTCGAGGATGGCGTCGAGCGACGGGTAGGCGTGACCGACGCCGAGGGCCTCGGCACGCTCTGCGCCGCGCTCCGGCGTGCTGCCGAGCACGCCGCGGACCTGGACGCCGATGCGCCGCAGCTCCTCGACGTGGACCGTGCCGATGAAGCCGGTGCCGATGACGGCGGCGCGAATGTCGGCGATCCCGCTCATGGGCACTCCAGCAATCGGAACGGCGGCTCGATCAGGTCGCGATGCACGTCGCAGGGCGACGCAGGCGGCTACGGGCGTCCCTCTCCTCCCGGACAGACCGCTGCAGACACGATCGTACTTTGACCTGTCAAGTGCAAAAGTCGCCCGATGAGCGGATGAAGCGGCGTATGATCGCAGTGGTGAGTCAGGCCGACGACGGTTCCCCGGCCGCGCTGCCGCTGCCCGGACGAGGCGCTCGATGCGCTCGTCGTGGTCCTCGACGAGGTCCGCCTGGGGCGGTCGCGCTCGCGGTCGGAGCTCGTCGAGCGGACGGGCTCGGTCGGGCGATCGTCGCCCAGCGCGTCGGCGAGCTGCATCGAGCGCGGGCTGGTCGTCGAGGGCGACGTCGGGCCGAGCACGGGCGGCCGGCCGCCGCGCCAGCTGGCCTTCCGGGCCGCGTGCCGGCCACGTCCTCGTCGCGGACCTCGGCGCGACGAGCATCGACGTCGCGATCACGGACCTCGACGGGCGGATCCTCGGCCACCACGACGAGCCGTCCGCTGATCGAGGCCGGCCCGGACGTCTGCCTCGACCGCGTCGACGAGCTGTTCGACCTCCTGCTCGCGGACGACGCACGCGATCCCCGGGCCCCTGTGGGGCGTCGGCATCGGGGTGCCCGGCCCCGTCGAGTTCCAGACCGGCCGGCCCGATCTCGCCGCCGATCATGCCCGGCTGGGACGGCTACCCGATCCGCGAGCGATTCGCCGCCCGCTACGAGGCGCCGGTCTGGGTCGACAACGACGTCAACGTCCTCGCGCTCGGCGAGTGGCGGTCGGGCGTCGCCGCCGGCCACGACGACGTTGTCGTCGTCAAGATCGGGACCGGGATCGGCGCCGGGATCATCTCGAGCGGTCGGCTCCATCGCGGCGCCCAGGGCAGCGCCGGCGACGTCGGCCACATCCAGATCGTCGACGACCCCGCGGTCGTGTGCCGCTGCGGCAACATCGGCTGCCTGGAGGCGCTCGCGGGCGGCGAGGCGATCGGGCGGTCGCGGGGCGGCGGCGGCGCTGGACGGGTCGCAGCGGGCGGCTGCGGACGGCGCTCGACCAGCGCGGCGCGTGACCGCCGAGGACGTCGCCCGGGCCGCCTCGTTCGGCGATCCGGTCGCGGTCGCGCTGCTCCAGGAGGCCGGCCGGCGGGTCGGCTCGATGCTCGCGAGCGTCGTGAACTTCTTCAACCCGTCGCTGATCGTCATCGGCGGCGGCGTCGCGAACAGCCCGGACCTGCTGCTCGCATCGATCCGCGAGACGGTCTATCGCCGATCGCTGCCGCTGGCGACGCGCGACCTGCTCATCCAGCGGTCGTCGCTGGGCGGGCTGGCGGGCGTCATCGGGGCGTCGGCGATGGTCGTCGACCAGCTGTTCTCGCGCGACGCCGATCGCCGCGTGGATCGAGGAGGGCGATCCGTCCGGCGTGACTGATGTGGAGGTCGTCGGGCGCTGACGCCTTCCAGGCGTCGCGAAACGAATCCGTGAATCCGAACGCCATAGGATGCGAGCGCGACCATCAAGTCGCGCCGTTCGAGGGGACGACCGTGGACAAGCGGACGCTCGTGGAACAGGCACGGAGGGGCGATCGCGACGCGTTCGCCGTGCTTGCCCGGAGCGCCGCTGCGCGCATGGACGCGGCCGCTCGCCTCATCCTCCGGGACCCCGAGCTCGCGCGCGACGCGGTCCAGGAGTGCCTGATCCGGGCCTGGCGAGACCTGCCGGGGTTGCGCGATCCCGACCGGTTCGACGCCTGGTTCCATCGCCTGCTCGTGAACGCGGCCATCGACGAAGCCCGCCGCCGACAACGGCGCGTCGTCGAGGTGGCGCTCACCGACCTTGCACCGCCCGTCGGTGGCGATGCGTTTGCTCTCCTCGCCGACCGTGACGCGCTGGACCGCGCCCTGGCCGGCCTTGCGCCCGAGCATCGGGCGCTCGATCGTTCTGCACTACTACCTCGGCATGCCGTTGCCGGAGGCCGCCAGCTCGCTCGGACTGTCGTTGGGCGCCGCCAAGTCCCGGTTGCACCGGGCCATGGGCACGCTCCGGCGGACCTTCGTGGGCGAGACGGCCGATCCTTCGACACCCGTCCCGGGAGGCCAGGCATGAGCGCCGTCGACCGTTTCGATCAGCGCTTCGAGAGCCTCCTCGAGGAACTCGGTGCCGCGACCTATCCCGACTACTTCGACGACGTCCTCGATCGTGCGATGCGTCCGACGCAGCGCCCCGCGTGGACGTTCCCCGAAAGGTGGCTTCCAATGGGCGTTCTCGCGCAACCTCGGGCGATCGTCCCCTCGGTTCCCTGGCGGACGGTCGGACTCCTGGCGATCCTCCTCGTGCTGCTTGCTGCGGTCGTGGCATTCGTGGGGTCACGACGGGTCCCTGACCCGTTCGGCCCGGCAGCGAATGGCGTGATCGCCGGGGCCCGCAATGGCGACCTCTACGTGTACAACGCGGTCGATGGCACCGAGAAGCTGCTCGTCGGCGGTGACGCCGCCGACGTCGGTCCGGTCTTCTCGCGCGACGGCACCCGCATCGCGTTCCTCCGGCTCGACCCGGTTGACGAGGACCGGGCGACGCTGTTCCTCGTCGCCCCCGACGGCTCCGGGCTGCGCGCGTTGTTCGGCCCAGAGCTGGTCCAGTCCGGCGCCTGGTCGCCGTCGAGCGACCGGCTCGCGGTCATCACCGGCGAGCAGTCCGACCGGGCGCTGTGGATCGTGCCGGCCGACGGCTCGCCGCCGACCGGGCCGCTGGACCTCGGCGGCGTGATGCCGTCCACGGAGGTGCTTTGGCGGCCACCCGACGGCCGGGAGCTCATCTTCACCGGCATCGAGGATGGCCAGTTCGGATACTTCGTGGCGCCGGCCGACGGATCGGCTCCGCCGCGTCGCCTCGTCGCCGGCGCGGCGGGGGAGCTGAGCGGGGCTCAGGTCTCACCGGACGGCAGGCTGCTCGCCTACACCGAGGTGGCATCGCACGTGCAGGCGCACGTCCTGAATATCGACACCGGCGAAGCCGACACCGTTCGGATCTCGCCTTCCGGACCTCCCAAATCCAGGGACCGGACCAAACCACTCGGGCTTCCCGATCTTCTCGCCGGATGGCAAGCAGATCGTGTTCGGGCGCTACTGGGACGAACGCGTCGGCGCGATCAACCATCAGCTCTGGGTGAGCAGCGCGGCCGGCGATGGCGCCGACGCTCGTGCGGTCGGACCGCTGCATCGCAGCAGGTCAGCTCACGATCCCTTCTGGTACACGTTCGCCCCGGATGGCAAGGACGTGCTGATCCTCGGGAACGAGAGCGAGGAAAGCCTGGCTCGCTCCAGTCGATCGATCGGATCCGCGACGGCTCGACGTGGACTGGGGCCTCCTCAGCGAACCGCCGGACTGGCAGCGACTGGCACCCTAGCCGGGTCGCCCGCCTGTTCGCCGGCCGTCGCCATTCGGCGGCGGCCGGCTCGTCGTCCTGGCCGCGACCCTCAGCGGCCGGCGACGATCCGGTCGGTGAAGTCGCCGCTCGCGGGGTCCTTGAGGATCAGCTTCTGCCGGCCGTCCGGCAGGATCTCGCGCTTGATGACCACCTGGTCATCGAACAGCTCCGGTGTCGAGGCGATGCGGGGCGTCTCGCCGCCGCGCCAGTCGAGCGTGACCGGCTCCCACGTTCGCGACCGCGCCGATCGATAGCAGGCGTCCATGATCGAGTTCACGACATAGCCGTCGTAGAACGTCTCCATCGGCTGGCGGCCCTCGTCGAGCGCCCGGAACATGTCGTTGAACATGTCCGTGTAGCCGAGCTCCGAGACCTCGTCGCCGACCGGGAACAGCCAGCCCGCCGACGACTCCGCCTTCTCCGCGACGTAGCCGCCGCCGCCGCCCGCGGTGAACATCTCGAAGCCGGTCCGCAGGAAGTGGTTGAGCCAGATCGTGCCGTGCGTTCCTGCCACTTCGTCGCGCAGGTCCATGCCGCCGCGGAACGTCCAGCTGACCTCGAACTGGCCGATCGCCCCCGACTCGAACCGGACCAGGGCGATCGCGTTGTCCTCGTCGGCGATCGGGTGGACGAGCGTGTCCGTGTGGCACATGACCTCGACCGGGCGGTTCGCCTTGCCGACGAAGTTGCGCATGATCTCGATGCAGTGACAGCCCAGGTCGATGATCGCGCCGCCGCCGGTCAGGCGGCCGTCCCAGAACCACGCCGAGTGGGGACCCGGATGCGTCTCCCGGGAGCGGACCCACGTCACGTCGCCGATCGCCCCGGCCCGGACTGACGCGATCGCCTTGAGCGTCTTCGGCGTGTAGCAGAGGTCCTCGAGGTAGCCGGCGAACACGCCCGCCCGCTCGACGACGTCCAGCATGCGCCGGGCCTCCTCGGCGTTCCGCCCGAGCGGCTTCGTGCAGAGCACCGCCTTGCCGGCCGTTCGCGACGAGGCCGACGACCTCCTCGTGCAGGTAGTTGGGCAGGCCGACGACGACGACGTCGGTGTCGGGATGGTTGATCGCGGCCTCGAGGTCGGTCGTCGCCTCGGGGATCGACCAGCGCTCCTTGAAGGCGTCAGCGCGGGCCTGGCTCCGCGAGTACACGACGCGGACCCGGTCGCTGCCGCGCTGGCCGTGGAGCGTGTTCGTGTAGAAATCGCCGATCAGGCCCGTCCCGAGCATCGTGATGGCGTGCGCCTTCATCGGTGGACGATCTCCTCTCTCCGGGATGGTTCGGCGCGACCGCGGACCAGATCGCGACCCTCGACGAGCGCTCGAAGCTTGGCCGTGGTCGCCCACCGGGCGGTCTGGCTGAAGCCGCAGTCCGGGACGAGCGTCAGGCGGTCGGGCGGGACGCCGGTCGCGAGGACCGCGTCGATCCGGGCTGCCACCTCATCGGCCGACTCGAGGTGATAGTTCTTCACGTCGATCACCCCGGCCGCGACATCGCGGCCCGCGTCGGTCAGCTCGCGGAGCACGTCGACCTCGGCCATCTCGCGGTTCGCGAATTCGAGGACGAGCTCGTCGACCTCGAATCGGAGCATCGCGTCGCGGATCGGCCGGTACGAGCGCGCCGCAAGGGGCCGGCCGAGGAAGTTGCCGAAGCACAGGTGCGCGCCCAGGCGCGCCCGCCCGCGGGCGGGCGAGATCGCGGCGTTGAACAGGCCGGCGAAGTCGGCCGGCGCGTCGGGATGGATGGCGGGCGAGGGCTCGTCGACCTGGATGATCTCGGCGCCGGCGTCGACGAGGCCTCGGAGCTCCGCCTGGAGGATCGGGACGAACGCCTCGGCGGCGGCGACGCGCGTCCTGGTAGATCCCGCCTGGCCCCGTTCGCAAGCCGCCCCGACAGCGTGTACGGGCCGGGCAGCGTGACCTTGAGCGGTCGGCTCGTGCGCGCGCGCGCGGCCGTGTATTCCGCGACCACGCCGAGGCCGTTCGGGGCGGCAATCGGCTCGAGGACCTCGAACCGATGCTGCTGGTCGTGCCCGCCGGCGCCGAGCAGCCGGTCCGATGGGAGCGCCCGGACGCCGGTCAGGTGCTTGTAGAACTCGGCCGTGAAGAAGCCCGCCCGGCGCATCTCGCCGTCGCTGATGACGTCGATCCCGGCCTCCTCCTGGTCCCGAATCGCCAGGTCGACGCCGTCGGCGAGCAGCTCGTCCAGGTCGGCCGAACCGAACTCGCCCCGCTGGGCGGCGTCGATCCCGGCCGCGAACCAGCCAGGGTGGGCGTGGGATCCCACGACGCTCGTCAGGAGCGCTTCGTGACTCATGGACCTACCTCTGCAAACGAGAACGCCCGGGCGGGTGCGGTGACGAACATCGACTGGCGGGTCTCGGCCGGGATGCCGCGCGCGGTCAGCTGGTCGGTGAAGTCACCGAGCAGGAACGACAGGCCCGGCGCCCCTCCAAACGAGCGGTAGTAGCCCTGGCGCGCCGCGTCCATCCCGAGCATCAGCTGGCCGTCGGTGCCGTCCGCAAGCGCCCACTCGATGAGCTGGATCGTGCCATTGTCCCGGTCGCCCCAGCGGAAGGCCTGATCGTAGACGGCGAACGCACCGGTCGACAGCAGCTCGCGGTGGTAGCCGCGGTCGACGACCTTGTCGACGTGGCTGAGCGAGACGTGACCCGGCGGGACACCGGCGTCGCCCAGGACGCGCAACTGCTCGAGGGCGCCCGTGCCGGCCTCGCAGTGCGTGTGGACGGGCACGCCGGTGCGCCGGTTCGTCGCGGCGGCCGCCCGGAAGATCGGGAGGTCGCGGGCCGACGGGCCTCCGTCGCTGCCGGCGATCTTGACGATGCCGGCCCGGATCGCGGTGCGCCGGACGATCGGTCCGCTGTAGTCGCGCTCGTCGATACCGGTCTCCACGTCGGCCGAGAACAGGTCGGCGAGCTCGTCTTCGGACGCCTGGCTGCTCCAATGCGAGGCCGTATAGAACCGCTCGTGGTGGAGGCCGGTCGCGGCGACGATCCGGACGCCGGTCCGACGCGACAGCTCCGCGAGCTTCGCCGGATTCCGCCCGCAGTCCGCCGGCATGGCGTCGACCGCGGCCTGCAACCCGGCTGCCGCAGCGTCGGACAGCTCCGCCGCCAGGCGATCGACGTCGGCGAGCAGGAAGTCCGGCCAGAGCTCGACGGGCCGGCCGCCGTCGATGACGAGGTGCTCGTGCGCATACGTGACCCCCAGGTCGGACGGGTCGATGTCGCCGAGGACGGTCCGGACGAAGCTCAACCGGCGTCGTCCGGCCCGACGGACACGACCGACCAGCCACCGTCGATCTTCAGCACCTGGCCGGTGACCGCTCGGGACTCGCCGGACAGGAAGTACACGGCGGCGTGGGCGACCTCCGCGGGATCGAGCATCTCGCCGGCGAGCGGTTGCTTCCGACGGGCGAACGCGAGGATCCGCTCGTCGTTGGCTGCCCGCGTCGCCATCGGGGTGCGGGTCAGCGACGGGGCGACCGCGTTCACCCGGATGCCGTCGGTGACATAGGTGGCGGCCATCGCGGTCGTCAGCGCCGCGATCGCGCCCTTCGCCGCGGCATACGCGTGGGTGCCGAACAGCTCCGGCACCGGGTCCGTGACCGTCACGCTGCCCATCAGCAGGATCGAGCCGCGCGTACCCGACTGATTGGGTTCCTGGGCCCGCATCTGCCGGACGACCGACCGGCAGACGAGCGCCTGCGATCGGAGATTGAGCGCGAGCGTCGCGTCCCAGGCGTCGCCGTCGAGCTCGTCGATCAGGCCGTCGCCGAACCGACGACCGCTGCCGCCCGCGACCGAGAAGAGCCCGTCGATCCGGCCGAACTCCCCGACGCACGCCTCGACGACGCCCTCGACCGCGGCCTGATCGGTGAGCTCCGCCGGCCGATACGCGACGCGACCGCCGCGTGCGGCGATGCGGTCCGCCAGCTCGCGGCAGTGCGCTTCGGTTCGGGACGTGACGAACACCGACGCGCCTTCGTCGGCGAAGCGTTCTGCCGACGCGGCAGCGATCCCGGTCGAGCCGGTGATCAGGCAGACGAGGCCCGCGAGCCGGTTTATGAGGCGGCCCGGACGGCGGCCACGATCCCGGCACGATCGGCAGGGGACGCGTTGACGATCGCCCCGCCGATCCCGACGGCGACGACGCCGGCCGCGAGATACGCCGCGGCCGTGTGGCCGTCGATCCCGCCGGTCGGGATCAGCTCGATCTCGCCGAGCGGCCCGCGCAGCTCGCGGACGTGGCTCGGCCCGACGGACGAGGCCGGGAACACCTTCACGAACGTGGCCCCGGCCCGCCACGCGGCGTCGATCTCGGTCGGGGTGAGCGCACCGGGTACGAACGGCAGGCCACGCTCCAGGGCGGCGGCGAGGATCTCGGGGTCCAGGATCGGGCTGACGCCGAAGTCGGCGCCCGCCTCGATCGCGCTCTCGAGGGCGTCCGTCGACCGGATCGTGCCCGCGCCCAGGAGGACTCGATCGGTCACGCGGCCGCGAAGCGATTCCCGGCACGCGATCAGGTCCGCCGCGGCGGTCGGTGCGTCAAACGTCACCTCGAACACCCGGACGCCGGCATCGGCAAGCTCGCCGACGATGGCAACCAACCGCTCCTGCGGTGCGACACGGCGGAGCACGACGATCAGCCGTTCCCGGCGGATCGCCGCGGCGACCTCGCCACCTCGAAGTGCCTCCACCTGGCCCTCGCGATCCGTTATCGGCGAATCGTCCGGGACGACCGCTCCGGCCGTCATCGCCAGCGGCTTCTCGCAGACGACTCTCGACGAGCGAGGGTCAGCAAGCGAACGGGCCGTTCGCCGGAGGCTCGTACGGATCGACCCCTTCGAACGCCCAGGCCCAGACATAGCGGAGCGCGTCCATGTCGCAGCGCGACATCACGGGCTGGATCAGGTTGGTCCGAGTCCAGCCGTAGCCCATCAGGTCCGTGCTCTCGAGGAGGTTCGTTGCATGGCCGAGCCCGAGCGCATGGCCGAGTTCGTGGAGCGTGACATTCCGAAGGTGCGACGGGGTGTACGTCTCGATGCCCAGCGATGGCGGAAGCTCGGACCGGACGATGACGTTCTGGCACTTGTGGTCGCCGCACAGGGCGATCCCGCCGAATTGGGTGCCGCCCGCGGTCGGGTTGAAGTGGACGACGATGTCGGCCTTGTGCTTCGCGGTGACCTGGTCCGTGATGTCGGTCAGGGTGATCAGCCCGTCGAACTGGTCCCGGAGGACGGCGTCCCATGTGGCGATCGCGTCGTGGACGGCTGCGTCCATCTCCGGAGCGACACCGGGGTGGGCCTGAACGGCGATTGTCAGGTCGGTGTGATCCCACCAGTAGCCCGGGTAGTAGTCGTGGAGGATGACGAGGCCCTCTGCGTTCGACTCAGGGAGCGGCGTCGCGGCGACCGCGCTGCCGGGCGTGACGAGGAGCAGGGCCGCAACGGACGCGAGGACAAGCTTGCGCATGGTGGGACTCCTGAAGCGAGTCGGCGGGTTAGGTCGAGGGCGGCTTGCCGCGTCGGCGCAGCGTACCGCCAACCAAGCCGAGTGTCATGGTCGCCTGAGGGCCGATGAGGCCCTGGCCCCGGTCGTCAGGATGCCGGGGGCGCCGTGCTCTCGCGGACGACCAGCTCGGTCGAGAGCTCGATCCGGGTCTGGGCCGGCGTCTCGCCGCGGGCCATCGCGACGACCATCTCGGCGGCCGCCGTCGCCATGTCCATCAGCGGCTGGCGGACGGTCGTCATCGGCGGGCCGACCCACTGGGCGACCGGCAGGTCGTCGAATCCGACGACGCTGAGGTCCTCGGGGATGTGGAGGCGCGCCTCGCGGGCGGCCTGGTACACGCCCAGCGCCTGGAGGTCGTTGCCGGCGAAGATCGCCGTCGGGCGGTTCTTGAGGCGGAGCATCGCCCGGCCGCGATCGATGCCTTCCTCGACGTGGAACCGGCCGTGGCTGATCAGCTCGGGGTCGATCGGCACGCCGGCCTCGTCCATCGCCGCGCGATAGCCGTCGAGGCGGGCCCGGCTGCAGAGGATCCACTCCGGGCCGCCGATCACGCCGATCCGCCGGTGGCCCAGCGACGAGCAGGTGGCGCGTCGCGGTCAGGCCGCCGTTCCAGTTCGTCGCGCCGATCGAGGGCGTGTCGTGGAGTGGCTCGCCGGTCGGGTCGACCACGACGTACGGGATGCCGCGCGTTGCGAGCTGCCCGCGGATCGACTCGCTCAGGTCCGAGAAGACGGCGATGACGCCGGTCGGCCGGCGGGCGAGGACGCCTTCGATCCAGCCGCGGCCCGGCGACCGCCGGCCCTGCATCTCGCTGAGGACGACCGCCAGGTGGTGCTGCCCGGCCACCCGCTCGACGCCGCGGACGATCTCGAGCGCCCACTCGCTCTCGAGCTCATGGAAGATCACCTCGAGGAGCGGCGTCCGCGGCCGCGAACCCGGCGATCGCTGGTAGCCGTGCTCGCGGATCGCGGTCTCGACCCGGCGACGGGTCTCCGCGGAGACATCCGAGCGGCCGTTGATGACCTTCGAGACGGTCGGCACGGACACGCCGGCGACTTCGGCGATATCGGCGATCGTCGTCGGTCCGGAGCGGCGGAGGGCGGGTGCCCGTCGGTGCGGTCACGAGCGCAGTGTAGCGAGTCGCTCAACGAAAGTTTCGCCACCAACGTTGGCGTCCCGCAACGCGACGCGCCCCGATTTGAACAGAGGATTGACAATCCCGGATCGGCGACCCTACAGTGGCCGAGCCGAAAGTATCGCCGGGCATTCCGCAACTTTCGAGGAGGAGACCTGCGACCGAGCGGTCGCCCGCGATAGTCGGCAAGATCGAATGAGGCGACCGCCGATTCCGCCCCGCCAGACTCCTCCTCCCTGGCGAGGGCGGGATCGCGCTACGTGGGACTGGCTCGGCCGCGACCGAGCCGCGCAGATGATCGCATCGGAGGAGACGTCATCGCCCACTTGCCCGCTCCGCGCCGTGACGCGCCTGGTACCCAGAGGAGGCTTTGGCCAATGAGATCCCGTGCTCGGCTCGCGGTCCTTCTCGCGAGCGCATCGATCGCCTTCGCCGCGTGTGGCGGCAGCAGCTCACCCGCCCCGTCGGGCGGCACGCCGGCCTCGCAGGGAGGCGGCGGCGAGCCCGTCACCGTCGACTGGTGGCACATCACCACCGGCGAGCCCGGCAAGACCGACTTCCAGGACGTCGCCGACGCCTACATGGCGGAGCACCCGAACGTCACCATCAAGCTCACCGTCCTCGAGAACGAGGCGTTCAAGACGAAGCTGTCCACGACGGCCGCTGCCGACTACCCGGACCTGTTCCAGTCGTGGGGCGGCGGCATCATGGCCGCCCAGGCCGAGGCCGGCCTGCTCAAGGACATCACCGCCGACATCGCGGACTGGAAGGACACGATCAACCCCGGCGCCATGAGCATCTACCAGTACAACGGCAAGCAGTACGGCGTGCCCTGGGACATGGGCATGATCGGCTTCTGGTACAACAAGGAGCTCTTCGAGGAGGCCGGCATCACGGCGCCGCCGGCGACGTGGGACGAGTACCTCGACGCCGTCGACGAAGCTCAGGGCCGCGGGCATCGACCCGCTGGCGATCGCCGGCAAGGACAAGTGGCCGTCAATGCACCTGTGGACCTACCTCGTGCTCCGCGAACGGTGGCGGCGAGGCGCTCTCGGAGATGATCCAGAGCGGTGACTGGAACACCGACGCCTGCACCAAGGCCGGCGAGGAGGTCCTGGAGCTCAACGCCCTCGACCCGTACCAGGAGGGCTACACGTCGGCCGACTACAACGCCGAGGCGGCGGCCGTCGGCAACGGCAAGGCGGCCATGGAGCTGATGGGCCAGTGGGCGCCCGTCGGTCCAGATGGACCAGAGCGCCGACAAGAAGGGACTCGGCGACGACCTCGGCTGGTTCCCCTTCCCGACCGTCGCCGGCGGGGCCGGCGCGGCCACCGACGGTGTCGGCGGCGGCAACGGGATCGCCGTCGGGCCAACGCGCCGCCCGAGGCGATCGACTTCCTCAAGTTCTTCAGCAGCGTCGACGTCGGCAACAAGCTGAACACCGACAACGTCGGCCTGTCCACGGTCGTCGGCACCGGAGAGCTCCGTCACGGACCCGAACCTCCAGGCCGTCCTCGCCGGTCGCGGCGAGGCCACCTTCATGCAGCTCTACCTCGACCAGGCCACGTCCGCCGGCCCTCGGCCAGGCGATCAACGACGCGACGATCGCCCTGTTCCTCGGTGCGTCCGATCCGGCGAAGGTCTGCCAGGCATGACCGACGCCGCGGCAACCCAGTAACGGGCCCGCTCGGGCGTCTACCCTGTGCCACTGAACGAGCAGCGGGCCGGCTTCGCCGGCCCGCTCGATTCCTCCGGGCTGATCGAGGACGATCGATGACGGCATGAGCAGCCCCGCGCGCCGGCGCCCGGGACGCGTCGACCAAGTGGCTCACGATCGCGCTGTTCCTGCTGCCGGCGCTGGCCTGTACGCCGTCTTCGTCATCCTGCCGATCCTCCAGGCGACGCACTACAGCCTGTACAAGTGGAACGGCCTCTCGCCGCTGACCGACTTCATCGGCCTCCAGAACTACGTCACCGCGTTCGGCAACAAGGCGTTCATGACCGCGGTCGGCAACAACCTGCTGATCGTCGTGCTGTCGCTGTTCATCCAGATCCCGTTCTGCCTGGCGCTGGCGGTGCTGCTCAATCGGCGCTTCCGGGGTCGGGCCATCTTCCGGCTGCTGTTCTTCCTGCCGTACGTCCTGTCGGAGGCCGTGACCGGCATCGTCTTCACGCTGATGCTCCAGCCGGACTCGGTCGTCGACTCGCGCTCGACGGCGGTCGGGCTCGGAGGGACTCGTCCAGGACTGGCTGGGCGACTCGACGCTCGTGATGATCACGCTGTTCGTGATCATCTCGTGGAAGTACTTCGGCTTCCACATGATCCTCATGCTGGCGGGCCTCCAGGGGATCCCCCGCGAGCTCGAAGAGGCCGCGCTGATCGACGGCGCCGACCGCCGCCAGTCATTCCGCTACGTCACGCTGCCGCTGCTCGGACCCACGATCCGGGTGTCGGTCTTCCTCTCGATGATCGGCGCGCTCCAGCTGTTCGACATGGTCTGGGTGATGACCGCCGGCGGACCGGTGAACGCCTCGAGCACGATGGCGATCGCGATGTTCAAGGCCGGGTTCCGCAGCAACCAGATCGGCTACGGCAGCGCGCTGGCGGTCATCCTGTTCCTGTTCTGCCTCGTCGTCGCGCTGCTCTACCAGCGCTTCGTCCTGCGACGCGACACCGAGGGCGCCCTCACGGCGTACAGCGGGTGATCCGATGACGACGTCTGCCTCCAGGACCACGGAGTCGGCCGTCGCCGCCGGGGCGCGGCGCGGGCCGCGCGCAGGCGACGGCCCGCCTGACGCGCATCGCGGCCTCGGCGTCCTCGTCGTCGTCGCGATCGCCATCCTGTTCCCGCTCGTCTACGCCGTCCTCGGCGGGTTCAAGACGAACGGCGAGCTCGCCGCGAATCCGGGAACCATCCTGCCGAACGACTGGGTCTTCACGAACTACACGGACGTCCTCTTCGGCGAGTACGCCGCGACCTTCTGGCGGCAGGCGCTCAACAGCGTCATCGTCGCGACCATCGCGGTGGTCCTGACGGTGGCCCTCGCCTCGGCGGCGGCGTTCGCCTTCGCCCGGATGCGCGTTCCGCGGCCGCGAAGCGCTCTACACGCTGTTCGTGTTCGGCCTGCTGTTCCCCTCGGCCGTCGCGATCCTGCCGCTGTACATCCTCGTCCGCCAGCTGGGGCTGTCCGGGCAACTTCCTCGGCGTTGCGCTGCCCCAGGCCGCGTTCGCCCTGCCGCTCACGATCGTCATCCTGCGGCCGTTCTTCCGGAGCATCCCGGTCGAGCTCGAGGACGCCGCCCGGATCGACGGCTGCGGCACGTTCGGGTTCTTCTGGCGGATCCTGCTGCCGCTGGCCCGGCCGGCGCTCGCGACCGTGAGCGTGCTCGCCATCGTCTCGACGTGGAACGCCTTCTTGCTGCCGCTGGTCATCCTCAACGGCGCCGACCAGTGGACGCTGCCGCTCGGCGTGATGAACTTCTCGACCGAGTACACCTCGGACAAGGCCCGCGTCCTGGCCTTCACGGTGGTGACGCTCATCCCGGCGATCGTCTTCTACGCGGTCGCCGAGCGGCACATCGTCAGCGGCCTGACGAGCGGGCGGTGAAGGGCTGATGACGACGATCGACGCGAGCTACCGCGACGCCAGCCTGCCCATCGACGCGCGCGTCGCCGACCTGCTCGGCGCGGATGACGCTGGACGAGAAGCTGGCGCAGCTCGGGTCGCTGTGGTCGTTCGAGCTGGTCCGGAGCGAGACCGAGCTCGACCCCGCGCTCGTGCGGGAGCGGCTCGCGAACGGCATCGGCCAGGTCAGCCGGGTGGCCGGCGCGACGAACCTCGGCCCGATCGAGGCAGCGCGAGACCGGCAACGAGATCCAGCGGTTCCTCGTCGAGGAGACGCGGCTCGGGATCCCGGCGATCCTCCACGAGGAGACGCTCCACGGCCTGCTCGCCCGCGAGGCGCCGTCGTTCCAGCAGTCGATCGGGGCCGCGGCGACGTTCGACCCGGACCTCGTCGAGGCGATCGCCGGCGACGATCCGGCGGCGGATGCGGGCGATCGGTGCCAGCGTCGCGCTGGCGCCGGTCCTCGACATCACGCGCGATCCGCGCTGGGGCCGGGTCGAGGAGACCTACGGCGAGGACCCGTACCTCGCGGCGGCGCTGGGCTGCGCGTACGTCCGCGGCCTCCAGGGCGCCGACCTCGCGGACGGCGTCGCCGCGACGGCCAAGCACTTCGTGGGCCACGGCCTCGCCGAGGGCGGCCTGAACCAGGCGCCGGCCCACGTCGGGCCGCGCGAGCTGCGCGACGAGCAGCTGCTGCCGTTCGAGGCCGCGGTCCGCGAGTGCCGGGATCGCCAGCGTCATGCCGGCGTACTGCGACGTCGACGGCGTGCCATGCCACGCGTCGCGGGAGCTGCTGACGACGATCCTCCGCGACGAGTGGGGGTTCGACGGCATCGTCGCCTCCGACTACACGGCGGTCGAGATGCTTGTCGGCGAGCACCGCCTGACGTGCGACCTCGGGACGGCGGCGGCGATGGCGCTGCGGGCGGGCATGGACAGCGAGCTGCCGACGACGGCCGCGTACGGCGAGCCCCTGCGGGCGGCCATCGACGACGGCCGGGTCGACCTGGCGACGTCGATCTCGCCGTCGAGCGGACGCTGCGGCTGAAGTTCCGGCTCGGGCTGTTCGAGCGGCCGTTCGTGGATCCGCCGACGCCGGCGACGACTCGCTGCGATCGACGCCGACGAGCCGGCGCTGGCTCGCGAGCTCGCCCGGCGATCGCTGGTGCTCGTCGAGAACGACGGCATCCTGCCGCTCGCGCCGGACGGCCGGCCGCATCGCCGTCATCGGTCCGATCGCCGACAGCGCCCGCGACCTGCTCGGCGACTACGCCCACCTGCTGCACATCGAGACGCTTGCCGAGCTGCGCCACCAGGCGCAACCCGTTCGGGTTCCCGTCGAGCGAGCGTCATCGACCCGCGCCGACGAGCTGGCCGGCCTGCCGACGATCCTCGGCGGCTCTGCTGGCGCGATTCGGCCCGGACCGCGATCGTCCACGCCCGCGGGACGGGCCTTCGGGACGGGACCGACGCGGAGATCGCCGAGGCCGTCGCGCGCCGCGCGCGACGCCGACGTCGCGATCGTCGTGCTCGGCGAGCGGTCCGGCCTGACCGACGACGCCACCACGGGCGAGTCCCGCGACCGGCGCGAGCTCGGGCTCCTCGGCCGCCAGCAGGAGCTGCTCGAGGCCGTCGTCGCGACCGGGACGCCGGTCGTCCTCGTGGTCGTGAGCGGCCGGCCGCTCGCGATCGAGTGGGCGGCCGAGCACTGCGCGGCCGTGCTGCTGGCGTGGGTGCCCGGGCGAGGCCGGGCCGGCGGCCATCGCCGAGGTCCTCGCCGGCGACGCGATCCCGGCGGGAGGCTGCCGGTCACGTTCCCGCGGCACGTGGGCCAGGTGCCGCTGACGTACCGCCACCACCCGACGGGCGGCAAGTCGCAACTGGAAGGTCGACTACGTGGACGGCCCGTCGACGCCGCTGTGGCCGTTCGGGCACGGCCGGTCGTACACGACGTTCACGATCGATCACCTGCGGGTCGACAGAGCCTTCTCGAGACGGCGGGCGACGCGGTCACGGTCCAGGTCGAGGTCACGAACACCGGGTCGCGCGCCGGCGACGAGGTCGTCCAGCTCTACGTCCGCGACGAAGAGGCGTCGGTGGCGCGGCCGGTCCTCGAGCTGCGCGGGTTCCAGCGCGTCCATCTCGCTGCGGGCGAGTGCCGGACGGTCGCGTTCCGCCTCTCGACCGAGCAGCTCGCGTACGTCGCCGTCGACTACCGCCGGGTCGTCGAGCCGGGCACGGTCCGGCTGTTCGTCGGTCGGTCGGTCGGTCGACCTGCCACTCTCCGCGGAGATCGCGCTGGTCGGTCCCGTCGACGAGCTCGTCGACCGCCACGACTACCTGACCGTCCCACGATCGAGTGAAGGCCTGGCCCGGCTGACTGGCGCGGGCGGCGCCTTGTGGCATGAGGCGTTGTTTCGGATTGACGGGACGTGTGGCGGCCCGTATGATTC